>NZ_FWXD01000045.1 GCF_900176275.1 Andreprevotia lacus DSM 23236 | reverse complement strand
GGTTTCACCCTGATCGAATTGATGATTGTGGTCGCGATCATCGGTATTCTGGCCGCAGTCGCCATTCCGGCTTACCAGGACTACACCGTCCGTGCCCGCGTATCGGAAGCACTGAGCTTCGCTGATGCCGCCAAGACCACCGTGGCAGAAAATGCGGCCAACGGCGCTTACCTGGACGCAGGCTGGACCCAGCCGAGCTCGACCGAAAACGTCACCTCGATGGGCGTGAACAGCACCACTGGCGTCATCACCGTGGCTACTACTTCCAAGGCTGGTAACGGCACCATGATCTTCATTCCGACTTATGGCAGCGGCAACAGCGCGCTGGCTTATGGTACCGTACCGAGTGATGCCATCCAGTGGAACTGCAAGAGCTCGTCTTCCCTGCCGAACAAGTATCGTCCGTCGCAGTGCCGCAGCTAAGCTGATCCAGCAGGTTTCAGCACCCTGCAAGGGAAAAAAGGGGGCGTTGGCCCCCTTTTTTCTCAAGCGTGCCGGTTGCTGCTGCCCATTGCGTTTTCCAAGGAGGACGCAGCATGAAAGTAAATTGCAAACAGGGCGGCTTCACGCTCATCGAGCTGATGATCGTGGTGGCCATTATCGGGATCCTGGCTGCTGCAGCAGTATCGGCTTATCAGGATTACACAGTCCGCGCGCGCGTCTCCGAGGCATTGAACTTTGCCGATTCTGCGCGCAAGGCCGTCGCGGACAATGCCTTCAGCGGCGCTGCATTTGATGCCGGTTGGGTTTCGCCGGCCAGTACCGACAATGTGGCCTCGGTCAGCATCGATTCTGCCAATGGCACCATCACCGTGACGACAACCTCGCGGGCTGGCAATGGCAATCTGGTGTTTAATCCCAGTTATGGCAGCGGCACGTTGCTTGCTGTCGGGGTGGTGCCTGATGAT
Organism: Andreprevotia lacus DSM 23236; assembly: GCF_900176275.1. Lineage (GTDB taxonomy): Bacteria > Pseudomonadota > Gammaproteobacteria > Burkholderiales > Chitinibacteraceae > Andreprevotia > Andreprevotia lacus. Next base: position 20,770 of record NZ_FWXD01000045.1, on the reverse strand, counting down.
GCCCTGGTATGGAATTGCCAGTCGTCAACGACGCTGCCCAATGCCTATCGGCCACCTATTTGCCGTAGCTGATGCAAATGCCCGGGGCTGGATGGGGGCTGCTGGCCCCCATTTTTCGTGGTTTGAGCGTGCCTTTCCAACTTGCCGGGACCGTGCGGATTAATTCAATCACGGATACTGAGTTGCCAGTTTGGCCAGTTATAATGCCCCGGTCCTGACCGCCATTTTCATTTCTCCCAACTGATTCCGTGCCCATGAGTCGTTTTTTTTTCGCGCTGCAACGTCTTCCCGGCAAGGCAACAGTGGTCCTTGTTCTTGCCGTCTGGCTATTGGCACATCCGTATGTCGGCATTTTCCATGACGGCGTGCTGTATGCGGGCCAGGCCCTGGCAATGGTCTATCCGGATATTTATCGGAATGATCTTTTCATTCAATTTGGCTATCAGGGCGGGTTCACGCTTTTTACACGTGGCTATGCCAGCCTGATTCAGTGGATGGGGTTGTCGCCAGCGACCAAGCTGCTGACTTTTGCGGTGCAGATTAGCTATGCGCTGGCGTTGATTGCCTTGCTGCGCCGCTATGGGGCTGCGGTGCTGGTCATCACCGTGTGCTTGATCATGGCGCTGCCCATGCATTATGGCGGATGGCATATTTTTGTCGTTGGCGAGGGTTTCCTGACCGCCCGTCCGATTGCTGAATTCCTGGTCATCTTCGGAATCGGCGCCTTACTTGCGCGAAAAATATGGGTAGCGAGCGTGCTCATGCTGGCGGCCGCTACCATGCATCCGCTGATGGCGCTGCCCGGACTGATATTGTGTCATTTGCTGATAGCAACGTGGCTTCCGTGGCGCAAGCGTCTGCTATGGTTGCTGCTGCCCGTATTGGCGCTTTCCGCATTGATTCTGGCCCACAAGCCGCCATTTGATCACCCTTTGCTGCAGTATGACCATGACTGGTTGCTTGCCACTCAAATGAGCAACGCTGCCGTATTTCTGGCTAACTGGCCCGAGCACGACTGGATGCGTGTTTGCTGGCAGCTGTTGACCCTGGGGCTGTCGCTGGCGCTGCCGGGCATGGATGAAACATTCCGTCGCATGATCAAGGTATACCTGCCGGTCTGCGTGCTTGCGTTGCTCGCGGCCTATCTTGCGACCGATCTTTTCCACAATGTCTTGCTGACCTCGTTGCAGCTATGGCGCGCAACCTGGTTGGCGCAGTTGCTGGCGGTTGTGGCATTGGCATGCATGTTTGCCCATGACGGGCCGGCCCGCGTGCAATGGCAACTGACCGCGCTATTGCTGGTGTTTGCGGCATTTCTGATCTGGTCGGTGTACTACTTTTACCCGGTCATGGTGTTGGCGGTGGCATTGGCATTGTGGCCGCGTCCGGTCCGCTTTCCGCCGCGCGTGGCTTTTGCTTTAACCGCATTGCTCGCGTTCTGTGTGTTATGTGGATATGTGGCTGGATTGAGCGCGCAATCCGCCAACATGCTTGCGATTTTCAACCAGGCCTATTTCAAATATTTCACGGCCTTTTCGGGCGCTTCGCTGGCCGCGCTGGTCTTGCTCGGCATGCTGCCGTTGTTGTTGGCAAGGCGCAAAGGGCTGCGTTATCTGATGCTGAGCTTGCTGGTTTGCATCTCGCTGACTGCTTGGGACCATCGTCCACCTTGGATCCGGGTTGCCGACACGGCAGCGGGCAACAATCCGTTTGATCGTTTGGTGCCCCATCACGCAACGGTGTACTGGGCCACTGCGACGCCGCTGACGTGGCTGACCATGAATCGTTCCGGCTACGCATTGGGGCACACAGCGGCAGCCACCTTGTTTAGCCGTGATTTCGCCATGGGCAGCACGCCGCGCTTGCGGCTGGCGCAGGATTTTGAAACCCCGTACCGGGAATGTCTCGACAAGGCCGCAGAAACGGGCCAGCGCTGTGTTTTCAACCAGAAGATACTGGATGACTTCTGTCATGCAGACAGCACGCTGGACTTTGTAATTACCGAGGCCAAGACCACCCGCGCGCCCCTGCAGTCGTGGCAGATCCCCTTGCCGGGGCGCATCAAGGAACAATACCTCTATGCATGCAAGCAGTAGGGCGCATATGCCGCATCACCCCATGGACGCATATGCCCCCCAGGGCCCGGGTCATGCTATCCAGCCCTCGAAGCTGGACCGGCTTGACGTGGCATGCCTGCTTTATGTGCTGGTGCCATCGCTGATTTTTATCGTGGGCTGGCTTGAGCTGCGCTATGCCATGATTTTGCTGGTGACAATGCTGGCCGGCTTGTTTTTTGCCCGGGAATCGCTGGGTTTTGCCGCACCCTCGGCGCTGTCCAAGCGTGTGGTGCTGTGTTGTGGACTGATTGCCATTTGCTGGAGCCTGTTGGGCGGCGCCGGACACTTTTTTTATGCCAATGCATTCGATTGGCGAATACGCGATGCGGTGCTGCGTGATCTGGTGGTTGCGGATTGGCCGGTGTTTTACCGTGGAGACAGCGGGGCAACGTTGCTGCGCGCCCCCCTGGGCTATTTTCTCGTCGCGGCCGGGCTGGGCAAGCTGACCTCGCTGCGCCTTGCCGATTTCTGGCTGTTCGTCTGGACCTGGCTGGGGGTGTGGCTTACTTTGATGCAGGTGGCCGCCTGCATGAAGAAACCCGTAGCGGCCCTGATCGCCGTGCTGGTATTCATGCTGTTCAGCGGGCTCGATATTGCCGGTTTGCTGCTGACCTCGTCGGCCAAACTCGGCGATCTTTTTTCCGTACAGCATCTGGAATGGTGGGGGCAGTATTTTCAGTATTCCAGCAATGCCACGCTGCTGTTCTGGGTGCCCAACCATGCGCTGCCTGGCTGGCTGCTTGGCTTGTTGCTGTATCGCCATTTCGACAAGCCGGTGTTGCTGCCGTGGCTCGGCTTGATGTTTTTTTCCAGCGCCTTGTGGTCACCACTGGTATCCATCGGCTTGGTTGGCTTGCAACTGGCCTATATGGCGCGCCAAGTGAGCGAGCGCTGGTGGCGTGATGGCCGAATCTGGTTTGCCTGGCTGGCCTGGGTGCCGGGCTTCCTCGTATTGGGCACCTATTTGACCTACCGCAGCTCCAGCATTGCATCCGGTTGGGGGTGGCGGATGATTCCCGACCCGCTACGCTTCTGGGAAAACTACCTGCTGTTCGTGGTGCTGGAGTTCGGTTTGTTCGCGATTGCGCTCTATCGTTTGCGACCGCGGCGTCTGCTGCTCGTCCTGGTGGCGATTTTGCTCATGTTGCCACTGTATTCGTTTGGTCCCAACAGCGACCTTGCCATGCGTGGCTCCATCCCTGCGCTGGCCATGCTGGCCATGCTGAGCAGCGCCGAGTTGATCCGTTTTGGCCGGGGCTGGCGTTGGCCGCGCATCAGTTGGATCGCTCCCCTGCTGCTGTTTTTGCTGATCGGTGCGGTCACGCCGCTGCACGAAATGGCGCGTTCGCTGCTCACGCCACGCTGGCGGCCGGATCTGGTTACCAATGTGTTCGATGCCAGCCACGGGGATGCCAGCAATTATCTGGCACCGGTGACGGATGTGAAGCAAGTTCCATTTCTGAAGAAGCGCTAGTGCTCAGTGATCAATCCCGCGACAAGCCCTCAGGCATGCTGACGCATTTCTGGAAAAATTCGACCCTGTTTCGATTCTTGCTGGTCGGCGGTATCAATACGCTGGTCGGCTATGGCATTTTCGCGCTGTTCATTTTTTTGGGGCTGCATTACACATTGGCTTCCCTGCTTGGGACCCTCTTGTCTATTCTGTTTAATTATTTCTCAACCGGGCGCCTGGTATTCAGAGAAAAAGGGCTAGGCAAGATCCCCAGGTTTTATCTCGGCTATCTGGTCGGTTATCTGATCAGCCTGTGCGCACTGTTTGCATTGGACCGATTGGGTGTTGATACTTATCTGGCCGGGGCGATCACCATACTGGCGATGGTTCCGATCAATTATTTTTTGAACAAGAACATGGTGTTTCGGGCATGAAGCAAGTAACGATACTGGGGCCGTGTTTTAACGAAGAGGACAACATCAACCTCTTCCTGGATCGGGCGATCGCGGCAACCGCCACTATTCCGGACATCGAATTTCGCTTTCTCATCATCGACAACTGCTCGACCGACAATACGGTTGCGCTGGTCAAGCAACGCTGTGCGGTCGATCCGCGCATTATGCTGATCGTCAACAACCGCAATTTCGGCCATATCCGCTCCCCCTACCATGGCCTGCTTGAAGCGCCGGGCGATGCAGTGATCTGTCTGGCAACCGACCTGCAAGACCCGCCCGAGCTGATTGCAGAACTGGTCGATGGCTGGCAGAAGGGATTCAAGGCCGTGATGCTGGTCAAGCCGCGCGCCGAGAGCAACAGCCTGATGGAGCCGTTCAGAAAGGCGTACTACCGCTTTCTGAACAAGATCTCGGATGCGCCACTGATCAATGATGCGACCGGTGCCGGACTGTATGACCGTGCCATGCTGGATGAGCTGCGCAAAATTCGTGATCCGTATCCGTACTTTCGCGGGCTGGTGGGCGAGCTGGGTTTTCCGGTCAAGAAAATCGTGTTCGAGCAGCCCGGCCGCCATGCAGGCATTACCAAGAACAATTGGTACACGCTGTACGACATCGCCATGCTGGGCATCGTCAAGCATTCGCGCGTGCCGCTGCGCATCATGGTATTCGGTGGGTTCTTCGTTGCGATCGTGAGCTTTCTGATCGCGCTGGGCTACATGCTGTACAAGTTGCTGTTCTGGAGCAGCTTTTCGGTCGGCGTTGCGCCACTGATCATCGGCCTGTTCGTGTTCGGTGGCCTGCAACTGATGATGGTGGGGCTGCTGGGCGAGTATGTGGCTACCATCCTGATGCATGTGCGCGGCATGCCGCTGGTGACCGAGCGCGAGCGCATCAATTTTCCCGGGCAGAAAAAAACCGAAGGGGAGCAATCATGAAAGCAGTGATTCTGGCCGGTGGCCTCGGAACGCGCATCAGCGAGGAATCGCACCTCAAGCCCAAGCCGATGATCGAGGTGGGTGGTCGCCCCATCCTGTGGCACATCATGAAGATCTATTCCCATTACGGGATCAACGATTTCATCATCTGCCTGGGCTACAAGGGCTATGTGATCAAGGAGTTCTTCGCCAACTATTTCCTGCATGCGTCCAACGTCACTTTCGATCTGGCCAACAACCAGATGACCGTGCACGAACGCCATGCCGAGCCATGGCGGGTCACGTTGGTCGATACTGGCGCGAATTCGATGACTGGCGGGCGGCTGGCGCGCGTGAAGGAATATCTGCACGGCGAGCACGACTTTTGCTTTACCTATGGCGATGGTGTCGTCGATATGGATATCGGCAAATTGATCGAGTTCCATCGCGAGCGGCGCACACAGGGTTGCGTGGCCACGGTGACTGCGGTGCAACCGCCAGGCCGCTATGGTTCGCTCGATATGGGCAATGATCCGCTGGTGAACGGTTTTCTGGAAAAGCCCAAGGGCGATGGGGGCTGGATCAATGGCGGCTACTTCGTGCTGGGTCAGGAAGTGTTCGACCTGATCGACAGCGACGAGACGATCTGGGAAGCCGAGCCGATGGAACGGCTGGCATCGTCGGGCCGGCTGGCGGCCTACAAGCATGATGGCTTCTGGGCCGCCATGGATACCTTGCGCGACAAGGTCCGTCTTGAAGAACAGTGGGCTGCGGGTAGCGCCCCATGGAAGGTTTGGGCATGAACGATGCATTCTGGCGTGGCAAACGGGTCTTGCTGACCGGCCACACCGGGTTCAAGGGCAGCTGGCTTACGCTGTGGCTGCTGAAAATGGGCGCACGGGTGACGGGTTTGAGCAATGGCGTGCCCACATCGCCGGCGCTGTTTGACCTGTGCCAGTTCACGGCCGATGAAGTCGAGACGATCTGGGCCGACGTGCGCTCGGCCGAGGTCGTTGCAGCCGCAATCGCGCAAGTGCAGCCCGACATTGTGCTGCACCTCGCGGCACAGCCGCTGGTGCGCGAGGGCTACAAAAGCCCGGTCGAGACCTTTGCCACCAATGTGATGGGCACTGCACACGTGCTGGATGCGGTGGTGAAAACCGCCAGCGTGCGCGCAGCGGTGATCGTGACCACCGACAAGTGCTATCAAAACAAGGAATGGGTGTGGCCTTACCGCGAGGACGAGCCGTTGGGCGGACATGACCCGTACAGCGCCAGCAAGGCTGCTGCCGAGCTGGTGACGACGGCCATGCGCCTGTCGTTTGCGCGCCCCGGTCTGGCGATTGCGTCGGCGCGCGCGGGCAACGTGATCGGCGGTGGAGACTGGGCTGCAGACCGGCTGGTGCCCGATTGCGTGCAGGCGTTTGCTGCCGGCCAGCCTATGACCTTGCGCCGGCCCGGCGCGGTACGACCGTGGCAGCATGTGCTGGACCCGCTGGCCGGCTATCTGCGCCTGGCCGAGTGTCTGTTCGAGGGGACGCCACTTCCCTCATCGGCATGGAATTTTGGCCCCAACGACGACGATTGCGTGCCGGTCGGCCAGATTGCCGAACTGGTGGCGCAAAGTTGGGGCAGCGGTGAAATCCGCATCGACGCAGCACAGGGCCCGCATGAGGCTGGCCTGCTCAAACTCGACAGCAGCCTGGCGCGCGCCCACTTGGGCTGGCGTTCGCGCTGGCGCCTGCGGCAGAGCGTGCAGAAAACCGTTGCATGGTATCGCGCCTGGCACGATGGCGAGGACATGCGCGCATTTACATTGAATCAGATCGCCGAATACGGCGCAGAACAAGAGCGGAGTGCAGTATGAATCAGGTGGCCTTGCGGCAGGAGATCATCCGGCTGGTCGGCGAATATGCGGATCAGCAGTTTGCGGCCCGGGAATTCGTGCCCGAAGTGACGGCCATCCCGCCCTCGGGCAAGGTAATCGGTGCGCCGGAGCTGCAGCTGATGACCGAAGCGGTGCTGGATGGCTGGCTGACCACCGGCCGCTTCAATACCGAATTCGAGCAAAAGCTCGCCAAGGTGATGGGCACGGCATTCGCGCTGACGACCAATTCCGGCTCATCGGCCAATCTGCTGGCGTTCTCGGCGCTGACTTCGCACCTGCTGGGCGAGCGCGCGGTCAAGCCGGGTGATGAAGTCATTACCGTTGCTGCCGGTTTCCCGACCACGGTGAATCCCATCATCATGAATGGTGCGGTGCCGGTGTTTGTCGACGTCAGCCTGCCGACCTACAACATTGATGTGTCGCTGCTCGAGGCTGCGCTATCCTCCAAAACCAAGGCGGTGATGATCGCCCACACCCTGGGCAATCCATTCGATCTGTCTGCGGTGGCGGCTTTCTGCAAGCAGCACAATCTGTGGCTGGTGGAAGACTGTTGCGACGCGCTGGGCTCTACCTATCAGGGCAAACAGGTGGGCGGTTTCGGCGACATCGCCACGCTCAGTTTCTACCCGGCGCATCACATCACCATGGGTGAGGGTGGCGCCGTGCTCACCAGTAATGCCGAGCTGCGCCTGATTGCCGAATCGATCCGTGACTGGGGGCGCGACTGCTACTGCGCGCCGGGCCGCGACAATACCTGTGGCAAGCGTTTCTGCTGGAAACTGGGTGACCTGCCGGAAGGCTACGACCACAAGTACACCTACTCGCACTTGGGTTACAACCTCAAGATCACCGACATGCAGGCCGCCTGCGGGCTGGCACAGCTCTCGCGGCTTGAAGGCTTTGTTGCCGCGCGCAAGGCCAACTTCCAATGGCTGTCCGAGCGCCTCGCCAGTTGCAGCGAGTTCTTGTTGCTGCCCGAAGCCACACCGGGCAGCGACCCGGCCTGGTTTGGCTTCCCGATCACGCTCAAGCCGGAAGCGCAGGCCATGCGCGTCGATCTGCTCAACTATCTGGATCAGAAAAAGGTCGGCACACGCCTGCTGTTTGCCGGCAATATCGTGCGCCAGCCATATATGCAGGGGCGCAACTACCGCATTGCCACACCGTTGGTGAATACCGACCGCATTCTGGAAAATACCTTCTGGATCGGGGTGTGGCCGGGCTTGACCGAGGCGGAGCTGGAGTACATCTGCGCGTGCCTGGAAACCTTCCTCGGCGTCAATTTTTGACAGTACGCTACCGCCGTATCGGCGGCAGCCTTGCAGCAACAGTTTGAATGGAAATGGATATGCAACGGGTTGCCGAACAAATTGCAGATTGGCTGGTTGAGCAGGGGATCGAGCAGGTTTTTGCCGTAACAGGCGGTGGTGCCATGTTCCTGAATCAGGCATTTGCCAGCCATCCCAAACTGAAATGCACCTATATGCACCACGAGCAAGCATGCGCTATGGCTGCCGAGGGCTATGCGCGCATCAGTGGCAAACCTGCCGTGGTCAACGTCACCACCGGCCCCGGCGGCATCAATGCGCTGAATGGGGTGTTTGGCGCGTATACCGACTCCATTCCCATGCTGGTGATCTCGGGCCAGGTCAAACGCGATACCCTGCTTGATTACAAGCAGGTTGAGGGTCTGCGGCAGCTGGGTGATCAGGAAGCACCGGTAGCTGCCATGGCAAGGCCGGTGACGAAATCGGCCAACGTTGTGCTATCAACCGCGGAACTGGCTGTGCTGCTGCCCAAGGCGCTCCATGAATGTCGCACGGGCCGACCTGGGCCGGTGTGGCTGGATATTCCGCTCGATATCCAGTCGGCAACCGAGCCGGTGGCATTCCAGCCCGCTGAAATCGTGCCCGAGCCCAAGATAGAGTTGCCGCTGGCACACATCCATGAGTTGCTGAGTCAGGCCCAGCGCCCGGTGTTGCTGGGCGGTACCGGTGTGCGTCTTGCCGGTGCGCAGGACGCCTTGCTGGCGTTGGCCGAGCGCCGGGGCATTCCGCTAGCGACGGCATGGACGCATGACCTGATTGCCAGCGATCATCCGCTATTTGCAGGCCGACCCGGCACCATCGGTACCCGTGCTGGCAACTTTGCGGTGCAGAATGCCGATCTGGTGATCGTGATCGGCTCGCGCTTGAACATCCGGCAGGTGAGCTACAACTGGCCGGCCTTTGCCAAAAATGCGACCGTGGTGCACGTCGATATTGACCCGGCCGAATTGAGTAAACCGATTTTCAATGCGCATGTTCCCGTTGCTGCTGATGCGCGTGATTTCGTGCTGGCGTTCGATGCGTATCTTGCAACCTGCCCCGCCTTGCCTGACTACAGCCCGTGGGCGCAATGGTGTGTGGGCTTGCGTACGCGCTATCCGGTGCTGCAGCCGCATCATCTGACCGGCGAGCGGATCAATCCTTATCAGGCTATCGATTTCGTGTTCAGGCATTTGCGCCACGACGATATCGTGGTGTGCGGCAATGCATCGGCGTGCATCATTCCGTTCCAGACCGGCCATTTGACCAGCGGCCAGCGCATGTTCAGCAATTCCGGCTCGGCCTCCATGGGCTACGATCTGCCGGCTGCGCTTGGTGCAGCCATCGCAGCGCCGCAGCGGCGAGTGATCTGCTTTGCCGGCGACGGCAGCTTGCAAATGAACATTCAGGAGCTGCAGACACTGCGCACTTTGCAGCTCAATGTCATCGTGGTGGTGATCGACAACAACGGCTATCTGTCGATCAAGCAGACGCATGAAAACTTCTTTGGCCAGATTGTTGGCGCTCATCCGGATTCGGGGGTTGATTTTCCCGACTTTACGGCGATTGCCGGTGCGTATGGCTTGCCTGCGCAACGCATTGCAGTGCGGGAACAATTTGATGCGTTGCACACAATGCTGCAGCAGGATGGCCCGCAGTTGATCCAGCTTGAGGTCGATTCTGAACAAAGCTTCGAACCCCGGTTGAAATCACGCATGGGGAGCGACGGTACCTTCCACACGCCGGAGCTGGATGACATGTTCCCCTTTATCGCGGAAGCCGAGCTTGAAGCGGTACGCGCAGAGGCGTTGGCCATTCACGCAATCCCGCGCAAGGAAACGCACCATGCTTGATCTGTCGCAACTCGGTAGCGAGGCTATCTGGCAGCAAGCCCGGATGCATGGGGTGCGAATATTCGGCGCCGGTGGGTTTGCGCGTGATCTTGCGCGTGCGTTGCTCAGGCTCGGGATACGCGTGCATGGTTTTGTCATTTCTGCGCAGGGTATTCAGCCGGATGTGGCTGGTTTGCCAGTGACCAGCATACATGCACTGAACGAACAGCAACGTGCACAGCCGATCTGGCTGGGTATTTTCAATCGAGGCGAGGATGCAGACTATGCACGCATTCGTGCGTTTTGCCTTGGCTTGGGACTGAACCAGCTTGTACACCCGCAGCAGTACTTCGATTTCGTGGCCAGTGAAATGGGTTGGCGCTACTGGCTGACCGGCAAGCAAGATTATGCAGTGGGGCAATCGCGTATCGAAGATGCCATTGCCCTGCTGGAGGATGATGCCAGCACTGCGACGATGCGCGCACTGCTTGATTTCCGGCTTGGGCATGCCCCTGAAACGGGGTCGGTTCCGGATATCGCACCACAATATTTCCCGTCCTTCATGTGCAGCCAGATTCGGGCCGGGTGCAATTTTGTCGATGGCGGTGCCTATGACGGTGCGACACTGGCCGAGGCAGCTCGCCATTTGTCCATTGGCCAGGCTTGGGCATTCGAGCCCGATATGAACAACTATAGATTGCTGGCTAATGCTGCGCCGGCATTGCCATTTCCGGTAACGAGCATCCCTGCTGGTTTGTCTGATGCGCCAGCGTTGCTTGGGTTCAATGCCGGCGGTGGGGAAGCAAGCGCAATAGGCCAATCCGGGAGTGACCGGCTGCCAGTGGTCAGTCTGGATGCATGCCTGGGCAATGCGCAGATCGACTTTCTCAAACTGGATGTAGAGGGGCACGATTTGCCCGCACTGGAGGGCGCCCGAGGTCTGATCCGCAAGTCACGACCGGTATTGGCCCTTGCCGGATATCATCGCTGGGATGATATTTACAAAATCCCGGAATTTATTCATTCCCTGGGAATGGACTACAAGATCCGTACTTTAAGGCATGCGTACAACACGTTTGACACGGTCTTTTACGCATATTGAGGCATGTTATGAATAACGAAATCTTCCACAACCTGTTCGTTCTTGAGCTGGCCAACAATCACTGGGGCAGTGTCGAGCGCGGCTTGCGCATTATCAATGACTTTGCGCAGGTGGTGCGCTTCAACAATGTGCGCGCGGCCATCAAGCTGCAGTTCCGCGATGGGGATCACTTCATTCAGAAGGACTTCAAGGGGCGTGAGGATATCCGCTACATCAAGAAGACCGAAGCGACCAAGCTGACCAAGGCGCAGTACGGCGTGCTGATCGATGCCATCAAGGCGCAGGGGTGCATCCCGATGGCGACGGCGTTTGACGAAGCCTCGGTCGATTTCTGCGTCGAACTTGATCTGCCCATTCTCAAGGTGGCCAGCTCCGATTTGAATGACTGGTTTTTGCTGGAAAAAATCGCCAAGACCAAGAAGCCGGTGATTGTGTCCTCTGGGGGCTCGTCGGGCAAGGATCTGGATGACCTGGTCAAGTTCTTTTCCAGTCGCAACATCCCGCTGTCCATCAACCACTGTGTGTCGCTCTATCCGAGCGAGGATGGCGAGCTGGAGCTGAACCAGATCGACTATTTGCGCCATCGCTATCCTGATCTGGTGATTGGTTATTCCACGCATGAATATACCGACTGGCACTCATCAATGTTGCTCTCGTATGCCAAGGGCGCACGGACATGGGAGCGCCATATCGATATTGAGGCCGACGGCATTCCGGTATCCCCGTATTGCTCGTTGCCGCATCAGATCGATGAGTGGTTCAAGGCCTTTCACAAGGCGCGCGAGATGTGTGGCGGCAGCCGCGAGCACAAGCGCATCCCGTCGCGGAGGGAGGTGGAATACCTCGAGGCTTTGGTGCGGGGCGTTTACCTGAAGCGTGATTTGCCAGCGGGTTATGAGTTCCGTCATGAAAATGCGGACGAAGATTTCTATCTGGCAATCCCGTTGCAAAAGGGACAACTGTCCTGCCGCGAAATCATGACGGGCCAGCGCACGACCTCAGCACTGAAGGCAGATCAGCCATTGCTGATTACCGATGTGGATAGTCCATATGCTTCTAACCCCAGCTTGCGTGACCAGATTTTCAAGCGCGGCCTCTAAGCTGTGGCATTGAACGCGATCGTGTTTGATCTGGATGGCACCCTGGTCGATTCGGCCGATGCCATCCTGCGCGGGTTTGCATTTGCGCTGGAGAACAATGGGGTTACCGCACGGTGCCCGCTTGAACAGTCGCTGATCGGTCCGCCGCTGATGCAAACGCTCGCGCGCATCAGCGGTGTGGAAGACCCCGCCTTGCTGGTGCAGATGGCCGCTGATTTCAAGGCCTGGTACGACGGCGAAGGCTGTTTGACCACCCCGGCCTATGCCGGCGTCGATGCCATGCTGAAAGCACTGGTGCTGGCCGGCGTGCCCTTGTTCATCGCTACCAACAAGCGATTGCACCCCACTGAGCGCATCATCAAGGCGCTGGGCTGGGATAGGCATTTCCGCGCAGTCTACGCGCTGGATGCCCGCACGCCAGCCTATCCGGCCAAGGGCGAGATGGTGTCGGCCCTGCTGGTCGAGCACGGGCTGGCAACCGATGCGGTAATCTATATCGGCGATACAGCAGGCGACGAGCAGGCATCGCGACAGGCTGGTGTGCAGTTCTGGGGTGTGGACTGGGGCTATGGTGACCTTGCCGCCCTCGATGTGCCGGTCTTAAGCACCGCTGCAGAAATCCTGGGCCGGGTTGCCGCATGGCGTTGAACCTGCAAGACCCGCTGATTGCCGCTGACTTTGCCCGCTTGCTGCCCACGCCGGGCCGATTGGCCGCACTGCATGGCAAAACCGTGCTGCTGACGGGGGCGACGGGCTTTTTTGGCCGCTGGCTGCTGGCCTGCTGCGATCATCTGCAGGCGCAGGGCGTGGCGCTCACGGTGGTGGCGTTATCGCGCGATCCCGAACGCTTTCTGGTGCAGGAACCACATTATCGCCAGGCGGGCTGGCTGCGCTGGTGCCGGGGTGATGTGCAGTCCCCCATCATGCTGGAAGCCGGGCCGGTCGATTACATCCTGCATGCGGCAACCGATACCTCGGCCGATGCGCACAAGCACAAGCTGACCATCTTCAACACTGTACTCGACGGCGGCCGGCATGTGCTTGATCTGGCTGCGCAGCGTGGCTGCAGCCGCTTGCTGTTTACCGGCTCGGGGGCGCAATACGGGCCGCAGCGGCTGGATGTTGCAAGGCAGCCGGATGATGCCGCGCAGGCGTGCGATCCCACCCAACCCGGCAGTGCCTACGGTGAATCGAAACGCGCGCTGGAGACACTAGCCAGCCTGTACGCCGAACAGTATGGCCTTGAGTGCTTGTTTACCCGCTGCTTTGCATTTGGCGGGCCGGGCTTGTCGCTGGATGGGCATTTCGCCATAGGCAACTTCATCCGCGATGCACTGTTCCGGCCAGAGATCACTGTGCGCTCGCACACGCCGGTGTGGCGCAGCTATCTCTACGGAGCCGATCTTGCGGTGTGGCTGTTGACGCTGCTGGTCGATGGTCAGGCCGGCATGGCATACAACGTCGGTTCGGATCAGGAAATCCTGATTACCCAACTCGCCGAACGTGCGCGCGATCTGCTGGCGCCGGGCAAGCTCATCGTGATTGCCGATACCGCCAATGCCGGCGTGGGGTCGCGCTATGTGCCGGATATCGCCCGCGCCAGGGCGCAGGGGCTGTCTGTCTGGACCAGCCTTGACGACACCATCCTCAACACGGCCAACTGGGCGCGCCGCCAGGGCGCAGCGCTCTGAAACGGCAGGCCGTTACGGCTTGCCCGGTGTACACCCCAGCTTGCACGGATGCACAAAGCGGTCGTCGATGCCCAGCGAGCTGACCGTATCGGCGTACAGCGCCATCAGCTTCTTGCCGCGTTCGGTCAGGCGGTAGCCTTGCGGGGTTTGTTCTACGGTTTGTGATTTCACCTGCTCGTCCAGCCGGCGGTGCATGGCACGGTATTCGTGCACGTATTTGCCGACGAAGGCGGCTTCCAGCTCGGCTTCGCTCAGGGTCTGGCCGGGGTGGTCGTTCATGTAGCCGAGCATGAAGATGGTGACCGAGCGGTCGGCGGTGACGGGGATGTGGGTGAAGTAGAGGATGCTGAGCGAGCAGACCAGCACCGCTGCCATCAGTCCGTCGCGGTAGTTCAGTAGAGCGGGCAGCCAGCGCAGCTTGATGAAGACCACCAGCGCGAACACCAGTGCGCCGGCAATCAGCGCCCAGGTGACGCCGCGATAGAAGAACACGCTCAGAAACGGACTGGCGGTGCTCAGCCAGCCTTGTGCCAGTGCCAGATAGAACAGGCCGGTGCCGAGCAGGAAGGCGCCCAGATGCACGGCCAGCAGTTGTGCAAAGCTTTTCATGGCAGTAAAAAGCCGGCTTGCGCCGGCTCCGTGGTGAGAGTCGCTGACAAAACCCAGTGTAACTGGTGCAGGCAAAGTGCGCGAAACGCAGGCAGTACAAAACGTACCACCTGCGTGCTGCCCAGCAGGGTTTTGCTGGCGGCGCTTACTTGCCCAGCAGGGCGCCGATGTCCTTGGCGCCCCAGTGCGGGAAGTGCTTGCGCACCAATGCGTTGAGTTCGACTTCGAACGCGCGGTAGCGTTCCAGTTCGCTCAGCGATGCTTCGCTGCTGGCTTGCTGGCTGCCGGTGATCATGCCCGCACCGGCAGTGGCGTTGCTCAAGCGGTCGATGATGATGAAGCTGCCGGTGCCGCGGCATTGCGCATAGGCATCGAACACCACCGGCGCATTCACTTCCACCGTCACCAGTGCGATTTCGTTCAGGCCGAGCTGGCTGGCTTCGGTTTGCGCCATGCTGTTCACGTCGATGCGGTGGGCAATCGCGGTGACCTTGCCGAACACGCTCTTGCCGGCCAGCTTGAACGCGTATTCCTTGCCGATCTGCAGCGGGCTTTCATTCATCCACACCACGTGGGCGCTGAAGGCCTGCGAGATGAATGGATGTGCATCACCGGCGCGCACCAGCATGTCGCCACGGCTGACGTCGATTTCGTCCTCCAGGGTCACGGTGATGGCCTGGCCGGCGTAGCCAGCCGGTTGGTCGCCCTCGAAGGTCACTACGGCTTTGACCTTGGAGGTCTTGCCCGATGGCAGCGCCACGATCTGGTCGCCCGGCAGCACGTGGCCAGCGGCGATGGTGCCGCAGAAGCCACGGAAGTCGAGGTTGGGGCGGTTCACGTACTGGACCGGCAGACGGAAGGCATCCAGGCTGGCGCGCTGGCTGATTTCCACGCTTTCCAGCAGCTGCATCAGCGTATCGCCTTCATACCACGGCGTGGCGGCCGATTCGTTCACCACGTTGTCGCCGCGCAGCGCCGAAATCGGCACGAAGCGGATGTCCGGAATGGTCAGGTCGCCGGCAAATTGCAGGTAGTCGGCCTTGATCTCGTTGAAGCGTGCTTCGGAGAAATCGACCAGATCCATCTTGTTGACGGCCACCAGCACGTGCTTGATGCCCAGCAGGCTGACGATGTAGCTGTGGCGGCGCGTTTGCGTCTGCACGCCATAACGCGCGTCGATCAGGATGATGGCCAGATCGCAGGTGCTGGCGCCGGTCGCCATATTGCGCGTGTACTGCTCGTGGCCCGGGCAGTCGGCAATGATGAACTTGCGCTTGTCGGTGCTGAAGTAGCGATAGGCCACATCGATGGTGATGCCTTGCTCGCGCTCTGCCTGCAGACCGTCCACCAGCAGCGCCAGGTCGATTTCCTGGTCGGTGGTGTTGTACTTCTGGCTGTCTTTCTGGATGGCTGCCAGCTGGTCTTCAAAGATCAGCTTGGAATCGTGCAGCAGGCGGCCGATCAGGGTGGACTTGCCGTCATCGACGTTGCCACAGGTGATGAAGCGCAGCATGTCCTTGTTCTCATGCTGCTTCAGGTAGCCAAGAATATCGCTGGCGATCAGGTCGGATTGGTGGGACATCGTCTTGTGTTCCGGTTAATTCAAGCAAAACGGCTGCAGGAGCCGTAGCGAGCAAGGTCAAGGCAAGGCGTCAGCACCGCAGCCACCGCAACGTACATGGGTACGTGAGGATGGCGAGGAGCGCACAACGCAGGCTTGGCCTTGCGCAGTAGGCTCATGCGGTCGTTTAGAAGTAGCCTTCCATCTTTTTCTTCTCCATCGACCCTGACGAATCATGGTCGATGACGCGGCCTTGCCGCTCGCTGGTGGTGGTCAGCAGCATTTCCTGGATCACCTCGGGCAGCGTCTGCGCGGTCGATTCGACGGCACCGGTCAGCGGGTAGCAACCCAGGGTGCGAAAGCGCACCGACTTGGTTTCGATGCTGGCCTTTTGCTCCGGCGTCAGGTATTGCATGATGCGATCGTCATCGATCATCACCAGCGTGCCGTTCAGGTTCACCACCGGGCGCTCGGCCGAGAAGTACAGCGGCACGATCTCGATGTTTTCCATGAAGATGTACTGCCAGATGTCCAGCTCGGTCCAGTTGGACAGCGGAAACACGCGGATGGATTCGCCCTTGTCGATGCGCGAGTTGTAGATGTTCCACAGCTCCGGGCGCTGGCTTTTCGGGTCCCAGCGGTGGTTCTTGTCGCGGAACGAATACACGCGCTCCTTGGCGCGGCTCTTTTCCTCATCGCGGCGTGCACCACCGAAGGCGGCATCGAAGCCGTACTTGTTCAGCGCCTGCTTCAGCCCTTCGGTCTTCATCACGTCGGTGTGCTTGGCACTGCCGGCGGTGAACGGGTTGATGCCAGCTTTCACGCCTTCCTCGTTCACATAGGTGATCAGGTTCCAGCCTTCGGCTTTCTGCTTGTCGCGCAGCTTGTACATTTCCTGGAATTTCCAGGTGGTATCGACGTGCATCAGCGGGAACGGCGGCTTGCCGGGGGCAAAGGCCTTCTTGGCCAGATGCAGCATCACGGCCGAATCCTTGCCGATCGAGTACAGCATCACCGGGTTGTCGAACTCGGCCGCGACTTCGCGGATGATGTGGATGGACTCGGCTTCCAGTTGCTTGAGGTGCGTCAGACGGGCGTGGCTGAGGGTATTCATGCGTACTCGATGCGGGCTCTTAGCGAGCGAATTGATTCAATTTCGCAAATGTATCCAAAAAATGGATAAAAGAAAAAGAATCTGTAGTTATGACTTTATGTTTTATAGGCTGCAGATCGCTCGGAAAAACGAATCGCGGCAGGGGGTTAGACCCACACCATCCAGGCAATAGGGGCGTGATCGTGGAATCAAATCACGCGCGCCGGCGTTTCCCTTGCCGCAAAAGACCAGAACCCGGCCAGGCCGGGTTCTTGATGCCGCTTGCGCGCAATCTGCGGTCGTTGATGCGAGCAGGCGCTTACAGCGCGCTCCAGCTCTTGCCCAGTGGGTTGAAGGTCGGCTTCTGGCCGCCCCACAGCTGCTCCAGATCGTAGTAATCGCGCACTGCCGGCAGCATCACGTGCACCACCAGCTCGCCGGCATCGACCAGTACCCAGTCGCCGCCTTCTTCGCCTTCAGTACCGACGATCTCGTAGCCCTTGGCCTTCAGTTCGACCGACACGTTGTTGGCCAGTGCGCGTACCTGGCGGTTGGAGTCGCCGGTAGCAACGATCATGCAGTCAAACAGGTCGGTCAACTGGGTGGTGTCGAGCGACAGGATGTCCTTGCCCTTGATGTCTTCGAGCGCGGCAACTGCGACGTCGCGCATGGACTGGGTGAGTTCGTTCATTCGATTTCCTTTTAAAAACGGTACAGCCCGCTCTGCGTTACGGCATCGGCCACCGGGGTGAGCGCGCTGACGTCTTCGCCGCGCACCAGTTTTTCCCTGAGTTCGGTCGATGACACCGTCAGCAGCGGGCTGGGTAATAAACTGATTTTACCGCGAGCCAAAGCCTGCGGCGTGGCAGAAACGTGCCGTTTGGCAAATTCTTCTGCAATTTCAACGGGCAATGCGGCCAGATCGTAGCCCGGCCGGGCCGCCACGACCAGATGGCCGAGTTCCAGCAGGGTGTGCCAATCGCGCCAGCGGTCCAGCTGCATCAGCGAATCGCCGCCGATCAGCCACACCAGCAGCGCATCGGGCTGCTCGCGCTGGATTTCCTGCAGCGTTTCCACCGTGTAGCAATAGCCGTTGCGGCGCACTTCGCGGTCATCGGCGGCAAGGCCAGGGTCGCCCGCGACGGCCTGTTGCACCCAGGCCAGCCGTTGCGCCGGGCTGACGCGGCTGACCGCGCGATGCGGCGGCAGGCCGGTCGGGATCAGTCGTACCTGCGGCAGCGCAAAACAGTCGCGCAGGGTGCGGGCCAGCGTGAGATGGCCGTGATGGATGGGGTCGAAACTGCCGCCGTAAATGCCGAGTGCGTTCATGCCTTGCCGAAAATGAAATGGCCCGCCGCATGGCGGGCCAAGCCTGTAAGCATCAGCTTAGATGCGGATTTCGCCGTTGCCCAGCACGATCCACTTCTCGCTGGTCAGCCCTTCCAGACCGACCGGGCCACGGGCGTGGATCTTGTCGGTGGAAATGCCGATCTCAGCACCCAGACCGTACTCAAAACCATCTGCAAAGCGGGTCGACGCATTCACCATCACGCTGGCGGAGTCCACTTCACGCAGGAAGCGGCGCGCCTTGCTGTAGTTCTCGGTGATGATGGCGTCGGTGTGGTGGCTGCCATAGGTGTTGATATGGTCGATGGCTTCGTCCAGATCGTTGACGATCTTGATCGACAGGATCGGTGCCAGATATTCGGTACGCCAGTCTTCCTCGGTGGCCGGGATGGCATCGGCAAGAATGTCGCGCGTGGCGGCACAGCCGCGCAGCTCCACGCCCTTGCTGCGATAGATCTCGGCCAGCGGCGGCAGGATCAGGTCGGCCACGTTGGCGTTGACCAGCAGCGTTTCCATGGTGTTACACGGCGCGTAGCGGTGCGTCTTGGCGTTGTCGCTGACGCGGATGGCCTTGTCCGGGTCGGCTTCGTCGTCAATGTAGACGTGGCAGATGCCATCCAGATGCTTGATCACCGGCACGCGCGCATCGGCGCTGATGCGGGCAATCAGGCCCTTACCGCCGCGCGGCACGATGACATCGACGAACTCGGTCATGGTGATCAGCTCGCCCACCGCAGCGCGGTCCGGTGTCTCGATCACTTGCACCGCGCTGGCCGGCAGGCCGGCCGCTTGCAGCCCTTCCTGCACCAGCTTGGCGATCGCCTGATTGCAATGGAAGGCTTCCTTGCCGCCACGCAGGATGGTGGCGTTGCCGGACTTGATGCACAGGCCGGCAGCATCGGCCGTCACATTGGGGCGGGCTTCGTAAATGATGCCGATCACGCCCAGCGGCACGCGCATCTTGCCGACCTGGATGCCGGACGGACGGTATTTGAAGTCGCCCATATTGCCGATCGGATCGGGCAGGGTGGCGATCTGGCGCAGGCCCTCGGCCATGGTGGCCACGGTCTTGTCGGTCAGCTGCAGGCGGTCGAGCAGGGCCGGCTCCAGGCCGTCGGCGCGGGCTTGCGCCATGTCCTGCTCGTTGGCGGCCAGCAGCGCTGCGGCATCGCGCTCGATGGCGTCGGCAATCGCGTTCAGTGCCTTGTTCTTGGCGCCGGTGTCCGCCTTGGCCATGGCCCGGCTGGCTGCGCGGGCCTGGCGGCCCACGTCTTGCATATAGGTTTTGATATCCATCGTCACAGCGTTCCCGCGCGGGGATGTTCCATTCAATCAAGCCATTGTATCGGCTTTCAGGCCTGACGAACCAGTTCACCGGTCAATCAGGGGCGCGGTGGGGCCTGCAATACCGTCACGCCGATGTTGTCGATCTTCTTGCGCTTGAACCAGTCCGGCGCAGAGCTTTGGGTGGCGATCAGCTGCGGGCCGGTGGGGGTATCCAGCCAGATCGGGCTGCCCGAATCGCCGGACAGCGTGTCGCAGCGGTGCAGGATGGTGTTGTCGCGGCGCAGTTTGCTCAGCGCGCAGCCACGGTGGGTGGTCAGCACATCGTCGTGGTCGCCGGCGTAGCCGGCCTGTGTCACCTGGTTGCCGGCCTGCGCAATGGCCGCTTCCAGCGCCTTGCGGTCACCGCTGAACAGTTTCATCGGCGCCGGCGCGGTGCCGTCGACCAGCTTGAGCTTGATCCACGCCATATCGTAGGGCGAGGCTTCCGGCAGGATGTAGAGGTCACCATTCTTGAAGAAGGTGCCCTTCTGGAATTTGGGGTGAAACACCTGGCCCAGCACCTGGTAGCGTGCGCTGTACTGGTCTTTGTGCACGCCGGTCTTGAACCATGCACCATCGTCGCGGTGGCCGGGTTCCATCAGGAAACAGTGCGCGGCGGTAATGGCCAGGTCAGGTGCGATCAGTGTAGCGGTGCACAGATTGCCGGCTTTGGTGGTGAGCTGGCCCACCGGCGCAAACGGGGCCGGGTAGGGCGGCGGGACGAACTGGCGGTCGTCATGGCCGAAAAAGAGGATATTGCGCTGCGCCGGGGTTTCGTCGGCATGGGCGGCGACGGATGCCAGGGCGAGCAGCAGTACGGCGAGGTGGCGTTTCATGTTGTGCCTTGCAAAACAAAAACGGGGACTAAGTCCCCGTTTTTGAAATTTCACAGCTACTGCCGGATTACTTGGCAGCCGAAGCAGCGGAAGCCTTGTGCTTCTTAGCTTGAGCCTTAGTAGCCGAAGCAGCGGA
>NZ_FWXD01000042.1 GCF_900176275.1 Andreprevotia lacus DSM 23236 | reverse complement strand
TAAGCCAGCGCGCTGTTGCCGCTGCCATAAGTCGGAATGAAGATCATGGTGCCGTTACCAGCCTTGGAAGTAGTAGCCACGGTGATGACGCCAGTGGTGCTGTTCACGCCCATCGAGGTGACGTTTTCGGTCGAGCTCGGCTGGGTCCAGCCTGCGTCGAGGTAAGCGCCGTTGGCTGCATTTTCTGCCACGGTGGTCTTGGCGGCATCAGCGAAGCTCAGTGCTTCCGATACGCGGGCACGGACGGTGTAGTCCTGGTAAGCCGGAATGGCGACTGCAGCCAGAATGCCGATGATCGCAACCACGATCATCAATTCGATCAGGGTAAAACCTTGTTGTACGCGTTGCATGTCATATCTCCTCAGGGAAAGTTTTATTGGGCGGAGCAATGCGCAACCCCCGGGTTACGTGATCCGCCAGCAGCCTCCGCCAACGAGCCAGCCAGACCCGAAGCAATCGAGCTCGCTCACAAGAAAGCGCTTTCAATCGATCCGGTCGTTTTTTGGGGTTGGCGGCAACAACCTGCTGCACATGCCGCCACACTCGCAGATCAATGCGAGACAATCACTGCAGCGTACCGGCAATGCAGCGCCATCATATAGCAAACTCGAAGCTGCGCGACAGAAAATTAGAATGTATTGATAGTCTTGCGCGGCGTGTCCGCTCAGGTGGGCAAGGATCAGAGATGGTCCAGCGCATTGCAGGGTGGCAGTACGAGCAGGGAATCTGCTTGGCCAGATCGCTACACGCAAACTGCAGGGGCAACGCTCCCCGAGATTGCACCCAAAGGAGATGCCCTTTGGGCGCAAGCTTGATTAGCTACGGCACTGCGACGGACGATACTTGTTCGGCAGGGAAGACGAGCTCTTGCAGTCCCACTGGATGGCATCAGTCGGCACGGTACCGTAAGCCAGCGCGCTGTTGCCACTGCCATAGGTAGGGATGAAGACCATGGTGCCGTTACCAGCCTTGGAAGTAGTAGCCACGGTGATGATGCCGGTTGTGCTGTCCACGCCCATCGAAGTCACGTTTTCGGTCGAGGAAGGTTGGGTCCAGCCTGCGTCCAGGTAAGCGCCGTTGGCTGCGTTTTCTGCCACGGTGGTCTTGGCGGCATCAGCAAAGCTGAGCGCTTCCGACACGCGGGCACGCACGGTGTAGTCCTGATACGCCGGAATCGCGACGGCAGCCAGGATGCCGATGATGGCGACCACGATCATCAGTTCGATCAGCGTAAAACCTTGTTGCTTGAGTTTCATTTTGTTTCCCCTGTTATGGCGAGTTGGCGGATTGCTTTCTCGGTGTTGTGAATAACGCAAAACCTGTTCCCGTGGTGGATGCCTTTTGTCTGACGATGACCGGCCCCCGCCACTACTGGCCAATCGCCGTGCGTCGCCAGTGTCAGGCATAAAGCCTCACGCGCGAGGCACATGTGGACACCCGGCATGCAGACAATAAATCGCAAGCATGCCGAAAGAACAGGAAAGGCGATTCTAACCATGCAATATTAATTTCGAAAGAAATTCAGTAAGAAGTTAAATGCTTATACAGCCAGATGCGCAGCCTTCGAGAATGCGGCGGCAGCACAGGGCAAGGCAGCGGCGTTAGCCACCGCAAGTGGAATAGTTGCCCGCACGAGTACGGCGGTTCTGCGGATTGCCCTCTAAAATAAAACCATCATTCTTCCGGCCACGGTTTCCATGCGCGCACTGTCCATACGCATCCAACAGCACGGTGACCCGTCCGTGCTTGAAGTGACCGAATCCGAGCTGCCGTCGCCAGCGGTGGGCGAGGTGCTGATCAGGCAAAGCGCTGCCGGGGTCAATTTTATCGATACCTATCACCGTTCCGGCCTGTATCCGATTGCCTTGCCGGGCGGACTGGGGGTGGAGGCTGCCGGCGTGGTGGAGGCTATCGGCGCCGGTGTGCACGAGTTCAAGCCGGGCGACAGGGTCGCCTATGCCGGCGGCGCGCCGGGTGCCTATGCCAGCCACCGCATCATGCCTGCCGCCAGGGTGGTACCGGTGCCGGCCCCCATCAGCGAGGAAGTCGCCGCTGCCACCCTGCTGCGCGGCATGACGGCGCAATACCTGCTCAAGCGTACCTTCAAGGTCGAATCAGGCATGACAGTGCTGATCCACGCCGCTGCGGGCGGGGTGGGCCAGATTGCCTGCCAGTGGGCGCGTGCGCTGGGTGCGCGGGTGATCGGTACCGTGGGCAATGCCGACAAGGCCGCGCTGGCAGCACGCTGGTGCGATCTGGTGATTGATTACAGCCACGAGGATGTAGCCGCGCAGGTACGCGCATTTACTGCGGGGCGCGGCGTGCCGGTGGTATATGACGGCGTGGGCGCGGCCACCTTTGAAGCGTCGCTCGACAGCCTGGCACCGCGCGGCATGCTGGTGAGCTTTGGCAATGCGTCCGGCCCGGTGCCGCCGTTTTCGCCCGGCATCCTGGCGCAGAAGGGCTCGCTGTTCCTCACCCGCCCGACCTTGGGCCATTACACTTTGACGCGGCAGGAACTCATCGACACTGCGGAGGACTATTTCACTGCGGTCTCGCGCGGCGACGTAATTGCCGAAGTGCACCAGCGCTATGCACTGGCCGATGCCGCCCAGGCGCATCGCGACCTGGAGGCACGCAAGACCACGGGCTCCACCCTGCTTATTCCTTAACGTATCTTTTTTTACCGGATCAGCCGCCATGTCATTACCGCATCTGATCTACCTGCACGGGTTCCTGTCCAGCCCGTTTTCGCAAAAAGCCCAGGACACGGCCGTGTGGATGGCCGAGCAGCAGCTGGCCGATTACCTGCACTGCCCGCAATTGCCCATGGAGCCGCTGGCCTGCGGCGAGCTGATCCGCCACGAGGTGGAAAAGCTGCGCGGCGAAAAGCTCTGCTTTATCGGCAGCTCGCTCGGCGGGTATTTCGCCACCTGGGCCGTGGAAGAGTTCGGCGGCAAGGCCGTGCTCATCAACCCGGCCGTGCGCCCTTATGAAGAGCTGGCCAACCATATCGGCCCGCAGCGCAACTATCAGACTGGCGAGCTATACCAGATAGACCTGAGTTTTGCCGACACGCTCAGGCTGTACGAGCGCGTGCCCACCGATCTGTCCCGCTACTGGTTGCTGACGCAGACGGGGGACGAGGTGCTGGATTATCGCCATGCCGTCGCCAAGTTTGCCGGCAGCCGCCAGGACGTCGAAGAAGGCGGCGACCACGGCTTTCAGAATTTTGCCCGCTGGCTGCCCGCCATCTGGGCCTTTGCACAGGACCAACCATGACGCCACAAAGCGGCATTCTGCCCGACGCCTCCAGCCACGCCTTGTTCGTCGCACTGCGCCGCCGCATCGGCAGACGTGCCGATGCGACCAGCCGC
Organism: Andreprevotia lacus DSM 23236; assembly: GCF_900176275.1. Taxonomy (GTDB): domain Bacteria; phylum Pseudomonadota; class Gammaproteobacteria; order Burkholderiales; family Chitinibacteraceae; genus Andreprevotia; species Andreprevotia lacus. The sequence continues at coordinate 24,348 of NZ_FWXD01000042.1, read as the reverse complement.
CGCTGCCTGGCCGCGCTGCCCCAGCAGTTGTCCGAGGCCAATCTGCGCGGCACCACCCTGGGCACCATCGCCATCGGCAGCGATGCCTGGGGCGAACTGTTTGATACCCGCCCGCCCGAGCTGCGCGCCTTTCCACGTGTGAGCGGGGCTATCCATCCGGCGCCGGCCAGCGAAATCGACGTGTTGCTGCACCTGCGCGGCGAGCATTACGACCTGCTGCACGAGGTGGCCGCGCAATGCGTGGCGCAACTGGCCGACTGGCTGGAAGTCACCGACAGCACCGCCGGCTTTCGCTACCACGGCGGGCGCGACCTGACCGGCTTTGTCGATGGCACGGAAAATCCCAGCGGCGACGAGAAGGCCGAAGTAGCCCTGCTGGCCGATGGCGAATGGGCCGGCGGCAGCTATCTGCACATCCAGCGCTATGTGCACCGGCTGGGCCAGTGGCAGAAGCTGCCCACCAAACAGCAGGAAGCCGTGATCGGCCGCAGCAAGGTCGAAGACGAAGAGTTGCCGGATGAAGACCGGCCACTCACCTCGCACATCAGCCGCGTGGTGATCGAAGAGAAAGGCGAAGAGCTGGCCATGCTGCGCCGGTCCATGCCCTATGGCCTGCCCGGCGGCGAACAGGGGCTGTATTTCGTCAGCTACTGCCGCACACCGTCAGTTTTTGAAAAAATGCTGACCCGCATGGTGGCCCCCACCAGCGACGGCCGCGTCGATCACATGCTCAATTACACCCGCGCCGTCACCGGTGCATCGTTGTTTGCACCCAGCGTGGAGAAACTGCGCAGCCTGGTTTGAACCCGCGCAGCGGCGCCGTCTTCACACACCGCAAAGAATCCGGCTTTGCCGGGGCTTGGTGCCGGTCTATGCACCAATGACGGCCGAGGGTGCATGACAGGCGCTCAAAACAGCCGCTCGGCAAACAGCGCGCGCGGAAAGTCGCGCTGCCAGCCCTCGGCGGCGGCCACGGTCATCTGTTCGGCCGGTGCGCTGCAGCGCGATGCCAGCGTATCGAAATACTGGCCGCGATACGGCAGTTGCTGCGATACCACCGCCGGCACACAGAACATCGGCCGGCCGGCCGCCTGGTCGGCCATGCGCTCGGCGCGCTGCTTGTCGGCACCATAGCGCACGAACAGCGGCACCTCGCCGCGCCGGCCTTGCTGCTCGGGGGTGAGCTTGAGGGCGAACTGGAAATCGGCATTGCTGCTGCCCACACTGCGGAAGAAGCCCGCATCAAACACGCCGGCATCGTGAAAGGCCTTGGACAACGATGGCTTGTGATCGCCCACCAGCACGTACATCACCTCGCGCTTGCGCTTCTTCGCCTGTGCGTCGATCGCTTTCACGAAGCGCTGCAAATCGGTCACCGATTGCCGCAGCCGCGTTTCATAGTCGCCACGCCCGCCATCGCCCTCTTTGGTCGTATACGCGCCATGCGTGCGCACCGTCACCAGAAACATAAAGGTATGGCCGCCGCGCGGCTGTTGGGCATAAACCTGCTGCGCGCGCTTGTACATCAGCGCATCGGCCGGCCAGCCATCTTCTTCCCACTTCATGTCATCAATGAAGTGCGTTTCCTGGAAGCCGAGCTTGGGATACACCTCTTCGCGCTTCCAGAACGAGCCATAAAAGTTGTGCATGCCGATGGTGCGGTAACCGGCATGGCGCAGTTTGGATACCAGGGTGCGCGCGCCGTCACGATAGGCGCCGGCAAAGTTCTGGTAATCGATGCCCGGCAGCACGGTGGACGGCATGCCGGTCAGGTATTCGAACTCCGCCTCGGCCGTGCCGCCGCCATATACCGGGCTGACCACCGAGGTCTGCACAAAGCCGCTGCGGCGCAAATCGGCCAGCGGGGTGACAAAGCGCTCGTCACGGCTGCTGAAGCACGCCTCGCACAGAATCATCACGATATCCGGCTGCACGGTCGTGCCGGCCGGGGTCAACGGTGTGACGGCATAAAAGTCATGCGGCCCGGGCTCGGGCACCGCCACGCTCTCGGCCGTCTGGTACAGATGCGCCAGAATGCCGTTCTGCCGCACGTTCTCGTGAAAGTTGTAGGAGAGATAGTGCGCGCCCAGCCCGTCCTCAATCAACGCGTTGGCATAACCGTTGACGCCGGGCGGCGCAAACACGCGCGACAGCAGCAAGGCCGGCAGGATGGCGCCGGTCAGCACGCGCCAGATGCGCAAGCGCGGCCGGTAATACAAGCCGATAGCAATCGACAGCAGCAGCAGCAAGGTCCAGCCGATGATCTCGGCATTCAGATAACTGGTCAGCGCCCCGCCCTGCGACGCCGACCACAGGTCGCGCGCCACCAGCGGCTCGTCGGTCATCGCCTGCTTGACGCTGTCGATGCTGTTGAACAGGCTCTCCAGCCCGATGGCCGCACCAAACGCGGCCCAGCGCTGCAGGACAGCGGCAAAGAAGGCAAACAACAGCGCGGCAAAAAACAGCAAGGGGGGATAGATGCCTGCATCGGCCAGCACATGGCCCAGCAGCAAGGCCAGCAGCGGCGCCAGCGTGCGCGGCAGCCAGGTCGGCCACACCAGACGCAGTCGCGCATGCAGTGCGCGCAGACGCATCAGCCCAGCCCAGATCAACCCAAACTGGCCACCCAGGCCACCCGACGGATGAATCAACTTACTCATCCGCGCGACCTTAACACGATTCCTCTGATGAACTCTGTGAAAGACTGACAATCGGCCCCGGCCATGAGGGGCTGCCACGCACCCAAGTGCTTGATTTAACAAGACCAGATTTGGCCCATTGACGAGCGTGGCAAGGCTCCCTCGCGCAAGCGGGGGGCATGGAGTCAATCAGGGAAACGCCGCTGTTTCACCCTCAAAAACCGGTGAGCCACCGGCTTGGCCCGGAGGCTTGATGCCGGTCCATCCACCGATGACGGCCAACGAGGCATAAGAGGCTCTGACTCCCTGTGGCCAAAAACCTGCTGCAGCAGGTTTGCACGTTGCGATACCGATGCCGGCGGAGAGCTCCACTCACAATTCTTTTGCCACGCTTACTTTTTAATTTCCAGAATCATCAATAAACTGGGTGCTCACTCACAAATCAAAACCCTCGCCATGACGCAGCCCAATCCCCCGCACCTCATTGCAAGCCAGGCATACGCCAGCAGTGGGCGCCAGACAGCGCTTTACTGGTTCAATCAACCGCTGGCGGGCACGCTGGATATCACACCGGAGCTGCTGCGGGCACAAATGCCGCACGGCATTGCCCGGCACACCTGCGTGAGCATGGCGCTGCCGCAGGCGATCAATGACGCAATCTGGGGGGAAATCGCCCAGCGCCATCTGCCGCATGGCGGTGTGCGCACCCTGGCGATTGTCGCCATCGACCAGACCGAAACCGATCAGGTACACGTCGTTCGCCAAGCCGCAAGCACCGCGCAGCAGCAAGCATGCCCAGGCGAAAGCGGCAAGATCCCCCTGCATGGCATCGCCGAACGATGGGCTGCGCAAATTGCCACCGCACGCATTATCGGCATACCGCCGGGGCCGCTTGGCTTGCAGGGCCTGGCCCTGGACGGACGACTGGGCGATTTCGCGTACATATCAGCCACGCCGGACTTCTCCAACTATATCTTGGGGGACACTGGGGCAGGCCTGTGGGATGACCATCAAGGCAACATGGACGCGCTGCAGTTACTGGCTGCGCAGCAAGGCCGGGAGGATGGCCAGGAGATTGCCGATCACTTCCTGCATCACCTGCTGCAAAATGAAGATCGCGCGCTGGCCAGCCTGATCGGACTGCCGCCAGGCGACCATGTCGGGCAAGCCGCAGCGGGTCTGGTATTCAACGATGCAGACAAGCTGGAAATAGGTCGCCAGCTCAAGCGCGTGCTGCGCTCGGCGGGCCCGGCCCCCATTCCTTACGAAGGGGGCTTTGACGCGCATGTGCTGGCACAGCAGATTCAGCAAGCCGCCCGCATGATCGGCGTGCGGATTGCCCCTCCAACGCTCGCCCTGCGCGATGGCCGCCATGCCAGGCCGGAAATGCATGCAGCCATTGCTGCGGCCACCAGCCAGGCCGGCATCGATCCTGCCTGTGTTGCCAGGCTCATCACACGCTACGTCAACGATGCCTGAAGCCGCTGGCACTTCACGCCGGGGCGCTGTCAGGCTGGCGTAGTCACGGCCGCCGGGCGGGCCAGATCAAAGGCCTGCGCCGCCAGCGCAAAAACCCGATCCCAGGATGCATGATCACCGTACCACTCAGCACCCGTTCCTATACGCGCAAAGATGAAATCCTCACCCAGCACTTCTTGCTGAGCCATGCTCGAGGTGATGATGATTTTCAGGCCCGGATTGAACGGCAGGAAAATGTCCTGCAACTGACGTACGCGTATTCTGGCCTGCGACGGCGTGGTCAAGCCATGCTCGGTGCGCACCAGCACACAGGAGGATGCCTGCATGATTGCCATCCGTGTTTTCTCGCGCAGATAGCGAAATTTCTCGCGTGCGGCCGGCAGATGAGCCTCTACCCGGTCAGCATCCACACGGGGGGGCATGGCCAGTGCCTCAGCCCGGGCCATATCTTCGGCCAATACGTCAAACTCATGCTGAAACCGCAAGCCCGTAGCCAAATCGAGGACACGGGTATCGCGGTCGCACAACGTCCACCTCCCAGCCTCAAGAAAGTGCCCCATCGGCTCACACATGCAATACAGCGATGCCGGCGAGCTGACCAGCCAATCAAAGAAATAGGCAGCCTGATCGCCCGTATGGCGACGAATTTGATAGGCCGTCTCGCAGAACTCGCCCACGGAAAAGTAGCGGACACTGCCTTGCACAGCCACGCCGGCTTCTTGCCCTGCACCCTGCATGAGATTTGCCCCGCATAGCCAATATTGTTCGGGGCTGATGTTATGCTGACGACCATTGAAAATCAACACAGAAACCATACCACTCGCTCAAGCCCGTGCCACTATCGGCCACCGGCGGCAAGCACGCCCTGATCTATCCGAGCACGGGCACAATTGCCCGGAAACAGATGCCGTGAGCGCCTGTCTGCATCTGGGGCTGATTTGCAAAGGCCCGATTCGGGCCACTGGCAAGCGTAGCGAGGCCCCTCGCGGCGGCAAGGGCGTGGAACGAATCATGGCGAGCCGCTGCTTCACCCTCAAAAACCGGTGAGCACCCGGCCATGCCGAGTGTTTGATGCCGGTTCATGTCCAGATGACGGCCAAGACGGCATTCGAGGCTTGAGCTCCGGCAAACGGAACATGCAGGCGCGCGCAAACGCAAAAAAGCCCGACTGTTGTCGGGCTTTTTTGGGTCCAGCCAATCGGTGGTGGGTCGTGCGGGACTCGAACCTGCGACCAACGGATTAAAAGTCCGCTGCTCTACCAACTGAGCTAACGACCCAAGCTATTGCTTGCGCATCAGCTTTGGAAATGGTGGGTTGTGAGGGGCTCGAACCTTCGACCTACGGATTAAGAGTCCGCTGCTCTACCAACTGAGCTAACAACCCGGGAGAGGCGCAACTATATGATTTACAGAGATTGCTGTCAACACCTTTTGCAAAAAAACCTGCAACTTGTCACTGCCAAGCCTTGAACCTGCCGGTACACTGGCTGCAAATCCATTCCAAACCAGCAAGTCCTACTGGAGCTTAGACCATGCGTTTGCTGCATACCATGCTGCGCGTCGGCAACCTCGACCGCGCGATTGATTTCTATACCGGCGTGCTGGGCATGCAGTTGCTGCGCAAGCGCGATTACCCGGATGGCCGCTTTACGCTGGCCTTTGTCGGCTATGGCGAAGAAAGCAACACCACGGTGATTGAACTGACCCACAACTGGGACACCGAGAAGTACGATCTGGGCAATGGCTACGGTCATATCGCCATCGAAACCGATGACATCTTCGCCACCTGCGAGGCCGTACGCGCCAAGGGCGGCCGCGTGACGCGCGAACCGGGACCGATGAAGCACGGCACCACGGTGATTGCCTTTGTCGAAGACCCGGATGGCTACAAGATCGAGTTCATCCAGAAACATACCCAATAACCCACTCTGCGAGGCCGCATGCGCAAGACCCCGCTCCATCTGTTCCCGCTATTGATGCTGCCAGGCCTGGCACAAGCTGCCGACTTTGACGGCGCGCACCTGAGCCTGCTGTGGACGCTGCCGTTTGCCGGCATCCTGCTGTCGATCGCCGTGTTCCCGCTGCTGGCGCCGCATCTGTGGCACGCGCATTTCGGCAAGATCGCCGCCTTCTGGGCCGGGCTGCTGCTGATCCCGCTGGCGATCAACTTCGGCCCGCTGCTGGCCACGCAGGTGGTGGTGCATGCGCTGCTGGCCGAATACATTCCCTTCATCCTGCTGCTGTTCGCTTTATATACCGTAAGCGGCGGCATCCTGGTGTGGGGCAATCTGCATGGCTCGGCCAAACTCAATACCGGCATTCTGGCGCTGGGCACCTTGCTGGCCTCGGTCATGGGCACCACCGGCGCAGCCATGCTGCTGATCCGCCCGCTGCTGCGCGCCAATGACAACCGCCGCCACAATGTGCACGTGGTGGTGTTCTTCATCTTCCTCGTTGCCAATATCGGTGGCGGGCTGACACCGCTGGGCGATCCGCCGCTGTTCCTCGGCTTTCTGAAGGGCGTCGACTTCTTCTGGACCACCAGCCACATGCTGCCGTCGGTGCTGTTCTGCACCGCCGTGCTGCTGACCGTGTTCTATCTGCTCGACAGCCATTACTTCCGCAAGGAAGGCGTGTTGCCGCGTGACCCGAGCAAAGACTCGCCGCTCAAACTGTATGGCAAGCGCAATTTCTGGCTGATTGCCGCCATTGTCGGCGCGGTGCTGATGTCGGGCTTGTGGAAGTCGGGCATCGAGTTCGACGTGCTGGGCACCCACGTCACGCTGGAAAACCTGCTGCGCGATGTGCTGCTGCTGTGCATCGGGCTGATCTCCTTGCGCATCACGCCCAAACAGGTGCGGGCCGGCAATGAATTCAACTGGGACCCGATCCTGGAAGTGGCCAAGCTGTTTGCCGGCATCTTCATCACCATCACGCCGGCGATTGCCATTCTGCGTGCCGGCGAAGCAGGCCATCTGGCCGCGCTGGTCAAGCTGGTGAGCAACAGCCACGGCGAGCCGGTGGACGTGATGTACTTCTGGATGACCGGTATCCTGTCCAGCTTCCTCGACAACGCGCCCACCTATCTGGTGTTCTTCAACATGGCCAGCGGTGATGCCGCCCACCTGATGGGGCCCATGGCCTCCACCCTGCTGGCCATCTCGATGGGCGCAGTATTCATGGGCGCCAATACCTATATCGGCAACGCGCCCAATTTCATGGTCAAGGCGATTGCCGAGCAGCGCAACGTGGCCATGCCCAGCTTCTTCGGCTTCATGCTGTGGTCGGGCGCGGTGCTGATGCCGCTGTTCCTGCTGACGAGCTGGCTGTTCTTCTGATCCACCCCTGCCCCGGCCAAAACCACCGCCCAAGGGCGGTGGTTTTTTTCACCTCACTTTCACAACAGCGTGTTCAGAACCAATTAAAGCCGCTATTGTCTTTTTGCTTGCTTGCGCAAAGCGTCCGAAACTGTACGGGGGTGGAAGTAATCACATTCCCCGCACTACATAGTGGCCGCTTTGATCTAAGTCAGGGTTCCGAAATGCCAGCGCCCTAAACTGACGTCAAGCAAGCGCACCACAGGCTATGCAGCGAGGTTGGCAGGCCCACAGGCCAGGCCGATCCCGGAGATCACTAATCAAAACGAAGAGGTGAAATATGGCTCAAGCCAGCTCCAAATCCCGCGCCAAAGAGACCGGCAAGGACAGCAAGAAGGCGGCCAGGCCGCTGTCTGCCGACCTGCTCGACAAGATGCACGCCTACTGGCGTGCGGCCAACTATCTGTCGGTGGGGCAGATCTACCTGCTCGACAACCCGCTGCTGAAGAAACCGCTCAAGCGCGAACACGTGAAGCCGCGCCTGCTGGGCCACTGGGGCACCACGCCGGGCCTGAACTTCATCTACGTGCACCTGAACCGCGCCATCCGCGAGCGCCAGCAACCGATGATCTACATCACCGGCCCCGGCCACGGCGGCCCGGGTCTGGTGGCCAACAGCTATCTGGAAGGCACCTACACCGAGACCTACCCCAACATCGACCACAGCGATGACGGCATCCAGAAGCTGTTCAAACAGTTCTCCTTCCCGGGCGGCATTCCGTCGCACGTGGCGCCGGAAACGCCGGGGTCCATGCACGAAGGCGGTGAGCTGGGTTACTCGCTGTCGCACGCCTATGGCGCGGCCTTCGACAACCCGGATCAGGTCGTTGTTGCCGTCGTGGGTGACGGCGAGGCTGAAACCGGCCCGCTGGCTACCAGCTGGCACTCCAACAAATTCCTCAACCCGGCGCGCGACGGCAGCGTGCTGCCCATCCTGCACCTGAACGGCTACAAGATCGCCAACCCGACCGTGCTGTCGCGCCTGCCCAAGGACGAGCTGACCAAGCTGTTCGAGGGTTACGGCCATACCGTGCATTACGTGGAAGTGGGCGACGATGTCGACGACTACGCCAGCGTGCACCAGGCTTTTGCCGCCACACTGGATACCGTGCTGGACGAAATCGCCGCCATCCGTGCGCAAGCCGCCAAGGAAGCCAAGGCCGGCAAGCCGATCACCCGCCCGCACTGGCCAATGATCATCCTGCGCTCGCCCAAGGGCTGGACCGGCCCGAAGGAGATCGACGGCAAGAAGGTCGAGGGTTACTGGCGCAGCCACCAGGTGCCGTTCTCGGACATGACGCCGGAGCACGTGGATGCACTGGAAAAATGGCTGAAGAGCTACAAGCCCAAGGACCTGTTCAACGACGACGGTTCGTTCAAGGCCGAGCTGGCCGCACTGGCGCCCGAAGGCGCGCTGCGCATGAGCGCCAACCCGCACGTGCATGGTCTGGTCAGCCGCGACCTGAAGATGCCGGACTTCCGCAAGTATGAAGTGAAGCTCGACAAGCCGGGCCGCACCGTGGCCGAGGCCACCCGCGTGATGGGCAAGCTGCTGCGCGACGTGATGAAGGAAAACGAAGCCGCGCAGAACTTCCGCATCTTCGGCCCGGACGAAACCGCCTCCAACCGCTGGGCTGACGTGTTCGACGAAAGCGGCAAGACCTGGCTGGCCGAGCATCTGCCGGAAGACGCCAAGAACGACCACCTGGCCGATGATGGCCGCGTGATGGAAATCCTCTCCGAGCACACCTGCCAGGGCTGGCTGGAAGGCTACAACCTGACCGGCCGCCACGGCTTCTTCAGCTGCTACGAGGCCTTCATCCACGTCATCGACTCGATGTTCAACCAGCATGCCAAGTGGCTGAAGACCACCAAGGACATCGCGTGGCGTCGCCGCATTCCGTCGCTCAACTACCTGTTGACCAGCCACGTCTGGCGCCAGGACCACAACGGCTTCAGCCATCAGGACCCGGGCTTCCTCGACCACGTGGTGAACAAGAAGGCCGAGGTGATCCGCGTCTATCTGCCGCCTGATGCCAATACCCTGCTGTCGGTGACCGACCACTGCCTGCGCAGCCGCCACTATGTAAACGTGGTGGTGGCCGGCAAGCAGCCGGCGCTGCAGTACCTGACCATGGAGCAGGCCATCAAGCACTGCACCAAGGGTCTGGGTATCTGGGACTGGGCGAGCAACGACGAGGATGGTGAACCGGATGTGGTGATGGGCTGCGCCGGCGATGTGCCGACCATGGAAGCACTGGCCGCCACCGACCTGCTGCGCCAGCACTTCCCGGACTTGAAGGTGCGCTTCGTCAACGTGGTCGACCTGATGACGCTGCAATCGAAGAGCGAGCACCCGCACGGGCTGGACGATCACGAGTTCGATGCGATCTTCACTACCGACAAGCCCATCGTGTTTGCCTTCCACGGCTACCCATGGCTGATCCACCGCCTGACCTACCGTCGCAACGGCCATGACAACCTGCATGTGCGCGGCTATATCGAGAACGGCACCACATCGACCCCGTTCGACATGGTGGTGATGAACCAGGTAGACCGCTACAACCTGGCCATCGACGTGATCGACCGCGTACCGCGCCTGCAGAAGATCGGCGCCCATGTGCGGCAGAAGTTCTGCGACAAGCTGATCGAGCACAAGCACTACATCAACGAGGTGGGCGATGACCTGCCGGAAGTGAAAAACTGGGTCTGGCCTTACTAAGCCAGACCGGCAGCCGGGCAGTACAGCCCGGTAACCGTCACCTCGCAGTCTTGAGCCCGCCCGCCCCGGCGGGCTTTTTTTCGTGCCCGCAGCAGCTCACACCGCCGCAGGCAAAAGCGCTTTAGAATGGCTGGATTACCGCAACCAGCCACCACGATGCCCGACTTCGACCTGCTCGACCGCCTTCAGGAAATTGCCCGCGCCGTTGCCCGCGATGAGGTCATGCCGCGCTTCCAGCGCGTTTCCGCCGGCAAAAAGCAGGATGGCAGCCTGTTTACCGAGGCCGATCTGGCCTGCCAGCAAGCGCTGGCGCGGCTATTGCCCGAGCTGGCCCCCTGCCCCGTGCTGGGCGAGGAAATGAGCGCCGCCGAACAGCAAGCGCTGTGGGACAAGCACGACGACGGGCTATGGGTGGTCGACCCCATCGATGGCACCACCAATTTCGTGCACGGCCTGCCCTATTTCGCGGTATCGATCGCCTTGATGCGCCACGGGCGTTCGACCCTCGGCGTGGTGTATGTGCCGGTGCTGGATGAATGCTATGCGGCAGCGGCCGGCCACGGCGCATGGCTGAACGGGCGCTCGCTGCGCCAGGTCGATGTGAACCCCTGCCTGGGTGATGCGGTAGCGGTGGTCGAACCGAAATACCTTGGCGGCCATCTGCCGGCGCGCGTGGTCAGCACCGCGCCGTTCGGCAGCCTGCGCAACTACGGTGCCTCGACCATAGACTGGTGCTTTCTGGCCGCCGGCCGCTTTGATCTGCTGCTGCACGGCGCGCAGCGACTGTGGGATTACGCCGCCGGCGCGCTGATCGCCGCCGAGGCGGGTTGCGTGCTGGGCACGCTGCACGGTGATGACTACTGGCATGACGCCATCTGGGCACGCTCGGCCGTGGCAGCGCGCAGCGATGTGCTTTATGCCGGCTGGCAAAGCTGGGTGCAGCAAAACCGGTAAGCCCGCACCGGCTATACGGCACCCATGAAAAAGGCCGGGTCTCCCCGGCCTCTTTTGTCGGCTTTGTCGAGCGCGCGGCTGTTACTTCTTGGCCTTGTCGGCGTCGGTCTTGGCCTTTTCCAGTTCCTTCAGCGTGGCAATCGGCGGACGGCCAACCATGGCGGCGTCCTTGTCCAGCGAGCCCAGTGCCGGCAGATTGGTCGAGCAACCCACCATTTCATCGGCGGTCTGCTTGTCGCCCAGATCGTCGTCCAGCTTCTCGCTGTCCACCAGCGATTGCAGTTTCAGTGCCGGCAGCAGGGTGTGCGATTGACCCAGCACGCGCACCACGGCCACCTTCTGGTCGTATTCGCCATTGGTCAGCGCACGGCGGGCATCGAACAATTCGTTTTCGCTGTCGAGCACGTCCAGCAGGGTGCGCTGGCCGATGTCAAACTGCTTGCGGTAGGCATCGCGCGCCTTTTCCGTCGACAGTTGGTGCTGGTCCAGATAGGCCAGTTGCTCGCGCAGGCGCACCACGTTGTTCCACGCGCTTTGTGTGGTCTGGCGCACATCGCGGCATACCTTGTCACGCAGCTCCAGCGCGCCGTTGTACGATTCGGCCGCGCTGCGGGTATTGGCAGCATCGGTACCACCATTGAACAGGTTCCAGTTCAGCGAAACGCCAACCAGACCGTCGCGGTAGTTGCCGTCCACGCCGTCGCGGTCCTTGTCGAAGCTGCGGCTGGCAACGAATTCCAGCTTGGGCCAGTTGTTGGACTTCTGCGTGTCGATACGGGCGCGTGCGGCACGGATATTGGCAATGGCGGCACGGAAAGTCGGGTTGCTCTTGATGGCCAGACCCAGCAGCTCGTCGCCCTTGGGCAGTACCTTGTCGAGGCTGCCCGGCTCGATCAGGTCTTTCGGCGGCTCTTCGCCGATCACGCGCGCATAGCGGGCGGTCACGTCATACAGGTTGGCCTGCTCGGTCAGCCAGTTGGATTCGGCCAGCGCCATACGGCCGGCGGCCTGCTCGAGGTCAACACGTCGGCCGACACCGGCTTTCACACGTTCTTCGATCTGGGTATAGATTTCACGGTGGGTCGCGTAGTTGTCGCGTGCCAGATCGGCCAGCTTGCGATAGCGCAGCACGTCGTAGTAGGCGCGCGCGGCTTCAACCGCCATGTCGTCGCTTGCAGCCTGCACTTCGAAGTAGCGCGTTTCACGCGTGTAGCCCAGGCGGCGCGATTCGCTTTGTGTGTACAGGCCATCAAAAATGGTCTGGCGCAGCGAGACGCCAATGCTGGGGTGGTTGAAGTCGGTGTCGCCAGTGAGCGGGCGGGTCTGCCATTCGTGGTTGTACGAAGCAGTCACGTCGACACGGGGCAGGTAACGGCCCTGGATCGCTTTCTGGTCCTCGCCAGCGGCGCGGTAGTCGTAAAAGCGCGAGCGCAGCTCGGGCTGCTTGCTGATGGCCTTGGCTGCAGCTTCGTTCAGCGTCTCGGCAGCGGCAGCACCCGACCAGCCGTACAGCGCCAGCCCAATCATATAGGCTGTGGTAAGCAACTTTGCTTGCTTATGATACATGGCATATCCCCTATGCTTGTGATGCGTCGATTCTTGTGTGGACCGTGCATGTCACTCAGTCCTGACAACTGAGTTTCATGCTAGACAATATGGATTGTATTGCAGATTGACCCGACGAACAGTTGGATTGCTGAAATATAATGAAAATATCATGTAATGACTTTTCTTACAAACTGGCAGCGGCACATGGATAGCTCTTCCAAGCCCTTGCTTCGTTTCGTTTTCTGCCTTGCACTCTTTCTGGGTTTTTTTGCCTGGCCGGTGCAATCTGCGCTCAACGTTGATCGATTCAGGCAAATGCTTACGAAGCGATTCGGCGAAGGCCCGTTGAAAAGCTTTCAGGAGTGGCAGGTACTGATCAATGCAGGCAAAAACTGGAGCGAATCAGACAAACTGAAACGTACCAACGAGTTTTTTAATCGCCGCCTGACCTTTGCCGACGACATGACGGTATGGAAGCAACAGGACTATTGGGCCACGCCTATGGAAACAATAGGCATGAACGCGGGCGATTGCGAGGACTTCGCAATCGTGAAGTACTACACACTCAAGGAAATGGGCATCACCGAGGACAAGCTGCGGCTGATCTACGTCAAGGCGCGCATCGGCGGTGCCGATAGCACGGTGACGCAGGCGCACATGGTACTGGCCTTCTACCAGGCGCCGGATGCCGAGCCACTGATCCTGGATAATCTGATTACCGACATCCGGCCGGCCTCGCGCCGCTCGGACCTGCAGCCGGTGTTCAGCTTCAACGCGACCGGCGTGTTTACCGGTGGCAGCCAGGCCACCGCATCGATCGACCGCCTGTCGCGCTGGAAGGATTTGCTGCTGCGCGCACAGGATGAAGGCTTCAGCCCCTGAAGGGCCGGCCGGAAAGAGTAAAACAGGGACAAGAGGACAACACCATGTCGTTATTCAGGCAACTCTGGCTGCTGACGGTGATCGCTACCGTGATGGCGTTTGCCGGTTGTTTCTTCATCAGCATGCACAACGCGCGCAGCTATCTGGAATCGCAGCTGGCCACGCAGAGCAATGACAACGCCTCGTCGCTGGCGCTGTCGATGTCGCAGCAGAGCAAAGACCCGACCATGGTCGAATTGCAGGTGGCCGCGCTGTTCGATACCGGCCACTTCGAGCTGGTGCGTTTCAGCAATGTCTACGGCAAGACCCAGGTCGAGCGCAGCAATCACAGCAAACCGGAGGAAGTACCGGAATGGTTCATGGGGCTGTTCCCGCTGCAGGTCGCCGTGGGGCACGCCCAGGTGAGCGATGGCTGGAAACAGGCCGGCACGATCACGGTGATTGCCCACTCCAGATTTGCCTACAAGGCCCTGTGGGAAAACGCCATCGCGCTGGGCGTGTGGATTCTGGTGGGCGGCCTCGTCGGTGGCTTCGTCCTGCAGCTGGTGCTGGGCTGGATCAAGCGGCCGATGATGCAGATGGTGGGGCAGGCCGAATCGATTTCCGACCGGCGCTTCGTCACGCTGGAAGAGCCGCGCATCCTTGAACTCAAGCCGGTGGTGCGGGCGATGAACACCATGGTCGAGCGGGTGAAGACCATGTTTGCCGAGCAGGCCGCCCGCATCGACGCGCTGCGCAGCGAGGCCAACCGCGATGCACTCACCCAGTTGCCCAATCGCGGCTTCTTCATGGGCCGGCTGTCCGAATCGCTGGAGGATGAAGATGCTGCGCCACATGGCCTGTTGCTGATCCTGCGCATCAAGGATCTGGGCGCCGTCAACGCACGGCTGGGCCGCGTCGGCACCGACCGGCTGCTGCAGTTGCTGGCCGGCCAGCTCACCGCCATCGCCAGCACGGAGGCCGATGCGATTGCGGCACGGCTGAACGGCGCCGACTTTGCACTGCTGGCACCGGGCAAGAACACCGGCGAGGCCGAAGTACTGGGCAATCTGCTGCACGACAAGCTGGGCGAGCTGCGCCAGCAGGGCCATGTGGACGTGGCCGACATTGCCGCCATCGGCGTCACCAGCTATCAGAAGGGTGACAAGGTCGGCGCCATTCTGGCCCGGTGCGACCAGGGTCTGGCGCAGGCCGAGGGCAAGGGCGAGAACGGCGTGGGCGTGGTCACCGGCAACAGCGGCAGCACCTTGCCGGCGCAAGACTGGCAGAACCTGCTGCGCGACGCCCTGTCGCGCGGCGGCTTCGAGCTGGCCAGCTTCCCGGCACTCGATGCCGGCAACCAGTTGCTGCACCACGAGCTGGTGTTGCGGCTGCGCCATCCGGGCAGCAACGAGGTCTTCACTGCCGGGGCCTTCATGCCTTATGTATCCCGTTTCAATCTGACCGCACAGGTCGACCTTGCCGCAGTCAAGCTGGCGTGCGAGCGGCTGGTGGGCACCACCGACGAACTGGCAGTCAACCTCTCGCCCAGCTCGCTGGGCGATGCGGTGTTCGTCAACGGCTTGCTGGCGCTGCTCGACCAGCACCGCGAGCACAGCAAGCGGCTGTGGCTGGAGGTCAACGAATTCGGCTTCCGCGACGAGCTGGAAACACTGGCCGCCTTTACCCAGCGCGTGCACCCGTATGGCTGCAAGCTGGGTATCGAGCACTTTGGCCGCTATTTCGGCAGCTTGCCGCAGCTGTATGAGCTGCAGCTCGACTATCTGAAGATCGACGGCAGCTTTATCCAGGATATCGACCAGAACAGCGGCAACCAGGATCTGGTAAAGGCCATTGCCGGTATTGCCAGCGGCCACGGCCTGCAGGTGATTGCCGAGCGCGTGCAGACCACGGCCGAATGGGAAACCCTGCAAAAGCTGGGCGTCACCGGCTACACCGGCCCGGCTGCCAAGTGGCCCCCCGCGACCTGATCTGCATCACCCCTCAACAACAACGCCGGCTACCCGCCGGCGTTGTTGTTTGCACTGCATCAGCGCAAGGCCAGCCGCTACCGCGCCCGAAGCCCCCGGCAAACACACATAAAAAAACCGGCAGGCCACAGGGCCTGCCGGTGTCTTTCCCCTGCCTGATCAGTCGTGCTTGATCAGGTCGTGGTCCAGCATGTAGACAATCACGTCGTGCGAGACGGTATGCGTACCATCGACCAGGTCGGTGACGTTCTGCAGCTGGATGGTCTCGGTGACCGAGCTGCTGCCGGCCTTGACCGACAAGGTGGTGGTCGTGCCGCTCTCGCTGACCGACAGATAGCCATCCAGCTCGGTCGCCAGTTGTGCCGTGGTATGGCCGGCATTCACCGTCCAGTTCACGCTGGTAAGCAGATCACGCAGATCGAGCTGATCGTGCGATGCACCGGTGGTGGCAAAGTCGGTCACCACATCATTGGATGGCGTGGCAGCAGTGCCGTGGTCGTTGACGCCCCAGCGGAACACATCGGCCCCCAGACCGCCGGTCAACGTATCGTTGCCGGCACCGCCAGTCAGGATGTCGTTGCCAGCCGTGCCCAGCAGCGTGTTGTTGGCGTTGCCACCGCCCAGTGCGGTATGGGTGGCATCGCCAGTCAGCGTGGCCGAGTTTTGCGAGGTGATGGTCAGGCTGCCGTTGCTGGTGTCACCGTCCCCGTCGTAGGCGGTAAAGCCGAAGTTCAGGTCCTTGGTGTGCGTGTCGTCCAGCACGTAATTGGTCACCGAAGTCAGGCGGATCGAGGTGCTGGACCCCGGGGCCAGATCGACGTAGTCAAGATACAGCCCATTTGGCGACGTGATCGTGAAGGCGCCGCTGACCAGACTGCCGGCGGTAACCACGCCCGAGGCATGGCTGCCGTCGGTAAAGTAGGCGGTCCACGCCAGCGACTCGCTGCCGGTCAGGTCGGTCACGCCGATCTTGGTGGCATAAGCCAGGTTGGGCGTGCTGCCGCCAACCGTGCTGGCGTGCTCGTCGTCGAACTCGAAACGCATCGTTTCGCCGGTCTGGAACAGGTTGTTGCTCACCCCCATGCCCTGCGTGCTCGGGTTGATGCTGTCCGAACCGGTGATCTTCACTGCCCAGTCCTTGGCATTTTCCGTCGAGCCGAACGAGCCGTCGGTGTACATGTAGTACGCCGCTTGCGGGCCACCGGCACCTACCGACGATTGCAGATTGCTGGTCACGACCGACAGATCCAGCGTTCTGACCTGATCGTAGCTGTAGCTGCCATCAGCATGGCCGGTGAGCGTAAACACCGTGTTGGTGCCGGCCTTGGCGGTCAGCGTGCTGCCGTCGGAAGACAGACTATAGGTAATCGCCACACCGTTCGAGGTCAAACCGCTGGGCACCGAGCCGCTGAGCACGATGTGCGCGCCGGTCTTGTCGGCACCGATGCTGGCCAGCGTGCCTTCGAACGAGGTCGAAGTGGTGTTCTGCGCCAGGCCGTTGGTGATCATGTTGATCGGCGAATCATCCTCGACGTTCACCGTCAGCGTGGTGGTGGTCGTGTTGTTGGCTGCAGCGCCATCATCGACGGTAACCAGCACGCCGAACGACTTCACGTCCTCCTGACCAGCCGTGGCATGATCGAGCGAGCCGCTCAGTTGCACCTGATAACCACCGTGCGTATCGCTTTGCGAAATGCGGATGATCTCGACCCCGTTGGCCATGCCGATCAGCACACCAGTGCCGGCACCACTCCAGCTCAGCGCTGTACCACCCGAGGTCAGCGTTGCCGTCGGTGCGGCAAAGCGCAGGTTGAAGTCGGTCGAATCCGGGTCGGTGATCGCAATGGTGCCGCTGCGCAGCGCCAGATTGGTGGTGTCGGTATTGCCGGTCGTATCCGGATTGGCGCCCGGCAGGCCTTCTTCGGACACCGTGATGCTCGGCGCCGTGCCCACCACCGGTGTGCCATTCGGGTCGAACAGCATGCTGGCGGTCGATTGCGAGCCATCGGCATCCTGGATGGTGTATTGCACGGTAAACGGTGCACCGTTCGAGCTGCCGCTGGCCGGGGTGTAGGTATAGCTGCCATCGTCATGGAGCACCAGCGTGCCGCGGCCCGCACCCAGATTGATGGTGTAGGCGTGATGCGTGGCATCGAAGGTGTAGACCGTTGCGGCCCCCGGGCCGCTGCCATCGGCGTCATACGACACCGAGACCAGCTTGGGCGAGCCGGCGCCGTCAAGGCCGAAGTCATCGTTGCTGGTGACATTGCCGTTCGACTGCGCAATGCTGGTCAAGGTGCCGGACAGGTCGTCGGCGGTCGAGATCAGCTTCACGTTGCCGGCATCGTTGCCCGACGACGACCAGGCCACATCGAGCAGGTCGGAGTCGGTCTGGCTGACGCCGGAGCCGATGCCGATGGCGTAGACCTCATCCACCTTGCCGGTCAGGAAGTTCACCCAGTCGGCGCGTTCGGATGGCTCGATGGTATTCGGGTTGGTACCATCGCTGCCGGTCGGTTCACCGTCGGACACGAAGTAGACATAGGTCTTGGCGGCCGTCGGCGGCGTGCCGTAGTTGTCCTGCACCGCCTTGATCGCATCGTCGTAGTCGGTGTTGCCGCCGGAGGTAATCGAGCTGTACTTGCTCTCGGCCTGCGACTGGGTCAGCCACACGCTGCCGGTACCATCGGTATTCACATGGAACACGCGCGCATTGTCGTCAAAATCGACCAGCATCACGCTCTGCAGCGCCGAGCCGTAGGTGGTCATCAGGTGCGACAGTGCGGCCTTGATGGTGTTGAGGTTGGTAGTGCCGATACTGCCGGACGAATCGACCACCAGCACCAGGTTCACCGTATCGGTCGAGACCGTGTTGAGGCTTACGGTATCGTCATGCGCGGTCGGGCCGGTATCGGTGACATTGACACTGACCTTGGTCCACGCGGTATTGGCATTACCGTCAGTGGCCTGATAGTAGAAGCTGTCCACCGCCGTGCCGGTGTGATGCAGATCCGGAATGGTATAGGTGAAGGTACCGTCGGCGTGCATGGTCACCGTGCCGCCCAGGCTGGTGGTGATGGTGTGCGAGCCGTCGGCCGACACGGCGCCGCCGCCTGCGCCATCCGTGGCAAACTTCGCCACATGCAGGCCGCTCGGCGTATCGTTGCCCAGCACGCTGGCCAGCGCGTTGGTCGATGCTTCCTGCACCGTATAGCCGTCGTCATGGCCTACCGGCTGTGCATCGTTGTCGACGATGATGGCGGTAGCGCTGGCGTCGGTATTGCTGGTGCTGCCGCTGGTCACGTGCACCTGCAGCGAGAAGTTCTCGTTACCCTCGTAGATCGAGTCATCGATGGTGGCCACCCGCACCTGCACATCGGTCTGGCCTGCCGCCAGCGTAATGTCGCCACTGACCACCGTCCAGGCGCTGCCGTTCCAGTATTCCAGCGTGGTCGAGGTGTCGGTACCGATGATGGCCGTGCCGTCATGCAGCGATGGGGTAAAGCTGATGGCACCACTGCTCGGGCCGGACAGGTGTACGTTGAACACGGCATAGGCACCTTCCGGCACCATGCTGCCTTCGCTGCTGACCGATACCGAAACGACAGGCGGGCTGTCGGCATCAATGATGGTGGCCGTGGCGTCAGCCGAGGTATTGCTGGTGTTGCTGCTGGTGACATCGACATGCAGCGAGAAATTCTCGTTGCCTTCGTAGATGCCGTCAGCCACCGTGGCCACGCGCACTTGCACGTCGGTCTGGCCGGCCGGGATGGTCACGCCACCGCTGATGGCCACCCAGGCGCTACCGTTCCAGTATTCCAGCGCAGTGCCGGTATCAGTGCCCACCGTGGCAGTACCACTGACCAGCGACGGGGTGAACACCACATCGGTGCTGCTGCTGCCGGACAGGTGCACGTTGAACACGGCGTAGTCGCCTTCGTGCACCATGCTGCCTTCACCGCTGACCGATACGGTCACTTGCGGCGGGCTGTCGGCATCAACGATGGTGGCCGTGGCGTCGGCCGAGCTGTTGCTGGTGTTGCTGCTGGTGACATCGACATGCAGCGAGAAATTCTCGTTGCCTTCGTAGATGCCGTCAGCCACCGTGGCCACGCGCACTTGCACGTCGGTCTGGCCGGCCGGGATGGTCACACCCGTGCCGACGGCAAACCAGTCGGTGCCGTTCAGCGAGTATTCCAGTGCCGTACCGGTATCGGTGCCCACCGTGGCAGTACCACTGACCAGCGACGGGGTGAACACCACATCGGTGCTGCTGCTGCCGGACAGGTGCACATTGAATACGGCGTAGTCGCCTTCGTGCACCATGCTGCCTTCACCGCTGACCGAGATCGATACTTCTGGCGGCTTGTCGCCATCGATGATGACGGCAGTCGCATCGGCCGAGGTATTACTGGTGCTGCCGCTGGTGACATCAACATGCAGCGAGAAGTTCTCGTTGCCTTCGTAGATACCATCAGCCACCGTGGCCACGCGTACCTGCACGTCGGTCTGGCCGGCCGGGATGGTGATGCCGCCACTGACGGCCACCCATGCACTGCCATTCCAGTATTCCAGGGTATCGCTGGTGTCAGTGCCCACCGTGGCGGTGCCACTGACCTGGGACGGCGTGAACGTCACATCCGTGGTGCTGGGGTAGGACAGATGCACGTTGAATACGGCGTAGTTGCCTTCAAAGACCGTATCGCCCTCGCTATCGAGCGAGACCGAAATACGCGGTGGCGGAAGCTGTTCACCATCGTTGGTGCCCAGTACGTTGACCGTGACGGTGTGCGTGGTGCCGTCGACACTTTGCACGGCAAAGGTCTCGACGCGAGTGTCCCCATCGTTGAGCGCCTGTACGATTGGACTGCTGTTGTTCAGCACATAGCTCCAGTTGCCGTTGGCATCGACCGAGAACGTGCCATAGGTGCCCGTCACGGTTTCTGCTACCAGCGACGACTGGCCGGTATCCACATCCGACACGGTCAGGATGCCACCGGTGACCAGGGTAGTGTCTTCCTTGACCGTACCGCTGTCATTGCCACCGATCAACGCAGCATCGTTGGTACCCAGGATGGTAACGGTAACGGTATGCGTATCCGTACCATCCAGGCTTTGTACCTGGAAGGTTTCGGTGCGCGATTCGCCCTCGTTCAGCGCCTGCACGATCGGACTACCGTTGTTCAAGGAGTAGGTCCAGGTACCATCGGCAGCAATCGAGAAGCTGCCATAGGTGCCAGTCGTATTGGATTGCGCCACCACGGCCGACTGGCCGGCATCCGGATCGGCCACGTCAAGCTTGCCACCGGTGCTGAGGATGGTGTCTTCCTTCACCGTGCCGGCGTCGTCACCCGGCAGATGCGCGGTAATTACCGCATTGTCGTTGGTGCCCAGTACGGTCACGGTCACGAAATGCGTATCGCTGCCATCCTGGCTTTGCACCTGGAAAACCTCGGTGCGCGATTCACCCTCATTCAGTGCCTGCACGACCGGACTGGCATTGTTCAGTGTATAGGTCCACGTGCCGTCGGCCAAAATCGAGAAGCTGCCATAGGTACCGGTGGTATCGGTTTGTGCGATGACGGCCGATTCGCCGGTATCCGGGTCAGCCACATCCAGCTTGCCGCCGGTAGCGAGGATGGTGTCTTCCTTCACCGTGCCGGCATCGTCGCCCGGCAGGTGGGCGGTAATCACGGCGTTGTCATTGGTGCCGACCACCGTGATGGTGACCACGCCGGTGCCAGTACCATCGACGCTGGTTACGTCAAAGGTCAGCACCTGGGTTTGGCCCTCGGCCAGTGCCTGCACGGTCGGGCTGGTATTGTCGATGGTAAACGACCAGTTGCCGTCGGCATCAACGGTAAACGTGCCGTACGGGTTGCTGACGTTCTGCGCCACCACGTGCTGCTCGCCAGTATCGACGTCGGTAATGGTCAGCGTGCCGCCCACTGTGGTTTGCGTCGGGGTATCTTCCTTCACGGTGCCGGCATCATTGCTGACCGTGGCCGGGTCATTCACCGGCGTGATGTTCAGATTGACCGTTGCCGTAGCAGTGCCGCCGCGGCCATCGTCTATGGTATAGCTGAAGCTGGCCGGCCCGTTGTAGTTCGGGTCGGGCGTAAATACGATGTTGTTGTTGGCATCGATGGACAAGGTACCGTGTACCGGATCCTGCACGCTGACGATGGTGAGCGGGTCACCGTCCGGGTCGCCGTCGTTGCTCAGCAACAGCAGCGGCGAAATCGTCAGCGGCGTGTCTTCCGGCGAGGTCAGACCATCGTTGGCCGCCCCGGTGCTGTTGTCATCCACGGCAACCGGCGCATGGTTCTGGCCATTCTGCTCGGCAGCGCCTGCGCCACCAATCGGCGTGCCCGGGGTGCCAAAAGCGGTGCTGCCGGCTTCTTCGCTGATGCGGCCCACCCGGATGAAGGTGTGGGTACCGTTGCCGGCATCGCCACCACCGGTCAGACCGGCTGCGGTGGCTTCAAGGTCGGTAGAGAGGTCACCCCCCTGGGCAACGATCTGGTCAATCTGCGCGGTGCCGCCCTGTACCGACGACGGCGCAACGGCAGCCTCGGTGGTATCCGGTGCGGCGCCCATGAACTGGGCATCCAGCAGCACCGAGCGATCCGGCCCCACGGTCTGCGTATCGCCATTGGGCAGCAGCACCACGACTTCACCATCGGGCGAGGTCACCAGCACCTGGTCTTGGTTGAGGGTTTCACCGGAATGCAGCGGGGTCATCTTGCCCGTGGCATCACGGATGAAGGCTTGACCATTGAGTTGCACGATCGTTGCTTGCTGGGAGGGGGTAGCCATGATGAGCACCTTGCGGGCAGGAACCGGACGCTTCCACAATACGCCACGCATATCACGACAAAAACTGTACCTTGGGGTCAAAACCCCCTGTACCGAAGTACAGCGTCATGTCGCATTCAGACAAAATTTCTCTGATCCCGCACACAAAAAAAGGCCCGGCAATGCCGGGCCTTTATCAGGGCTGATACCGATTAATCGGTCACCAGCTTGTTGCCTTGCAGCAGATGCGCAATCACTTGTGCATCGGTGGTATCGCTGCCGATCAGGTCCACCCCCTTGAGCACGATGGTCTGGGTTTCCTTGTCGTACGCGTAGTTGGTCGCGTTGACGCTCAGACCGGCGGTGAACTGCCCGTCGTGGCTGACGTGGATGATGGTGTCGCTGCCGTCCTTCTGGAAGTGCAGGTATTTGTCCAGCGTACCGCTGTTTTCACCCTGCAGCAGGTCACGCAGGTCCAGCACGTCCTTGTCACCCGCGGTGGAGTGGAAGTCCATGATCACGTCGGTTGCGCCGGCCACCACCTTGGTATTGGCGCTGATGCCGATACCGTTGTTGCCGGTGGCATTGCTGGCACCCGGCGTGCTGCTCTGGTCACCCAGCACCCACTTGAAGGTGTCGTTGCCCAAATCGCCACGCAATACGTCGCTGCCCTTGCCGCCCACGATCAGGTCATCACCGGCACCGCCACGCAGTGCATCGCTATCTGCACCGCCGTACAGCTTGTCGTTGCCGGCACCACCAAACACGGCCTGATTGCCCGCACCGCCGTAAACCACATCATTGCCGCTACCCATGTTGACGGTATCGGTAATGGGCTGAACTGGCGCTTCCACGTTGGTCAGCAGTACGCCGTCCGCGTCGGTGATCACCGCATCGGTCATGAACTTGGTGGCATACAGCGTGCCCAGCGACGGGGTGCCATTGCTGGAGTTGGGCAGCGAGGTATCGGTGTAGACCACATTGTTGCCGTGGCTGACCCCCAGATCGACGGTGTCGTTACTGCCACCACTGGCCACGACCAGATCGGTATCAACCGTTGTGGTCACCTGCTTGGTCACACCCACGCCCGGGCCTGCACCCACGTCGGCCCACTGGCCATTGGGCTGCATATAGGTAGTCAGCGCGATATTGAGGGTGGCGCTGTTGCCGCTGCCCTTGGTGAGCTGGAAGGTATCGTTGCCGCCAAAGCCTTCATACGCGTTGCTGTTGTTGGCCACATTGATATTGATGTCGCCCACCGTGGTTGCACCGTGGCCATCGTTCACCGAGTACTTCAGGTGGCCGGCATTGATGTCGCTGCTGATGCCCGGTTGCAGCACGTACTGCAAGCCGGTCAGCTGGCTGATGGTCAGCGTCTGGCCATTGGTCACCGTCGTGCCATCTGCCGTCATCACCGAACCCTGAGTCGGCAAGCCGGTAACTGTGATGGTCATGGTATCGCCGTCGGCATCGGTCGGGGTGGCAATGCCCAGCGAGATGGGCACGCCTTCCTTGGCCGATACGGTGTGGCTGTCGACCACCGGGGCATGGTTGTCGTCCAGGCCTTGTACGTCGATGGTGATGGTCTTCTGCGTGCCGTCGACCGACGTGACGGTAAAGGTTTCGGTCTTGTGGTCGCTGGTATTCAGCGCCTGCACGTTGGCTGCGCTGTTGTTCAGCGTGTAGGTCCAGACGCCGGCCGTGGTAATGCTCAGCGAACCGTAGGTACCGTTCGAAGTGCCCGCCACGAAGGCACGCTCGGATGCGCCATCGACATCGGTAATGGTCAGCGTGCCGGTGCTGGTCAACGTTGTGTCTTCCTGCACCGAACCGGTCGCCGTACCACCGATCACGGCCGGGTCGTTCACCGGCGTGACGTTGATGGTCACCACCGAATCCACCGTGCCGCCGTGGCCGTCCGAGACCGTCACGGTGAAGCTGTCCGAACCGTTGTAGTCCTTGCTCGGGGTGTAGGTGTA
>NZ_FWXD01000027.1 GCF_900176275.1 Andreprevotia lacus DSM 23236 | reverse complement strand
TCCGCCAGCGTTCAATCTGAGCCAGGATCAAACTCTTTAGTTCAATCTCTGTTACTACTTTTCGCGCTCACAAAACTCAAGAAATCAACAAAGTTGTACTTTGTTTCTTTCTGTCTTAGTGCGAGCACTTGATGTCTTCTTCAAGCACTCACACTCATCGGCTGTAATTTGTTAAAGATCGTTTGCTGCGCCACCGGAAAACTCTGCTAAACTCTTCGTTTCGCTTCGTCTTTCGCTGTGTCTGCAGCGGAGAAACCGAAATATACGCACCCCCTCTGAAGTCGTCAACACTTCAACGCAAAATTCTTCACCTAAACCACTAAGTCATTGATCTGTAACACACCAGACCACCACCGTCTGGCGCCAGAATCAGTGAACCTCTGCAGTCTCTCCAGCGCACCTTGAAGCACCTGCCCTGCAAAACAGGCCAAAAACGCCTGCATCACCCCGAAATCCGTCCGTCCAACGCGCACTTTGCGCAAAAAACAGGCAGCACAACGACCAAACAGCGCGAAAAGCACCGGCCTTGGGCTGTGCAGCAGGCCAAACACCATCAGCGACACCTGAAACCGCGTAGCCACCCCGAAAACAAACAGCCCCGCGATGCGGGGCTGTTTGTTTGGTGGTCATCCTGCCTGGCAGGCGGGATATATATACATATATATGCTCAGTGCTCCCGGTTGCCGCCGGACACCATCTTGTATTCAAACAGGCGACACTCGATGTTGCCGTTGAACAGCGGGGTGCGACGGGTGGCCTTGAGGCGGATGCCGCGTGCCAGCTCCGGATCGCCGGTGAGGAAGTAGGCACGCCAGCCACTGAAGCGCTGCTTGAGCACATGCCCCCACTGCGGATACGCCTGGGCCAGTTGGTCGAGTTCATCCAGCCGCACGCCGTAGGGCGGGTTGCACAACAGTACGCCATGATCAGCCGGTGCCTTGGCATCGACAAAATTGAGCTGCTTGAGCGTCACCACATCGGCCACGCCGGCCGATTGCAGGTTGGCCTGCGCGGCCTGCAGCACGGTGGACGATACGTCGCTGCCGGATATCTGCAGTGCGACATCATGCCGCTCGGCCGCCTTGGCTTCGGCACGGATGCGCTGCCAGCCGGTTTCGTCATGATTGCGCAGTTGCTGAAAGGCAAAGCTGCGGCGCGAACCGGCGGCGATATTGCACGCCTGCCAGGCGGCTTCGATCAGCAAGGTGCCCGAGCCACACATCGGATCGTAGAACGGTTCATCCGGCTGCCAGCCAGACAGCGCCAGCATGCCGGCGGCCAGATTCTCGCGCAGCGGCGCATCACCGGTTTCTACGCGATAGCCGCGCTTGAACAGTGCCTCGCCCGAGGTATCCATGTAGATCGTGGCGGTACGATCGGTCAGATAAAGGTGGATACGCATGTCCGGCGACTGGGTATCGACGCTGGGACGCTCGCCCGTGGCGCGGCGGAAGCGGTCACAGATGGCGTCCTTGATCTTGAGGCCGGCAAAGTCCGCGCTGCGCAGCGGGCTCTTGACCGAGGTGACGCTGATCTTGATGGTTTGCTGCACCGTGAACAGCGCCGGCCAGTCTATATTCATGGCCTGGCGGTACAGGTCTTCCTCGCTGCGGTAGGCTTTTTCATCCAGCCGCCACAGGATGCGACTGGCCAGCCGCGAATGCAGGTTGGCCTTCATGATCAACGGCCATGTGCCGGCAAAGGCAACCCCGCCATCGGTGGCACTGACGTATTTACCGCCCAGCGTGGTCAGTTCGCTGGCGAGGGCAGCCTCAAGCCCGCGCGGGCAAGAGGCGAAAAAATTAAAGCTTTGCGAGAAATTCTGCACTCAATCTTCCTGGAATCAGCCGCGGAACTGATCGAGCTCGCGGCGCAGCTCTTCGGACTTGCGTCCAAGGTCAACTGCCGCAGTATAAATCTCGCCCGCGTCTTTGGCGCTAACAGCGAGCGAGTGGTTGACCGCATCCAGCTCGCCACTGATGCGCGACACCGAGTTTTCAATCGAGCGTGACTGCGCAACCGACTCGCCCACGCGCTGATTGGCGTCCTGCATCATGCCCACGGTGGCGGCAATCGCCCCCAGTGCATCATTCGAGGTAGCCACCAGCGCTTGCGCCTGTTCGGCCGTTGCCGTCATGTCGCCAGCGCTATGATTGATCGCCCCCACCACGCCGTCGATGACCCGGCGTGAATCGGCCAGTGCCAGATCGGTTTGGCCGGCCAGCTTGCGGACCTCATCGGCCACCACGGCAAAGCCGCGCCCCGACTCGCCAGCGCGCGCCGCTTCAATTGCTGCATTCAAGGCCAGCAGATTGATCTGGCCGGAGATCGCCTGCACCGCATCCAGAATGCGCGTGATCTGCGCGGTATCGACCGACAACTGCTGCAGCTCGCCCGCCAGTCGCTGGCTGGCCCCGGCGCCGTCATGCACGCCGGCCACCATGCGGTCCAGCTCGGCCTTGGCCGCTGCGAGCTTGTGGCCGGCCTCCTGCACGCAACTGCGCACCGAATCCGCCTGGGCCGCAGCATCGCCAGCCGCCGTGCGGATATGCCCTGCCTCCTGGTTGATCTGCCCCAGCTGACCGGCACTCGTGGCAATTTCGCTGCGCACTTCCTGCGCAATGCCGATGAACTGCTGCGCCATCGCCGCGGTCTGCTCGGCACTGCGCCGGCCAGCGGCGAAGACATCGCGGATCAAGGCCAGCAGGCGGTTGAGTTTTTCTGCGATGCGGGCGATTTCGTCGCGCCCCAGTACGCGCACGCTCTGGCGCAGGTCGCGCGATTCGGCCACCGTATCGATATCGGCAGCGACGCTGCGTATGCGCCCGACGATCCGCCGTGCCGCCAGTACGGCCAGTGCGCCGCCCAGCAGCAGGCACACCACGGCAATGGCCAGCAGCTGCCAGAAGCTGGTCCACAACGCATCGGCCACGCGCGCCATGGTGACATCCACCCCGATCACATAGGCAACGCCATCTGACGAGCGCATCGGCATGAAAATCGAGCGGAAGGTGCCGTACTTGTCGGTGTATTCGGCAAAGCGGGTCTGTCCGCTCTCCCACGCTTGCAGCACCTCGGGCGCGGCGTCCTTGTAGTGCTCGAAGAATTTGGCATAGTTGCCGGCATCCAGCTCTTTTTGCGGCGCGCCGTCGGCAATGTAGTAAACCTTGCCGTCCTGCACCGTCATCAGATAGGTGTAGGACAGCCCGACGTTCTGTGCATAACTGCCCAGCTTGAGCACCAGCTTGCGGTATTCATCGGCGCCGATGGCGCCCGGCCCCTTGGCACGTGCCACATAACCCGGCTCCACCATGAACGGCACCGCGTGCGCGGCCGCCCGCAAACGGCCATCGATCTCCGCCCGCACGTCGCTTGCCTTGTCGAAATAGGTATTGGCAGCAAACGCAACGATGACCAGCGCCTGCACCAGCAATATCCAGCCAAGGATGCGACGGAACAGCGAACCGGAATGAGCAGCAACAACGGGGACGGGGGTGGACAAGACCTTCTCCTTTCTTGATATGCAATCATGATAAAACAAGAAAGAAAGAAGATACTGCCATGTTTGCAATATCGCCGGGGCGGGTTGCGCTCCGGCCCGAGGGCTACCGCCCCTTGCTGCCTCGCTTACGCCGCGTGGGGCGGCAGCGCCTTGCGTACCCCGGCCGGCAGCCTGGCGCGCACCAAGGCATAGGACTCGCCGACCAGCGCAGCCAGGTCTGCCACCGGCAACACGCCCGGGTGCGCCAGCGAAATCCAGTGATAGCGCGCCAGATACGGCGCGGGGCGAACGCCAGGCAGATCGGTCAGCTCCAGAAAGCGTGCCGGGTCTACCTTGAAGCCGACATTGCCGCTGATGAGGCCAAGCATGGCAAACATCTTGTCCCCCACCGAGTAGACCTCGTTGTGTTCCCACTTGATGTCCATGGTCGCCCCCGGCAGGGCGGCGCAGCAGGCACGGAATTCGTCAGCGGTCATGCGGCTTGCTCCTTGCCGGCATTTCAGCCGGTCGTTGTTTCAGCGGCGCGTACGCGGCGGCGCGTTTGCGCGATCACCGGCGCCCATTGTTCGCCGGCCTGTTTCTTGCGCGTGGTCAGCGTCAGCTCGGACGGACCGTAGACATTGGTATTGTGCGTCAATGGCGTGGTGATCAGGTACTGCGCCTGCGTGGCCTTGAGGAAGCCACCCACGCGGTCGATGTTGAAAATGTCCAGATGCGCAAACGGCTCGTCGATGAACACGAAGCCGGACGGGTTGGCGTCGTCCATCATCAGGCCGATCAGCAGGATCAGCGACTTCATCACCTGCTGGCCGCCGGATGCTTCGCCGTCGTTCAGCCCCATCATACCCTTCTGGTCGAAGTTGAAGCGGGCCGACAAGCCGGCCTGCGCCAGGGTCAGATCGTCATTGTCGAGCTGTGGCAAGTCGAGTTCGACATCGATGCCGGCCAGCTCACCCAGCCGCTTCACGTTGCGGCCGTAGGCGCGCACGGTGGCACGCAGCTTGTTGATATAGGCCGCACGCGCTTCATCGGTCAGCGCGCCGGTGCGCAACACCTCGTTGCGGTGTACCTGGGTATCGCGTTCGAGCGCATCGTAATCGCCGGCCAGCTTGTCGCGCCGGGCGAGGATGGTCGGATCGGTTTCCCAATCACCCCCGGCCAAGCGCGCACGCTCATGCTCGATCATGTGCAGTACTTCTCGCGAACCGCCGTACTTCTCCTTCAGTTCACGCAGTGCAGCCGGCTTGGCCATCTCGGCCGGCAAGCCTGCCTTGGTATTGCGCAGACTGCGGATCAAACGGCTTTGCTCATCGCGCTGGCGCGACAGCTGTTCGATCAGCACATTGACCTGGCCATCCAGGCGGCCACGCTGGTCCTTGAGTTTTTCATAGCGGATGCGGCCGTCCTCGCGCGCGTTGCGTGTTTCTTCCCAGGCGGCCTGCGTAGCAGCCAGCGCTGCGCCCGCCTGCTGCGCACGCTGCTCCTCTTCCGGAAAGCGCTCGGCCACGGCGGCAAACTCATCCTGCCGTGCAGCCAGCTGCACCACGGCCTGCATGCCCATCAGCGACTGGGTGAGGCCGGAGACTTCGCGCTCCAGTTCCTGCAGCCGGCCCTCGTCGCGCAGCACGTGCTCGTTCAGATCGCGCAGGCGGCGGCTCACTTCGGCCAGCCGCGCATGGCGCGCCGCTTCACCGAAGGCATAGTCGCCCGGCTTGGCCGAGATATCGCGCGCGCCCCGGCGTTCCTTGTGAAAACCGTCGCGGGTGATCCAGTCGCCGTCCATCCTGTTGCCATCGGCTACCGATTTGGCGCGCCCGGTGCGGTTGAGCAAGCCCACCAGCCAGCCCGGTGCATCGGCCTTGAAGTCAACGATTTCGAGAATGCTGTTGGGCGCTGCCGCCCCCGCCGCCTCGCGCTCGGGCACGATGAAATGGCGAAAACGCAGCTGCTGGCCGATTTCCCACGCGCGGGCACGGTCGCTGGCGCGGTTGAGCAGGATGATGTGCCGATAGGGTGCCAACAGCGCCTCGACCGCATCCTGCCAGCTGTTGTCGCGCACTTCGACGATCTCGGTCAGCAGTTGGTGGGCAATACCGGCCTCATCCAGCGCGGCGCGCATGGTGCGCACGAAGTCCGGATGGGGCTGGCGGCCCTGCTGCAGCGCGAATTGCGCTTCGGACAGCTGCTGACGCTCATCCTTCATGGCGCGGATAGCGTGCTTGAGCTGGGCTGCCGCATCTTTCTTCTTGCCCAGCGCGTCGTTCAGCGCGACGGCATCGGCACCGTGTTCCAGCTCGGCCAGCTGGCGCAGCCGCTCGGCTTCTTTCAAGGTTTTTTCGCTGTCGCGCGCGGCATCGCGTGCCGACTGGAAGGCGGCAAAGGCCTCGTCGTACTCACGTCGCGCGGCCTGCTCGTCATCCAGCACCTGCTGCTGCTGTTGCTCGACCGTGCGGAACTCGGCATCGATCAGGTCCAGCTCGTCCTGCTTTTGCTTGAGGCCGCGCCGGCTACCCTTGAACTGATTGATATAACCTCGCAGGCTTTCCCATTGCTCGACATAGCGCAATGCGGGTACAGCTTGTTGCTCCAGCTGCTCGATATCGTCCTGCAGCGCGCGCCACTCGGCATAACTGTTGCTGCGCAACCTGAGGCGCTCGACATCCAGCCCCAGTTGCGACAGCTGTTGCTCCAGCTTGCCCAGCTCGGCCTCGGCCTCTTTCAGGCGTAGCTTGGTTTCGCTGTAGTGGTCGAGTACCTCCTTGTCGCCAAACACCTGGAACACCAGCTCCAGCAAAGCCTTGGGGCTGTATTCGCACAGCTTGTCGGTATCGCCCTGCTCCAGCGCCAGCACCTCGGCAATCGCCGGTGTCAGGCCGGCCTGCTCCAGCCGGCGTTTGTATTCGTTCACGCCCAGCCACTGCACCTTGCTTTCGGTCTCGGCATCCAGCATGACATTGCCTTCGGCAATGGCGTATTGACGCATCCAGTCCCCGCCTTGCTTGCGGATGCGGCAAAACAGCGTGACTTCATCACTGGTAGCCGGAAAGAACAGATAGGGAAACAACCCGCCCCCCTGCCGGCGCGGGTTGTTCACCACGCCACGCAGCCAGGCGTAGTTCTCGCGGTTGTTGCGCACATAGCGCTTGTAATCGCGGCGGCCCGAGCACTTGAGTGCCAGCAAGGTACGCAGCGCATCGAGCAAGGTAGTCTTGCCCGAGCCATTGGGGCCGACAATGGTGACGATCTGGGCATCGAGCGGCACGCGGATTGCGCGCCAGAAATCCCAGTGCACCATTTCGAGTTCGCGAATCTGGAACATCACACTTCCTTAAACTGGCTTGCCGCGCGCTTCGCCAACGGCGATTCGCTACAGAGCAAGCCATAAATCATCTGGTCGACGGCCCGGCCGTCGATCACGTAATGCTGGCGCAAACAGCCCTCGACCTGGAAACCCAGCCGTGCCAGCAGCGCGCGCGAAGGCTGGTTATCCACCGACACGGTGGCATACAAGCGGCGGTAGCCGGCCGCAAACAGCGCCTGCACGAACAGGCGCAGCGCCTGCGTGGCAATGCCGCGCCGCTGGTACTGACTGCATATCTGGTAGGACAGCTCGGCGCTGGCCATTTGCGGCGAACGATCCACCGCACCCAGCATGCCGGCGGGAACCCCATTGACGACGACAATGCGGCGCAGCTCGGCGTCATCATGCACATCAATATGTGGCGCACATGCGCGCAGGCGGTCGGACAGCTGGCCGGGCGTGGCGGTGGCAAAGGGCATATAGGGCTGCGCACAAGGCTGGGCACGCAACTGCGCCCAGAACAGCGCATCCAGCGGCTCGGCCGCGCGCAGGCTGATGACGTCAGTCATCATTGATTGCATCGAGCAGGTCTTCGGTCACCGGTTCAACGGCAATCTGCGTGCCCGACAGCTGTAGCACCTCGCCCAGTGCGCCTTCGATGATGCGCGGCGCCAGCCTGGCGTAGTCGATCATCAGATCGAGCAGCGGGCCTTCATGAATCAGCTTGTTGCGGCGGATGACGAAGCCCAGTTTGGCCAGCTGGCCCAGGTTCATCGAAAAGCGCGCCTTGCCGCCCAGCTTCTTGCCGAAATCGGCATAGATGGCATCCTCGGGCACGCCCGGCGCCATCTCCTCGCCATGTGCGATGGGCTTTTCGGCACCAAACATGTCCGACTGGGTATCGCCGCTGCGCTCGGCACGGGCAATCTGCCGCTCGCGCTTGGGCAGAATGATCAGCGCCCACACCACCACCAGCAGCGCGATCGCATCGCGCGGCAAGCCCATATTGTTGCTGAGCCAGTTGTCGCCCTCGCCAAATACCCACTCTTCCATCTCGGGCTTGAGGCCAACGGCAATATGCTCGGCATAGGGGTTCTCCAGCAACAGCAGCCCGCATTCCTCCAGCCGGTGGTCGAGGCTGGCGCGGAACGTTTCGTCGATCAGCGCGCGGCGCGCCAGCGGGTCGCGGCGGGGGATGAAGCGGTGCGCCAGCAGGCGCGCCACCAGAATATTCAAAGCTTGATCCATGACTTGCCCGATGGTGGCCGCGCTAGTGGCGGCCGGGAACACTCAGAGTATGTTATGCAGCGCGGGGCCGGATGAAAAGCGCCAGCCCATGCACCGGATAAGCAACAGCGCATGCCGTGGCCGAACGCCACAGACGGCAGGGGAACACCGCCCCGGCAAGGGGTGCGAAGCCGGCCCCGCCGCAGCGGCCCTCGCGCTCAGCGCTTGAGCAAGGCGTTGATCTGGCTGGGGCGGCCCAGCAAGGTCTTGGCCAGCTCTTCGCACAGCGTGTGGTTGCACTCGGCCGGGGTGAGCAGCAGCACGTCTTCGTGCAACTGGTCGAGATTGCGCACGGTGAGCTGGATCTTGCCGGCCTCGAACTGTGCCTCGAAGCGGAAACGCGTGATCAGCTTGGGCTCGACGGTGATCGCCGAGCGCTGGAAACGCTGATCCGAGGCGCGGGTGATCTTTTCTTCCAGCTTGCAGCCCAGTTGCCACAGCCGGTCCTTGAGGAATTGCGCCTCGACCTGGCTGCCGAACGACACTTGCAGCGGGCGCGGCGCGCGCCAGCCAAGGGCAAACTCGACCAGGTGCACCCACTCGACGTCGTCGATCTTCTCGCGGCGGAAATTGACCGCGCAGTTCTCGAACGCCAGCTGCGTCCATTCCCCTGCGCTCCACGCCTTGAAGGTATGCGGGTTGCTGGGCTTGATGGTACGCAGTTGCGGCACCAGCTCGTCCAGATAAGCGAAGACCTGACGTAGCGCTTCATCGATCTGCTCGATATTGGCGCGCAGGCGTGCCTTGGCATCGCTGTCGTTGGCTGCGGCGGATTCCGCCTGTTTCTTCAGTTCGTCGAGTAAGCCCATCTTGTCTGTCCTGCCAGCCCGTTTGATCCGGCACTGGTCCTTCGTTGCCTATTTTATATCCCCGCTGTGACACCATCGTGCCTTATCGCGGAATCAACCTGCCGCGCGTCAGCGACGCCACCTCAGGATGATCGAGTTCATCCACCGCATCATCGGTGGCCAGCCGCAGCGGCAGCTTGACGATATCCGCCACCACGCTCTGCTCCAGCGCCGCATCGGCATCGCCCAGCAGCGACAACAGCGACAGACGGTAGGCCGTTTCCGGGTAGGTATCTGCCAGCACGGCATCGGCCAGCGCAGTATCGATGCGCACGTCTTTCAGGAAATCGAACAATTCCTCGGCCAGCAGCAGGCGTTCTGCCTCTACCGCACTGACCGACTGGGCCAGTTCAGACGTCGGCAGCACCGATTCGGTCTGCGTATCGCGCTCGCGCTCCAGCAATTCAAACTCGGTCACGTCGAGCAGAATGTCCGACACCACCAGCGGCGGCTCAGGGTGGAAGCTGAGCAGATCACGCCCCAGCGCGGCCAGTTGCTCCTGGCTGCGCCCGCGCAGCCAGTCGGCGACATTGGTCGAGGTCAACCCGGATTGCCCCAGGTGCACGCGCTGGGCAGCCAGCTCGGCCAGCCGGCGCTGGAATACGCCGGTCATGCGCAACATGCGGCCCTGTGCCAGTGCAATGGCCTGTGCCACTTGCTGCACTTGGCGGTCGCCATCGTCGTCGGCCAGCACCTGCCTGATGACATCGGTGCCTTTTTCCACCCAGCGCCATACGCTGTCGAGCTTGGCACGTGCCTGGCGAATCTGGAATTCGGATTGCGATTCGAGCGCATCGGCAAAGTTGCCATGCAGCTCGTTCAACCGCGCCAGCAAGTGCTGCAGCATTTCCGGCGCGATGTTGCCCAGCGCCTGCCCGGCAGCCACCTGTGCAGTCAGATAGCCCAGCTCGGCATCGCCATCGGCAAACTGCGTCAGCGTGCCAACGGCGGCCAGCGCCACGCGGCCCGGCTCGCTCAGCGAATACAGCGCGTCATCGCTGTCCCACACCAGCAGGCCGTTATCGCGCAGGCGCTTGAGCACCGTGTCGCGCTTGATCGGGTTGATGTAGGCAAAGTGCGCATCCAGCTCTTGCGGGCTCCAGCGCGGCGCATCGGCGCGCGCGCCGATTTCGCGCAGCATCAACAGGCGCACCAGCACTTCATCTTCGCCGCCACGGAACAAGGTGATCAGCGCATCGAGGTAGGGCTTGGCGCGCAGCAGCCCGGCCAGCGGACCAAGGTCACGCGGGTCAAAGCCGGGCTGGAAAAAATCATCCAGCGCCGAATCAGCGGCGAAATTGTGAGTCGGAGTTTGCATTGAACGTAAGATTACCGGCTTGCGCCTGCGCTGGCGAGTGCGGCATCAAGCCGGGCGGATAATTCACCATCCGGCGCGAACTTGCGCGCAAACAAGGCCGGGCTGGCCTGCAGTGCCGGCAGATCACCGTCATCAAAAGTACGCGGTGACCACGCCCCCGGTTGCCATTGCAGATAGCGCAGATTGTCAGTCTGTATCTGATCGGCCCGCAAGGCATGGGCCAGCACGGTCTGGAAAAATGCCTCGTCTGGCACCAGCGTGGTCCGGAAGAAGCGGATCACCTGCGGGTTGGCGGCAACAAAAGCCTGCACCGCCCGCGCGGCATCGGCGCGCATGCACCACCATTGCGACCCGGCGCGCATTTCGCGCAACGGTGCGGGCAGCCGGCGCACCAAGCCCAGCTTGTTGGCGACACGCTGCAGCTTTTGCCAGACACGGTTGAACGGGTGCCGATTGAAGAACTCGAAATGCCAGGCCTGCCAGCGGTAGCGCACGTCGAATTCGGCAGCGCTGCGGCTATCGATATGGGCCGCAACATCATCGGCAGCAAGCCGGGCCACGATAGCGGCATGCGACTTGAGCGGGTAATCCTGCCCCGACAGCAGTACCAGCCAGTCGGCATCGCGCGCGAGCGCGGATTCAAGCAACGCCAGCGTGGCCGCCACCAGCGAAAAACCGCCCCAGCGGCAACGCTGGCGTGCCACAAAGCACACATCGGCATCGGCCGGCATGGCTGCCTGCATTGCGGCAAACTTGCCATCCGGCGTATTGGCGTCGATATGCAGATGGAAGCTCACACCCGGCGCAAGCAGCCGCGCCACCAAGCGGCCCAGTTGGGCCGGCTGGTCATGCGCGAGGATCAGATAAGCGATACGCACGGCGTACAGCGGCCGGAATCAGGCCTCGTCGCCGTCGAAGGCTTCCAGCGCGCCAACGTCGGCCGGTTGCAGCGCTGGTTGGGGCGCAGCTTCTTCCGCCACGTCGACCGGGCGCACCGCGTCGAGGTAATCCATGATGGCGTAGGTCAGCTCGCGGGTGTTTTCGCCGGTCAGGCCGGAAATGCTGAACACACGCAGCGCTTGCGGGTCGAACACATATTCGTTTTCCGGCGCCTTCCAGCCATAGGCGGCAAGGAAATCGGCCACGCGCTGTTCACGCTCGTCTTCCGGAATCATGTCCAGCTTGTTGAGCACCAGCCAGCGCGGCTTGTTGTAGAGGTTTTCGTCGTACTTGCGCAGCTCTTCGACAATCGCCTTGGCTTCCTGCACCGGGTCCACTTCGGGATCGAACGGCGCCAGGTCCACCAGATGCAGCAGCACGCGCGTGCGCGCCAGATGCTTGAGGAAGCGATGGCCCAGGCCAGCGCCTTCCGCCGCACCTTCGATCAGGCCGGGAATGTCGGCAATCACGAAGCTGCGGTTTTCGTCGATGCGCACCACACCCAGATTGGGGTGCAAGGTGGTGAACGGATAATCGGCAATCTTGGGGCGCGCGGCCGATACGCTGGCAATGAAGGTGGACTTGCCGGCATTGGGCATGCCCAGCAGGCCGACGTCGGCCAGCACTTTCAGCTCCAGCTTCAGCTCGCGGCGCTCGCCTTCTTCGCCCGGCGTGGTCTGGCGCGGCGCGCGGTTGACCGAGCTCTTGAAGTGGATGTTGCCCCAGCCACCCTTGCCGCCCTTGGCCAGGCACACTTGCTGGCCGTCGTGCGTCAGGTCGGCAATCACGTCGCCGGTTTCGGCGTCAGTCATCAAGGTGCCCACCGGGAAGCGCAGGAACACGTCGTCGCCGGCTGCGCCATAGCAATCGGCACCGCGGCCGGATTCACCATCCTGCGCCTTGTATTTCTTGACGAAGCGGTAATCGACCAGCGTGTTGATGTTCTGGTCGGCCACGGCCCATACCGTGCCGCCCTTGCCGCCGTCCCCACCATCCGGGCCGCCGCGCGGGATGAACTTCTCGCGGCGCATGCTGGCCGAGCCCTTGCCACCCTTGCCGGCGATTACTTCGATTTTTGCTTCGTCAATGAATTTCATTTGTCGTCCATACCCATATGGTACTTGTCGTGCAGCGCCTTGATGCGCCCCTTGCGCACCATGACCTCAACACCTGCCCGCAAACGGGCAAGCATTGCCGGCTGCACATCCGGCCCGGCCATCAGCCACAGATTCTGTTTGCCGATGGCTACCGCCGGCGGAAAATCACGCCAGCGCAGTGCGCTCTTTTTCAGTTGCCAACCCAATACCGTGCTGTTACTGCAAAAGCCGTCCAGCCGGCCGGCACGCAGCATGCGCATGCCCTGGTCGGGCGTATTCACGTCATAGACGTTCACTTCCGGCAATTGCAACAATGCCACACAGCCGCCGCGCACGCGGCCCACACGCAGGCCGGAAAAATCGGCAATCTTGCCTGCGTGCACTCCGGCAGCCGGCAAGATCATCAGGTCGATATCCAGCACCGGCGCTATGCGCTGCAGCGTGGCATCGACTTCCGGCAACAATCCAAGCTGCTGGCCCTGCCTCAATTCGGCAAGTACCCGCGCAGCCGGCTGCACCCGTGTCTCGAATTCAAGGCCGGTTTCCTGCCCCAGCGCAGCGAAAAAATCCGGGCCGTAACCCGGTGGATTACCCGGCAGCACCATGGGCTCGACGTCGATCAGCAACACCGGCACCGCCGCCAGGCTGCTGCCACAACAAGCCGCCATCAATGCAAGAAACAGGAAAAAGGCGCGCATCGTCACCAGAAACAAAAAAGCCCTATCGCAGGATAGGGCTTCTTTCGAACCGGAAGAAACCGATCAAGCTTCTTCGCCGGTGTACGGCAGCACGGTCACGGTGCGACGCTTGGCAGCACCCTTGATTGCGTACTTGACGTAGCCGTCAACGAGGGCGAACAAGGTGTGATCCTTGCCGATGCCGACGTTTTCGCCCGGGTGGAACTCGGTACCGCGCTGACGCACGATGATGGAGCCAGCCGGAATCAGCTCGCCGCCATATACCTTGATACCCAGTCGTTTTGCTTGTGAGTCGCGGCCGTTACGGGAACTACCGCCAGCTTTTTTGTGTGCCATGGTATGTTAGCTCCTGA
The DNA here is from genome assembly GCF_900176275.1 of Andreprevotia lacus DSM 23236. GTDB lineage: Bacteria > Pseudomonadota > Gammaproteobacteria > Burkholderiales > Chitinibacteraceae > Andreprevotia > Andreprevotia lacus. The sequence continues at coordinate 34,640 of NZ_FWXD01000027.1, read as the reverse complement.
TTACGCTTCGATCGCGTCGATGCGGATTTCGGTGTAGTTCTGACGGTGGCCCTGACGCTTCTGGTAGTGCTTGCGACGGCGCATCTTGAAAATGCGAACCTTGTCGTGACGACCTTGCGAGATCACCGTTGCCTTGACTGTAGCGCCAGCCACCAGGGGCGCGCCAATGGTCACTGCATCACCGTTTGCCACCATCAATACTTCATTCAGTACGATCTGGCTGTCGATGTCTGCAGTAATCTGTTCTACTTTGAGTTTTTCGCCGATAGCAACTTTATACTGCTTGCCACCGGTTTTTACGACTGCATAAGACATAACAAGCTCCAAAGAGTTTGTGCTCGAAAACGCTGCACCCGGCCTTGCGGCGAGCACGACGCCTCCCGCCCAACGCGGGAAACCAAGCACTCTAAACAAGACTTCCTGCTACGTCAATTACTTATTGCACTTTGCAGCCACGCACAGACGTGCGGCGCGGGCTGCAACAAGCCGATCCGTGCTAAAATCGCCGGTTTGAAAAACCAACCACAGCGGAACAACGCATGTCGCTGGAGTTCGTCAAATCCGTCGTTGGGGCCGAGATGCAGGCAGTCGATGCCATCATCCGCACCCAACTGTATTCAGATGTCGTCCTGATCCGCCAAGTCGCCGAGCACATCGTCGGCGGCGGCGGCAAGCGCCTGCGCCCCATGCTGGTGCTGCTGGCCGCGCAAGCCATGGGCTATCAGGGCGAAAACCATCGCAAGCTGGCGGCGGTCATCGAATTCATCCACACCTCGACGCTGTTGCACGACGACGTGGTGGATGAGTCCGCCCTGCGGCGCGGCAACCCCACCGCCAACGCGCTGTTCGGCAATGCCGCCAGCGTACTGGTGGGCGACTTCATGTATACGCGCGCTTTCCAGCTGATGGTGAGCTGCGACTCGATGCGCGTGATGCAGGTGCTGGCCGACGCCACCAACATCATTGCCGAAGGCGAAGTGCTGCAGCTGATGAACATCGGCAACGTCGATATCGACGAAGCCGGCTATGTACAGGTCATCCAGTACAAGACCGCCAAGCTGTTCGAGGCTGCCGCGCGCCTCGGCGCCATTCTGGTCGATGCCCCCGCCGAAGCCGAGGACAAGCTGGCGCGCTACGGCATGCATCTGGGCACTGCCTTCCAGATCATTGACGACGTGCTGGATTACTCGGGCAAGCAGGACGACATCGGCAAGAGCCTGGGTGACGACCTGGCCGAGGGTAAACCCACCCTGCCGCTGATCTACGCCATGCGCAACGGTACGGAAGCTCAGGCCAGTGTGGTGCGCGAGGCACTGCAGAACGGCCAGCGCGAAGCCCTGCCTGCCGTGCTTGCAGCCGTGCAAGCCTGCGGCGCACTCGACTATGCCCACGGCGTGGCCCAGCAGGAAGCTGCGGCCGCACGCGCGCTGCTGGACACCCTGCCTGACAGTCCGGCCCGCCAGAGCCTGCTGATCCTGGCCGAACTGGCGGTGCAGCGCGACCGCTAAAAAATTGTAAGTCGCGCGTTGACAAGGTGAAACACCTTCGCCATAATCGCGCTTCTCTGATCGAGACGGGGTGTAGCTTAGCCTGGTAGAGCGCTACGTTCGGGACGTAGAGGCCGGAGGTTCGAATCCTCTCACCCCGACCAGGACATCACAAAAACAGCGGACTTCGGTCCGCTGTTTTTGTTTTTGCGTCATCCGCATCAAAAGTCAAAAACACCACACCCTGATGCAGACCCGCCCTCCGCACAGCACGGAGACAACGATCCGTCACGCCTCACCCACATCCTGCAGCAGTCGCAATTCCTGTATGCCGCGATCACCGAAGTGTTTACGCGGATTGCCGCACATCCAGCACGAACACACCGCCGCAGTTGCCAGCGCCCGCCCCAGCCGCACCGGATCAAGCGCGAGATCGTGACCGTAATAAAAACGGCGATTGCGTTTGAGGCGCTCAGCGTGATGGCGCCGCAGCGCACGATCCATAGACTTGGCCATACAAAACTCCTTGGAGTTCCGGCCGCCAGCTGTGCAGAACCATTCCACACCCCTATGTGCTGACGGCCAGACGTATGTGCCGGCCTCGCAACAAATTCATAAATTGCCCTTCCCTCAAAAATGCGGGCCACTCGCCAAGCGCCCAGCCCTGACCACGGTCACCTCAAGATCACAGCATACCCGGCAATGACCGCACACCCCAATCAAGAGCGCTCGCGCACCGCCGGCTCGGCCTGTTGCAGCGGGGTATTCACCACAGCCTGCAGTCGCTGCCCGGCGCCACGGGCCTCGGCCTGCGACACATAGCCAGTCACCAGCACGCGATAGTATTTATTCTTGCCACTACCGACGGTGCGGATGCGGGCCGGGTAACCCGCCGCCCGCAGCTGGTCATACAATGCCAAGGCATCGGCCTGACGGCTTTGCTGAGCCAGGCGTAGTTGCCACCCCCCGCTGCGACGGCTCTCCCCCGCCAAAGCCACCAGGTCGGTCTCGGTCGCCCACTGCTTGAGCTTGTCCATGTCCACCGGCGCTACCGGCAGCGGTGCCTGCCCCTTGGGCGCCACATAGAAAGTCAGCGCCTGATCCATCTGCTGCTCGGGCTGCCCCTCGGCGTGCACGGCAATCTTGCCCTCCAGCAAACAGACCAGATCCTTGTCGTCGGCCGCCTTGCCCCATAGATCAGTGCCACGGATGCCCGCCGTGACGGTGGCCACGTGGATGTCCACCTCGCGGCGGTTGTCCTTGGCTACGCTGTCGGTGGTAAAGCGGAACGCGCCCTTGAGCACGCCCAGCGCCGCACGGAACACGCCCCGCTTGCCGTCATCACCATTGATGCGCTCGACCACGAAGCTGGCGTTTTCACCCAGCTTTACCCGACTCCCTTCCGGCAGCAACAGATAAACGCGCGCGCCAGCCCCGGTGCTGATGCGGTCCCCGCCGGCCAACTCCTGGCCGGGCAACAAGGGCTTTTTGACTGCCCCGCGCTCAACCCAGGCGGGGAATTGCACCGCCTCCACCCTGGCGGGATCGGCCAGTACCAGCGGGCTGACGACTAGTGCAGCAATGAACAGCAATACGGCACGCATGGGTGTCTCCTGGCAAGATATAATCCGACGTTTGATAGATGCATCTTCGGGTTCCTGGCATGCAAGAACATTACACACCGGCCGATATCGAGGCCGCCGCACAACAGAAATGGGATCAACAACAAGCGTTCAAGGCTGTTGAAGACGCTGCCAAGCCCAAGTACTACTGCCTATCGATGTTTCCCTACCCCAGCGGCAAGCTGCACATGGGGCACGTCCGCAACTACACCATAGGCGACGTACTGAGCCGCTTCCATAAATTGAACGGCTACAACGTGCTGCAACCCATGGGCTGGGATGCCTTCGGCCTGCCGGCGGAAAACGCCGCACTCAAAGGCGGCCGCGCGCCGGCCGAGTGGACCTACGCCAATATCGAATACATGAAGGGCCAGCTCAAATCGCTGGGCCTCGCTATCGACTGGGATCGCGAAGTCACCACCTGCAAGCCCGATTACTATCGTTGGGAGCAGTGGCTGTTCACCCGTTTGTTCGAACGCGGCGTGATCTACAAGCGCCTGGGCAACGTGAATTGGGACCCGGTTGACCAGACCGTGCTGGCCAATGAGCAAGTGATCGACGGCCGTGGCTGGCGCTCGGGCGCGCTGGTGGAAAAGCGCGAAATCCCGATGTATTACTTCGGCATCACCCAGTACGCCAACGAGCTGCTGGCCGACCTCGACAAACTGGATGGCTGGCCCGAGCAGGTCAAGACCATGCAGCGCAACTGGATCGGCAAGAGCTTTGGCGCGGAAATCGTCTTTGACTATGACGAAGCCAGCACCGGCGTGGCCGGCCAGCTCAAGGTCTACACCACCCGCCCCGACACGCTGATGGGTGCCACCTATGTGGCTGTCGCCGCCGAACACCCGCTGGCTACGCACGCCGCTGCCGACAAGCCGGAGCTGCAGGCCTTCATCGCCGAGTGCAAATCCGGCTCGGTGGCCGAAGCCGACGTGGCAACGATGGAAAAGAAGGGCATGGCCACTGGCCAGTTCGTCATTCACCCGCTGACTGGCGCCAAGCTGCCAGTGTGGATCGCCAACTATGTGCTGTGGGGCTACGGCGAAGGTGCGGTGATGGCCGTGCCGGCACACGACGAACGCGATTTCGAATTCGCCAACAAGTACGGCCTGACCATCAAGCAGGTCTACATGCCTCACGCCTACGACGACAACTTCAGCAGCACCGAGTGGCAAGAGTGGTACGGCGCCAAGGATGGCTCGCTCAAGACCATCAACTGCGGCAAGTATGACGGTCTGGATTTCAACGGTGCCTTCGACGCCATCGTGGCCGATCTCGAAGCCAGCAACCACGGCACCAAGCGTACGCAGTTCCGCCTGCGCGACTGGGGCATCTCGCGCCAGCGCTACTGGGGCTGCCCGATCCCCATCATTCATTGCCCGAGCTGTGGCGATGTGCCGGTGCCGGCTGAACAACTGCCGGTGGTGCTGCCGGAAAACGTGATTCCGGACGGCCGTGGCAACCCGCTGGCGCGCATGCCCGAGTTTTACGAGTGCAGTTGCCCCAAGTGCGGCACTGCGGCCAAGCGCGAAACCGACACCATGGATACCTTCGTCGAATCCAGCTGGTATTACGCACGCTACGCGTCGCCGCAATTCGACGGCGGCATGGTGGACAAGGCCGCTGGCGATCAGTGGCTGCCGGTTGACCAATACATCGGCGGCATCGAGCACGCCATTTTGCACCTGCTGTACGCCCGCTTCTTCCACAAGCTGATGCGCGATGAAGGCGTGGTATCGGGTGATGAGCCGTTCAAGAACCTGCTGACGCAAGGCATGGTCGGTGCGGATACGTTTTACCGCGAGCTAGCCGATGGTCAGAAAGACTGGATCAACCCGGCCGATGTAGAGGTACAACGCGACGACAAGGGCCGCACCACCGGCGCCATTCTGAAGAGCGACGGCCAGCCGGTCGTGGTGGGCGGCAGCGAGAAGATGTCCAAGTCCAAGAACAACGGCGTGGACCCGCAGGCACTGATCGACGAATTCGGCGCTGACACCGCGCGCCTGTTCATGATGTTTGCCGCCCCGCCCGAACAGGGCCTGGAGTGGTCGGACGCCGGCGTGCAGGGTGCTTATCGCTTCCTCAAGCGCCTGTGGACCATCGTGCACGAGCATGTGGCAGCGGGCAGCGTAGCCGCCTATGCCGGTGGCGAGCTGAGCGCAGAGCTGAAGGCACTGCGCTTTGCACTGCATCACACCATCCAGAAGGTGAGCGACGACTACGGCCGCCGCAAGCAATTCAATACCGCCATCGCCGCAGTGATGGAATTGCTCAACACCTATGGCAAGGCCAAGGGCAGCGATGCTGCTGCGCGCGCGGTTGGCCAGGAAGTGCTGGAAGCTGTCACCCTGCTGCTGGCCCCCATTGTGCCGCACGCGTCCGATGCCCTGTGGACCGCACTGCGCCCGGGCAGCGAGCTGCTGGACCAGACCTGGCCGAAGGTGGATGAGACCGCACTGGTACAGGACGAAATCGAGCTGGTGGTGCAGGTGAACGGCAAGCTGCGCGGCCAGATCAAGGTCAGCAAGGATGCCGGCAAGGATGTGATCGAGGCGGCGGCACTGGCGGACGAGAACGTACAGAAGTTCCTCAGCGGTGCGCCGAAAAAGGTCATCATCGTACCGGGCCGACTGGTCAATATCGTGGCCTGATCGCCCATACCGGCACCCTTCGCGGTGCCGGTTTTTTCAATAACAGGAATAACCATGCGTGCCTTGCTGCTTGCCCTGCTGCTGACCCTGACCGGCTGCGGCTTTCATCTGCGCGGCTCCGGTCTGGATGCCAACCTGCTGGTGCACAGCGCCTACGTGACCGGCGGTGGCGGCACTGCGGCGCAGGTGCGCAATTCGCTGTCGCTGACCCCGCACATCACCCTGCTCAACACCCCCGCCACCGATGCCCTGCTGATCGACGTGCTGCGCGAAGACAGCCGCCAGCAAGTACTGACGCTGACCAGCCTGGGCCGCGTGAGCGAGTATCGGCTGTTTTATACCGTGAATTTTCGGGCGCGGCAGGGCGAACAGATGCTGATCGATAACGGCAGCATCTCGCTTTATCGCGATTACACCTATGACGACAACAACGTGCTCGGCAAGACCAACGAGGCCGACACACTGATCGCCAACATGCAGCAAGATGCCGCGCTGCAGATCCTGCGCCGCATCAGCGCCGCCAGCCGCAACGCGGCCCCCGTCAGCAGCGATGCGCACTGATCAACTGGGCCGGCATCTGGCCGGCCCGCTCGCGCCGCTCTATACCCTGCACGGCGACGAAGCCTTTCTGACCCAGGAGGCGGCACAGCAACTGCGCGATGCCGCGCGCCGCCAGGGTTATACCGAACGCGAAGTCATGACGGTGGAGCCGGGCTTTCAGTGGAGCCGGCTGGGCATGAGCGGCAATTCACTGTCGTTGTTTGCCGAGCAGAAGCTGCTGGAGCTGCGCATCACCACCGGCAAACCCGGTGTGGAAGGTGCCAAGGCCATCGAGGCCTTCTGCAGCGATCTGCCGCCCGATACGCTCACGATCGTGATCTGCCCCAAGCTCGATCGCACCGCGCAGAATGCCAAGTGGTTCCAGGCGCTGGCGGGCGCCGGCGAGATGATCGAGGCCAAGGCCGTCGAGCGCTACCAGTTGCCGGACTGGATCACCGGCCGGCTGGTCGCCCAAGGCCAGCGGCTGGGTAGCGAGGCGCTGGATTTTCTCGCCGACCGCGTCGAGGGCAATCTGTTTGCCGCGCATCAGGAAATCCAGAAGCTCGGGCTGCTTTATCCGCAGGGCGAAATCAGCTTTACGGACGTGCAGGCCGCCGTGGCCAATGTGGCGCGCTTCGATGTATTCCAGCTAGGCGAAACACTGCTGTCTGGCGACGCTGAGCGCTTTGTGCGCATGCTGGACGGACTGCGTGCCGAGGGCGAAGCGCCGCATCTGGTGCTGTGGGCACTGAGCGAGGAAACGCGCGCGCTGTACCGCATCGGCCAGGGGCGTTCGCGCGGGCTGCCCATGCCGCAGCTCATGAAAGACAACCGCATCTGGGGCAACAAGCAGCGCCTGATCGATGGCGCACTCGGCCGCGTGAAAGCCAGCACCTTGCGCGCCGCGCTGGCACATGCAGGCGAGATCGACCGGCTGGTGAAGGGCGTGGGCGAAGGCGATGCCTGGGACGAATTGAAACAACTGGGGCTGGCCTTGATGGGTCGGGCCGTGGTCAAGCCGTGAGCATATTGTGAAAGAACAGATTCTCGTCAACGTCACCCCGATGGAAACCCGTGTCGCCACCATTGAAGAAGGTGTGGTGCAGGACATCCATATCGAGCGCAGCAGCCAGCGTGGACTGGTAGGCAATATCTATCTGGGCGTGGTCAAGCGCGTGCTGCCCGGCATGCAGTCGGCCTTTATCGAAATCGGCCTGGAGCGCGCCGCCTTCCTGCACATTGCCGACGTGATCGAGCAGCGCCAGCACCCGAACGAGGTGCTGCGCATCGAAAAGCTGGTGCACGAAGGCCAGCCGGTGCTGGTGCAGGTGATCAAGGACCCGATCGGCACCAAGGGCGCGCGCCTCTCGACGCAGATCAGCATCGCCGGCCGCTTCCTGGTGTTCCTGCCACAGGAGCACCATATCGGCATTTCGCAGCGCATCGAGGACGACAGCGAGCGCTCGCAACTGCGTGGCCGGATGGAAAAACTGCTGGATGGCGAGCATCAGGGCTACATCATCCGCACCTCGGCCGAGCACGCCACCGATATCGAACTGCGTGCCGACATCGAGTACCTGAACCGCATCTGGGCCGATATCCGCCACAAGTCGCAAACGCTGCCGCCAGCCAGCCTGCTGTTTCAGGACCTGTCGCTGCAGTTGCGCGTGCTGCGCGACATGGTCAACGATGAAACCGACGCGGTGCTGGTGGACAGCCGCGAGAACTTTGCCAAGATGACCGAGTTCGCCACCGCCTTCGTCTCGGACGTGCTGCCGCGCGTGCAGCATTACGCCGGCGAGCGCCCGCTGCTGGAACTATACGGCGTCGAGGCCGAAATCGAGCGTGCACTCAGCCGCCGGGTCAACCTCAAGTTCGGCGGCTACCTGATCATCGACCAGACCGAGGCGATGACCACCATCGACGTGAACACCGGTGGCTTCGTCGGCACCCGTTCGTTCGACGACACCATCTTCAAAACCAACCTTGAAGCCACGCAAGTGATCGCTCGTCAGCTGCGCTTGCGCAATCTGGGCGGCATCATCATTGTCGACTTCATCGACATGGATAATGAGGAGCACAAGACTGCGGTGCTCGATGAGCTGAAAAAAGCCCTGTCGCGCGACCGCACCAAGGTAACGATCAGCAGCTTCACCAGCTTGGGGCTGATCGAAATCACCCGCAAGCGCACGCGAGAATCGCTGGCGCATGTGCTGTGCGAAACCTGCCCCACCTGCCAGGGGCGCGGTGAAATCAAGACCGCCGAGACGGTGTGCTACGAAATCCTGCGCGAAATCCTGCGCGAGGCGCGCCAGTTCAACGCCAAGGAATACCGCATCCTGGCCGCGCAAAGCGTGATCGACCTGTTCCTCGACGAGGAATCATCGAGCCTGGCACAGCTGGCAGATTTCATTGGCAAGCCGATTTATTTGCTGGTCGAAAGTGCCTACACACAGGAAAGGTTTGATGTAGTTTTGGTGTAATTTTGCAGAGTCGGGGCGGATTTGTCACAATGCCCCACTCCCTGTTGCCGCTGCCAAGCAGCCAAGATCGCCATGAAACTCGCATTAGCTTGCAGTGCTCTAATACTGTCCATGCCGCTCCTGGCCAACCCGGCAGAGCTGTTCAAGCCTCTGGCTGGCAGTATTGTGCGTGGCATGGACAACACCCTGCCTGGCTACGCCGTCGCCTTCAACCGCACGCAGGCCATGAGTAGCACTGCCGGCAGCAAGTTCACGCTGACCATACCAAACGACCGTAGCTATACCGTGGTCTTCGAGCGCGAGGAAGCGCATGGCAGCGGCAACCGCACTTTTGTCGGCTATCTGGCCGACTATGGCAAATCATATCGCTGCGTACTGACCCACAATCCGGGCAGCATTACCGGCCACTGCCTCACCCCGTCGGGCGACGTGCTGGTCAGCACCCGGAACGGCCAGCAGATCGTTACACCGTCGTGGCAATACAAGCTGCACCCGGCTCCGGTCGGCGAAGGCGACATGGCGATTCCGCGCCCCAGTGCTGCCAGCCGTGCCAAGGCACCGCTGGCAGCGGCTACTGCCGGCGGTGCCAGCGGCAATGACAGCACGCTGGACCTGCTGGTGTACTACACCCCTGCCTTTGCCAGCGCCCAAGGTGGCAATCCGGGCCAGCGCATTGACTACCTCGTGGCCCTGACCAACCAGGCGTATATTGATAGCGGCATCAATGCCAGATTGCGCCTGGTCGGGACGCAGCAGGTGAGCTATCCCGATAACGATCTACCCACCGCGCTGGATGCCATCACAAATCACAACGCCAGTCCGTTTACCGGCTTGAGCACGCAGCGCAACAATGTGCATGCCGATCTGGTCACCATGATCCGGCCGTTTACTGCGGCCAGCGGCAACTATTGCGGCCTGGCCTGGATCCCCAATCTGTCCTCGTCGTTTTTTGACCCCAGCCTGGGCTTCTCGGTCATCGCCGATGGCACACGGGCTGACAACTACTACTGCGACGACACCACGCTGGCGCACGAGCTCGGCCATAACCTGGGTCAGGCACATGATCACGAGCATTCGTCGGGCTTCACCCCGGCGCACAGCTATTCCTATGGCTATGGCATCAACAATGTGTTCGGCGACATCATGAGTTATTACTTCCCCAAGGTCGCCAAGTTTTCCAGCCCCAACCTGCTCTGCGACAACGCTGGCGACCGCTGCGGCGTCGCCAACTACGCCGATACGGTGTCGTCAATCAACCAGACCTGGCAGTACGTCGCCAATTATCTTCCTGCCGCAAGCAGCAGCAGCTTCACACCGGAATCGGGCTGGTACTGGAACAGCAGCCAGCCTGGTGTTGGTTACTCGGTGGAAATCAGGAACGGCAAGGCCTTCATTGGCTTCTTCATGTACAACACGCAGGGCAAGCCCATCTGGTATGTATCCACTGGTGCGATGTCGAGCAGTACGAGCTACACCGGTAATCTGCTTTACTATCGCAATGGTCAGACCTTGACCGGCAACTACACATCTCCGTCATCTCCGACCACGATAGGTCAAGTCAGCCTGACCTTTAGCGACGCACGCCATGCCACCCTGGTGCTCCCGGGCTTGACCACCAATGTTGAACGCTTTGACATAGTCAGCGGCGGCGTGGCCAACCCGACGAGCACGCTATCGAACGTGGATGGCTGGTACTGGAATTCTGCCCAGGCCGGTACCGGCTATTTCTTCGAATCACAGCAAAACAATGTATTCAGCGTTGCCTTCCTGTACGACGTCACCGGCGACCCGGTCTGGTATGTCAGCAATGACGCCTGGTCGGTCACCAGCAGCTGCACCGCTGCCATGCAGGATGGTTCCTGGTTGCGCTATGGCAACGGCATGTATCTGGGCGGAGCCTTCCGCAGCGCATCAGTGACCAACAGTGCGGTCAATCCAAACAACACCACGCTGGACCGCTGCAACGATACGATTGCGGTCACGATCACTGGCCGCAACCCGTCCGTAGTACCGCTGACGCGCTTCAGCTTTTAAGCAGCCTGCGCACCAAAAAAAACGCTCGCCATACGCGAGCGTTTTTTCCATCAAGTAACGCAGGGCTACCCAAGCAGGCTATCGCCTGGCCGCTGCTACTCCACCCAGCGCAGCGCCCGCGCCACGGGCATCAATGCACGCTTGATACGCTGGTGCCGGTTCACCCACAGACGCAAACGCAGGTAGAAGCTGCCAGCCAGGCCGGCAGCAGGCACTGCCTGTTGCGCGGCGTGCAGGCGGCAATCTGCCCATGCGGCATCGGCAGGCAATGCTGCATCCGGCTGCTGACCATGCAGCATGGCAGCCAGCAACGGTGCCGGGGCCGGCCCCTGCTCACGCGCAGCCTTGGTCGCATCCAGCCATGCGCTGCCATAGCGCAGGTCCGGCTCCAGATGACAGCCTTCGGCCCATTCATTCCAGGCGTTGATGAACACCGCCGGCACCGGCAACTTGTCATTCTGCCGTGCCTGTTCAATGACCTCCGCCAGCCAGGCCCGATACAACAGCGGATGGCTGCCGTAATAGCAATGGCCGTAGCGCAAGCGCCGGGCCGTATTGTCCCAACTCGGCATCACGCCACGAAAACGCGGATAGTCCACCGCCGGTTTTTCCAGCGCAAAGCGCGCGGCATCCGGATAACTGAAAATGCGCCCGGTGAAATCATCCACCGCATCCATCTGCTTGCCCGGCCATTCGGCGGCAATCATGCCGTGTGGCGGAAACTCGACTGCCGCATCAAAACCGTGCACGGTGGGGTCGCCAATGCCGAAGCTCTGCACCGCGCACAGATAAGGGTCGCCCACGCCCAGCTCGCGGCACACCTCACGCCAGCGCTGCACCGTTGCAGCTGGATCGGGCAGGATGTCGATGCGATAGACCAGCAGTACCGGACGGCCATTGAAGCGGATGTAGCGATGATCGGCAAAATGCCGTGCCACGTCCTGCATCATGGCAATGTCGTCCTCGGGCGAGTGCGACTGCGCGATCAGTACATTACGCTCGTCACCATTCCAGCGCCGCGTCCAGTTCTCATTGGCCCAGCAGAGGCAGAACGGGAAGTCGGGCGCACCACCTGCCAGCATGGCCTCAAGCGGCTGCTCCAGCAGCCGTTTACCGTCAAACCAGTAATAATGAAAGCAGAAGCCGGTTACACCGTAGCGTGCAGCCAGCTCTGCCTGCGCAGCACGCGCCTGCTCCAGGCGCAGATCATAAAAACCCAGATCGGCAGGCAGATGAGGCTGGTAATGGCCGGCAAAGTTGGGCTCGCCGCGTACGACATTGCGCCACTCGGTAAAACCTTTGCCCCACCACGCGTCGTTTTCTGGAATCGGGTGAAACTGCGGCAGGTGGAAAGCGATCAGCTGCAGCGCCTGCATCACCAGCGTTCCTTGCCGACCAAGCGCCAGACCCGGTAGATGACACGCATCGTGAACTCCAGGCTCCCCCCCAGCAGGCGACGCTGCCAGCGGCGCAGGCGCGGGGTATTGGCGACCTTGCCCCGCAGGAAACCATGCGCATTGAACAGCGCCTGCCTCATTGACAACGGGAATCCATGGCTGGCCAGCGAGATGCCTTCCAGCGAGTAGGCACGCCTTTGTGGGTAAAAGCCGCCCTGCATTGGCCGGCCCGGCAGCAAGCGGTCGTAATCAGCCACCATATCCGCACAACTGCGGTGAGCCTGCCCCGCCAGCGCTTGTCGGGCGTGCAGCAGAAGGGAGCGGTCTGCATGCAATCGGTGCAGTACGGCGACAAAGTGTTCAGCCACAGGCGTGCACAGGAACCCGTTCTCGCCGTCCCGAATCCGATCCGGGTATGCGCCATGGCTGGGGGCCACCGCAGGAATCCCTGCGCACAACAGTTCGCTCAGCGTGTAGCTGAAGGTCTCTGGCCATATGCTCATCAGCACACCTGCATCGGGCGCCAGCTCCGCCAGCAGCGCGGGTAATTTGTCGCGGTCATAGCGAGGAATGACGGTCACGGCAGGATGGCCGCCAAAACGCGCGCCACTTTCGCCACACCCCAGCAAAATGAATTCACAGCTATCTTTGACCTGCTCGAGCACCCCCTCAAAGAGATGCAATCCCTTGTGCTCGGTCAACGCACCCAGCACTACCAGGCGCAAACGCCGGCCAGGCTCACGCGCCTTGGGCGGCTGGCTTTCCCAAGCCATCCCGTGCGTAATGACCACCGGCTCAAGCGTATGAAAATCCGGCACCAGCTGCTGATAGTGGTTGATCACAGACTGCGACGGCGCAACCAGCTTGACCTTGTTTTCCTTGACCTGCTGGAAATAGGCCGCGCGCAGCGCCAGCCATTCCTCAGGCAGAATCGAGCGGAACAGGTGGTTGACCGGGTTTTCCTGATGGCAACGGGCTAGCCGCGTCGCGTTGCAGCTACCGCAGACTGAACCGAAGTGGATATATAGCGCCGGACAATAGGGATGAAACTCGTGCAGCACGTGCAATGTGGGCAAGCCGGTAGCCAGCACGTCCAGCGAATGCCCGATCAGCGATGAGACTACAACCGCATCCACCATATAGGTTTCCACGATTTCACGCAGCGCACGCGCATATTCGATATGGTGATGTGCAGTACCGCGGATACCATCGGCAAAATCCCACACCTGAATGGGTTCGGCATGCGAAATGTCGAGAAACAGCGCCAAACGCTGACCATACAAGCCAACGCTGCCGATGGACTTGAGCACCAGATTCTGCCGACCGGTCGATGCTGCCGAATAATCCTGCACCCACCGCTCAAGCCCGCCCCCCCAACTGTGCATGACATGCAGCTGAACCAGCCGGCCATCCATCAATCCGGCAGGCAAGGCTGAGGTACCGAACCTGCGATGCGCCAACGAACTGGCCTGCAGATATGAACTAACGCGCGGCTGCAGGTGTTCCGGCACATTGGTGCGAACTGCCTTGCCTCCCCATTCAACCAGCAACCAATCGCAGAGGCCATGGCACGCGCCCTGTGCGGACAGGGCCCACCCCAGCGCGCTGCGCGCCTCGGTCGTACGCAAATCTCGCGTGTCCTTGGCGCCAAGCAAGCAGGATGAGCGCAGGTATGCACAAACCGGCAGCGACGTGGGGGTTGCATCAACCATGCCGCTGCTCTCGTTGACGCAAAGGCGATCTCTCATCGCGAGATCCGTGCCGGCAAACTGCGCGGCAAAGCGCGGCTCATACATTGGGAAACCGCTACAAAGCGGCGAAATGCTGGCGCACGCCGGCTCAGCCCGTGCTGCCGCCTGCAAACGGGCATCCCACCCCAACGGCAGATGTACGCCAGCATCCAGCCAGACAATATCGCCCCACTGGCCCAAACTGGCAGCATCAAGCACCTGTTCACCCGTCAGCACGTCCACCCCGGGCAGGGAAAACAACGCCGCGGCTTCAGGGATGGCCAACAAGGCAAGGTGCTGCCGCTCGCTGCAGATCAGGCGGAGCGGCCAGTCCAGCACGGCATGCTGCATACCCTGCTGTAGAGTTCGCAGGGTAGCCGCCGCATCATCGGCGGCAAACAGTACGACGCAGACCATCTCAGACCAGACGCAACGCCCGGGCAACCGAGCCCAGCTTGCGTGCCAGCTTCCAGGAGCGGGAATTGTGAATCAAGCGCAACGCTTCACGCTGGCGGTATAGCTCATTGCGCAGCAATTCGGCAGAGTTTTCCTCGCCCAGATCATCTTGGGCTTCAGCGACCTGATACCAGTGATAGTAGCTGCGTTGCGGGTCATCACAGTTGAACGGGTCCGGGTAGGCATTGATCAGATCCTGGCGGGTACGGTAAAGCACCCGCTGCCGCTGTTCGACCTTGACGCCATTGGCGTACACGCCATAAACACAGGGAATGCGCCCAAGCTCGCTCTGGCCTTTCTTCTCGCACTCGGCGATATACCAGTCGCGCATGGCCCACAGCGTGGCATTATCGCCACCGTACTTCTTCAGCATGACGGCCTGGGCTCCGCTGTCAAAACCCGAGAAATGATAGAGGCGCAGCGGATTGCCGTTCACGGTCAGGCCCGACTCCAGTGTGCCGGCAACTTCACGATGGGTCAGATTCCAGGTCGCCACGTTATAGTCCGGATCACGCACGACAAAAATATCGCTGAACAGGCAAGGGGCCAGATCCACCCAGCGCTGGTCTGTAAAAATGCCGCCAGGAATGTCGTCGTAGCAGTGATCCAGCAAACGATCCGCCCACCAGTTGGAGAAACGGCGGCCTTCCGGGCTGTTGCGCACAGCCAGGAAGCCCAGATTGAACACACCGTGCTTGAGGCTGCAGATTTCATTGTCGATCACGGCCCCAGGTGTTTGTTCCGGTTCGGTCTGATGCGGGGTCAGCAACACGCTTGCCTCGTCCAGCTTGTCGATCAGCGGCGTCATCGGTGAAAAAACCACCATGTCCGGATCGAGATAAAAGGCCTTGTCAGCTTTGCCCTGCTCGAAGAGCCAGCGGAAAGCAGGCCCCTTTACCGCCGTACACAGTTCAACCACGGAATGCATGAAAGCCCAGCGGGAGAAATCAGGAATCCCCAACTGGTCCGAGGTGACAACACTGTCGAAGGGCTCTTGTTCAAGATTCAGCCAGTCTGGTCGGGTATCCGACAGCAACAGCATGAAATGCGCATCCGGATGATGATGCTTGACGGACTCGGCCAATACGCGTGCCTTGGGCAGGTAATTGGTGGTAATGCTGGTAAAAAAGACAACCATGTTGCGATCCCAATAGACACGGGCCTGGCCCGACTGTTTAAGACAATTTAACAAATCAGAGTGAAATTTTCGTGAGGCCCAGCCATCGCCCCAATCGCCACAGCTTGCTGGCGCGCACACCTTGCAGCATGCCCCGGGCATGGGCAAGCTCTTCCTGCAATGCCTGCATCGACTGCAGATCGCGGGCGTTCTGCGCCTTCATGTGCTCAAGAAACTCAGACTGTGCCGCAATTTGCTGCCGCAACTGCGCCGCCATAGCCGACGCTTCCTCGCGATTGCGGACGACCTCCTCACTGCTGCGTGCCGCCTCCTGACGATACCAGGCAGCAACCTGCCGATAATGCGCCCCCTTTTGGCGATAATGCGCGCTTTCAGCACCGAGGCGAGCAAGCTCTGCATTGCACAGGCGCTGCGCTTGCGCCAGCACCTCCGCCTCCGGCAATTGCGGCCATGACAATTCGATCTCTATCATCGCCGCAGCCACTTGCTGTCCGAGCTTCAGAACCAGCCAGGGATCCTCGTCAAACACTGCGAAGAATGCGGCTTGCTCTCCATGGGTGGCTGGCAAGCGCTGCATGCCTCCCAATGCATCAATACCGCCATCACGTGGCTGCCATTGCCACAGCACGGTGCCATCTTGTGCACGCAAACGCACCGAAAACAGCTCGAGTGCCCCAGGCCGGTCTGCCGGATCAATGCGCAGCGCCTGCAATGGCGCCAGGCCGGCTGGCAGCTCAAAACGCAAAGTTTGCCGGCCCAAACCGGCAATGCCGAATGCCCTGACACTCGCCGCCTCTGCAAACGATGCATCGCCAGCTGCGGTACTCCAGTAGAGCTGCGCCATAAAATGTGGCGCATTCTGTGGCGCCAGCCGTTCTTGCAGCGTCGTATCGACGCCAAGCGCCGCCTTTACAATAAACTGGTAGGCATGGGCATCTTCGCGGGCGCACAGATAGCGCTGCACCTGCGGGGGCAAATGGTCCAGGTATTTGGGGGCAAATTCGCTCCACGGCAGCGGCCGCACGACCGAGTGCCATTGCGTGGCACCCAACCCGGCCCCATCCAGCAAGCGCAACAACGATTTGCGTGTAAAGAATCGCAGATGAGTACGGTCCAGCAACCCTTCGTTGCGATAGAGGAATTCGCCTGCGAGCAGCTCGGCCAGCACGCCGGCATATCCAATGTTGGGGATGGAGATCACCAGCTCACCATCCACCGCCAATCGCTTGGTCAGTGCCGCCAGCACCGTTTCGGGATCTGCCAGATGCTCCAGCACGTCGGCGCAGACAATGTATCGGTAGCGACGCTCACCCAGCACATCCAGCGCCTGCGGCTGGGTCAGGTCTGCCAGCCATATCTGACGATAGAATGGCTGGGCACGCTCAAGCTCGGCCTGGTTATAGGTCAAGCCGTCAATCAATCGGCCATCTTGCTGACGCAGATAGCGGCCAAGCGCGCCACTGCCGGTACCGACATCCAGCACGTCGCCGGGCTCGGTCAGCATGGCGACGATGTGGCTTAGCGAGTCGCCCTCCTCGCCCACGACTTCACGCTCATATACATGCGTTTCCAGCACTCCCTGCCCCTCCTTCACTCACCACCTGCCGCACCCGCGCCGCGCGAGACAGCCACCTTGGTGGGCAAGGCCAGCAGGCCATGCAGCACCTTGCTTTGCGACTGAAACACCGCAGCGTCGTGTATCCAGTGCAATACGCGATGCTCATCCTGATCGCCTTCTGCAATGGCAGCCGTAATCACATAGTCGCCCGCCAGCAGATGCGGCATCCGGAACCGGAACTCCGCCGCCAGAGACTCCCCGGCAACCACTTCACGCGCCAGCATGTTCGGGCTGATCGTCGAATTCTCGCCGAAGATCACCTGGCCAAGACGATTCTTGATGTAAAAGCCCAAGATCGGTCGTGCCAGTCGGGCCAGCGCTGTTGCCTCGATACGCAACACCACATCCTCTCCGCCAACAATCGCAAGCAGCGGCTGGCCTTGCTCGGTTTCAAGCCTGGCCAGTGCAATCTTCGCCTCGCCGGAGCCAAACGCGTGTTCGCTGGCCGGGACAGTAAAGCCCCCCTGACCACCAGCCGATTCATCATCGGCAGCTGTCTCTGCGGCGAGTTCCAAGCCAATGTTCGGCGAGGGGTCATCACTCGCATATTTGCTTTGCAAATACTGCTCTGTCACCCATTTGGATGAGCCTTGCGCCCTGATCTGCCCCTTGTCCAGCCAGATGGCGCGATCACACAACGTTGTCACGGCACCGCTGTCATGGCTGACAAACAGCAAAGTACCGCCATTTTCCCGAAAGCGCCGCAAAAACCGCATGCACTTCTGGGTGAAAAATGCGTCACCAACCGCCAGCGCCTCATCGATCACCAGGATATCTGCGTCGACATGGGCAATGACCGCAAAGGCCAGCCGGACAAACATGCCGCTGGAATAGGTCTTGACTGGTTGATGCACGAAATCGCCAATATCGGCAAATGCCAGTATCTCAGGCAGGCGCGCGCCTACCTTTTCCGACGGCAAACCCAGAATGGCCGCATTGAGATAAATATTCTCGATGCCGGTAAATTCCGGGTTGAAGCCGGCCCCTAGCTCAAGCAAGGCCGCAACGCGTCCCTTGACCTCGGCCCGGCCTGACGTCGGCGTCAATGTGCCACAAATCAGCTGCAGCAAGGTTGACTTGCCGGAACCGTTGCGGCCGATAATCCCGACGGTTTCTCCGCGCCCGACCTCAAAACTGACATCGCGCAGCGCATGAAACTCGCGGCTCCAGCGGCCATGCGTATGGAGCAATGCTTCCAGCAAACGGTGATGTGGCTTCTCGAACACCGGGAAGGACTTGCTCAACCCATCGACTGCGATCACTGCACAGTTGGTATCAAAGGACATCGGCAAACCCCGGTCGCAGCCGTACAAACAACCAAGCACCCAAAGCTGCGATGCCCAAAGCGCAAACGCTGTAGGCACCCAGAGCAGCCCAATCAGGCCAGCGCCCCTCAAACAGGGCTGCGCGTAATGCCTCGATGGGCAGGGAAACCGGGTTGAAGCGCAACCAAGGTTGCATGCCAGCCGGCAAGGCAGACACCGGATAAAACACCGGGGAGAGAAACTGCAATGCCGTCACCAGCAATCCGATTACCTGCCCGATGTCGCGCAAGTAAGTGCCGATTGCCGACAAGATCCAGCCCAGCCCCAACAAAAGGAGTAGCAGCGGCGCAAAAATCAAAGGGATGCAAAATGCGCTGGCCGGCAGCCCATGCGTCATCACCGTAGCAGCAACAACCAGCAACAGCAGCGTAATCAGCGTATGCAACGCAGCAACGCCCACCGCAACGACAGGCAGAACCTCCAGCGGAAAAACCACCTTCTTGACGTAATTGGCCTGCTGGACGATCAATACGGGCGCCCGGCCGACAACCTCGGCAAACAGCGAAAACACGGTAATGCCGGCAAACAGCAGCAAGGCGAAGCTGCCGTGATTTGCTTGCTGCACACCCCAGCGTGCATTGAAGACCACGCCGAATACGTAGGTGTAGACGGCAAGCATCAGCAAGGGCGTGACGAATGACCACAGCACCCCAAGCAGCGAGCCGCGGTAACGGCCATGCATTTCGCGCCAGATCAGCTTGGCAATCAGCTGCCGTTGCTGGACCAGCCCACCGAAAAAATGCCAACCCGAGACGGTGCCCCCCTGAGTGTTCACAGCGACAACGAGAGCGAAAAGTGCTGCAGGCGCTGACGACAGTAACGGCGCAAGGCAGCCCAGCTCGACAAAACGGGTTTGCGGCACACCAGCGTAGTGTCCTGCCACACCATGCTGTCATCGGTTGGATCGTCGCCGCCCCAGTGCGTTTCTGCCTTCAGGATTTCCATGCCGGCAAACTTGCCCATGGCGCGTGCGCCATCCGGATAAAAGCGCCAGCAATCGACAGGGAAGCGATGCTCGGGGCCACTGGACGGCACGATGATGCACACCAGACCGCCAGGTTTGAGCACGCGCGACATCTCGAGCAAGGTCAGCCAGAAATACTCGACGTGCTCGAATACCTGGCCAGAAATGAACAGATCGATCGACCCGGTGGGAATCTCGCGCCAATGATAAGGCGCTTTCAAAACCACATCGACATTCAGGCCAGGCTGCAGGTCGGCACCGGTATAAGTCCACGCCGGATCGTCGAAAATGGTTCGATAGCTGGCACCGATTTCGGTACTGCCCAAATCAAGAATTTTCAGTGGCTTGCCGGCAAACTCGGCCAAATGTTGCTGCCGGAACATCTTCATTTTGTACAACGAACTGCCGTGCATGGAGCCAGCTTCCTGAATCTGAATTGTCTATAAGGCAAGGCCCCGACCGATCGCTTCTGCAAGCACAGCGAACAGGCTCCGGCTCGCGCCCCGGTCGAGGGACAAACAAGCAGCGGCATGCCACGACGAGGCGTGACAATTTCGCAACTAATTTCAGCGCGAGATGATAAGGGCTGCCCAGCCAGCGGGCAAGCTTGCGTGGATGTTAAAATCGCCACCACAACACCTTACAAACCCGACATCGAACCGGGCTCACCCGAGCAGGCAATACACGCCCCTGCGCATTTTTTAACCAATTTGGTGCTATAGTTCAGCCTCGTTTTTTTGCGCCCGGCCTTGCCCGGGCGCGTGCGCTCTTGTGGTTTGCGAAACTTTTGCCGGCACAGTCCGACGAAGCAGCAACCCTTAGTGTCATCTTCTGGTTGAACGACAACGTGAATACCTCCGCAACATCCGCCCCCCTGCTGACCGCCATCGCTGCAGCACCGGGCAATATCGCGCAGCGCTTTGGCCGCTGGCTGGGTCTGCTGCCCGCTGCGCAAGTGTTGCCGCGCCAACGCTGCCACTTTGTGACCGTTCCGCTGCGCGGCGTGCCGAACAAGCATGTGGAATCAGCCATCAAGCTGCGGCTGCAGCAATTGGGCTTGTTCTCGCAAATCGGCTTTGCCTATCGACACAGCGGCGAGAATGCCCAGGTCTGGTATTGGGATGATGCGCAGGCCCTGCAGTTATTGCCGGCCGGCCAGATCCAACCATGGCCGGAGGCGCTCTGGCGCGATGCACCCGCCGAGGGGATGCGTCTCTTGCGTTGCACGGAAGGCTTTGAGCTGGAGGGCGTCAACCCGCAGGGCATTTATCGCTCCCGCTGGTTTGCCCAAGCGCCGGGACAAGAAGAGCAGACCGCGTTTTGCCGCGACCTGGGCCTTGAGCAAACCTTGCTGCCACTGACTCCGCAAATTGCCTCGCTGCACACCGAGCCGGCAGCGGGCTGGCGGGCGGTCAGCGCAACGGCAAAGCCCGTACCCGGCTGGTTGCTGCTCTGCCTGCTGCTGATCACGCTGGCCGGCGCCATAGGCGTTGCCGAGAGTGTGCAGCTGTACCGGCTGAAACAGCAAACCGTCATCCTGAAGCAGCAAATCCGCCAGCTGCGCGCACAGACCAGCGACGCTGCCCGCCTTGAAAGCGCGCTGGGCGAGCTGCGCCCGACTGCGGAGGCCTTGATCACCTACAACCAGTCGCCGCGGCAATTGCAATGGCTGGCCCAGTTGGCGCGACTGGGCATCGTCGGCCAGGTCAGCGATGTTTACATTTCGGAATGGAACTTTCGCGGCAACAACGTGACTGCCACCTTGCGACTGGGCCCGAAGGCCAAGAGCGCCGACGTGCTGGCCATGCTGGAAAAAGCCACGCTGTTTGATGACGTGATCCTGCTGCCCGATCCGCCACAAGGCACCCTGCGCATACAGCTCAAGCTCCCGGTGGATGCCGCCACTGCGCCGGCCGGCAATGAACACTGATCCCTGGCAGGGCAATCGAGACGCATCCGGAACCAGAATGTCATCCTCCCCTCATACCAACAGCACCCGCCCTGCAGGCAAGCTGACCCAACAACTCCAGCAACTACGCGCCGAGCTCGCAGCCAACCCGCGACTGCAGTGGGGGCTGGCCGGCATACTGCTGATCGGCATCACCACAGGACTGCTCGCGCTGGATGACTATCGCGTCGCCGAACTGCGCCAGATTGCCTCGCTGCGCAAAACCAGCAGCGAACTGCACCGGCAGCTCGGCCACAGCGGACAGCAAATTGCGCTGCAAGCCCAGCTTGACCGCGCCAGCGAGCAGATCGACCTGTCGCTGTGGCAATTTGCCACCCCCGTCATTGCCCAAGCCGAATTCAACGACTGGCTGAACCAGAACCTGCAGGAAGGCGGCGCGCGCGAACTGCGCATCAGCCAACCGACCTTCCGCTACTTCAATCCGACAGCCGCAGGCGACGCAAGCGCACCGATCAGCGAAGAAGGCACGCAATGCAAGGACCGCAGCCAATGCCGCCTGATTGAATTGCGCGCACAACTGCGTTTTACCTTTGACCCCGCGACCTTCCCGCGCACCCTGGCCAAGCTTGAAGCTGCCGATCACGCACTGCGCATAGAGCAAATCACCATCAACAGTGCAGAACGCCGTGTCGAGCTGACGGCCCTGACCCTGGCCCGCCTGAGCGACGCCCCCGAAAAACTCGATGCATCCGCTGCACGCGCCGCCAGCATGGCCAGCATGGCCAGCGCAGCATCGGCGGCAGCAGCCAGCATGCCGGCCAACGCCGCGGCCAGCGGCCCCAAACCCGTGGTGGAAGTGAAATGGTAGTTTTTTATCGTTGCAGCATCCTCGCCCTGCTGATCTGGGCCGCCGTTGGCGCTTATTGCTGGGCCACCTTTGCCCTGCCACCGGAAGGCAAGGTCATTGGTGCAACCCGCCATCAGGCACAACTGGACATCCCCCGCCCGCCCAACCTGCGTGCAGACCTCACTACACTGGGCCAAAGCGACCTCTGGGGTCGCACACTGAGTGCCGCCCCGGTTGCTGCGGCCGCGTCGGCACCGCTAGAAACCTGGACCCGCATTGCCGTGGTGCGCGAGGGCAAGAGCGCCTACGTGCTGCTGAGCGGGCCCAAGGGTGAACTCAAGCCGTTCAGCGCTGGCGATACCCTGCCCGACGGCGGCAAGCTGACCAAGGTCAGCCCGGAAGAAATCGTGGTACGCCCGGTCAGCGGCAAGCCACAAACCTACCGTCTATTGAACTAATCCCGGCCGGCAGCAGCCCAAACGCCACCGCGCCCACCCGAATACAGAAGCATGCAGGCACAATTGATGAAAGCAACCCTCCCACACCGCAGCCCGAACGTACCGCAAACCCGGCTGCGCACCGTCGTCGCCAGCCTGCTGGCGATCAGCATGCTGGGCGGGTGTGCAAGCCAGAACCAGTGGCTGGACAACGCCTTTCCCGAACTGCCGCCGCGCGAGCGCCCCGAGGTGACCGGCGCCCCGGACCAGAAGCAACAGACTGACCCGAACGCCAACCGCTTCTACCAGACCCCGACCGTGCCCACCCGCAAGGCGCCGCCGCTAGCGGTCTCGCCGGCCTATACCGAGCAGAACGTTGCCGGCAAGGAATCAGCCGTTGCCTTCAACAGCATGCCGCTGCCGCAGTTCATTGATTCGGTCTTTGGCGTCATCCTGAAAAAGACCATCAACATCGACCCGGTGGTGGCACAACGCCGTGACCTGGTCAGCATGAAAACCGGCAAGCCGCTGAACAATGCGGAACTCTACACCGCTGCCAAGACAGTGCTGCGCTCTTACGGCATCGTGGTGCAGGAATTGCCGGGCCTGACCCGCTTCGTCCCGGACGCCGCCGATACCAGCTCGCTACCGGAAATCCGCCGCGGCCGCGCCCTGCCGGAAGTACCAGAGACGTTGCGCCCCTTGTTCTACCTGGCAGAGCTGGAAAACACCCACATTTCAAATGCCAGCAACTGGCTGCGCACCGCGTTCAAGGACAAACTAAACCTGCAGGAAGACCCGACGCGCAACGCGTTGCTGCTGGGCGGCACACCCCAGACCGTTTCCGCTGCACTGCAGGCACTTCAAGTTCTCGATCAGCCCATGATGCGCGGCAAACAAAGCGTGCGCATCACACCCGTTTACTGGACTGCTGATGAACTTTCCAAGCGACTGAACGACATCCTGAATGCTGAGGGCTACTACAACTCAACCACCGCAAGTGGCAGCGCACCCGTGGTACTGGTGCCCATTCCAGCCATCAACTCGGTGCTGGTATTTGCGGCCAGCCAAGCCACCCTCGACCATACGTTGAAATGGGCCGAAGAGCTGGACCAACCCTCTCAGGCCAATAGCGGCAACTACTTCATCTACCCGGTACGCAATGCCGATGCTACAGACATTGCGGCAACACTGTCGCAAGTGATGAATGGTGGCCAACAAGCCGCAACAACCACTACCACCAGCGGCAACGCCTCTAGCGCCACGACCAAAGCGTCACCGCGCATCGTGGTCAACAAGGCCACCAACAGCCTGATCTTCCAGTCTACCGCCAGCGAATACCAACAGTGGTTCGGCCTGATCAAGGAACTGGACCGCCCCGCCAAGAGTGCACTGGTTACCGTTTCGGTTGCCGAAGTTCGCCTGCAGGATGGCGAGCAACTGGGCTTTGAATGGCTGATCAAGAATATCAAGCTGGGTGGACTGACCGGCAATATCGGCACAGCAGGGGCATTTGCCACCAAGGGCATCGGCGGCCTTTCACTCACCCTGGGCGAAAGCACCTCTCCTGCGGTCATCCTGAATGCGCTGGCAACCGCCACCAAAGCGCGCGTGCTATCCAACCCGACCATCCTCACCCGTAGCGGCGAAGAAGCCACCATTACCGTCGGCCAGGAAGTCCCCACCATCACCAGCCAGCAATCGAATGCCGATAGCGGCAGCTCGACCGGTGGCGTATTGCAAACCATTCAATACCGCAACACCGGCGTCATCCTCAAGGTCAAGCCGGTCGTCCATGCCGGCGGACGGATTGATCTGAACGTCAGCCAGGAAGTCAGCACTGTAGCGGAGGTTAAAGGCGGCACTGCGCTGGCCCCCACCATTTCAACCCGCAAAGTAGATACCAAACTCACCGTACTGGACGGCAATACCGTCGTGCTGGGCGGCCTGATGTCTGATAACCGCAACAATACCAATTCCGGCGTTCCATATGCCAAAGACATTCCCGGCCTCGGACTGCTGTTCAAAAGCGACAGCAAATCAACCGACCGTACCGAACTGATCGTGCTGATTACTGCGTATTCAATCGAAGACGATTTCGATACCCAATCGATTTCCGATGCTTTCCGCAATCGCTTCCCATGGTCGGGCAGCTTGTTCCGCGAAGCACCCAAACGCAATGCCGGCGAGCAAAGCACGCCCAGCGAAAACACGCCATCGACCAGTGGCAACAAAGCCAGACCATACATACCGAAAACCAACACCAGCAACGATGCGGATGGCGGCCTCAGCACCCAGATCAGCGTGGAAGCGCCCAGCGTAAATAGTAACGCGAGCAATGCTGCAAGCAACACGCCGCAGGCATCGACAAGCCCCTCTCGGAATCAAACACAGGACGTGTCTGGTGACCCCAGCAAAGGCAAATCCGTCACTGACGAAGCACTGAAAAAGGAGTTGCTGGAAGCACTGAAAGGTAGCCTGAACAAGTAACCCAGCAGGCAGAGGTGTTGCAGCACAGCAACACCCATTGCCCAGCCGCTCGTGGCACCGTACCTGGCCTGCCACGCCAAGCCGCCCAAACCCTGGCGCGAAGCACACACACTAAGTCCCTGTTTCTGCTAAAAGAATAAGCGCACACTAATATTGATATGCTGCATGGGGACCCCCCCCCTTGCTCAGCCCTATCCATGCTGCATGTGAATGCAGTCACATGCCCTCAGCACCGCGCTACCCTGTGCAAAGTTTAGTTTGGCAGTAACGGCAGAGGTGAATTAATCTCAATGTCAGCGGCTTTGTCGTGTCGGGCAGAGCGGGCAATGCCGGGTCAGTGGCTTGCCTCGCGCCTACTATCAAAGTGGCTGGCGCACTGCACGCCGCTGCGAGGAAATGACAGTTTGGCGTTAGCCAAACCCCTTAAATCCTAGCGTTGCCCGGCAAACAAGTTGCATTGGACCAATCCGTGCAGTTAATATTGCATCGCCGAATTAGCTAGGCGGCATGCGCACAAACCTGCTCAGGTTGGCATGCATTCGAATGCATTAAGTTTGAGGACTAAGCAAACCATGAACCAAAAGCTGATTTCCCGCCTCGTCGTAGGCGCGCTGGCTACCATCGCTGCAGCTAGCAGCTTCGCCGGCCAAATCCAGTCGTCGTCGCTGTCGATCGCTCGTGAAGTCATCACGACAGACACCCAAGCCGTAAACGCACCGACGATTACCTACCGTTTTTCTGGTGACGTAAACGCAACTTCGCAAGCTCAGACCTTCCAGATCCAGTTTGTTCTGGGCGGCGGTGCCAAGTGGGCAACCGCAGGTAACAGCGCAGCAAATACCCTTGCTTCCCCGGCCGTTCCTGATTCGAACATCGTAATCGTTCCGCAAGCAGGTGCTAATGCTGGTCAACAGCTGGTCGCCGCGGATTACTCGGTTGACGCTCTGGCCCTGAGCGCAGACAAGACCACTCTGTACGCAACAATCACGATCAAGGCAGGCCGCAACATTGGTCAGCCGCAGATTTCCCTGGCTGTTGCTGCGGGCACGAAGCCGACTGTGAACAACCTGTACACAGTCGTACAAGCGGTCACCGAGTGCGATACTTCGGTCAAGACTCTTCCGGTCAGCGTCAAGCACTACACTGCCCTGACCTCGCCGGCGTCGCTGGCAACCGACAGCAACGCAACACCTGACGAACACGTTCGTTCGGGCGCGACCAACACCGCAACCCTGGTTACATTCCCGACCAACATCTTGGTACAAGTGACCAAGTCGGTTGGCAATGCCAAGCTGGATATTTCTGGCGGCAACGTGGGTTTCTCGGGTTCGGGCGCAAGCGTGGCCCCGGATGCAAATAACCAGTATCAATCGTACATCAGCGCCACAAAGGTCAACCTTGGCTATGTTTCGCTGAAGCAGAATGCGAATGGTAATGATAGCGACGTATCCACACCGTACCTGATTTCGGACGCTGGCGCTCCTGCCCCGGGCATTTTGGCTGGCGCGACTGCCGTACAAAACACCGGTAAGGTCGAAGTCAAGCAATTCGACATCAAGGTTTCGGCATCGCAAGGCTTTGTGGTTGGCGGTTCGCTGTTCCTGTCTTCGGACCTCTCCAGCTGCGCGGCTGCTGTCCCCAACTCGACAGTCGCTATCACCTCGAGCAACGCAGCAGGCCCGATCACACTGACTCTTGATACGGCTAACGTAGCGGGTGCATTGAGCCACGCATTGAACGCTCCGGATCACCCGGTCGCCACCGTGGGTAACAACCCGGTACACGTTTGCTACAGCGTGCCGGGTAACGTGATCATTCCGGGCAGTTCGTTCAATATTGACGCTGCGACTCTGGTCAAGGCTGCTGCGGGTACCGACCTGAATGAGCAGAACAACTTCTGCAAGGGCCCGCTGTACGCCCTGTCCGGCTCGTTGAAGATCGACGTTCGCAACTACGCATCCAACGCCCGCAAGGACGGCTGGCTGTCGGTGCTGCGCCTGATCAACAACAGCGAAACACGCACTGTTGACGTATACGGTCAGTACATCCTGGCTACCGGCCTGTATGGCAAGTGGGGCAAGGTTGCAACACTGGCTCCGCGCGCTGTGGTTAACCTGACCCCGGACGTGGTGGACAGCAAGCTGACCAGCCTGCCGGCTCACCCGACTGCTGCCAACAACGACGCTACCGGCATCCCGTCGAACGCTGGCGATGCTCCGCGTCTGCGTATCACTTCGGACAACGGCGACACCCTGCGCGTACAGAACTACCTGTACAACCCGGCTTCGCAGAACTTCATCGAAGCTTCGGGCAGCCAAGGCGTTGACTTCACTGGCACCACCAACCGCGCTCCGGCTTCGGAAGGTCAGTACCAAGATCAAGACGCTCAAGTTGGTCTGAACGGCGGCAACTAAGCCCTTCGCACCAAACTGAGTTGTTGCAGGTCAAACCGGGAGGGCAACCTCCCGGTTTTTTTGTATCTACATTTCAATGGTGGCCTCCAATGTTTGCCCTCCAAACCAAGATCCCCGCTTTCCTCATTCTTGTTAGTGGTGCATGCGCCCTTGCTGCGCCCACAGGGAATGAAAAGCCGCAGACCAAGACTTATGGTGCTTACACGCTTGAAGCAGCCGGTAAAACGAGTGACCCCAGCGGCTATGCCAAGCTTGGCAGTGCCGAACTAACCTCTCCCAAAAGCACGTGGCTGAAAATCGGCCAAGTCGATGCTGAACGCAAGCGCATTGCGGACGGTGCAACGCAGACCGAAATATCCGCACTAATCAGCACCGCGCGCGATGGTTTTTACATCAAAACCGCGCTGCGCCTCGATTGCACCACCGAAAACGCCAAATGGCTGCACAATGCCGAAGTGATCCAGCTTGAAAGCAGTGAACTCAAGCACGTCGCCGATATCAAACCCTCGCAATATCTGGGCATTCCGCACGAGGAAGATATCGATGGCTTTACTGCTGAAATCCCGTTCAAGCCGACTGACTGGGCCGCGCACATCCACAAGCTGCTGTGCAGCAAGGACGCCGACCAGGCTGGCAAAGCAGCCAAAAAATAGCAGCGCCCCCCTCGCCGGCTGCAGCAATGCAGCCGCCGATGGCTTTTCCACTGGCCGCTGGGCAAGGCTGGCAACATGAGTAATGCTACAATCGCGGCCATGGCTTCCAACCCCAGCACCAACCTAGAAATGCAACCTGCAGCCCGCCTGGGCGAATTGCTCATCAGTCGCCAAGCGCTTGATCAATCCGCCCTGGACAAAGCCCTCGCCCTGCAGCGCGACAGCGCCGGCGATCGTCTTGGTGCGATCCTGATCCGGCTGGGGCTGATCTCGGAATTCACCTTGCTTGAGGTGCTCAGCGCGCAGCTGGGCTTTCCGGTATTCGATGCTGCCAGCCACCCCGAGGCTGCGCAGGGCATGCAGGTGCTCCATTCCGCGCAGCGCATCAGTCGCGCTTTGGCGCTGCGCTTTGCCTTCCTCGTCCTGCCGCGCGATGGGCGGAAACCGCTGGTCATCAGCCGTGATCCGCTCGATTCCGGTCTGCAGGAATACCTGTTCAGCCATTTGCTGGATGGCCAGGGCTGCGATTGGGCGCTGATTGCCCAGCGTGACTTCGAGCGTCTGCTGGGTGAGGTGTATCGCGACGGCCAGGAAAACCGCAGCGGTGATCAGGATCTGCGCCGGCTGGCGGAAGATGCGCCGGTGGTGGAACTGGTCAACGGCGTGCTGGCCCGCGCGACCGACAAGGCCGCCTCGGACATCCACATCGAGCCGCTTGAATACGGCTTTGTCGTGCGCTACCGCGTGGACGGCGTGCTGCAGGCTACCGAACACTACCCGCGCGACCGCTTCGATGCCGTCGTCAGCCGCATCAAGCTGGTATCCGGCCTGGATATCGCCGAACGCCGCTTGCCGCAGGATGGCCGCTTTTCCAGCCGCTCAGCCGGTGTGGAAACCGATATCCGCGTGTCGGTGATTCCCTCGGTGCGTGGCGAATCGCTGGTGATGCGTCTGCTGCCGGTGTCACAGAACAAACGCTTCTCGCTGGATATCCTCGGCTTCGAACAAGACCATCTGGCCATGTTCCAGAGCTGGATGACCATGCCGGACGGCATCATCCTCGTTACCGGCCCGACCGGCTCGGGCAAGAGCACCACACTGTATGCGGCACTGTCGGCGTGCGACCGCGAGCGCGAGCGCATCCTCACCGTCGAAGACCCGGTCGAATACAAGATCGATGGCGTGACGCAGTTCCAGGCCAACAGCGAAATCGGCTTTACCTTTCCGGCCGCGCTGCGCTCCATCCTGCGTCATGACCCGGACACCATCATGATTGGTGAAATTCGTGACGTCGAAACCGCGCGCATCGCGGTGCAATCGTCGCTCACCGGCCACCGCGTGCTGTCCACCCTGCACACCAATGACAGCGCCACCGCCTTTCTGCGCCTGACCGATCTGGGCGTCGAGCAATTCCTCGTCGGCGCTACGGTACGCGGTGTGATTGCGCAGCGTCTGGTGCGCAAGCTGTGTACCCACTGCAGCCAGCCGCTGGACGTCAGCAACATCCTGCCGGATTACGCTGCCAAGGCGCTCGACAAGCTCAAGGTGCCGCGCAGCGAATGGCGCTTCCGCAAGCCGGTCGGCTGCACGGCGTGTTCGGATACCGGCTATCGCGGCCGTAGCGCCATCTACGAGCTGTTGCCCGCCTCGGACCGCATCCGTGCCGTGCTCAGCCAGCCATCGCCGTCACACTACGATCTGGTACGTGCGCTCAACGATGATTTCCGCTTCCTCTACGAAGACGGCCTGATCAAGGCTGCGCGCGGGCTGACCAGCCTGGAAGAAGTCTTTGCCGTAGCCGGCTCTGCCGTATCGCAACGCGGGGCCGAAGCATGATGCGGCAACGGAGAGGCTGAGCAATGCCGGAATACAGTTTTCGTGCCGCAGCGGCAGATGGCCGCGTAGAAACAGGCCAGGTAAATGCGGAATCCGCCGACGACGCCATGCGCCAGCTGGAAGACCGGCTGCTGCTGGTATTCGAGCTCAAGGAGGCAGGCGCCCAGCCCGTCCGCCGCAGTCGTGGCAAGGTTGGTCACGCCGATCTGGTGGTGCTGATCCGCGAGTTGTCCACCCTGGCCAATGCCGGCATCAGCCTTGCAGAAGCGCTGGAAACGCTGAAGGACGCCAGCCGCGATACGCCGCTGCAAGTACCGCTGGGCCGCATGCTCACAGCCATCCACGCCGGCGAAGGTTTCTCCACCGCCTTGGGCAAGACCGGTCTGGCGCTGCCGGAATACGTGTTTGCCATGGTGCGCGCCGGCGAGGCCACCAGCAACCTGGGGCTGGCGCTCAATCGCGCCGCAGACCAGATGGAATTCGACGCCAAGATGCGCTCGCAAACGCGCGAGGCACTGGTCTACCCCATCATCCTGGTCAGCACCGGCTCCATCGCCATCCTGTTCATTTTTTCTTTCGTCGTACCCCGTTTCGCCGGCCTGCTCAAGGGTAGAATCCAGAATCTGCCGTGGATTTCGGAAGTGGTGCTGCGTACCGGCATGTTTTTCAATGCCCATTTTGTCGAGGCCATCGTCGCACTGGTCGCACTCGTGGTCGGCATCGTGGCGGCATCGCGCAACGATGCGCTGCGTTTGCGCATCATCGAAGGTGCGGCGCGCTTGCCCATCATCGGCGAATGGATCAATAGCGGCGAAACCGCGCGCTGGACCAACGGCCTGGCGATGTTGCTGCAAAGCCGCGTCGCCATCCTGGGTGCACTTGAGCTGGCCGCCGGTTCGGTGCGCTTGCGCCAGACGGCAGCGCGCTTGGAAGACGTGCGCACGCAGGTCAATCGCGGCCGCAAGCTGTCGCAAGCGATCGAGCACCAGCAATTGCTGGAACCTACATCGCTTTCCATGGTCCGTGTGGGTGAGCAATCGGGTGAGCTGGGGCCGATGCTGCAACACGTGGCCCACTACTGGAGCGACAAGAACCAGTCGCTGCAGCGGCGCGTGGTGTCGCTGATCGAGCCGGCCAGCATCCTGATCCTGGGCGTGGTAATTGGTTTTGTCATGGTCGGCGTGGTGCTGGCGATGACGAGTTTGACAGAGGTTAAGTTCTGATGAAATACGCAAGCGTCCGGGCCCTACATGCCCGCGCACACCGCCAAGGCGGTTTTACCCTGTTGGAAATGCTGGTGGTACTGGTCATCATCGGCATGCTGGTCGGCCTGGTCGGCCCGAAGTTGTTTGCGCGTGTCGACACCGCCAAGGTGCAAACCGCGGCCACACAGGTCAAGCAACTGCGCGGCGCGCTGGAAACCATGCGCCTTGATATCGGCACCTACCCGACGCCAGAGCAAGGCCTGCGCATGCTGGTGACCCGCCCCAGCGATGAAAAGCTGGCCAAACGCTGGAAAGGCCCGTATCTGGAAGACGAGCTACCGGATGACCCTTGGAACAACCCCTACCAATACGTAGTACCGGGCCCGAATGGCCACCCGTTCGGCATCTATTCCTTCGGCGCCGATGGCAAGCCGGGTGGCGAGGGCAATGATGCCGATGTTGGCATGTTGCCCAAGAACAGCAACGGCACCACCACCAGCGACGACCTGCAGCAGCAGGGCAAATAAGCAGCTTGGCCATGCGCAAGGCGGCAGGCTTCACGCTGCTTGAAATCATGGTCGTGCTGGCCCTGCTGGGCCTGCTGATCGGCCTGGTTGCCCCCAACTACGTCGGCCAGCTGGAACGATCCAGCCGGCGCTTTGCGCTGGACCAGTTCCAAGGCCAGCTCGCCCAGCTGCCGCGCTGGGCCCGGCTGTCGGGCGATGCCATCGTACTCGACAAACTCACCGAGCCGCGTACGGCAGGTGGTGAGGACATTCTGTCCTTGCCGGAGCACTGGCAAGCCAGCTTCACACCGCCGCTGCGTATTTCCGCCCAGCAGATGTGCTCGACCACCACCATAGACATCAGCGACGACAAAGGCGTAGCCGCCGCACGCTACCAGATCACCGGACCAGACTGCATGCCGGTCGAGAGCGATCTGTAATGCGCGTGCATCGCAACGGCTTCGTCATGCTTGAAGTGCTGGTGGCGCTGGTGCTGGTCACCTCGGTCGGTGTGGCCATCGTGCTGTGGGCCGAAAGCGGTCTGCACTCGGTGATGCGGCTGCGCAGCGAGTATGCGCGCATGGCAGCGATGCGTATGACACAGGACTTCATGCGCAGCCTGCCGGACGGCACTGCCGACAAGGGAGACCTTACTCTGGGCGAGCTCAAGATCAGCTGGCAGCGCAAAATGCTGTCCACCGCGCCACAAACCGGCTACCCGAGTGGCTATGGCGGCTACGATGCACGTTTGTACCAATACACCTACCAGGTACGTGACCCGGAGCAAGCAGATCAACAATGGTTTGAGGACAGCGCCATCGTCTTGCGCGGCTTCAAGGCGCGCAGCTTCAAGGCGCCTTTCTGATGCGGACGACGCTCACGCTGCGCCAGCAGGGCTTTACGCTGATCGAGGTTATGGTTGCGCTGGTGATGACCGCGCTGGTGATGACCTTGCTGATGGGCGCCTCATTCTATGTGCTGCAAATCCGCGAAAAACTGAGCACCGAAGTGATTTCCGGCGAGCAGAGCACACGCCAGCAACTGTGGTACCGGCAGATCATTGCCGGGCTGCAACCACTCAAGGCTGGCGTGCAGGAACACTTTGACGCAGATGAAACCGGCTTTCGGGCGCTCACGCTGCACCCGCTGAGCGCCTCAGCGGTCGACGCCCCTACCCAAGTCGAACTACGGCTGCAAAAACTGGATGATGGCGTCACTGTGCTCAACTACACCGGGCAGGACGGCAGCAAGCTAGAGCTGGCACGCTGGGCCGAAGGCACGGCCAGCTTCGAGTACTACAACCTGGCCGGCAAACCGCTAAGCAACTGGACCAGCCTCACCCAGCCGGACGAACACGTGCCACAGGCAATCGCACTCAAGGTCATGAGCGATAACAACACCCGCCAGGTGAGCTACTGGCTGGCCAGCGTCAGCAGCGATCCGTGGCGCGATGACAAAACGCCGCCCAGCTTCCTGATCGGCGCAGACAAGTTGGGGCCCTGACATGCGCCAGCGACACTCCGGCTACATTCTCGTCATGACCATCGCGGCGCTGGCCCTGCTGGCGCTGGTGGGCGCCTATGTGGGCCAACGCATTTCCACCGCACTGCATCTGGCCGTTGCCGAGCAAGACTTTGCCAGACAGGAAAAACAAGCGCGTGACGCCATTGCCCAGGCCGATTTTCTGCTCGCAACGACTCGACGCACTGCCATCGGGCTCGGCGGCAACGAAATCGCCATCCGGCTGGATGGCCGCTGGTATGACATGGGCAACGGCATGGCACTATCGCTGCAGGATGCACGCGGCCTGATCAACCTGCAGACAGCACCCCGCATGTGGCGCGAAGCCTTGCTGACCACGTATGGCATCAAGGCAGAAGCCAACGCCACCCTGCTCGACACGCTGGAAGACTACGTCGACGATGACGACCTGCGCCGCCTGCAAGGCGCCGAGAAGGGTGAATATCTCGCCAGGCACATGTTGCCGCCACGCAACCAGCCACTGGTCTCCACCACCGAATTGGCACGCGTCTACGGCTGGGGCGATGCTGCCGCATTGTGGAATGAAGAGGACCCCATCCTCAACCACGTAGTACTGGCGAGCAGCACCGGCGTCAACCCGGCAACGGCGACGTGGCGCACGCTGGTCGCGGCATTGGGCATGTCGAATGAAGAAGCACGCAACTTCATCCAGGCCCGCAAGGATCTGAGCACTGAAGGAATGCGCGTGTTGGCCAGCCCCTATGTGAAAGCGGTCGACATGCTGCAGACCCACAAAGCGGTGCTGTTCCCCTCCACCACGGTGGTCATCACCATCGCCGTACCCGACAGTCGCCGCGCCTGGCGCAGCACCATGACGATCACGCCGGATGGCGATACGCACGGCTGGCGCAGCAACGATCTGCAAGAATTCCGGCTGGCCAGTGCGGTCGAGCGCAAGGCATTGCTCAAAATGCCCAACGTATCGGCCTATCGCATCGATATCGAAGAAGAACTCAAGAAAGACCCGTTTGCCAGCTTTTGAGACAGCATGAAAAAGCCCGCATCGCGCGTAATGCCAGTCAGTTAAGCCTGACTGGCATTTTTGTTTGGGTATTTCGCCGAACGCCGTTTGACCACTCGAGGATAAGTCCGCCCCTCGCGCCGAGGCGGCAGCACGAATAACCGTGCCTGTTCAAAGAGCAATGCCAGTCGTTTAGGCAGGTTTCCAGCAGACTCCAAGGGCGCAAAGCGCAGTAGATCGATGATCGCCATCGCTGCAACATGAAAGCCGATTCGCTGCGGGGCCACCTGCAGCTGCTCCGCCATCAGACGCATCAGCCGTCGCAACAAGGTGTAGGCAATCAACACGCCCCACAACTCCTGACGCACCAAGGCCGGTTGCTTGCTGCG
>NZ_FWXD01000081.1 GCF_900176275.1 Andreprevotia lacus DSM 23236 | reverse complement strand
CACTACTGAGGACTGCCTTGGTTCGAGCCATCGCTGCACCCTGGGAGGAGATGGCTCAGTATAGGATGATAAATAGACCTAACCAAACAGTATTGGGTCAGGTCTTGCAATCATACATTTCTGCCGCTTTGATTACCCGGCCACCCCTGACATAGCGCTCACCAAAGTGGGTTGCAATCTCAGTTGTTGGATTGCAAGACCTGACCCCGGATTTTCGGATTTTTCACTAGCTTATTTCCCTTTCAAATATTCTTCACTTGAAATTTCAAAGCCATAGAGTGTGGCATCGTTGAAAATTTTATTGTCGTGAGGCACAGGTGTAGGCAACTCTGCCTTACCATAGGGGCGAACAAATATACACCCGGCCACATGATCCCAACGGAACATTACTTTCATATACGAATAGTCAATATAAACGTCACGACCAACGAAATTGGTGCCCTTTTCAACCGCCATTTTCCCTCCTTACGATCTCGTAATACGCGCGACTTTGGGCCGCAATTTCAGCCGCCTGTGGATCAGCTGGTGATAGAACTCGATACTGCTCATAGAGTTGATGCCCAAGTCCTCCAGGTACGGAAGTTTGATGCACGATTTGATTGTAGGTGTCATCACCAAGAATTTGACGAGCAACCCTCTCGGACTCCTTGGCATATATCATCGCGGGTGTGTTGACTTGAATTTCACCAAGAATGCCGGCTTTCGTTTTAATGGTTGAATTGACACCGCTATAACCAAGTGGATTTGAATCTGGAGCTATGACCCTGACCTCTGCGCCGCGCCCATTCAGCTCAGTCACCACAGTACCGATATAGGACGGCGATACGACAATCGTGTTACGGGCAAGATCGTTAAGCAAAGTAGGATCACCTGCAATCCAGGGATTATCATTCAACTTCTGAAGAGCACGAGCTTCAGATTTTACCGGCGCTTTGGCAACTATCGCACCGTCAAACATAGAGGCAATGTCATCGGCCATCGCATCAATCTCAGCCTTCGCTGCAGGCGCCTTGGCGTAAATGGAAGCAAAAGAAGGAATTCCAATCGCTGTACTCACTGGCGCAAATACCTTGCTTGGAGCAGGGGCTTTTTGCGCATCCCCCTAGCAGGCTGGTGAGAAACTCCCAACCCCTTGCAGCAAGCGGAGTTTGAGGCAGAATTCCGCCTCAAACCAGCCACCTACTTTCCCCATTTC
>NZ_FWXD01000040.1 GCF_900176275.1 Andreprevotia lacus DSM 23236 | reverse complement strand
GCATCGGGCCGTCAGCGGCCGAACACACCAGGATCGCGCCGTCCATCTGGGCAGCACCGGTGATCATGTTCTTGACGTAGTCGGCGTGACCCGGGCAGTCCACGTGAGCGTAGTGGCGCGATTCGGTTTCGTATTCGACGTGTGCGGTATTGATGGTGATACCGCGAGCCTTTTCTTCCGGCGCGCTGTCGATCTGGTCGTAACCCTTCGCTTCGCCACCGAACTTCTTCGACAGAATGGTGGTGATCGCTGCGGTCAGCGTGGTCTTGCCGTGGTCAACGTGACCAATGGTGCCGACGTTCACGTGCGGCTTCGTACGCTCGAACTTTTCCTTAGCCATCTTCTTATTTCCTTATCTAGAATTTCTGAAATACGAGGCGAAAGTAAATGGAGCCGATGATGGGAATTGAACCCATGGCCTCTCCCTTACCAAGGGAGTGCTCTACCCCTGAGCTACATCGGCGCAAACTGGAGCGGGTGAAGGGAATCGAACCCTCGTCATAAGCTTGGAAGGCTTCTGCTCTACCATTGAGCTACACCCGCAGGAACTAGCTTCATAGCAGCATTCAGACTTCTGAGCTTCACACCGCGAAGCAATAATCTGGTGGTGGGGGCTGGATTCGAACCAGCGTACTCGTTAGAGGGCAGATTTACAGTCTGCTGCCATTAACCACTCGGCCACCCCACCGGATGAGCTGCGCATTATGGGCACGAACCAGAAGAACGTCAAACCCTTTGCACAAGTAAATTCACACAAGTTGATCATGTCGCTGTTCCAAAAGGAAATTTTCACAGCACATTCGACCAGGAATTACGCAAATCGCCGTCCATCCAGCAGTGGCAAGAAGGCCTCCACCCATCCCCCAAATCACGTCCATACGACTGTGCAAGGCATCCTCACCCATCAAAACCCCCGCACGGAAACCGCAAGCAACACACCGGCCAACTCGCCTCGCTGCGACCGAATCATTTTTTTGCTTTGTATATTAGTGCCGCCAGCCACCCCGACACACTCGCCCTCAAGCCCCACCTTCACACACCATGGCGAGCCGGGCGTTGGCTGAGCGAGCGGACGCCGCATCAATCTGCACAGCACCGGATCAGGCTCGCCCAACGCGGAGGGCGCAGACTGGCGTGCCGCTTCACGGCAATAAGGACTACCGGCACAGCAGTCAGTTGCTGCTGCGATGCCCGGACGTTACCGGATAAATCAGCGCATAAACTAGGGCCTGTTAACACTTATTTCACGCTTGCGTTCGGGGTAGTTCGGGATGGAGCGCAAGGCGCAGAACGCGCCGCGGTACGGGTACCGCAAGCGGTTTGCAACGCAGCGAACCGCCCGAAATACCCCGAACCCGCAGGGCTGGGCTGCAAAAAGGCCATCTACGGCGTCACGCGCCTTGGCAATAACCGGTTATTGCCTGCGTTGCGTGTCTTGTATCTGACCTTTTTGCAGCCCAGCGCAAGCGCGAAATAAGTGTTAACAGGCCCTAACGTGACAACTATCGGGGCAATGCATCGGCAGAGCAACCATTCCGCAATATGGAGGCAGAACAAGCCCCGGCACCGAGGCACTTGTCGGCAACCAAGGCCTGGCAGCGTATTGGTGCACGCCCGACGACGCACTACAGCTGGCAGCGCCGGCATAACGCCGCCGGTGGCTTGCTACCGACAGCGCGGAAGCAGCAAGTCAACCCCCGCCCGGGATTTGCTGGCAACAACAACCAACAGCCCATCAAGCCCCTCACCCGCGACAGCCACCACCATCAGAGGTCAGGCGCAACAACCACACACCACAACCAAGCCACGTCGAGACAGCCGCATCACAAAAATTTAACCAATAGGAAACATGGGCTTACGCAGTTAGTAGCCAAGTACATTTGACGATCCTGCGAAAGTATTGTTTAATGCGCATCTCTTCAGACGGCCAGTTAGCTCAGTTGGTAGAGCAGCGGATTGAAAATCCGCGTGTCCGTGGTTCGATTCCGCGACTGGCCACCAAATATTAAGAAGCCGCTATGCTTAACCGCTAGCGGCTTTTTTGCATTCATTTTTCAGCTCCCAACACCAGGCAACGCTGGCGCACCGCCGGCAATACCGTTGTTCACATGCGGTCAAGTGCGATTCCAGTGCCGCCATCCCCATTCGCCCCTGGGCCCTCGCCTTGCTCCCCTCCAAAGGCTCCTCGCGATACCGGCAAAAAGACGTTCAGCTTCACTCCAAAAATGATCCAAATACTACTAAATTTGCAGTGGGCCTGAAAAATCAGCCTTAACCGCCCTGCCTCGGCAAAAACAGCGGTTTTTACGCCAAGCATTCGGTAATTTAATTGCCATCCCGCGAGCTTCATTGTTTAATTCTAACGGCGAGTTGACGATAGCAATCCCAACTTGGTAATTACATCCAGCAAGAATCAACGCAAGGGTAAGCCATGAGAACTTTATTTAACGGTGACTACGCCCGCAATGTCTGCGCCGTGGCCGCCACGACTGCTGCAGCGCTTATCGTTGCAGGTTGCAACGGCGGTGCTGGCGGGGGTGGCCTCGGCACAGGCGGCACACCGACTTCCGTCCCGACGACGACCCCGACAGGTGCCGCCAAGGTGACATTCGACGCATCGACCGTCAGCTTGGTTCTTGGCGATCAGAAACAGATCACCGCAACAATCCTTGATGCGAGTGGCAAACCGGTTTCCGGCGCCGTGGTGCGCTTTGGCACGGATGCAACGCTGGGTATTGTTGCTCCCAATGCGCGGATTACCGGCGCAGATGGCAAGGCCACGGTAACCCTTTCTGTGGCATCCCCGAGCGCCAGCGGCAACGTCGGTGCCCTGAATGTTACCGCCACCTATACCGACTCTTCGAATGTCAACCAGACAGTTTCGGGCACAATCGCATATTCGGTAGGCGACAGCACACTGGTGGTCAATAGCCTTACCGTCGGCAGCAGCACGCTTGATCCGTACGCCACGACGGCAGTGAATGCCACCGTTACCGTCAACGGCACAGCATCTTCCGGCCGCACCGTGAATTTCACGTCGATTTGCGCAGCAACCGGCAAGGCGCAGCTCACCGCAAGCGCATTGACAGATGCCAACGGTTTGGCCTCCGTTTCCTACACCGACAAAGGCTGCGGCAACAATGACACGATTACCGCCTCGCTGGCTGGCACCTCATCGAGCAAGCAAGTAGCCATCAAGGTTAATCCCCCGGTCGCATCGTCGCTGCAATACTCCAGTGTTATCCCGGCAGATGGCATTATCACTCTGCTTGGCTATGGCACTGCTGCGCGCCCGGACAGCGCCACCGTGAAGTTCAAGCTTGTGGATGCAACCGGCAGCCCGATTCCAAATCAATCCGTGCAAATGACGCTCGAGATTGGCGCGGGCGGCGTCAGCCTGAAAGACTCCGTAAATGGCCTCGTCAATACAGTGACCAATGCAGCTGGCGAAGCAGCTGTAACCGTCATTGCGGGCAAGCAGCCGACGCCAGTTCGCGTAAAGGCCACCTATACCAACGGCGGCACCACACTCACCTCACAATCTGCAGGCCTGTCGATCAGTACCGGCTTCCCGGACCAGGACAGTCTGTCGCTCTCCGCCAACCGGTACAACATCAATGGCTGGGGTTATGACGGCGCTACCGCCACCATCACGGTGCGTGTTGCCGACCACTTCAACAACCCGGTGCCCGATGGTACTGCGTTCAACTTCATTACGGACAGTGGTCGTATCGGCAATGGCACCCAAGGTAGTTGCGTAACTACCAATAGCGCTTGCTCGATCACGCTAAGCAGCCAGAATCCACGTGTGACCTCGCCACATAATCTGGTTGGCCGCGTGCACATCGTTGCATATGCAATTGGCGAAGAGAGCTTTGTCGACAAGAACAACAGCATTGACTTCGACGCAGCGAACGAGCAGGTCGATATCAGCGGCGTATCTTCCGATATTGGTGAAGCGTTCCTGGACCACAACGAAAATGGTGTGTTCGATCTGGGCGTCGATCAATTGGTCGACTTCAACAACGATGGCATCTACAACGGTCCGGATGGCAAGTACAACGGCAGCCTGTGCAAACCGGGTTACGCCGGTTGTTCTGCACAGAAAACACTGCATGTTTTCAGCCAGGCCACGTTCATCTTCTCGTCTGACATTCCGAAAACACCGGTATTGAGTGCACCGATTGTGCTGAACTGCGCAACGCAAAGCTCACAGAGCGTGACACTGTATATTCCGGATATCAATGGCAATATTCTGCCAGTTGGAACAACCATCGCGAGCTCCATCTCGTCGGGTGGCGCCTCGATTACCTTTGGCGATGGCAACACCGTTATTGGCGGCACCCCTGATGTCGATGCAAAGGTTCCGCTGATGACCCTGTTCTCGCTGACACTGAAAGCCCCTGCTACGGGTTGCACCGCCGGGACAACTGGGACCTTCAATGTGACCGTAACTGCGCCGGACCACGGCGGCGGAACTGGTGCGACCACAAAGTTCCAGCTGCCTTACAGCTATAACTAAGCACTGGTACGTAAAAAAGGACCGCCAGACTGGCGGTCCTTTTTTTTGGCAAGGGCTCGGCGCCACACTCCGCGAATGCACACGGTGTAACCGACTGGCTTTATCTTTGCACCTTGCCCGACTCAGCGCCAAACAGCACCCCCTCCGCCTCCAGCAGCACCCGCTGCAAATCATCCGATCCATCCAGCCCGCGCGGGCTGATTTGCCCCTTGGCGTTCACCACACGGTGCCAAGGCACGTCGACATCGCAATGGGCCAGCACGCGCCCCACCATGCGGGCGTGGCGCGGATAGCCTGCGGCCCTGGCTACGGCGCCGTAGCTCATCGTAGTGCCATAGGGGATGGCGGCCACTACGGCGAGGATGGCGTCGCGCATGGCTTGCATGTCTGCTTTCATCACAAAACTCCGGGCGTGAAAAAAGCCGGCTTGCGCCGGCTTCTCTCAAACATCACTTACTTGCGTTCAACCTGGCTCACGTCACGCACCGCGCCGGTATCGGCACTGGTGGTCATCGCGGCATAGGCGCGCAGCGCGGCGGATACATAGCGTTCACGGTCTACCGGCTTCCAGGCCAGCGCGCCCTTGGCTTCCATCTTGCCACGGCGGTGTGCCAGTTCTTCCATGCTCACCTGCAGCTCGATGGTGCGGTTCGGGATGTCGATGACGACGGTATCGCCCTCCTCCACCAGACCGATCGCGCCGCCTTCAGCAGCTTCCGGCGAGCAGTGGCCAATGGACAGGCCGGAGGTGCCACCAGAGAAACGGCCATCGGTCAGCAACGCGCAGGCCTTGCCCAGGCCCTTGGACTTCAGGTACGAGGTCGGGTAGAGCATTTCCTGCATGCCCGGGCCGCCCTTGGGGCCTTCGTAACGGATGATGACGATGTCGCCTGCGACGATCTGGTCGGCCAGAATGCCGGCCACGGCGTCGTCCTGGCTTTCGAAGATGCGTGCACGGCCGGTGAACTTGAGGATGGAATCATCCACACCCGCCGTCTTGACGATGCAACCACGCTCGGCAATGTTGCCGTACAGCACGGCCAGACCGCCGTCCTGGCTGTAGGCGTTCTCCTTGTTGCGGATGCAACCGTTGGCGCGATCCAGATCCAGCTCCGGGTAGCGCATCGATTGCGAGAACGCGATGGTGGTCGGGATGCCGCCCGGCGCAGCACGGTAGAAGTGATGCGCCTCGCTGTCCGGCGCAGTTTGCACGATGTCCCACTTGGCAAATGCATCGGCCAGCGTAGGTGCATGCACGGTGCGCGCTTCGCGGTGGATCAAGCCGGCGCGATCCAGCTCGGACAGGATGCCGATCACGCCACCCGCGCGGTGCACGTCTTCCATGTGGTATTTCTGTGTGGCCGGTGCCACCTTGGCCAGGCACGGCACCTTGCGGCTCATGCGGTCGATGTCGGCCATCTTGAAATCCACGCCGGCTTCGCTGGCAGCAGCCAGCAGGTGCAGCACGGTATTGGTGGAGCCACCCATGGCGATATCCAGCGCGATGGCGTTCTCGAATGCCTCGAAGGTCGCGATATTGCGCGGCAGTACGCTATCGTCGTCCTGCTCGTAGTAGCGCTTGGCAATGTCGACAATGGTACGGCCAGCCTGCAGGAACAACTGCTTGCGGTCACCGTGCGTGGCCAGCATCGAACCGTTGCCCGGCAGCGACAGGCCCAGCGCCTCGGTCAGGCAGTTCATCGAGTTGGCAGTAAACATGCCCGAGCACGAACCACATGTCGGGCAGGCCGAGCGTTCAACGGCAGCCACTTCTTCATCACTGACCTTGTCGTTGGCCGCTTCCACCATGGCATCGACCAGATCGAGCTTGCGGATCTCGCCCTTCCAGTCGACCTTGCCGGCTTCCATCGGGCCACCGGAAACAAAAATCACCGGAATGTTCAGGCGCAGCGCGGCCATCAACATCCCCGGGGTGATCTTGTCGCAATTGGAGATGCACACCAGCGCATCCGCCGTGTGCGCGTTCACCATGTATTCGACCGAATCGGCGATCAGCTCACGGCTGGGCAGGCTGTACAGCATGCCGGCGTGGCCCATTGCGATGCCGTCATCCACGGCGATGGTGTTGAATTCCTTGGCAATGCCGCCGGCCTTTTCGATCTCGCGCGCCACCAGCTGGCCCAGGTTGTGCAGGTGCACATGGCCCGGCACAAACTGGGTGAACGAGTTGGCAATGGCGATGATGGGCTTGTCGAAGTCGCCATCCTTCATGCCGGTGGCACGCCACAGGGCGCGGGCGCCGGCCATGTTGCGGCCGTGAGTCGAGGTACGGGAGCGATAAACAGGCATGTGTGTTCCTTAAGGAAAGCCGGCGCGAAGAAGCACGCTATAATCTGGCGATTTTATCGCAAAGCGACTCTCCGATGCTCGTTCACCCGCATTACGATCCGATTGCCATCAAGCTGGGGCCGCTGGCCGTACACTGGTACGGCCTGATGTATCTGGTCGCCTTCGTCCTGTTCCTGCTGCTGGGGCGCTTCCGCATCAAGCGTGGCAAGCTGTCCGGCTGGCGCGTGGAAGAGATGGACGACCTGCTGTTCTATGGCGTGCTGGGGGTGATACTGGGCGGGCGATTGGGCTATGTGCTGTTCTACAAGCCCGAATACTATTTCTCGCACCCGCTCGACATCTTCAAGGTCTGGGAAGGCGGCATGGCCTTCCACGGCGGCTTCCTCGGCGTGCTGATTGCCATGTGGCTGTTTGGCCGCAAGACGCAGCGCGGCTTCTGGGCGATTACCGATTTCATCGCCCCGCTGGTGCCGATCGGCCTTGCATTCGGCCGGCTGGGCAACTTCATCAACGGCGAGCTGTGGGGCCGCGTTACCACGCCGCAAAGCTGGTGGGCCATGGGTTTCCCTGCCGCGCGCGATGCCGATTCGGCACTGGCCGCCACCAACCCGCAGTGGCAGGAGTGGTTTCTGCAGTACGGCATGCTGCCGCGCCACCCGTCGCAGCTCTATCAGGCCGCGCTGGAAGGGCTGATCCTGTTCATCATCCTGTGGCTGTATTCGGGCAAGCCGCGCAAGCCGGGCCAGGTATCGGCCGTATTCCTGCTGGGCTATGGCCTGTTCCGCTTCATTGCCGAGTTTGCGCGCGAGCCGGATGCCTTCCTCGGCCTGCTGGCCGCCAATCTGTCCATGGGGCAGTGGCTGTCGCTGCCGATGATCCTGATCGGTGCCATCCTGTTCTGGCGCAGCAGCAAACCCACTTGAGCATGAAGCCCGCCAATGGCGGGCTTTTTTACGTCTGTGCCTGCAGCGCGGGCCGGTAAAGTAACGCCAGACGACTCTCGGGGAACAAGATGGGTATGGAAATAGCCGGTTGGATACTGGCCGTTGTGCTGGTGGTGGTTGGCATCGCAGGCACCGTGTTGCCCATGCTACCCGGCCTGCCCTTCCTGTTTGGTGGCCTGTGGCTGATGGCGGGGCTGGATGGCTACCACCATGTCGGCAACATCACGCTCTACATCCTGGGCGGCCTGCTCGTGATCGGGCTGCTGCTGGATTATGTGGCTGGCGCGCTCGGGGCAAAGAAAGTCGGCGCCAGCAAGGCTGCCATCTGGGGATCGGTGATCGGCTCCATTGTCGGCATGTTCTTCGGCCTGCCGGGCATGTTGCTCGGCCCCTTCGTCGGCGCAGCAGCCGGCGAATTCCTCACCGGCCGTGACCTGCATCAGGCGGGCAAGGTCGGTATCGCCACGTGGATAGGCATGATCATCGCGGCAGTGGCCAAGGTCGGCGTAGCGCTGACCATGCTGGGCACCTTTGCCCTGGCCTGGCTGATCTAGGGCCTGTTAACACTTATTTCGCGCTTGCGCTGGGCTGCAAAAAGGTCAGATACAAGACACGCAACGCAGGCAATAACCGGTTATTGCCAAGGCGCGTAACGCCGTAGATGGCCTTTTTGCAGCCCAGCCCTGCGGGTTCGGGGTATTTCGGGCGGTTCGCTGCGTTGCAAACCGCTTGCGGTACCCGTACCGCGGCGCGCTTCGCGCCTTGCGCTCCATCCCGAACTACCCCAAACGCAAGCGTGAAATAAGTGTTAACAGGCCCTAGCCAGCCATGCCGCTCAAAACCAGCGTCGCAGCCAGAAATAGCCACCCAGCAACACGGTAATCGTCCCCATCAGCCCCAGCGCATAGTAATAGCCATAGTGCCAGTGCAGCTCGGGCATGTGCTCGAAGTTCATGCCGTAGATGCCGGCGATCAGGGTCAGCGGCATGAAAATGGTGGTGATGACGGTCAGCACGCGCATCTGCTCGTTCAGGCGCTGCGATTGCAGCGAGGCATAGGTGTCCTGCAGGCCGCTGATCAAATCACGCAACGATTCGGTGCTTT
The DNA here is from genome assembly GCF_900176275.1 of Andreprevotia lacus DSM 23236. Classification (GTDB taxonomy): domain Bacteria; phylum Pseudomonadota; class Gammaproteobacteria; order Burkholderiales; family Chitinibacteraceae; genus Andreprevotia; species Andreprevotia lacus. Next base: position 22,334 of record NZ_FWXD01000040.1, on the reverse strand, counting down.
CGATCAACTGCACCGTATGATCATAGACATCGCGCAGATAGAGCTGCGTTTCATCGTGGAAGAAATCCGGCTCGTCGCGCTGCAGCACATTGAGCACCTCGCGCATCGGCCACAGATTGCGCTTGAGGTAGAGCAGCTTGCGGCGCAGCTCCTGGATTTCATTCAAGTGCGCCGGGCGCGGGCTGGCATAGATCGCGTCTTCCAGATTCTCGATCTGCTCGCCCAGTTGCTCCAGCACGGTGTAATAGCGGTCCACCAGCTTGTCCAGCAAGGCATACACCAGATAATCCGCCCCCAGCTTGCGGATTTGCGACTGGCCGGTTTTCAGGCTTTCGCGGATGCCGTCAAACGTACCGGTGGGCTGTTCCTGAAACGTCACCACCACGCCACGCCGCACCACGATGCTCACCTGCTCGCTATCCAGCGAGCCATCGTCACACAGCCGCACCAGCCGTGCGGTCACGAAGAAATAGCCCGGATATGCCTCGACCTTGGGGCGCTGCTCGGTATTGAGGATGTCTTCCAGTACCAGCGGGTGCAGGCCAAAGCGGCGGCCGACAAACTTGAGCATGTCCAGATCGCCCAGCCCGTGCAGGTTCAGCCACAGCGTCTCGTAACGCGGGCGGAAATCACGGCCCTCGTCGACCGAGGTGAACCTGGTCTGGACGAAATCATTCTCGCTGGGGCCGAACTCGATCAGGGTGGCATAGGTCTGCTCTGGCGCCTTGGCACCGACATACTGCAGGGTACCGGGCTGGCTGCCCGCCTTGTCGGCACGCGGAGTGTGGCGCGCATGCGGCGCACGCGCGGGCAACAGCTTGCGGCGCTTGGCCATCAGGCACCACCTTGCGCACGCGCCAGCAGGTCATACATCACGCCATCGCGCAGGCCGCCCAGCGTAATGTCCATATGATCCAGCGCCAGTGCCTCGAATACCGCAGCCATGATGGACAGCCCGCCGGCCAGCACCGGGCGCCTATCCGCACGCAAGCCTTGCAGTTGCACCCGGTCAACATGGCCGGCTTCAATCAATACCTGGCGCAGCACCGCCAGCGCAGCCGGGGTGAGCTGGCTGCTGCCAAAACCATTGAGCTGCACCACATCGGCCAGCGAACGCGCGGTGCCCGAGGTACCGATTACCTGCTCCCAGCGATGGCGCAACAACACGTCGAGATGTGGTGCCAGCGCGGCGCGGCAGGCGGCCTCGGCCTGTGCCATCCGCTCGGGCAGGATGACGCCATCGGGAAAATAGCGCTGACTCCAGGTTACGCAGCCCAACTGTATGCTGGCCATCCAGTGCGCGTCGAAGCCTCGGCCGACGATGATCTCGGTCGAACCGCCACCGATATCAATCACGAGGCGCGGATCACGCGCGTCGGTCAGGCTGTGCGCCGCACCCAGATAGATCAGCCTTGCTTCCTCGTGCCCGTCGATGATGTTGATGGGAAAACCCAGCGCAGCCTCGGCACGCGGCAGGAAATCATCGATATTGGCGGCAACGCGGAAGGTATTGGTGGCCACCACGCGCACCTGATGCGGCGGAATGCCGGCCAGCCTGGCGCCAAAGCGCGTCAGCGCAGCCAACGCTTCGTCGCACACGGCGCCGACCAGATGGCCATCCTCATTCAGCCCGGCAGCCAGCCGCACGGTCTCCTTGAGGGTGATCAGCGGATGCGGGCGGCCGTGATCGTTGCGGGCGATCTGCAGGCGGAAGCTGTTGGACCCCAGATCAACGGCGGCAAATTGCTTGGGATGTTGCATGCTGGAGAAAGCCACAAACGGGATCGTCGTAAGATAACCGGAGTTGCCGCCGCAAACAACGGCGGATACGAAAAAGGGCAGCCGAGGCTGCCCTTTTCTCCACGCGTTGCCGCGCTTATTCCTTCGGACCCAGTGCCACGCGGTCCATTTCTTCCTGCCCCTTGTGACGCACGTCCTGCCCCTTGACCAGGAACACCACGTGCTCGGAGATGTTCACCGCCAGATCACCGATACGCTCGATGGCCTTGGCAATCCACATGGTATCCAGCGTCAGGCTGATGGAGCGCGGATCTTCCATCATGATGGACACCAGCTGGCGCTGCATGCTGCGGTATTCGATATCGAGCTGGTTGTCGGCACGCTTCACTTCGGCAGCCGGTGCGGCATCCAGGCGGGCAAAGGCATCCAGCGCGCGCGACAGCATGTCCAGCGCCAGATCGGCCAGATGGCGCAGCTCCTGGAAACGCGGTGCCTGCAGCTTGCCGGCTTCGATGATGTTCTTGGCGCGCTGGCAGATGCGCGCGGCCTTGTCGCCGATGCGCTCCAGATCCTCGACCGACTTGATCACGGTCATCACCATGCGCAGATCGGATGCAGCCGGCTGACGGCGCGCGATCATCTGGATACACATGTCATCGAGCTGCAGGTGCATCTCGTTGACCTTGTCCTCACGCTCGATCACATGATTGATCAGGTGAACGTCGCCACTGGCCAGCGCTTCCATGGATTGGCGCACCTGATCTTCCACCAGACCGGCCATGCCCAGCACGCTGGAGCGAATGGCTTCCAGCTCGGCGTCGAATTGCTTGGAAATATGTTCGGACATGCGCCGTTTCTCCCAGGGTTATCCATGCAACATTAGCAGTCTCAGATTACGCTTATGTTGCATTCATGTTTAAAGTCCGGCGCTACCACGAGCCGCTCCCAGAACCCAGTCTAGCGATGCCGCCCCAAAAGGTGCAACGCGGCCGGCCGGGTTTGGTTGGCGACAGTTACTTGAACGTCTTCACGCCTGCCTGTGTCCCCAGCAATAGCACATCCGCACGGCGGCGCGCAAATACGCCACACGTGACCACGCCGACAATCTGGTTGAGTTCAGATTCGAATTTGGCCGGCTCGGCGATCTGCAGGCCGTGCACGTCCAGAATGATGTTGCCATTGTCGGTCACCACCCCCTCGCGGTAGGCCGGATGGCCACCGAGCCTGACCAGCTCGCGCGCCACATGCGAGCGCGCCATCGGGATCACCTCAACCGGCAGCGGAAAGCGCCCCAGCACGTCCACCAGCTTGGTCTCGTCGGCAATGCAGATGAATTGCTCGGCCACGGCAGCCACGATTTTCTCGCGCGTCAGCGCCGCGCCACCGCCCTTGATCATTTGCAGCTGACGGTTGATCTCGTCGGCACCATCCACATACACCGGCAGGCGGTCGATGCTGTTCAGGTCGAACACCGCGATACCATGTGACTTGAGGCGCGCCACGCTGGCTTCGGACGACGACACCGCGCCGCTGATGCGCCCCTTGATCTTGGCCAGCGCATCGATGAAATAGTTGGCGGTCGAACCGGTGCCGACGCCGACGATGGCATCATCGGGAATGTAGGCAATGGCGGCCTCGGCGGCGGCTTGCTTGAGCTGGTTCTGATCGAGCGGCATGGGAACTCCGGTGCGGGATGACAGTGACAGATTGAGGCCGATTTTAGCCCGAGCGAGCCGGCGCGCGCTTGGCGAATATCAATGCAAGGTCGATAAATACTGGCGGATGCCGCCCAGCAGCATCTCGACCGAGATCGCGGTCAGGATGAGCCCCATCAGACGCTCGAACGCGGTCACGACCTTTTCGCCCAGCAAACGGCTGATTTTCTCGGAAAACGCCAGCGAGGTGCCTACCACGCCCATGGTCAGCGCCAGTGCGGCCACCCATTGCCACAAATGCCCCGGATCGCGCGACACCAGCAGCAGTACGGTGGCCAGTGCCGACGGACCGGCCACCAGCGGGATGGCCAACGGTACGATGAACGGCTCGCCCTCATGCGTTTCGCCCAGCACGCCGCCGGGCTGCGGAAATACCATGCGCAAGGCGATCAGGAACAGGATGACGCCCCCGGCAATCCCCAGCGAGGTTTCCGACAGGTGCATCAGGGCCAGAAACTGCTTGCCCACCAGCATGAAGGCAAACAACACGAAAAACGCCACGCTGATTTCGCGCAGGATCACGATGCGGCGGCGCTCGGGCGCCACCTGGCGCATCAACGACACGAACAGCGGCATGCTGCCCAGCGGATCGGTCACCAGCAGCAGCAAGACAAAGGCCGACCAGAAGGTTGCCGCTTCCATGTGCTTTTCCTCTCAAGAAAACGGACCATGCTAGCCGGATCGCCGCGCCGGCGGCATCGGGGCTAACCGCAGCGCGCGGCAGCCCCAACCCTCATCGCATCCCGATCAACTCGGCCGGGCCGCTGCCATCCTCAGCCACCGTGCGGTTGCGCCCGCCGCGTTTGGCGGCATACAGCGCCATGTCGGCCAGCTGGATCAGGGCGTCCGGCGGCATCTCTTCCTCGGGCACCCGCGTCGCCACGCCGCAACTGATGGTGACCACCGACGATGCGCTGGAATAGCTGTGCGGGATATTCATCGCCGCCACCTGCTCGCACATGCGCTCGGCCACCTGGCGCGCGCCCTCGCGGTCGGTATTGGGCAGCACGGCAACGAACTCCTCGCCACCATAGCGCGCCAGCAAGTCACCGGGCCGCAGCAACAGGCCGGACAAGCCGGCGGCAATCTGCTTCAGGCAATCGTCGCCGGCCTGATGGCCGTAGTTGTCGTTGTAGGCCTTGAAATGATCAACATCGATCATCACCACTGACAGCGGCTGGCTCTCGCGCATGCCGCGCAGCCACTCCTGGCGGTATTGCTGGTCAAAGAAGCGGCGGTTGGGCACGCCGGTGAGGCCATCAAGCTGGGCCAGCCGCTGCAGCTCCAGATTGGCGGCCAGCAGCTTGTCGTTGGCCTGGCGGGCCGCTTTTTGCGACAGTTCCAGCTCGTCGATGGTCTGGTGCAGGCGTGCTTCGTATTCCTTGCGCTCGGAAATGTCGCGCACGATGGCGACAAAGCAGCGCTGCCCCTCCAGCGTCAGCTCGGAGATGGTCACCTCCATCGGAAAATGCCGGCCATCGACATGGCAACCGGTCAGCTCGAACGGGCTTTGCAGCTCGTAAGCGCGCTCGCCGGCCAGCTGGCGCAGGCGCACCCGCTGCATGCGTTCGGCCTCTTCGGGCAGCACCAGCCCGCGCAAGGGCATGCCGGTCATTGCTTCTTCACGGTATCCGAACATGGCACAGGCCGCAGGGTTGACCTGCAGGATGCAGCCATCGTCGTCGAATATCACCAATCCTTCGCGGATATTGTCCACGATGCGGCTGTTACGCTGTTCGCTTTCCACCAGGCGGCGCTCGATGCGCTTGAGTTCGGCCAGATCCCGCGCAATGAACAGATAACCGCCGGTGCTGCCATTCGGGCTCTTGACCGCAGTGACCGCCAGCATCACCGGCCGCTGCACGCCATCGCGCCCGGTCAGCACCCACTCCTCGCGCGCCGGGCCGTGCTCGGCCATCACGCGGAATACGCTGAAATCAGCCGGCACCGGCACACGCCGCTCGCTGGCGCGACGCTGAGCGCCCTGCTCGACCTCACGCGGGTCCAGCAAGACCTCGAACGGCGGCGGGGCCGACAGGCTTTCCAGCGGTGGGTAATCAAGCAGCCGTTCGGCTGTCGCATTCATCAGCGTGATCCAGCCTGCGCTATCGGTGGCAATGACCGGAAACGGCGCGGCATCCAGCACCGCATTCTGCCAGGACAGGCTCTGCGCCAGCGCCTGCTGGTCGTGCTGGCGGCTGGTGATGTCGCTGATGCGCACGACCACGCCGTCGTGCCAGCGCCGCACCTGCCGCAACCACCAGCGGCCATCGCCGGTCTCAAACTCGTCCTCGGCCGTGCCGCCATGGCGGAACACGCCCGTGTAACGCCCGATCTCGTCATGCTGCTGCTCGCGCGGCAGCAGGCCGGACAGCCGCGCATTGACGATATGTTCCAGCGGCTTGTTCAGCCACTCGGCCCCGGCCAGATTGCAATCCACCACCACGAAATCGCGTACCTCGCCATCGCTCTCGCGGAATGATTCCAGCAGCAGGATCACGTCCGGGCTGCTGTTCAGCGCGGAGAGCGACAGCATCTCGCGCCGTTGCAGCGCGGCCTGGGTACGGTTGATTTCGGTGACGTCGTGCATGATCAGCACGCCGCCGATCAGGTTGTGCCGGCCGTCATGCCGCGGGCTGTATGACAGATCGTAAATACGCCCGCGCCCCATCACCGCACGCTGGCTCAGGTATTCGCCCTTGAGCACGCGCTGCCAGCGCGGCAACGCGTCGTCGCGCATTTCCGGCACGAGTGCCAGCCAGTCGGCCAGCGGCATGCCCGGCTGCGGCTCGCGGCCAAACATTTCGCGCGTGGCATTGGCATAGGCACGGTTGAAGTGGGTGATGCACATGGCACGATCCACCGTCAGGATGGGGTCGGCCGTGCTGCCAAGTATGCTGTCCAGCTCATCGTGCAGGCCGCGTACCTCGGCCAGCGATTCGCGCAAGGCGCGTTCAGCCTCGACCTGCTCGGTCACATCGAGCATGACGCCAACATAGCGGTCGTACCACGCCGAGCGTCCGGCCTCGAATTCGGCTTGCAAACGCCCCCAGCGGGGCGTGCCGTCCGCGCGGACGAAGCGCAGCACGACATTGTATTTGCCCGTCCCCATCAGGCGGGCCCAGGCCTCGTCGCCGGCCAGCGGATCATCAGGCGCCAACATGCGCCGCCAGCCATCGCCCAGCGCCTCCGCAGGGCTCAATCCGGTCAGATTGCTCCAGTAGGGATTGACGTAGAGGTTGCGCCCCTTGAGATCGGAGACATATGCACCCACCGGTGCGTTCTGCAGCAATTCCAGCACGCGCCGCTCGGCATCGATCTGCCGCTGCACCCGCCGCGCGCGCACCGAAACAATGGTGGCAATCGCCCCGCTGAGCGCCAGCACCGCCAGCGCGCCCAGCAAGCCCACGCTCCAGATCAGCTGATCGACGCGCTGCAGCTGCGTTTCAATGACGGCCGGCGCTATGCGGGCGACCAGATACCAGTTGGCATTGCCCTGCTCGGCCAGCACCTCCTTCCACGGCCCGCCGTTACGCGGCACGGCAAACGGGCGCAAGACCCGGTAGACATACACGCCATCACCGCCATGCCACACCCCCGACACATGGTGCTGCATCTCTGCCCACAGCTGCGGATTGCGCTGCGGCAAGGCGGCGCCGCCTTTTTCCTGCAGCATGGAATACCACCGGTCGGCCAGCTCGCCCCCCAGCATCCAGCTGCCGTCCTGCGCCAGTGCCCAGTGATCGATGCCGTTCTGCAACTTGCCGCTGCCCAGCCAGTCCAGCAGGCGCTGGGCGCGATAGCTCAGCACCACGCTGCCGAGCCTGCGCCCGTCAGCGGCAAACACCGGCGCGGCCGAGCGCATGACAGGCTCGGGCGGGCGCACCAGCTTGCCGTTCTCGACCGACAGCTCGATGCCCGACAGCGACAGTTGCCCGTCTTCCAGCGTATTGGCTTGCAGCACATAGGGGCGTGCCACCTTGTCCTGCAGCTTGTCGTCGGGCACCGGCTGGGCCACGCCTCCGCGCAGGTCCACCCGCACGCGTTCGCGGCCGTGGGTATCGAACAGCCGTGCCCGCAGATAAACCTGCTGCACGGCCACGAAATCGGTCATGTGCCGCTGCAGGTGCTGCCGGGCATCTTCGTCGCCATCCAGCGCGGGGGCGACGTTTTCCTCGCGCTGCAGATACAGTGCATCGACCAGCATCTTGTTGACGATGCGCTGCGTGTCCTGCTCGGCAGTGTCCTGCCACTGGCGCTGCAGGTCGATTTCCCGCGCCAGCAGGTCATCCAGCTCGTAGCCTCGCGCCAGCCACAGCAAGCCCACCATTGCCAGCAGCAGCGGTACGGCCAGGCCTGCAAACCACAGCAGCCAGGTGCGCGAGAAAGAGGACGGCGAGGCAGGCATGATCGAACTGAAAGGAAGGTGCTTACCAGTCTAGATGCAGACTGGCGCGTAACCAATCGGGTGTTTCCATCCTGCGTCGTGCAAGCCGGTTGCACAGCTTTTCATCGATACAGATGCTGAGCCGCTGATAGCTTCAACCTGTACTGTTGCGCGTGTAGATATCCGGGTCAGCCATTTCCATCACCTTGGCCGGGTCAGCCAGCGGGCCGAAACCGAACGGGGCATAGAGCGGATGCGCATCGCGCGTCACCAGCATCCAGCGGCGCAGCCCCTGCAATTCCGGGTGGGCGCGGATCACGGTGACCAGCTGGCGGGCCAGGCCACGCCCGCGCCAGATTTCCAGAATGAACACATCCGCCAGATATGCAAAGGTGGCCCGGTCGCTGATCACGCGCGCAAAACCGATCTGTGCGTTGTCGTGGTAAACACCGAAACACAGCGAGCCGGCAATCGCGCGCACCACCGTGTCGCGCGGTATGCCTTTGCTCCAGTAAAGCTGCGCCAGCTCACGGTGGATCAGATCGACATCCAGCCGCGCCGGACTGGTGTCGAATTCGAATTCCTGCCAGCGGGAAATGCTCATTGCGGGTTCCTTCATGGACTGAGGATGACAGTGTATTTTCTTGCGCTGCAGCAAGGAATGTCGCATCCTCGCGCAAGGCTTGTTCCAAATTCACATTGATTCAAACATGGCGACGATTTATCAGGAACGCTTTGACGTCGGCCCGCACATCAAACAGCGGACCGTGGGCCGGAGTGCCTATCATCGCCCCTGCTATCCGCCCATGGGCGAGCATGACTTGTTCTTCTGCGGCATCAGCAGCGGCAAGGATACCTTCGAGGTCGAGCGCATTGATGCGCCCTTCCATGCGCTGCTGTTCTGCGTGGAGGGCGAGTTTGAACTGTATGAGGATGGCCGCAGCATGGCGCTGCGTGCCGGCGAGCTGGGGGTATTGCCACCGGTGGGGCGGCGCGGCTTCCGGCTGGTGGGCAACCGCCCCTGCAAGGTGGTGTGGTTCCTGCTGATGGACCGGCCACGCTGGCAGTTTCTGCCGCGCGAGCAGATCACCATCATCGCCAGTGATGCCGGCCCTACCCTGCTCGATGCCGCATCGCTGTTCCACCGCGAAGCCGACCGCTTTCATCTCAACACCCCCGGCACGCAGGTGGTGGCCGTGCTGGACCTGCTGATGATGATGCTGGAGCGCGCGCTGGCCCCGCTGCACCCCACGCTAGGCTGGCCCGAGCAATTGCAGGCGTTGTTCAACACCGTGGCGCAGCGGCTGGACGAACACTGGTCACTGGAGCGGCTGGCTGAGCACCTGCACATCACCCCGGCCCACCTGCACCGGCTGTGCCGGCAACATCTGGGCAACGCCCCCGCCCAGCAACTGTTCTTGCTGCGCATGAACCGCGCCCGCGCGCTATTGCAGCAAGGCGACAAGGTGAGCGATGTAGCACTGGCCGTCGGCTATCAGGAAGTCGCCAGCTTCTCGCGCCGCTTCAGGCAGCATTTCGGCGTCAGCCCCAGCAGCGTGCAACGCCCCACCCAGCGCTACGGCCAACCCGCATCGCCCAGCCCGTCGTTGCGGCCGGTGGATGCGGGCTATGGTTGAGCGGCGGTAGTTCGACGCAGAATGTCGACGGGTAATTCGTATCCGTTTCATGCAGTAGTTGTGAATTGCTGACGGTAGTGTGCCGGTGACACGCCAACGCGCTGGCGGAAGTGATGCCGCAGCGTTTCCACTGCACCAAAACCACAGGCATCGGCAATCTGCTGCAGATTCATGCGCCCCTGCTCCAGCAGTGTCTTGGCCAGGTCAACACGCGCGCCCAGCAGCCAGTCATAAGGTGATGCACCAGTAGCCCCCTTGAACTGCCGCAGCAGGGTACGCGGGCTCATCGCCACGCGCCCGGCCAGCGATTCCAGCGTATGCGCCTGTTGCAGATTGGCCTGCAGCCAGTCGAGCAAGGCAGACAGCTTGTTGTTGTCGAAACGCGGCAGCGGGCGGCTAACGAATTGCGCCTGCCCGCCCTCACGATGCGGCGGCAGCACCAGCCGGCGCGCCACCTGGTTGGCCACCTGTGCGCCGTAATCCTTGCGCACCAGATGCAGCAGCATATCCAGCCCGGCGGCAGAGCCGGCCGACATCAGGAACTCGCCGTCCTCGACATACAGGCAGTCCGGCTCGACCTTGATCTGCGGATAGCGTGCAATCAGCCGGTCCATATAGCGCCAGTGCGTCGTGGCGCGGCGGCCATCCAGCAAGCCGGCCTCGGCCAGCAGAAAGACGCCGTTGCAGATGGTGGCAAACTGCGCACCGCGCGCGTGGGCGGCACGCAAGGCCTCGCACAGCTCGGGTGGTGCCGGCTCATCGGTATCGCGCCAGCCGGGCAGCACGATCAGGTCGGCCTGCTGCAAGGGCGCCAGCCCGTATTCGGCCTCGACCAGAATGCCGCCAGCAGCGCGCAGCGGCGGCTTGTCCAGACTGCACACGCGAAAGTCGTACCACGGTACGTTCAGTTCGGGTCGGTCGAGTGCGAAGATTTCCACCACACAGCCAAATTCGAACGTACACAGGCGATCAAAAGCCAGTGCCACTACCTGACGTTTTTTCATGGCGGGATATTGCCGATCCATGTCGATAACGACACTGTGCCGCAAAACGCCACGCCAGCACAATGACCACATCACCACACCACAAGAGGAAGACATCATGAGCAACCAGGTCACCGCAGTCCCCGCCGCCGCCAGCTTGGCCGCCGTCGCCCACTTCGCCGCCAAGGCACAATTCGAAACCGACTGTTCCGACGTGAACGCGGCCTTTGCCGCTGGCGAACCGGGCTTTGTGCTGCTGGACGTGCGCAATGGGTCCGCCTATGCCCGGGGTCACGTGCCGGGTGCGCTGAACCTGCCGCACGTGGAAATCACTGTTGAACGCATGGCGCAATGGCCGCTCAACACGCTGTTCGTTGTCTACTGTGCCGGCCCGCACTGTAACGGCGCCGACAAGGGGGCATTGAAGCTCGCGCAACTGGGCCGCCCGGTGAAACTGATGATCGGTGGCGTGACCGGCTGGCTGGACGAGGGCCTGCCGCTGCATACCGGCGCCAGCCAGATGGATGCCATCAGCTGCGCGTGCTGAGAGACGGGCATGCGCCCCCAGCCGTCATCGGGGGCAACCCGGCATCAAACCCCGGCAACGCCGGGGGCCCACCAGTGGTGGTTGAAACAACGGCTCTCCCTGATGGATTCCACGCCCTCGCCGCCGCGAGGAGGCCCCGCTACGCTCGTCGCTGGCACGAATGAGGTCCGCGCTCGCCAACAGCCGGCAGCGCTGCACAGCCTATTCCGGATAGCACGCCCGGATACTTCGAAAAAAAACCGGCCCCGCAGGGCCGGCATCAAGACACCAGGGTTTGAGGATCGAGCGGGTTTACATGCCGTTGGCGATGAAGCGGTTGGCAAAGCCCCAGTTACCCGCCTGACCGTAGCTGTTGCAGGTGGGCGAGGCAAAGCCCGGTGCGCAGTCGGTATCGCGATCAAGCGACCAGTAGTGCACGCCGGCCAGACCATTGGCCTTGGCGAAGTTGGCCACCGTGGTCACATCGGCCAGGCTGAAGGTTTCGTCCTGGGTATCGTTGCCGCCTATCATTGGGGTCAATTCGATCTGGCTGTACGGCACGCCGTAGTAGTTGTGCAGGTTGACCGCCGCCTGCACCGCCGATGCACCCATATCGCATTTGCCGTTGCTGACCACGCAGTTGCCGGCACTGGTGCTGCCGAAGTCCATCACCATCAGGTTGATGGTGTAGCTGGACAGCGCATGCGAGCGGATCGAGTTCATCACCGTCACACCTGCCGACCCGAGGCTCTGCGGCGAATTGCCGCCCAGGGTAGCCAGCGTGAAGCTGTAGCGCAGGTTGGGATAGGTGCGCTGCGCGTTGATCACGCGCTGTACCAGATTGTCGATGGTGGCCTGGCTCTGGCCTGCTTCGATATCGAAGTCCACACCGCGCATATTGGCCGAGTAATAGGTCTGGATGAACTTGGTGAAGCCAGCATCAGAACCGCAGGTGAACGAGCCCGCTGCACCACCGGTGGAGATGATGTAGGTCTTGCCGGCGCTGACGAAATTCTGCACGTTGGCATTGGCCACTGCCGACGGGGTGAGGCCACCCCAGTTTTCGCTGCCGCATTCGCCGGTGGCAAAGGCCCAGGTCACCGACTTCACGCCGGCCGGCAACACGCTGAGCACCGGTTGGCGCGAGCCGGTCACCGCCGTGGTCATCACGTTGGTGTTCCAATCCAGATTGATGGTGATGTCCTTGTACGGACCAAAGATGAAGCCCGGCGGTGTGCCACCGGTAACCGGCGTCGGCGTCGGCGTGACGCCCGGCCTGGGTGTCGGGGTCGGCGTGACGTTGCCGCCGGTGCACGGGCCGTTGTCGGTCCACGGCTGGCCGTCGCCAGTACTGCTGGACGGCACATTGCCCTGTGTCCACCATTTGGCGGTATAGGTGTGGCCGTTATAGCTGACCACCGCACCGCCGCTATAGGCAGTGCTGCTGTTCCATGCGGCGGCGGTACAGCTTCCCCCAGTCACTGGTGTTGGTGTCACGCCGGGTTTGGGTGTGGGTGTCGCAGGGGCCGGTGTCGGCGTAGCACCTACGCTGCCATCCGCACCCAGATCCTGCCACAGGCTGGCCACGGTCGGGTTCCAGCCGGTGCTGCTGTAATCGGTTTGCGTGACCAGAGCCTTGTAGTCATGGCCTTGGTAATAAACGATGGTGCCGGCGGTATACGTGGTATCCGGCTGCCAGACGGGATAGGCGTAGCTGAACGCGGCAGCCAACAGCGCAGGCAGGGCCGCCAGCAAAACCGGGCGTTGCATGTTTCGAGTCATCTCCATACTCCATTTGTCTGTCTATGATTGCGCCCCTCAAAATGAAAGCGCTGTCATTTTGTATATAAAGCCGGTATGGGCTGTCAAAATATTGATGTAACAGCCTGCGCCACCATTTGCTGTACAGTCAGACAACTTGTCCGTATAGCGCATAACTTTGGTAAATTGTCGGCAGCAGTCATGTGGTTCAACGCCGACAAGCCAGCCCGCATGGACAGATTTACGGCCTTGCAACGTTCATCCCCGGCAATAGCCCGTTCAGCGGGCCGTTGCTTTCGTCAAATGCAATACTGGAACCCAGCCGCCAGGAACAATCTGCACGCCAGCGCCGCTTGCCAGCTGCCCGCGCGCCGCAAGGCAGTAATCGCTAAAATGACAGACAGCTTCCCCCACGTACGATCATGACTGTTTCCTTACCGGCCATTGCCCAGCAGCTCGATGCCATAGACCGCATCGTTTTCGACGATCCTTCCGCCGCACTTCGGCTGTGCAAAACGGCACTGCAAAGCGCACGCAGCGAGCGCGATGTCGAATCGCTGGTGCGTGCAGCCACCCTGCTGTCGCTGATCGAGGACCAGCTGGGCGAGCGCAGCGAAGGCAGCGTGGTGCTGGCCGAGGCACTGGCCTGCTGCCAGATGTATGGCCTTGCTCATCTGGAACCGGCGGTGCAGGAGCGGTTGGGGCGCGACAATTACACCGGTGGCGATTACCGGCTGGCCATGCGGCATTGGGCGCACAGCGTGCGCCAGTGTGGCAGCCACCCCATGCATTGCCGCACTCGTGCACTGGCCCTGATTGGCCTTGGTCATGTGTGCAGCGCCTATGGCGCGCTGGGACGCGCCAGCGAATTTCACCAGCTGGCCGACAAGGTGCTGACCCCGCTGGGTGATGTTTATCTGATTGCCAAGGTACGCATCAGCCTGGGCTGGGATCTGTGCGCACTGGGCCGGCATGAGGAAGCGCAACCCATACTCAACGAAGCACTGGCCCTGTGCAAGGAACAGAACTTCAACCACTATCAGGCCGAGTTGCTGCTGCGGCTGGCCGAAATCGAAACCACCCACGGCAATCTGGAGGCTGCCGAGCAGCTGCTGGAGGAGAGCCTGGCCATTCTGGTGTTCACGCCGTCGCACTGGTGCGAGGCCAATGTGCTCAAGCATCTGGCGCAGCTGCGCGCACGCCAGGGCGCGCTGGACATGGCCATGAACCTGGCCTTGCGCGCGCTGCACATCACCGAGGCCGACGGCATGCGCCATGTCGAGGCGCTGATCCATGCCGACCTGGCCGGCTATGCGGCGGCGGCAGGCCAGCAGGTGCTGGCCGAGCAACACCGTGCGCGCCACGAGCAGGTCAACCGCTCGCTGGATCAGGGGCTGCAGGGCGGCCCCGCACCCGATCTTTCCAGCCTGGACGACCTGCTGGCTATTCCAGTGGCTTGAACATGAAGCGCATGCCGTCACGGCCGCTAAAGCCATGCCGCTGGTAAAAGCGCTCAGCCGGGTAGTCCGCCACCGTAAGCAGGGTCATGCCCTGCACGCCGGCTGCGCGCAAATCAATCTCGACCGCCTGCAGCAGCAGGCCACCCAGCCCCATGCCCTGTAGCGCCGGCACAACGAAGCATTCATCGACAAACAGCTCGGCCCCCGACCACCAGCTGCGGCAATTGCCGATCAGCGCGCCGGCAATCTGCCCGTCCTGCAGCAACAGCCAGCCCATGCCTTGCGGGTTGGCCAGAAACTCGCCCAGATAGCGCTGCGCGCCTGTCTCGCACCATTCGTCGTGCCACGGTGCGGCGTTGAATGTAATCATGAAGGCGCTCGCAACAGCGGCGATATCCGCCTGCTGCATGCGCCTTGTCGTGCCCCGCTCTTGAATGGCACCCTGCTCGATCATTGCATACCTCCTGCGCCACTGCGCTGAAAAACAAAAAGCCCCGCAATGCGGGGCTTTTTGACGAGGCTGCCGGTTTACCAGACGTTCAGGTATTCCAGAATGCCTTCGGCGGCCTGACGGCCTTCGTAGACCGCGCGTACCACCAGATCCGCCCCGCGAACCTGGTCGCCACCCGCAAAAATCTTCGGGTTGCTGGTCTGATGCTTGTATTGCTGCTTGAACGGCGCCACGGTGCGGCCCCAGTCGTCGGTCTTGATGCCCTGGCCGTCGAACCAGTTGGCCGCTTCAGCCTGGAAGCCGAACGCCACGATCACGTGGTCGCAATCGATACCGACTTCCGAACCTGCCACCACTTCCGGCTTGCGACGGCCCTTCTCGTCCGGCGCACCCAGCTGGGTGGTGACAAGCTTGAGCTTGAGCGAGCCATCGGCGTTCTGCTCGATGCCGACCGGCTGGCTGTTCCAGCGGAACTCGACGCCTTCTTCCTTGGCATTGAGCACTTCGCGCTTGGAACCCGGCATATTGGCTTCGTCGCGACGATACGCGCAGATCACCGATTCGGCGCCCTGGCGGATGCTGGTGCGGTTGCAGTCCATCGAGGTGTCGCCGCCACCGAGTACGACCACGCGCTTGCCCTGCATCGAGAGGTAGGCCTCGCCTTCCGGCAGGGTGCCCATGCTGTTGCGCACGTTGTTGATCAGGAACGGCAGCGCTTCGAGCACGCCCGGCAGTTCTTCACCTTCAAAACCACCCTTCATGTACTTGTATGCGCCCATGCCCATGAACACGGCATCGTAATCGCGCAGCAGCTCTTCGATGCTGATGTCGCGGCCGATTTCGGTATTGAGGCGGAATTCCACCCCCATGCCTTCCATCACTTCGCGACGGGTCTGCATCACTTCTTTTTCAAGTTTGAACTCGGGAATACCGTAGGTCAGCAGGCCACCGATCTGCTCGTAGCGATCGAACACAATCGGCTTCACGCCGTTGCGCACCAGAATGTCGGCACAACCGAGACCGGCCGGGCCGGCGCCGATGATGGCAACCTTCTTCTCGGTCCAGATCACCTTGGACATATCCGGGCGCCAGCCCGCCTTGATGGCGGTATCGGTGATGTACTTCTCGACCGAGCCGATCGACACGGCACCAAAGCCACCCTGGTTCAGCGTACAAGCACCTTCGCACAGGCGATCCTGCGGGCAGACGCGGCCGCAGATTTCCGGCAGCGAGTTGGTCTTGTGCGACAGCTCGGCCGCCTCGAACAACTTGCCTTCCTTCACCAGCTGCAGCCAGTTCGGAATGTAGTTGTGCACCGGGCATTCCCACTCGCAGTAGGGGTTACCGCAGGACAGGCAGCGGCCCGACTGCTCGCCGGCGTCGCCTTGCGACAGCGGTGCATAGATTTCCTTGAACACGATCTTGCGCTCGGCCGCCGGGACTTTCTCACCGGGGTTGCGCGCCACGTTCAAAAACTGGAATACGTCAGACATCGTCATTTCCTCTCGAGGGCCCGGCCATCCCGGCCGGGCCATCTCATGCTTGCATTCGGCTGTGTGGCCGCAGATCAATCCTTGAGCAGATCGTCGAGCTTGGCCGCCTTGGGCTTGACCAGCCAGAAGTAATCCACCGCTTCGTCGAAGTTGGCCAGCAGCTCCTGCGCCTTGGCCGAACCGGTCAGCTCGGCATGCTCCTTGAGCTTGCCGCGCAGGTAGGCACGCACCGCGCCATACGATTCGCCGTTGATCAGGTTGATGTCGATCAGCTCGTTGTTGATGCGATAGGCAAACTTCTCTTGCGCGTCATATACCAGCGCAAAGCCGCCAGTCATGCCGGCACCGAAGTTGTAACCGGTTTCGCCCAGCACGATGACCACACCGCCGGTCATGTATTCGCAGCCGTGGTCGCCCACACCTTCCACGATGGCGGTTGCACCCGAATTACGCACCGCGAAGCGCTCACCACCCTTGCCGGCAGCGAAGAACTCGCCACCGGTGGCGCCATACAGGCAGGTGTTGCCGACGATCACGCCGTCATCCGAGCGGAATTCGCTCGCCTTCGGCGGGTAGATCACCAGCTTGCCGCCTGCCATGCCCTTGCCGGCGTAGTCGTTGGCATCGCCTTCCAGCTCCATGGTCAGGCCGTTGGCGTTCCACACGCCGAACGATTGACCGGCCGAGCCGTTCAGCTTCAGGTGCAGTGCATCGGCCGGCAGGCCGGCTGCGCCATGCGCCTTGGCGATTTCGCCCGACAGACGCGCACCGATGGAGCGGTTGACGTTGCGTACCGCATATTCGAGGCGTTGCGGGGTCTTGCTCAGGATGCCGGCGATGGCGTCCTTCACCATCTGCTCGGCCAGCTCGCCCTTGTCGAACGACGGGTTGCTGTCTTCGATGCAGAAGCGCGGTGCCGATTCCGGAATGTCGCCCTGGCTCAACAGCACGTCCAGCTTCAGACGGCCCTGACGCTCGGTCGCGCCCGACGACAGCTTGAGCAGGTCAGTACGGCCGATCAGCTCTTCCATGCTGCGCACGCCAACCTTGGCCATCCATTCGCGGGTTTCCTGCGCGATGAAGGTGAAGTAGTTGACCACCATGTCCGGCAGACCGGTGAAGTACTTGGAGCGCAGCTTGATTTCCTGCGTGGCCACGCCAGTGGCGCAGTTGTTCAGGTGACAGATACGCAGGTATTTGCAGCCCAGCGCTACCATCGGGCCGGTGCCGAAGCCGAAGCTTTCAGCGCCCATCATGGCGGCCTTGATCACATCCAGACCGGTCTTCAGACCACCGTCGGCCTGTACACGCACACGGCCACGCAGGCCGTTGGCGCGCAGTACCTGCTGTGCTTCGGTCAGGCCCAGTTCGAACGGCGTGCCGGCGTACTTGACCGACGCCAGCGGCGACGCACCGGTACCACCGTCATATCCCGAGATGGTGATCAGGTCGGCATAGGCCTTGGCCACGCCAGCGGCAATGGTGCCCACGCCCGGCTCGGCCACCAGCTTGACCGACACCAGTGCAGCCGGGTTGACCTGCTTCAGGTCGAAAATCAGCTGTGCCAGGTCTTCGATCGAGTAGATGTCGTGGTGCGGCGGCGGCGAAATCAGCGAGATGCCCGGCTTGGAGCAACGCAGCTTGGCGATCAGCGGCGACACCTTGTCGCCCGGCAGCTGGCCGCCTTCACCCGGCTTGGCGCCCTGTGCCACCTTGATCTGCAGCACTTCGGCATTCACCAGATAGTGCGGGGTCACGCCGAAACGGCCCGACGCCACCTGCTTGATCTTGGACATCTTGACGGTGCCGTAACGCGCTGCGTCTTCGCCACCTTCGCCCGAGTTGGAGCGACCGCCCAGGCGGTTCATGCCTTCGGCCAGCGCTTCGTGCGCTTCCGGGCTGAGCGCGCCCAGCGACATGCCGGCGGAATCGAAGCGCTTGAGGATGGCCTCAACCGATTCGACTTCGTCAATGGCAATCGCCTTGGACGGATCCAGCTGCAGCTCCATCAGGTCGCGCAGCATCGCCACCGGACGGTTGTTCACCAGCTCGGCGTACTTGAGGTATTCCTTGTACTCGCCGCCGTTCACTGCCTTTTGCAGCTGCATCACGACGTCCGGGTTGTAGGCGTGGTACTCCTCGCCGAACACGTACTTCAGCAGGCCACCCTGCGCAATCGGGCGCATCGGGTTGAAGGCGAACTTGTTCAGTTGCGCCTGATCGGCCTCGAAGTCGGCAAAATTGGCGCCGCCGATACGCGATACGGTGCCGGCCAGACACAGGTCGACCACTTCTTCGCCGATACCCACGCCTTCGAACAGCTGCGAGCCGCGATAGGACGCGATGGTCGAGATGCCCATCTTGGACAGGATCTTCAGCAGGCCCTTGTTGATACCCTTGCGGAAGTTGTTGGTCGCCTTGGCCAGCGGATAGTCGATCTGGCCCATATCCACCAGTTCCTTGATGGTCTGGTAGGCGAGATACGGGAACACCGCAGTCGCGCCATAGCCGATCAGGCAGGCGAAATGGTGCGGATCACGCGCGGTGGCGGTCTCGACGATGATGTTGGTCTTGCAGCGCAGGCCGGCATCGACCAGCGCGTGGTGCACGGCGCCAACGGCAAACAGCGCGGGGATCGGCAGACGACCCTTGGCGATGTTCTTGTCGGACAGCACCACGATGACGGTCTTGTCGTCAGTCACCGACTTGAGCACGGCAGTGCGCAGCGCTTCGATGGCGGCCTTGAGCGAGGTTTGCGACGCTTCGTAGCTGATGTCGAAGAAGGCCGGCTTGTAGTCGGCGCCTTCCAGGCGGGTCAGCGCATCGAACTTGTCGCTCGACAGCACCGGCGAGCGCACTTCCAGACGGCGGGCGTTGTCTTCGCTCTCCTGGAAGATGTTGCGTTCCGGGCCGAAGCAGGTGTTCAGCGACATCACGATCGCTTCGCGGATCGGGTCGATCGGCGGGTTGGTTACCTGGGCGAACTGCTGGCGCAGGTAATCGAACGGCGAGCGCACCTTTTCCGACAGCACGGCCATCGGGGTGTCGTCGCCCATCGAGCCGATGGCTTCCTGGCCGTCGGCAGCCAGCACGCGCAGGATCTGGTCGCGCTCTTCAAAAGTCAGCTGGAACTGCTTCTGGTACGTCAGCAGCGCGCTGGCGTCCATTTCGGCCAGCGGGCCGGTGTCTTCGGCGATTTCCAGATGCTGGGCGTTTTTCTTCACCCAGTCGCGGTACGGGTGTGCAGCCTTCAGACGGTTATCGATGGTCTCGGTATCGAGGAACTCACCGGTCTGCAGGTCAACGGCAACAATCTGGCCCGGCTTCACGCGGCCCTTCTTCACCACGTCTTCCGGTTTGTAGTTCCAGGTGCCGACTTCCGACGCGATGGTCAGGTGGCGATCCTTGGTGATCACATAGCGCGCCGGGCGCAGGCCGTTACGGTCCAGCGCACAGCCAGCGTAGCGGCCGTTGGTCCAGACGAGACCGGCCGGGCCGTCCCACGGCTCCATGTGCATCGAGTTGTATTCGTAGAACGCGCGCAGGTCGCGGTCGTTCGAATCAACGTTTTGCCATGCCGGCGGCACCAGCATGCGGAAGGCGCGGAAGATGTCGATGCCGCCCATCATCAGGCCTTCGAGCATGTTGTCGAGGCTCATCGAGTCGGAACCGTCGGTCTGCACGATGGGGCGCACGGCGTCCATGTCCAGGTTCGGCGTATCCATGATGGCTTCGCGCGCCTTGGCCCACAGGCGGTTGCCGTGCAGCGTGTTGATTTCACCGTTGTGCGCCACAAAGCGGAACGGCTGTGCCAGCTTCCACTGCGGCCAGGTGTTGGTCGAGAAGCGCTGGTGGTACACGGCCAGCGACGAGGCGAAGCGCTCGTCCTTCAGGTCGAGGTAGAACACCGGCAGGTTGTCCGGCGTGACCAGGCCCTTGTACGACATCACGTGCGGATTCAGCGTCGGGATGTAGAACGCTGCATCGCCCTGATTGGCCTTCTCGGCCAGGCGGCGTGCCTGATACAGCTTGCGGGTGAAGGTGGCGTCGTCCATGCCGGCAGCGGCATTGACGAACACCTGCTTGAACTTGGGCAGGGTGCGCAGTGCGTATTCGCCACAGGCTTCCAGGTTGACCGGCACTTCGCGCAGACCGGCAAAGCCCAGGCCCTGTGCTTCGACCGCTTCCTGAAGGCGTGTCAGCGACGCATCGTCGCTGTGGAATACCAGGCCGGCCGCATAGTCTGCGCCGAGCGTGAAGCCGTTTTCAGCGGCAACCGCGCGCAGAAAGCCATCCGGCTTGCGGAACAAGAGGCCACAGCCGTCACCCGATTTGCCATCGGCCGCGACAGCGCCGCGGTGCGTGAGGCAGGCGAGCGAGCTGATCGCCGTGGAAACCAGCCAGTGACTGGGTTTGTCGTCCATCTGCGCAATCAAGCCGAAACCACAGCTATCCTGCTCGAAGCTCGGGCTGTACAGCGTGCCCTGCAGCCAGCTTTGTCGATCCATCCCAAAACCTTTACGAAAAGCGCCGAATTTATAGCGAAAAGGTCTTGATTCTAGTCCGAAATCTGCATCAACCGCAACTGAACGGCCCCGAAGTCGGCAATCGGGGAAAACCCGCGCTCCACAACCGACACGGGGCTTTCAGCCACCCGAACGGTAACTTAAAATTAACAATCAATGACGTATGTCAGGCAGCGGCCAGTGCCACATGGCAGGCCGCCCTGATTCGAGCCCAGAAGACTGAGACATTGCCTGGCGATGCTGCCAGCATGCCCTGGATGCGGCATTGCTCCTTCAGGCAAGCCAGTCGCGCGCCGGCAGGTAATCACTCAGCAGCGCGGCCTCGGGTGTATCGACCGGCGGCTGCCAGTCATAGCGCCAGCTGGCCGATGGTGGCATCGAGCACAGGATGGATTCGGTGCGCCCGCCCGATTGCAGGCCGAACAAGGTGCCACGGTCCCACACCAGGTTGAATTCGACATAGCGGCCACGCCGGTACGACTGCCAGTCGCGCTCGCGCTCGCCGTAGGCCATGTCACGGCGACGCTCGACGATGGGCAGATAGGCATTCAGGAAGGCATCACCCACCGCGCGCTGCAGCGCAAAGCTGCCGTCAAAGCCCAGCTCGGAAAAATCGTCGAAGAACACGCCGCCGATGCCGCGCGCCTCGTTGCGATGTTTGAGGAAAAAATAGCGGTCGCACCAGTCCTTGAACTTGGGGTAGTACTGCGCGCCATGCGGTGCCAGTGCATCATGGCAAGTGCGGTGGAAGTGGGCAGCATCTTCGGCAAAGCCGTAGTACGGCGTGAGGTCCATGCCGCCGCCGAACCAGAACACATCCTCCTGCCCTGCTTCGGCCGCCATGGCGCGGAAGCAACGCACGTTCATGTGTACGGTCGGGATATAGGGGTTGCGCGGGTGCAGCACCAGCGACACGCCCATCGCCTCCCAGCTGCAGCCAGCCAGTTGCGGCCGGTGCGCGGTGGCCGAGGCCGGCATGGCATCGCCCTTCACGTGCGAGAACAGCACGCCGCCGCGCTCCAGCAGTGCCGAGTTCTCGATCACGCGGCTGATGCCGCCACCGCCGGCCGGGCGTGTCCACTCATCGACCAGAAAAGTGCCGCCGTCGTACTGCTCCAGCGTGGCGACGATGTTCTGCTGCAGCGAGAGCAGGTAATCCTTGACGGCGATGCTGTCCATGGCGGGCGTCCAGAGTTTCAAAACCAGCCGCGATGATACGGCAGTGACCGGCACAAACAAAAACCCCGCGCCAAAGGCGCGGGGTTTAATGCAGGTACGCACAGAAGAGCTCATGCGCCGAACTGATGTGGTTCAATGATTCTGGACACCAACTAAGGTGGTCCTCACACCACCGCACACAGGTGTCACGATGAACAATACCCGACGATCGTTTACGTCAGAATTCAAAGCCGAGGCCGCTGCCTTGGTGGTCAACCAAGGCTACAGCGTGGCTCAGGCCTGCACCGCCATGGGCGTCGGCGAGACTGCCATGCGCCGCTGGGTGGCCCAGCTGCAGCAGGAACAAGTTGGCATCACCCCGCAGAGCAAGGCTCTCACCACCGAGCAACGGCGCATTCAAGAACTCGAAGCCCGCGTCCAGCAGCTGGAACTGGAGAAATCCATTCTAAAAAAGGCTACCGCGCTCTTGATGGCCG
>NZ_FWXD01000053.1 GCF_900176275.1 Andreprevotia lacus DSM 23236 | reverse complement strand
CGATACATGCGGCTGCCAGCCGGCCCATACGGATCCGGCAGGAAGCGTTCGGCACTCAGGTCAGGCCGGTTGAGATAACCGCGCGCCAGCCCGATGCCGGCGATATAGAGCTCACCGGCTACCCCAACCGGGACCGGTTGCAGTGCATCGTCGAGCAGATAAATGCGGATATTGTCGATCGGCTTGCCGATAGGCACGCTGTTCAGCGTTGATTCGGTCGTGCAGGTCCACGCCGTGACATCGACCGAGGCCTCGGTCGGGCCATACAGATTGTGCACTGCCACGTGTGGCAGCAAGGCGTGGCAGCGCTGCTGCAGTTGCAACGGCAGGGCCTGACCGCTGCAGACGATTTGGCGTAGCGATGCGCATTTTTGCGCATCGGCACTGGCCAGAAAGACCTCCAGCATCGGCGGCACGAAGTGCAGCGTCGTAATGCCGGCGCTCTGGATCAGCTCAGCCAGATAAGCCGGTTCCTGGTGACCGCCCGGTTTGGCCAGCACCAGCTGTGC
The DNA here is from genome assembly GCF_900176275.1 of Andreprevotia lacus DSM 23236. GTDB lineage: Bacteria > Pseudomonadota > Gammaproteobacteria > Burkholderiales > Chitinibacteraceae > Andreprevotia > Andreprevotia lacus. Next base: position 11,735 of record NZ_FWXD01000053.1, on the reverse strand, counting down.
GCCCCAACCCAGCGGCCAGAAAAATTCCCACACCGAAACATCGAAGCTGAACGGTGTTTTCTGCATCACGCGATCAGCATTGGTCAGCCGATACGCCGCCTGCATCCATTGCAGGCGGTTGAGGATGCCGGCATGGTCAATGCCGACGCCCTTGGGCACACCGGTCGAACCCGAGGTATAGATCACATAGGCCAGCTGTTCCGGCCACACTGGCAGATTCAGCCGTGCAGTCGGGAGCTCTGTCAATTTAGCTTGTTGCTCAGTCTGATCCAGAACCCATACTGGCCCTGCATATTCACTCAACACACCGGCATGTACCTGCTCGGCCAACACCAGCCGCGGAGACGCATCGGCCAGCATGTGCGCCAGCCGCTGCGGCGGATAGGCTGGATCCAGCGGCACATAGGCGCCACCGGCCTTGAGGATGGCCAACAGCGCAATCACCAGCTCGAAGGAACGCGACAAGCACACCCCGACGCACACATCGGGCCCGACCCCGGCAGATCGCAACGCGTGTGCCAGTTGATTGGCGCGGGCATCGAGTTGGGCGTAGGACAGTACGGCATCGCCCAACAGCAAGGCGGGTGCATCGGGTTGGGCATCTGCCTGTTGTTCGAACAACTGGTGGATGGCCAAGGTAGACGAGTGCGCTACCGAAGTGGCATTCCAGTCCAACAGCACCTGTTGCCGTTCAGTGGCTGTTAACCAGGGCAGGTCGGCGCAGCGCGCCTGTGGATGGGCCACGATGCCGTCCAGCAGGGTGGCGTAGTGGCCTGCCATGCGGGCAATGGTGCTGCCATCGAACAGATCTGTGTTGTACTCCCACAGTAGCGCCCAGCCATCTGGCTGCTCAAGGATGTTGACGGTAAGGTCAAACTTGGCCGCAGTAACAGGCACTTCTACCGGCGTCAGCGTGAGGCCGGCCAAGTCTGCGCTTTGCATAGGCTGGTTCTGCAGCACCAGCAAGACCTGGAACAGGGGGCTATGGCTGGGGTCGCGTACGGGGTTGAGCGCCTCGACCAATTGCTCGAATGGCAGATCCTGATGAGCGTAGGCCGCCAGGGTGCTGGCACGCACTTGGCCTAGCAATTCATCAAATGGCTGTTGCGGATCAATGTGGGCGCGCAATACCAGCGTATTGACGAAGAACCCGATCAGGTTTTCCAGCTCGGCCCGGTTACGGTTGGCAATTGGCGTGCCGATGCAGATGTCGCGCTGACCGCTGTAACGAGCCAGCAGCCACTGAAAAGCTGCGGTGAGCAACATGAATGGCGTTGCGCCGTATTGGCCAGCCAGGCCACTCAGGCTGTTGCGCACGGGTGCGGAGATGTGCTGCAGATGGCTGGCGCCGGCTGTGGTCTGCACTGCCGGGCGTGGGCGATCGGTTGGCAGTGCCAGCAGCGCCGGAATGCCGGTCAGTTGCTGCTGCCAGTAGCTGCGCTGGCGATCAAGCACGTCACCACTGAGCCACTGTCGTTGCCAGTGGGCAAAATCGGCATACTGGATGGGGAGCTGCGGTAGCTGGCTGTGCTGGCCCAAACGGGCTGCCCGGTAGCCCTGTACCAGCTCATGCAGCAGCACGCCCATGGACCAGCCATCGGCAACGATATGATGCAGCGTAAGCGCGAGCAGGTGCTCGTGCTCGGCAAGCCGGATCAGCTGTGCCCGCAGCAACGAACCCTTGGCAAGGTCAAAGGGCTGCAGCGCGCCAGCGCGCAGCGCCTCGATGACTGCGTCGTCTTGGCTGATGCCGCTGCTCAGGCTCAAGTCCACTACCGCAATGGGGCATGTAGCAGCATCGTCAATGATCTGCTGCGACTCCGCATCCTGACGGGCAAAGCGGGTGCGCAATACCTCGTGCCGCTGCACGATGGCGGTCAGCGCCTGTTGCAATGCCGGCAGATCAAGAGCACCACGCAAGCGCAGGGCTGCCGGAATATTGTAGGCCGCGCTGTGTGGCTCCAGCTGATCGAGGAACCACAAGCGTTGCTGGGCAAACGACAAGGGCAGGGCTTGCTGGCGCGAGACCGGCCGTATTACGTCTTCTGCCGCTGACGGCGCTGTGGCCTGCAGCACAGCCGCCAGACCGGCTACCGTTGGATGATCGAACACCAGTCGCAGCGGCACATCTTGCGCAAACTGGCGGCGCAATTGCGAGCATAGTTGTGTGGCGAGCAGCGAATGCCCGCCCAGCGCAAAGAAGTTGTCGTGCACCCCCACCCGATCCAGCTTGAGCACCCCGGCCCAGATCGCGGCCAGCCGCGCTTCAGTTGCAGTGCGTGGCGCCACATAGCGCGCTTCGTCGACCTGCCGCTGCGGCGCCGGCAAGGCCTGCCGATCTACCTTGCCATTGGGGGTCAACGGCAGTTGTTCCAGTTCGATGAAATACGCCGGCACCATATAGTCCGGCAGGCTGCGCAACAGGATGCTCCGCAAGGCATCGCCATCCGGCATGGCCTGTTCCGGCTGCGCCACCAGATAAGCCACCAGCCGGGTGTCCTCGTCTTCCTGGCGGGCCACTACGACCGCATCGCGAATCGCCGGCTGTTGCAGCAAGGTGGCTTCAATCTCGCCCAGCTCGATGCGGAAACCACGCAGCTTGACCTGCTGATCACTGCGGCCCAGATAGTCAATGCGCCCATCCGGCAACCAGCGCGCCAGATCGCCAGAACGATACATGCGGCTGCCTGCCGGGCCATACGGATCCGGCAGGAAGCGTTCGGCACTCAGGTCTGGCCGGTTGAGATAACCGCGCGCCAGCCCGATGCCGGCGATATACAGCTCACCGGCCACCCCGACCGGGACCGGTTGCAGGTTTGCATCCAGCAGATACACCCGGGTATTGGCAATCGGCCGGCCGATGGGGATGCGTGTAGCTACGCCGGCATCGACTACTTCGGTGCAGGTAAAGGTGGTGCTTTCGGTCGGGCCATAGCCATTGCTCAAACGGCCACCTGCCGTGACAAAGGCACGTACATGCGGAACAGACAGTGCCTCGCCACCGGCGAACACATGACCAGCCTGCAACAGTTGTGGCAATGCGTGGTCGACCATCTGGTTGAACAGTGCAGATGTCAGCCACAACAGGTCGATGCCTTCGTCGGCAATGAAATCGCCCAGTTCGTCCAGCGTGGGCTTGCCGGCTGCCGGCAGGCAAATCGTGCCGCCGTGCAGCAACGGTGCCCATAGCTCGAACGTGGCGGCATCAAAGGTGATTGGCGCCAGATGCAGCACTTTGTCACCCGGCTGCAGCGAGAAATACGGGTTGTTGCATACCAGACGCAGGATGTTGCGCTGAGTAACCGCAACCCCTTTGGGCACACCGGTCGAACCCGAGGTGTACATCACATAGGCCAGCTGGTCTGGCGAGCCCTGCGCTTCAGGCGCAGTGAGCGGCTGGCTGGCCAGCTCTGCTGCATCCAGTGCCAGTGTTGGAATATCGGCCAGGTTCAGGGCCGACCACGCATCTCCATGGGTCAATACCAGCGCAGGCGCTGCATCGGCCAGTTGGTGGGCCAGACGCTGTGGCGGCAGCGCAGGATCAAGTGGCAGATAAGCGCCGCCGGCCTTGACGATGCCCAGCAGGCCGATGAGGGCTGCAAACGAGCGCTCCGCGCACAAACCGACCAGTACTTCGGGGCCAACACCGCGTGCCCGCAAAGCGTGGGCGAGCTGATTGGCACGCTGCTCAAGCTCGGCGTAGCTGAGCACGTGTCCATGCTGCCGTGCAGCAGGCAGATAGGGGTGCCGATTGGCTTGCTCAGCAAACAGGCTGGCCAGCGTGGCGGGAGGGCAAGCGCGTTCGGTTTGATTCCAGCCGTACAGCAGTTGCTGGCGCTCTGCCGCAGGCAGGATATCCAGGCTGGCGAGTGCGGCATCGGGCGCATTTGCCAGCGCCTGGCTCAGCTGAGCGACGGCCGCAGCAAAATAATCGCAAACCTGCCGTGGGTGGACCGAGGCGACCCCCAACACGCTGAGTGCAAAACCATCGGCAAGATCATCGACAGAGACAGTCAGCGGATAGCTGGTGCGTTCTTCTCCACGCAAAACCTGCATGCCCTCGGGCAATTGCAAGGCAGTATCCACGCGGGTGCTGTAGCGGTAGTTCAGCAATGATGAAAACAGCGGCGCGCCGGCTGGTAGGCCGCTTTGGCGCTGTGCCTGCACGAGCGATGCCTGCTCGTGTTGCAACAATTCGGTCAGCAATGTTTGTGCGCGCTGCAGGGCGGTGCGTACCGTGCCAGCAAGATCAAGCCGGATGGGCAAGGTGTTGATGCACAGGCCCATGACCCGGTCGGCGCCAGCCCCACCTTGCAAGCGGCCGAATAAAATGGTGCCGAATACCACGCTTGTCTGGCCGGTGAGCCTGGCCAGCACCAGGCCCCATGCCAGATGCATCAGCGTTGCCGTGCTGGTTTTATGCGTTTGGGCGACGGTACGCACTTGCTGCGCGATGGCGGCAGGCAACTCCACATGGGCAGCAATCACATCGGTGCCGCTACCATGGATGCCCTCCACACCATACGGAGCAGTAGGCGTTTCGACATCCGCCAGCATGCGCTGGAAGAATGTGTCGTGCGAGTTGGTGCTTGCCCCCAACCGGGTCTGGGCAATGAAATTGCGGAATGGCAGCGGCAAGGGCAGTTGCAAGCCATTGCCGGCCATGATGATGCGCACTTCGTCGAACAACTGCTCCAGCGTGGTGTGATCGCTGATCAGGTGATGATGCAGCAGCTGCAATACCCAGCTACCGTCTGCACTCTGTGCAATGCATGCATGCATCAGCGGTGCCCGGTTCAACTCGAGGCGGAAGCTGCACGGGTTGTATTCATTGCCCAGTGCCGCCAGCGTTACCTCGGCAATCGGCAGATTCGCTGCGCGCAAGACCACCTGCACCGGTTCGCTCAAGCCTTCCCAGACTATGGCAGTGCGGAAAGTGTCGTGCCGGTCGATGACGGCTTGCAAGGCCGCCACGAAGCGGTCCAGCGTTGTCCGTGTATCGAATGTCAGCTGCTGCTTGAGCAGATATGTATCGCCACGTTCATGCAGCAAGTGCTGGAACAGAATGCCTTCCTGCAATGGCGCCAGTGGATAAATATCCTGCACATTGGCACCGCCGCCGGGCACTGTGTTGCAGATCAGCGCAATGTCTTTCTGCGTCAATTGCACCAGAGGCAGCATATCCGGCGTAATCGCACCGCAGACAGGCGGAATCAGATTGGAAGGAATCTGGATTGCGTGCACGCCACCTTGTGCGGCAACGGCTGCGATCGTTGGCGTGGTAAACAGGCCGCGAATATCGACCGCAAAGTCGGCACTGCGCATGCGCTCTACCAGCGTCACCGCCAGCAAGGAGTTGCCGCCAGCCTCGAAAAAGTTATCTTCAACGCCGATGCGATCAAGCTTGAGCACACCGGCCCAGATGTCGGCCAATCTGGATTCGCGTTCGTTGCGTGGCGCGATGAAGCCGGCAGCCTCGCGAGTGCGCTGTGGGGCCGGCAAAGCCTTGCGGTCTACCTTGCCATTGGGGGTTAGCGGCAATCGTTCCAGTGCAATGATATGCGCTGGCAGCATGTAGTCGGGCAGCCGGCTGGCCAGTTGTTTGCGCAAGGCTGCGGTATCTGCACCCGCCTGCATGACCAGATAAGCCGAAAGCTCGTGCTCGCCGGGCACATCCTCGCGGGCCAGCACCACCACATCGCACACGGCGGGCAAGGCGGCGAATGCAGCTTCGATTTCCCCCAGTTCGACACGGAAACCGCGCACCTTGACCTGATGGTCGATACGCCCCAGATATTCGATCTCGCCATCGGCCAGATAGCGCACCAGATCGCCAGTGCGGTACATGCGCTCGCCACTGTGGCTGAATGGATCGGGCAAGAAGCGCTCGGCAGTGAGGTCCGGGCGGTGCAGATAGCCCCGCGCCAGCCCGGCGCCAGCCAGGTAGAGTTCACCCGCTACACCGATGGCAACCGGGCGCAGACTGGCGTCAAGCACGTAGGCGCGGCTGCCGGCAATCGGCCGGCCTATGGTGACCGTGCGACCGCCCTTGGGCACGCGGGTGAAGGTCGAGTAGGTGGTATCTTCGGTCGGCCCGTACAGGTTGTAGATGCCATCCAGATTGCAATCTCGATAGAGCGCCTGCACCAAGGCGTTGGGCAGTGCTTCCCCGGCGAGATTGATCACGCGTACCGATGGCGGAATCGCCCGGCTGCGATGCAGCGCGGCAATGGCTGACGGCACTGTGTTGATCAGCGTGACGGGGAATGCGGCAGGGTCTGCCACCACGTCCAGCACGTCGCGCGCGATCCAGACCGAGCCGCCCACTGCGAGCGGTACAAACATCTCGAATATCGACAAGTCAAAGCACATCGACGTTGCAGCCAGCACGCGATCGAGGCTGGCACGATCAAACACGCTGCATGCCCATGCAATGAATGCAGCCGCATTGCCATGCTGTATCGCTACGCCCTTGGGCCGGCCGGTGGAACCCGAGGTATAAATGATGTAGGCCAAATGAGCAGGCAGCGTGAAATCGGGCGGATTGTTTGCAGGTTGGCCGGCCAGCAATGCATCGCATTTATCCAGGCACAGGCTGGCTTGCGTGCTGTCAAAACGGCCCAGCAGGGCGTGCTCGGTCAGCAGCAGCGCCGGTTTGGCATCATCCAGCATCAGCGCGAGGCGCTCGGGCGGATAAGCCGGGTCAAGCGGCACATAGGCCCCGCCGGCTTTCAGGATGGCAAGCAGTGCAACCAGCATGTCCAGCGAACGGTGTGTGCATACCCCCACCGGACGATCCGGTCCGACGCCTTGCTGGCGCAGATAGTGGGCCAGTCGGTTGGCCCGCATGTTCAGTGTGTCGTAGCTGAGTTGCAGTTCGCCACACACGGCTGCCAGTGCATCCGGTGTGCGGGCAGCTTGCGCTTCCAGCAACTGATGAATCAGTCCTTGTGCAGGCAGGTCGATTGCGGGGGCTGTCCAGTCATCAAGCAATTGGCTGATTTCTGCCGCAGTCAACCACTGCAGATCACCAACACGGGTAGCCGGTTCGGCAACGACGGCGCTGACCAGCTGCTGGAAGTGTCCTGCCAGGCGGGTAACAGTGCTGCGCTCGAACAGGTCAGTGTTGTATTCAAACGCACAGCGCAGTTCACCTGCCACTTCCTGTACATCCAGCGTCAGATCGTACTTGGCCGTATGCCAGACCAGATCAGCGTAGTCGAGTGTCAGGCCGGGCAATGCCGGTGTGGGCGCCGGCGTGCTTTGCAGCACCAGCATGGCCTGAAACAAAGGTGCATGGCTGGTATGGCGCTCCGGTTTCAGCTCGTCGATCAGTTGATCGAACGGAACATCCTGATGCTCGTAGGCATCAAAAGTGGTCTGACGTACCCGTTGCAGCAGCACAGCGAAGGGTTCGTCGTCATCAACCTGCGTGCGCAACACCAGCAGATTCACGAACAGGCCGATCAGCGGTTCCAGTTCGCTACGCTGACGGCCGGCAACCGGCGTGCCAATGCAGATATCGTGCTGGCCAGCATGACGTGACAGCAAGATGCTGAACAGCGCATGCAGCACCATGAACAAGGTGGCGTGTGATTGCCGGCCCAGCTGGTGCAGGGCTGCGCTGGTCTCGGCCGAAATGGCGAATGGCAAACGCGTACCGCGAAAGCTTTGCTGGACCGGGCGGGGATGATCGGTGGGCAGCGACAGCAATACCGGCACATCGGCCAGCTGATTGCGCCAGTAATCCAGTTGTTGCCGCAGCACGCCGCTGGCTAGCCATTGGCGTTGCCAGCGTGCAAAATCGGCGTACTGCATCGCAAGCTGCGGCAGCATGGCGTGGTCACCTGCAAGCCGGGCGCGGTAGTGCTCTGCCAGCTCGTTCACAAGCACGGAGCTGGACCAACCATCGGTCACGATGTGGTGCAACACCAGCAGCAGCAAATGGTTATCTGCCGCAATGCGATACACGGTAGCGCGCAGCAGCGGGCCGGTTTGCAGATCGAACGGAATTTCTGTCTCGATGCGTGCCAGCACCAGGGCGTGCTCATCGCGCTCGTTTTCGGCCGTTTCGCCCAATTCGACGACGGCAAGCTCCAGCTGCAGTTGTTCGGCAATGTGCTGATAGGGCACTTCATCGTGCAGGGCAAAGGTTGTGCGCAGCGCAGCGTGTCGGGCAACGGTGTCGTTAATGGCTGCTTGCAGTGCTGCAGTGTCCAGATGCCCCTGCAGGCGCAATCCCAGCGCGGTATTGAAAGTGGCGCTGGCGGGCTCGAACCGGTCCAGAAACCAGAGGCGTTGCTGGGCGTGAGAGAGCGGAGGGTAAGTCGATGCTGCATGGGCTTGCTGGCGCAGGTGCTCGATCAGGGCTGGCTTGCGCTCGCGCAGCGCCGCGCGAATCTCATCAGTCACCACGCCTTGCGGGGCATTGAGCAGCAGTTTGTCACCATCCAGCGACAACTGAATCTGCAAACGCTGCAAGGTGTCCAGTAGAGCCTGCATATTCAAATTTCCTCTTGCTCGTACACGGTGGCAGGCCTAGTCACCTGCGATGCGGTTTGCTGCGCGGCAATGCGCCCGGCCAGTTCGGCAATGTCGGCCCCCTCGAACAGCACGCGCAGCGGGACTTCGGCCTGCAATCGTTCGCGGATTTTCACGGTGACCTGGGTAGCCGAGAGCGAGTGGCCACCCAGTGCAAAGAAGTTGTCGTGAATGCCGACTTGCGGCAGCTTGAGTACCTCTGCCCAGATGGCTGCCAGCGTGGCTTCGATGTCATTGCGCGGCGCAACGTGGTTGGCGGCGGCCTGGTCGCTGCGGTTGGGCAGCGGCAGCGCCTTGCGGTCGATCTTGTGATTGGGCGTGAGCGGAAACGCCTCCAGCACCATGAAGTACGCCGGCATCATGTGCGCGGGCAACTGCAGCCGCAGTGCACCACGCAAGACTGCAGGCTCGGGGATTGATTGCCCATCCCGTGCGAGCAAGTAGGCCACCAGATGCGATTCGCCGCTGTCATCCGCACGCGCCAGTACCACGGCATCGCCAACTGCGGGGAGCGTGCGCAGCGCGGATTCGATCTCACCCGGCTCGATGCGGTAGCCGCGCAGCTTGATTTGCTGATCGTTGCGACCGAAATACTCGAGCTGGCCTGCATCATTCCAGCGCACCAGATCGCCGCTACGGTACAACCGCTTGGCGCCAATGGCCGGGCAATTGGCAAAACGCGTAGCAGTCAGCGCGTCCTGGCGGTGATAGCCCCGTGCAAGGCCCGCACCGCCCAGATACAACTCGCCGACCACGCCCGCCGGCACCGGTTGGCCGTGCTGATCAAGCACCCAGGCGCTGCAACCCGGCAACGGGCGGCCGATATTCGGGCGGCTTTGTGGCGCGATGCGCGCAATGGTGCTATCTACCGTGCATTCGGTCGGGCCGTAGACGTTGTAGAACGCAGTTTGTTGCCGCTCGGCCAGTTGCTGCCACAGGGCAGGGCTGATGGCATCCCCGCCCACCAGTACTGTATGCGGGAAATGCGCGTTATCTGCGGGTACCGCGGCTTGCAGCAGGTACTCAAGTTGCACTGGCGTGCAGTCGAACAGGGTAATCTCTTGCTGCGCAAGAAATTGCCGCATTGCTGCGCCGTCAGCGCGGATATTTTCCGGCACGATGACCACGCAATGCCCGGACAGCAATTGCACCCAGCCTTGCACCGAGGCATCGAATGACAACGAAGCGTTCAGCGTCACTGCAGAAGCCGGCGGCAATGCCTGTAGTGCTGTTTGCTGCAACGCCTGCCAGAGGTAGATCACTGCATGCTGGGCAATAGCTACGCCCTTGGGTTGGCCGGTTGAACCCGAGGTATAAATCACGTAGGCCAGATCATCAGGCGAGTTGAGCGTTTGCGGGTTTTCTGCCGGCCATGCTGCAAGCGCGGCCATGTCGTCGATCATGCAGAGGGGCGCAGCCAAGGGCGGCAAAGTGCCGGCAAGGTGTTGCTGGCTCAAAAGCACGGCTGGCTGGGCATCAGCAAGCAGGTAGGCAAGGCGCTCGCGGGGGTAGCTCGGGTCCAGAGGCACGTAGGCGCCACCAGCCTTGAGAATGGCCAGCAGCCCCACCAGTGTATCGATCGAGCGCTCGACGCAGAGACCAACCAGTACATCGGCCCGCACACCCAGCTGGCGCAGCGCATGCGCCAGCCGGTTTGCGCGCTCGTTGAGCTGGCAATAGCTTAGACTTGCAGCACCGCATTTTACGGCAATCCGTTCCGGCGTAAGCCGGACTTGGGCCTCGAACAACTGTGCCAGCGTCTGTGTTGCTACCGCAGTTGTGTCATCACCGGCCAATACGCGAAGCTGCGCATGTTCCTGCCGGGACAACGCATTCACATATGCCAATGGCTGCGCCGGTTGCTGTGTCAACGCCTCAAGCAAGCCCTCTACTGCTGCGCACATCTGATTGATGACCGCCGCCGGATGGGCATCAGCAGTACCGCGTACGGTCAGGCTGAATGTATCGCCCAGATCGTCGATAGCGAGGGTAAGCGGATAGTTGGTGCGTTCGTCGAAATGCAGCACCTGCATGCCTTGCCAGACTGGCGATGCAAACAGGGCATCGACGCGCTGGCTGTAGCGGTAGTTGAGCAACGATGAAAACAGCGGGGCGCCTGTGGCAATCGCACTGCATTGCTGTGCCTCAACCAGCGAGGCGTGTTCATGGCGCAGCAAACCGCTCAGTGTTTGATGCGCTTGCTGCAGACTCTCGGCAACGCCAAGCTGGCCCAGCGAGACACGCAGCGGCAAGGTATTGATGCACAGCCCCATGACCTGCTCAGCTGCCTTGCCGCCTTGCAGGCGGCCGAACAACACCGTACCGAAAACGACGTCATCACGCCCGCTTAGCCGTGCCAGCACCAGTGCCCAAGCCAGATGCATGAAGCTGGCGGTACTCACTTGTGCCGTGCGGGCCGCATCGTGGATGCGCTGTGCCAGTTTGCCGGTCAATTCGCAGCGGTGTTCAGTGGTGTCTGCCCCATCTCCGTGGATTTCGGAAATACCGTAAGGCGCTGTCGGCGCGTCGATATCGGCCAGCATGTCGCTGAAAAAGCGTTGCTGGGCTGCTTGATCGGCGTTCGCCCGGGCAAGTGCAACAAAATTGCGGAATGACTGTGGCGCAGGCAATTGCGCGGACTTGCCAGACTGCATGGCCTCCATCTCGGCAAACATGCGCTCCAGCGTGGTGTGATCGCTGATTGCATGATGCTGCAACAAATGCAGTACCCAGCGGCCTGTGGTTGCATCTTCAGCCACGATAGCTTGCATCAATGGGGCCTGCGTCAGCGCAAGCCGGTAGTGCTGTGGATCATAGTGGCGGTTCAGGTAGCCCATGGCATCGCCACCGATTTCACTGGCCGTGAGGTGCAATACCGGGAGTACGGCATGGCGCAGCACCACTTGAACAGGTGCATCCAGCCCCTGCCAATGCAAGGCGGTGCGGAAAACGTCGTGCCGGTCGATCACTTGCTGCAAGGCGGCAAGGAAGCGTTCCAACTGCGTCTGTTGTGCAAAATCAAACTGCACTTTCAGCAGATAGGCGTCGCCACGTTCTTTCAGCATGTGGTGAAACCGCATGCCTTCCTGCAGCGGCGTCAGCGGATAGATATCCTGAATATTGCTCATGCCGCCGGGCACGCTAGCCGCTATCGCATCGATTGCGCTTTGCGGCAAATCGATCAGCGGCAGCAT
>NZ_FWXD01000064.1 GCF_900176275.1 Andreprevotia lacus DSM 23236 | reverse complement strand
ATCCGGCCCAGCAACACCGTGCCGAATACCACGTCATCCCGCCCGCTGGTGCGGGCCAGCACCAAGGCCCAGGCCAGGTGCATCAGGCTGGCGGCGCTGACGCCGTGGCTTCTTGCTTGCTGGCGGATCTGGCTGGACAGTTCATCCGGCAGGTGCAGGCTGGCTTCCTGCACGTCGCTGCCGTCACCTTGCACATCCAGCAGGCCAAACGGGGCGGTCGGTTCGTCGATGTGGCCCAGCAGTTCGGTGAAGAACTGTTCGTGTTCCTGTTCGCTGACGCCCAGTCTTGCTTGGGCGACGAAGTTGCGGAACGGCACCGGGGCCGGCAGTTCGGCTTCGCGGCCTTGTTCGATCGCAGCTGATTCAGCAATCAGCATTTCAAACGTCGAGTGATCGAGTGCCAGATGGTGCGCAGCAAAGTGCAGCAACCAGCTACCGCCCGGCGCTTCTTCTGCAATATGGCAGCGCATCAACGGTGCCTGGGTAATATCAATGCGGGTATGCGCCGGATCAAAGCGCTGTTCCATTTGCTGGGCCAGATCGCCCTGCGCCGGGTCAAGCGTGATCTCGATTACCGGCAGGCGCGCACTACGCCAAACGACTTGCATGGGCTGTACCAGCCCGGTCCATACAAGCCCGGTACGCAGGATGTCATTGCGATCTATGGCGACCTGTACTGCGGCCAGAAAGCGATCCAGCCGCGCGCGGCTCGGAAAACGGTACAAATTGGGCAGCAGGTAGGGGTCACCTTCTCCACCCATCAGGTGATGGAACAGGATGCCTTCCTGCAATGGCGCCAGCGGGTAGATGTCCTGCACATTGGCAGCGCCACCGGCCACAACCGAAACAGCGGCATCGATCTCGGGTTGCGTCAGCGTCGCCAACGTCAGCATATCGGGCGTAATTCGCGCGCAATCCGCCGTGATCAGGTTGGGCGGCACAACGACCTGTCCAGCCACGCCGCTGACCTGCCCGCCACCTTGCAGATAGGTAATCAGCTCCGGCTTTTTCTCGCGGATGGTACTGACCAGTGATGCATCGGCCAGTGCTTTCTTGTCGCCTTTCACGGCGAGGTTGTCGCCGTTCAGGGTCAGCGAAATACCTTTCTCTTCCAGCAGCGACAACAGTTCAACAACGGTCACAGCAAAATCTCCTCAATTTCCTTCGTCGCTGCGGCAAGTTCACGCAGATTGGCACTGGAAAGCAGTGTGCTTACTTCGGCATGCAGGCCGGCCTGGCGCATGCGCTCGATCAGACTGACCGCGAGCAATGAATGCCCACCCAACTCAAAGAAGTTGTCCTGCCGCCCCACCCGCTCCACCTTGAGCAGGTCAGCCCACAAGGTGGCGAGCGTTTCTTCAATCTGGCCGACCGGTGCTTCATAGCCGCGGCTGACCCAGGCGTCGCCCGAAGGCGCTGGCAGCGCCTTGCGGTCCAGCTTGCCATTCGGGGTGAGCGGGAAGAATTCCAACTGGACATACGCGGCCGGGACCATATAGGCCGGCAGCTGGGCACTGGCGTGGGCTCTGAGTGCTTCTGCATCCAGCGCACCGACGTAGTAGGCGACCAGTCGCTTGTCACCCGGGCTGTCTTCACGCGCGAGGACGGCGACTTCCTGAATATCCTGTGCCGTGCCGAGCTTGGCTTCGATCTCACCCAGTTCAATACGGAAGCCACGGAGCTTGACCTGGAAGTCATTGCGGCCGAGATACTCGATGGTGCCGTCCGCCAGCCAGCGACCGAGGTCGCCGGTCTTGTAGAGTTTGGCGTCTGTGTTCGTGCTGAACGGATTCGGGATGAAGCGTTCTGCGGTGAGTTCAGGCTGGTTGAAGTAACCAATCCCTACCCCGATGCCACCCACGCAGATTTCCCCGACCACACCGATGGGTGTGGCTTGCTGCTGTTCATTGAGGATGTACAACCGGTCATGCCTGACCGGCCTGCCCAGCGGCACGCTCTGGCTGTATTGGTCGAGGTTGTCGTTCAGTACATACCAGCTGACCACATCACTGCATTCGGTCGGGCCGTAGCTGTTGATGAAGCGCGGACGCGGTGCCGGAATCTGCTTAAGCTTGGCAGTCTGGATGGGTTCGCCACCCAGTACGACGGTGCGCAGGCCTTGTAGTGCACTTGCATCGGTATCCACCAGTGCATGGAAGGCACTGGGGGCCATATTCAGCCAGGTAATGCCTTCATCCTTGATCTGCTGCAGGATGGCTTCCGGCAGGAAGGGTTCAACACCCAGGTGGAGTTGACCACCCACCCGCAACGGACCCCAGATGTTTTTCTGGGTCAGGTCGAAGCTGTGCGAGCTGAGCAGCAGGATGTGATCGTCTGCACGCAGACCGGCATCGTCGATATACCAGTCGAGCAGGTTGTGCATGCCTTGGCGCAACACCTGGGCTGCCTTGGGGCGGCCGGTGGAACCCGAGGTGTAGATCACGTAGGCCAGATGCTGGCCCAGACCAAGCCGGGGTGGGTTGTCCAGAGAAGCGGACAACCACGGTGCATCGGCTTGCGCCACATCCAGCACCGGCACATCGACACCGGCTTCAGCAGCAACGCGAGTCCAATCACCCTTGGCAAGGATGACGGTAGGTGCACTGTCCTCCAGCATGAAGGCCAGCCGCTCACCCGGATAGGCCGGGTCCAGCGGCACATACGCCCCACCCGCCTTGATGACGGCCAGCAATGCAATCACCAGCTCCACACTGCGTTCCACGCACACCGCCACCCGACGGTCCGGACCGACACCGAGGGTGATCAGGTGGTGCGCCAGCTGGTTGGCCCTGGCATTGAGTTCGGCGTAGCTCAGTTGGACTTCGCCCTGGCTGACCGCAATCGCATCCGGTGTGGCGTCTACCTGGGCTTCGATCAGCTGCTGCAGGCACACGTCCTGCGGGTAAGCCTGTTCAGTCGTATTCCAGACGTCGAGGACTTGCTGCCGTTCTTCACCCGGCAGCACGTCCAGCTGTGCCAACGGTTGGTTGGGCTGCTGTTGCAGCGCTGCAACCAGCTGTTCCACCGCAGCCTGCATGAAGGCGCAGATGCGTTGCGGGGCTATCGGCTGGGCCACCTGCGCGGTGAGCTGGAAGCCTTCGCCCAGGTCGTCAATCGCCAATGTCAGCGGGTAGTTGGTGCGCTCGTGGCCACCCAGGTCAGTAATGCCGGCAATTTCGCCATCCGCCGCCGTGCGTTCCGAGCTGTGGCGATAATTGAGCAAACTGGTAAACAACGGGGCCGGGGCGTGTACGCCGCTGCAACGTTGTGCCAGCGCAAGTGGCGCGTGCTCATGGCGCAATAGCCGCGCCAGTTGCTGATGCGCCGCCTTGAGGCTTGAACCTACACCATCACTGCCAATCGACAGGCAAAGCGGCAGTGTATTGATGAACATGCCCATCACACGATCAGCCTGTTCACCGCCTTGCATGCGGCCAAACAGCACGGTACCGAATACCACATCATTCCGGCCACTGGTGCGGGCCAGTACCAGACCCCAGGCCAGATGCAGCAGGCTGGCGGCACTGACGCCATGGCTGCGGGCCTGCTGGCGGATTGCACGGGACAGCTCGCCCGGCAAATGCAGGCTGGCTTCGAGCACATCGTGTCCGTCACCCTGCACATCCAGCAGGCCGAACGGCGCGGTCGGCTCGTCCACTCCACCCAGCATATTGCGGAAGAACGCTTCGTGCTCCTGCGCGCTGACACCCAGCCGCGCCTGCGCCACAAAGTTGCGGAACGGCAGCGGTGCGGGCAGATCGGCTGCACGGCCTTGCTCGATAACCTCCGACTCCTCGACCAGCAGCTCAAGAGTGGTGTGATCAATGGCAAGGTGATGGGCCAGGATATGCAACAACCAACGTCCGTGCCCGGCATCTTCCGCGATATGGCAAGCCAGCAACGGGGCCTGGCGGATATCAATGCGGGTCGTTGCCGGGTTGCACAGTTCGCGCAGCTGTGCGGCAATTTCGCCCTCAGCGGGATCAAGGCTCAGCCAATGCGGTTGCAAGACAGTGTGACGCTGCACCACCTGCACTGGCTGACTCAAGCCTTCCCAAGCCAGAGCGGTACGCAGGATGTCGTGGCGGTCTATCGATATCTGCACCGAGGCGAGGAAGCGTTCCAGCCGTTCACGGCTTGCGAAGGCATAGAGGTTGGGCAGCAGATAGGTGTCCCCCTGCTTCACCACCATGTGATGGAACAGAATCCCCTCCTGCAACGGCGCCAGCGGGTAGATGTCCTGCACATTGCCTGCGCCACCCGGCACAGTCGCGATGATCGTGTCGATCTCGTCCTGCGTGAGTTCGACCAAGGTCAACATGTTCGGCGTGATATGGGTCGCATCCTGCGGAATCAGGTTCGGCGGCACTTCAACCGGTGCACCAGCCTGCGCACTGTCGATATGCCGCGCCAGTTCGGCCAGGCTGTCTGCAGTGAACAGGTCACGTACGTCGGCGTGCAGCTGCTGTTGCCGCATGCGCTCGATCAGGCTGACAGCCAAGAGGGAGTGGCCACCGAGTTCAAAGAAGTTGTCATTGCGGCCGACGCGTTCCAGTTGCA
>NZ_FWXD01000038.1:12116-34646 GCF_900176275.1 Andreprevotia lacus DSM 23236 | reverse complement strand
TCCGGGGTGATCAGCGTGATGTCGTACTGGTGCAGCTGGTTGATGCCATCGCGGCCGCGTACCACAGTGGGCACCAGGGTGGGTTCGCCGTTGGCGAGCGGGATGGCGGGGCTGGCAACGCTGAGGGTACGGGACATGGTGCTCAAACCTGATCTGTGTAGGTGCTTTTTTGCTGGCCAGCGATGACCTTGGGCGGCGTGGGGCAGCCACAGACGACGATGTCATCATGCAGCGCGACCTCCTTGCCGGCGGATTTGAGACGGCGACCGCCGCCTGCTTTCTGGATTTGCCCGGTGCTGTTGCAGGCCGGGCAGCTGACATCGCCACCGATGATGGCCGTTCGCTTGCCGAACAGCGTGGTGGTCTTGGCGCCGTGCTCCAGCACTGTGCCGTTGGTGGTGGTACTGTCACCGACGCAGGCAAGCCAGCGGCTCATGTTGACCGCCCGCTTTGCGCCAAATCCGGCCGTGAGAGGGAGAATGGTTGCAACGCCCGGCCTGCGGTTGTCGGCAGGTGGCGCAAATTGATGGTGCAAACACAAAAAGCCTGCGCATGGCAGGCCCTGCTTTCACCGCATTGATCGATACCCGTCACTGATACCGCCCTCGCACCATCCACTGCTGCCTTGCGCAGCAGACAGCAACCTGCGGCATAGCCAACAATTTCTTTACAATTAAGGATTTGTAATTTTCAGGTCAATGATGGGCGGCGTCAACCGAATGCTGCAGTTTTGTTGCGTATGCCACAGTATGCCCTGCCGGGCAGGGCAGCCCGCTGCGGGCGATGGTGCAAAAAAAGGGTTGCAAGCATGGCGCTTGCAACCCTGTTTGACTGGAACCCGGCCGGCAGATCAATCAGTCGCCAGCAGCGCCTTCTTGGCGGTGGCGGCTTTTTCCGACTGCGGGTATTTCTCGATCAGCTGCAGCAGGTATTGCTTGGCGGTTTTCTTGTCTTTCTGCACGTTGGCCACCACGGCCAGGCCGAACAGGGCATCCGGGGCGACGGCATCGTCCGGGTATTTGCTCACCACCGTGCCATAGGCCGCGCTGGCGCCCTTGTAATCCTTGAGCGCAGTCAGCGACGAGCCCAGCCAGTATTGCGCAGCCGGGGCGTTGGCGCTGTTGGGGTAGTCGGTGAGGAACTGGCGGAAGGCGGCGACGGCTTCCTTGTGCTTGGCCGCGCGCGACAGCGCCACGGCGGCATCGAAGCTTTGCGATTCGCTCTGCTGCGCGGCCGATGCCTGCTCCTTGGCCTGCTCGACCTTGGCTTCCTCGATCTTGCGCACGCGGTTGTCCAGGTCCACATACAGGTCTTTCTGGCGCTTGGTGGCTTCGTCCAGATTGAACTGCAGTACCTCGATCACGCCGCGCAGGTTGGCGTTGTCCTGCTTGAGTTGCTCGATCTCGTTCACCAGATCCAGCACGCGGCGGCTGCCGGTCTGCAGTTGCACGATTTGTTGCTGGTTCTGTTGTTGCTGCTGCTGCACCTGGGTGCGCAGCTCGTCGATCTGCTTGCGGGCTTCGCTGTCATCAAACAGGCCGGCGTGGGCGTTGACGGCGAAGGCGAGCATCATCAGTGCGGCAAGTTTCTTCATGGCATCCCGGTGAGTGCGATCTGGTTGGTGGTGGCCCGCCACGGGCGGGCCACGCGGCGGATTTTACTTGGCAGCTTCGCCGTCGTACACCAGCTCGGCACGGCGGTTGCGTGCCCATGCTTCTTCGGTGTCGGCGCTTTCCAGCGGTTTTTCCTTGCCGAAGCTGACGGTCTCGAGCTGGCTGTCGGCCACGCCCAGTGCGTTCATTTGCTTCTTCACTGCATCGGCACGCTTCTGGCCCAGCGCCAGGTTGTATTCGGCGGTGCCGCGATTGTCGGTATTGCCCTGCACGATCAGCTTGGCGTCCTTGTGCTCGTTCAGGTACTTGCTGTGCGCCTCGACCATTTCGTTGAACTCGGGCTTGACCACATAGGAGTCATAATCGAAATAGATGCGGCGGCTGGACAGGATGTTGTTCGGGTCGGTCAGCACGTTGTAGCCCTTGGCATCGGTGGTGCTGCCTTTTGTCAGGTCCACGCTGGCCGGATTGGTGCTGGCGCTGTCATTGCCCGATTTGTCGGTGATCGGGGTTGTCGGCTGGGTCGGTTGCGTGCCCGGCTGGCTGGCGCAGGCGGCGAGCAGTGCGGTCAGCAACAGGCTGGCGGCGATTTTCTTCATGTTCTTGCTCCTGTCAGAGAAGTAATGATGCAAATGGTGGGCTGACCAGTGGACAGTCTGCCGTGCCGGCAGGTTCCGTGACTGTAAGCCGAGTCCTGATCTTGCCCCAAACTTATTTCAGCAATGGTCCCCAGGCGGGCTGACGCACATCACCCGACGTCGAGCGCAGGCGCTGCTTCACGCGGCCGTCGCTGGATACCGCCGCCAGCGCACCACGGCCGCCGATGTCGGTTTCGTACAAAATCATGCGGCCGTTCGAGGCAAAGGTCGGTGCATCGTCCAGCCCGGTATCGGTCAGCGCCTGAATCTGGCGGCTGGCCATGTCCATCACCGCTACCTGAAAGCCGCGCTCGGTGCGGGTGATCAGGGTCAGCGTCTTGCCATCCGGGCTGAGCTTGCCCGATGCGTTATAGCCGTTCTGGAAGGTAATGCGCTCGGCCCCGCCGCCGCCCACCGGCTGGCGATAAATCTGCGGGCTGCCGCCCCGGTCGGAGGTGAACAGCACGCTGCCGCCATCCGGGGTGAAGCTGGCTTCGGTATTGATTTCACCGGTATTGGTCAGCCGGCGCGGGCTGCCGCTGCCATCGGCATTGACGATGAAGATCTGCGATCCGCCATCACGCGTCAGCGTGACTGCCAGCTGCTGGCCATTGGGCGACCAGGCCGGCGCCGAGTTGCTGCCCTTGAAGGCGGCAATCTTCCAGCGGCGGCCGGTGCCGAGGTCCTGGCCGTAAACGATGGGTTTTTGCTCCTCGAACGACACATAGGCCAGCCGGCCACCATCGGGCGACCACTTGGGCGACATGATGGGCTGGTTGGACGCCAGTACCGATTGCGCGCCATAGCCGTCGGCATCGGCTACCTGCAGCTCGTAGCGCTTGCCCATCTTTACCACGTAGGCAATGCGCGAGTTGAACGCGCCCGGCTCGCCGGTCAGCTTCTGGTAGACCACGTCGGCGATCTGGTGCGCCACGCGGCGCATCTGCCCGGCGGTGGCGCGGCGCTGGAAGGTGACCAGCGTGTTCTTGCTGCCCACATCGACCAGGGTGGCGGTGACCAGAAAGGCATCGCCATCGGGGGCTATGGTGCCGATCAGTGCGGTTTGTGCACCGCGCGCCTTCAGCGGTGCGCCGTTGAACTGTGCCACGGTGTACGGCACCGGCGACAGATCACCCGCGCCGATCACGTTGAACAGGCCCGAGCGCTTGAGGTCGTCGCCCACCACCGGCGTGACCGGTTGTTGCTGCTGCACCTCGTTCTGGAACGGGGCAATGGCGATCGGGTATTGCGTGGCGCCGGTGCCGACCACTTCGATGGTCATGTCGGCCCGCGCCGCGCCGGCTGCACCCAGCAGCACGGCGGTCGCCAGCATCAGCCGGCGGGCTTGCTTCCAGACTTGCTGCAAAGGGGTCATCGTCTACTCCGTAGGTCTATACACACCCAAGATCAGTCCTTGGGGCGGAAGGCAAAGTTCAATTCCCTCACCTGATCGTACTTTACGCCGGCCGGCGGCGGCGGAAAGGCGCCCAGGCTCTGTATCGCACGCGTCACGGCATCCTGCCATTGCGGATTGCCGTCGCCGTTCACTACTTTCAGCTCGCGCACCGTGCCGTCCGGGAACAAGGTGATCTTGAATTCCACGCGCGGGTTGTCGCTGCCCGGGTAGACGATGCGGCTCTTGATCAGCTGCGCCACGCTCATGCCGTAGCCACGCAGCTTGTCGTTGCCTGCACCGCCGCCGCCCACGCCGGTACCGGTGGCGTTGACCTTGGCTGCGACATTGTTGCCATTGCCGCCGGGCTTGCCGGCCGGGTGCGCATTCGGCGCCGGGGCGGTATCGCCGCTCAGCAGATTGTCGAACGTACTCTGCTTTTTGGGCGCAGGCGTGGGCTTGGCCGGTTTCAGGGTCGGTACGATCGTGGGTTTGGGCGCTGCAGTCGGCTTGGGTGCCGGGCTGGGGTGCGGCGTGGCTGTCGGCCGTGGCGTCACGGTCGGTTTGGGTGTGGCGACCGGCGTGGGCTTGGCCTTGCCGGTGGCAATGTCCGGGTCTTTGACGACCGGCTCGGCTTTTTCCTCGACCGGCTTCACCTTGACGGGCTTGACCGGCTCGGGCTGCGGTTCAGGCGCTTTCACGGCGGCAGGCGGCGGGCCGCCCCACAGTTCGACATCCATGGCGGCCGGCTTTTGCGTTTTCCAGCGCACGGCAAACACCAGGCACAGCACCAGCAGCGCGTGGATGGCAATCGCCAGCACCAGCGACAGCGTGCGGTGTTCTTCGCGGACGGAAACGCGCGGATCGGTCATCGGCGCTTATTTCCCCGTCTGCACCATCAGCCCGACATGCGCGATGTCGGCCTTGCGCAGCGCATCCATCACGTTGATCACGGTTTCGTATTTCAC
Organism: Andreprevotia lacus DSM 23236; assembly: GCF_900176275.1. Classification (GTDB taxonomy): domain Bacteria; phylum Pseudomonadota; class Gammaproteobacteria; order Burkholderiales; family Chitinibacteraceae; genus Andreprevotia; species Andreprevotia lacus. The sequence continues at coordinate 30,034 of NZ_FWXD01000038.1, read as the reverse complement.
CGTCTTGTCGGCGTCGATCACTACCGGGCGGCTGCTGCCGTTGGCCAGCCTGGCCTGCACCTGCGCCACCAGCGCTGCGGCATCGGCAGCTGCTTCGGTCTGGGTCTTGTCGGCCAGCTTGAGGCTGCCGTCGGCGGCGATTTCCACCCGCAGCGGCTCGGCATTTACCTCGCGGTCGGCCTTGCCGACCTTGGGCAGGTTGATCACGCCGGGCTGCATCATCGGTGTGGTAACCATGAAGATCACCAGCAGCACCAGCATCACGTCGATATACGGCACGACGTTGATCTGGTTCATCGAGCGGCGCGGGCGGCGGCTGGAACGGGCCATGGGTGCGCTCCTTAGCGGGCCGCCTGCCGTTGCAGGATGTTGGAGAACTCTTCGGTAAAGGTATCGAAGCGGCTGGCCAGCGCATCGATATCATGCGCAAAGCGGTTGTAGGCCACGGTGGCCGGAATGGCGGCAAACAGGCCGATGGCGGTGGCCACCAGCGATTCGGCAATGCCCGGCGCCACGGTGGCGAGCGTCGCCTGGCCGACATTGGCCAGACCGGTGAAGGCATGCATGATGCCCCACACGGTGCCGAACAGGCCGATATAGGGCGATACCGAGCCGACCGAAGCGAGGAATGAGGTGTGCTTGTCGAGGTAATCGAGTTCGCGCTGCGACGAGGCGCGCATGGCACGGCGCGTGCCGTCCATCACGTCGGACAGCTCCATACCGCCGCGCTGGCGCAGCTTCTGGAATTCGGTAAAGCCAGCGATGAAGATTTTCTCCATGCCGATGGCGTGGTTGCGGCGCGTCTGGTCGTATAGCGCCACCAGATCGGAACCGCCCCAGAAGCGGTCTTCGAAATCGGCGCTCTGGCTGGTGGCGTTTTTCACGGTGAAAAACTTGCTGAAGATATGCCACCACGACAGCAGCGACAGCAATAACAACAGGCCCATCACCAGTTGCACTACCAGGCTGGCGTTCATCACCAGCGAGATGATCGACATATCGTCAGAGGAAGGGGTCACTGCCAGCTCCGTGGTCTGTAGGGCGCATTGCCCGCTTTGAAACGGGGCAAACGCGCGAACGGGGTTCGTCAACGAGCCGAAAGTATACCTTCTGCATCGCAACACGGGCTGTGACATGTTGACGGGGCGGGCGCGTGCCTGCGGTGAATGATGATTGTGCATCAATCCACATCGAGCACCGGGCCGGGCCCGGTACTGGCCGGCTGTGCAGCCCTTAATGTAATAACATTACATCTTCACGAAAAATGTAATAACATTGCATTTTGAATCGAAGCGAAGCAGGTGGGCGATATGGATGCGCCGCTGGATACCGCCGAAAGCTGGCTTGCCGCACGCGGCGAGAAGCTGACCGAGCTGCGCCGCGAGGTGCTGAGCTTGCTGCTGGCCAGCCATGGCCCGGTCAAGGCTTATGACTTGCTGGCCGCGCTGCAAAAGCAGCGGCCGGGCGCGTCGCCGCCCACGGTCTACCGCACGCTGGATTTTCTGGTGGCGGCCGGCATCGTGCACCGCATCGACAGCCTGCAGGCTTTTGTGGTTTGCCCCAGCTTTCACGATGCGCACCACGGTGTGCTGCTGGTGTGCGAGCGCTGCCACGGCGTCGAGGAAATCGACAACCCGCCGTGGATGGAGACCTTGCGCAGTGCGCTGGCCACAGGCGGCTTTGCCATGAGCCGGCACGAGCTGGAGATCAAGGGCCTGTGCCGCAACTGCCAGGAGATCGCGGCATGAGCCACACCCATCACGACGCGCACGCGCATGACCATGGTACGCAGCAGCCCGCCCCGGCTCGCCCGGCCCCTGGCCCCACCCTGCTGGCCTTGCCGGCGTGGCAGCGCGTGCTGCTGGTGCTGCCGCTGATTGCCGCACTGTGGCTGGCCGCATGGTGGGCGCTGGCATGACCGCACTCACGCTGGAAAATCTCACGCTCTCCTACCAGCGCCACCCGGTGGTGCACCATGTAACGGGCGCGTTCCGCTCGGGCAGCAGCACCGCCATCGTCGGCCCCAATGGTGCGGGCAAGAGCACCTTGCTCAAGGCCATTGTCGGCCTGCTCACGCCCGATCACGGCCACGTGCGCTTCGAGGGCGTGGCGCGCCGGCAGCTTGCGTATCTGCCGCAGCAGGCCAATATCGAGCGGCAGTTTCCCATCAGCGTGCTCGATACCATCTTGCTGGGCGCAGCGCATGCCGGCAGCCGCTGGCAGCGCTGGTTTGGCGGCAGCAGCAAGGCCGAGCGCGAGCGCGCGCTGGCCGCGCTGGATCAAGTCGGCCTGACCGGCTTTGAAGAGCGCCCGGTGGGCGCGCTGTCCAGCGGCCAGTTCCAGCGCGTGCTGTTCGCCCGCATCCTGCTGCAGGACGCGCCGCTGATCCTCTTGGACGAGCCCTTCACCGCCATCGACGCGCGCACCACGCACGATCTGCTGCGCATCGTGGCGCACTGGCAGGCCGAGGGCCGCACCGTGATCGCCGTGCTGCATGATTTCGAGCAGGTGCACCGCCATTTCGACCAGACCTTGCTGCTGGCCAAGGAATGCATAGGCTGGGGGCCGAGCGCCGAGGTGCTGACGCGCGACAACCTGTTGCGCGCCAACGGCATGGCCGAGCGCTGGGTGGCCGATGCCGCCGTTTGCCACCGTGATGATGAGGAAGTGGCTGCATGACCCTGTACGAGTTGTTCCTCGCCCCGTTTGCCGAGTTCGCCTTCATGCGGCTGGCGCTGGTGGGCTGTTTTGCGCTGGCGCTGGGCTGCGCGCCCATCGGCTTGTTCCTGGTGTTGCGCCGCATGAGCCTGGTGGGCGACGCGATGAGCCACGCCATCCTGCCCGGCGCGGCGATTGCCTTCATTGCCTATGGCCTGTCGCTGACGGCGCTGTCCATTGGCGGGCTGATTGCCGGGCTGACGGTGGTGCTGCTGTCAGGTCTGGTGACGCGGCTGACGCAGCAGAAAGAGGACGCCAGCTTTGCCGCCTTCTACCTGCTGTCGCTCGCGTCCGGCGTGCTCATCGTCTCCAAGTGGGGCAGCAATGTCGATCTGATGCACATCCTGTTCGGCACCGTGCTGGCAGTCGATCCGCCCGCCTTGCTGCTGGTGGCCGGCATTGCCACCGTCACCCTGCTGGGGCTGGCGCTGTTCTACCGCCCGCTGGTGCTGGAAAGCTTCGACAGCGAATTCCTGCGCGTCACCAGCGGCGGCGGTGCGCTGGCGCACTTCGTGTTCCTGGTGCTGGTGGTACTCAATCTGGTGGCCGGCTTCCAGGCGCTGGGCACCCTGATGGCCGTCGGCCTGATGATGCTGCCTGCTACCAGTGCGCGCATGTGGGCCAACAGTCTGCCGGCGCTGCTGGCCATTGCCATCGGCTTTGCCTTGCTGGCCGGCTATCTGGGCCTGTTGGTGTCTTATCACGCCAATCTGCCCTCAGGCCCCAGCATCATCCTGATGGCAGGCGCAGGTTTCGTGGTGTCGCTGCTGTTTGGCCGCCAGGGCGGGCTGGCGTGGCGCGTGCTCAAGTTCAAACATCTGGAAGGATGACCCCATGTTGCGTCGTGCCCTGATTGCGCTGGCCCTGCTGGCCGCGCCTGCCCTTGCCGTCTCTGCGCCTGCGCGGCTGCCGGTAGTGGCGAGTTTTTCCATCCTCGGCGATCTGGTGCAGCAGGTGGGCGGCGACAAGGTCGAGGTCACCACGCTGGTTGGCCCCGATCAGGACGCGCACGTATTCCAGCCTGCCCCGCGCGATGCGCAGGCGGTGACGCGCGCCAAGGTGGTGTTCCTCAACGGTTTGGGCTTCGAGGGCTGGATGCCGCGGCTGGCCATGGCATCCGGTTTCCACGGCCTGCAGGTGCAGGTGTCGGCTGGTTTGCAGCCGCGCCGCATGCAGGAAGACGGCCGCGACCATCTCGACCCGCATGCCTGGCAAGACCCGGTCAACGTGCAGACCTATGTGACCAACATCGCGCAGGCGCTCAGCCACGTTGACCCGGCCAATGCCGCGTATTACCAGCAGCGCGCTGCGGCCTACCGCCAGCAGCTGGTGGCGCTGGAGGGCTGGGTGCGCCAGCAGCTGGGCACTATCGCGCCGGCCAAGCGCAAGGTGATTACCTCGCACGATGCATTCGGCTATTGCGCCGCACGCTTCGGTATCGAGTTCCTGGCGCCGCAGGGCATGAATACCGATGCCGAGGCATCGGCCAAAGACGTGGCGCGGCTGGTGCAGCAAATCCGCCGCGAACGGGTAAAGGCAGTGTTTGTCGAGAACATCACCAACCCGCGCCTGCTGGACCAACTGGCGCGCGAGGCGCAAATCAAGGTGGGCGGCGAGCTGTATTCGGATGCGCTCTCCAAAACCGGCGGCCCGGCAGGCAATTATCTGGCCATGTATCGCTACAACATCACCACCTTGCTGGCGGGCATGCGGCAGAACTGAGGGCCTCGTGCGGGCAACGGCTGTCGTTCATATGAATAACTTGCAGCAAAACTGAAAAACATGTGAAAAATCAGTTATAAAGCACAAGCCGGAGACAACGGTATGCAATCATCCAACCAGGAACTGCCATGACTTCGCCAGGTGCAATTGCCGCCGTTTCCGCCGTAATCATCGTTGTGCTCTATGCCATCGCCAGCCAGTTCTCCAATGGGGTGATCAGGTTGCTGGCGCGGGTTGGCAGCGTGGCGGTGGGTATCTATGCCGCAGCAACGCTGGCCAGCGACAGCAAGGTTGCCGGGGTGGCTGGCGAATACACGCTGTATGCGCTGGTGGGCATACTGCTGCTTTCCCGGCTGTTCGGCCAAAAAGCGTAGCGCCTGCCTGCGATCCGGCTGCGGGGGCCTGATCGGGGGCATGGCAGCTGAATCAGCTGGCCAGCCGGTGTACCAGCACCTTTAACGTGCTGCACCCTCCTTGCCCGCATCCCTCAGCTTGCCCAGGTATTTATCCAGCAGCTTTTGCGGCTCGCCCTTGGCGTTCAGTTGCTGCAGGCGCAGGTTGAAGCCCTGCAGCAGCACCAGGCAGGGGCTTTTCTTCACAAAGCCCACCTGCACCACGCCGCTGTTGATCGGTTTGGCCAGGGTCACGAACTGCTGATCCTGCTTGTTGTCGGCCAGATAGGCCATGCCCGGGTATAGCCCGGTGATGTAGTAATCGATGCGGTCTGCGCCCAGCTTCTTGAAGTTCTGCCCCATTTCGTTCACCGGCTCGATATTGAGCTTGTCGTGCAGGAATTCGTCGAAGCCCTCGCCGTAGCGGTCGCCCGAATTCACCCCGCCGCGCTTGCCGATCAGATCGTCCCAGCGGGTGAAGGCAAAGGTCTTGTCCTTGCGCACGAACACCGCCATCGGGTTGGGAAAGGCCGGCTCGCTGGTGAAGTCCATGTATTCGCGCCGCTCGGGCGTGCTTTTCAGGCCCATCACGATATCGACATTGCCCGCCTCGGCCTCCTTGAGCACGCGCGGCCACGGGCCCATGTAGCGAATCTCGTAGGGAAAGCGCATGTCGTCGAGAATGCGGCGGGCCAGCTCGATGCTGGCGCCGGTCATCGCCTTGCCGTCGTACCAGTGGAAGGGCTTGTAGTCCGGGTGGGCGGTGATGATCACGCGCTGGCAGTCGGCGGCGTGTGCGCCAGCCAGCGTGGCGGCCAGCAGCAGCGCGGCGATGTGGTGGTGGCAAGCCATGGAGCACCTCCTGTGTCACCTCAGCTATAGCACTGGCGGCCGGCTTTTTCTGTCCCTGATCTGAAATGACTTTACCAGTGGCAGCCATCCTCACTGACGGCGTCGTATAGCAAAAACGGCGCGGCCAGCAGGCCTTTGTCGGCATGCGCCGTGCGGCAATCCGGCTTGAAGCTGCGGGCAATGGCTTCTTCCTGCGCGCTCTTGCGCTCGGGCGCCGGCGTGGCCAGATTGGCCAGCCCCGGCACGCGCGTGGGCGCATCGCGCTCGGCTTGCACGCGTGCCTGCTTGCGCAGCTGCTCAAGATCCAGCACCGGGGCTGCTGCACTGGCGGTTTGGGGGCGGAGCGCGTCGGGTGTATCCGGTAGGCCGGTAGTCGCTGGCTGCGGCTGGGCGAGTGATGGCTTGGCAGCGTGCGCATCAACTGCTGGCGGCATGGTGCTGCGTTGTGCCGTCTGCGCGGGGGGCGTTGCGTGGCGGCCAGGCGCGGGCGCAGCCGGGGCGTTGGTCACGGTGGCCGCTTCGGGGCGTGCCGGTGCGGGCAGCTGGCGCAATGTCACCTGCAAGGCCGCGCGGGGGGGCACGGCCGGCGGCGCCAATGACCAATGCACACACAGCAGCACGCCGTGCAGCAGCAGCGCCAACGCGCCCGCGAGTAGAAAGCGGCGTAGCCGCATGGCAATCCCCAGCATGAAAGCTGACAGAGTATGAAATTGCCATGTGCGCGTGATTACAGCAACGGCAGTTTTTACACCGCCGCGGGTGATCTGGCTACCAGGGCCTGATCGGCGCTGCTGCGAGGCGCCATATCCCCATTTACGGCAAGGACGGGCCGATGATAGTGCTGCGCGTCACCCCACCAAGCGTGCGCAGCGGCATCACGAACCGGTTGTTGCTGCCGCTCAAGCTTCACCCGGTGCGTTCAGCCCAAAGTGCGCATACGCCAGCGCCGTGGCCATGCGGCCGCGCGGGGTGCGTTGCAGCAGGCCCTGCTGGATCAGATAGGGCTCGAATACGTCTTCGATGGTGTCGCTCGATTCGCCGATCGCGGCCGCCACGTTGTCCAGCCCCACCGGGCCGCCGCCGAATTTGTCGATGACGGCGGAGAGCAGCTTGCGGTCCATGATGTCGAGGCCGGCGTGGTCCACGTCCAGCATTTGCAGTGCGGCATCGGCTACTTCGCGTGTCACCACGCCGTCGTGCTTCACTTCGGCATAGTCGCGCACGCGGCGCAGCAGGCGGTTGGCGATACGTGGCGTGCCGCGTGATCGGCGCGCTACTTCGAATGCGCCATCCTCGGCGATCTTTACGTCCATCAGGCTGGCCGAGCGGGTGACGATGCGGGTCAGCTCTTCGGCGTTGTAAAACTCCAGCCGCGCCACGATGCCGAAGCGGTCGCGCAGCGGGTTGGTCAGCATGCCGGCGCGCGTGGTGGCGCCCACCAGCGTGAATGGTGGCAGATCGAGCTTGACCGAGCGCGCGGCCGGGCCTTCGCCGATCATGATGTCGAGCTGGTAGTCCTCCAGCGCGGGGTAGAGGATTTCTTCCACCACCGGGCTGAGGCGGTGGATTTCGTCGATGAACAGCACATCGTGCGGTTCCAGATTGGTGAGGATGGCCGCCAGATCGCCGGCGCGCTCCAGCACCGGGCCGCTGGTCTGGCGCAGGTTCACGCCCAGCTCGCGCGCAATGATGTGCGCCAGCGTGGTCTTGCCCAGCCCCGGTGGACCGAACAGCAGCGCATGATCCAGCGCCTCGCCGCGCTTCTTGGCCGCTTCGATGAAGATTTCCAGCTGGCCGCGCGCCTTTTTCTGGCCGACGTACTCATCCAGCAGCTTGGGCCGCAGCGCGCGCTCCAGCTGTTCTTCCTGCTGCGACATGCGCTGGCCGGTAACGATGCGTTCTTCGGCCGGGGCGGAAAAGAGGGAGTCGGTTTCGATCATCAAGGCACCCTGGATACGATCATGTGCCCAGCGCCGCTGACGAGCAGGCGCGAGGCTCCCTCGCGGCGGCGAGGGCGGGGGGAGTGGAATGAAACAGGGAGGGCCGCTGTCTCACTTGCCCATGCAGCAGAGCGCCCGGCTTGGCCGGGGGCTTGAGACGGCATGCCTCCAGTGCTGGGTAGCAATCCATGGGAGGCCCTTACACTCTGGCTAGTGCTTTCAGCGCCAGGCGTATGCCGTCGTTGAGGGCGACATCCTCCGGCAAGGTCTTGAGCGCTGCAGCGCCTTCGCGCTCGTTGTAGCCCAGCGCCAGCAGCGCGTGCAGGATGTCGGTATGGCTGCCGGCCACGTTGAACAGCGGGCCGTTGACCTTGGCGGCCACCGCCTGCGTGGTGGGCAGGCTGCCGATCTTGCTTTTCAGCTCCAGCACCAGCCGCTCGGCGGTTTTCTTGCCGATGCCGGGTACCTTGGCCAGCCGGGCAGTGTCTTCACTGGCGATGGCCACGGCCAGCTCGTCGCTGGACATGCCGGACAGGATGGCCAGCGCAATCTTGGCGCCGATGCCGGTAATCTTGATCAGCTCGCGGAACAGGTCGCGCTCGCTGCGCGAGGCAAAGCCGTACAGCAGCTGTGCATCCTCGCGCACCACCAGATGGGTGAACAGCTCCACCTTGGCACCCAGTGCCGGCAGCGCATACAGCGTGCTCATCGGCACATCCAGCTCGTAGCCGACGCCCTGTGCGTCGACGACGATGTGCGGCGGTTGTTTTTCCAGCAGGGAGCCGGTCAGGCGTCCGATCATGGCGCGTGCTCATCAGGCGTTCAATTCCCGCCAGTATAACCGTAGCGCCGTGCTTTATAGAACGATCGTTGCACAGAATGTAGCGCCGGCTGTCAGGCGGCGCCCAGGCGCTCATTAATCGCGATGATCGTCGGGACAATCCGGGGGTAACGCCGCCAGCCGGGTGCTTGATGCCGGCAAAGACCCGATTCGAGCCACTGACGAGCGTAGCGAGGCTCCCTCGCGGCGGCGAGGGCGGGGGGCGTGGAATCAAACCGGGAGTGCCGCTGCGTCACCCCCAAAAACCGGTGGAGTACCCGGCTTTGCCGGGTACTTGATGCCGGTTCATCTACAGATGACGGCCGAGGGCGCATACAGGTCCTCAGTCAAACAGCTCTTCCCAGATGCTTTTCTTGCGATACGGTTTTTGCTGCTGGCTGTGGCCATGGCTGTTGCGGTGGCCGTGCTCGTCACGCTGCGGGGCATGCGTTTCGGCACGGGCTGCCGGTGCGGCCTCCTGCTGCGAGCGTTCCAGTATCTTGTCCAGCTCGCCCCGATCCAGCCAGACGCCACGGCATTGTGGGCAGTAGTCGATTTCGACGCCGGCGCGCTCGGTCATCATCAGTCGGGTGGTCTTGCATACCGGGCAATCCATTGCTGCCAGCTCCATCGGGTGGGTGAGCTGCATGGACTGCCGGAGTACGGTGGCGGTTCCCGGCCGGTATTAATCGTCGCTGCAGGCCAGCTCGGCCAGCATGCGCAAGCGCGCCACCTGTTCGCGCAGGCGGGTGAGGATGCCGTAGTAGTTGCTGACATCGCGCGCATCAAACGCAATCGCATCCACGCGGTAGTGTTGTGCCATGTAGAGCGCGCGCTCGTTGTGGAAATGCTGCGAAATCAGCGTGACCGGCCCGGCGCCGCGCAGCGCGGCAATGCTGTGTATGGTGCGCGCGCCACCGGCATCCACCGCCACCTTGTCGGCCGGGATGCCGGCGCGGATCAGGTCATCGCGCATCGGCTGCGGCTCGTCGTCGCTGACGATCACGCGGCCCAGCTTGCCGGCGCGGAATAGCGCCACCGTGGCACGCACGCGCAGCCAGTAATAGGCGTTGTCACTGCCGCCCCAGGTATGGCGCGGCGCGCCCAGCATCACGCCGATGGGGCGGGCCGGGGTTTGCGCCGGATCGGCATAGCTGCGGCCGTTCGCTGCGTTGGCAACATGGCGGGCCAGCGCCAGATTGATGCCGGTCAGCAGCAAGGCCGTGGTCAACAGGATCAACAGTGGTTTGCGGCGGCGACGCAGCCAAGCCATGAAGCGGGGCCGGCGTCGTTCAGGGCTTGGGGCCATTCAGACAGGGCTTGTCGTCAGACGACTTGAAATTGATGTCCCAGGTGGTGGAGATGGATAGCACATCGGCCTTTTTGCGCAACGCCGGGCTGAAGGGCGCAAACGGGGCCGCATGGGCGATCAGGCGCAGGGCATCGGCATCCGCTGCCGGATCACCACTGGGGTTAAAAACGTCACTGCGCAGCAGGCGGCCTTCTGCATCGATCAGGTTGGTGACGCCAACAGACCGCTTGCCCTGGCGGGTTTTCTCGTCGGCGGTTGCCGGATAGGACAGGCAGGTGCTGGACATGCTGTTTTGCACACGATGTACATGGGCGGCGACAGTGCTGTCAGCAATGTGGCTGCCGACAAAGATGATTGCGGGCCGGCAGACAACGGCCTGCGTTGCGTTTTCCAGCTCGTGCATTTCCGCGATGGATGCCCGCAGCCCGCGCCGTCGATCCGCTTCAGCTTGCGCTGTGGGCGGCCCGTCACGTTCCGCGCGGGCCAGCGCTTCTTCCAGCAGTGCGCGCTGCTTTTGCAGCGTTGGCAGCTGCGCAAGCAGCTTCATCTCTGCTCTGGTGTTCTCTTTGTGCAGCCTGGCCAAACGGGTATCGGCTTCGCGTTTGTTTTTAACGGGTCTGACCGCGCTATCGGCGTCGTTGTCTGGCGCTTCGCTGGCCAGCTTCTCCAGGGCCGCTGGCAGGGATGCCGCGCATTCTGCACGCATGCTCGCAGGCGTGCGTTCAGGGCTGGCCGCCGTTGCCAGCGTGCTGCCGAGCGCGAGCGCCAAGGCCAAGCACCATTTCATGCCAGTCTCCCGCGCTTGATGTTCAAGCCCATCTTCTGCAGCTTGCCCGCCACGCCGGTGCCGTGCTGCGCGTGGGTGAGCGCAACGGCCAGCGCGTCGGCGGCATCGCTTTGCGGTGCGCCAGAGAGGCGCAGCATGCGTTGCACCATGGCGCTGACCTGTTCCTTGTCGGCGTGGCCGTTGCCCACCACGGCCTGCTTGACCTGCAGCGCGGTGTATTCGGAAATGGGCAAGCCTGCCATGACCAGGCCGGCGATGATGGCGCCGCGCGCCTGCCCCAGCATCAGGGTGGAGGCCGGGTTGACGTTGACGAAGACGATTTCCACCGCCGCAATGTCGGGCCGGTAGGCCTCGCTCACTTCGCGGATGCCGTCCAGCAGGATGCGCACGCGTTCGGGCAGCGTGCCGCCGCCGGCCTTGATGCAGCCCGAGGCCACGTAGTTGCGGTTCTGGCCAACAATATCGATGACGCCGAAGCCGCACAGGCGGGAGCCGGGGTCGATGCCGAGGATGCGCATGATCTCAAGGTTCTGGCAGCGCGGTTTCCAGATCGCCGGCCTTGCCGAAGTTCCAGGTACGGCTGATCGACAGAATGTCGGTGTCCTTGCTGATCTCCTTGCCCAGCACATCGTAGGGCGCAGCCATCTTGGCAATGCGCAGTGCGCCGGCATCCAGCTCGGGGTTGCCCGACGAACGGAAGATGCTGGCGCTAACCAGATTGCCGCGCGCATCGATTTCCACCGTCATGCCCAGGTTGCCGTGCAGTGGACGGCCATCCTTGCCCTTGGGGATGAGCATGGTGCCGTAGCGCTCGACCTTGATGCGCCAGTTGTCGATGTATTTGGCAAAGCGGTATTCGCTGGTGCGCGCACCGATAAAGGTCTTTTTCGGCCGGCTCTGGTAAATCTGGTTTTCCTTGCTGATCTGCGCCGCCTGCGCGGCCAGTTCGCGCGCGCGCTGCTGCAGTGCCTCCAGATCACGGCCTTCCTTGCGCTGCTCTTGCGCGCGCTGTGCCTCGGCCTGAGCCAGCGCCACCTGTGCCTGCACGCGGGTCAGCATTTCCAGCGAGGTTTGCTCCAGCTGGCGCTGGCGCGCCTCCATCTGTTCCAGCTCGACCGACGGGTCTTTGCTGGACGAAGGCAGCGGGCTTTTCACGCGCTTGTCGGTCGCATCGGTATTGCCGCCGCCATCGAGCTGCGCCTGTGCCAGCGCATCGGCCTTGGCCGGTGCGGTGGTGGTGCGCTGGTTCACCAGCACCACTTCCAGCGGCTGACTGGAAAACAGCATCTTGGGCGCGCCTATGCTGATGCCCACCGCCAGTATGATCAGCGCGTGGGCAAGCGCAGAGGCCACGAACGAGCTGGCCATGAAGCTTTGTGCGCGGTCCATGCGGGCTGCCATCCATCCGGTTTATAGTAATCGCGCGAGTTTAGCACAGCGTTTGCATGCCCAAGCGGCACGGTTGTCGCAGCCGTAGCGAGCGGTTACCCCTGTTGCCGGCACTGGTGCTAAGATGATTGCTAATCTAAATGTAAGGAAGATGGGTATGCGTTTGCGGATTGCCTGTGTGCTGTTTGCCCTTGCCATGCCGGCGCTGGCTGCCGAAGATGGCAAAGCGATTGCGGCCAAGTACAACTGCCTGGCCTGTCATTCGGTCGATCAAAAAATCGTCGGCCCGGCCTACAAGGATGTAGCTGCCCGCTACAAGGGCCAGAAAGATGCCGAGCAGATGCTGATGAACGAAGTGCGTGCCGGCGTCAAAGGCAAGTGGGGCGGCCCCGTTGCCATGCCGCCACAGGTGATCGGCGATCAAGACCTGCGAACCATTGTGCGCTGGGTGTTGTCGCAGAAGTAATTGTTTCATCGACATGAAGTCGGCAGATTGCGTATTGCGTTGGACGAGCGACTTGATTAAGCTGCGTGCCCATTTAAGCGGTTGCGAATTAGCTGGTTTGTAAGCTGCAGCCGCGCGTTTCACATCGGGAGTAGCATCATGGCCAAACTGACTGAACAAGACATCCTGAACTGGAATGGTTCGGATGACGACTACATGAACCCCGATCACCTCGCCTTCTTCCGCGAGCGCCTGCAACAGATGAAGGTGGAACTGCTGGCCAATGCCAACCAGACCACCAGCCACCTGCAGGAACAGGAAGCCACGCCGGATCCGGCGGACCGCGCTACCCTGGAAGAAGAATATGCGCTTGAACTGCGTACGCGTGACCGCGAACGCAAGCTCCTGCTCAAGATCGATTCCACCCTGCGCAAGCTTGATGCGGGCGACTACGGCTATTGCGAAGACACCGGCGAGCCGATTGGCCTGCCGCGTCTGCTGGCCCGCCCGACCGCATCGCTGTCGCTTGAGGCGCAAGAGCGCCGCGAGCGGCTGAAAAAGCAGTACGCCGACTAGGGCCTGTTAACACTTATTTCGCGCTTGCGCTGGGCCGCAAAGAGGTCAGCTACAAGGCACGCAACGCGGCAATAACCGGTTATTGCCAAGGCGCGTAACGCCGTAGATGGCCTCTTTGCGGCCCAGCCCTGCGGGTTCGGGGTATTTCGGGCGGTTCGCTGCGTTGCAAACCGCTTGCGGTACCCGTACCGCGGCGCGTTCTGCGCCTTGCGCTCCATCCCGAACTACCCCGAACGCAAGCGTAAAATAAGTGTTAACAGGCCCTAAACCCGGCCCGTGCCCCGCCACCCGTGGCGGGGCTGCTTTTACCCGTGTTTTTCTGCCTCTGACCATGGCCGCCCGGCCGTGCGTATCTCTTTTTCCGCCCCTGCTGTTTGCGCGCCCGCGTTTTAGACGCTAATCTAGCCGTCCGCCACAAGAAATAATGCGCCGCAGCAAGCCCTGCGTCGCCCAGCCGCCGCAGGAACAATATGCAATACCAGACAGACGACGTACGTATCCGCGAAATCAAGGAACTGTTGCCGCCGATCGCCGTGCTGGAAAAGTATCCGGTCACCGAAACCGCGTCGGCCACCACCTTCCAGACCCGTCAGGCCATCCACAACATCCTGGCCGGTGAAGACGACCGCCTGCTGGTCATCATCGGCCCCTGCTCCATCCACGACACCAAGGCTGCGCTCGAATACGGCCAGAAGCTCAAGGTGTTGCGCGACGAGCTCAAGGGCCAGCTCGAAATCGTGATGCGCGTGTACTTTGAAAAGCCGCGCACCACCGTGGGCTGGAAGGGCCTGATCAACGACCCGTACCTGAACGGCAGCTTCAACATCAACGACGGCCTGCGCATTGCCCGCAAGCTGCTGCTGGACCTGAACGACACCGGCCTGCCCACCGCCGGCGAATTCCTCGACATGATCACGCCGCAATACGTGGCCGACCTGATGAGCTGGGGCGCCATCGGCGCACGCACCACCGAATCGCAGGTGCACCGCGAGCTGTCGTCCGGTCTGTCGGCCCCGGTGGGCTTCAAGAACGGCACCGACGGCAACCTCAAGATCGCCATCGACGCCATCCGCGCCGCCAGCCAGCCGCACCACTTCCTGTCGGTGACCAAGATGGGCCACTCGGCCATCGTCTCTACCGCCGGCAACCCGGACTGTCACATCATCCTGCGTGGCGGCAAAGAGCCGAACTACGACGCCAACCACGTGCGCGCCGCCACGGCCGACCTGGCCGCCGCCGGCCTGCCGCAAAAGCTGATGATCGACTTCAGCCACGCCAACAGCCGCAAGGACTACCGCCGCCAGATGGAAGTCTGTTCCGACACCTGCGCCCAGCTGGAAGCCGGCAACCAGGCCATCTTCGGCGTGATGATCGAATCGCACCTGGTCGAAGGCCGCCAGGACGAGCCGGTGTGCTACGGCCAGTCGATCACCGACGGCTGCATCGGCTGGGACGACACCGTGAAATCGCTGCACCAACTGGCCAACGCCGTGGCACAACGCCGTGCGCTGGCCAAGCTGGGGTGATGCTGTAGTCACTGCCCTTGCTGAATGAAAAGGCCCCGCGATGCGGGGCTTTTTTGCGCCTGCTGCCCGGCTGAGCTGGCTGGCGGTGTTTGATTTCGATCAGGGCTTCCTGATTTTTGCTGAAAGCTTGTTGATATGCGTTATCAGCAATTGCTATGATCCGTGCGAATTTCAGGCTGTGAAAGCTTGAGATAGAACCTAGGCCGTAAGAAATCCTGCCGAATACGATGTTGCTGCGCTTGTCCCGCGTGGGCGACCAGTGGTGGTTGAGGCCTGATGTGCAGATCAAACAAAAAAAGACCCCATCCCGATGAGCGAGAATCGAAAAAAACCACCACTAGCCAGAATATGGCGCCGAGCCCCGGAACCCCCAAAGGGTTTCGTTGCCTCTGTCATGGAGGCTATACGCAAAAGCCCCATGCTTTATGCCGGCAATGCCGTCCTTATTTTGGGGGGGCTTATCACTCTGCTTTACTGCGTTTCCATCAGTTATCTGCCGGAAGTCAAGCTGGCTGATATGACGGAGGTATTCGCTTCCACAGCGTTGGTTGGGCTGTTTTTAATCTTTATCATGGGAATAATTTTTCTGCTTCCTGGCGCAATTATTCCCGGGATGTTCACGAAATCAAATCAGAAAGAGAAGGAGGGCGGGGATTCTTTCCTTACTTATATTATCTATAGCCCTCGGTATTTGGGTGCTTCTGCTGTCACATCAATTGCTGTTTTGTGTTTTATGTTTATGTCGAGCCAGGAGGATCTTGACATATTGGCGAAAACAATAGTGCTGCCCTTCACCGTGGTTGCAATATGGTTAGGATTGGCATCAATGAAGAATAGGCCAAGCTGGGTTACAAGGGCTATTCTATTTGTTTTGGTAGTTTTAGTAGTTGTTTTTTACTTCTGGAACAAAAGTAGCTATGAGCTTCAACCAAACTTCTGCACTTCTGGAATGATTGCGGTCTTCTTGGCCCTATGCGCGATTATTTACAAATACAAAGCAAATAAGAACTCCCCGATAAGAGTCTTGCCTGTGGCTCAGGAAGGAAAAATTAAGGCGTTTCTTTTATTTTTTGAAGAGATGTTTGCATTTGCAATTTTATGTGTTTTCTGGATTCCAAGTCTAATCACTCAGTCGGCATTCTTTTTTATTCTTTACGGCGATCAATTTAATTGGGTTTTTGGTTGGAATTTTCTTGTGTTTGTCGTGTTTTCGATAGCGATGAATATCATGCTGGTCTCTTTTGAGCAAAAAATAAAGTCAACTTTAATTTTTGGATTGATTGGGGTTTTTGTTGTTGCTGGATTGACGCAAAATCCATTTGCCATACCTCGAGCTGTATTTCGTGCTCTTGGTTTGGGAAACATTCAACATGCAACACTGGTTGTTACTCGTGAACAATGCGATGCCATCAATACGCTTTATATTGATGGGCTGTGTGAACGTACTGGCGAAAAGCAAGGCGTAATCCGCAATGTGGAAATTCAATCCAGAATCGGCAGCCAGATTTTGATACGCTACCAATTCCCCGATGACGAAGCTGCCAAATTTGCCGAGAAGCTTCCTAAGCCGGAGAAGGAAAAAAGCAGCGCAGCTCATCCGGCAGGCACGAGCCAAGAGGTGAAAAAATGCTATCTGCGCGCCACGCTGGACAAGAAAAACGTGCTCTCTTCCCACTGGCCCATGTTGAAGTCCAAGGATGAGCAACCCAGCAATCTTGCCGTATACAAACCATTGAAGCTGTTAACCCAATCTGCAGTCTCGCAAGTAGCAATACTGTGCAATCACAAGGACTCCGATAGCGACACAACACCGGTACCGACAGCTGCGCCGGGCAATACGCCCGTGCCCGCTACACCCAAGCCGACTGCGGTGCCGACGTCTCCTCCCACATTCAGACCTACGGGGGGGCCCGAGCCGACCGTTGTGCCAACTCCTTCTGTACCCCGCACCCCGAGACCGACGATCAGGCCCACCTTGCACCATACGCCGCCGCCCGCGCCCCGGCCTTCAGCCATGCCTGTACCCAGCGCGGCGCCTGCTTCTGCGCCCTGCCCGTGCACGCCCGGAACGCCAACACGCAACCCGGTTCCGCAAGTGCCGGAAGGGGGCATGTATCTATGCGTGCCCGTGCAAGCCAAGCCGGGCAATGATCGCTGCTCGCCTGGCGGCGTTTGAATGTTGTCGCTGCTGGCATTTCAACTTCAGGAGTTTCCTTCATGCCCCAGCTAACGACGGTAACCGGGGATTTGCTGCTGCTTGCCTTGCAGGGCGAGTTTGATGTGATCATTCACGGCTGCAATTGCCAATGCCAGATGGGCAAGGGGATTGCACTGTCGATCAAGCGGCAGTTCCCGGAGGCCTACCAGGCTGATCTGCGCACGCCCAAGGGCGACCCGGCCAAGCTTGGCACGATCTCTGTGGCCGAGATTGTCCGGCCCGCAGCCAGGTTCACGATCGTAAACGGCTATACGCAGCTTCACTGGCGTGGTGAAGGCGTGAAGGCCGATTATGATGCGATAGCCCGGGTGATGCGGCAGGTTAAACAGGCGTTTTCCGGGCAAAGAATTGCGTACCCGAAAATCGGTGCGGGCCTGGCAGGCGGGGACTGGGCCAGTATTTCCGGGATCATTGCCGACGAGCTGCAAGGCGAAGATCACACCTATGTTGAATTTCTGTCCTGATCGCTCGGTGTTTTGACGCAGGGCGCAATGAGCCACGCCAATTGCGCCGTATGTGCTCACCGGTGCCGCCCATGCGGCGCAATTCGCTGTGCTCGTTGACGCCCTACGCACGCTTGGCACGGCGCAAGCGCGCATTTGCTTCACTCCTACCCCAAGGCTCAAGTCATGCCCCAAATCCATTTCATCGAAGGCCCGGTCGGTGCCGGCAAATCCACCTATGCCATGGCGCTGGCGGCGCAGGGCGGGTTTGCGCATATCGCGCTGGATGCGTGGTTTGTGCGGCTGTTCAGCCCCGATCGGCCGTCAGCCGACGTAGTGCCCTGGTATCTGGCGCGCAAGGACAGGCTGATTGCGCTGATCCTTGATCACGCCCGTGCGCTGTTGGCCAGCGGCCAGAGCGTGGCGCTCGAGCTGGGGCTGATCCAGCAAGCGCCGCGCGTGGCCTTGCTGCGCGCGCTGCAGCAAGAGGGCATTGCATTCACCGTGCATGTGCTCGATGCACCCGAAGACGTGCGGCACGAGCGCGTGCGGCGGCGTAATGCCGAGCAGGGCGCCACCTTTGCCATGGTGGTGCCCGATCATGTGTTCGAGATTGCCAGCAGCATGTGGCAGGCGCCGGACGAGATCGAGCTGGAGGAGTTTGATTTTGTGTTGCCCGGCGAGCAAGCAGCCGCGCAGGTGTAGGGTGCAATGAGCGCAGCGAATTGCGCCGTATGTGCCCATGCCCGGCGCAATTCGCTGTGCTCATTGACGCCCT
>NZ_FWXD01000038.1:0-11654 GCF_900176275.1 Andreprevotia lacus DSM 23236 | reverse complement strand
TGCGGTGTTTGCGGTGCCTGTTGTCCGGCGCAATTCGCCATGCTCATTGACGCCCTGCGCCCGAGGGCATGCGCAAGCTGCGCCACGGTGGGTCACCCACTATTCGCCGCGATTGCTCAGCCGCGCCCCGCTGGCGCTGCTGACCACGAATTCGTAACGCTCCGGCCGGATATAGAACACCGTGTGGTCGCACACGCTGCCGTCGGCCAGGTGCGAGACACGTGCCATCACCAGCAGCGGGCTATTGGTTTTCACGCCCAGCAGGCGGGCCTGTTCACGCTCGGCAGCCTGGGCGCGGATGGCCAGATCGGCCTGGTCCACCGGCTGGCCCAGGCTGTTGGCCAGCAGGGTATAGGTGGCGTGCTGCTCGGCGTATTCCCAGCTCAGCGCATCCACCGCGGCCGGCAGGTGGCTGCAGGCCAGCGCCACCGGTTCGCCATCCACCAGATGCAGGCGGGTGAGCTGCAGGCATTCCGTCGCGCCCCCAAACAAGCCTTGCAGCGCGGGCGGCACCGGCACGCGTTTTTTGTCCAGCAAGCGCATTTGCGGCGTGATGCCTTGCGCCACCAGCGCATCGAAAAAGCCGCTCAGCGTATCCAGCCCGTGGCGGATGCGCTTGCCGCTGGCATAGGTGCCCTTGCCCTGCTTGCGCTCGACCACGCCGTCATCGGTGAGCCTGGCCAGCGCCTGCCGCACCGTCACGCGGCTGACGGCAAAGCGCACCACCAGCTCGGCCTCGGACGGCAGCTTGCCGCTGGGTTCGAAGCGGCCGGCATTGATCTCGGCCTGCAGCGTGCTGGCAATCTGTTGATACAGCGAAGTGACGTTGTGGCGGGAAAGCGGCATTGCGGTAAAGCATCCTGAAAACCGGTCTACGATCTGGCTGCGAGGGGCTGATCGGGGCTTATGCGCTGCTCAAAATCCTCATGTACGTGAAATACATGCCGGTTTTTGCGCTGCGCCCCGCTGAGGCTCCGCTCGCCGGGATCGTAAACAGGTTCCGAGCAGTCTGTGGGGCGGGTGCACGGTCTATTGCCGCGCCGCATAAGGATATATACACAAGGTATTTCAGCCAACTTGTATTAATACGTATTGTTGCAAGCTGTGTAAAACAACGCTGTGATCGGCCATGCTGCCGGCGCAGCCCAAGGCCCCCATGCCCACGCTTGCAGCTGCCCAGCCATCGCAATTTGCGGTCGAGAACGTCGATTTTGCCTACCCCGGCCACGCGGTATTCCGCGGCCTGAGCCTGCGTGCGCAGCCGGGCGAGTTTCTGGTGCTGCTGGGGCCGTCAGGCTGCGGCAAGACCACCTTGCTCAACCTGCTGGCCGGTTTCATGGCACCGGCGTCGGGCCGGGTGTTGCTCGATGACAGCCCGGTGCGGCCCGAGCACCCGGCGCTGGGCTATGTATTCCAGTCGCCGCAGCTGTTCCCGTGGCTGAGCGCGCTGGAAAACGTGCGCTTTGGCCTGCGCATGGCCGGGCGCGGCAGCGAGGCCGAGCAGCGCGCGCTGGCGATCGAGCATCTGGCGCTGGTCGGGCTGGCCGATGCGGCCGACAAACTGCCGCACCAGCTCTCCGGCGGCATGCAGCAGCGCGTGGCACTGGCCCGCACGCTGGCGCTGCAGCCGGGCGTGCTGCTGATGGATGAACCGTTTGCCGCGCTCGACGCCATCACGCGCATCAAGCTGAACGAAGAAACCCTGCGCATCTGGTCGCAACTGCGGCAGACGGTGGTGTTTATCACCCACGATATCGACGAGGCCCTCTTTCTGGCCGACCGCATTCTGGTGCTGGCCCCCGCGCCGGGCGGCATTGCCGCCGAATTCGATATTGCCTTGCCACGCCCGCGCGCGGCAGCCACCCGCCAGCTGGCGCAGTTTGCGCACTACCGCCAGCAGGTGAGCGCCTGCATTGCAGACCTCCAGCTGCAGCCGCTGGCCGCCTGACCCTTTTATTCCATCCCGACCGAGACCGCACATGCTCCGCCTCAAACCCTTGCTGATTCTGCTGGCTGCCGCCGCCAGCTGCCATTTGCCGCTGGCCCGCGCGGCCGACAAGCCACCGCTGCGCATAGGCTGGGTGTTTGCCATGGCCAATGCGCCGGCCATCATTGCCGACAAGAAGGGCTTCTATGCCGCCGAGGGGCTGAAGGTCGAGGTCAAATCATTCGGAGATGGCCCGGTGGTGCAGCAAGCGCTGGCGGCCGGCGAGCTCGATGTGGCCTATGTGGGTGCGCCGCCGGTGTACCAGTGGTTCTCGCGCGGGCTCGATAGCCGCATTCTGGCCAAGGTCAATTACGGCCAGGCGGCGGTGATTGCCGACCGCAGCGAGGGCGTAAAAACCGTGGCCGACCTCAAGGGCAAGAAGCTGGCCGGCGTGGCGCGCGGCAGCGGCATGGATGTCTTGCTGCGCGGCTTCGTGCTCAAAGAGATCGGCGGGCTGGACCCGGACAAGGACGTTGATATCGTCTCGATGCCGCCGGCCAATATGGCCACCGCGCTGCAAAACCAGCAGGTGGACGCCATTTTCACCTGGGAGCCGTTTGCGTCCGAATCACTGCTGAGCGGGCGTGGCCGGCTGGTGCTGGATGTGAACCAGAAACTGCCCAACTACCCGTGGTATGTGGTGATGGCGCCGGCCAAAACGCTGAAAGAGCGGCCGGATGACGTCATCAGGTTGCTGCGCGCGCATATCAAGGCCATCGACTTTTTGCAGAAAAACCCCGACGAGGCCAACCGCATCATTGCCGATGCCTTCCAGATTGCACCGATCAAGAACGGCAGCAAAACCATAGAGCCACTGGCCGTGGTGCAAGAGGCGCGCAAGCGGCTGGGCTGGGCCTGGCGGCTGGAGGCGGCCGATCAGCAATTCATCCAGCGGCTGATGGATTACTCGCTCAGCCTGGGGTTCATGAACAAGGCGCTCAAGGTCGAGCAGGTGGTGGATACCAGCTGGCTGCAGCGTGCCGAGCAGGGGCGCTGAGCGCATGACCAGCGTAAACCACCGCTGGCCGCGCTGGCTGCGGCCCGGCTGGGGCTGGCTGTCGCTGCCCGCACTGCTGCTGGGCTGGATTGTCGTGGCCAGCCGCTTTCCAGCCTATGTGCTGCCGCCGCCGTGGGATGTGGCCGCCGAGGGTTGGCGTTGGCTGCAGCAGGGCAAGCTGGGCGAACAGCTGTGGGCCAGCCTGGGGCGCGAGCTGGCCGGCTTTGTGGCCGCCACTATCGCAGCCATGGCGGTCGGCACGCTGGCGGGGCTGTACAAGGGCTTCCGCGATTTCGTCACGCCGCTCAATGGCCTGTTCATGGCGATTCCGCCCGTGGCATGGGCGCCGCTCACCCTGATCATTTTCGGCATCGGCAATCTGGCCATCATCGTGGTGATTTTCATCGCGGCGGTGTTCCCGATGACCACCACCATCCAGGAAGGCGTGGCCGCCATCCAGATCGGCGCCATCCGCGCTGCCCGCACGCTGGGGGCCAACCGGCGGCAGCTGCTGTGGCATGTCTATCTGCCGGCATCGTTGCCGGCGCTGACTGCCGCGCTGCGCATCGGCTTTAGCCAGGCATGGCGGGCGCTGGTGGCGGCCGAAATGATCGGCGCATCGCGCGGCATCGGCTGGATGGTGGCCATGGGCGGGCAGGTGGGCAACAGCGCGCAGGTGCTGCTGGGCATTGCGCTGATCGGCGTGATGGCCTGGCTGGCCGAAAGCCTGCTGTTCCGCAGGCTGGATCAGCACTACCAGGCCTGGCGGCCCAGCTAGCCGCACCGTCGCTGCACCGGGTTGGCGGATAGCGGCGAAATGGTGCAGCAGCACCCTTCAATGATTTGCACTGGCTGCCCGCGGGCGGCAGGAGTTCCAGAATGACTTTCGATCCGGCCCGTGAAGCGGGCGACTACATCGCGCCGCAGGGCCTTTATGAACAGAACAAGCAACGGCCGTTTCTGGGTACGCTCAGTTGCGCGCACAACACGCTGGTGGCCGGCGAGTGGACCGAGCTGGTGCTGACCTACGAAGTGGGCGGCATCGGCTTGGCCGACGGCGCGTGGTTGAAGCTGGCGTTCAAGTTCTATTCGGATTGGGCGTTGTTCCAGACCAGCAATCCGCAGGCGGCCAATTATGTGTCGGCCGAATACCATGCCGGCGCGCTGCTGCCGGGGCAAAGCCCGGCCACGGTGCAGCAGCTGAAAGTGCGCTTCGACCAGAAGGGCCACGAGCGGCCGTTCCAGAAGGCCGTCATCGTCGATATCGTCGATGGCTACCTCAACCCCGGTGACCGTATCGTGATCCGGCTGGGCGATCGGCGGCAGGGCGGTGGCGGCACGCGCGTGCAGAGCTTTGTGGAAAAGGATTTCCGCTTCCGCATGTTCATCGACCCGCTGGGCAGCTCCAAGTTTGCCGAGGTGCCGGGCGACGTCACGCTGGACATCGTGCCCGGCGCGCCGGCTGCGCTGCAGCTGATTGCGCCGCGCCTGCTGGGCACGGGCGAGGCATTCGACGTGATCGTGCGCGCCGATGATATCTGGGGCAACACCTGCCGCGATCTGCCGCAGGCCGGCACCTTGCACTGGCAGGGGCCGGATGGCGCGCTGCTGGCGCAGCCCTTTGTGCTGCCGGCCACCGGCTGGGCCGCGCTGCGCCTGCCGGCGCCACCGCTGGGTGCGGCGGGCGAATGGCGGGTGCAGGCCCGCGCAGCCCATGGCCCGGCGGCCGCCGCACAGGCCTTCGTCACGCTGGAAGACACGGCCGGTGCGCTGCGCCCGCTGTATGCCGATCTGCACGTGCACTCTGACGACACCATCGGCACCAACGATACGCTGTACAACCTGAGCTACGGCCGCGATGTAGCCGGGCTGGACGTGCTGGGCTACACCGCCAACGATTTCAACATCACCGAGGCGCGCTGGGACAGCTCGGTGGCGCTGATCCACCGGCTGAACGAGCCGGGCCGCTTCGTCTGCTTTCCCGGCACCGAATGGTGCGGCAACTCCAGCGCCGGCGGTGACCGCAACGTGGTGTTCCTGCACGGGCGCAAACCCGAATTCCCGTTTGACGAGCACGGCCGCATGGTGCGCTCGATCGAGTGGAACGAGCACACGCAGGGGCAGATCAAACCCGGCACCTGGCCGGTGGACGAGCTGTATGCCGCCTATGCCAAAGACCCGGCCGGTCACCTGATGATGCCGCACGTGGGTGGCCGCCGCTGCAATCTGGACTGGCACCACCCCGAGCTGGAACGGCTGATCGAAGTCGGCTCGGCCTGGGGGCAGTTTCACTGGGTGTATGCCGAAGCGCTGGAACGCGGTTACCGCATGGGCGCTGCCGCCAACAGCGACGAGCATCAGGGGCGTTGCGGCGGCGGTGTGCCGGCCACGGCGGTATTCGGCTCGCGCGGCGGGCTGACCGGCGTGCTGGCCACGCGCTTCGAGCGCGAGGCAGTCGGCCAGGCGCTGCGCGCGCGCCGTACCTTTGCCACCACCGGCGAGCGCAGTCATGCCGCCCTGTGGCAAGGCCAGCAGCAGATGGGCGAGGTCTATAGCGCCAGCGCCGCCGTGCCGCTGCAATACCGGCTGCTGGGCGAGCAAGGCTGGGAGGAAATCAGCCTGTATCGCGGCGAGCAATGCATCTGGCAGCGCAATCTGCATCAGGAACTGGGGCTGGCGCCGGGCAAGGTGCGCGTGCGGCTGGGCGGCGCACGCATCAAGGACCGCTATCGTGGCGCCTACTGGCACGGCGAGATCAGCGTGCGTGGCGCCGTGGTGCAGGATTTCCGCGCCTTCGGTTTTGACCACCCCGAGCAGACCTGCTGGCGCAGCGGGGCCACCAGCATTGCCTTCAGTACCGTCACCAGTGGCGATCAGGACAGCATCGAGCTGGATCTGTCCGGGCTGGGTGAGGGGGTGGAAATCAGCGTGCACGCCCGCATCGACAGCTATACCAAGGTGGGTGACCCGCTGCAGCCGCAAGCCCATCCGCACGATCCGCATGCCGGGCTGACCGTCAGCGGTGCAGCCCTGCAGGCGCAGCCGGTGCACACGCGCCAGCTGGCCGGCACCGAGCTGCACCTGACCGTGGAGCGCATCACCGCAGCCGCACTGCCGCGCGACGTGCACGGCGAGATCGATCTGCAGCCGTTGCAGCTGCCGGCCGGCCGCGAGCACCCGCTGTTCATCACCGCCCGCCAGCGTGATCAATCACGGGTGTGGACGTCGGCGTTGTTCGTGACGCTGGATTGAGGAAAGGCCGCCGGCGAATGCGGCGCGCCGTTGCTTGCACAATGCTGCTGCGGCGCGCAGCACCGGCTTTCGTGAATAACGATGGTGGCCGTCATCAAGCCCCGCTATGCTGGATCACTTTCTCGAATCAGGACAACGTCATGCTTGCCAGAGATATCCCTGCTCGCCTCAGCGTGAGCGGCGCACCTTATTCCAGCGTGTATCAGCGCCAGCCCGGCAGCCTGCGCGACCCCACGCTGTACTGCTGGTTCAATATCGAGGATGAGGGCGGGCTGGACGTATCGCCACACGTCAGCATCCATATCGACGGCAACAACCTGTTCAACGAAATGCACATCAGCTTTTCCGTGCTGTGGGCCGGTGGCTTTGGCGGCGAGACGACACGGCGCAGCCTGTCGTTCTTCTTCCTCGTCAAGGAAGGCAAGGTGGTGTTCACCAAGGACAACAGCATGAGCTTTGGCCGTAGCCGCAGCGGCGAGTTGCTGGAACAGGTGAGCGCAGACAGCATGCCCTCGCTGGTGCGCGACATGACCCAGTTTGCCCAGGCCTTCGTCAACAAGGCCCGCGGCCCCGGCCTGCCGCCGCCGCGCGTGATCGACAAGGGGCCGCGCGAGTATATTCCCGGCTACTCGCGGACCGGCCCGGGGGCGGGCCTGCTCTAGGGCGGGGCAGCCCTCGCGCGCCGGCTGGTGATCGCGGCGAGCAGCGGGTTGCCGGCCCGGGCCTGCATACCAGCCATCTTGCATGTTCTTACAAACCGGGTAGGTGTATTGAAACAATAGCCCTGAAAAACAGGGCGGTGGTTTTGTAAAAAAGGCCTATCCGCTGTACCATGCGGGGCAAATCAATCCGCTTACTCTGACATGGCACCGGAGCGTGCTGCCGATGCCAAGTCGCATGCCGCTGGCTGAGGTTGCGCGCGCACCGGTGCCTGCCCCGGGCCACACCATGAATCGCCGCCTTCTCGGTCTCGCCGCCGTATTGCTGCTCATTTCGACATGGGCCAGCGCCGTTGCAACCTATCAGGCCGCAGTCACCCTGCGCGCCAGCAATGTGTATGCCGTTGCCGATACCGGCATCCTGCTGCTGACCCGCAATTGCTCGACGTCGGCCTACGGCAGCTACTCCACCATCTACATGGATGCGGCCAGCGGCACGCAGGATGGCCAGATCAGCTTTGGCGATGGCTCCAATTGCGTGGTGTCCGGCGCCTACAGCCCGCAGCAGATGCCGGCGGGCAATACCGCAGTGTCGCTGGCGTTCATCAGCAACGGTCTGTATGTCGATACGGCACAAAAGCTGATTGCCCAGGCGGATGGCTGCCAATCCGCTTACAACGGCCCGGCCACGCTGACCTTGAGCAACAGCGGCCTCAGCTACAGGGATGGCGCGCAAGTCGGCTCCATCCAGTTCACCAACGGTATTTGCTTCAAAGCCTGCGGCCTGACCGGGATCTACAAACTGACCGATATCGCTACAGTTGCGGTGCCGCTGCAAGGCCCCAGCCTCAGCAATGCGACGGTCAGCCAGGTTTATGCCAATGGCGGCAATCTGACGATCACCGCATCGGGTGCGGGCACCGGCTACTGGATGGTCCAGCCCGCCTATTTCAGCGTGCCGACCAAGCCGCAAATCGTTGCCGGCAAGAACGGTTATGACGCGACGCCCTCTGCCAGCGGCAGCGTTGCAATGGCAGCCGGCTCGCCGGTGACCGTGGCGATTTCCGGCCTGATGCCGTCCACCAATTACAGCGTGTATTTTGTCGCCAAGTCGCCCACGGGCCAGACATCGGCCACGCCGAGCGTGGTGTCCTTCAGCACGCCGTCCGGCAATGCACCCCCCATTCCGACACCGGTTCCGACTGCGGTGCCCACGCCCAATCCGCTTGTGACGCCCACGCCCACAACCCGACCGCCCAATCCGTCGCTGTCGAACGTGGTGATCGGCAAGACCGAGACGATCTCTCTGCGCGCCAACCGCGCGATCCTGAGCACCAGCGTGGATCAGGATGCCGAAGGCTACTGGATGATCGTGCCCGGGGATACCGTTCCTTCGGTCAGCCTCGTGGTGGCGGGTCTTGATGCCACAGGCAAGCCGGCGCCCATCAAGGGCTATGGCCCGCTGAAGGCCAATACGCCGATCAACTTTGCCATCACCGATTTGCAGCCGGGCAGAAGCTACACCCTTGCCTTTGCCGCAAGGAATGCCGGCGGGGCAATGGCGCTCAAGACCACCACCTTCCAGACACCGTATGCCAGCGCGCCGCAGCCGCCGATCACGCCGGACACCGGCTGGTACTGGAACCCGAGTGAAGGGGGGCGCGGTTTTTCGCTGGAGGCCAATGCCAGCGGCAATATCTTCCTGGCCGGCTTCATGTATGACGCGGCAGGCAGCCCGATCTGGTATGTATCCACCTTGAGCCGCGATGACCAGAACAGCCAGTTTGCCGGCGATCTGCTCTATTACGAGGGTGGCCAGCATCTGGCCGGTAGCTGGCATAGCCCCAGCAACGTCACCAAAGCGGGCAAGGTCAGCCTGACGCCGACGTCCAAAACCACCGGCACGCTCAAGCTTGAGGGCAACGGGCTGTTGCCGCAGGTGACCAATATCGAGCGCTTCCCCATCAACAACGGCGCGGTGCTTGCGCCCATGCCCGGCAGCCCGCAAACCGGCTGGTGGTGGAACGCAGGTGAGGGGGGCCGTGGTTACTTCATCGAGCTGCAGGACAACTACGCCTTTATTGCCGCCTATATGTACGACACGGACGGCAAGCCCGCCTGGTATGTTTCGCAAGATCGCGTGATGTCGTCCACCCTGTACCAGGGCGCGTTGGCAGTCTACGGTCGGGGCCAGACTCTGGGCGGGCGCTATGCATCGCCCGTCGTCATGACATCCAATGCCGGCAACATCGTGCTGAAGTTCTTCAGCGCGACCAGCGGCCAGTTGATCTTGCCCAGCGGCATTACCGTCGCGATCGAGCGTTACACGTTTTGAGGCCGATGGCCGGGGTGTCTGCTGGTGTATCCGGCAGGCCGCGGCCTAGGCGCATGACACGCCTCGCGTTCGTGCATAAGCCCAAGAACCCGGCAAAGCCGGGTTCTGTCCATTTGAAGCATGCAAATAGCTGCGCTCGCTGTTTTGTGCTCCGTTACCGTGAGCCCGGCATCCTGCGCCATCATTCATGCGCA
Organism: Andreprevotia lacus DSM 23236; assembly: GCF_900176275.1. Taxonomy (GTDB): domain Bacteria; phylum Pseudomonadota; class Gammaproteobacteria; order Burkholderiales; family Chitinibacteraceae; genus Andreprevotia; species Andreprevotia lacus. The sequence continues at coordinate 2,230 of NZ_FWXD01000038.1, read as the reverse complement.
TGAACAAGCAGGCGCTGTCATTTTTATCCCCCAATGAGAAATCACTCATGCAATTGATACGTATGGCCTGTCTGGTCCTTGTCGCCGCCAGCCTGATCGGATGCGCCGCCCCAGCCTTGCAGGGCGCTCGCCCGGCCTCCGCCCTGAACCAGCAATACGGCCTGGCCAAATCCGAAGTGCTTGCAAGAACGGATCACACGACCCAGCACCTGGATGACGCCAAATCCATCCTCTATTTTCAGAATCAGGGTGGCGGCGGCGCTGCACTGGGTTTGCTGCTGGGGCCATTTGGCGTTGCCGCAAACATCGAGATGATCAAGGGTGTCACAACGGCGGATGTGGAAAAGCTCAAGGGCAAACTTCATCTGAATCCGGATGCCGCGTTGCAACAGGCAGCTGCTGCCACGAGCCTTGCACTGCAAGCTGCGGCATCCCAGGGCGACGTGAAGGTCACACCGTTCATTTTTGTCTCGAAAACCAATGAAACCGATATTCATCTCTCGTCGGTTGTGCTTTTCGAGGGGGAAGACGGGCAAAAGAAGTGGCTGCGGCGCTATCAGTATCAACTGCCCGGCAAATATACGCTCGATGAGCTGTCCAGTTTGTCCGAGGCCCAGACATCGGGTGTTCAGGCCGCAAGTACTTTAGCCTATGGCGCGCTGCTGAAATACATTGCCGCGGAGCAGGATGCGGCGATTGCGCAGGAGAAAAAAATCACGCTCACATCGGCTTATTTGACCCCTCGCTTTGAAATGGCTTTGCCAGGCTCCCTGATCGGTGAGCAAGAGGGCCGGGTCTGGGTCCGCACCATGTTCGGGGTTTATGCGGTAGCGCCGGCAGACATTCAGATCGTCAAGAACTGAGGCCTGGCAAGCCCCGCAATCCATGGCCTGTCCCGGGCCGGCCATGGATGCGCCGATCAGCGCTCATGTCAGATGGTAATGCCGTATCGGCGTGACCTCGGGCGGAAGCGCATCGCCGCACAGTTCCAGCACCGAGCGCTCGATATTGCGCGACATTGCATCCAGCGCCAGTGCGTTGGCCGCCGTGCTGAACGGCTCGGCCACCTCGCTGGCGATCGCCTCCAGCGCGATCAGCGTATAGGCGAAGAACACGCACAGCAGCGGGGTGAAGAACCCGGCAGAATCAACCAGGCCAAAGGGCAACAGCACGCAATAGGCATACACGGTGCGGTGCAGCAGCACGTTGTAGGCCACCGGGATGGGCGTGGAGGCAATGCGCTCGCAGCCGCCTACCGCACTGCCCAGTTCATTGAGCTGGGCATCCAGCATCCACAGCGTGGTGGCGCTGGTCTGCTGCCCTTGTGCGGCACCGACCAGATAGCGGCGCAGGTCATCCAGAATGGTGATGGGCTGAAAGCACTTTTGCTGCAGCGTGCGGGTGTAGTCATCGCCCAGCAGGCGTTGCAGGTCGGCCTGCGCATCGCTGCCGCGCAGCTGGTGCTTGAGCGAGTACACGAAGGCGATCAGCATCCTGGCCACGTGGCGTTTGTCGGTGTGCCCGGGCAGGTAGCACAGGGTCTGCGACATGATGGCGCGGGCGGAGACCAGCAGCTTGCCCCACAGCTGGCGCGCCTCGCGAAAGCGCTCGTAGCTCACGTTGTTGCGAAAGGCGAGAAAGATGGCCAGCGCCAGCCCGAACAAGGTGAACGGTGCGATGTTGAGCGGAATCTTCTCGCCAAACACGCGGCCATGGGTCAGTACCGCTATGGTGCTGACGATGCCGATCACGCTCAGCTGCGGAATGATGGATTGCAGCACCGAACCGTTCCACACGAACAGCAGCCGGAACCAGTTTTCTGATGGTCTGACGATCATGGCGGGCGCTTTCTCGGTGTGTGGGGGCAGGGGGCAGCCATTTTGCCGAAGCGATATTGGGCGGGATACGCAACATGTGCGGCTTGACCTTGAGTTTTGGCCGGGTTTGGGGTGTTTGCCAGGGGTTTGTGTGCGGGAATGTGGTGTGCTGGTGATGGCTGTGGGGGTTTAGCGCCTGCGGCGCGGTGTTTGGGGGCCGGTTCCGCCCGGCGTGCAGGTTAAGGGGGCGTCTCGCCACCCCCTTAACAATCCCGCGCGACCCTGCCTGCGCGCTACCTGCCTTTGCTGGCGCAAAGTCAGGCAGTGCCTTGCGCTGCTTGCCCGCCGCGGCGGGAATCGAACTCGGCCCTGTGGGCCTCAAACATGCGATTCCCGACTACCCCGCGTCGTGC
>NZ_FWXD01000076.1 GCF_900176275.1 Andreprevotia lacus DSM 23236 | reverse complement strand
ACGTCCAGCTGTGCCAACGGTTGGTTGGGCTGCTGTTGCAGCGCTGCAACCAGCTGTTCCACCGCAGCCTGCATGAACTGGCAGATACGCTGCGGATCGATGGGCTGCGCGACCTGCGCAGTGAGCTGGAAGCCTTCGCCCAGGTCATCGATCGCCAAGGTCAGTGGGTAGTTGGTACGTTCGTGCGCAGCCAGTACCTGGATGTCGTCGTCGGCCGGAGTGGCGTCGACGGCATGTGCTGCCGGGGCGCTGTGGCGGTAGTTCAGCAGGCTGGTGAACAGCGGGGCCGGGGCCTGTACGCCGCTGCAGCGCTGCGCCAGCGCCAGCGGCGCGTGCTCATGTTGCAGCAGTTGCGCCAGACGGGTGTGCGCGTCCTTGAGGCTGTGTGTGACCGGTTTGCTATCGACGTCGAGTCGCAGCGGCAGTGTGTTGATGAACATGCCCATCACGCGGCCGGCTTGTTCACCGCCTTGCAGGCGGCCGAGCAGGACGGTGCCGAACACGATGTCGCTTCTGCCAGTGGCACGGGCCAGTACCAGGGCCCAAGCCAGGTGCAGCAGGCTGGCGGCACTGACGCCATGGCTGCGCGCCAGTTGGCGGATTTGTTGCGCAAGCGCTTGTGGCAGTGCTTGCGTGTGCTCGCGGATATCGCTGCCATCGCCTTGCACGTTCAACAGGTCGAACGGCGCCGTCGGCGCGTCGATGTCGGCCAGCATCTTGCGGAAGAAGGCTTCCTGTTCCTCCGGCTGGCTGCCCAGTCTGGCTTGGGCGACGAAGTTGCGGAACGGGATGGCTGGTGGCAGTTCGGCTGCACGACCTTGTTCGATCAATGCGGCTTCTTCAACCAGCAGACCGAGCGCAGTGTGGTCGACGGTGAGGTGGTGGGCGTTAAGGTGCAGCAGGCAACGGCCACTGCTGCGGTCTTCAACGGCATGGCAGCGCAACAGCGGTGCGCTGTCGAGGCCGATGCGGTAGTGACGCGGATTGAAGCGGTCCTGCAATTGCTCGCCCGGATCACCCAGGCTGGCATCGAGTTCGACCCACTCCAGCGGCAGGCCGGCATGGCGGTGGACGATCTGCACCGGCTGCGCCAAGCCTTGCCAGGCGAGGCTGGTGCGCAGGATGTCATGGCGCAGGATGACTTGCTGCAAGGTCTCGGCGAAGCGCAGCACACTGGCGCGGTCCGGGAAGGCATACAAACTCGGCAACAGATACGGATCCCCCTCCTGCTCCATCAAGTGATGGAACAAGATCCCTTCCTGCAACGGCGCCAGCGGGTAGATGTCCTGCACATTG
>NZ_FWXD01000034.1 GCF_900176275.1 Andreprevotia lacus DSM 23236 | reverse complement strand
TCACCATAGAGCGTGTCATCACTGACAATGGACCGGCGTTCCACTCGCACGCCTTCGGGGATGCCTGCGCAGCGTTGGGTATCCGCCAGCGCTTCACGCGGGCCTACCGGCCGCAGACCAATGGCAAGGCGGAGCGCTTTATCCAATCAGCCCTGCGCGAATGGGCGTATGGGTGTGCCTATTCGAACTCGACGCAACGCCGGGCGGCCCTGCCCGTATGGACGCATTTCTACAACTGGCATCGGCAACATCATGGGATTGCTTGCAAGACGCCAGCGTCCCGTCTCCCACTCGCAGGAAACAACGTCTTGACTCTTCACACCTAGTCTCTGTTGATGGCTTGCGCGATGACGTCCTACGATTACACCGGATGACCAATACCGTGATCAATGGTGCCTCATTGACAGAGCCTCAAGGCGAATTTGACTTGTGGGAGCATGCTGCAGAGTTGACTTCTGAAATTCGTGACTTCGCGGATTGTTTGAATATGATGGCTGAACAATTGGCACCCTTGGCCAAACTGAGGCCGGATCATGACCCTTGACGCAAGTGCGGTGAGAACGGGTCGGCGCTATCGAGGTATCGCATTGCGGACTTCACGTCGCGCCAGCCCACGTACTCCATCAGCGTCTTGAGATCCCAACCATTGGCATTTGCCCAGCCGGCGAAGCCCCGACGCAGGGAGTGGCTGCTGTAGGCCTCCGGAGTGGGAATGCCAGCAGCGGCAAATAGGCGCCGCAGTAGAGGGATCAGGCTACTCGGGTGCAGTCCCTCGGCCTGTAGCAGCCCCCAGCGATTAATGGCACGAAAGACTGGTCCTTCGTTCACACCTGACAGCTGCATCCATGCCTGGCAAGCGGATACCGGACATAGCTTGGCCAACGAGGGGACGCGGTAGGTTTTGCCGAGCGCCTGGCGATCTCCTTTGCTGTGCGGCAAAAAAATCTGCATGCCGCGCTCCGCTTCAATCTGCATGAACTGCGCCTCTATCCGTGTGATTTCGTCACCACGAAAGCCGCGCCAAAAACCCAGCAGCAGAAGCGCTCTGTCACGTGTATGCCTCAACAGCGCGGTGTGATCCTGGCGAACCTGAGCCTGATGGATGGCCTCTTCCAGCCAAGCCACCGTTTGTTCCAGCTGGGCCAACTGAAGCGGCTGCGCCTGCTTGGGCAGCGCTGGATGGAGAGTTTGAATGCCCTTGAGTGCTTTGCGCACCACCGCTGCTTTCGTGGGGTCGGGAAACCCTTGTTCCTGATGCCATTGAGCGAGCGCAGCAAGTCGTTGTTTCAAGGTTGAGATGGCCAAGACGCCGGCGTAGGCTACAAGGTATTCGGCAATTTGCGTTGACGATGCGGGTAGCAGCCCCTTCCATTCAACTTCGAAATGACGGATGGCGGATGCGTAGCTGCGCTGGGTATTCGCTCTGGCTGCTGCAGCAAGATAGGTATCCAGTTCGCTCATGGTGGCATCATGGTGGGATTCAACATGAATACTAGCGGGTATCTGCACCGGTCGGCGTGACGCTTCGCTGTGCCGTTTGCATCCCAAGGTATGAGCAGTTGACCCCACAAGGAGAGGAGCATGAGCAAGCCAGTGGTCGATATCAATGATTTGGCATCGTATGCTGCAGAAGTGTTCGGCAATGCGGACTTGGCCAAACGTTGGCTGGAAGCTTCACATGCCCTGCTCGGGGAAACACCCCTGCAGCGAGCCATAAGTCCGGAGGGTCTGAGCCAGGTGGTTGCAATCCTGATCAACATTGAGCACGGGCTACCGGTTTAATGCTGTAGAAATGGCGATTTTACAATGAGGCCGTTTGCCAAATGCTGACGAAGCATTTAGCATGATTTTTCCGAAGACGATGTGCCCACCGAAAGGCCTGAAAGTGCGGCAAGCAGCGCGGAGAGTGGGGCCAAATATGACCACTTGGACGGGGTACCCGGTGAACCGGGTTCAGGACTCCAGAAATGGATACTGCGGGCGACGTCCGCGCACGTTTCGAACAAAAGCCGCCTTCGGGCGGCTTTTGTCTTTAGCTTCGGGCAAGTACACGTCCCATCGCCGAATTGAGATGGCCCCGAAATTTCGGGGCCAGTTCCAACCTAGCGTCGTTCACCGGCACGTGGTCCGGGGGAGGACAAAAGCCTAGGGCTGCCCGGCTATTCTACTTGAGTTCGCAGGGGAGGTCTTGAGGCGATAACCCGTAGCTTGGTACTCGCTTGCGAGGTGCCCGGAACTTGTCACTTTTCAATCGCGGCCGCCTTCTTTGCTTTTGCGCCCTCGCAGCACCAAGAAGCAACAGTCCCGGAAAATGTCACTTTTCGTGCGGTGGTACAGCCTGTCGGAGCAAACCGGCGGGAAGCCGTGCCGAAGTCACCGTTGCCCGACGCGTAAGCGCAATGCGTTAGCGACGACCGAAACCGAACTCAGGCTCATGGCCAAAGCGGCGATCATCGGCGAAAGCAGTACGCCGCTGTAGGGATAGAGCACGCCAGCCGCCACCGGGATGCCGAGCGCGTTGTACAGCAGGGCAAACATGAGGTTCTGCCGCATATTGCGCACCGTGGCTACGGAGAGCGCTCGTGCAACTGCGATGCCGCGCAGATCCCCCTTGACCAGTGTGATTTGCGCGCTGTGCATCGCGACATCTGTGCCGGTCCCCATTGCAATGCCCACATCTGCCTGGGCCAGAGCTGGCGCATCGTTGATGCCGTCGCCCGCCATGGCCACGATCCTGCCTTCTGCTTGCAGTTGTTCAACAATGGTTAATTTGTCGCCAGGGCCTACCTCACCATGAACGACAGCGATACCCAACTCTGCACCGATAGCCTTGGCGGTTGTCCAGCCATCCCCAGTAGCCATAACCACGTCGATACCTGCATGTTTCAGGCTAGCCAGCGCTGCGGGGGTGCTGGCCTTGACAGGGTCTGCAACGACCAGCATGCCCGCCAGCTCACGATCGACCGCCAAGTGAACGATGCTGGCGCCATGGGAACGAAATCCCTCGGCTATCGCACTCAGGTCATCATGCAGAACGACCCCCTGTTGCTGCAGAAATGTCTGGTTGCCAAGCAGCAGGGCTCGTCCAGCAATCCGGCCCGAAACACCGATACCGCTGGATGAATCGAACTCATCGACTGGCTGCAACGACAAATCTTGCTCGCGCGCGGCCTGAATGATGGCGTTGGCCAGCGGATGTTCGCTGCCCTGATCCAGGCTGGCAGCCAGCCCGAGGATGTCGGCGACGGACCAGCCCGGCGCGGCAATCACCTGGCGGAATGCTGGCCGCCCCTCGGTCAGCGTCCCGGTCTTGTCCACGACAACGGTATCGACTCGGCACATCAGCTCGATGGCCGCTGCATCGCGAAACAACACCCCTTGTGCAGCCGCGCGCCCGGTTGCAACCATGATAGACATGGGGGTCGCCAGCCCCAGTGCACAAGGACAAGCAATGATCAGTACCGCCACCGCGTTGAGCAGACCGTAGAGCCAGCCCGGCTGCGGGCCGAATAGCCCCCAGGCAAACAGGGTTGCCACTGCAAGCAGAATGACGCCCATCACGAAATAACCCGCGACGGCGTCGGCCATGCGTTGCATCGGCGCTTTGGAGCGTTGTGCCGCGGCGACCATCTGTACGATCTGCGCCAGCACGGTTTGGTCACCGACTTGTTCGGCTTCCATCAACATGGCGCCACTTGTATTGAGCGTGGCACCGATCAGCGGGTCGTCCTTGCGCTTGCTCACCGGCAGTGACTCACCTGTCAGCATCGATTCGTCTACAGCGCTGCTTCCTTCCAGCACCGTGCCGTCAACCGGTATCTTCTCCCCAGGGCGCACGCGCAACCTGTCGCCCACACACACTTCGGCCAGCGGGATGTCTTCTTCCCGTCCATCGATAAGGACTCTGCGCGCTGTTCTGGGCGCCAATCCCAGCAAAGACTTGATGGCGGCTGAGGTTTGCGAGCGGGCGCGCAATTCCAGTATTTGCCCGAGCAAGGTCAGTGAAATGATGACGTCGGCAGCCTCGAAATAGACGGCAACGTACCCGGTGCTGCGAAAAGACGCAGGAAACCACTGCGGCACCATGGTCGCCGCGACGCTGTAAATGAAGGCCGCCCCGGTGCCCAGCCCGATCAGCGTCCACATGTTCGGGTTGCGATGCGCGACCGACTGCATGCCGCGCACGAAGAAAGGTTGCCCTGCCCACAACACCACCGGCAAGGACAGCAACAAAGCCAGCCAGCTCTCGGTAGTGTTGCCCAGCCCACTGAAGCGATGGCCCAACATCGCCAACAATGTCACCACGATGGTCAGCGGCAAGGTCCAGCCAAAACGACGCGCAAAATCCTGCAATTCGCGGGTCTCGCCCTCTTCGCCATCTGGCAGCAGAGGCTCCAGCAGCATGCCGCATTTCGGGCAATGGCCAGGATGGTCCTGCCTGACCTCCGGGTGCATCGGGCAGGTATACACCGTTCCAGACGCTGGCACCGGCGGGGCCGGTGCCGCATGCTCCCCGTGATGTCCGGAAGGTGGCGTCTGGGGGTTGCCCTCGAACAGGATTGGCACCAGCTCCATGCGACATTGCGGGCAGCGCCCGGGGCCATCGGCGCGAATATCCGGATGCATGGGGCAGGTATACACCGTGCCTGGCGGTATTTCGCCATCCTGTGCATGTGTCTTTCCGACATGATGAATATGGGCATCGTTCATGTTTACCCCCAGTTCATACCCGCTCGTGCTCGCGGTGACCCAGGCGAGGGAAGAAGGCTGGCGTGTCGGCTCGATAACTCAGGTATTCGTCGCCGAATCGCGCGATCATCTCGGCTTCTTCACGCTTTGCCAGCCTTGCATAAACCACGACCAGCACAGGAAACAGCACCAGCGTGATCAGCGTGGGCCATTGCAGCAGGAAACCGAACATGATGGTCACGAATGCAATGTACTGAGGGTGGCGGATATGCGCATAAGGGCCGCTTCGGGCCAACTTGCCCGAGGTCTGCGCTGTGTATAGCTTGTCCCACGCTGCGGCGAGCAACCAGAAGCCGAGCAGGATCAGAATATTGCTCGCGATATGGAATGGCCCGAAATGCGGGTTCACGCGCCACCCCAGCATCACTTCAAGGAGGTGCCCGTTGTCGTGAGACAGGAAGTCGATCCCGGGGAAATGCTTGCTGAGCCACGGCAGCAGCAGGTAAATGGTCAGCGGAAAGCCATACATTTCGGTGAACAGCGCCACCAGGAAGCCGGAAAACATGCCAAACGAGCGCCAGTCGCGGCTGCTGTGCGGTTTGGCGAAGCTGAACGCAAAAATGATGAAGATCGCCGAATTGATGACAACCAGCGACCAGAGGCCATAGGACGACGAGGTGTCATGGTTCATGATTCATCCTCCTTGCGCTCGTCTTGTTGCCGGCGCGCTGGCGTGTGATCGTGGCCATGATGATGACCGTGGCCGTGATGCATGAAGACATGCATCAGCGGGCAAGCCGCCAGCAACAGGTACGGCAAGGCGCCCAGCACGTGGGCCGTATGCTCGGTGAGCAGGAAAAAAGCGGCTATCGCGGCAAAACACCAGAATACCCAGCGATACCGCCCGGTCGGTTGTTCATGTTGCATGATCGATCTCCCGGCGGCAGGCGAGGCATGGAGCGCCTTGCCCGCCGCATGAGGCATCAGGACGATGCCGCGCCGCTGCCAGCGCTATTGGTTCATGGGCATGGACATCATGGATGACTGCTGATCCATCATCTGCATCATCATTTCCATCATGTCGCCATCGTGGTTCATGCCCTTGCCCATCCCCTTGGACATGCAGTCCTTGTGCATCGCCTGCATGGCGCCTTTCATGACCGACATGCTTTCTTGCATGGCCATCTGGCGCTCGGCTGGCGTTTTGGCGGTCGCGAGTTTGTCGCGCGCAGCGCGCAGTTTCTGCATTTGCTCGTTGGCTGCCTTTGCCGTCGGCTTTTCAGCCTGGGCCGGCTTGCTGGCAACCGCTTTGCCTTCTGCAGGATGGTGTGCGTCGTTGGCAGAGGCGCCTAGCGAGGCACCGACAAACAGCGCAGCAATGAGAAATTTAAGTGTCGCTTGCATGGTAAATCTCCTGAGGGTGAGCAAAAGGAACGCCTGTGCGGCAACCGCACCCGCCGGGTGCAGACAGCGCGATGGCCAAGGCAAATCTGCTGGAATCAATCGTTGAGGCGGACGAACATCAGGCGGGCGGGTGGCCCGGCGGGGTGGAATTCCCGAGGAAGGAAAGCGAGTGATCTGACGGCGCCGGGCAAGGCAAGCAACAACAGTGCAGGCAGGATCAGGATGGTCAGCAGATGGGGGGTATCGAAACCCGGCAGGCCATTTGCCGCAACGAGCACCTTGTTGCTGTCAGCACAATGCTGGATGCAGGCATGCTCCGAATGCTCACTTCCGTCGGCATGCGCAGGCAGGATGAATTGCGAAATCGGCTTGGTGTACGAACGGGACGCTGGTTCTTGCGCCAGACACGCCGACGCCATGACAAAAGCCAGCAGCCAGGCGATCAGCGCCAAGCTTGACAGCAATGACAGGTGGCGGCGCAGACGCAGCATCAGCATGCTCCGGCAGGAGGTGATTTCAGTGTATACAAACCTGATCATTCGCCATTGACGTAGATCAACCCGAATCGAGTTGGCAGATGGCTGGTCGATCCGGCGCCAGGCAGCAAAGAAAGCACCCCTCTCGCCGCAGCACGAGGGGTGTGTACACCACTTAGAAACTCAGTCGAACTTGCTCGGCGGCCTTGCCCGGCAAGGTGAACTTGACGATAGCCTTGGCCCCGGCAGCGGTATTGAATTTGCCGTGTGCCATCAGGGTGTTTTCTCCGGATGCCTCGAATTTGGCCGTGCTTTTGTCGCTGCCGGCCAACAGGGTGATTTCCGCGCCAGCACCCTTGCTGTCCACGGGTTTGCCGTCATGGCTGAACAGATACAGCGTCAGCATGCCGGACTGGGCGACCAGTTCAACCTTGTGGCCAGACTTCGCCTCGACCACCACACCACCATGACGCGGGGTCAGGTCGCCATCGGCGAAAGACAGGCCAGCAGCCAGCGTGAACAGGGTTGCAATCAGAATGCGTTTCATCGTACTTCCTCCAGGAAATGTGCCGGGCCCATGCCCGGCACGGGTCATCAAAGTGCTTCGCTGCCGTGATCCTGCACATGGCGTTGCAAGGGTTGTGCGCCGAAGAGCCAGAACATCAGCGGGGTCAGCACGGTGTCGAGCAGGGTGGAACTGATCAGGCCACCAAAAATCACCACCGCGACCGGATGCAGGATTTCCTTGCCCGGCGCGTCGGCAGCAAACAGCAGCGGCAGCAGTGCCAGTGCGGCAGTGAGCGCGGTCATCAGCACCGGGGTCAGCCGCTCCAGCGAGCCGCGTATGATCATGCGCTGGCCAAAGGTCTCGCCTTCGAACTTGCACAGGTTGATGTAGTGGCTGATCTTGAGGATGCCATTGCGGGTGGCAATGCCGGTCAGCGTGATGAAGCCGACCAGTGATGCAACGGACAGGCTGACGCCGGTCAGCCACATTGCCAGCACGCTGCCGATGAGGGCCATGGGGATGTTGCCCATGATCATCGCGGTCAGCCGTACCGATTTGTAGCGGCTGTAGAGCACCATGAAGATCAGCGCCAGCGACACCAGGGATAGTCCGGCTATCAGTCGGGTGGCCTGTTCCTGGGCCTGGAACTGCCCTTCGAGACTCACGAAATAGCCGTCGGGCAGATGGCTGTCGGCCAATACCCGGCGAATATCCTCGACGATGCGCGCCATATCGCTGCCGTCCGTGTTGGCAGCGATGACGATGCGGCGGCGACCGTTTTCGCGACCGATCTGGTTTGGCCCGTCGGCCTCCTCCACGCTGGCGACCTGAGAGAGCGGAATGCGTCCATGCGGGGAGTCGATCAGTACCCCTGCCAGGCCTTGAGCACTGCGTGCGGCATCGGGCAGCCGCACCACCAGGTTGAAGCGCTTGTTGCCGTCGATGATCTGCGCAACCGTATCGCCCTCCGTTAGCGTTTCCAGTGTCCGGAGCAATCCGCCAGGGGAAATGCCCAGCTGCGCTGCGCTGTCGTAATCGAGCCGGATCTTGATCTGCGGAATCAGGACCTGCTTCTCGATCTGCAGATCGGTCAGGCCCGGAATGCGCGCCAGCTTGTCGCGCAGCACGGCAGCTTGACCACGCAGCGTATCGAGGTCGTCGCCGAACAGCTTGAGCGCAATTTGCGCTCGCACACCGGATAGCAGGTGATCCAGCCGATGCGATATCGGTTGCCCCACGGTTGCCGCGGCGGGCAGCCCAGCCAAACGGGAGCGGATGTCGGCCATGATGGCGTCGCGCGGGCGGGCCGACGGCTTCAGGTCCACATCGAGCTCGCTGGAGTGAACCCCCTCGGCGTGCTCATCCAGCTCGGCGCGGCCAGTGCGGCGGCCAACACTGCGTACTTCCGGCACCATCTGGATCAGTTGCTCGGCCAGGGCGCCCACGCGGTTAGACTCGGCCAGCGACGTCCCCGGATTGAGCAGGAGCGAGATGGTCAGCGTGCCTTCGTTGAAGGCTGGCAGGAAGGCGCGCGGGAAGTAAGGCACACTGGCCAGTGCTACCAGCAACAGCACGATGGCAGACAGCAAAATTGCTCGCGCATGCGGAAAAGCTGCCTCCAGCAAACGCTTGTCCCAATGTTTGAGCCAGGTCACCAGCTTGCCATCGCCATGCTCGATCTGTTTCATACGCGGCAGCAGGAAGTAGCACATCACCGGAGTCACCGTGAGCGCGACCAGCAGGCTGGCCAGGATGGATGTGATGTAGGCGACGCCCAATGGCGCAAACAAGCGCCCCTCGATCCCCGGCAGGGCAAACAGCGGCACGAATACCAGGACCACGACCATGGTGGCCACCACCACGCCCGAACGCACCTCGTTGCAAGCGGCGGCAATCACCTTGACGATGCCGGCAACGCCACGCGGCTTGTTCTGCTTCAAGCGTCGCAGCACGTTCTCGACATCGACCAGCGCATCGTCAACCAACTCGCCGATGGCAATGGCCAGGCCACCCAGCGTCATTACATTGATGGACAACCCCATGCTCTTGAACACCAATGCCGTGATCGCCAGCGACAACGGGATTGCGGTCAGCGATATCAGCGTGGTGCGGACGTTCATCAAGAACAGGAACAGCACGATGGCGACCATGATGGCGCCATCGCGCAAGGCTTCCCGCACGTTGTCGATGGAAGCATCGATGAAGTCGGCTTGCCGGAACGAAATTTCCGGTTTGGCCATACCGGGCGGCAGCGTGCGTGACAGACCGGCCAGCGCGCTCTCGATTTGCCCGGTCAGTTTGACCGAGTCTGCATTGGGCTGCTTTTGCACGCTGACGATGACCGCCGGTTTGGCGCCGTAACCGGCATCACCCCGTTTGAATGCAGCTGCAAATCTGACTTCCGCCAGTTGCCTGAGCAAAATGGGCTGGCCATTGCTGACTCTGACCGCGAGGTTTTGCAGGTCGTCCAGACGGGTGGTACGTCCCAGGTTGCGAATCAGGTACTCGCGCGCGTTCTGCTCCAGAAAACCACCGCTGGTATTGCTGGAAAACGCCCGCAATGCGCTATCCAGCTCGTCCAGACTCACCCCCAGCTGCGCCATCCGGGCGGTATCTGGTTCAACGCGAAATTGCCTGACCTCGCCACCGATGGGGATGACTTGTGCAACACCGGGAATGGATAACAGCCTGGGGCGCAGCACGTAATCGGCGTACTCGCGCACCGCCATCGGGTCTGTCTTGCCCGGGTCCGCCGGCAGGGCAATCAGCATGATCTCGCCCATGACGGACGAAATCGGTCCCATATTGGGGTTCACGCCACCGGGTAGCTGTTCCTTGACCTCGGCCAGGCGTTCAGCGACCAGTTGCCGGTTGCGGTAGATATCCGATCCCCAGTCGAACTCGGCATAAATCACCGACAAGCCGACACCGGAGACCGAACGTACCCGACTGACCCCCGGCATGCCGTTCAACGCGGTTTCCAAGGGCAGTGAGACCAGTTGTTCGACTTCTTCCGGGGCCATGCCCCCGGCTTCGGTCATGACCGTCACCGTGGGCTTGTTCAGGTCGGGAAAAACGTCCACCGGCATATTCGATGCCGTGATCCCGCCGTAGACCAGCAAAATGGCGGCAAAGACCAGCACAAACAGCCGGTTGCGCAGACTAACATTGACGATCCAGTTGAACACGGTCGCCTCCTCAACGTATCTGGTTGATGAGGACGGCGCCCGAGGTCACGATGCGTGCTCCCGGTTTGACGCCACTGACCATCACACGCTGACCATCCAGCGGGCTGACTTGCACCGCGACACTACGGAACAGTTCCGCACTGTCGTGTACCCACACTGCCGTTTCATTGGATGCATTTCTGACGATGCTGGTCGCCGGCACCGGCATGCCCTGCACCTTGTCTTCGGTGTTCGCAACGACCTTGATGATTTGCCCCAACGCCAGCCGATCTGCCGTATTTCGTCGAGGACGGAACAGCACTGGCAGCGCGCCATCGCGCAATGCACCGGCACCGCCGACAAAGTCGAGCGTCATGTCCGTTCCGACGATGCTGGCTTGCTGCAAGCCGCGAGTCATGCCAGGGTCGTATACCAGCGCTTCGATCATCATCCTTGCCGGATCGACGATTTCGAACAGCACGTCTTTAGCCTCAACCATCTGGCCGCTTACCGCGTCGGCCGACGCGATCATGCCTGTGGCCGGTGCAAGCAAGGGCTCACGCGCCGCGCCTGCTGCTAGTGCCGTACTGCGCTGACGCAACGCCTGTACCTCGTTGGCTGCGGCCTCGATCTCCTTGCGGGCAACGGTGCCGTTCAAGCTTTCCAGCCGCGCTTGCTGGGCCTCGGTCAGCTTCAACCTGGCTTGCAGATCGGCTCGCTCAGCTTGTTGGCTGGCCCGCTCAAGGCTCCCTACGGCGGGCACGATATAAGCCAGTATCTGCCCCTTGCGGACCGCGCTACCCAGCACCGGCAGGCCGTTTGGCCCAGGCTCCACACGCCCGGGCAATGCGGCCTGAACGCGGCCGCCGGCATTGGGGTCCATGACGACATGTGCGTTCAGCGTCACACTCCGTGACAGGGTTTGCGGCTGACCAATGACGGTAAGCACCTGCCAGCGCCGTTGTGCTTCTTTGGGCACAAAGACCCGGCCATCGGGCAGCCGCTGTGGCTTGTCCGCTGCTATCGCTACAGCCGGTGCATCCCCATGGTCTTCACCTCCATGGGCGTATGCAGCACCAATCCAGGCCAGGCACAGGCAGGCAATCAATCGATTCAGTTTCATGCTCTTATCCTTTTTGCATGTGACGCATACGGCGCCAGACAATCCAGCCGATGCCGGCCAAGGCCAACAGGGCGATCGCAATCGGCCAAGCTGCCAGCGCATGTGGTTTGCTGGGTGCTGACAGTGGCGTCGGCGCCACTGTCAAAGTGGCCTCGATCAGATCGTTGTCCTTCCCGGCCTGAACGGTAAAAACCAGCGGGTAGGTACCGGGCTGTTTGAACTGCGGCGCTGCTACCCGAAAAATGCCATTCGGCCCGGCCAGTGCTGTGCCGTGCCAGCTGCCGCTTTCCACCTCCACCTTGGCGTCGGCTACCGGCGCGTTGCTGTCGAAGCGGTCGAGGTAAATCAGCAGCTGCCCTTGCTCTGCCGTTGCCAGTAGCTCGAACAATTCGGTTTGGGCCTGTGCTCTTGGCGCCAGACTGCCGGCGACCGCGGCTGGCGCAGCATCGCCGTGGTCTTCTCCACCATGTGCTTGGGCGCTCAGTGGCGCGACCAGTACCAGTGTCAGAACAATTGCTTGAATGTATTTCACGGCAGTACCCCTGCAGCCTGATTGGTTCGGGAGATCATGCGTCCCACGTTGATGCGTGCCCGCGTGACTTGCAGCCGCGCCTCATCGGCTTCGGCCTGCGCCCTGAGCAAGGCCGCAAGATCGACCTGACCGGCGCGGTTCGCCTGCTGCTGCCAGAGGAGATTTTGTTCTGCCAGCAATTGCCGCTCCTGTTGCAGTGCCTGTTCGCTCCGTGCCTGATCGAGTTCCAGCCTGCTGGCCTCGTAGGCGGCACGTACCTGGATATGCGCCGTTTCCAGCGCTTGCTCGGCTTCGGCCAGTTCGGCATTTGCTGCTGCTACTCGTGGACGGTTGCGTGTTTCGGTGCCCAACGGCAGCTTCAACGTCAGCTTGGCAAGGTTCTGATAGGCCTCGCTGTTGCCGGAACGCTCGCGCGTCACGGTCAGCGCCAGCTCGGGGTTGTCACGCGTATCGCCGCCAGCCTGTTGAAGGCGCGCCCTGGCTGCAGCCACGGTGGCGATCAGACTGAGCAGTTGTGGATGCGTATCGAGCGAAGCGTTGGCTGGTGCGTCGGTTTCTTGCGGTTCGGGCAGGGCGGCCCCACGCGATAGCGCGGCAAAAGCACTTTCGGCTTTGGCGGCCATCATCGTTGCGCGTAGCAACTCCGCTTGCGATTGTTGTCGGCTCAGTCTCGCCAGATTGGCGTCAAACGGCGAGATGTCACCGGCTTTAAGTCGTTTGCCTGCATCGGTTTCCAGCCGGTTGGCGGCGTCCAGCTTGCGCCGGGCCGCATCAAGCTCGGCTTGTGCCAGTCGGGTATCCCACCAGGCATCACGGAGTGCGCCGGCCAGTTGCCAGCGCTCCAGCATGAAGCGCTGAGCGCCGGCTGTTCGGCCAGCTTGGGCCACGGCGGCTGCACGCTCCCGCTGGCCCCATAGCCACAACGGAACGGCGACTTCAGCCTCCCATTCACGCAGCCCGTCATTGCGATCAAGCTGGTCGGTTTTACCGGAAACGGACACCGTGGGTGGGCCAGGCAACCAGGCGCGGGCGGCCATGTCATCGGCATCGAATTGCTGGGTTCTTGCGGTTTGCGTGGCTGCGCTCGCAGCCCATGCGTGATCCAGTGCGTCTTTGAGCGTGGCAGCAAATGCCGGAGCGCTAACGCTCAGGCACAGCGCGACCACGCCCAGCAGCCGACTGGAGGTCGGAAATGCAAAAGGCATGTTGTTCTCGTCTGCAAAATGAAAAGGTCAGAACGTCAAAGGACGTGACCCGGCGCGACGAGACAGGGGGTAGGGAAATGCAGAATCAGCGCGCCGGATCAGGCGCGCGACTTGGGCGGTTGCTCTGGAGGAGCGCTGAGGTGATCGCCAGGGAATTGCTGGGTAGCGGGCGACCAATTGGAGAGCTGCCAGTGAGGTTGTGGCTGCTCGTAACCGTCCGGCATCAACTGGCCTAGCGAATTGCAGAACTTGCCGCATTCCAACTTGCCACTGTCCGCTGCAGTATGCAGGTGCAGTTCGACAACACCGAACATGCCGCGATGCTCATGGAGGACCGGCGCGCTTGGCACGGAGATCGGGTGTTCTGCTAGCGCCTGCTGCACGCGCGCGAGACTGGCTATTGCCCCGTTGAAGGGCAAAGCGGCAATCAGCATCACCAGAAAGAGGGATCGGAGCACGCGCAGCATGGGCGCATGCTAGCACCAAATCTTGGGCTGCCACAAAACCTTTGAACAGCAGGCCGTAACGCGGCCCCGCCATTGGTCGATAGGGAAATCTAGGCGCGCGAGATCAAAACGGCCTGAATAAATCAACGCAATCAATACTCTGCATGCCTTGCCGACCAGAAATTTCTAGTGCCTTGTGGCAGCAAGAGCAGTGGTCATGTCCTCGGACCAGCACTGAATGATGGCCGCGAAGAATTCCGAGTCTGTTCTGTCGGTGTTAGCCAAGATGCGTATGCCGATGGGCCGGCTCCGTGCTCATCTCGCTAATGCCATCCAGGATGCGGCACGCATCACCTGCCGCTCCGCCCGAACAGCGTAACCGCAACTCAGCGAGTTGTATTTTCAGGTGCAGCAGCTCCTGAATACGGGCATCAACGTGCCCGATGTGCTCGTCGATCAGCTGGTTGATGCTTTCGCAGCCTTCGTTGGGCGCTTGTGCCAGTTCGAGCAAAGCCCGGATTTCGCCATGGGTCATGTCCAGGGCCCGGCAGTTGCGGATGAAGCGCAAACGCTCTACGTGCTCAGGGCCATAGTTGCGGTAGTTGCCACCGGTGCGCCCCACCTCCGGCAACAGCCCTTCTTTTTCGTAGTAGCGCACGGTCTCTACCGAGCATTGTGCTGCCTGCGCCAGCTCGCCGATTTTCATATTCGCATCCTCATGCTTGACCCTGTAGTGGCTTCAGGGTGTGTACTGGCAGCATAGTACTCAATCCGGAGCCGCTCATGGCCAGCTGCTGCAATCACGATCACGCCGAACCCAATCCGACAGAACGCAACCATGCAGAGGCGCATGATCATCATGGCGATCACGATCACGATCACGATCACGGCAGCGGCCATGCGCCAACCAGTGACCTCTCGGCGCTGAGCGCAGCGGAAGTCACGGCAAACGGGATCAAGTTATCCGTCCGCATCATGCAAATGGATTGCCCGACCGAAGAAGCACTGATCCGCAAGAAACTGGCAGGTATGGCTGGCGTCGGTGCGATGGAATTCAATCTGATGCAGCGTGTACTGACGGTGGTGCATGCGCCGCAGCAACAGGCCCAGATTCTGGCAGCGATCCGTACCTTGGGATTCACACCGGAATTGCCCGAGGCTACGCAACAGGCCTTCCAGTCTCCGGCCGAAGTACCAGCCAGACCTTGGTGGCCGCTGGCCTTGTCCGGTGCCACAGCACTGCTTGCTGAAGTTACGCACTGGCTGGGTTGGCCTGAATGGCTGTCTGCAGCACTGGCTCTGGCTGCGATCCTGAGTTGCGGGCTGACGACATACAAAAAAGGCTGGGTGGCCATTCGCAACGGCAACCTGAATATCAACGCCCTGATGAGCATTGCCGTGACGGGCGCACTGCTCTTGCGCCAATGGCCAGAGGCCGCGATGGTCATGGTGCTGTTCACGGTCGCCGAGCTGATCGAGGCGAAGTCGCTGGATCGCGCGCGCAATGCCATTTCCGCGCTGATGCAATTGACGCCGGAGCTGGCCACGGTGAAACAGCCCGACGGCAGTTGGCTGGATGTGGAGGCGAGCACGGTTACCGTGGGCAGCGTGGTCCGCGTCAAGCCAGGGGAACAATTGGGGCTGGACGGCGAGGTCATCTCAGGCCGATCGAGCATCAATCAGGCGCCGATCACCGGCGAAAGCCTGCCCGTGGAAAAATCCGTTGGCGACCTTGTTTATGCCGGCACCCTGAATGAGGCTGGCTCGTTCGAATATCGCGTCACGGCAGCGGCCAGCAACACGACCTTGGCACGCATCATTCATGCGGTTGAAGCGGCACAGGGTGCCAAGGCCCCTACCCAGCGCTTTGTCGATCAGTTCGCACGCGTCTACACCCCTATCGTGTTCGTGCTGGCCTTGGCTGTCGCCGTCGTTCCGCCATTGGCGTTCAGTGGCAACTGGCATGACTGGATTTACAAGGCCTTGGTGCTGTTGGTGATCGCCTGCCCCTGCGCGCTGGTGATCTCCACACCGGTGACCGTTGTCAGCGGTCTCGTGGCTGCTGCGCGCAAAGGGATGTTGATCAAGGGTGGGGTGTATCTGGAGCAAGGGCGCAAGCTGTTGTGGCTGGCGCTCGACAAGACCGGCACCATCACGCATGGCAAGCCTGAGCAAACCGACTTCGAGCTGCGCGCCGCCGTTGACGAAAAGCGTTGCCGCAGTCTGGCAGCAAGCCTGGCCGGTCGTTCCGACCATCCGGTTTCACAGGCCATCGCCAGGTCAGCCGAAGCCGCGTACGTGCAGCAGTGGCGTGTCGATGACTTTGAAGCCTTGCCCGGCCGTGGCGTCCGTGGCCAGATTGAGGGGGTCACCTATTGGTTGGGCAATCATCGGCTGGTTGAGGAACTGAAGCGCTGCTCAACCGAACTGGAAGAACGGCTGGATGCCTTGGAGCGCCAGGGCAAAAGCGTGGTCATGCTGTTTGACCAGCAGCAGGTGCTGGCCTTGTTTGCTGTGGCCGATACGGTCAAGGAAACTAGCCGCGCAGCCATCGCGGAACTGCATGCGCTGGGCATCAAGACCGTGATGCTGACCGGGGATAATCCACATACGGCCGATGCGATTGCTGCTCAGGTCGGCATTGATCAGGCTCGCGGCAATCAGATGCCTGATGACAAGCTCAAGGCCGTAGAGATGTTTGGCGCGGACGGCCCAGTCGGCATGGTTGGCGACGGCATCAATGACGCGCCGGCCCTGGCACAAGCCGATATCGGCTTTGCCATGGGGGCAATGGGCACGGGCACTGCCATTGAAACCGCCGATGTGGCCTTGATGGACGATGACCTGCGCAAGGTGCCGGCATTTGTGCGCTTGTCGCAAGCGACACATGGCGTGCTGATCCAGAACATCGTGCTGGCGCTCGGCATCAAGGCGGTTTTTTTGCTGCTCACGCTGGCCGGTATGGGCACGATGTGGATGGCGGTATTTGCCGACGTGGGCGCCAGCTTGCTGGTGGTTGGCAATGGACTGCGTCTGCTGCGACTATGATCATGGTTGTCGGCGTTATCACGACCCGCTAACGCATGCTCGCGTCATTTCTTGGATGCGTACCGTCAGATCGCCATTCAGTTCGGAGCATCAACGGCATGGATAGCAAAGCCCATTGGGAAGGCATCTACCAAAACAAGGCAACCGATGCAGTCAGCTGGTATCGACTGCATCTGGAAACATCGCTGCGCTTGATCGAGGCGGCAGCCGCGACACCTGACGCAGCCATCATTGATGTCGGTGGTGGCGAGGCGACATTGGTGGATGACCTGTTGGCACGTGGATATACGCAGCTCAGCGTACTGGATATTTCGCAGCCAGCGATTGCCCGTACACAACAGCGCTTGGGCAAGCAAGCTGCCTTGGTCAACTGGATCGTGGCCGATATCACCCAGGCAACCCTGCCCGAGCAAGGCTATGACATCTGGCATGATCGGGCGGTATTCCATTTTCTGACCGCGCAAGCGCAGCGTGACGCCTATGTGCTGCAATTGCGTCACGCGCTCAAACCCGATGGTCACCTGCTGATTTCGACGTTCGGCCCGGATGGTCCGCTACAGTGTAGTGGTTTGGATATCGTGCGCTATGACGCAGAAATGTTGCAAAGGCAATTCGGCCCAGACTTCCTTTTGCAGGAAAGTGGCACTGAAGTGCACCGGACCCCTTGGGGAACCGAGCAACAGTTCGTCTACTGCCACTTGAAGCGGCGCTAGGCAGTTTTCAAGTTGCTTTGCAGGGACGCTTTTGGCTACAGTGCCATCATGCTCAGGCGCTGGAAGTCTCCCTTTTCGACATGGCTGACGATCTGCCTGCTGGTGTTCAGCCAGCTGGTGGTGTCTGCCTACGCCTGTGCCGAAGCATTCCCCGTGGAGCAACCGATGGCCGCAATGTCGGCCATGTCGATGGGCGACATGACCGAATGCAGCGACATGCAGCAGGCCAAGCAACCCGTCGTTTGCAAGGCCCACTGTCAGAAGGATGCCCAGTCGGCCGATATCCAGTTGCCGACGGTTCCCGTCCCGCTGCTGGTGTTCTTCTTCAGTACTTGGTCATTTGATCGTGCTGACATTCCGTCGGCCGGCCGCCCCAAGTCTCCTCCAACGCTGGTGGCCTCCGCGCCACCATTGCGTATCCAGTACCAAGTCTTCAGAACCTGACACGTTGTCCCGCCTACTCGGTGCGTCGGCAGGCGCTGGCGATCATGGTGCTGGGTGCAGAGAGATGACGTGCGTTTTGTCGTACCACTCTCCGTCACTTTCCACGTGATCTGATCAGTCGTTCTCCTCGCTGACGCGTATCTCGATTCGCGTGGAGAACCACGATGTCTTCCCAATTCAAACGCCAGCATCGCTGGCTGCTGGGCGCACTGCTGTGCGCATCCAGCCTTGCTGCACACGCCTTGACCCTGGACGAGGCACTGGCCACGGCCGAAGCGCTGGCCCCCGAGCTCGCTGCTCGCAATGCGGCCGAACGTGCCGCACAAAATCTGACCCGCTCTGCCGGCGCACTACCCGACCCCAAGCTCAAAGTTGGACTGGACGATTTGCCCCTGGACGGTGCAGACCGCCTCAAACCCACCACTGCCATGCGCACCATTGGCTTGATGCAGGAGTTTCCAAACAGCGACAAACGCCAGGCCGAGCGGCAATTGGCGCAGGCGCAATGGCTGGAAAGTCAGGCGCATGTGCATGCAGAGCGGTTAAGCATCCGGCGTGAGACCACGCTGGCTTGGCTGAGCCTGTACTTTGCGGCACAGCGCACCGTGCTGCTCAACGAACAGGAGGCAGAGAACCGCACCGCGCTCGCCGCCACCAAAGCGCAATTGGCGGGTGGCGGCAATGCCACCGATGCACTTGCCGCCCAACTGGAAAGTGCCC
This sequence comes from Andreprevotia lacus DSM 23236, assembly GCF_900176275.1. Classification (GTDB taxonomy): domain Bacteria; phylum Pseudomonadota; class Gammaproteobacteria; order Burkholderiales; family Chitinibacteraceae; genus Andreprevotia; species Andreprevotia lacus. The sequence goes on along the minus strand of NZ_FWXD01000034.1, from coordinate 18,403 downwards.
AACTGGCCGACGCGCGCGACGAACTGATCCGCGACCAAGCCAAGGCACGTGCCATGCTGGCGCGGTGGCTCGGCACTGCGGCACAACAGCCCGTGAGCGGCGGCCTGCCGGACTGGTTGGGCGCCGGTACACACACCCAGATCGATGACCAACCCGCGTTGCACGCCGCCGGCGCCCAAGCAGATGCCGCTCGCGCGAACCTTGCGATGGCGCAAGCCACCCTGAAGCCTGATTGGGGGGTGGAGCTGAAGTTCAAGCGTGATGGCATGGGCCAGCAACTGGGCATGGTGGAGTTCTCGTTCGATCTGCCTGTGTTCACCCGCAACCGTCAGGATCCGAGGATTGCCGCTGCGCTGGATGAAGTCGAGCAACGGGAAGCGGAGCGCAATGCCCGCCGTGCCGAATACCAGCAACAGCTGGATGAACTCCACGCCGATCAGGCTGCGCTGCAGGCGCAGCTCACCCGTTTGAATTTGACGGTCCTGCCGTTGGCAGCACGCCAACTGGACGTGGCCCTGGCTGGCTATCGCGCCGGCAAGGGATCACTGGCCGACGTGCTCAACGCACGCAAAGCCCTCCTGTCCGGTCGCCTGCGCGTCATCGACCTCAACGCGCAGATCGCGGCCGTTGCAACCCGTCTGTACTACCCCACCGGAGCGCACTGACATGAACAACAAGATGACCCTTGCGTTGCTGGTTGCCACCCTGGGGACAGGCGCAGCCGGCGGTTGGTGGCTGGGCAGACAGCATGCCGTTCCGACCACCTCGGCCAACACGGCGGGCAGCAAACCGCTGTACTGGTACGACCCGATGAAGCCTGACGCGCATTTCGACGCACCGGGCAAATCCCCCTTCATGGACATGGCATTGATCCCCAAGTACGCCGATGAAGCCGGGGCACAAACGCCTGCGGTGCGGATTGACCCGGCCTTGGCGCAAAACACCGGCATCAAGCTGGCAACTGCAGAGGAAGGCATGCTGCAGGAGGGGCTGAGCGCGGCAGGCAGCGTTCAGTTCAACGACCGCGACGTTGCCATCGTGCAGGCGCGGGCCGCTGGCATCGTTGAACGCGTTCATGCCCGCGCCATCGGCGACGTCATTGCGGCCGGCAGTCCGCTGGCCGATGTACGCGTGCCGGAATGGCTGGCGGCTCAGAACGAGTACCTGGCCTTGCGGCACGATGCCCAGTTGGCCGCTGCGGCCAAATCCCGCTTGTTGCAACTTGGCATGAGTAACCAGCAGATCGCCAAATTGGAACAAACCGGTGTGCCGGCTGCCGTCGTGACGGTGACTGCGCCACGCGGCGGCATGGTGGCAGAGCTACAGGTGCGCGAAGGCATGACCGTGGCCGCCGGACAGACGCTGGTACGCATCAATGGTCTATCAACGGTCTGGGTCGAGGCCGAAGTGGCCGAGGCACAAGCCGCAGCGGTGCAGCTTGGCGCCCCGGTGCAGGCAACGTTCGCAGCGTGGCCGAATGCGCCGCAGGCCGGCAAGGTGACGGCGCTGCTGCCGGAGCTGAACCGCGACACGCGTACGGTACGGGTGCGCATCGAATTGCCGAACAAGACGGGCCAGCTACGACCCGGCATGTACGCGCGTCTGCTTTTCAGCACCGAGGCCGGGAAACCAGTGCTGCTCGTGCCGAGCGAAGCGGTGATTGCCACCGGCAAGCGCATGGTGGTGATCGTGGCGGATGGTCAGCATGGCTTTCGGCCGGCCGAGGTGCAGATCGGTCGCGAGCGCGACGGCAAGACTGAAATCGTGGCGGGTCTGAGCAAGGGTGAGCAGGTGGTGGCCTCCGGCCAGTTCCTGGTCGATTCCGAGGCCAGCCTGAAGGGCGTGCTGGCGCGGATGGCTTCTGCCACGAATGCCAGCGCACCGGCCCCGGCCGCCCTGACCGAGCACCAAGGCATTGGCGTGGTGAAGGGTGTCTCCGGCCAACAGGTGACGTTGGCGCACGCGCCTATCCCTTCACTGAACTGGCCCGCCATGACCATGGCGTTTGAGGTGGCCAGTCCCGAACTGGCGCAAGGCGTGAAGGCCGGCGACAAGGTGCGCTTCACGCTGATCGAGCGCAATGGCGAACAACTGATCCAGAGCATGACGAGGGCACAGCCATGATTGCCCATCTCATTCATTGGTCCGTCCGTAACCGGTTTCTGGTGCTGTTGGCAACGGTTCTGCTGGCCGCATGGGGCGTGTGGGCAGTCAAAACCACGCCTATCGATGCGCTGCCCGATCTGTCCGACGTGCAGGTGATCATCCGCACCAGCTATCCCGGTCAGGCGCCACGCATCGTCGAGGATCAGGTCACTTATCCGTTGACGACCACCATGCTGTCCGTGCCTGGGGTCAAGACGGTACGCGGCTTCTCCTTTTTTGGGGATTCCTTCGTCTACGTGCTGTTTGAGGACGGCACTGATCTGTACTGGGCGCGCTCGCGCGTGCTGGAGTATCTGAATCAGGTCCAGGGACGGCTACCCGCCGCAGCGAAATCCGCGCTGGGGCCCGATGCTACCGGCGTCGGCTGGGTATTCGAATATGCGCTGCAGGACAAAAGTGGCCAGCGCAGTCTGGCCGACTTGCGCAGCCTGCAGGACTGGTTTCTCAAGTACGAGCTGAAAACGGTGCCGGGCGTGGCCGAGGTCGCCGCCATCGGCGGCATGGTGAAGCAGTATCAGGTGGTGATCGATCCAGCGAAGCTGGCCAGCTATGGCCTGGGCCACGAGGCGGTGATCGATGCGCTCGGCAAAGCGAATCGGGAAAGCGGTGGCTCGGTCCTGGAACTGGCGGAAAGCGAGTACATGGTACGTGCCGGCGGCTACCTGAAAACGCTGGATGACTTCCGCAGCATTCCGCTCAAGACCAGCGCTACCGGCATTGCCGTCAGACTGGGCGACGTGGCGCGGGTACAAATCGGCCCTGAAATGCGCCGGGGCATCGCCGAGCTGAACGGCGACGGCGAAGTTGCAGGTGGCGTGGTCATCCTGCGCAGCGGCAAGAATGCGCGCGAAACCATTGCGGCCCTCAAAACCAAGCTCGCCGAGCTGAAGTCCAGCTTGCCGGCCAGGGTGGAGATCGTCCCGGTATACGACCGCAGCCACCTGATCGACGCCGCCGTGGAAAACCTCACGCACAAGCTGATCGAGGAATTCATCGTGGTGGCGCTGGTATGTGCCGTATTCCTGTGGCACCTGCGCTCTGCACTGGTGGCGATCATCTCGCTGCCCCTGGGCGTGCTGGCGGCGTTTGTCGTCATGCGTTATCAGGGCGTGAACGCCAACATCATGTCGCTTGGCGGTATCGCCATCGCGATTGGAGCCATGGTGGATGCCGCAGTCGTGATGATCGAGAACGCCCACAAGCATCTGGAGGAGTGGCGACACCAGCACCCCGGCGAGAAGCTGGCTGGTGCTGCACATTGGCAGGTGGTGGCGCATGCAGCGGCAGAAGTCGGCCCGGCACTGTTCTTCAGCCTGCTGATCATCACGCTGTCGTTCATCCCGATCTTCACGCTGGAAGCGCAGGAGGGCCGGTTGTTCGGCCCGCTGGCGTTTACCAAGACCTATGCGATGGCCGCTGCGGCCGGTCTCTCCATCACGCTGATCCCGGTACTGATGGGGTACTGGATTCGCGGCCCGATTCCAGATGAGCGTGCCAACCCGCTCAACCGCTGGCTGATCCGTCTCTACCAGCCCCTGTTGGAGTGCGTACTCAGCCGTCCCAGAACCACCCTGCTTGCGGCAGGGCTGGCTTTCGTCACTGCGCTCTGGCCAGTCACGCGCCTGGGCGGTGAATTCCTGCCGCAGATGGACGAGGGAGACCTGCTTTACATGCCAACAGCGCTGCCCGGATTGTCGGCGGGCAAGGCTGCGGAATTGCTCCAGCAAACCGACCGGCTGATCAAGACCGTGCCGGAGGTGGAAAGCGTGTTCGGCAAAGCCGGGCGCGCCGAAACCGCCACGGACCCGGCGCCGATGGAGATGTTCGAAACCGCCATCCGCTTCAAGCCGCGTGAGCAGTGGCGGCCTGGCATGACCCCGCAAAAGCTGGTGGATGAACTTGACCGCACAGTACAGGTGCCGGGGCTGGCAAATATCTGGGTGCCCCCGATTCGCAACCGCATCGATATGCTGGCCACCGGCATCAAGAGCCCGATTGGCATCAAGGTAGCCGGCAGCCACCTGGCAACGGTGGAAGAGGTAGCACTAGGGATCGAGAAAATTGCCAAGACGGTGCCCGGCGTCTCGTCTGCACTCGCAGAACGGCTGTCTGGCGGGCGGTATATCGACGTTGATATCCGTCGTGACGATGCCAGCCGCTATGGCTTGAGTGTGGCGGACGTCCAGTTGGTCGTCGCCAGCCTGATCGGCGGCGAGAACGTAGGCGAAACCATCGAAGGTACGGCGCGATATCCAATCAACGTGCGCTACCCGCGCGAACTGCGCGATTCACCAACCGCCCTGCGAGAGCTCCCCATCGTCACGCCCACCGGCCAGCGCATCACGCTGGGCATGGTGGCCGACGTCAAGATTGCCGATGGTCCGCCAATGCTGAAAAGCGAAAACGCCCGGTTGTCGTCGTGGGTGTACATCGACGTACGCGGTGGTGATCTGGTGCAGGTCGTCGCGGATTTGAAACGTGCCATCGCCACGCAAGGTGCGCTACCGCCGGGCGTGAGCGTGGCGTACTCCGGGCAATTCGAATTCCTGGAGCGCGCCAACGCCCGCTTGAAGCTGGTGGTGCCGGCAACGCTGCTGATCATCTTCGTGCTGCTGTACCTGACCTTCCGCCGCATCGACGAAGCCTTGCTGATCATGGCAACGCTGCCGTTCGCACTGGTGGGCGGTGTGTGGTTCCTGTACGTGCTGGGCTACCACCTCTCAGTAGCGACTGGCGTTGGCTTCATTGCACTGGCCGGCGTATCCGCCGAATTTGGCGTGGTGATGCTGCTGTATCTGAAGCAGGCGCTGGAGAGGCGGCAAGAAGCGCATCGCCTCACTCACAAAGCCGTCGTACTCGACGCCATCCGCGAAGGGGCCGTGCTGCGCGTCCGGCCCAAGGCCATGACCGTGGCCGTGATCCTGGCTGGCCTGCTGCCGATTCTGTTCGGCAGCGGCGCTGGCTCCGAGGTGATGAGCCGCATAGCAGCGCCCATGGTTGGCGGCATGGTCACCGCGCCGCTACTCTCGATGATCGTGATCCCTGCAGCCTATCTGCTGATGCGCGCCCGACGCCACGACGAACGCAACAAGCCAGCCAACGACATCTCTTTTACCAAAACCGCTCAAGGAGAGCACCCATGAAACAAATCGCCCGATTCATGCTGACCGCAAGCATCGCTGCACTGGCATTCCATGCCCAGGCCGACGACATGAAAAAAATAAATGCCAAACCGGCTGCAAGCAAAGTCGCAACGCACCATGGTGTTGGCGTGGTCAAACAGGTGAGCGGCAACAACGTGCTGATCGCCCATGAAGAGATCAAAAGTCTGGGCTGGATGGCGATGACCATGCCATTCGAAGCCAAGGACAAGGCGCTGCTGACTGGACTCAAGGCGGGTACGAAAATCGAATTCGATTTCGTGCAAGACAGCGACATGTCGCTACTGACTAGTGTGACCCGAAAATAAGTCCTCAGGGCGGTAGTTCGCTAATCGAATGCCGCCCTTAGTTCAGATTGAAAGAGTGGCTGCATGCTAGCCAATCAGGTTACAGATGCCTGGGCATCCAGCAAAGCGCTTACAAGATGAAGCTGCCCTGGTCCGAATACCCGTTGGGGGTGATCGTCAATTGGGCAAGCCACGTTTGTACTGCTCGCTTGCACGAGAAATCTTCCCCGCCATCTTGCATCCAGGCGCCTAGCCGGCGTTCGATCCAAGCATGGGCATATGCATCAACATGGCTCAGTCCGCCAGACAGATGCGGCTTGATGCTTTCGTCACGTGGGTTCAAAACCACGTAGACCGACAATTCATCGCCGCTGATCGCGTCTACGTAAGCTGCGGCGGCTGTCTGATCGACGGTAAAGCGATAGGTATGCCCGGCGCACTCATGACTATCTGGCGCGGCACCCGGCCACCAGTTTTCAGCCGGAGAAAGCCCAAACAGACGTTGCTCGATGCCGGCATTCACAGCCGCCACGATCAAATTCCGCCAGGCGGTCCAACGTACGCTCCTCGACTTGCGGAGGGGGAGGTTGCGGAACGGCGAGTAGGATTGCTCAAGCGTCGGAACAAGCTGCACCCCTTCAGGGAAACCGGTATATCCCAGTTCGCGAAGGCGCTGGATGAGACGCACATTGCTGGGTTTGGGTACTTCCACAGTTGACCTGCTAGCCAGCGATGCGCGTAACGCGGCATGCGTTTTGAAGCCCAGCGCTGCTGCGATCGCTTCACTCAGGTGTGCGGAGGAGATGCCAAACCCGTGGCGCTCAGCTTCATGCTTTAGATTGCGTACTGCCGCGAGGGAAATGAAGAACGTTGATTCGGACATGCCAAATTCCTTTGTGCATGGTCGATGTCTGCCGATTACGCACCAACCGAAGGAATAGGTATGGTCAGCAATCAAGTCGAGGGAAAGGGCAAAGCGTCGTTTAACCCGGCAGCAGGTTCAGTCGGACGTGACTGTGTTCGCATACTACTCGTTCCACCAGCGGCGTGCACGCGCGAGGCCCTCGAAGCCCCAAAATACCGGAAATGCTATTTCGTACTGGCAAACATGGTCTTAGCCCTGCTCGCAGCCCATTAGACGTGATAATTCTTGATTATCACGTCTAATTTTCCTTGAAAAATTGTCACGTCTATCGGGTTTATTTGGTATGTAATTACATATTACGTATCATGGTACGAAATTCATCGAAGGAACAAGCCATGGCGCGCAGTGGGGTCTACAAATCCGAGGTGCAGCGGGCGCGTGACGCATTGATTGCGCAAGGCAAACATCCATCCATCGATGCTGTTCGCGTCGAACTCGGCAACACCGGTTCGAAAACCACCATCAGTCGTTACTTGAAAGAACTGGAAGAAGAGGAAGGTAACGCCAGCGACGGCAAGCGCGTTGCGACCAGTGACGCCGTCCAGGACTTGGTGGGGCGTTTGGCTGCCCGCCTGCACGAAGAAGCAGAGGAGCGGGTTATTGCGCTGACCACGCAGCACCAAGGGCAATTGGCCGAACAGCATGCGGTTGCAACGGAACTTCACGGCCAGGTCGCGGCGCTGGAAAGTCAGCTGCAGTCATTGCAAGCAGTGCTGGCTACCGAGCAAGCTACCCATGCCGTGACATGGGATCAGTTGCAGGCCTGCCAACTGGAAAACACACGGCTTGGCCAGCACGCACACGACCTGAAGGAGCGCCTGAACGAAAACCAGCGTCATGTCGCCTCGCTGGAGGAAAAGCACCAACATGCACGCGAGGCTTTGGAACACTACCGAACTGCAATCAAGCAGCAACGTGAAGATGAGCAGCGCCGGCACGACCAGCAGCTGCAACAATTGCAGCTGGAAAACCGCCAGTTGCGCGACACCCTTATCGGGAAAGGTGACGAAATTATCCAGCTGAACCGTGAGGCAGCGCGTTTGGCCAGTGAACAGCAGCAACTGCGTACCCAGCAACATAAGGACGAAGCAGCGCGGGCCCAACAAGTTACCGAGCTAGACGCACTGCGCGCCATGGCTCGGGATCACGAAGTGCTTCGGAGCAAACTGCAGCGTAGCGAGCAAGACGTCGCAAATCTACAAGGGATATGCGAGCAGCAGCGAGAAGCGATCATGGGCTGGGAAGGCCGCCTTCATGAGAAGGAGCTACTGCTAGCCGAAGTGCTGGGGCGGTTGTTGGACAGGAGTAATGCCTGAGCATGGATATATCCGATGAATGCATGGACGTACTGATCAGCTTGCCGCCAGACTTTCCATACGACGAGCTGTTCGAGCTAGCAGACTTGCTGGAGCGGGCTGATGTATTTGTCCCCGGCTACCTGCCGCCGCCATGTGGTACCTACAACCCCGATGGTTTTCTCTACAGCCGGCATGTTGAGCAAAGCGGAACGGTTCTTCTTCCCGATCGGAACATCGTTTCTCGCATCGTGAAGGTTGCGCGTAGTGGAGTCGAGAATGAGCACGACAAATTGGCTGCAGCAATCCTAGCCTATGCTCAATGCGTGGATATGCTGATTGAGCCTTCAATCTCGTTTCATGAGCTTGCTCCTCATCAAGGCAACATCTAGCCTTGGACGAGTTGGCGTGGTTTCGTGCGGCAGATAACAGCCCGGCGATGGAGTGGGTGGCTCTTGGACTTGGCAAACAAAAGCAAACGATCAGCATTCAACCGCCAACCGACATCGAATCCTATCGTTTGGACAAGCCGCTAAGCCGTTGGCGGCGAAACTATATCGCAGCCCTGAAGATTGCCGAGCTAGAGCTATCCGACCTTCCTCCGCTTCAACGTGTTTTGGAGCTGCTTCGGTGGATGCATGACGACTTTATATTGGCTGGGCCAGCAGCGATGCTTGCCTGCATCTATTTCGCGCCTTTCTCACCGCCGCGCAGTGGTCTGTTCAAGTCATTGCGTTCACTCGACCGCCAGCGAGCAATTAACGGGGTCAAGAATGCGGCATGGGATCTGACGCATATCAGTGATTTTGTCAGGCGAATCAGCGCAGAACGGGGCGGGAGCACCCGCTATGTTTTAGCCTCGGGGGATGCTGGTCTTCGTGCGGTCGCTCGAATCGTTGTGCCGCAGACCAATGAAACGGAACAGTTTGAGCAATGCGCCAACGTGCTAGCTCAATGGTGGCCGTCAGAAGATGCCAAGCAAATTTCCCTCGCGGCTGCCGACTATTTCTCACGAGGCCGAGATGCCAGCTGGCTGGAAGCTCACAAGCACAGACCTAACCTGATAGCAGATTTGACCAATCAGGGGGAGCAGTTGCTGCTGGGATGGCAGGACGGGCAAAAGCAACACAACTAAAGAGCGTATCGGCCAAGATTCCCACCCCAAGCGTCCCAGCGTAGCGTGATCGACCCAGCGGTTGTTGAGGCCACGATTGATTGATGTAGATGGGAATTGTGATTCGGATTGGTGCGCGATCCAATGAAAGCCACAACATCACCACCACATTTACCCAACATTACTACTACATATAGTAGTTTTTTGGAACAAAAATCCCATATTTAGTGTTTTTCGCTTGCGCCGGATCGGGAACAACGCTAGCATGCCTACTAGCACTCTTGTATCGGGAGTGCCAGAAACGGAAAAAGCCATCAAGGCGGCAACCCTGACGGCTTTTTTGCGGAGTAAACGACAGCTCCGCGGTCCTGCAAATGAAAATGCAGGCGAAATGTAATGCAATTCTTGGTGAGCTGCCAAGTACATTCGCCGGTAGCGGGGGCCCGACGTCGACAATCTGCCATTACAGGAGATCTATGATGGCTAGTGGTTTGACTCCCGGTAGCAATACCGGTAAAGACGGCGGTATTTTTCAAGAACAAGGCCCGCGAGGTGGTCTCAAGGACAACTACGCGACTGTCCCTGATGATCACCGACTTCCACCCACCACAGCACCCGGGAACACTTGGGTGCCGGTGCAGAGGACGCCGGACAGTAACCGTTAAGCAGTGAGCAGGATGAAAGGGACGGGTTGCCGTCCCTTTTTTTATTTTTAGCATCCTAGTTTCGCGCACTAGAGGTCATCAAACAATACAGCCGTCGTGCGGCCTCTTCATATTTTGCAGAACGACCGTTCAAATAGGAAGTTGTTTAAAATCATCAACTTCTAGGCGATGTGTATAGATTTTCCCTTCATCCCGGCATGTCCCCATCATATATAAGCAATATTTCGATCCAACAGCCAATGGGCCGAAGCTGATCAAGAGGTTTGGCTAGCCCATACCGGATGCGCTGTTACAAGCTAGTCTACGGTTCTGCAGGTCCGATTCGTTGTTGTTCAACCATGCACAGGGCCGACCAGCTCGTCTTCCGCTGCGGCGATGACGTGGTCGGGGGCAGTAGCGAGCAGGTCCTTGGGGCGTTTGCCGCCAAGGAAGCTGTTGGCCGATGAGAACCAGATGGCCACCTGCCAGGCCGTCTTGTTTCCGGCCAAGAGCCGTAGCACTTCGGCAAGTGCGGGCAACGGTCGGTGATCATGCTGCGCATCCAATCCGTACGCCGGAAAGTAGTCACGGCCTTTGCTACGTACTGCAAACAGGCGCCCAGCACGCTTCCAACGCTGGGCTTGCCGACTGCTCGCACCAAGCCCGGCGAACTTGGCCACCTGGGCGGTGCTCAGCCAGTCACCATCCGCAAATACCGACTGCCGAGCCTGTGCCTGCATGCTGGCCAGCTCGGCAGCAGAATTTTCAGCGAGATTCATTAACGTTTTCCCGTAAACGCCCTTCAACAGCCTGCAGATACCGCTGCTACTTCTCTTCGGGTGGTGAGGAAAATGCCTCCAGCTCACGCATCGAATCTGCAATGATCTCCACCAGTGGCTTATCCGGCGTTCGTTCTGCATACGTCGCGAGCAGCAGCGTGAGCGGCTGAATCCCCATGGCGGCAGCCAGCTCCTCGATCTTGTTGAGCGTGGGGCTCTTCAGGCCGCGCTCAAGCGAGCTCAAGTAAGTCCTTCCGGACACTTCCCCAAAATCTTCCTGCGTCATGTTCTTTGCCTTGCGTAAGCGCCTGAGCGCTTTGGCAAAGGCAAATTCGATCTTCATGCCTGTCACCGCCTTGTCTTCAATTTGACAGTGATCAGGCCATTGCGCACACTATAGCACTACACCCTATAGTGTTCATTTGTGGAAGTGATCTGTGATTTTCACGACGCATATCGCTGCTCGCCACCCGATCCTCAGCGCCATGTATGACGACGGCACGAGCGTGTGGACAGCAATTCACCTCAATTTGACCCAGCCTTGGTTCATCTGTGCGTTCACAAAAATCCGGGAAAAAGGGGCTCTCGAAACGGTTCTGATGACGGACCTGCGGCAGCTTGCTGATCTGAAATCGCGTGTCGGTATCGATATCGAAGGCCTGCAAATGATGTTGGTTAGCCCAGAGTGGATGAATGGCTCGCGACCATGGGCGCTCGAACCCCTCCAGCAGGTGTGGCGGGGTCGAACACGGAGCAAAGACCCGCAAGTCGTGACTCGCTATGTCGTCGGGGCCAATAAGCAATACCGAGATACGCGCGTGGGTAGAGGACATGCGGTGATCAGCTGGGAACGCGTTCTTTAAACAAGTACGGATAGAAAAAATGGAAATTTTCGAAACACGAAAATCCTATGTGGCTATGGCGCTGATCACCTTGCCGGCGTGGACCTTGGGCGGGTTGTTCGTAGGGGTGGTCACCAGCTTCGGCCTGACCGAGGACGGGAGCTGGCCACTGTTCTGGATCGGGGCCAGCCTGCCGCTGGTTTGCATCCTGCTTTTCACGCGCTTCATCGTGAAGAAGACCAAGAGCATGCATACCGACATGGCGGCCGGGATTTTGACGCCGACCACCGACTACTTCCATAACACCAATGTCAGTGCGATCGCGGTCGATGTGCGCAAACGCCTGATCACGGTTCATCTTTTGCCGAAAAAGAACCGGAAGAAGGGGCCGCAGAAATTCGAGTTCAGCATCGACAAGATCAAACGGTATAGCGCCTATCAATCCGGCAGCAGCGAATATGCTTCCCGCGACTACAGCCCCATCCACCAGACTCACGCGTTCGCCAAAACGGCCATTTCAGAGGCGGATGCCATTAACAACACCGGGCTGACGCTGCAACTCGACGATATCTTCACACCAGAGTTGTTCGTGAGAATGGACTATGACGCTGCCCGGAAGTGGTTCCTGCTATTCGATAAGCTGGCGGAAGGCTCGCTCGATGTCCAACCCACCGCAGTGTTTTTCCCCAAGTAGCAGCCTGCCCAACACGATACGAGGGCTAGATGACAACACCAAGCGAAAGAACGTCCGCGATACTTCGCACGGCCAAATTCCTGGAGAAGCTGGCCACGGCCGAAGGCGTCTCTGAAGGTATTCGCCGTGAAGCTGCTGGGCTGGCTCGCCATTTTCCGCGACCCTACGACATCGAACTGGTCGCTGCGGTGATGGATAAGGTGAACGATCCATCGGTGTACCCGATTTTTAGCATCGACGCGCCCGACCTAAACCACAGCCGCTGAATCAACGGCGGGATCACTTGACGCCTGCCAAGCCAACCAGCCGGCGCGCAGACCATATGCGTCATGCAACGCATGGTGCCAAGGGCGCGCCGGGTTGTTATGGTAGTTCGCCATAGCTTGCTTGAACGCAGCGGTCGTCGCCATAGGGCGCAAATCGACCCAGCTCGATACACCGGTTGGCCATTGCCCACCCACGATGTCTTGGAGCAGATCAAGGTCGTATTGCGAATCAACGGCCAAGGAGACCTCGCTAGGCAAACGAGCGAACCAAGTCAACAGAGCGGCCTGAACGTCGCTCTTCGGCATCGTTGCGGTGGAAGACTGGCCTAACTGCGGCAAGACCGCACTCTGTACGAATGCGTTGCACAGGGCACGCTCAAAATCAGAGACCTCCAGGTACAACGAATACTGCTCGTCCTCACTCACGAGACCGATACTGATCAACTCACACTGAATGAAGTCGGTGAACTCGGTATCCACGAAGATCAGCATCGATAGATCGCTCCATTGAATTGAGCCCAGCACATGAACCTACTCATCCTCAGCGACCTGCATCTTGAGTTTTCCCCGTTGCAGATCGATGTACAGCGGGCAGACGTGATCATTCTCGCCGGCGACATCCACGTTGGCACCCAGGCTATTCCGTGGATCGATGAGCAATTTCCAGGATTGCCGGTGATCTACGTCCTCGGCAACCACGAATTCTATCGGGGAGAATACTACGGCGTGCTACAGGCATTGCGTGAAGCCGCGTCCAGCCGGCCGAATTTGCATCTGCTGGAACGACAAAGCGTGCGCATTGATGATGTTACGTTCTTCGGCACGACCCTATGGACCGACTTTGCGCTCAACGGAGACGATCCATCGAGCCGCGCTCAGGCTCATCGCGACGTGGGAAGAGGGCTGTCGGATTTTGGTGGCCTAATCAGCATCGAAGAACAATGGCCACAACGCCTGTTTACCACGCAGGATAGTGAGCGCTTACACATAGAAGCGCGGACTTGGTTGGCGCATGAATTGGCTCAGGAAAGCGAGACGAAGAAGGTGGTGATTACACATCACTTGCCGAGCGCACTCAGCGTCGCAAGCCGCTTCCAAGGCGATTGGCTTTCGCCGGGATTCGCGAGCAGGTTGGACGATCTCGTCGGCCAAGCCGACCTCTGGATTCATGGCCACACCCATGACAGTTTCGACTATCAAATCGGTGACTGCCGGGTCCTATGCAACCCGAGAGGCTACAAATTACCGGGGCGTTTGCCCGAAAACACGCACTTTGATCCGATGTTTATGATTTCGATGTGAGAGCGCAAAATGCATTGACGCTGCCTCCACGGAAAAATTCTCAATATTTCAACTGATTAGCCACGGAATGCCCTAGTTTTTGCTTCATTCCGGTGTATCCCCTTGGGCACAGCGCCGAAGTCTGCTCGAAAGGCACGCCCGGACATTGTCATTTTTCGACGATGACGACGATGAATGTACAGTTTTGGGTAGCAAAAACACTCCTAAATTCATTAAAAATCAATTAGTTAATGTGTTAAATGTGGAAAAAATGGCTTCATCCCGGTTGCCCCCCTACGAAACCCGAAAGGGGAATGGAGATTGGACAGTCGGGTATGGTCACAAGATCAAAAAGGGCGAGCCGTATTACCCGTATGGAAATGTTCGAAGCATAACGGAGCAACAAGCGAATTCGCTATTTGATGCTGATGTAAAGCGCGAAGGCGAAGACAAGGTTAATTCGTGGGTGAATGTGTCGCTGACGCAATTGCAGTTTGATGCATTGGTCAGCATGGCATTCAATGCGCCGGGCCTGTGCAAGAGCTTGGTAATTCCGCTGGTGAATCAGGGCAAGCATATTGAAGCTGCTGCGACAATAAAAACGGCGCAGTCATCGAGTGCGCCGTTTAGTGTGTATCCGGGTTTGAAGAAGCGCCGGGAGAAAGAGGCGGCTATTTATCTTCAGGGTTCGTACGAGTAAGGGCGCTTTCCGTCTGATCGACAAGGCGAGCCGCATATACGTATTCCCAGCAACCGCGCATGCCGCACTTGTTGTCGGGGTTCTGGCGACGAGTCGTGGCGGCAAGCTTGGTCAAGTCCTTCTCGGTCATGCCGGCGCGCTTCGCAAGGGGCTCAACTTCGAGCTTTGCAATGACAGTCGCGCAGGAAGCGGACGAACAGTTGGACAGCTTGTCCTTGGCGAGCTTCAGCAGGTCAAGACCTTCTGCATCAGCGGCAAATGCTGGGGCCAGGACAAAAAAGGAGAGGGCTGCAATGCGGCGAATCATGGTGGCAATCGAAAAATGGTGGTTCGTGCTGCTGAATGTAGCACGGCCGGCGCAGGGCGCGGTGTGGGTGTGATGGGGGCAACATGGGATTGAGCGACAAGCAAGCCAAGTGGGTGCTGTACGGTGCCGGCGCACTGGCGCTGTACCTGTACCTGCGCGGCGTGCGTGGCGTGGCGGCAGACGTGGGCAAAGTCGCGCTGGACGTGGCGCAGGCCACCGGAACAGCGCTGTACGAAACGGGCAAAGCGGCCGGGTCGGATTGGCTGGCAAAGACACGTACCGTCGCTGAAATTCAGTGGCTGCAATCCGTGCGCGGCCTGACCGGCGTGAGTCCGGGTGGCCCAGTCGAGGAAAGCATCCTTATGAGCTACATGCCGTCCACGGCCACGGTGCAGCTTGATGCCGTGCCGGGGGTCGGCCTCTATGTCGCAGTCCGGGCCAATCTGGCCGGGTCTGCAGTGCATCAATACCGGCAGGCGGTCGGCATCGAGCCGAAGCCAGCGCCGGGCTTTTTTCAGAAGCTGTTCAGTTCGGACAGTAAACCGGCCAACCCGTACCCAACAGGCGACGACCTAGGGTTCGGGATCGGGCCATAACAGGGGGTAGTAATGGATAAGTTCAAGGCATTTTTGGCTCGTTTCCGCGAGCCGTCCACGTGGGCAGCAATCGCCGCGCTCGGCGCTGTGGTGCATGCCAACCCGGACACGCTGACGCACATCAGCACGGCCGGCCCAGCGGTGGCCGCTCTGCTGGGTGTGTTTCTTCCCGAAGCAACCGCGCCGGCAGCGGCACAGTAAGGGGTAGGCATGGCACGTAGCGGCGGTGTGTTGACGGCGTTGGTAGTCACGGTTGCGGGCGGCGTCGCTGCGATGCTGGTCTATGACTGGGTGAAGAAACGGCAGGCAACCAGCAGCGGCCCGGCGCGGCCACCTGATGCAACGATTCAGCCAGTACGGCCAGGCGCCAACCAGTGGCCGAAGCTGGACAGCATGTCGTTTTCCGGCTCAACGTCCAGCCCGGTCTGGATATGACAAAGCCCCGCAACTGCGGGGCTTTTTTCATGGCCGGATCAGGTGGCTAAACCTGTTTTTGGGCATCGGCTGCGGATAGCTGGGAAACGCCGTATAGAACAGGTGCAGCAACGAGGGATCGCGCGGTGTGGGCGGCCACTGACCATCGCGCTTCAAGCGCAGGATGCGATTACACACATCGTCGCGCTGCGCCAGCATATTGCGCCGGCTGCCGGGCGGGAAATAGACGCTGGCGATGAACAGATACCAGTATTCCATATCCGCCATGTCGGGCTTTGCGCCCCGGACTACACCGAACGATTGACGTAGTGCGGTAGCGCGTGCGCGGCCTGCTGCGACGAGTTGTGAGAGTGATACAGTTTTGGGGTCGAAAAAGCGGGACTTGTGATATTTCTGCATTTTGTAGTTTTATTTCAGACGAACGGTAAATTTCGCCGAAGATAGTACCGTAACAAACCTGACACAATCAAATCAGTTACTTCCTATAATGTATATTATGTTAAGTTGGCTTGGTCTGTTACACGCCAGCTTAGGGCTAAAAATTTGCAGCTACCTTCTGTCGGCTGATGCGGATTTGTCTCACAGAAACCACAAACCCGCTTCGGCGGGTTTTTCATTTCTGGGTAGCCCATGAACAAACGAAGCTCATTCCCCCGTGCCGAATTCCCCTGCAGCTCATTCGATCTGATGCACTGCGTGTACGACGTACCGGTGTCGGAGATATGCATGCTGTGTGCCGTGCCACCAGCTACAGTTGAGCGCTGGCAGACCGGCCGCGAGCCGCTGCCATGGATGGCGTATCAGCTGCTGATGCTGCGCACACTGGGCCGCGTGCCGGATCATCTAGGCCCCTGGGGTGGCTGGCGATTCGTGGAGGAACGTTTTGTGCCGCCTGATGGTGAGTTCAAACACGCGCCGAACATCTACGAGCTTGAGTTCATCGAGCATTACCGGCTCGACCGCGCCCTGTGCGAAAAGCAGGCTGATCTAATCGAATCACTGCAGCGGCAGCTTGCGTTCTACAAGCGCCAGTGCGGGCTTGAGGCGCGCGTCGGGCTGATGGTGGCGAACCTATTCGGAGGCTAGGCAGGCCACCAACCGGAGACAAAGCAATCAGTGCCCGCGACACGCTGCCGAACCTCCGTGATCCTGCGTTGCTCATAGGAGGTCCACTGCGGCGTGCCGTATAACCGGGCACTGCGCTGGAATTTTTCCTTTTGCTCGCGGCACGTTGCAGGATCAAGGGTGACCAGCGATTGCCCGCCCCGATCCTCTCGAACGAACTCGCTACGCTGATCCGTTGCCGGCTTAACCGGGGCAGCAATGTTTGGCTGGTGCAGCTTGTAGTCCTGGGATTGCTCATCTTTGGCGCACGGCTGATCCGTGAAGGTATCGCCGGCTACACCACGGCAATGGTGAACAGTGATTTCGGCCGGAGGCCGGATGTTGACCTCTTCGTTTCGTCCAGTTTCAGGCAGCGGAGAAGGGTCGACATAAGTCACCTTAACACCTTGAGGCGGGTGAACTGCCTCAAGCTGGGCCGGCTGATTACGCACCTGATAGAGGCGGTATTGATAGGCCCCGAAGATGATGGCCATAGAAAGAAGCACAGACAGGAAAAGACGCATCAGACACCCCGGAAGTGTTTGCCCGGAGTCTGACACAAAACTGATACGCCGTAACGGACGCCCGTTACGGCTGATGATACATCGGGGCTAGGCCGATTCTCGGCCAAGCCGGCCTAAGATCGTCCAGCCGGCAAATACGCCGGCCAGACTCAGAGGCCGGGCAAAGGCCCCCTAGTCTGCTGGCGATGCGGCTTGTTTGGCTTTCAGTCGAGCGCGGTAGGCTTTCTGGCGCTGGGCGTTCGTCATGGCCTTGCCGGTGGGTGGACGGCCACGGCGCGCAGGTAGGCCGGGCAGCTCGAGCGTAACCTGGTCGTTTTTGTGTCTGGCCACAGCGCACCTATTTATCGTAACGCGTTACGGTAATTGTACCTTCGAACGAGCGGAACCACTTAGCAAAATCAGCACGACGTTCGAGCTCGGGTTTCTCTGGAAGGCCCGCGCAGCCAGCGAGAAGCAAAACAATCAAGAGGAGGCGCATCACTGTATTCCATAACGCTGATCGCGCGTGTTTATGGACTGACTCTGCACCTGGGCAACTTTGCCGACAGGATCAATAGGCCAAGCAGAAACGAACTCGGTGGCGCCGCCCGGATGAGTCAGCATTACGCCGTCAGCACGCGGCACAATCGTGAAACCAAGATCGACAAGCTGAGCAAAGCTAAACTGCTGCTGGACGTGATACGTATCGTCAAGCCACTCAATAACACCAGCCATCGCACCAGAGTGTCCCTGGACAAATCCAGCCAGGCGAGCACGACCAGAAACGTCCGCGAGCGGGTCCAGCTGATCACGCTCAGAACCAGGAACGACCTTACCATTACGAAATGTCTTGTACGGAGCAGAGGTCGGATTAATGGGCGGAATAGTCACACCAAAAATACCGCTAGCATCGGATGCAGCAATGACAGCAGGGGACGAAGCAGAAGCTGTAACTGAGTGGGGAACAGGCTTAGCAGGCTGGTGAGAAACTCCCCACTTCCTGCGAATTATGTTCTTCCCCTTATTTTTTTCGGCGCCGGAAGCACGCCAAGGCCAATCTTGCCGGGTATTTCACCCCCTCCCTCTGCAACGGCCAACTGGCAGACGGACTGATCCCTATGCCACCGCTGGCCGCATCAGATTCAGCAACCGTGTCAGGTTGTAGGCCGCAAAGGTGAACAAGGCCTGCCCGGAGAGCTTCTCCAGCCCCTTGTGTCGCGTTTTGCGCAAGCCACCCACCGTCTTGATCCAACCAAACGCCTCTTCGATCATCTTCCGACGGCGCAAACTCAGGGCATACCCCT
>NZ_FWXD01000033.1 GCF_900176275.1 Andreprevotia lacus DSM 23236 | reverse complement strand
CCGGCGTTCCACTCGCACGCCTTCGGGGATGCCTGCGCAGCGTTGGGTATCCGCCAGCGCTTCACGCGGGCCTACCGGCCGCAGACCAATGGCAAGGCGGAGCGCTTTATCCAATCAGCCCTGCGCGAATGGGCGTATGGGTGTGCCTATTCGAACTCGACGCAACGCCGGGCGGCCCTGCCCGTATGGACGCATTTCTACAACTGGCATCGGCAACATCATGGGATTGCTTGCAAGACGCCAGCGTCCCGTCTCCCACTCGCAGGAAACAACGTCTTGACTCTTCACAGCTAGCGCTTAACTGACTGGCATTACGGCAGTGCCGGGTTTTTTTCTTGCCGAATACAACCAGCTGCGTTGTGCGGCTTCTTGCCACCGCCGGCGGGCGCTGGTTGTCGCTGCCTACCGTGCCGACGCTGACAGCCTGCAGGTGGACCGCCGCAGGGTAAAGCGGCCGTGTCTTAGCTGGTCCAGTTGAGCGAAGTGTTAGGTTTCCGCGTGGCGGAAGGTCCATTCTCTTTGGAGAAGTGAAAACTGCAATAGGTCATGGTACTGGCCACCCCAATAGCCAGTTTCGCGAAGGCGGCCTTCTTCGGCAAATCCGATTGCACGAGCAAGCTTGAGGGATTGAGTATTTTCGGGGTGAATTTGCGCTTCGATTCTATTGAGCTCCATGTTCATGAAGCCCCAACTGATAACCGCAGACAGCGCTTCTCGCATGTAGCCACGCCCGTGGACCGGTGCGGCCAAATCATAGCCCACTACACATTTTCGGGATTCACGATTCCAGCTGAAAAGGCCACAGGTGCCGACCAAGGCGGTTTCGCCTTTGATCTGGATGGCCCAGCGTGTGCCAGGATTAGGCAGCAAGCGCCAACTGGCGAAGACCTTTACAAGATTCTGAGCTGCGGCGAGGTCAACGAGAGGGTCCATGCCAAACCAACGCATAAGCGCTGTGTCGCCATAGATGGCGAACAATGCGGATGCATCACTATCACGAATTTCGCGAAGAAGCAGCCGTTCAGTTTCAAGAGTTGGAAAAGGTAATGGCTGGGTCATGGGAAACCTGACTATCAAGTAGTCTCAAGCAAAGATCACGCATTAACCGGGCTACTCATGTCTGTGATCCGAAGGACTACGGAAATGCCTTCCGGCATGAGCAAGAGCAGTACTACTTCCGCTGTTGGCCGAATTGCGACTTGCCGCCCTCCTGCCTTGGGCAGCTTATCAATCGGAAGCGGTCATCGCCAGCGTGGGGCCTTCGATGCGGCCAGCGTGTGCCGGGCCAAGCGGTCAGTGGCGACCAGCACCCGCACCCAGCCGCAGGCTGTGGCCCTTGTTTATTTTTACCCGGGTATTTACATTCAATATTTATCCGGGTAAATTTAGCGCCATCAACTTACCGATGGAGCACGACCCCATGTTTACCCCAATCAACTGCACCGCCTTTGCCGGCACCCGCCGCATTGCCAGCGGCACACAAGTCATCGTCGCCGCCGCAGTCAAACAAGCGCTGGATGCGGGCGAAAATGCCAGCATCCTCGTGTTTGACGACAGCAGCAGCCAGCCGGTTGAATTCGACCTGCGTGGCACCGTGGCCGACGTGGCGGCGCGCTATGCACAAACTGCATCCGAACCCGTCGAAACGACGGCAGAGGACGAAGCCGGCGATGCCCCGCGCGGCCGTGGCCGCCCCAAGCTGGGCGTGGTGGCGCGCGAAATCACCCTGCTGCCGCGCCATTGGGACTGGCTGGCCAGCCAGCCCGGCGGTGCGTCGGTGGTGTTGCGCAAGCTGGTGGAGGCCGCGCGCAAGGCAGGCGAGGATGCCGACCGCAAGCGGCTGTCGCAGGAGGCCACCTACCGCTTCATGTCGGCCATGGGCGGCAATCTGGCCGGCTTTGAAGACGCTACCCGCGCGCTGTTTGCCGGCGATGGCAAGGCATTCGATGCCGCGACGGCCAACTGGCCGGCCGATGTGCGGGACTATGCGCGCCAGCTTGCGATTGTGGCCTTGTGGTGAGCCTCGGCCGTCATCTGTGTACGAAGTGGCATCAAGCGCCCGGCAAAGCCGGGTGCTTGCCGGTTTTTGAGGATGAAGCGGTGGCCACCCCCGCTTGATTCCACGCCCCCCGCCCTCGCCGCCGCGAGGGAGCCTCGCTATCGCTCGACACCGGTACGAAGCAATTTTCCAGGCAACACACAGGGCAAGGGGAAAATCACCGCTCCCCTGCCCCCGGCGCACGGCCCGACAGGCGTAAAATCGCTGCATCCCGTCCCATGCCAAGGAAAGGTTCATGAGCTTCAACCGCACCCATTCGTCCTTCCGCCCGCGCCGCATGCGCCGCGACGCGTTCAGCCGCAACCTGATGCGCGAAAATACGCTGACGCCGGCCGACCTGATCCTGCCGGTGTTCGTGCTGGACGGCAGCGGGCGCGAGGAAGAAGTAGCGTCGATGCCGGGCGTAAAGCGCCAGAGCATCGATCTGCTGCTGCAGACGGCGGCCGAAGCGGTGCGGCTGGGCGTCCCGGCGCTGGCGCTGTTCCCGGTCATCGATCCGGCGCTCAAGTCACTGGATGCGGCCGAAGCATGGAACCCGGATGGTTTGGTGCCGCGCACCGTCAAGGCGCTGAAGAGCGCCTTCCCCGAGCTGGGCGTAATCACCGACGTGGCGCTGGACCCGTACACCGTGCACGGCCAGGACGGCATCCTCGGCACCGAGGGGCGTGACGAAGGTTATGTGCTGAACGACGTGACCGTGGCCGCACTGGTCAAGCAGTCGCTCTGTCATGCTGCCGCCGGCGCCGATATCGTGGCCCCCAGCGACATGATGGACGGCCGCGTGGGCGCCATCCGCACTGCGCTGGATGCCGATGGCCACCTGCACACGCGCATCATGGCCTACTCGGCCAAGTATGCCAGCGCCTTCTATGGCCCCTTCCGCGATGCACTCGGTTCCAGCGGCAATCTGGGCAAGGGCAACAAATACACCTATCAAATGGACCCGGCCAACGGCGACGAAGCGCTGCACGAAGTAGCGCTCGATCTGCAGGAAGGCGCCGACATGGTGATGGTGAAACCCGGCATGCCCTATCTGGACGTGGTACGCCGCGTGAAGGACACCTTCGGCGTACCCACCATGGTGTATCAGGTGTCGGGCGAATACGCGATGCTCAAGGCCGCCGCACAGAACGGCTGGCTCAATGGCGAGGCGGTAATGATGGAAAGCCTGATCGCCTTCAAGCGCGCCGGGGCCGATGCGGTACTGACCTACTTCGCCATTGACGCGGCACGCGTGCTACGCGGCGAGTAAGCGCGGCACTTGTCCTTGGATGGTTCAAACCCGGCACAAGCCGGGTTTTTCATGCGCGCTCATCCGGCACGATGCCGGCCCATCTGCCAGACGATCTCAAAAGAACAGAAACGCTGCGCAAATCACCGTGACCGCCACGATGGTCGCGCCGCCAACCACCGCATTCACCCAGAACAGCCCGCGCCAGAAGGCCGACTCGATCACCAGAAAGCCGCGCCGGCGCGTCAGCGCCCAGACGTCGCCGATAAAGGCCCCTGCCATGTCCTGATCCACCCACATCGTCTGGCTTTGCGTGCTTTCAATCAGGTTGCCGTAGTTGTTGCGCACATAGTCATACAGCAGGCGTGACAGGATCAGCACCAGAAAAAACCCGACAAAACCGACTGCGATGCAGGTCGGCAACACGATATCGACAAAGATCGGTGATTTGATCACGGCAGCTCCATGGTTGTGCGATCAGCATAAACTGCTTCTGCAGCAAGACGGGAACAGCTCTGGCAATACCAGCCATGTTCCGCACGCATGGCCGCTCACGACACGAAGCCGATGCAGACCACCAGCATGGCCAGCACCATCAGACCACCAATAACAGCATTCACGCCGAACAATACGCGCCAGAACGGCGACTGCACGCGGTGAAAGCTGCCGTCGCGCGTCATGGTCCAGATATCGGCGATAAAGGCCATGGACTGATCCTGATCCAGCCAGAACGACTGGCTGCGCGTGGCATCCATCAGATTGGCATGGTGACGTTGCACATGATCATAGAGCAGCCTCGACAGTACCAGCAGCGACAGAAAACCGCCCAGCCCGACCGAAATGCAAACCGGCAATACGTAGTTGATGAACAGCGGCGAGGTGATCATGGCAGTGGTCCTGCATCGAATGCCCTCAGCATGGGCTGCAGGCTTGGCAGTCATGCCCGTCTATCGGGATGCCCGCCATGCGCGGCGCACATGCCCCAGCCGGGATGCCTACTCCGGCACCGGCTGCGGCGGGGTCAGCGCGATCAGCAGCGCTGCGGCCAGAATGGCCGCGCCACCCAGCCATTGCTGTGCGCCCATCGGCTCGCCCAGCAGGCTGGCGGCCAGCACCACGCTGACGGCAGGTTCGAGCGTGGAAATGGTCGATGCCTCGGCTGCGCGCAAACGATCCAGCCCGGCCAGAAAAGCGAAAATGGCAATCACGGTGGAGACCAGCGCAATGCCGGCCATGGCCAGCCAGCCGTTCATGCCTTGCGGCCAGTGCGGCGTGGCAAACAAGGTCGAGCTCGATAGCGCCAGCGCGGCCGATACCATCACCACGCTGGCGGCCGGCAAAGCGCCCGCACGCGGGGTGAGCCGGCTGCCGACCAGGATGTAGCCCGAGTAGATGAAGGCCGTGGACAGGCCGAACAAGATGCCAGGCAGGCGGCCAGCCAGGCCGTTGCCTATGGTCAGCACCAGCCCGCCACAGGCAAGCGCCAGCGCAAACAACGCGCGCTTGCGCAGCCGCTCGCGCAGGAACACGGCGGCGATCAGGGTGACCACCACCGGGTAGAGATAGAGCAGCAAGGCCGCCAGTGCGGCCGATGCATAATGCAGCGCCGAGAAATAGCAGTAGGCCTGTGCCGCATACGCCAGCCCCATGCCGGCCAGGCCGAGCAAGGTGCTGCCGCGCGGCCAGCTGCCACGCCGCCACAGCATGATGGCCAGCATCACCAGCGCAGCTACGCCAAAGCGCAGCAGCAAGATGCCCTGCGTATCCGCGCCGCTGCGATAGGCCCAGCTGCCGAAAATCGGCATCAGCCCGAAAGCAAAGGCAGACAGCAGGATCAAGGCGATGCCGGTGGCACGGCGGCTGGCAAACATGGCAAAACCTGCAACTTAAAAGCAGCAGTGTGCCTTGCCGGCTGCAAACGCGCCGCTGCGGCTATCCCGCATCGGTCGTCGGCCTGATCCATGACGGGCAGATCAGCGCCGCGCCGAGCAACTCATCGATACACGATACGCCCGAACAATGCCCCACGATCGCGCGGCGTGATCGCATTCAGATCGTCCAGCCGCACATCCACCAACCCCTCATGCGTTTCCAGCTGCAGGTATTCGGTCTGGTCACGATCAAACAGCGTCTTGGCGTGGCCATCCACCTCGGGCGCGCCCACGCGCTCCACATGCAGCTTGTAGTGGTTGGTGCACGCCAGCTCCAGATAGTCGTACAGATCGCTGTCGATAGGCTGGTAGGGTTTGTGGGTCATGACGCATCTCCTGGTTCAGACAAACAGGGACAGAATCGCTTCCGGTGGTCTGCCAAGTACGGCGCGCTGGTCGTCCACCACCACGATGGGGCGTTCGATCAGCCGTGGCGTCGCCACCATGGCGGCAATCAGTTCGTCGCGCGTCAGCGCGGGGTCATCGAGGCCGAGCAGCGCATATTCGGCCTCTTTGCGGCGCATCAGCTCACGCGGGGTCAGCCCCAGCAGATCAAGCAGTTGCGCCAGACGCACCGCGTCGGGCGGCGTTTTCAGGTATTCGACCACGTCGGGGCGTATGCCGCGCGCTTCCAGCAGCGCCAGCGTATCGCGCGATTTGCCGCAACGCGGGTTGTGATAGATGGTGACTTGCACGGCGGCCCCCTGGTTCCCGGATGATGCCGATCAGTCTAACGAGGGCAAGATGGGCCGCCCACTGGAATAATCCCGCTGCCCATGGCCACGCACCGGGGTAAATCAGCGTACGCGTGTAACCCAAGCGGCGCAATCTGCCGCGCATGCAGGCCGCTGCACGGTCTGCCGCCATGCCGCACACTGTTATCATCGCCCATCGTAACCAGCGAGCCTGCCATGGAAGCACGCATCACCGAACTCGAAATCAAGCTGGCGCTGCAGGATGACCTGCTCGACACCCTCAACAACATCGTCGCCGCGCAGCAGCAGCAAATCGACCGCCTGCAGCTTGATCTGCGCGCGCTGGCCAACCACGTACGCAATATGGAAGGCCCAGGGCCGGCCGGGCAAAGCAAGCCCGAGGACGAGATTCCGCCGCACTATTGATCCCCGGTCGAATGCGCCGGCCCGTCCTATGCTGAAGCTTCGCATCAACATCAGGGCCGGCAATGACCGAAGCAGAATGGGTAAGACTGAACTATGCCGTGCTGGGCGAAGCCACGGCAAAATTTCGCGGCGCGCGCTTCTTTGCCGCGCTGGTGCTGTGCCTGACGCGCGTCAGCGGCGCACATTATGCCTTCGTCACCCTGCGTGACAGCGGCCACGCCGCCAAGGGCTACAGCCTGGCGTTTGCCGACGGCAACAACACCCGCCAGCCCTTCAGCTACGATCTGGCCACCACGCCGTGCAATGCGGTGCTGGGCGGCAACCCGGTATCGCTGCCGTGCGATGTATCGCAGGCTTTTCCTGCCGCGCAGGGTATTTATTCAGGTTACTGCGGGCTGCCGCTGCAGGATGAAGGTGGCGCCACGCTCGGCCTGCTGGCCGTGGCCGATGACCGCACGCTGGGCCACGTAGAGCGGCTGGAGGCGCTGCTGCGCTTGCTGGTGGGCCGCACGGCGGCCGAGCTGGAATGCCATATCGCACACCGGCACATCCAGCCGCTGGCCCAATCCCGCTAGCACGCCGGCCCGTGCGGAACCCGGGCACGGCCAGCCCGTCGAACCATGACCTTTTCCACCCCAGCCGGCCCCGCCGGCGTCATGAACGGAGCAGCAAGAGCATGAAAATCGTCATCATCGGTGCCGGCGGCACCATCGGGCAGGCCGTGGTTGCCGAGCTGGGCGCACGCCACGACATCATCAGCGCCGGCCGCAACAGCGGCGATGTGCGGGTGGACCTGAAGGACTACGCCAGCGTGCAGCAGCTGTTCCGCAGCGTGGGCGCGGTGGATGCGGTGATTGCCACCGCCGGCAACGTGCATTTCGGCCCGCTGGGCGAATTCACGCCCGAGCAATACGCCGTCGGTCTCAACGACAAGCTGATGGGGCAGGTCAACCTGGTGCTGGCCGGCCAGCACGTGCTGAACGACGGCGGCAGTTTCACCCTCACCAGCGGCATCCTCACGCATGACCCGATCCGTTACGGCAGCGGCGCCAGCATGGCCAATGCCGCCATCGACGGCTTTGTGCGCGCCGCCGCCATCGAGCTGCCACGCGGGCTGCGCATCAATGCGGTCAGCCCCAATGTGCTGGTGGAATCGCTGCCGGCCTACGGCGCCTACTTCCGCGGTTTCGATGCCGTACCCGCCGCGCGCGTGGCATTGGCCTACAGCAAGAGCGCGGAAGGCGCGCAAACCGGGCAGGTTTACGCGGTGCACTGAACGTTACCGGCGGGGACGAGGGAAGCCATGCCCCAAACCCGCCCTATCCCGATGAAAAACAAGGGATTTTTTGATTTTTCACGCAAATCTGCGACAATGCTTGATTAGTCTTGTTTGCAGTCGCCATGAATTCCGCTCTCACTCCGCTGTTTGACTACCCGAAGCCGACCTTGCGCCCGGCTGCGCCCTTTCTGCCCATGAGCCGGCAAGAGATGGATGCGCTCGGCTGGGATGAGTGCGACATCATTCTGGTGACGGGCGACGCCTACATGGACCACCCCAGCTTCGGCATGGCGCTGGTGGGGCGGCTGCTGGAGGCGCAGGGCTTTCGCGTGGGCATCATTTCCCAGCCGGAATGGGATAGCGCGGACGATTTCAAGACGCTGGGCAAGCCCCGGCTGTTTTTCGGCATTACCGCCGGCAACATGGATTCGATGATCAACCGCTATACGGCTGATCGCAAACCGCGCTCGGACGACGCCTACACCGCCGACGCCATCGGCGGCCGCCGGCCGGATCGTGCCGTTACCGTGTATTCGCAGCGCTGCCGCGAGGCGTATCCGGGCGTGCAGATCATGATCGGCAGCATCGAGGCCAGCCTGCGCCGCATTGCCCAGTACGACTACTGGAGCGACAAGGTACGCCAGTCGGCCATTGTCTATGCCAAGGCGGACATCCTGCTGTACGGCAACGCCGAGCGCGCGCTGGTCGAGGTGGCCCACCGCGCCAACGCCGGTGAAAAGCTGCGCGACATCCGCGATGTGCGCGGCACCGCCTTCATGACCCCGCACGGCTGGCTGCCGGCGCGCGACTGGTCGGTGCTCGATTCCAGCACCGTCGATACCCCCGGCCGCGTCGACCCGCACCCCGATCCGTACGAAATGAAAGAGGAAAAGCAGGCTGCGCAAGCCTGTGGCACCACCGACAGTGCGCCGGATGCACCCAAGCCCATCCGCATCGTCAGCAAGGCCGAGCGCATTGCCGCCAAGCAGGCCGAGCGGCAAAAGACCGTGGTGCGCATTCCGGCCTATGAGGCCGTCGCGCATGATCCGGTGCTGTACGCACATGCCAGCCGCACGCTGCACCTGGAATCCAACCCCGGCAACGCCCGCGCCATGGTGCAGGCGCACGGCGAGCGCGATGTATGGCTGAATGCGCCGCCCATCCCGCTCACCACGCCGGAAATGGATTATGTGTATGGCCTGCCCTACGCCCGCGCGCCACACCCCAGCTACGGCGGTGCGCGCATCCCGGCGTGGGACATGATCAAGTTCTCGATCAACATCATGCGCGGCTGTTTTGGCGGCTGTACCTTCTGCTCGATCACCGAGCACGAGGGCCGCATCATCCAGAGCCGCTCGGAGGAATCCATCCTCAACGAGATCGTCGAAATCCGCGACAAGACGCCGGGCTTCAAGGGCCATATCAGCGATCTGGGCGGCCCCACTGCCAATATGTATCGCCTGGCGTGCAAGGACGAGAAGATCGAGCAAAGCTGCCGCCGCCTGTCGTGCGTGTACCCCGGCATTTGCGAGAACCTGAATACCGATCACTCGCACCTGATCCAGCTCTACCGCAAGGCGCGCGCCATTCCGGGCGTGAAGAAAATCACCATCGGTTCCGGCCTGCGCTACGACATCGCGGTGGAATCGCCCGAGTACATCAAGGAGCTGGTGACGCACCACGTCAGCGGCCTGCTGAAGATCGCCCCCGAACACACCGAAGACGGCCCGCTGTCCAAGATGATGAAGCCGGGCATCGGCACCTTCGAGCGCTTCAAGGACCTGTTCGATCATTACTCCAAGCAGGCCGGCAAGGAGCAATACCTGGTGCCCTACTTCATCGCCGCCCACCCCGGCACGCGCGATGAAGACATGCTCAACCTGGCGCTGTGGCTGAAGAAGAACAACTTCAAGCCCGACCAGGTGCAGGCCTTCACCCCCACGCCGATGGCGCTGGCCACCACCATGTGGCACACCGGCCGCAACCCGCTGAAGAAACTGGCGCGCAGCTCGGAGAAAGTGCAGATCATCAAGGACGCCAAGCAGCGCACCTTGCACAAGGCCTTTTTGCGCTACCACGACCCGAAAAACTGGCCGGTGCTGCGCGAAGGGCTGATCGCCATGGGCCGCCAAGACCTGATCGGCAACGGCCCCAACCACCTGGTGCCCATGCCCAGCGCCAAGGATCTCGCCAACGGCGAAAAGCGCGTACCGCCCGCATCACGCGTGGTGAAGCCAGCCACGCAGGCTCGCGGCGCGCAACGCAAACTGGTGCTGCCGGGGCAGGGCAAGGGGAAGAAAACGGGCGGGAAGGCGCGCGGGCGGTGAGCTAACGTCAGCCTGTTTCACAATTGCCGCTACCTGCTCGCTTTTTAAGCAGCTGGCGGCAGCAACTTAGTAGCTCCCGTGCCTCGGAACACACCGCAGAATAGCTATCTTTTCCGCAACAGGACCTACCGGCATGGATGTAACCACAAAGCTCTGGGAATGGTTTTGCACGGATGAGTTGCCGTCTATTCGTGCATACTTTTTTCTTTGTGATGCACTGGAAGAATTGGCTTCATCCGCAGAGGCACAATCAACCACTTTGCCGGATTGTCCGCACTGTGAAATATCCAGCACATTCACCGGCAACTACCAAGATTTCTACAAATACTGCGCCGAGCTACTAGATCAGAACATCGAGGAATGCCTGGGCGAAATCGATGACGGTCTGACCAATCTGCCAGCGGATGCAGCAAGCTGTTTTGACCACTCCATTTTCAAGCATGCTGCGTGGCAAGGCATACGCGAGCAGGCAAAAGCGGCCCTGATCGCCCTGCATGCGGAAGCGCTGTACCCATTCCGGGCACAATTGGAACAGGCCGACTCGGACACTGCCACAAAATTGATCTGACCCATGACGGAAAAATCACTGCTGACAACCACAGCCAACGGTCACAACTTCCTGACCTTCGAGGGGCGCAATACGGGCAAATGGCGCGAGGCACGCGATTGGCTGCTGCGCGAAGGCTTCGTCGAGTCCGGGCGCAATGTCATCGGTGTGGATGAAGGCGTTTTTCCGTCCTTCATCAAACAGGAAATCAGCATCGCAGCAGGTTTTGACCACTGGAGTGGCGACTATCTGCTCGCGACATGCACCATGGGTGACAATATCATTGTGAGCCTGGCGAACTACCTGGCAGCGCAAGATCGTCGCCCTGAGGGCTGATGACTTGGACGATACCGAGTATCTGGAGATCACCTTGGCGATGGATATTGCTTGTCGGGCGTGCGGCGCAACGAAATTTGCCTGCTTTGTGCAACACGGCAGTTACTTCAGCTGCTGCCAGGCTTGTAATCAAATGGGTTGGGCGACTAGCTGGATGGCGGTTTCCAACTCATTCACACAAACAGTTCGCGCGGTGGTCGTTGATGAACAGCACAAGGAAATCGAAGTGGTCGGTCAGGGTTCAGGGCCGGACCTGATGGCAAAAATCGCCCAAGCAGCCGGCTTGGGAAAACTGGTCATGCTTGCCACGCCGCAAGAAGAATAGGCTACCAATGCCCGCATTGCAGTCGATGGCGATCGCCAGGCTTCGCAAATAAAAGAGCCGCATCAGCGGCTCTCTCACGTGGTCACAGCGCATGCATCAATGCTGATGATCCGCATCCGCCTTGATCGTCAGCGCCGAGCCGACGTTGCCCACATAGAACACCACCAGCTTCACCGGCTTGTCGCCCACCGTGTGGCCGTTGTGCCAGGTGTCGACGACTTCGGCCAGTGCTTCGCCAGCCTTGATGCGCTTGGTCTTGCCATCTTTCAGCGCCACTTCCAGCTCGCCTTCCAGCAGGTAGGCAAACGACGGAATCGGGTGCTTGTGCCAGCCGGTTTCCGCGCCCGGGGCAATTTCGATTACCAGGCCGCTGACTTCGGCCGGGCCTTGCGGCAGTACCAGCGGGGCGCCGTTCCAGCTGGTGGTGGTTTTCAACACCGGGGTGGCCTTGATGCTGGGTGTGGGGTCGAGCGCAAAGGCTGAAGAGGCAAGCAGCAGGGCGATGACGGCAAGGGCTGAACGCATGGGGTACCTGAAAGAGAGAAGAATGGGTGAGAAAATATGCCGAAAGCATGGCGCGGGCGTGATGCTACCCCAGTCCGCTGTCACGTGTGGCATTTGCTTTGAAATCCCGCCAGCCCAACCGGCAACGGCGGGTTCCACCTATCTGGCGCGCGAGCACACCAGCGAGGTCTTATCCCGCACGCTGCCCAGCTCACTGTGCAGCCTGGCCAGCGTATTGAACTGCTTGGCATCGGCACGCTTGTTGAAGAATGCGATGAAGAACAGCTTGCCGGTATCGTTGTAGGCGGCCACGCGCAGGCCAGCCACGGTGATGCCGTTGGCCAGCATGATGGGCTGGTACTTCAGGGCGGTATAGCTGAGCAAGGTGCCGTCCTTGCCCACTACCGGCGGCACATTGGCCGCGTCGTTGTCGTCGAGCATGAACTGGTCTTGTACATCGGCCTTCAGCACCATGGCCGGGCGGAATTTTTCTATGGGCTTGGCAAGGCGTTGCGGTGCTTCGAATACATAGCCGGCGCTTTCCAGCGCGGGTTTGATCTGCAGCAGCAGCGAGGGGTCGCAACGGGTGAAGGCCTGCACAAACAGCGCCGTCTGGGCCTGATCGAGCTGGGCTGGGGCGCTGGCGGCAATGGCAGACGCCAGCATGAAGGCGATGGCAACAGCGGTACGCAGGATGGGGGGCACGGTGCAGGCTCCGTTGGGGTTTGCTGCCAGCATAGCCTGCGCAATATGACATGGGTATCGCGGCGCGGGCTACCAGTCCAGCGTGGCGCTCACTCCGGCAAACACGCTGCGCCCCGGTGCGGGCTCGAAATAGCGGCCGTTGCTCTCGTTCACGATGACCGAGCCGGCGTATTGCTGCTCCAGCAGGTTATCCAGCCGCACAAACTCTTTAAAGCGCCATGCGCCCAGCTTTTGCTGCAGGCCGGCGCGCAGGTTGATCAGCCAGTAGCTGGCGCGCGCGTCGCTGTTGGCGTCGTTCACCATCATGCTGCCGCTGTAGACGGTTTCCAGCGCCAGCAGCGCGCCATCGGCCGGTTGCCAGGCCAGATCGGCAAACAGGCTGGCACCGGGGATGCCGGGTAGCCGCTTGCCGGCCGGCACCGTGGTGGCCGTGCACGGCGTGCCGCTGCAGCTGGCAAACGCTTGCGCGTATTCGGCACGCAACCAGCTGTAGGCCAGCGTGCTCGACAGCGTGGCCGTCCAGTCATGGTGAGCGCTCAGCTCGATGCCGTCGCGGCGGGTGCGCGCGGCGTTCTGGTAGACGGCGCGGCCGCCTGCATTGGCCAGCACCACCAGCTCGTTGCGGGTATCGACATGGAACAGCGCCAGCTCGACGCGAGTACCGGCAGCGGGCTGCCATTTGGCGCCGACTTCGTAGTGATCGCTCTCGGCCGGTTGCAGCGCCCAGTTCAGCCCGCCGCCGCTGGTGGCGCGGTAAGACAATTCGTTCAGCGTAGGCGTCTCGAAGCCCTGGCCGTAGGCGGCGTATAGATTGAGTGCTTCGGCAGCGCGGTAATTGATGCCCAGCGCGCCGCCCAGGTGCTTGTAGGTCACGCTGCCGCTGTCGTCGCCATTGCCCGGCGCGATGTAGTGATCGGTGGAGCGCACGTGCACGCTGCTGTTGCGCACGCCGGCATCCAGCCGCCAGCGCTCGGCCGGCTGCCATTGCAGCTGCAGGTATTGGTCGGCATTCCACACGCGGTTGCTCTCGTCGCGGCGCAAACGGCCCTGCACGCCCAGGGTGCTGCCGACAAAGTTCTCGTAACCCTTGCGCGCTTCGTCCAGTGCCTCGACGTTCACGCCGGCCACCACATGCCAGCCCTCGCCTTGGTGCAGCCAGTTGGCATCCACACCCTGATAGCGCCGCTGCAGGTCGATGACACCACCTGCGCTGCCGGCCGGCGTCTGCGCGCCCGGCGTAATGGCCTGGAACTGTGTGGTGGCGCGCTGGCCGGCATACAGACTGGCGTGCAGCGTATCGGCGTCGCCCAGCGGCTGATCGAGGCTAGCGCCAAACTGCTGTTGATCCAGCGCTTTGCGCGTGTTGTAGCGCAGCGCGCTGGCGTCAGCCTGCTGCGGATTGGCCTCGTATTGCGCGCGGCTCAGGCCCAGCGGGTCGTCGGCATCGGCACGCACGCTGTTTACCACCAGGGTGGCCACACCCTGCTCGCCCACACCGAACACCAGCTTGCCATTGAGCAGATCGCGCGTGGCGGCGCTGTGGTCACGGTAACCATCGGTGCTGAAGCGGTTGGCATCCAGTAAGTAGTTGATACCGCCTTGAAGGCCGGATGCCTTGATGCCGTTCTTGCGTGCGCCATCGCTGCCGGCTGCCACACTGGCGGTGACGGCATTGCCCGGCTGGCCCGATTCGCTGTTTACCAACAGCGTGCCGCCGGCCGCATTGCCATACAGCACCGAGAACGGCCCGCGCAGCAGCTCGATATGCTCGGCCGATGCCAGATCGATGTGCGAGGTCTGCGCCTGCCCGTCCGGCATGGTGGCCGGTATGCCATCAACCACGATGCGCACGCCGCGCACGCCAAAGGTCGAACGCGCGCCAAAGCCGCGCACCGACAGCTGCACATCCTGCGCGTAGTTCTGCCGGTTCTGCGCCACTACGCCGGGCAGGCGCTGCAATGCTTCACTCAGGTTGATGGTGGGCTGCGCGGCCTGGATGTCGTCCCGACCGAGCTGGCTGACTGCCGCAGGCACATCGCTGGCCGGGGTTTCCACCCGCGTGGCGCTGACGACCACCGGTTGCAGCTCGGCCGCATCATCGGCCTGTGCCGTGATGGCAGCGCCCAGCAGCAGCGCGGGCAGTAGACGGCGCATCAGTCGGCCGCCTCGATATCGTAGCTGCGGCCGTTTTCGGCGCGACTGATCACATCGGCGACATAATTGGCGACCTCGGCCGCGCTGCGCAGCTGGCCAGCCTGCTTGCGGGCGATGAAGCGCGCCACATCGGGGAAGTCATCATCCGGCGTGGCGCGGATTTCGCCCTGCATGCGCGTGTCCATCACGTCCGGGTCGATGCTGATGCAGATGAACGGCGCAGCGGCGGCAGCCTGCTCGACCGCCAGCGCGCGGATGAAGTTGTCCATGCCGGCCTTGGCGGCGCAATACAGGCTCCAGCTGCCATAGCCCTTGCGCGCCGCGCCGGACGAAATCTGCGCCACGGTTTTGCGCGCGCTCACCCGATCAAACGCCTGCACGAAAGCGGCGATCAGCTGCACCGCGCCCAGCAGGTTCACATTCAGGTTGTGCGTGATTGCCGCCGCATCCAACCGCGCCACGGGTAGCAGGGGGGTGAGCATGCCGGCGTTGCTGATCAGCGCCACCTCGGCCCACGGCTGGCTGGCCAGCCGGGCAAACAGCGGCCGCACCGTGCCCAGCGCTTGGGCCAGGTCGGCCAGATCGAGATCGACATGCGCCGGGCCGCTGCCGCTGCGCGATAGTTCGGCCACTTGCCAGCCGGCCTGGGTGTATTGGTCTACCAGCGCAGCGCCCAGCCCGTGCGAGCCGCCGGTGATGATGGCCAGTTTGTTCATGCTGTTCCTAGTCAGAAACCTTGCCGCGCAGCGACTTGATCTCGCCGCGATGGCTCTTGCCATCCATGCGGCGGCGCTGCGAGGCGCGCGTGGGCTTGGTGGCGCGGCGGACCACCGGTTCGTGCGTCACGCTTTCCAGCAGGGCCAGCAGGCGGGCCATGCCGTCCTCGCGGTTTTTTTCCTGCGTGCGGTGCTGCTGCGCCTTGATGACGATCACGCCGTCCTTGGTGATGCGGCTGTCGCTCAGCGCCAGCAGGCGCTGCTTGTAGATATCCAGCAGCGACGAGGCGCGGATATCGAAGCGCAGGTGCACCGCACTCGACACCTTGTTGACGTTCTGCCCGCCCGCACCCTGCGCGCGGATGGCGCTGAACTCCACCTCGTTCTCGTTGAGCACGATGCGGCTCATGGCTGCTGCAACCAGTTGGCCGCACCCAGCCCGGCAGCACGGCCGGTGGCAAAACAGGCGGTCAGCAGATAGCCGCCGGTGGGTGCTTCCCAATCAAGCATTTCACCGGCACAGAACACGCCGGGCAGCGCCTTGAGCATCAGCGCGCCATCCAGCGCCGCAAAGGCCACGCCACCAGCGGTGCTGATCGCCTCGTCGATGGGGCGCGGGCGGCGCAGCGTAATCGGCAGTGCCTTGATGGCTGCCGCCAGCTTGGTCATATCGTTGAAGTCGTCCTTGCTGACGCATTCGCGCAGCAGCGCGGCCTTCACGCCGTCGATGCCGACCTTGCTCTGCAAATGGCTGGACAGAGAACGGCTGCCGCGTGGCTGGCTCACTTCGCGCAGCACGCGCTCGGCATCGCGCTGCGGGCTAAGGTCGACATGGATGGTGGCCTCGCCCTGCGCGGCAATCAGCTCGCGGATGCGCGCGGAAAACGCATAGATCAGGCTGCCCTCGACGCCATGCTGGCTGACCACGAACTCGCCAATGCGCCGCTCGGTATTGCCGTGCACATC
Source organism: Andreprevotia lacus DSM 23236 (assembly GCF_900176275.1). Taxonomy (GTDB): domain Bacteria; phylum Pseudomonadota; class Gammaproteobacteria; order Burkholderiales; family Chitinibacteraceae; genus Andreprevotia; species Andreprevotia lacus. The sequence continues at coordinate 22,736 of NZ_FWXD01000033.1, read as the reverse complement.
GGTCAGGGTGAGCGCCACCGATTTGAGCGGGCTGCCGGCGAACTTCGTTTGCAGGTGCGCGCTCCAGTCGGCCTCAAAGCCGCAATTGGCCGGCTGCAGCGGCGCGATCTCCACGCCATGCTGCGCCAGCAGCGGCGCCCATGCGCCGTCCGACCCCAGCCGCGCCCAGCTGGCGCCGCCCAGCGCCAGCACGGTGGTGTCGGCACGTACGCTGATTTCGCCATCCGGCGTGGCAAAGCGCAGCGCGCCATCGCTGCCCCAGCCCAGCCAGCGGTGGCGCGGGTGCACGGCGACGCCCTGCGCTTTCAGCCGCGCCAGCCAGGCGCGCAGCAGCGGCGCTGCTTTCATGTCCTTGGGAAATACGCGGCCCGAGCTGCCGACGAAGGTTTCTATGCCCAGCGCGTGTATCCACGCCTGCAACGCATCGGCATCGAAAGCAGAAATGTAGTTTTGCAACGAAACGCGGCCTGCGCCATAGCGATCCAGAAAAGGTTCGGCCGGCTCGGAATGCGTGATGTTCATGCCACCGATGCCGGCCAGCAGGAACTTGCGCCCCACCGAGGGCATGGCATCGTACACATCGACGGCAATGCCGCGCGCAGCCAGCATTTCTGCGGCCATCAGCCCGGCCGGGCCACCGCCGATAACGGCTGCGCGCGGTGATGATGAAAGAGTGGAACGGGGGGCTGTCATGCGCTTGAAGGGTCTGCAACGCGTGCCATGCACGCAAGCGCTGATCTTACCGGAACACGGGCCGGCAACTGTGACTTTGGGCACAGTCGGGCCGTTTGTATAAAAATTACGAAAATAACAGACTTGTTTGCGTAATAAAACTACGGTATATTACGTAGCAATACTACACAACCCAAGGAGAGCAAGCCATGATTACCATCATCGCCACTGCTATTGAACGTTTCTTCGGCACCCCGGAGAACATCGAAGTGAACGCCCGCGTGAATCGCGTGGCAGGTCTGGCCGCTGCTGAAAAGTACGACGGCCGCGTACTGAAGATCACCGGCAACCGCGCCAAGGTCTGCTGGCCCAAGGGCGAAAAGACCGTTGAAGACCTGAACAGCCTGGTGCTGATCGCTGAATAAGCGTTCTTTGGCCGGTTGCATGAAAAAGCCCCCGCATCTGCCGGGGCTTTTTTCATTTGGGCTGCATCAGCACGCGGCAGCCAAAGAACTGCTGGACATAGCCCGGATTGGCCTGAAACCAGTCATCGCGGTTGTTCAGGAATTTGTAGGGGTAGCGGGCAACGATCTGCTGCGACGGCAGGCCAATATTGCATGCCGCCTGGCCGATCTGATGCCAGATCGCCGCATCGCGCGCGCGGATGCGGCCGGCAAAATCGCTGTAGAGCGTGGCGGCATACGCAGGCACCGTCAGCGCGACAGCCAGCAGCACCGCCATGCCTGAACGCCATTGCGGCTTTACCTGCCACAGCCGGTATATGGCCTCGACCAGCACGGCCAGCATGATGGCCCACGCCAGCAAAAAGGCACGTGGTTCGGTATACGGCGCCATCACCACCGTGCCAACGGCGATCAATGCCGGCAGCAGCAACCAGTGCAGGCGCGCACTGGCCAGGCCGCATCGCCGCAGCCACCAGTAGGCGATCAGCGCCGAGAAGAACAACAGGCTCGATGAGCTGAAAAAGGTGTGCTCCACACTGAACAGGCGCTTGCCGATATAGGCCGGCGTATACCCATGAATGCCGAACAGCTGGTGGTAGTACTGCCGCCGCAATGCCGTGGACGGCGCACTCAGCAACAAGGCCCAGCCCGCTGCCATGCTGGCAATCGGCAGTGCCGCCAGGCGCAGCGACACCGCGTGGCGATGACGCCATGCTGCAGCAAGCATGAATGCCAGCACCGCCAGCGGCGTATTCTCGAACGACACGCCGGCCAGCAGCGCAATCACCATCAACAGCGCCAGCCGCCAGCGCACACCGGTTGCGCGCTGCAGTGTTTCGGGCCCGGCATAGCAATACAGGCACAGCAGCGTGGGAATCAGCGGCATCAGATAGCCGGCCACCACGGTGCGCCAGAAGAACACCTCCATGCCCGGCCAGAACGGAAAGATCAGACACAGCGCCAGTGCGCCTTTGCGCCATGCATCCTGCCGGCCCGAGACCAGCGTGGCCACCAGCGCATTGAGCGCCAGAAAGGTGGCTGCGGCAGCCAGCAAGAATAGCGGCAAGGGCATGCTCAGCCAGAAAATGGCCAGTTGCTCGCCCAGCCGCGCATTCCAGGTGGTGAACTGGGTATGGATGCGCTCGGCAATCCACGGCAGGCGATCTGCAATCGGGGCATCGCCAAATGGCCGGGTCAAACCATAGTCTTCGCCATTGAGCGGCGCGAGCAAAAATATGCCCATGAAGGCCAGCACGTTCAACGTGGCCAGCAAAAGCAACAAAAGGTCTGGGCGCGCGCGAGGCAGCTTCATCTGATTCAATACCGGCAAGACCGGCAGCGCACAGCCCCGGCATAAGCGGTTGGCCACACCCAAACACGCGGGCACGGCAAACCATGAAAGGGCCGGATTAAATCACACCAGGAATTCTTGTCAATTTAATTTCTTGTTACTTACCAACAACCGAAAGCGCTACCGCCTCGGCCACCTTGATGCCATCCACCCCGGCCGACAGGATGCCGCCGGCGTAGCCTGCGCCCTCGCCGGCCGGATACAGGCCGACCACGTTCAGGCTTTGCAGGGTGGTGTCGTCGCGGGTGATGCGCAGCGGCGAGCTGGTGCGCGTTTCCACACCGGTCAGCACGGCATCGTGCATGGCAAAGCCACGAATTTGCTTGTCGAAAGCGGGCAGTGCTTCGCGAATGGCGGCGATTGCGTAATCCGGCAGGCTGGGGTCGAGCGAGCCCATTTTCACGCCCGGCTTGTACGACGGTTCGACTGCGCCCAGCTGGGTGGACGCACGGCCGGCAATGAAGTCCCCCACCAGCTGTGCCGGAGCTTCATAGTTGCCGCCACCCAGCTCGAAGGCGCGCGATTCCAGCTCGCGCTGCAGCGCGATGCCGGCCAGCGGGCCGCCCGGATAGTCGGCAGGGGTGATGCCGACCACGATGCCGGCATTGGCGTTGCGCTCGTTGCGCGAATACTGGCTCATGCCGTTGGTGACCACACGATTCGGCTCGGACGTAGCCGCCACCACCGTACCGCCCGGGCACATGCAGAAGCTGTACACCGACCGGCCATTAGCCGCGTGGTGCACCAGCTTGTAGTCGGCCGCACCCAAGAGCGGGTGGCCGGCGTACTTGCCCAGCCGCGCCTGGTCGATCAAAGATTGCGGGTGCTCGATACGGAAACCGACCGAGAACGGTTTGGCTTCGACGAATACGCCGCGCTCGTGCAGCATTTCAAAGGTATCGCGCGCGCTATGGCCCAGCGCCAGCACCACGTGATCGCTGCGCAGCTCGCCACCATCGGCCAGCCGTACGCCGCGCACCTGCTTTTTGCCGTCGGCAGTGTCTTCCAGCAGCAGGTCGGTCACGCGCTGGCTGAAGCGGATTTCACCGCCCAGCGCTTCGATCTCCGCACGCATGCGCTCGATCATGCTCACCAGCCGGAAGGTGCCGATGTGCGGCTTGCTCACGTACATGATTTCTTCCGGCGCGCCTGCCTTGACGAACTCGGTGAGCACCTTGCGGCCCAGATGCCGCGGGTCCTTGATCTGGCTGTACAGCTTGCCGTCCGAGAAGGTGCCGGCGCCGCCCTCGCCAAACTGTACGTTGGATTCCGGGTTGAGTACGTTCTTGCGCCACAGGCCCCAGGTATCCTTGGTGCGCTCGCGCACTTCCTTGCCGCGCTCCAGCACGATGGGCTTGAAGCCCATTTGCGCCAGCACCAGCGCGGCAAACAGGCCACAGGGGCCAAAGCCGACGATGACGGGGCGGTGCGCCAGCTGCGCCGGCGCCTGGCCGACAAAGTGGTAGCCGGTATCGGGGGTGACGCCGATATTGCGGTCGTCGGCGAACTTGCGCAGCAATGCCGCTTCATCCTTCACCTCGAGATCGAGGGTGTAGATGAACATCATCGGCTTGCCCTTGCGCGCATCGTAGCTGCGCTTGAACACCAGCGTGCTCAGCAGGCGGCTGGCCGGGATGGACAGGCGCTGCAGAGTGGCAGCGGTCAGCTCCTCGGGCGTGTGGTCGAGCGGCAGGCGCAGTTCGGTGATACGCAGCATGTCTTCACAATTCCTTAAACGCAAAAAATCGCCGGCAGGCGATTTGGGCGATCTTCAATACCGCTATTGTAAGGGCTGCGCGGCTTTGCTGCTCGGCACAATGACACGCGGCGGGGCGAACTTGCTGCTTGTTGTGCCCTTGCTGATCGCTGATATGGCATCAAGTGCCGGGCCAAGCCCGGCTCGAATCCGCTGCGGCAAGCGAAACAGCGGCTCTCTCTATTCAACCCGCGCCCCCGCCCTCGCAGCCGCGAGCGAGCCTCGCTGACGCTCGACATTGGCCCCGATCAGCTGTAACCAGCGTTGACGCGCGGTTATGGTGACTCACAGACGATGCGCTGAGGGTGGCTATACACCGTCATCCGTTCGCCACGCACAAAGCCGGCCAAGGTGATGCCGGCCTCGTCGGCCAGCTGCACCGCCAGCGCGGTCGGGGCCGAGATGGCGGCGACCACGGCAATGCCGGCTGCGGCGGCCTTGTGGACGATCTCGTACGACGCGCGCGAGGTCATCAGCAGCACGCCATCGCGTTCGGGCTGCCGGGCGATGGCACCAATCAGTTTGTCCAGCGCGTTGTGGCGACCAACGTCCTCGCGCACGATCAACACGCCATGCCGCCACCAGCCGGCGGCATGCGCCGCGCCGGTCTGCACATTCAAGGGCTGCTGGGCCGCGAGTGCGGCCATGCCGGCGCGTACCACGTCGGCGTGCACCTGCCAATCGGCCTCCACTTTTGCTACCGGGCGGATGGCGCCTTCCAGCGACTCCTGCCCGCACAGGCCGCAACCGGTGCGGCCGGTGAGTGCGCGGCGGCGTTGCTTGAGCGCCTGAAAGCGCGCTTCGCGTATCTGCAGGCCCACGCTGATGCCCTGCACGCTGCTGCTGATTTCGCAGTCAAGCAACTCGCCAGCCTGTTCGATGATGCCCTCGGACAGCGAAAAACCCAGCGCAAAGTCCTCCAGATCCAGCGGGCTGGCCATCATCACCGCGTGCGAGATGCCGTTGTAGACCAGCGCCACCGGCACCTCTTCGGCCAGCCATTCTTCGCGCTCGGCAGTGCCGGCCGCATCGATGCGCAAGGCGTGGACGACCATTGCACCGGCCCGTGTGGTGGTGGCGCACACCTGCCGGCCGGCATCGGTCAGCCACAGGGTGCGGCGCTGGCCGTCGTCTTGCGTGCGCACCCACGGCTGGCCGCCCAGCGCGGCGGCATCGGTCAATAACGCCAGCGCGCGGTTGAGCTGGCTCATCGACAGACCGAGCTGCTTGGTGGCGCGGTGATCGACGCTGCCATCGTGCTCGGTCAGCCAGACCAGCAGCGCCTGCAACTGCACTTCGGTCACGCTGCGGCCAGCTCCGCGCTCAGCGACAGCACGACGGGCACCGATTTGGAGGCCGGCGTGCGTGCACGGTCGGCCATGCTCGACAGCGGCACCAGCGCGTTCGTTTCGGGGTAATAGCTGGCGAGGCACCCCTCGGGGATGTCGTATTCCACCAGCAAAAAGCGTTTGGCGCTGCGCTCGCCGTCGTGCCACAGCGAGGTCAGGTCCACCCACTGGCCGGCGGCAAAGCCCAGCCGCGCCAGATCGGCCTGGTTGATGAAGCACACGCGGCGGTGGCCGTATACGCCGCGATAGCGGTCATCCAGTCCGTAAATGGTGGTGTTGTATTGATCGTGGCTGCGCACCGTCATCAGGTTGAATACCGGTGCGGCATGGCTGGCGCGAATCTGCTTGATCGGCAGATCGGTAGGCACCGGGTGGGCCGCGAACATGGCCTTGCCGCTGGCCGTCTGCCAGTTGCGTTCGCGCGCGCTGTTGCCCAGATAAAAACCGCCCGGCACGTGCACGCGGCGGTTGAAGTCGGCAAAGCCGTCGATCACCTGCGCGATCTTGTCGCGGATGCGGTCGTAATCCTCGATCAGCCACAGCCACGGCGTTTTGCTGTGCGGCAACGTGGCGACTGCCAGGCGCGCCACGATGGCCGGTTCGGACAGCAGATCGGGCGAGGCCGGTGCATTCATGCCGGCCGAGATATGCACCATGCTCATCGAATCCTCGACCGTCACACCCTGTGCGCGGCCGGCCTGGATGTCGATCTCGGTGCGGCCAAGGCAAGGCAGGATATACGCCGCGCGCCCGTGCACCAGGTGCGAGCGGTTGAGCTTGGTGGTGACGTGCACGGTGAGATCGCACTTTGCCAGCGCCTGCTGTGTGCGGTCGCTGTCCGGCGTGGCGGTGGCAAAGTTGCCGCCCATGGCAAAGAACACCTTCGCGCTGCCGTCCAGCATGGCCTCGATGGCGCCAACCACATCGTGGCCATGTTTGGCAGGCGGGGTGAAGTCGAACGCCGCGCCCAGTTTTTGCAGAAATGCCGGCGTGGGGCGCTCGAAAATGCCCATGGTGCGGTCGCCCTGCACATTGGAGTGACCACGCACCGGGCACGCCCCCGCGCCGGGCTTGCCGATATTGCCCTTCAGCAGCAACAAGCCGACGATGGCCTGGATGGTGGCCACCGAATGCTTGTGCTGGGTAATGCCCATGCCCCAGGTGCAGATGCTGGCCGGGCTGGCGATGTAGATGGCGGCGGCTTCACGCAATTGCGCCTCGGAGAGGCCCGATTCCTGCTCGATCACCGCCCACGGCGTAGCCTCTACCGTATCGCGATAGGCGGCAAAACCGTCGGTATGCGCGGCGATGAAATCGGTGTCGATATCGCCAGCCTCCAGCACTACCTTGGCCATGCCGGTGACCGCAGCCAGATCGCCCCCGATCTTGAGCTGATAGTAGTTGGACGCGATGTCCGTGCCGTGCGCCGACAGCATGTCGCGCGGGCTTTGCGGATCGGCAAAGCGCTCCAGCCCGCGCTCGCGCAGCGGGTTGAAGGCGACGATGCGGCAACCGCGCTTGGCGGCCTCGCGCAGGGTGCCCAGCATGCGCGGGTGATTGGTGCCGGGGTTCTGACCGAATATGAAGATGGCCTGCGCATGCTCGAAATCATCGAGCGTAACGGTGCCCTTGCCGATGCCGATCTGCTCTTTCATCGCCGTGCCGGAGGGCTCGTGGCACATGTTGGAGCAATCCGGCAGGTTGTTGGTGCCGAACTCGCGGATGAACAGCTGATAGAGGAAGGCCGCCTCGTTCGAGGTGCGGCCCGAGGTATAGAACAGCGCCTGATCGGGGTGATCCAGCGCGTTCAGCTGCGCGGCAATGGCGGCAAAGGCATCGTCCCAGCTGGTCGGCACATAGCGGTCGGTGGCCGGGTCGTAGCGCATCGGCTCGGTCAGCCGGCCCTGGCCTTCCAGCCAATAGTCATCGTGTGCGGCGAGTTCGGCCACCGTATGCTGCTCGAACAGCGCGCGCGTCACGCGGCGCTCGGTGGCCTCGGCGGCGACGGCCTTGGCGCCGTTCTCGCAGAACTCGAAGGTGGAATGATGGTTTTTGTCCGGCCACGCGCAGCCGGGGCAATCGAAGCCATCGGGCTGGTTGGCGCGCAGCAGGGTGCCCACACCACGCCCCAGCACGCCTTGCTCGCGCAGGGTGCCGAATACGCTTTTCAGCGCTCCCCAGCCACCGGCGGGCCGCTGGTAAACCTTGATTGCCTGTTTGCTCACGCTTGCTGCTCTCTCACGATGCCAGACGGCATTCTGGAGTCCCTATGATAATCCGCGCCGGCCGGGCATAGCAGCGGCATCTGTATCAAACAGGCGGTTGCCCGCGGGCAAGACGGGCAGGCAGCAAAAAAGGGCCTTGCGGCCCTTTTCGTGTTGCTCACCTGGCTTGATCAGCCGTTGGCATACGGGCCGGTGCAGGTCAGGCGGGCAATGTCGTCCTGGGTGAGCGGACAGTAGTACTGCGAACCCGGCGTACCATAACTGCAAGCCGGCAGTGGGCGCGGGGTGCAGGTAGCCACCACCATCAGGCCGCTATCGCTGGCCGAATTGCTGGTGGCCAGCAGCTGGCTGGTGCCGGTATCGGCAGCGGAGGCGAAAGCGGACGACAGAGCGAGGGCCAGACCGGCGATCAAAGCAAGTTTCATGACTACTCCATTTATGTTGTCAGTTTTTGTTCAGCGAGAACAATGCTCGCGAAAACAACATAACATTATTATTTTCTAATACAAACCATTTAACGAAAGCCCCTGGCAAACAGCGCAAAACGCATGCATTTTTGTTGGAATGTGTTGTTTATGCGCACGGCATAATGCGGGTGGCCATTGTTGCGGCGGCAGTGACGCTCATCTCAACAGTGCAAATGATGGATATGCCAGTGGTAATGGCTACCTTGCGGCGCAATGCGCTGCGCCTATTGACGCCCTACGCATTGAAGCCAGGCCCAGCAAGCAGGGCGCAATAGCGCAGCATATTGCGCCGTAACAGCCGCCGGTTTTACCACCGCGAGTGAATGGGCCTGCAAGACTGGCAGCCCCTTGCAGCGCAATGCACAGCGCTTGTTGCGCCCTACGGGCTACGAGGTTTGCTAGGGCCTGTTAACACTTATTTCGCGCTTGCGCTGGGCCGCAAAGAGGTCAGCTACAAGGCACGCAACGCAGGCAATAACCGGTTATTGCCAAGGCGCGTAACGCCGTAGATGGCCTCTTTGCGGCCCAGCCCTGCGGGTTCGGGGTATTTCGGGCGGTTCGCTGCGTTGCAAACCGCTTGCGGTACCCGTACCGCGGCGCGCTTCGCGCCTTGCGCTCCATCCCAAACTACCCCGAACGCAAGCGTGAAATAAGTGTTAACAGGCCCTAAACCGCTTCGGGCAGCACACCACCTCAGCCCCTTCTGAAGCGCCGAGCAGCACAGCCCGGCGCGGGGTAGTCGGGAAGGGATGTTTGAGCCCGCAGGGCGGGTTACCCTCCCGCCGCGTTGGGCGCGCAGCGCAGGGCACCGCTTGGCGCAGCCAAGTGGCGCGTAGGCAGGTGACGCCAAAGCTTGGCGGCTTTGCCGCCTGGCGACGCGGGATGCCGGCTTGCCGGCGCACCCTGAATAACCAGAAGGCGGCGAGCCCCCCCTTGACCTGCCCGCCGGGCGGAACCGGCGCCAAAGCACCGTGCCGCAGGCGCTAAACCTGCTGTTGCCTTCTTGATGGCAACATCAGGTGCCCATCAAGACACCATCTTCACCCGCGAGGCCACCCACACCGCCAGCAAGCCGAACGCACAGCTCAGCCCCCCCACCCAGCCGTAATGCAGCAAGCGCCCCGCAGCATCCTGGCTCATCATTGCGCCGGCCAGCATCGCGGCCACGCCGCCGGCAAAGTTCTGCAATGCCGAGTTGAATGCCATCAGCCGCCCCCGCATGCGCGGCTCGGTGGCGCCGGTCACCAGCGCCATGGCCGGGATGAAGCGGCCGCTGACGAATACGAAAAACGCGCCGCCGATCACCAGCTGCCAGACCAGGCTCAGCGGCAGAGTTTGCGTAACCAGGATGATGGGCACGAAGCTCATCAGCACCAGAGCGCCCAGCACGCGGTTGCGCGGGTAGCGGTCGGTCAGCCCGCCGATCACCGGCCGCGTCAGCAAGGTGAGCGCGCCGCCCACCAGATAGACGTAAATCAGTGCCGATGCCGGCATGCCCACGTTGGCCACCAGCGATGGCGAGATATACGGGATGACGGTAAAGCCGGACAGCATCAAACAGCCGGTGGCGCCGCACGCCCACCAGTGGTTGGGCACGCTCAGCAACTCGCGATAGCTTTCCAGCATCCCGGCACGCGGCTGGCCGGCCTGCGCCGCCAGATGGCCGCGCACCGACGGCACCACGCGCGCGGCAATCGCCAGCACCAGCACGCAAACGATGGACAGCACGCCAAATGGCCAGCGCCAGTTGCTGTGCGTGGCAATCACCAGCCCCAGCGGTACGCCGAATACGGCCGATAGCGAAAAGCCCATCATCACCCAGCTCATGGCGCGGCCGCGTCGCTCGTTGGGGATCACGTCGCCGACGATGGCCAGACAGATCGAGCCGATCACGCCGCCAAAGAAGCCGGCAATGCAACGGCCCAGCAGCAGTGTGTAAAAGCTGTTGGCGGTGGCGCAGGCCAGAGTGGACACCACCAGCCCGGCATAGCAGGCAAGCAAGGCGTGGCGGCGGTCGAAGCGGTCGGCCAGCGAAGTAGCCAGCAAGGACGACACGCCGGCAGTGAGCGAATACGCCGACACCAGCAGGCCGAAGGTAGCCGTGGTCACGTGCATTTCCTGCATCAGGAACGGCGACAGCGGCATCATGATCATGAAGTCGACGATGTTGGTGAACATCACCAGCATCAGCACGATCAACAGGGCTTTTTCGGTCTTGGGTGACATCGGCCAGAGCCTGCACGGGATAAAACCCCACTTTACAGAACCGTTCAGCAAGGTATGTAACGTAGTTTCAAATGGCCGGGTACAACCGCCCCAACGCCCTGCCGGGGGATATTCCGCATCACGCTGCAGCGCAGCAGCGACTAGATTGGTATGTAGGATCAGGAGCCGCCATGTCCAACCCAGTCCCGCCCCATGCTGCCTCGCCCGCCACAGAAGCGGGCATTGCACCGTTCAGCCCCTATGCAGGTGATGCCGAGCCCGGCCCGCCGGTGATCGCGCGCGCGATACTCGATGGCTTCAACCGCCACTATCTGCTGTTCCGCAATGCCAGCCGGCAGGCGCAGCGCAATTTCGAATCGGGCAATGCCATTGCGCAGCGTGATGCGGTGCGCAACCGCATTGCCTTTTACGATATCCGCGTGTCCGAGGCGGCCGAGCGGCTGCGCCACGATTTCCGCGCCGAAACGCTCACCGATGCGATGTGGGCGCGCATCAAGGTCGAATACATCGGGCTGCTCATCAACCACAAGCAGCCCGAGCTGGCCGAGACCTTTTTCAACTCGGTGTGCTGCCGCATTTTGCACCGCAGCTATTTCCACAACGATTTCATTTTCTACCGCCCCGCCGTCTCGACCGAATACATCGAGGCCGACAGCCAGCCGGCGTGGCGCAGCTATTATCCGACGCGTGGCGGGCTGGCACACACGGTTGAGCGCCTGCTGCTTGATTACCGCTGGGGCCTGCCCTTTGTCGATCTCAAGCGTGATGTGCGGCGGGTGATCCGCGCGCTGCACCGGCATCTGGGCCACTGGCCCCGGCTGGCGTTCAATGCGCAGATCCAGGTGCTGGCCACACCATTTTTCCGTGGCAAGGCGGCTTATATCATCGGCCGCGCCATCAATGGCGATCTGGACCTGCCGTTTGCGCTGCCGCTGTACCGCAACCACAGCGGCCAGCTGTATATCGATGCGGCGCTGTTCGAGCGCGAGCACATCCGCCACCTGTTCTCGCTGTCGCGCGCCTATTTCCTGGTCGATATGGAAGTGCCCTCGGCCTACGTCGCCTTTCTGCACGACCTGCTGCCGGAGACCTCGCGTGCCGAGCTGTACACCATGCTGGGGCTGGGCAAGCAGGGCAAGACCATGTTCTACCGCGAGCTGTTCCAGCACCTGCGCCACAGCAGCGACCGCTTTACCTTTGCGCCCGGCATCAAGGGCATGGTGATGATCGTGTTCACCCTGCCCTCCTTCCCCTTCGTGTTCAAGGTGATCAAGGACGTGATCGCGCCGCCCAAGGAGGTGGACCGCAAACTGGTGCGCGAGAAATACCTGCTGGTAAAACGCCATGACCGGGTGGGCCGCATGGCCGACTCGCTGGAGTTTTCCGACGTGGCGCTGCCGCGCGCGCGCTGCGACCCGGCGCTGATCGAGGAACTGCGCCAGCTGGCGCCGTCGATGCTGGAGGAAGACGGCGACAGCATCGTGATCCGCCACCTGTATATCGAACGGCGCATGAAGCCGCTCAATGTGTGGCTGGACGAGCGCAGCGGCGACGCCATCGAGGGCATCGTGCGCGATTACGGCAATGCGCTGCGCGAGCTGGCGATTGCCAACATCTTCCCCGGCGACATGCTGTTCAAGAACTTCGGCCTGACCCGCGCTGGCCGCGTGGTGTTCTACGACTACGACGAAATCGAATACATGACCGATTGCGACTTCCGCCGCATTCCACCGCCGCCGTCGCCCGAATTCGAAATGAGCGGCGAGGCCTGGTACACCGGCCACAAAAACGAGGTCTACCCCGAGGAGTTCGGCACCTTTCTGCTCTACCGCCCCGACGTGCGCGCCGCCTTCACCAAATACCATGCCGACCTGCTGCAGCCGGCGTTCTGGCAGCAGACCAAGGCGCGCATCCAGGCTGGCATCGTCGAGGATTTCTTCCCCTACCCGCAGGCGCTGCGTTTTTCGCACCGCTACGGCAAGCACCGCGACTGAGTACTGCCGGCGCAACCCGGTGCAATTGCCGCCAGCACGGTTTTGCCAGTGACGTCGGGAGCTGCCGCTCGGCAGTTGCCTTACTGCCTGCGCCCACGCTCCTGCTACATTGTAAGCATTAAACTGACAGGACAAGGGCATGCGTGGGTTTTACATCGCGGCTTGCCTGCTGGCCGCGCAGGCTGCCGTTGCCGCGCCGCTGCGCATCTGCGCCGAGGACCAGTGGCCACCGTTCGCCTTTGTGCAGGACGGCAAGCCGGCTGGCGCCTCGATCGATCTGGTGCTGGCAGCCTTCAAGGCCGTCGGTGTGCCGGTAAATGTGGAAAGCGGCAGCTATGTACGCTGCATGCAACTGGTGCGCGAAGGGCGCTTCGATGCGCTGATCGACGTGGCGCAGAACGACGAACGCCGCCCGCAGCTGCTCTGGCCGCGCCAGCCCATGCTGCTGCTTGAATTGCATCTGGTCGGCAACAAGCCGCGCGGCAACGACAGCGCCGGCTTCGAGCGCATGCAGTCACGCCGCGTGGGCATCACGCGCGGCTATGAATACCCCAATCGCATGCTCACCCAGCCCGGCATCCAGCTGGTGGAATCACCCAGCGAGCTGGGCAACTTTCGCCACCTGGCACTGGGTGACCTCGACTTCATGCTGCTCAGCCGTGGCACGCTCGCCACCCTGCTGAGCCAGCTCACGGTGAGCGAGCGCCAGCATATCCACGACTGGGGTGCCATCGACACGCTGCCGCTCTACCTCGCCTTCGGCCCCGGCAAGCCCGAGCACCAGCAAGCCGCCGATGCGTTTGACCGCGGCATGCAGCAATTACGCAAGAGCGGTGACGACCAGCGCATCCTGGATAAATGGAAGGCGGTGCCGTGATTCAATCCTGCCGTGCCCGAAACAACTCACCCGCCTCAAAAAACGCCCCGCCCGCCACATGGTGAATGCTGCGCGGTGCACCGTCGGCAAAGTGCCAGCGGCCGTCGCTGTACACCTGCGGGTCGGCCCAGGCCGCCACGGCCTCGACGATGAACAGGTCGTAGGTTTGCTGGTTGTGCGGCTCGGGGATGATCTTGCACTCCAGCCAGGCCAGGCAGCCCTCGACCAGCGGCGCTTCGATGTGGCTGCCGGCAAAAGTGGCAATCTTGTGTGTGGCGAACTTGTCGCCGTCGCGGCCGCTGCTATTGCCCACCGCATAGGTCAGCTCAGCCTGTGCGCGCGACGGGATTTGCAGCGCAAGCGTGCCACTGGCCTCGATCAGCTCGCGCGTGTAGGTGTTCTTGTCGATGACCACCACGAACTTGGGCGGATCGAAATCCAGCACGGTATTCCACGCCGCCGCCATGATGTTGCAGCGGCCGGCGTGCGCGCTGGTCACCAGCACGGTGGGGCCGTGGTTGAGCAGGCGGCAGGCTTGCGGCAGTGGGACGGCGATATGGCTCATGTTGTACAGGCTCGTTTATCAATTGGAAGCGGTACGCGGGCCCCAGTCGCCCTCGCCCAGATAGGCGGCGACGGCCTCGCTCAGGCTGACGCCCAGATGCGTCTGACAGGCACTCGCACCGGCATCGGCACGCCGGGCATCGCCGGCAAAGGCCAGAAAGCGCGCCCGCTCGCGCGAAAGTCCACCCACCAGCACCTGTGCCAGCTCGTAACTGTGCGACTGGTATTCATCCGGCGCAGAAAAACTCTCGCCCGACCAGAAGCGCTGGATGGTTTCGGCAGTCCACAGTGCCTGATGGCTGCGTTGCTGCTCGAACGGGGTTTGCTGCGGCCGCACCGGGTAGCACAGCTGCTCGAACGTAACCGCCAGCCCTTCGTCCAGCCAGCGCGGCAAGCGGCGCTTGCGCAGCATGGCGTGCGTCAGCTCATGCGCCAGCACCGGTTCGACCACGTGGAAGCCATGATAGGGCAGGGCAATGTGCCCGGCGCCCTCATACAAGAACATGCCGCCGGACAAACCGTATGCGCCGAAGTCCGGGTAATAGTATGCGCTGTAATCGTGATAATCGGCCGGGCTGCCAAACACCAGCACCGACATTTGCCCACTGGGCGGCTCGGCCAGACCTGGCAGCAATTGCAGCAGGCGCGTGGTCAGTGATTCAAGCACGTCGAAGTAAGCGGAAGTGCGCTCCGGCAGCCCCTGCGGATAAAACAGCAGAAAGCGTGGCGAGCTGGCGATGGCCATGCTGCCACCGGCCAGCGCCTGCCACTCGCTCAGCCAGTGATGATTGGCCGCGCCATACCACGCAGCCTGCTCGGCCAGCGGCTGCCCGGCGAGCCAGCCCTGGAAATGACGCCAGTCCGGACGCGGAAACCCCAGTTCATCGCCATAGATGGGTAGCACATCGGGCGGCAGGGTGAGCTGTGGGGGTTGAGGCGCAGACGCAGGCGGTTTGCGCTTGAACAATGCTAGAAGTCCCATGCTGTCTCATTGCTTGCAGAACGCTTGGGGTTATAACGCAAATTTCGCAGGCTGGCATCTGCACTGCCGATTTACAATCCAGCCATGGCCCCACTCAAATACCTTGCCGCCTACCCCGAGCACCTGCAAGTACAAGTACAGCAACTGCTGGCCCGCAACGAGCTGGGCGCGGCGCTGACGCGCCGCTATCCTCAGCCCAATACCGTGCAGACCGACAGTGCACTGTATGACTACGTGAACGAACTCAAGCAGCGCTACCTGAAAAACGCGCCACCGTTGAGCAAGGTGCTGTACGACAACCAGCTCGACCTGATCGGCGGCACCCTGGGCAGCAATACCTTTGCCTCACGCGTGCAAGGCAACAAGCTCAAGCGCAAGAACGAGATCCGCATTGCCAGCCTGTTCCGCACCGCGCCGGCCGAGTTCCTCAGCATGATCACCGTGCACGAGCTGGCGCACCTGAAGGAAAAGGACCACAACAAGGCCTTCTACCTGCTGTGCTGCCATATGGAGCCGGATTATCACCAGCTGGAGTTTGATTTGCGGGTGTGGTTGACGTGGAAGGAGTGCGGTTGAATTCCAAGCACCTGAGCGCTTGCTGCCTGAGTCGCCGCCTCAGCCGCGCCGTGCTGGATCGCATCAGCGCGGCTGGCCTTGTGGTAATGGCAATCACAGGGGTGATTGCCATTACCGCTCAGGCTACTTCAGATTGAATGCCAGCAAAGTACCCGCATTGGCTGCGGTGCCGGCAACCAACAAGGTGCCATTGGCAGCAATGGTCAAATACCCAGCAGCGTCATAAGTCCATGCCGTGCTTCGGCTTGCCAGATCCAGACCGTAAATGCGCTTTTCAGTCGACAAGAACAGCATGTTGTTGGTGACGATCAGGTTGCCAAACACCGCCGTTGTATCATCTTTGGGCGGTTGCCAAGACCAGAGCGTGTTCCCGGTCTTTTCGTCATAGGCCGTAATTTGGTGAGGTCCCACGCTGGCAACGTAAATGACACCGCCTCCCACCACCGGATCTTGCACAAACTGCCCGCGCCGTACCCAATTTACGCCGTTGTCGATATCAAAGCTAACCAAGGCATTTTGCGGATTATTCTGGAAATCGCGCGAGTTGATTACGATAACATCATTCATGCTGCCCAAGACGGGAATGCCGGGAGCCGGGAAACTCCCGGTGATCGTGCCAGCGGTATCAGGAAACTTTCTGAGCACGGCGCCATACTTTTTGCTCAGCACGGATAGTGCAGAACCGCCCGTATCCAGACCAGCGTACACATAGACATTTGCGCGATCTACCGCTGGTGTGCCGTAGAAATACTTGTTGATTGGCGTTTTCCACTGAATACCGCCATTTTTGTTGTAGCCGTAGAGATAGCTCGTGTAGTCAGGAACACCGTTCAGGTAATCCGCTACGCTGTAGATGAGATTGTCATCAATCACTGGCGCATATTGCGGCGTGCCATAAGCATAGTTAGCTTGCTTCGTCTCGATGAGCCGCTGAGAATCGACAAGGTTATAGACAAGCACCGAAGTGTTGCGCGAGGTCAGATACAATTTATTGTCTGCAATCGCAGGCAAGCCAAAGAATGAGTACGACCCAGAATTAGGCAAAGCCGTCCATCTCAGGGAACCATCATCAATATTGATGCTGGTAAGGGTCTTATCCTGATAAAGCACAGCACTGTTACCTGACGTGATGATCTTGTCGTACACCCGATAGTCATACTGATAGGACTTATTCAGACGCCAGCGCGGTGAAAATTGCTTGGGGTCCAGCGTTACCGGCACATAGCCGTTGTGCGCATTGTTGCCTTGCGTAGTCGTCCAGTCCGCGACACCATTCCAGGGCACAAGAGGCTCCTGCTTGCCGGCGATATTGACGGAAATGGGAAGATACGCCGGCGAACCCGGGTATTCACTTGCGCATTTGTCGTCCTTGCACAGCTGGATCTTGATTGTTCCCGTATGGTTACCGGGTTTCAGGGAGGCCCGAGTGGTCACGGTAGCCCGATAGGTCCCATCTGCATTTTTCAAGGCAGGGATATTGGGCTCAATAATGCCGTTGGGTTCGGTAACCAGAATATACAACGCGCCGGTAATGGCCGTTTTCAGCGTGGCAACCGTCGAGAGCGTGGTCGAATCGCCGGAAAACGGCAGATCGACCGAGAGTGTGGATGGCGAAAACGAAAGCGCCGCATTGGGATCCTGGCCGGGTACCGGCGTGACCTGATTGCTGGGCGTGCTGCTGCTGCCACCACCACCACCACCACCGCATGATGCCAGTGATAGTGCCAGCACAAGGGCTACCGGCAGCGTCATTGCTTTGAAATGCATGTTCAACTCGCAGGAAAAATAATGGATTTGATCTGCGCCGGCATGCCTTGCTGCCCGCGCCGGGCTTCTTCGGCGGGCCTGCAAGGCATGCCAAGGGCTGGCAGAACGGTGTCCGGATTCTCGCAGAAATGTATCAATATGCGTACAGGTGACGGCGCAGATTGCCTGCGCACGGTTGGCGAGTACAACGCCGCCAGCAGGGTTTTGCTAGCGGCGCTACGCCCCGGCCTTGCGCTGAAACACCCACACCCCCGCCTGCAGCTCGGGCGGCAGCACCAGCGCGCCCAGGTTGCTGCGCTCGGTGATGTCGAACGCGGTTTGTGCTTCGTAATCGGCCCAGTTGCCGGTGAGGAAGCGCGAGCGGCTACCAATCACGATATAGGTCTGCACGCTGCGCTGGCGGAATATCTGCCGCTCGAAGCGATTGCCGGCCGGCGGCCACGAGCACAGCACCACCTGCGGCTGGTGGCGCTGGATCGCGGCGATGGCATCGCTGTTTTCCACATCGGCCGGGTAGTTCACTGCCTTGTGCCAGCTCTGGTCGTCGGACGCCTGCACGGGCGTGCCGTGTTCGGTGAGAAAGCGCGCCAAGGTGCCGTCACCAGCCGCCACTTCAATGGCGCTGCGGCCGGCAATCAGGCTGGCCAGTGCGGCAATCAGCTCGCGGCTGTAAAAGCAGTAGATGCCGCGCGTTTCCACCAGCGGCATCAGCAGCCGTTTTTGCGTGAGCAGCGGCCACAGCAGGCGGAAGGCGCGCAGACTCACCGGCTTGCGCTCCAGCCCGTGCTTGAACAACAGCCGCTGCGCAATCCAGCCGTTGAACAGGTTGAAGCGCACCTTGCCCTGCTTGACGCCAGTGGCGGTAGAGAACGCGTACTGGCGCAGTGCCAGCCCGGTCAGCCGCTGGCGGGCCTGCTCGCTGACGAATAAGGCAAAAGCGCGGCCATCGCGCTCGCCGGACAAAAATCGCTCGCCCCGGCCGGCCAGCTGGCTATGGCTGGCGATCAGCCGGCGGATTTCCTCGGCATCGCGCCGCGCAAATACCTCGGCCAGCTCGGCGCGCACCGCGGCCCATTCCTGCGGGCAGGCCTCGGCCAATGCGGTCAAGGTCGGGCTGCCTTGCAACAGCTGCCAGCGTGCCTCGGGGCTGTGCGGGGCGTTCATGCCGCTGGATCAGGCCGCTTCGGCGACGACGCGGATTTCCACTTCGTCCGCCACGTGCACCACAAAACCGGGGTAAATCTTGTTGGTCTTGCGCAGCTCCTGCGCGCCGTTGACGCTGACGACGCCGCTGGCGACCAGCGCCTTGCCGGCGCCGCCGCTGTCGACCACGCCGACGATTTTCAGCAGGTCATTGAGGGGAATGTATTCGGTAGAGATTTCGACTTCGAGGATTTGCATGGCAGTACACAATGGGGCAAAACGTCATCCTACCAGTGGCAGGGGCAAGATGCGCCCAACTGCATGCGTGGCTGAGCTAGAATCAATCTTTCATTGCCGGCACAACATAGAAAGCTGGCAGATACATACTCACTGTACACAAGGATTTCCCCATCATGGCCGGTAGCAGCCTGCTGGTATTGCTCGATGACATTGCCGCCGTACTCGACGATGTGGCGCTGATGACCAAGGTCGCCGCCAAGAAAACCGCCGGCGTGCTGGGCGACGATCTGGCGCTGAATGCCGAGCAGGTGTCTGGGGTGCGCGCCGAGCGCGAGCTGCCGGTGGTGTGGGCCGTGGGCCTCGGGTCGCTGCGCAACAAGGTGATCCTGGTGCCGGCGGCGCTGCTGATCAGCGCCTTCATCCCGTGGGCCATCACGCCCTTGCTGATGGTGGGTGGCGCTTATCTGTGCTTCGAGGGCTTCGAAAAGCTGTGGCACAAGTACGGCCCGCATCATGCTGAAGACGAAGCCGACGAGGCGGCCGTGGTGGCCGCAGCAGCCGATCCCGCCATCGATCTGGTGGCGTATGAAAAAGAGAAGATCAAGGGCGCGATACGCACCGACTTCATCCTGTCGGCCGAGATCATCGTGATTGCGCTGGGCACCGTCGAACACGCACCGTTCATGACACAGGTGGCGGTGCTGGCCGGCATTGGCCTGGTGATGACCATCGGCGTGTATGGTCTGGTAGCCGGCATCGTCAAGCTGGACGACATCGGCTTTTATCTGGACCGCACCAGCAAGAACAATGGCTTGCGTGCCGTCGGCCGCGTGCTGGTGCAGTCGGCGCCGTATCTGATGAAGGCCTTGACGGTGATCGGCACGGCCGCCATGTTCCTCGTCGGTGGCGGCATCCTCACCCACGGCATTGCGCCGCTGCACCATGGCATCGAGCATCTGGCCGGCACCTTGCCGCTGGGCAGCGTGGTGGGCGCGCTGCTCAATGGCGTATTCGGCGTGGTGGCGGGTGCTGCCTGCCTGGTGGCCGTTGCGCTGGGTGGCAAGCTGCTGGGTGCGTTCAAGCGCCCTGCGGCCAGTTAGCGCGCAACAAGCAGCCAGCCCCCAGCAGGAAAATCAGCCCGGACAGGGTCGTCAATATCTGCAAGGCCAGCAACAAGGTATCCATTTACAATTCCATACCAATCGGAATGCGGAAATGTATACAGCCCGCATGAAGGGCCCATGACATCGCCCAGCGGCCCCACAAGGGCGGCTGCGGCGCTTTAGAAAAGGAATTGCCGTGTTCAACTGGTTTGAAAGCCGCGTCAACCCCTATCCGGATGGCGCCCCCACACAGCCGCCCACCGGCTTCTGGCCCTTTGTCTGGGCCGGCACGGCCGGCATGCGGGCAATGATTGCCATCGTCATCGTGCTGACGGCCGGCATCGGCGCGTTCGAGGCACTGCTGTTCTCGATGATGGGCACGGTGGTGGACTGGCTCAGCCATGTGCCGGCTGCCGAGTTGTGGACGCAGCACAAGGGCCAGCTCTTGCTGCTGGGCGGCATCCTGCTGGCCAGCCCGCTGCTGATTGCCTTGCAGTCCTTGTGTAAATACCAGGCGCTGGCCGGCAACTTCCCGATGCGGCTGCGCTGGCTGTTCCACCGCCACCTGCTCGACCAGAGCATGAGCTTCTATCAGGACGAGTTTGCCGGCCGCGTGGCCGCCAAGGTGATGCAGACCGCGCTGGCGGTGCGCGAAACGGTGATGATCCTCAGCGACATCCTGGTGTTCGTCACCATCTATTTCATCACCATGCTGGCGGTGGTCGGCCACTTCGATGCGCTACTGATCTGGCCCTTTATCGGCTGGCTGGTGCTGTACGGCATTGCCGTGTGGTATTTCGTGCCCCGGCTGGGCAAGGCCGGCAAGCAGCAGGCCGATGCGCGCAGCCTGATGACCGGCCGCGTGACCGATGCGTATACCAATATCGTCACCGTCAAACTGTTCTCGCACGCGCAGCGCGAGGCTGGCTTTGTCAAAAGCGCGATGCAGGAATTCATGCAATCGGTGTACCGGCAGATGCGGCTGGTCAGCGGCTTCGAGATCGTCAACCACATGCTCAACATGCTGCTGATTGCCGTAACCACCGGCGCAACCTTGTGGCTGTGGAGCCAGGGCAAGGTCGGCGTGGGCGCAGTAGCCGCGGCTACGGCGATGGCATTGCGGCTGAACGGCATTTCGCACTGGATCATGTGGGAAATGGCCAGCCTGTTCGAGCAGATCGGCACCGTGCAGGACGGCATGAACACGCTGTCGCGCCCGATTGCGATTACCGACGCAGCCGATGCCCAGCCGCTGCAGGTACCACAAGGCGAAGTGCGCTTCGAGAACGTGAGCTTTGCCTACGGCGGCAAGCAGAACGTGATCGACCGGCTCAACCTGACCATACGCCCGGGTGAGAAGGTCGGGCTGGTTGGCCGCTCGGGCGCGGGCAAGTCCACGCTCACCAGCCTGCTGCTGCGCTTTTACGACGTCGAGCAGGGCCGCATCCTGATCGACGGGCAGGACATTGCCCACGTCACGCAGGACAGCCTGCGCGCGCACGTGGGTATGGTCACGCAGGACACTTCGCTGCTGCACCGCTCGGTGCGCGACAACCTGCTGTATGGCCGGCCGGATGCCAGCGATGCCGAGATGATGACTGCCGCCACGCGCGCCGAGGCGCACGAGTTCATCCAGCAGCTGACCGACCCCAAGGGCCGCAGCGGTTACGAAGCCCACGTGGGCGAGCGCGGCGTGAAGCTGTCGGGCGGGCAGCGTCAGCGCATTGCCATTGCCCGCGTGATGCTGAAGGACGCGCCCATCCTGCTGCTGGACGAAGCCACCAGCGCGCTCGATTCGGAAGTGGAAGCCGCCATCCAGAGCAGCCTGTACACGCTGATGGAAGGCAAGACCGTGGTGGCGATTGCGCACCGGCTGTCCACCATTGCCGCCATGGACCGACTGATCGTGCTCGACAAGGGCGAGATCGTCGAGGAAGGCAACCACGCCGAACTGCTGGCGCGTGGCGGCCTGTATGCGCGGCTGTGGGCGCATCAGAGCGGTGGCTTCCTGGGTGAAGAGGTCGAGGAAGAGGCGCAAGTCGTCCCGGCATGAAAAACCGGCCGAGCGCTTGCGGTCGCCTTCGTGCCACTGACGAGCGTAGCGAGGCCCCCACGCGGCGGCGAGGGCGGGGGGTGTGGGATCAAACGGACGGGCGCCGCTGTTTTACCTTCAGCAAACGGTGAGTACCCGGCTTTGCCGGGTGCTTGATGCCGGTATAAGCACAGATGACGGTCGAGGGTACACAGGCTGTTGTGCACCCAAGTGTTTGACTTGCAACGACCCGATTCGTGCCGCTGACGAGCGTAGCGAGGCCCCCACGCGGCGGCGAGGGTGGGGGGTGTGGGATCAAACGGACGGGCGCCGCTGTTTTACCTTCAGCAAACGGTGAGTACCCGGCTTTGCCGGGTGCTTGATGCCGGTATAAGCACAGATGACGGTCGAGGGTACACAGGCTGTTGTGCACCCAAGTGTTTGACTTGCAACGACCCGATTCGTGCCGCTGACGAGCGTAGCGAGGCCCCCTCGCGGCGGCGAGGGAGGGGGGTGTGGGATCAAACGGACGGGCGCCGCTGTTTCACCTTCAGCAAACGGTGAGCACCCGGCTTTGCCGGGTGCTTGATGCCGGTATAAGCACAGATGACGGTCGAGGGTGCACAGGCTCTTGGAGGCTGTTGTGCACCCAAGTGTTTGACTTTGATGTGGTTCAATGATTCTGGACACCAACTAAGGTGGTCCTCACACCACCGCACACAGGTGTCACGATGAACAATACCCGACGATCGTTTACGTCAGAATTCAAAGCCGAGGCCGCTGCCTTGGTGGTCAACCAAGGCTACAGCGTGGCTCAGGCCTGCACCGCCATGGGCGTCGGCGAGACTGCCATGCGCCGCTGGGTGGCCCAGCTGCAGCAGGAACAAGTTGGCATCACCCCGCAGAGCAAGGCTCTCACCACCGAGCAACGGCGCATTCAAGAACTCG
>NZ_FWXD01000028.1 GCF_900176275.1 Andreprevotia lacus DSM 23236 | reverse complement strand
GTGATCAGCGATGCGGCGAAGAAGGCCGGCATCCACAACCCGTTCCGTTTCCAGGGTCAGTACTACGACCACGAGACGGGGCTGCACTACAACCGGCATCGGTACTATGATCCGGTGATCGGGCGGTTTGTGAGCAAGGATCCGATCGGGCTGGCGGGTGGGTTGAATATCTACCAGTACGCGCCGAATGCGGTGCAGTGGATTGATCCGTTGGGGCTGAAAGGTTTTTTCAAACGGTGTTCCTTTAATGCACCTTCTGGGAAAAAACACAATGTCTATCAGCAAGAGATTGACTGGGACTTGCCTGTCAATACGCGTGATGGTGTTAAAACTAACCTAGAGTTGGCAAGTGAGGGGAAGAGCCCATTTGTGGTTAAAAATGGAAAGTATTCGCAACTAAATTTGCATCACTCTAAACAGGATGCAAATGGATCATTGTTTGAGCTTTCCGCTGATACGCACCAAAAATTCTATGGAACAAATGCTTTGCACCCACACCTACCCAATGCTCACCCGAATAATCCCGTCAATAGAGATGAATTCAACGGTGATCGTGAAGCATATTGGAAAGAACGAGCTTCAGCGCAAAAAGGCAAATCGTCTTGTGGTTGTCCATAAAGCAAGGAAAATTTTATGATTTCAAATCAAGTGATTGATTTTTTTAGAGGGAAGGGGTGGTGGTATGCTGATGAAGCAAAAGGATATGCAGACGCATTGAGAAATGTTGGAATTTCAGATTCCGATGACCTTTTCTATTTTTTTGTGCACGCTGAAGATGGGCCATCTTTCTTGAGCGCACATGGGGAGTTGCTGCAGCTGGGGTGGCATCTCATGAATACAAATTATAGCGCCAATTTGGCGGCGGTTCGCCAAGCAATGAAAATCCCATCTGACTTAATATTGCTATCGAGCATGGAGGGTGGTGGCGGATATTTCTACAATATTGAAAATAAGGAGGTGCTTTTTTTAGGGGCTGGTTGCTCGGAGAAAGACCACAAAAGAAAAGCATGGCCGGATATTAACGATTTTTTGATATACTTTTTTGACCTATAAGGGCACTTCCAGAAACCGCCCTCTCTGGCATGATCTACCTGTCTAGTTGTCTAGTCCCGGACGATTGAACACGCGTTTATGAAATAAGTCAGCCTGCTCCCGCGCCAAATCTTAATATCGTCTGAAGCGGTGTACTTTGTTGTAGGACCGGCCAGCTCACCGGCATCGCCGACAGCCGCCGTGGCAGCCTCAGCTACCGCTACGACCCGGTGGGCCGCCTGCTTGAAGCCAACAGCGCACTCGGCAAGGAAAGCTTCGCCTTCGACCCGGCCGGCAACCTGCTCGACGCCAAAACGCAAGACACGCGCAGCTTCCAGCAAGACACCACGCAATTCACCAGCCGCATGACCGGCGGCAGCAAACTGCTCGACAACCTGCTGCGTGACTACGCCGGCGTGCACTACGACTACGACAGCCGTGGCAACCTCAGCACCCGCATCAGCAACGGCCAGACCACATACTACGAATGGGACCACTACAACCGCCTCAGCAGCGTACGCAGTGACCAGGTGCTCACCCAGTTCGCCTACGACCCGCTCGGGCGACGCCTCTACAAACAAAGCAGCGCCATCCGCCCGTTCAACGCCAACCTGCAATGGGCCGAACAAGAACAAGCGCGCATCAGCAAGGAAAAGAACCTCGGCATCACCCTGTACGGCTGGGACGGCGACACGCTGGCGTGGGAATCGAACAGCCAGCGCACCACCCACTACGTGTTCGAACCGGGCAGCTTCGTCCCGCTACTGCAAGCCACCACCGCAGGCACCATCCGCCTGCCGCGCACCCCGGTATGGGAAGGCGACTACGACCGCGAGCAAGACCCGCTATGGCAAGCCCCGCCCGAAGCCAAGGCATTCGAACAACTGCACTACTACCACTGCGACCACCTCGGCACGCCGCAGGAGCTGAGCGATGCCCAAGGTAACCTGGCCTGGCAGGCCAGCTACAAGGCGTGGGGTGAAGCCAGGGAAGTGATCAGCGATGCGGCGAAGAAGGCCGGCATCCACAACCCGTTCCGTTTCCAGGGTCAGTACTACGACCACGAGACGGGGCTGCACTACAACCGCCATCGGTACTATGATCCGGTGATCGGGCGGTTTGTGAGCAAGGATCCGATCAAACTTGCGGGGGGGCTGAACCTGCATGTGTATGGTCAGAATCCAACTGAATCAGTTGATCCGCTTGGTCTTTGCAGTACGAAACTAAATGGAAATTTAGGTGGTGTTACGGGCGACAATATGCAAGCCCATCATTTGATTCCGGAAGAAGTATGGGGAAAGCACGAAGTATTCTTTAACAATATTGGCATGGGTGGCCAGAGGGATCTAGCTGCAAATGGCGTGCTAATGCCGGACTCGGAAAAAAAGGCGATTGCAATGAAGAGGAAATTTTATCATTGCGGCTCCCATGGTAAATATTATAGCCCAATGGTTAATAGCCAAGTTCAGAGAATAGAAAACGACTACAATTCAGGCGCCATATCGGCAGTGGAAGCAAAGACGAAAATAGGCGACTTGCAAGGCAGGTTGCGTGTTGGACTAATTATTCCCTCTGCGATGGGAAAGGCTCGGCGAGTTAGTTGATATGAATTATTACGCATTGGAACAAAGAGAAGATCGTGGATGCCCGCTTGGTATGTTGCAGGGTGAGTTACATCCACGCTTTTTCTTGGACGCAAAGAAATTTAGCTATGGTACGTACCCTTGGTATGCAAATCCGTATGGCCGATTTGGGGAAGTCGAAAAATTCCCAGAAGGACTTTGTTTCATAACAAGTGATAAGCTATACAACTTTGCGGTAAGAAGTGACAGCTTTGCCTATCATTTGATAAGCGAGGATTTTCTGGCTTGCATTCAAAGGGCAGGCGGTAGCTTGTTGGATTTTCAAAGAGTTGATGTGAAGTCAAGAGTAGGAAAGGATATTGCAGAGCGTCAATACTTTGCAGCTAAATTTCCCAGACACGACGTATCGATAGCTGAGGATTCTGACCTATCCCAATTTTTGGTTAAAGCTGGCTCGTCCACAAAAAGAATTAAGAAGCTTGCAATTAGTCCAAAATTTTCCGATACTATTTTTTGCATTAAAGGTATTGATCCTGCAAACGATACCATTTTTTGCTCGGAGGACTTTTATTTGCTGGCAAAAGACATGGATTTTAAAGGTGTCGAATTTATTCGATTGGAGGATGTTGTCTGGCCAACACTTCGTCGAATATAGTTAATATCGCGTCCAAATTTGGTGCTAAATAAATATTTTGGGGCTGCACCGTGAGGAATCTGATTCATCTCGCTCTGGATGAACTCGAACGATTGCAGAATGAGGTCAGTGCTGAGATTGCGGCACGCCGCCAGCAAGGCTGCCTGGCCTTGCTGGATGAGCTCAAAATCCTGGCTTCCGAGAAAGGCTTCTCCTTGCGCGAGCTGCTCGGTGAGCCTGAAAAACCCGCCACCCCCAAAGCCAAGCCCAAGGGCATTCCTCGCTATCACAACCCGCAAAACGGCAACCAGACGTGGACAGGCCATGGCCGAAAGCCGCAGTGGGTTGTCGATTTCCTGGCCGGCGGTGGCCAGTTAGCTGATCTCAAAATCTGACCTTCGACCAGCCACATGGATCGTTCACCTTTCTTGAAGCAGGTTGCGCTGTTTCATGACACGCATACAGGCAAGCTGTTGCGCCAACGTGCGCTGGCCAGGCTGCCGGAACACGCCAGAGAAGACCTGCTGATCGCAGCTCGCCAACTCTTGGCAGGGGCTGGCCATGGGCGCGACGAGGTTTGCATTCCGGTGCGGGTACTGGGATTGGGGCAACATGATCGCGTCATGAGGTTGCTGAATGGTCATGTAGCCCCTCGGGTGTGGTGCACTGAAGGGCAATACCGGATGGCAGCACTCGACACGGGGTACTTCTTTGCCGATCAGTACGAGAGAGAGCAGCACATCGGTGCGGTGCTCCCTTTCTTTGAGCATGACGAACATCCGCCTGACCACGGTGACCGATGCCCTTGGCAAGCAGACCCAGCACTACTACGACATCCTCGGCTACACCTATCGCATCGTCCATCCGGATGGCGGCGAAGAATGGCTGTACCGAGACAACAACAAGAACGTGGTGCAGCACCTGCACCCGGACGGCAACAGCGATTTCTATCGCTATGACGAGCGCAGCAACTTGCTGCAGCACACCCGCCCAGATGGCACCACCGTCCACTTCGCCTGGGACGACGACGACAACCTCACCGGCATCCGCGATCCGGAAGGCAACCACTGGCTGCGTGCCTACGACGAACAAGGCAACGTCACTGAAGAAACCGACCCGCTCGGCCACAAGACCGCCTACCAGTACAACGCCTACGGCCAGCCGGTGGAAATCACCGACGCCAAGGGCGGCAGCAAGCTGCTGTCCTACACCGCGCAGGGCCAACTGGCCAGCTACACCGATTGCTCGGGCAAGACCAGCAGCTGGCAGTACGACGAACGCGGCCGCTTGAGCAAAGACGTCAACGCCGCCGGCGAAACCACCCAATACCACTACGCCAACGGCCAGCTCGCCGCCATCACCCACCCTGATGGCGCGCAAAGCCGTTTCGAGTACGACGCCGAAGGCCGTCTGCTCAACCACACCGACCCGCTCGGCCAGACCACCCGCTACAGCTACACGCTGGCTGGCCTCGTCAACCAGCGCATCGACGCCGCCGGCCAGCGCCTCGGCTACGCCTGGGATGCCCTCGGCCGCCTGGTCGGCCTCACCAACGAAAACGGCAGCCAGTGGCGCTTCAACTACGACCCGGTCGGCCGCCTGCTGGATGAAACCGGCTTCGACAACCGCCGCACCCAATACCACTACGACGAAGGCAGCGGCGTCCTCGCCCACATCGACGACAACGGCATCCGCACCAGCCTGCAGTTCGACGCCATGGGCCGCCTCACTGAACGTGCCGCCGGCCCGCTCACCGAACTCGACAGCGAAGGCGTACCGCGCAACGCCCAGCGCGAAGGCTTTGCCTACAGCGCCAAGGGCCAGCTCATCTACGCCGACAACGCCGCCAGCAAGCTGCAATGGTTCTACGACGAAACCGGCAACCTGACCACCGAACACCAGCACTACATCCTCAATGGTCAAAGCGTCAGTGCCGTCTGGCAACATGAATACGACCCGCTCGGCAACCGCATCGCCACCGTGCGCCCGGACGGCCACCGCCTCGACTGGCTCACCTACGGCAGCGGCCACATCCACGGCCTGCTGCTCGACCAGCAAGAACAACTTGGCTTCGAACGCGACGACCTGCACCGCGAAATCAAGCGCCAGCTCGGCAGCCAGCTGGTCCACACCCAGCAATACGACCCGGCCGGCCGCCTCAAGGCCCAGCTGCTCGCCCATACCGAAGCCGCCAGCCAGACCCGCAGCGGCCCGCTGGTACAACGTCTCTACCAATACGACCAGGCCGGCCAGCTCACCGGCATCGCCGACAGCCGCCGCGGCAGCCTCAGCTACCGCTACGACCCGGTCGGCCGCCTGCTCGAAGCCAACAGTGCACTCGGCAAGGAAAGCTTCGCCTTCGACCCGGCCGGCAACCTGCTCGACGCCAAAACGCAAGACACACGCAGCTTCCAGCAAGACACCAGCCAATTCACCAGCCGCATGACCGGCGGCAGCAAACTGCTCGACAAACTGCTGCGTGACTATGCCGGCGTGCATTACCACTACGACAACCGTGGCAACCTCAGCACCCGCATCAGCAACGGCCAAAGCACGTGGAGCTGCTTACAAAACCCAGCGTAGCGGTGCTGGCAAGGCACGCGAAACGCAGACAGTACATCCGTACGGCCAGTGAGCGTAACGCCGCCAGCAGGGCTTTGTGAGTGGCTCTGGCTACGAATGGGACCACTACAACCGCCTCACCAGCGTACGCAGTGACCAGGTCCTCACCCAGTTCGCCTACGACCCGCTCGGGCGACGCCTCTACAGCCGCACCGTCAGCCCGTTCAACGCCAACCCGCGATGGGTCGAGAGCATGTGCACCGATGAAGGCTAAAATCAGCTGCAGGTTTTTGTTTTGGGTGCAACGGGTGTGTTGCCCATTGCTTGACATCACCGCGCCTTTATCTAGAAATAACATGCTGCGTGGCGACAGACTTTGATAAGCAAAAATTCAGCATCGCCCCGGTAACTCACGCTACTGGCCCAGCTTGGCAACGTCCCCGCAGCGGCAGCACATCGAGATTGTGTTGAGCGCAGGTGGCTGATGGTCGGTAGCGCCTACACTCCCACCAAGAGAAGCGCTTGCATGTCTACCAATACCCAGACTCAGCCGTTAGATACCACTATCGTCAAGGCCGGCATTTATCCGGCCATCGGCATTGCCCGCGTGGGTAATAGCCCGGATGCATTCTATTTCGGCCCCGAGGTGCCCGATCCGGCGCCGGCCGAGCCTGGCTTCTACCGCGATGAGCAGGGTGCGCTGAAGCGCGAGGCTGCACGCTTTCGCATCTACGGCTTCAATGCAGCTGGCGAGGTGGTGCAGGAGCTGACTGCGGCCGATGCGCAGATCGAATGGGGGGTGACCTTGGCCAATACCAAGGCGGCTTGGTATCAGTTCCAGATTGCATTGGATATCCCCGAGGCAGCCACGGCGCAGCCATCCTTCCTGCGCAATATGGCGGTGGCCGATCGCTCGGTGCTGAGCATTGCGCCGGGTGAGCGGCGTATCAGCGGCAGCGATCAGCGTGGTGAGGGGTATCAGTTTGCCTCCGGCCGTTTCATGGGCAAGGAGGTGTATCTGGGCGAGCTACGCACCGATGCGCAAGGGCGCTTGTTCGTGCTGGGCGGGCATGGCAAGGCGGCGTCGTGGAATGGCGCACGCGCGATCACTTTTGCCAACAACGAGGGCTGGCATGACGACGTGGCCGACGGCCCGGTGACGGCGACGGTACAGTACAACGGCCAGGAACTGACGGTCGACCCGGCCTGGGTGGTGGTGGCGCCGCCCAACTATGCGCCGCAGCAGAAGTCGGTGCGCACCATGTGGGATTTGATGCGCGATCTGTTCGTCAGCAACGGCACGCTGACTGCGCCGGAGAAACCGTCGTTCCAGAATGATATCCGGCCGATTTTCGAGCGCCTGTCGCATCTGCAATGGGTGAATGCCGGCTTTGCTGCTGCGTTTGGCTGGGGCGGCAGTACGCCGTTCAGCCAGCCGGAATGGATGAAGAAGCTGGCCAATCCATCGGACAGCCTGAAAGAGTGGCGGCTTACGCTGTATAACCAGTTCCGCCAGTTTGATCGTGATGCCTGGGCACCGTCGCCGTGGCCGTGGCTGTATGGCGATGCCATGGCCGTGCCGGCAGCCGATACGCCGCGCCAGAACGTCGAACTTGCACCCTTGCAACTGCGCTTCCTCAAACAATGGGCTGCCGGTGACTTCATTGCCGACTATGACCCGACCGCCGTGCCGCCGCAGCGTATCGATGACGTGCCGCTGGCCGCGCAGCCGGATACGCTCAATCAGGCAGCAATGGAATTCTGCTTGGCCGATGCCTTCCACCCCGGTTGCGAAATGACCTGGCCGATGCGGCAGGACACCATGTATATGGCGCCATACCGCTTGGCACATCAGCCCAAGGGCTGGATCGAGCCGGACTATGGCGCGGTGCTCACGCCCGACAATATCAGCGGCCCGTGCGGCCCGCAGATTGCCGGCGGCATCACGCGCTGGATGGCGGTGCCGTGGCAGACTGATACCGCCAGCTGCCGCTCGGGTTACCAGAAGAGTTATGACCCGTATCTGCCCACCTTCTGGCCGGCCCGCGTGCCCAACCAGGTGATGAGCCAGCAAGCCTATGCCGTGGTGATGAACGAGAGCCTGCCGCTGGACGACCGCCTGAGCGCCTTTGCCAAGCGCGCATCGTGGATCCGTCCACTGGGCAACATCAGCTATGAACAGCAGATCAACAACATGATCAAGGACATCGCCCAGGTGGGCGTGGTCGAAGTGCGCGACGGGCCGCGTGATAGCGCGGGCTTCCCGGCCACCTTGCAGGTCGAACAACTGCCGCAGCAGCACGGCGAGCGTCTGTTTGCCGCTGCAGCGGCCGGCACGGTGGACGAGGAATTCGAGGACGTTGATTTGTCCACGGTGGAGAAGGTGCACCACCTCGGCCCGCGTCGCTTGCGCTAAGCATGCTGCGTACTGATGTCCTGATTGTCGGTGCCGGGCCAGCAGGGGCCACGGCGGCCCTCAACCTGGCTGCCCGGCACCGGGTGCTGCTGATTGACCGATTGGCGGCACCGGTGCAGCGCATCGGTGAGTCGCTGCCACCGGCTGCGCGCCGCCTGTTGGTCGATATGGGCCTGTGGGACGAGTTTCTGCGGCAGGGCCACGCGCCTTGCCACGGCAACCGTTCGCGCTGGGGCGGGCAGGAAGCCGAGCAGGACTTTTTGCGTGATCCGGATGGGCCGGGCTGGCATCTGGATCGCGCCCGCTTCGAAACCTGGCTGCAGGCCAGCGCGGTGGCGCGGGGTGCCGCGCTGCTGCGCAATACCACTGCGGTGGACATCAAGCCGGTGGCCGACGGTTGGCAGTTACTGTTGCATACGCCATCCGGCATCTGCCCGCTGCATGCGCGGGTGTTGATTGACGCGGGCGGGCGCAACGCACGGCTGTCCACGGCTCTGGGTGCGCGCCGGCTGCGGCAGGACAAGCTGATTTGCGGGTGGTTGTATGGCAACGATCAGGGGCCGGCAGATGATGGCCTGTCGTACATCGAATCGGCCGAAAGTGGCTGGTGGTATAGCGCAGCACTGCCCGGCCGCCGTCGCGTGCTGGCGTTTCATACCGATGCTGATTTACCCGCTGCGCGTGCCATGCGCGATACGCAATGGTTGCTACGCACCGCCAGCGCCCTGCCGGGTTTGGGGCCCAGGCTGGCGCGGGCAGGCTTCAGGGCCGATACGGCCATGCAACGCACCGCCGCGCACTCTGCTTGCTCGACCGCATCAGCCGGGCCGGGCTGGTTTGCTGTGGGGGATGCGGCGCTGAGCTTTGACCCGTTGTCGTCACAGGGTTTGTTCAACGCGCTGTATACAGGGCTGCTGGCTGCCGAGGCCGGTGATCGCACGCTGGCCGGAGATGCCGATGCCTGGGTCGGCTATGGCGCGGAGCTGGCGCAGATCAAGGCTGCCTATCGCCGGCACCTGGCTTTCTGGTACGGGCAGGAGCAGCGCTGGGCCGGGGCGCCGTTCTGGCAACGCAGACACGATGCGCAGCTTGACCATCAGCAAGCAGTGCCGCTTGTGGCCATGACAGTTTGAGGCAGTGGGGAGGGTAGTGCGAGAGCACCCAGCGATTGCGTGGTGACGGTATTTGGCGCGCCCGACAGGAATCGAACCTGTGACCTTCAGCTTCGGAAACTGACACTCTATCCAACTGAGCTACGAGCGCAAATCAGGGCCGGATGATAACGCGTTTGCCCAACAACGTCTATGCACTGCTTTGAGGCCGGCGATTAATAGACGTATAATCCGGCCGGTTATTCCACCTCCAAGACATTACACAAGGGATGGCAGCATGAGCGGTTCCAGCGCATCTTCTGCAGCAAAGAACGTCGTTATTCTGATTTTGGTTTCCATCGTTGCTCTGGTGGCCTTCGGTGTGCTGGTTGCCAAGCTGGCCAGCTCGGGCAGCGGTGTCGATCTGGGCAAGACCACCATGACCGAAGAAGCCGTGGCGGCGCGTATCCAGCCGGTCGGCAAGGTCAAGATCGTGGAAGGCGGCCCTCCGGGCTCGCGCAATGGCAAGGCCGTCTATGAAGCCATCTGTATTTCCTGTCACGGCACCGGCATGGCCGGTTCGCCCAAGTTTGGCGACGCCAGCGCCTGGGGCCCGCGTATTGCCAAGGGTTATGAAACCCTGTGGGGCCACGCGATCAAGGGCTTCAATGCCATGCCGGCCAAGGGTGGCGATCCTGAGCTGACCGACGACGAAGTGAAGCGTGCAGTGGCCTTCATGGCCAATGCAGGCGGCGCCAAGTTTGAAGAACCCAAGGTTGCCGGTGCGGCAGCAGGCGGCGCGGTAGACCCGGCCACCAAGGGCAAGGAAATCTGGGAAGGCACTTGCCAGGCTTGCCACGGCACCGGCGCTGCCGGCGCACCGAAGCTGGGCGACAAGGCCGCCTGGGCGCCGCGCCTGAAGGGTGGTGCAGATGCTGCCATTGCCATCGCCATCAAGGGCTTGAACGCCATGCCGCCCAAGGGTGGTTATGCAGGCTCGGACGAAGAGTTCAAGGCTGCTGCGCTGTATATGATCAATCAGTCCAAGTAACCTGGATGAATTGATGGCAGAACGGGCGGAATCTCCGCCCGTTTTTGCTTTTGCCATACCCTTTGCAGTAATGCATTCCGCGTCTCTTTCGGGTTTCCGGCGCGAGGGTGCTTGTGACGAGCCCGCTGTTGGAACCGATCTGCGACCCGGCGCTTGCCGGCATTGCAGGCAGGTTCGGGAGAACGTCATCATGGCAAGTCATTGGTTGATTCTGGCGCTGGCCGTCGTCACCGAGATCATCTGGGCGCTGTCGCTCAAATATGTACAACTGCATCCCAGCCCGTGGGTGGTGGCCGGCTCGATCGCGCTGTCCTTTGTGAACATGGCCTTGCTGTCTTTCGCCATGCGCGGCATTCCGGCCGGCACCGCCTATGCGATCTGGACCGGGCTGGGCGCCATCGGCGTGACCATAGGCAGCATCATCTGGTTTGGAGATGGCATGAGCGCAGCGCGGCTGTTTTTCCTGGCGCTGATTGTGGGCGGCGTGGTGGGGCTGAAAGCCGTGTCATAGCAGACGCCATGCACTGCACAACAAAGAAGCCGGCGCTTGCCGGCTTCTTTTGTTTCAGGCGGCTCAAACCCCGTGGTGGCGGAAAAACGCCAGCATCTTGGCCCAGGCATCCGTCGCGGCGGCAGCGTTGTAGCTGGCGCGGTAGTCGGCATTGAAGCCGTGGCCGGCTTCCGGGTAAACATTAAGCACGTCGAAACGCCCGGCAGCCTGCAAGGCGGCACGCATCTTGCCCACGCTATCTTGCGTGATGCCCTGGTCCTTGCCACCGTAAAACCCCATCACCGGCACCTTGAGCTGTTTCACCAGATCAATCGGCTGCTGCGGGTTGTTGGCCGAGGGCTGCCCCATCAATCTGCCATACCACGCGGCGATGGCTTTCAGCTTGGGGTTGTGCGTGGCATACAGCCAGGCAATGCGGCCCCCCCAGCAGAAACCGGTGAGCGCCACGCGCTGAGCGTCTCCGCCATGGTTACCCGCCCAAGCCACGGTCTGGTCCAGATCGGCCAGCACCTGGGCGTCGGGCACCTGCGAGACGATCTTGCTCATCAGCTCGCTGATATCGCTGTACTGGCGCGGATCGCCCTGGCGGAAGTACAGCTCGGGCGCCACCGCCAGATAGCCCTGCCGTGCCAGGCGGCGGCACAGGTCCTGGATGTGTTCGTGCACGCCGAAGACTTCCTGCACCACGATCACCACCGGCAACTGGGTGCCGCCAGCCGGGCGGGCGTAATAAAGGGGCAGCTTGCCGCCTTCGACCTCAACGCTACCCTGGCCCAGGTCCAGCCCGCTGGCGTCGGTATAGATGGTGCTGTCTGCCACCGGCGACACGGCGCGGGCAAAACCACTGGCAATTCCCAGCGATACACCCGTGGCAAGCAATGTGCGACGGGTGAGGGTGACACGGGGCAACACATCGTTCATTGCAAAACTCCCTTGGCGAGGTTGGCATGGGCAGAGGCTTCCACAGCATAGCGCAAGATATGGACATTCTTGCTGGCAGGCTTACAGCTGCTCCGCTATAACGGGCATCAGAGGGTATACGGCTTACGATCTGGGGTATGGCGATGGGCATCCGCGCAAAACTGGTAATGCTGGCCGGCGTACTGCTGGCGTTGTTGCTCGTGGTCGGGCTACACGGCCTGCTGGTGCTGGCGGAGACCAATGATCATTTCAAGTCGACCTATAACGACCGCGTGGTGCCGCTCAAGCAGCTCAAGATCGTGTCGGACATGTATGCGGTCAATATTGTCGATACCACGCACAAACTCAACTATGGCGTGCTTGATGCCGCGGCGGCCGCCAAGGCGGTGGACGAGGCCGATGCCCGTTTGCATGCCGAATGGCAGGCGTATGCCGCTACCGAAATGACCGGCGAGGAAACGAGGCTGGTGGCCGATGCCAAGGCTCGCATGGCCAAGGCTGATGCCGCTGTCGGTGAGTTGAAGCAGTTGATTGCCGGCAAGGATGGCGAGGCCATCAACCAGTTTGCCCGCCACAAGCTTTACCCCGCCATCGACCCGGTGACGGATGACATCAGCCAGCTGGTCGACCTGCAGCTCAAGGAGGCAGCCAACAATTACGCCGTTGCACAGAGCAACTATCGGCAGACGCTGGTGGTGACCTGGGTGTCGCTGGGGCTGGCCATGGTGCTGGGTGCGGGTATGAGTATCTGGCTGCTCAAAACCATCAGCAGCAAGCTGGGCCGGCTGACCGAAACGCTGCAACGCAGCCGCGAGCACAGTGACTTGACCTTGCGCGTGGGGCTGCTGGGCAAGGATGAGCTGGACAGCATAGGCCAGGCCTATGATGCGCTGGCCGAACGCATCCAGCATCTGCTGCTGCAGGCACGGCAGGTGATGGGCTCGGTGAGCCAGGAGGCCACCAAGCTGGCCGGTACCAGTCAGGAGCTGTCGCGCGCCAGCGATGTGCAAAGCCAGGTGACCACCGGCATTGCCGCCGGGGTAGAGGAAGTGACGGTCAGCATCAATGTGGTGGCCGATAGCGCTACCTCCGCGCGCGAACTGGGCACGGCCACCCGCAAGCTGGCCGAAGAGGGGCAGGGACAGATTCAATCGGCGGTGCGTGAAATCCAGATCATCGACCAGGCCGTGGGTGAGGCGGCCGGCATCGTGGGTGAGCTGGGGCAGGAAACGCAGCGCATCGCCAGCATCGTGCAGGTGATACGCGGCGTGGCCGAACAGACCAATCTGCTGGCGCTCAATGCCGCCATCGAGGCCGCGCGGGCGGGTGAGCAAGGGCGCGGCTTTGCCGTGGTGGCCGACGAGGTGCGCAAGCTGGCCGAACGTACCGCACAGGCCACTGTCGAAATTGAGCAGAAGATCGCCGCCATCCGCACCCAATCCGAACATTCGGTCAGCACCATGGGCCATACCACGCAGCAGGTCAACGCGTGCGCGCAGGTCGCCAATGGCGCCGGTGAGGTGATCGAGCGCATCCGCGCGCATTGCGTCGAAACCGGCAATGCGGTAGCACAGATCAGCGAGGCATTGGGCGAGCAGCGCGTGGGCAGCCAGGAAATCGCCAAGCGGGTCGAGCAGATCGCGCAGATGGCCGAGGAGAACGCCGCTGCCGTCGGCGCCATGGACGATGCCGCGCAAACACTCAGTCAGCTGACGCAGAAATTGTCGGGCGAGATCGGGCGTTTCCGGGTCGGCTAGCACGGTGCATTCTGGCGGGGCAGGCGGAATGTGCAAGTATCGCGCTTGGTAAACCGCGCATCCTGCCTTATACTCCCCGCATAAACCTTGATCAGCCCGACGCAATGACCGGCTCCTTGCCGGCATGTGGCTGTAATACCGTCCCGAGTTCTGCTTCTCGCAAACCTGCGTCCACCCGGGACAACTGTATCTTTCCATCGGAAAACTCTATGTCTTTTGCTTCCCTAGGTCTGGATGATGCGCTGGTACGCGCAGTTGCCGAACGCGGCTATACCGAGCCGACACCGATTCAGACCCAGGCCATTCCGGCCATCCTTTCCGGCGGCGATCTGCTTGCCGGTGCGCAGACCGGTACCGGTAAAACCGCCGGTTTCACGCTACCCATTTTGCAACTGCTGTCGCAACGCGCGCCGGCAGAAGGTACCAAGAGCGGCATCCGTGCGCTGATCCTTACCCCGA
This sequence comes from Andreprevotia lacus DSM 23236, assembly GCF_900176275.1. Taxonomy (GTDB): domain Bacteria; phylum Pseudomonadota; class Gammaproteobacteria; order Burkholderiales; family Chitinibacteraceae; genus Andreprevotia; species Andreprevotia lacus. The sequence continues at coordinate 33,672 of NZ_FWXD01000028.1, read as the reverse complement.
CGCGTGAACTGGCCGCGCAGGTGGAAGAAAGCGTGCGCGAATACGGCAAGAACACCAACCTGAAATCGATGGTGATGTTCGGTGGCGTTGCCATCAACCCGCAGATCAAGGCGCTCAAGGGCCGCATCGATATTCTGGTGGCCACACCCGGCCGTCTGCTGGATCACGTGTCGCAAAAGACGGTTGATCTGTCGCACATCGAAATCCTGGTGCTGGACGAAGCCGACCGCATGCTGGACATGGGCTTTGTGCACGACATCAAGAAAGTGCTGGCCTTGTTGCCGGCAAAGCGCCAGAACCTGCTGTTCTCGGCCACTTTCTCGGATGAAATCAAGGCACTGGCCGACAAGCTGCTGGACAAACCGGCACTGATCGAAGTGGCCCGCCGCAATGCCACCGCAGAAACCATTGCCCAGCGCGTGCACCCGGTGGACCGCGACAAGAAGCGCCAGCTGTTGGCGCACCTGATCAAGCAGCACAACTGGTTCCAGGTGCTGGTGTTCACCCGCACCAAGCATGGTGCCAATCGTCTGGCCGAACAGCTGGACAAGGACGGCATCACTTCGCTGGCCATCCACGGTAACAAGAGCCAGGGCGCGCGCACCCGAGCGCTGAGCGAATTCAAGGCCGGCACCCTGCAGGTGCTGGTTGCGACCGACATTGCTGCACGCGGTATCGACATCGACGAACTGCCGCACGTGGTGAACTACGAGTTGCCCAATGTGCCGGAAGATTATGTGCACCGTATTGGCCGTACAGGCCGTGCCGGCGCGGAGGGCGAGGCGATCTCGCTGGTCTGTGTCGATGAAACCAAGTTGCTGTACGACATCGAGCGCTTGATCAAGCGCGAGATTCCGAGCGAAGTGATCGAAGGTTTCGAGCCCGATCCGACCATCAAGGCCGAACCGATCGTCAATGGCCGCCGTGGCCAGGGCCAGGGTGGGCAGCGTCAGGGCCAAGGCCAGCGCCAGCAAAAGCCGCGTCGTGAAGGCGGTGAGGCCGGCCAGCAAGCCAAGCGGCCACCGCGTCAGCAGCGCCCGGCGCAAGCCGACGGCCAGCCTGCAGCACAAGGCGGTGCCGGTGCTGGTCAAGCCGGTGGACAGGGGGGCGAAGCCGGCCAGAACCGTCGCCAGGGTCAGCCGCGTCAAGGGCAAGGCCAGGGCCAGGGCCAGCGCCGTCAAGGTCAGGGCCAGGGTCAGGGGGCACGTCAGGGCAATGGCCAGGGTCAGGGTCAGGCACGTCAGGGCCAGGGTGGCCAGCGTCAGGGTGGTAGCGGTCAGGGTGGCAACGCCCAGGGGCGTGGCCAGGGACAGGGCGGCAAGGCACGCGGTGATCGCGACAACCGTGGTAACCAGCAACAGCAAAGCCGTGGCAGTGGTGGTGGCCAGCAGCGCGACCCGTCCTACTGGGACGAGCGTCAGCCCACCAGTAACGAAAGCCGCCCGGTGGCTGCGCTGTTCGATACGCCGCGCCGCCGCTATAACTAAGGGGGCTGGATGTACTTCGAACATCTGGTGCTGGTGAACGACCCGGATAATCCCATGGTCGAACCGCTCACGCTGGAGCAGCTCTGGAACGGGCTGATCCTGCGTGCCGAAGCGCCCGACCTGTTTCTGGAGCACATCGAATCGGTGCGCATTCTGGAACGTAGCGCGGGCAGCCTGCTGCGCGAGATGCAGCTGGGCACGTTGACCGTGCGCGACCGCATCACGCTGGTGCCCTTGCAGTCTGTGCGCCACGATACCGAGCCGAACGAGCAACACGCCGGCGGTACGCTCACCGTCACCATCGAAGCCCCCGAGGCGGAACAACTGCTGGTGCGTTTCATTTACGACACCCCGGTGCCGGATCATGATCCGAACGCCGGAGAGGGCGAAACGAACTACGCCGCATACCTCAAAGCGGCCTATCGCCAGATGGATGTAGAAGCGCTGCAACGCATCCGCATGATGGCGGAGCAGGGTGAGCTGGGTTGAGGAAAAAGGCATCGCAAGATGCCTTTTTTATTGGAAAGGATTTGATGCAAGCAAGCCGCAAACCGATCATTTCTGGTGAGGCGCTGCGTTTGTTCAGCAAGCTCTGCTTCGGTCTGTTTTTCGGCTTCAATATTGGTGCGTTCTGGGCCATGGCACTGGATCCGGCCGGCAGCCGCTTCATGTGGCTTGCATTGCCGATGGCCGCCCTGGGGACTTGGTATGGTCGCCAGCATTTGTGGCGTGTTTTTCTGCTGGTGGTTGTGAGCTATATCCTGGCCTTTGCGTTGGCCAGTTATCGGGTCAACGACTTCTGCACGCAAGCACGGCAGTTGCCCCATTCCAGCCTGTTGGCCGATCTGGCTGCGCGTATGTGGATGAGTTGGCGTAATTCGCATATCCAGTTGGAGGACGGTAGCTACTATGCCGTTGTGCCCAACCCATTCACGATGGGCGAAAGTGCCTGTCGTATCCGTTACGATGACTATCGTGTCATCGAGGCTAGATACTGACTGCACCGTGATGACGGCAGCACATCTGTATTCCTTGCTTTCCCCAATTGGGGCTGTTGCCATAACAGCCTAGCATGGGAGTCTGCCACCGGCATTGCCGCCGGCGGCGTGCTCAGGACTGTTTATTTCATGCAAACCGGCATCATCTTCGGCCTGCTCGCCTATACCATCTGGGGCTTGCTGCCGCTGTACATCAAATCGCTGCACGGCATTCCGCCGCTGGAGATATTGCTGCACCGCATGGTGTGGTCGCTGGTGTTTCTGGGCGCCATCCTGATCTGGCGCAAGCACTGGGGCTGGCTGCGCGCGGCGTTTGCCCAGCCGCGCCTGCTGGCGGGTTTTACGCTCAGCGCATTGTTGCTGTCGATCAACTGGTTTACCTATATCTGGGCGGTGAATGCCGGCCGGGTGGTCGATGCCAGCCTGGGTTACTTCGTCAACCCGTTGTTCAATGTGCTGCTGGGCGTGCTGTTCCTGCACGAGCGCTTGCGGCGCGGGCAATGGGGCGCCATTGCCGTGGCGGCTGGCGGCGTGGCGTGGCTGACATTCTCGCTGGGCCAGTTGCCGTGGATTGCGCTGGTACTGTCGGCGTCGTTCGGCACCTATGGGCTGCTGCGCAAGACTGCCGCGCTGGGGGCGCTGGAGGGTTTGTCGCTGGAAACGCTGATCCTGTTCCCGCTGGCTGGCACTGCGCTGGGCTGGCTGTTTGCCACCGGCCAGGCAGGCTTCCCGCATGCCTCGACTGGCGTGCAGGGGTTGGCACTGCTGGCCGGGCCGATCACCGCCGTGCCGCTGTTGCTGTTTGCCGCCAGTGCGCGGCGCATTCCCCTCTCGCTGCTGGGTTTGCTGCAATACACCGGCCCGACCTTGCAACTGCTGCTGGGCGTGGTGCTGTGGCACGAGCCGTTCGGCATCGACAAGCAGATCGGCTTTTCGCTGATCTGGGCTGCGCTGGTGCTGTACAGCATCGAGGGTTATTGGCATAGCCGCCAGCGTGCAGCGGTGCTGACCGAAGCGGGCTGATGGCGCTGGGGCGATTGCGGGTCGGTGATCCCCGCATACACGCTCCCGCTGGCCAGCTAGAATCTGCATCGCCGCACGCCATTCCGGCGCGTATGGAGACCCCGCATGTCCGCATTTGAACTGGCCCAAGTCAATATCGCCACCCTCAAGGCACCGCTTGATTCGCCCGAACTGGCCGATTTCGTGGCCAACCTGGATCGCATCAACGCGCTGGCCGAGGCCAGCCCCGGTTTTGTGTGGCGGCTGCAGGATGAGGAGGGCGATGCCACTGCACTGCGCCCGTTCGGGCCGGAAGTGTTGGTCAATATGTCGGTCTGGCGCGATGTGGTTGCGCTGAGCGATTACGTATTCCGCTCGGCCCATACCGAAGTGCTCAAGCGCCGCCGTGAGTGGTTCGAGCGCATGGATACCGCTTATACGGTGCTGTGGTGGGTGCCGGCAGGCCACCGGCCAACGGTGGTGGAAGCGGCCGCGCGATTGGCGCATTTGCAGGCACACGGGCCGAGTGGGCATGCATTTGTCTTCAGCAAGCCTTTTGCACCACCACAGCAACTTCACCGCGAACTATTGAGCGACTGAGGCATGCTGCCAACATTGCGTTGGCATGCATGACGTGCAGGCGCAAAAAAGCCGGAAAGCGTGTCGGCGCTTTCCGGCAAAGTCGCTTTACATCGTCTTGCTTGCTCTGACGATCAGCAGCTACCCAGCGATTTCCACAGAGTCGTGCTGGCCGCCGGATTCCAGCCGGCGCCCACGTAAGCGGTGTGGGTCACCAGTGCTTGATAGTTGATGCCGTTGTACGACACCTTGTCACCGGCTTGATAAGTGCTGCCTTCCTTCCATGCCACCGCGCAGGTACCCGGTGCAGCGGTCGGGGCTACTGTCGGGATCGGGGTCGGCGCCTTGGTCGGCACTGCGGTGGGGGCAGTGGTCGGAGCAACGGTCGGAACCGGTGTCGGTGCCTTGGTCGGAACCGGGGTTACGGTCGGTGCGGTGGTCGGCACGCTGGTGGTGCTGCCGCAGGCGCCCAGGTCTTGCCACGGCTGGCCGTCACCGCTGCTGCTGGACGGCACGTTGCCTTGGGTCCACCACTTGGCCTGGTAATTGCGGCCGTTGTAGCTCACCTTGTCGCCACCGTTGTAGGTCGAACCGCTGGCCCATGCCGCGTTGCAACCGCTCGGCGTGCCGGTCGGTGCCGTTGTCGGTACCGGGGTAACGGTCGGCGCCGTGGTCGGCTTCGGTGTCGGTGTGACCGGCACGGTGGTCGGCACTGTTGTCGGTACGACAGTGGGCGTGGCTGTCGGGGTGGTGGTCGGCACCGTTGTCGGAACAGCGGTAGGCACTGCCGTCGGCACGGTGGTCGGTGCCGGCGTCACGCTGGCACCCTTGATGTCGATGGCGTAGGTGTAGCTGCTGCCGTCACGCGAGTAAACGCGGTTGGCTTGTGCGTCCTGCACCGGCGCAATGCTGCCGTTGGTGGTGTTCAGCACGCCAATGGCGGCGTACTTGGAGGTGCCGTTGACCTTCTGCGCCAGATAGTACGGCCAGTTGGTGGCGGTGAACATTTCCGCGCCGGTGACCGAATCCCACGACATGGTTTGCGAGATCGATTCGAGGTCGCCGCCGGCTGCATTGAACAGGCGGAAGGTGACGACGGTATCGTTGGCCAGGTTGCTGGAGGTGCGAATCTGGCCCAGTTCCTTGAAGCTCGAAGCCACGGCCGAGAAGCTCACGTCCGAGCAGGAGTAGAACGCTTCCGGGCTGTCCGAACGCTGCCACACTGCGTACAGGATGTGGTTGCCGGTCTTCTTCGGCAGCTTGCAGGTCAGGTGGTAGCGCTTGGTGGCGTCGCCGGCGATATTGCCCAGTTCGCAGAACTGCTCAAGATCGCTCCAGTTCAGCGCGTGGCTGTTGTTCCAGCCGTCCTTGGTCAGATACAAACGCCAGTACAGGGTCTGGTGCTGCGCCGGGGCGTTGTAGATGAATTCAAAGTTGCCGTTGGCATCCGGTGCAATCGGGCTGGTCACCCAGTCATTGCGCACCAGGTTCAGGCCGGCATAGTTGGATTTGCCACCGCCGCACAGCTGACCATCCGGCACGAAGGCCTGGTGGTTGCCATTGGGGTTCTGGTTGACGCCGCTCCAGTCATAGAGCATTTGCGGGCCGGATACGGCGACAGCGGCCTGGCAGGCGGCCGACTTGGGCGCTTCCGGGCCTTCGTTGAAACAGTTGAGTACGCGGCTGACCGGGACTTCCATCGAGCCGTGGGCAAAGGCAAGGCCAGGCAGCGCAAACACCACCGCCAAGCCGATTTGCCGGAGGGCAAAGGCTTGCTGCATTTCGATCTCCTCTTCTTCTTTGGATACCCGCCTGGACAGGGCGGGCTGCCGCGCAACTCTTGCTGGTCGTCACGGTCGCGGCAAGCATATACCAGCTGTATGAAAACATACAAGCGGGGAGGAATTGATTAGAAAATAAGCAAAATCCAATAAAATAAAACGCCGCCCGGAATCCGGTGCGGCGTTTTTTTGCTGCCAGAGTAAGAGAGGCTTACTTTTTCTTCATCGGCGGCAGGTCGGTACAACTGCCTTCGAATACCTCGGCAGCCATGCCGATCGATTCGCCCATGGTCGGGTGCGGGTGGATGGTCTTGGCGATATCCACGGCATCCGCGCCCATTTCGATGGCCAGGCAGACTTCGCCGATCATGTCCCCAGCGTGCGGGCCGACAATGGCACCACCGACGATGCGATGCGTTTCGGCATCGAAAATCAGCTTGGTAAAGCCCTCGGTGCGGTCGTTGGCAATGGCGCGGCCCGAGGCCGCCCACGGGAACACGCCACGTTCCACCTTGATGCCCTGCGCCTTGGCTTCGGCCTCGGTCAGGCCCACCCATGCCACTTCCGGATCGGTGTAGGCCACGCCCGGGATCACGCGGGCGTCGAAGAACGCCTTGTGGCCGGCCACGTTCTCGGCTGCCACGTGGCCTTCATGCACGCCCTTGTGCGCCAGCATGGGCTGGCCGACGATGTCGCCAATCGCAAAGATGTGCGGCACGTTGGTGCGTTGCTGCTTGTCCACCGGGATGAAGCCGCGCGGGTCTACGAAGACACCGGCGTTTTCCGCGCCGATCTTCTTGCCATTGGGCGAGCGGCCGGTGGCGTAGAGCACCAGATCGTAGCGCTGCGGTTCCTTGGGGGCGTTGACGCCTTCGAAGGTGACGTAAACGCCATCTTCGCGCGGGTCGATGGCCACGGTCTTGGTGCTGGTCATGATGTTGTCGAAACGGTGGGCGTTCCACTTTTCCCACACCTTGACCAGATCACGATCCGGGCCCTGCATCAGGCCGTCCATCATTTCCACCACGTCCAGACGTGCGCCCAGCGTGGAGTAAACGGTGCCCATTTCCAGACCAATGATGCCGCCGCCGACCACCAGCATTTTCTTCGGTACGGCCTTGAGTTCCAGCGCGCCGGTCGAATCGACCACACGCGGATCATCCGGAATGAAGGGCAGCTTCACCACCGACGAACCGGCGGCAATGATGGCCTGCTTGAAGCGGATCACCTGCTTGGTGCCGGTCTTGGCCTGACCGGTGCCCTCGGTGGTTTCCACCTGCAGGTGGTAGGCATCGAGGAAAGTGCCGAGGCCGCGTACCACGTCTACCTTGCGTGCTTTGGCCATACCGGCCAGACCGCCGGTGAGCTTGCCAATGACCTTTTCCTTGTAGCCGCGCAGTGCGTCGATATCGACTTCCGGCTTGCCGAACTTGATGCCGTGCGCTTCAAGGTGGGCCACTTCGTCGATCACGGCTGCATTGTGCAGCAGTGCCTTGGACGGAATGCAGCCCACGTTCAGGCACACGCCACCCAGGGTGGCGTAGCGCTCGACGATGACGGTCTTGACGCCCAGGTCAGATGCGCGGAACGCAGCCGAATAGCCGCCCGGGCCTGCGCCCAGCACCACCAGCTCGGTTTCGATATCGACCGGGCCGCTGTAGCTGCCAGCAACCGGTGCCGGTGTGGCTGCCGGAGCGGGTGCTGCAACCGGCGCGGGGGCCGGTGCAGCCGCAGGGGCGGGAGCCGCTGCCGGAGCAGGCGCAGCGGCGGCTGCGCTGGCTTCGACGATGGCAATGACGCTGCCTTCCGACACTTTGTCGCCGACCTTGATCTTCAGTTCCTTGATCACGCCGGCATGGCTGGCCGGCACTTCCATGGTGGCCTTGTCAGTTTCCAGCGTAATCAGGCTTTGCTCGACCGCGACGGTATCGCCGACGCTGACGAACACTTCGATGACATCCACGCCGTCATGGCCGCCGATATCCGGTACTTTGAGTTCGATTGTGCTCATCGTGCCGTCCTCACAGAACCAGGCGACGGATGTCGGCCAGCAGTTTGCCCAGATGCACGGTGAAGCGGCCGGCTTGCGCGCCGTCGATCACGCGGTGATCGAAGGACAGCGACAGCGGGCACATCAGGCGCGGCTCGAAGGCCGAACCATTCCATACCGGCTTGATCTGGCTCTTGCACACGCCAAGGATCGCGACCTCCGGCGCGTTGATGATCGGCGTGAAGCTGGTGCCGCCAATGCCGCCCAGCGACGAAATGGTGAAAGTCGCACCTTGCATGTCGGTCGGCTTGAGCTTGCCTTCGCGCGCCAGTGCCGACAGATCGGTCAGCTCCCTGGCGATCTGCTTCAGGCCCTTCTTGTCCGCATCCTTGATCACCGGCACGACCAGGCCATTCGGCGTGTCGGCAGCGAAACCGATGTGGTAGTACTGCTTGAGCACCAGATTGTCGCCATCCAGCGACGAGTTCATTTCCGGGAATGCCTTCAGTGCTTCAGCAGCGGCCTTGATGATGAAGGCCAGCGGCGACAGCTTGAGACCGGACTTTTCCCATTCCTTGCCGATGCTCTTGCGGAATTCTTCCAGCTCGGTGATATCGCACTCGTCGTTGAACGTGACGTGCGGGATGACCACCCAGTTGCGATGCAGGTTGGCGCCGGAAATCTTCTTGATCTTGGACAGCGGCTTGGCTTCGACCGGGCCGAACTTGGCAAAGTCGACCTTGGGCCACGGCAACAGATCCAGACCCACGCCCGAGCCACCAGCGGCCGGTGCGACCGGGCTGGCGATGCTGCCGGTCATCACGCCCTTCACATAGGCTTGTACGTCAACGCTGACGATACGGTTCTTGGGGCCGCTGCCCTTGACTTTGCCCAGATCAACACCCAGTTCGCGTGCGAACTTGCGTACCGACGGGCTGGCATGGGCCTTGGAGAAGGCGACTTCATCGATCCTGGCGGGCGCGCTGGCCACCGGAGCTGCCACGGGGGCCGCAACAGGTGCCGGGGCAGGCGCGGCTGCAGGTGCCGCAACGGGGGCTGCTGCGGCAGCGGGTGCCGGTGCAGCAGCGGCTGCACCGTTGCTCTTCACGGTGAGAATCAGGCCGCCCTGGCTGACCTTGTCGCCCACCTTGACCAGCACGCTTTCCACCACGCCGGCCGCGCTGGACGGTACTTCCATGGTGGCCTTGTCGGTTTCCAGCGTGATCAGCGATTGCTCCAGCGCGACGGTATCGCCGGCCTTGACCAGCACTTCGATCACGTCCACGTTGTCGTGACCGCCGATATCCGGCACATGCACTTCCACCAGTGCGCTTGCCGCAGCAACAGGTGCTGCAGCCGGTGCTGCTGCTGGTGCGGGGGCCGGTGCCGCGACGGGAGCCGGCGCAGCCACAGGCGCAGGTGCGGCAGCAGCGGCATCGCCTGCTTCCACGATGACGACGACGGTGCCTTCGGACACCTTGTCGCCCACCTTGACCTTGAGTTCTTTGATGACACCAGCGTGGCTGGCGGGTACTTCCATGGTGGCCTTGTCGGTTTCCAGCGTGATCAGCGATTGTTCCTTGCTGACGGTATCGCCGACATTGACCAGTACTTCGATGACGTCGACGCCTTCGTGGCCGCCGATATCGGGAATCTTCAGTTCGATCAGGTTACTCATGTCCAAATCCTGAGAGGGTGAGCCTGAGAGGGCAGGGGCGGGGCATGCGTACATGCGCCCGCCGGGCGGGGTGGCAGCGCCACCCCGTTGCACTCAGTGCTTTATACGGTCCACGGTGCCGGGCGGTCGGTTTCGATGCCGTACTTGGCAATCGCTTCGGCCACCTTGGTGCGCTCGATCTTGCCTTCGTCGGCCAGTGCCTTGAGGGCAGCCAGTGCCACGTGGTAACGATCGACCTCGAAGAACTTGCGCAGCGCCTGGCGGCTGTCCGAACGGCCGAAACCGTCTGTACCCAGCGTGACCATGCGTTGCGGCACGTATTCGCGGATCTGGTCGGCAAACACGCGCTTGTAGTCGGTCGCGGCAATCACCGGGCCCTGGCGATCCTTCAGCAGCTGCGTCACGTACGGCACCTGCTGCTCGCCGGTCGGGTGCAGCAGGTTGTAACGCTCGGCGGCCATGCCGTCGCGCTTCAGCTCGTTCAGGCTGGTGGCGGACCAGATGTCGGCGTCGATGTCGAAGTCGGCCTTCAAGAGGTCGGCAGCGGCAATCACTTCGCGGAAGATGGTGCCCGAACCCAGCAGCTGCACCTTCAGCTTGGCCTTGGCATCGCCCTCGCGGAACAGATACATGCCCTTGATGATGCCTTCCTCAGCACCCGCCGGCATGGCCGGGTGGGTGTAGTTTTCGTTCATCACCGACAGGTAGTAATAGATGTTTTCCTGATCCTGATACATGCGCTTCATGCCGTGCTGCACGATCACTGCCAGCTCGTAGGCAAAGGTCGGGTCATACGACACGCAGTTCGGGATGAATTCGGCAAACAGGTGGCCGTGGCCGTCCTGATGCTGCAGGCCTTCGCCGTTCAGCGTGGTGCGGCCGGCGGTGCCGCCCACCAGGAAGCCGCGTGCGCGCAGGTCACCGGCCGCCCAGGCCAGGTCACCGATACGCTGGAAGCCGAACATCGAGTAGTAGATGTAGATCGGGATCATCGTCACGCCGTGGTTGGCGTACGAGGTGGCAGCGGCAATCCAGTCGGCCATAGCGCCGGCTTCGTTGATGCCTTCCTGCAGGATCTGGCCGTCAGTAGATTCCTTGTAGAACATCAGCTGGTCGGCGTCTTGCGGTGCGTACAGCTGGCCGACGTGCGACCAGATGCCCAGCTGGCGGAACATGCCTTCCATGCCGAAGGTGCGGGATTCATCCGGCACGATGGGCACGACGCGCTTGCCGATGTTCTTGTCCTTGACCAGCGTGTTCATGATGCGCACGAAGGCCATGGTGGTGGACATTTCACGCTCACCGGTGCTTTCCAGCTGGGCCTTGAAGGCGTCCAGTGCAGGCACTTGCAGCGGTTCGTTCACCGGGTTGCGCGACGGCAGGTAGCCGCCCAGCGCAGCACGTTGCGCGTGCATGTATTGCATTTCCGGCGCATCGGCCGGCGGCAGGTAGAACTTGCACGCCTTGGCTTCTTCGTCGGTGAGCGGGATCTTGAAGCGGTCACGCAGGTGCAGCATGTCGTCGTCGGACAGCTTCTTGGTCTGGTGCGCCACGTTCTGCGATTCACCAGCCGAACCCATACCGTAGCCCTTGACGGTCTTGACCAGCAGCAGTGTCGGCGCACCCTTGTGTTCGACAGCAGCCTTGTAGCCGGCGTAGACCTTGTGCGGATCGTTGCCGCCACGAGTCAGGCGCCAGATGTCGTCGTCGGACATATTGGACACCAGTTCCTTCAACTCTGGCGAGTTGAAGAAGTGCTCGCGCACGTATGCGCCGTCCTTGGACTTGTAGGTCTGGTATTCGCCGTCGACCACTTCGGCCATGCGCTTTTGCAGCAGGCCCTTCTTGTCGCGTGCCAGCAGTGCATCCCAGCCCGAACCCCAGATGACCTTGATCACGTTCCAGCCCGAACCACGGAAGTCGCCTTCCAGTTCCTGGATGATCTTGCCGTTGCCGCGTACCGGGCCGTCCAGACGCTGCAGGTTGCAGTTGATGACGAACACGAGGTTGTCCAGCTTTTCACGGCCGGCCAGCGAGATCGCGCCCAGCGATTCCGGCTCGTCCATTTCTCCGTCGCCCATGAAGGCCCACACCTTGCGGTCACCCTTCTGGGTAAAGCCACGGTCGTGCAGGTACTTCATGAAGCGGGCCTGATAGATGGCCATGATGGGCCCCAGGCCCATCGACACGGTGGGGAACTGCCAGAAGTTCGGCATCAGCCACGGGTGCGGGTAGGACGACAGGCCGCCGCCGTCCACTTCACGGCGGAACTTGTTCAGTTGCTCTTCGGTGATGCGGCCTTCCAGATAGGCGCGGGCATACATGCCCGGCGCGCTGTGGCCCTGGAAGTACACCAGATCGCCGCCGTGGTTGTCGCTCGGCGCATGCCAGAAGTGGTTCCAGCCCACGTCATACAGTGCGGCTGCAGAGGCAAACGAGGTGATATGGCCGCCCGGCTCGGCATCGCTGCGGTTGGCCTTGACCACCATGGCTGCGGCATTCCAGCGCGTATACGAGCGGATGCGCTCTTCATAATTGTGATTGCCCGGGCTCTTGGCCTCGAGGTGTGCCGGAATGGTGTTGATGTACGCAGTGGTGGCGGTATACGGAATGTTCACGCCATCTTTGCGGGCATGGTCGATCAGTTGTTCGACCAGGAAATGCGCACGCTCCGCGCCTTCCTGTTCCAGCACGCCATCGAGGGCTTCCAGCCACTCGCGCGTTTCCTGGGGGTCGAGGTCATGATGCTGCTCTGCCATTGTCACTCTCACTTGATAGGTTGATCTGGGGACTGCCGACCGCCCCGGGCCGGTGGGCGCAGGGCGGGATGGCGGTTAGCGCGGGGTATTCCGCTTGTAGTAATTGATGAGGCCGTTGGTGGACGCGTCGTGGCCGGTGGTCAGACCGGGGGTGTGCAGATCGGCTTCGATGGCCTTGGCCAGCTGCTTGCCGAGTTCCACGCCCCACTGGTCGTAGGAATTGATGTTCCAGATGGTGCCTTGCACGAACACCTTGTGTTCGTACAGCGCGATCAGCGCGCCAAGGCGGCGCGGTGTCAGGCGTTGCATCAGGATGGTGTTGGTCGGGCGGTTGCCCTCGAAAATCTTGTGCGGCACCAGCGCATCCTGCGCTTCACCCACGATGCCGGCCTTGTTCAGCTCCGCGCGCACTTCGGCTTCGTTCTTGCCGCGCATGAAGGCTTCGGTCTGCGCGAAGAAGTTGGCCATCAGGATGGTGCTGTGCGGCTCGGGGATTTCCGGGTGCTCGACGCTGGCGATGAAGTCGATCGGCACCAGCTGCGAACCTTGATGCAGCATCTGGTAGTAGGCGTGCTGGCCGTTGATGCCGGCATCACCCCACACCACCGGGCCGGTCTGGTAATCGACGCGCTGGCCGTCCAGATCGACCGTCTTGCCGTTCGATTCCATGTCCAGCTGCTGCAGATAGGCCGGGAAGCGCTGCAGGCTCTGGTTGTACGGCGAGATCAGGTGCGTGGCCGCGCCGAAGAAATTGATGTACCACACGCCCAGCACGGCAAGGATGACCGGCAGGTTCTGTTCCAGCGGCTTGTTCTTGAAGTGCTCGTCCATGGTGTAGGCACCATGCAGCAGGTCCTGATAGTCGTGGCGGCCCAGATAGATGGCGATGGCGAGGCCAATGGCCGACCACAGCGAATAGCGGCCACCCACCCAGTCCCAGAATTCGAACATGTTGTTGGTATCGATGCCGAATTCGGCCACGGCCTTGGCATTGGTCGACACGGCGACGAAATGCTTGGCGATGTGTGCTTCGTTGCCGACGCGATCCAGGAACCACTGGCGCGCGGTGCGCGCGTTGGTAATGGTTTCCTGCGTGGTGAAGGTCTTGGACGCGATGATGAACAGCGTGGTTTCCGGGTTCAGCTTCTTCAGGATCGACACGATCTGGTCGCCGTCCACTGTGGACACGAAATGCATGTTCAGGCGCTGGTGGCCGAAGTCCTTCAGCGCATTACACACCATCACCGGGCCGAGGTCGGAGCCGCCGATGCCGACGTTGACGATGTCAGTGAAGGCCTTGCCGGTGTAGCCGACGCGCTCGCCCGAGCGGATCTCGTCGGAGAACTGGAACATCTTCTCCTTGACCGCATTGACCTTGGGCATGACGTTTTCACCGTCGACGGTGATCGGGTTCTTGTCGAGGTTGCGCAGCGCGATGTGCAGCACGGCGCGGTTTTCAGTGATGTTGATTTTCTCGCCGGCAAACATCTTTTCGATGCGCTCGGGCACGCCGGCCTGGCGCACCAGATCGAGCAGCAACGACATGGTCTTTTCGGTGATGCGGTTCTTCGAATAGTCGAAGAACAGACCGCCGGATTCGAGCGAGAATTTCTCGTAGCGTTGCGGGTCCTGTTCAAACAGATCGCGCATATGCAGGCCGGACACTTCCTTGAAGTGTTCCGCCAGCGCAAGCCAGGCCGGGGATTGAGTCAAGCTGGACATCGGGGATCTTCCTTGCGTCAGAGACATGAACGGGTGTGCGGATCAGCTTTCGTGCCCGCGCACGCGTTTTTCCTTGAGGTTGCGTTTCATTTTTTCGAGCTGGTCGATCAGCTCCGGACCACGTTTGAGCGCCACGCCGACAGCGAGCACGTCGATGATGACCAAGTGCACGATGCGCGTGATCATCGGTGTGTATAGATCAGGATCTTCCATCGTGTCGGCAAACAGGCAGATGTTGCAGCGCTTGGCCAATGGCGATTTGGAATGGGTGATGCCGATCACGTCGGCACCGGCGTCGCGGGCGATTTCCACCGAACGGATCAGGTCCAGCGTGCGGCCGGAATTGGACACCGCGACCACGGCATCGCCGGGCTTGAGCATGGACGCGCTCATGCCGTGCATGTGCGGGTCGGTATAGGCCACGGTGGGTACGCCGAGGCGGAAGAACTTGTTCTGCGCATCGATGGCAACCGCGCCGGACTGGCCCTGGCCCCAGACTTCGATCTTGTGCGTGTTGGAGAGCACCTTGATCGCGCGTTCGAGTACATCGGTATCCAGCTCGTTACGGCAGCGCAACAAATGCGAGATATTGTTGTCGAACAGCTTCTTGGCGAGGTCGTGCGCCGAATCTTCGGCCGACACCATCGAGTGCACATAAGGCACGCCGGACACCAGGCTGCGCGTGAGGCGCAACTTGAAATCCTGCAGGCCCGAGCAGTTGAGCGAGCGGCAGAAACGGATCACGGTGGGCTGCGAAACGTCAGCCAGTTCGGCGATCTGCGCGATAGGGGCATTGGCAACCAGATTCGGCTGCGCCAGTACCAGTTCGGCGACTTTGCGCTCGGACCGGGACAGGCTATCGATCATGGTTTTGATTCTTTCCAGCATGCATCGCTCTCAATCAGGAATGCGGCACTGCCACAAGGCGGAGGCCACTTGAAACAGCGGGGCGTCTGCTGTTGCAGAAAGCCCCGTCTGTTACGTGTTTGCGGCGATCGATCAGGCCGCCCAGAAAACGTCTTTCGGACCGGCTACCTGATCCAGCACGCGGCGGATCGGGTATTGCTCGACGGCGGTTTTCTGCTCCGTCATGGCAGTTTCCAGCAGCGATTTCTTGCCGTCGCCAGTGATGTGCACGACCACGTGGCGTGCCTTGGCAATGGTCGGCAGGGTCAGCGTGATGCGCTTGTGTGGCGCTGCCGGCGGGGTGACTGCAGCCACCAGCGCGGTCGAGGCACAGGCGGCTTCGAGTTCTTCGGCATTCGGGAACAATGAGGCAGTGTGGCCGTCGTCCCCCATGCCCAGGATCAGCACGTCGATGGGGGCGGGCAGGGCGGCAAGGCGTGCTTCGATCTCGGCGGCCCCTTCGTGCGGCGTTGCGGCGGACGACACCGGCGAGATGAAGGTGGCGGCAGCGGCAGGGCCGACCAGCAGGTTCTGGCGCACGGTGCGCTCGTTGCTGTCTGCGTGGTCCACCGGCACCCAGCGCTCGTCCACCAGCGTGATGACGACCTTGGACCAGTCGATGGCTTGCTCGCCCAGCGCCTTGAACATGCCGGCGGGCGTGCGGCCGCCCGAGACGGCGATGCCGGCCTTGCCGCGTGCGGCGATGGCAGCGTTCAGATCATTGGCGAGGGTGACCGCCAGTTGGGCATCCAGTTGTTCTTTGGATGCGAATTCATGCCATTGCAGGGACATCATTTACCTTTGGGTGTGGTGGGCTGATCGAGCCACGGTTGCACCGGGGTTCCCGCCAGTGCGGCCGCCCGGTGGGTGCGGCCGCTGGCTGTGCGGATGCCGTTGTGATCGTATCGATCAGGCCTCTTCGTGCCAGGCCATGCCGTCGCGCGACAGCAGGGCGGAGGCCGCTGCCGGGCCCCAGGTGCCGGCGGTATAGGGCTTGGGGCCTTCCGCGCTGGTTTCCCAGCTGTTGATGATGGGCTCGACCCACTTCCAGGCCGCCTGCAGTTCGTCGCGGCGGACGAACAGCGACAGATCGCCACGGATCACGTCCATCAGCAGGCGCTCGTAGGCCTCCGGGCTGCGGCTGGAGAAGAATTCCTTGAAGTCGAGGTCCAGATGCACCGGACGCAGACGGAACTGATTGCCCGGCTCCTTGGCCATCAGGTACAGACGTACCGATTCATCCGGTTGCAGGCGGATCACCAGGCGGTTCGGCGTGGCGTTGCGGCCGAAGATCGAGTGCGGTGCTTCGCGGAAATTGATGACGATCTCGGCCAGACGTTCCTGCAGGCGTTTGCCGGTGCGCAGGTAGAACGGCACGCCAGCCCAGCGCCAGGTCTGGATTTCAGCCTTGAGCGCGACAAAGGTCTCGGTCTTCGAGCTGCCGGGCACGCCCGGCTCTTCCAGATAGCCCTGCACCGGCTTGCCGCCGATGGCGCCGGCACGGTACTGGCCGCGCACCACGTGGCTGTGCACGGTTTCGGCGGTCAGCGGCTTGAGTGCGCGCAGTACCTTGAGCTTTTCGTCACGCACCGCGTCGGCGTCGATGCTGGCTGGCGGCTCCATGGCCACGATGGTCAGCAGCTGCAGCAGGTGGTTCTGGATCATGTCGCGCAGTGCGCCGGCCTTGTCATAGAAGTCGGCACGGGTCTCCACGCCGACCTGCTCGGTCACGGTGATCTGTACGTCACGAATCCACTCACGGCGCCACAGCGGTTCCAGCAGCGTGTTGCCAAAGCGCAGTGCGATCAGGTTCAGCACCGGCTCTTTACCCAGATAGTGGTCGATCCGGTAAATCTGTTGTTCCTGGAAGAACTCGCCGACTTCGCGGCTGATCTTGTTCGACGATTCGAGATCGTGGCCCAGCGGCTTTTCCAGCACCACGCGCGAATTGCCCTGGTTCAGGCCGACACCAGCCAGGCTCTTGGCGATCGGGGCGAACAGGTCGGGCGCGGTGGAGAGGTAGAATACGCGGGAGCGGTGCGGGAATTCGCCCAGCACGTCGGCCAGCTTCTGGAATTCTTCCGGCTGGTTGGCATCGAGTTTCAGATACTGGATGCGGGCGGCAAACGAGGCCCAGTCGGCGTCGTTGTAGGCGTTGCCCAGATAGCCCTTGGCCAGACCGTGCGCTTTGTCCAGATAGGCTGCGGTGTCGGGCACGCTGCGGCCCAGACAGATCAGGCGGCCCTCGGCTGGCAGGTTGCCGTCCTGATGCTGGTGATACAGCGCGGGCAGCAATTTGCGCATTACCAAATCGCCGGTACCACCGAACAGCACCATGTCAAAAGCGTCGATCGCGGTCATTCCTGTTCCTTTGTTGTTCGGGCCCGGCGGGGCGCTTTTGCGCCGGACGTGCCGAGGCTGGATGTAGTAAGACTTTGTAATCTTACTACACGCAGAAAATCACGCGCAAACGGTTTTGCGCGCCCAGATTGGTGCACGGGCACCGAAGCGGCGCAAATCCAGCAAACCCGCGCCATCGCTGACTGTTGTTGCGATGCAGCAGCTGTGCCGAAGTGCCCGCTCACAGTTGAATTTGTAGTTAGTCTGTAGTAAAACTACGCCTGATTTTTCGCGGTGCGATTCGGCTTTCGCTACCGCCTGACCCGGAGCTTGTCAATGTCGTCCCGCCCTTTGCATCCCCGTCTGATCGAAGTTACCCAGCGCATCATCGAGCGCAGTCGCGATTCGCGTGCCCGTTATCTGCAGCGCCTTGAGGCTGCTGCAGCCAAGGAACCGGTGCGCAAGGGCCTGGCCTGTACCAATCAGGCGCATGCCTGGGCTGCTGCCCCGGAAAACGACAAGATCATGATGCGCGAGATGCGCCAGCCCAACATGGCCATCGTGTCGTCTTACAACGACATGCTGTCGGCGCATCAGCCGCTGGAGGTGTTCCCGGCCATCATCAAGGCGGCTGTGCGCGAAGTGGGCGCAACCGCGCAATTTGCCGGCGGCACGCCGGCCATGTGTGATGGTGTGACGCAAGGCCAGCCGGGCATGGAATTGAGCCTGTTCAGCCGCGACGTGATCGCGATGAGCACCGCCGTGGCGTTGTCGCACAATGTGTTCGATGCCGCGCTGTATCTGGGTGTCTGTGACAAGATCATTCCGGGCCTGTTGATGGGCGCGCTGCAATTCGGCCATCTGCCGGCGGTATTCGTGCCGGCTGGCCCGATGACTTCGGGCATTTCCAACAAGGACAAGGCCAAGGTGCGCCAGCTGTTTGCCGAAGGCAAATGCGGCCGCGACGAGCTGCTGGCTTCGGAAGAGGGCAGCTATCACGGTGCCGGCACCTGTACCTTCTACGGTACGGCCAACTCCAACCAGATGCTGATGGAAGTAATGGGCCTGCACCTGCCGGGTGCCGCTTTCGTCAATCCGAATACCCCGCTGCGTGATGCGCTGACCGCCGCCGCCGGGCGCCGTGCCGCGCAGATCACCGCGCTGGGCAATGAATTCATCCCGGTCGGCAAGGTGGTGGACGAGAAGGCCGTAGTCAACGGCATCGTCGGCCTGCTGGCAACCGGTGGCTCGACCAACCACACCATCCACTTGATTGCCATCGCCAAGGCGGCCGGCATCGAAATCAACTGGGACGATTTCCACGACCTGTCCGAAGTGACGCCGCTGCTGGCGCGCGTTTACCCCAACGGTGCCGCGGACGTGAACCACTTCCACGCTGCGGGCGGCATGGGTTATCTGATCCGCGAGCTGATCGACGCCGGCCATATGCATGATGATGTGCTGACCGTGGCCGGCCACGGCCTGCGCCGCTATGCGCAAGAGCCGTTCCTGATTGACAGCAAGGCTGAATGGCGCGATGCGCCGGCGCAATCGGGCGACGAAGCCGTGCTGCGCCCGGCCGGCAGCCCGTTCAGCGCCGATGGCGGTTTGCGCCTGCTGTCCGGCAATGTCGGCCGCGCCGTGATCAAGGTGTCGGCGGTGGCACCGGAGCATCGCGTGGTTGAAGCGCCGGCCATCGTGTTCGACGACCAGGACGACGTGCTGGCTGCGTTCAAGCGTGGCGAGCTGGAAAAGGATTTCGTTGCCGTGCTGCGCTTCCAGGGGCCGCGTGCCAATGGCATGCCGGAACTGCACAAGCTGACCCCGGCACTGGGTGTGCTGCAGGATCGCGGCTTCAAGGTGGCGCTGGTGACCGATGGCCGCATGTCCGGTGCATCGGGCAAGGTGCCGTCGGCCATCCACATGACGCCGGAAGTATTGTGCGGCGGCCCGCTGGGCAAGGTGCGTGATGGCGACATCATCCGTCTGGATGCCGAGCTGGGCGTGGTCGAGGCCAGGGTCGATGCAGCCGAATGGGCCAAACGCGATTGCCCCACTGCCGACATGAGCAAGAACGGCCACGGCATGGGTCGTGAATTGTTTGCCAGCTTCCGCGCATCGGCTACCGGTGCGGAAGAGGGTGCGATTGCACTGGGTCTTGCCCACTAATTAATTAGACTGCAGTACCGCCGGGCACGCCCGGCCGAATCGCCGGCGTTTGTTCCGGCATGCTCGCCTAGAGCGGGCTTTGATCAACGAACCAGCAAAGAAGTTAACCAACCATGCAAATTCGAGAAATCATGCGCTCGTGCCCGGTGATGCCGGTCATCGTGATCGACGACCTGGAAACCGCCGTGCCGCTGGCACGTGCCCTGGTTGCCGGTGGCATCAAGGTGCTGGAAGTCACGCTGCGCACCCCGGTGGCGCTGGCTGCCGTGAAGGCGATTGCCGATAACGTGCCGGGCGCCATCGTCGGCGTGGGCACCGTCGTGCGCCCCGAGCAGTTTGCCGAAGCCAAGGCGGCCGGCGCAGTGTTTGCCGTTACCCCGGGCCTGACCCCCAAGCTGGCTGCCGCCGCCCGTGAGGCGGGCATTCCGCTGCTGCCGGGCGTGATGACCCCGTCCGAAGTGATTGCCGCGCTGGAAGAGGGCTTTGATGCGCTCAAGCTGTTCCCGGCCGAGCAGGCTGGCAGCTATGCCATGCTCAAGGCGCTGGGCGGCCCGCTGCCGCAGGCGCTGTTCTGCCCGACCGGCGGCGTGACCGTCGAGTCGGCCCCCAAGCTGCTGGCGCTGCCCAATGTCGGTTGCGTCGGCGGTTCGTGGCTCTGTCCGAAGGACAAGATCGCTGCGGGTGACTGGGATGCCATCACCGCCATCGCGCGCGAAGCTGCCGCGCTCGGCGGCAAGTAAATACCGCATGTGCGGGGCCGTTTGAAAACGGCCCCTATTGTTCTTGCGCAATGTGCCGGCCATGTCTTGCTGGCATACTTGCGCTGATTTTGCCCGCAGATTCATTTTCCAAGGAGACTCACCATGGCTATCCGCATCGCCATCAACGGCTATGGCCGTATCGGCCGCAACGTACTGCGCGCGCTGTATGAATCCGGTCGCACCGACGAATTCCAGATTGTTGCCATCAACGACCTCGGCAATGCAGAAACCAATGCCCACCTGACCAAGTACGACACCGTGCACGGCCGTCTGAATGCAGAAGTGTCGGTGGAAGGTGAATACCTCGTCATCAATGGCGACAAGATCAAGGTGTGCGCACAGCGCAACCCGGCCGAACTGCCGTGGAAAGAACTGAACATCGACGTCGTGCTGGAATGCACCGGTTTCTTCACCAGCAAGGAAAAGGCTTCGGCCCACATCGCCGCTGGTGCCAAGAAGGTGGTGATCTCCGCCCCGGGCGGCAACGACGTTGACGCCACCATCGTGTACGGCGTGAACCATGGCATCCTGAAGGCGTCGGATACCGTCATCTCGAACGCGTCCTGCACCACCAACTGCCTGGCACCGCTGGCCAAGCCGCTGCACGACAAGATCGGCATCGTGTCCGGCCTGATGACCACCATCCACAGCTACACCAACGACCAGGTGCTGACCGACGTGTATCACAGCGACCTGCGTCGCGCGCGTTCGGCCACCCACAGCATGATCCCGACCAAGACCGGCGCTGCTGCCGCTGTCGGCCTGGTGCTGCCGGAGCTGAATGGCCGTCTGGACGGTTTCTCGGTGCGTGTACCGACGATCAACGTGTCGCTGGTCGATCTGACCTTCACCGCTGCCCGTGAAACCACCAAGGCTGAAATCGACGCCGTGCTGAAGGCGGCCTCGGAAGGCGAGCTGAAGGGCGTGCTGAACTATAACGACAAGCCGCTGGTCTCGGTCGACTTCAATCACGACCCGGCTTCGTCGACTTATGACTCGACGCAAACCAAGGTCAGCCACGGCACGCTGGTCAAGGTGCTGGCCTGGTACGACAACGAGTGGGGCTTCTCCAACCGTATGCTCGACACCACCAAAGCACTCTGGAACGCCAAGTAATCCGCCGTTCTTCCAGCAAAACCGCCGGCTCCTCCGGCGGTTTTTTTGTTTGTAACATTGCTCTGTTAGGCGGGGTGTTGCGCGAATGCGACGTTTTGCGTCACCAGAGCCAATCGGGTTTGATCGATGCCGGTTACTCCCTTAACCTTCGTTCGTAGGGCAAGGTTATGCGTCGATCACTGATGCAAAGTTTGCTGTTACCAAGCTGGTTTTCAAAGCCAACTCTCGTATCTAGGAGAATTAATAATGTTTAAGCGTGTTCTGGTTGCCGCCGCTGTTGCTGGCGCCTTCGCAGCTCCGGCTTTCGCTGAAGTCAAGATCAGCGGTGCAGCTGAGCTGGACGTGATCTTCCGTACTCACAATGGTGATGGCGAAGGCGGTCGTAACCGCTTTGGCTTCGAAGACGACCTGACCATCAACTTCGACGGCGAAGACAAGTGGGACAACGGTCTGAAGACCATCTGGCGCGTTTCGCAAAAGCCGGGCGGCGGTGCTTACGGTCCGGGCGTGAAGGGCTGGGGCTCGCGTGAAGCTTACATCGGTATCGCCGGTGATTCGTGGAGCGTCAAGACTGGCCGTATCTTCACCGACCAATACCTGCGTCACGACTGGCCGTACCTGACCGACGGTTCGGGCAACCTGGGCGAAGACTTCGGTATCGTTGGCGACAAGGTGTGGTGGACTAACGCTGTTCAGTTCAACGGCAACTTCGGTCCGGTGAACGTTGTTGCTACATTCGACGCTGGCGACAACGCAATTGCTAGCGGCAACAACGGCCAAGGCTA
Source organism: Andreprevotia lacus DSM 23236 (assembly GCF_900176275.1). Classification (GTDB taxonomy): domain Bacteria; phylum Pseudomonadota; class Gammaproteobacteria; order Burkholderiales; family Chitinibacteraceae; genus Andreprevotia; species Andreprevotia lacus. The sequence goes on along the minus strand of NZ_FWXD01000028.1, from coordinate 11,599 downwards.
CGAAATCGGTGGCGGCGTTGACTTCGGCGCTGGCGGTCACTTCGACATCTCCTTCCTGGGTCTGAAGGGTCAAAAGACTGCTGCTTCGTCCAAGGTTGATATCGTTGGCGGCGTGCCGGGCATTGTGACCACTCCGGCTGTTGTCGGCGATGGTACCAACACATCGTTCTTCACTGGCATCCGTTACCCGTTCGGCCCGGTTACTGTGTTCTTCGACTACACTCGTAACCACTGGGGTCAGAACAGCGCAGACAAGACCACCAACGTGTTCCACGGTAAGGTTAACTACGCGTTCAACGACAAGCTGAGCCTGCACACAGGTCTGACCTATGTGAAGGACAATGACGATGCCAAGGCAACTCAGTTCAACGTTGCTCTGCACTACGGCGTGAGCAAGAACACCGAAGCTTATGCTCGTGTTCGTCACATCCAGTTCAGCAAGGACAACGGTGCTGGCGGCTACGTGAAGCCGACTGGCATGTCCTGGCAAGGTCTGGGCGTTGATACCGCCAGCCAAAAGTCGGGCCAAGAGTTCCTGATCGGTACTTGGACTGGCTTCTAATCCACTCGCAAGAGTTGATTAAAGCTTGAAAAAGGCGACTTCGGTCGCCTTTTTCTGTTTCTGCGTCACTGTGCCAAGGACAACGCTGAAGCACGGCGAAATTTGAATGTCGTATAAGGTGTAGGCCTTACGTAACCTACCCAAGGGTGATTACCTGATTTCTGTTGGTGCCGGCATGGCCTAATGTTGGTGCATCGAGCCCCGCCATGGGGCGGCTCGAGCCTAGGAGATCGGAGAAAATGCAAACCCTGCGTATTACGCTCTGTGCAGCGGCCATGACCGTTGCTTTTGCCGCCAATGCGGCTGAAGTCGAAGTGCTTCACTGGTGGACGTCCGGTGGCGAAGCCAAGGCGGCTGGCGAGCTCAAGAAGATGCTCGAAGCCAAGGGCGACAAGTGGAAAGACTTCGCGGTAGCCGGTGGCGCGGGCGAAAACGCCATGACCGCACTCAAGACCCGTGTCGTCTCGGGCAACCCGCCGGCAGCGGCACAGATCAAGGGCCCGGCCATTCAGGAATGGGGCGATGAAGGCGTGCTGGCCTCGCTGGATGACGTGGCCAAGGCCGACGGCTGGGACAAGGTACTGCCCAAGGTCGTGATCGACACCATGAAGTACAAGGGCCACTACGTGGCGGCACCGGTGAACGTGCACCGCGTGAACTGGCTGTGGGTCAACCCGGAGCTGCTCAAGAAGGTCAATGCCAAGGCACCGACCACCTGGGACGAATTCTTCAAGACCGCTGAAGCGCTGCAAAAAGCCGGCATCCAGCCGGTCGCCTACGGCGGTCAGCCGTGGCAGGACTCCACCGTATTCGAAACCGTCGCGCTGGGCGTGGGTGGCGTGGACTTCTACAAGAAGGCCTTCATCAACCTCGACCAGGGCACCCTGAAGAGCGCCACCATGGTCAAGGTGCTCGAGACCTACAAGAAGATCAAGCCGTACACCGACAAGAACGCTGCCGGCCGCGAATGGAACCTGGCAACCTCGATGGTCATCAACGGCAAGGCCGCCATGCAGTTCATGGGCGACTGGGCCAAGGGCGAGTTCCTCGCCGCTGGCAAGGTGCCGGGCAAGGACTTCCTGTGCGTGGCTGCGCCGGGTACCGCCAATGCCTACACCTTCAACATCGACAGCTTTGCCATGTTCAAGCTGGCGAACAAGGATGCCGTGAAGGGGCAGAATGATCTGGCTTCCACACTGGTCAGCCCGCAGTTCCAGGAAATCTTCAACCTGAACAAGGGTTCGATTCCGGTCCGTCTGGGTGCCGACATGAGCAAGTTCGACGATTGCGGCAAGCAATCGGCCAAGGACTTTGCCGCCGACAACAAGTCGGGCTCGCTGGTGCCGTCGTTTGCACACGGCATGGCCATGCACTCGGCTACCCAGGGCGCGATCTATGACGTCGTCTCGCAATACTGGAACGACGACAACATGACCGCCAAGGCTGCAGCCGACAAGCTGGCCACCGCAGCCAAGACCAAGTAATGCAGCAACCGCGCCGCCATCGACCGATGGCGGCGCATCCGGCCGGCACCCGCGGGTGCCGGTTGCGCAAGTCCCATACCTACAACAACCCGGTTCCCGGAGAATCCTGCCATGTCTAACCCAACCCAATCCGCGCACTACGGATTTGCGGAGCGTTGGTTGCCCCGGCTGGTGCTGGCACCGTCGTTCCTGCTGACGATCTTGTTCGTCTACGGCTTCATTGCCTGGAACGGCTACCTGTCCTTTACCAGTTCACGCCTGCTGCCCAATTTCGAATGGGCCGGCCTTGTTCAATACCAGGCACTGTTTGAAAGCGAACGCTGGTGGGTGGCCGTCAAAAACCTGTTCATTTTCGGCGGGCTGTTCATTGGCGGCGCCATGGCGGTCGGTATTTTCCTGGCCATCCTGCTGGATCAGAAAATCCGTGGCGAGGGCGCGCTGCGCACCATCTACCTGTACCCGATGGCGCTGTCCTTCATCGTGACCGGTACTGCGTGGAAGTGGATGCTGAACCCGGGGCTGGGGCTGGAAAAGCTCATGCATGACTGGGGCTTTGCCAACTTCACATTCGACTGGCTGGTGAACCCGGATACCTCGATTTACACCGTGGTGATTGCCGCCATGTGGCAATCGTCCGGCTTCGTGATGGCGCTGTTCCTTGCCGGCCTGCGTGGTATCGATGATTCCATCATCAAGGCCGCCCAGATCGACGGTGCCTCGTTACCGCGCATCTACTGGAAGATCATCCTGCCAGCCCTGCGCCCGGTGTTCTTCTCTACCCTGATGATTTTGTGCCACATCGCCATCAAGAGCTTCGACCTCGTGATGGCGCTGACCGGCGGCGGCCCCGGCTTTGCGTCGGACGTGCCTGCCACCTTCATGTATGCAATGGCGTTCACCCGCGGCCAGACCGGCCTCGGCGCTGCCAGTGCCACCATGATGTTGATGACGGTGGCTGCCATCGTCGTTCCCTATCTTTATTCCGAGCTGCGAGGTAACCGCAATGCCTAAGTTCTGGCGTGGTGCGCTGTACGCAGCGCTGTTGGTGGCGGCGCTGTACTATCTGTTGCCCCTGTATGTCATGGTGGTCACGTCGCTCAAGACGATGGACCAGATTCGTGCCGGCAACCTGTTGTCGCTGCCGACCAGCATTTCCTTTGAGGCCTGGGGCAAGGCTTGGTCGAGTGCGTGCACCGGTGTTGATTGCGGTGGTCTGCAGCCGTTCTTCTGGAACTCGGTACGCATGGTCATCCCGGCGGTGCTGATTTCCACCACGCTGGGCGCGCTCAACGGCTACGTGCTGTCCAAGTGGCGCTTCCGTGGCTCCGAGCTGACGTTTGCGCTGATCCTGTTCGGCGTGTTCATCCCCTTCCAGGTGGTATTGCTGCCGATGGCGCAGACATTGGGCTGGTTCGGCATTGCCAACTCGATCGCCGGTCTGGTGACCGTGCACGTGATCTATGGTCTGGCTTCGACCACGCTGTTCTTCCGCAACTACTACGTGAGCATTCCCGATGAGCTGATCAAGGCGGCGCGGCTGGATGGTGCGGGGTTCTGGCGCATTTTCCTGCGCATCATCATCCCGATGTCCACCCCCATCATCATGGTGGTGCTGATCTGGCAATTCACGCAGATCTGGAACGACTTCCTGTTCGGCGTGGTGTTCTCCGCCGGCGACAGCAAGCCGATCACCGTGGGGCTGAACAACCTCGCCAACACATCGACCTCGGTCAAGGAATACAACGTCGACATGTCCGCCGCGCTGATTGCCGCGCTGCCGACCATCCTCGTCTACGTATTCGCAGGCAAATATTTCGTGCGCGGCCTGACTGCCGGCGCGGTGAAGGGATAAGGAGAACTATATGGGCGCTCTCGCCATCAAGAACGTCACCAAGAGCTTTGGCGACACACATATCCTCAAGGGGATCGACATCGAAATCGAATCGGGCCAGTTCCTGATTCTGGTCGGCCCGTCTGGCTGCGGTAAATCCACGTTGATGAACATCATTGCCGGACTGGAAAGCCCGACGACCGGCGAAGTCCACATTGGCGGCCGCGTGGTCAACAACGTGGCACCGAAAGACCGCGACATCGCCATGGTGTTCCAGAGCTATGCGCTGTACCCCACCATGAACGTGCGCCAGAACATCGCCTTCGGCATGGAAACGCGTGGCGTGCCCAAGAAAGAGCAGGACGAGATCATTGCCCGTGTCGCCAAGATGCTGCAGATGGACCACCTGCTGGACCGCAAGCCCAGCCAGCTGTCCGGCGGCCAGCGGCAGCGTGTCGCCATGGGGCGTGCGCTGGCGCGTGACCCGATCCTGTTCCTGTTTGACGAGCCGCTGTCCAACCTTGATGCCAAGCTGCGCGTCGAAATGCGTACCGAGATCAAGCAGCTGCACCACCGCCTGAAAACCACCATCGTGTATGTCACGCACGACCAGATCGAAGCCATGACCCTGGGCGACAAGATCGCGGTGATGAAGGACGGCGTGATCCAGCAGTTCGGCAGCCCGCAAGAGATTTATGACCAGCCGGCCAATCTGTTCGTGGCCAGCTTCATTGGTTCGCCATCGATGAACTTCATTCCTTGCCATCTGGCCGAGCAGGATGGCCAGCTGGGGGTGAGCCTGCAGAGCGAGGGCGAAGCCCGCTTCATTGCGCTGCCGCAGGCCGCCAAGCTGACCGGCAGCGTGGGCAAGAAGGTGATCCTGGGGATCCGCCCCGAGCAATTCGACGTGGTGGGCGAGCAAGGGCTGGCCTGCAAGGTGCACCTGACCGAGCCGACCGGCCCGGACACCATGGTGCTGACCCAGCTGAACGGCATCGAAGTGTGCGCCCGCCTGCACCCGCGCGAGGCCAAGGGGCCGGGCGATACCGTGCGCCTGCAGCCGGATGTCTCCAAGGCCGTGTTGTTCGACGCCGAGAGCGAAGCACGCCTGGCGTGATACATGACCCGGGGTCCGGCCTGCGCCGGCGCCCGCCGATTTCCTCGTGAGTAGTCAACTTGCCCCGCTGAGTGCGGGGCTTTTTTTGTCTGCGCGTTGCGATACAGCGGGTACGTCGCGCCCGTCGATCAGAGTTTGCGCCGCTCGACCAAGGCTTGGGCCAGTGTGCCCGGATCAACGTGCTCCAGCTCGCCACCCACCGGCAGACCGCGCGCAATGCGGCTGACCTGCAGACCGCGTGTGCGCATCAGCTCGGCCAGATAGTGGGCAGTGGCTTCGCCCTCGACGGTGAAATTGGTGGCAATGACCACTTCCTGCACCTCACCATCGACCGCACGCTCCAGCAGCCGGGCCAACGCGATTTCATTCGGGCCGATGCCATCCAGCGGCGACAGCCGCCCCATCAGCACGAAATACAGACCGTGGTAGGCCAGCGTCTGCTCGATCATCAGCAGGTCGGTGGGCATTTCCACCACGCACAGCTGCTGATGGTTGCGATCTTCATCGGCGCAGATTTCGCACAGTTCGCCTTCGGTAAAAGTGTTGCAGCGGCGGCAGTGCTTGAGCGTGGCAATCGCGTATTCGATGGCATGCGCCAGATTGGCTGCACCACCCTGATCGCGTTGCAGCAGGTGGTAGGCCATGCGGCTGGCCGATTTGGGGCCTACTCCCGGCAATACCTTGAGGGCCTGGATCAATTGCTCAAGCGAGGAGGGGGCTTTCATGGCGGCACCAGTGGATAGTGAGCAGTGCGATGTAAAAAGCCCTGCGGCGCATCGCGTGCAGGGCTTGTTCCGGCCGGGTTGATACCCGTCTGGATCAGAACGGCATCTTGAAGCCCGGCGGCAGGCCCAGGCCTGCCGTCATGCCGCTCATGCGTTCCTGCGATGTGGCTTCGGCCTTGCGCGCTGCATCGTTGAATGCCGCTGCGATCAGGTCTTCCAGCATGTCTTTGTCGTCCGACAGCAGCGAGTCATCGATGGAGACGCGCTTCACTGCGTGGCCGCAGGTCATCACGATCTTGACCATGCCCGCGCCAGCTACGCCTTCGACTTCGACCTTGGCCAGTTCTTCCTGTGCCTTGGCCATGTCTTCCTGCATCTTCTGCGCTTTTTGCATCAGCTGGCCAATGCCGCCCTTGTTGAACATGATGTGCTCCTTGTTGCGTTGCCGGCCGGGCCGGCGATGTTGAATCGGGAGGAATATCCTGCGTACAGGTTAAACCGGTTTGATCGAATCGGGCAGGATGCTGGCGCCAAAATCGCGCACCAGCGTCTGTACAAAGCCATCGTTCTGAATCTGCGCCTCGGCATCGCGCTGTTTCTGCTCGCGCTCGCGCGCAGCCTGCGCGGCCGGTGTGTCGGCCGTGCTGGCATCCACGTTGACCTTGAGCTGGATGGGGCGGCCGAAATAGCCCTCCAGCGCCTCGCGCAGTGACTCCTGGTAATCGCGCGTGGCGACCATTTTGTGTTCATCGGCCACGCGCAATGTGTAGCTGTCGCCGTCGTGCCCGGTCAGCTCGGCATGCTGGGCCAGCATGCTGGCACGGCCAAGCTTGAGGCGGCCGAGCAAGGTGCGCCAGTCGCCATCGAATACGCGGTTGGCCGGTTCTTCTTCCAGCCACGGCGGTGTGGGCTCGGCCGGTGCAGGGGCAGGGGCGGCGACAAGCGGCGCTGCCTCTTCAGGCGTATGCATTTGCACCGGTATGGTCGGTACATAGGCGCGTTGCGGTGCTTCTTCAACCACCGTGGGTTCCGCCGGGGCTGCTGCCTCTGTTGGCGCCGTGGGCACGGGTGCGGTTGCGGGTGCGCGTGCAGCCGGCGCGCCCAGTGCGTCGATATGGCTGTTGGCCGCCGGCGCAAAGGCCAGCATGCGCAGCAGGGTCATGGTGAAGCCGGCGTATTCGTCCGGTGCCAACGGCAGGTCACGCCGGCCATGCAGCGCGATCTGGTAAAACAGTTGCGTATCTTCCGGCGCCAGTGCCTGCGCTACTGCAAGGATGTTGGTGCGTTGCGGCAGATCGTCGGCCAGTGCGCCCGGCACGGTCTGCGCCACGGCAATCTGGTGCAACAGGTGGGCCAGCTCGTGCAGTGCGGCTTCGTAACTCAGGCCACGGCCGGCAATCGCATCGGCTGCAGCCATCAGCGCGGCGCCGTCGCGTGCGATCAGTGCATTGAGCAGCTCGAACAGATAGCTCTGGTCCACTGCGCCCAGCATGGCGCGCACGCCGGCTTCCTCAACCTGGCCGGCACCATAGGCGATGGCCTGATCCAGCAGCGACAGCGCATCGCGCATCGAGCCATTGGCAGCATGCCCCAGCAGCGGCAGTGCGCCCGGCTCGAACTGGATCTGTTCGGCATTCAATACGTTGTTCAGGTGGCCGGACACCTGTTGCGGCGTCATCTGGCGCAGCGAGAATTGCAGGCAGCGGCTGAGTACCGTGATCGGTACTTTCTGCGGGTCGGTGGTGGCCAGAATGAATTTGACGTGGCCGGGCGGCTCTTCCAGCGTCTTGAGCATGGCGTTGAACGCGCTCTTGGACAGCATGTGTACTTCGTCGATGATGTACACTTTGAAGCGCCCGGCGGTCGGCGCGTACTGCGCGTTGTCGAGCACCTCGCGGATGTTGTCGATGCCGGTGTTGGATGCGGCGTCGATTTCCAGCAGGTCGACAAAACGGCCGGCGTCGATCTGCGTGCAGGCTGAACAGACGCCGCACGGGTCAGACGTAATGCCGGTCTCGCAATTGAGCGCCTTGGCCATGATGCGCGCGATGGTGGTCTTGCCCACGCCGCGCGTGCCGGTCAGCAGGTAGGCGTGGTGCAGCCGTTCGCTGGCAAACGCGTTTGCCAGTGCGCGAATCACGTGTTCCTGCCCGACGAGCTGGGCGAAGGTTCTGGGGCGCCACTTGCGGGCGAGTACTTGGTAGGCCATGGGGCGAATTCTAACCCATTGGCCGTTTCTAAACGATTCCCGATGTTTTGCAACGCAATCTCATGTCCGTCCCCGATTACGCCCAGTTGCTGCAACGCTTTCCCGATGATCCGCCACCCGAGCCGCCGCGCGAGCCCGAGCTGGAGGAGTGCTGCGGCAGTGGCTGCGACCCCTGTATTTTCGACTTCTACGCTGCCGACCTGAATACCTACCGCGCCGCCGCGATGGCCTGGCAGCAGCGCCATCCCGACGTGAAACTGGAAATCCGCTGATGTTGCTTCGTACTACCCTGGCCGCGCTGTGCTGCGCGGCATTCTCGCTGGCCGCCAGTGCGGCCGACAGCCTGCCCGCCAGCGTGCAGGCAGCCCTGAAAGCCAACAAGCTGCCGGCAGATGGTTTGTCGGTCGCCATCGTGGCGCTGAATGACGGCAAGCCGGTGCTGCAGTACCAGGCCGAGCGCCCGGTCAACCCGGCATCGACCATGAAGCTGGTCACCACCTATAGCGCACTGGGCCTGCTCGGCCCGGCGTGGCAGTGGCAGACCGACCTGCTGAGCGATGCGCAGCCGGTGAACGGTGTGCTGAACGGCAATCTCTATCTGCGCGGCAGCGGTGACCCCAAGCTGACCATCGAGCGCGTGTGGCAATGGCTGCGTGATCTGAAGGCGGCTGGTGTGACCGACATCAAGGGCAAGCTGGTGCTGGATCGCAGCTTGTTCATGTTGCCGCCCGATAGCGGCTTTGACGACGATGGCAACGGCGCCGAGCGCCCCTTCATGGTTGACCCGGATGCGGCGTTGACCAATTTCAAATCCATCCGCCTGCTGATTGACAGCACGGGTGACCGGGTGCGCCTGACCGCCGAGCCGCCACTGCCCGAGGTGCGCGTCAGCAACGAGCTGGCCATCGGCCGCAGCGGCAATTGCGAGGCATGGAGCCAGCGCGTCAATCAGCGGCTGGGGCAGATGAACAATCTGCAGATCACGCTGCAACTGGCGGGCGAGGTGCCGGCGGGTTGCCGCGTCGAGCGCTATGTGGCGGTGATGAATGCGCAGACCTATACCGCCGCGCTGGTGCGCCAGCTGTGGCGCGAGCTGGGCGGGCAGGGCATCGCCGGCTGGAGCGAGGGCGCCACGCCAGCGAGTGCGCTAGTGCTGGCCTCGACCAAATCGCAGGATGTGGCCAACACCATTCGCGACATCAACAAGTACAGCAACAACATGATGGCGCGCCAGCTGTTCCTTACCCTGGGGGCGCAATCGCAGGAGAGCGGCGATACGCCGACGCGCGCCGCCACTGCCATCAAAAGCTGGCTGGGCCAGCAAGGCTTGCGTTTTGACGAGCTGACGCTGGAAAACGGCTCGGGCCTGTCGCGCCACGAACGCATCAGCAGCGCGCATCTGGCGCAGTTGCTGGTCAGCGCCAACCGCAGCCGTTTTGCCGCCGAGTTCATTTCGTCGCTGCCCATTGTGGCCATTGATGGCACGATGAGAAAGCGCCTCAAACGTGACGATATTGCCGCGCACATCAAGACCGGCACGCTCAAGGATGTGAAGGCGGTGGCCGGTTATGTGCGCGATGCCGATGGCGTGGACTGGGCGGTGGTGGCCATCGCCAACCACCCGCGCGCGCCGCAATATGCACCGGTGCTGGATGAAATCCTGCGCTGGATTGCCAATGCGCCGACCAGCGAACTCGCCGCCTTGCGCGCAACAAGGTAAAATCGCAGATTGCCCGCCCGAAAGGAAGCCTGCCCATGACGCAACAAGCCTTGGACAAAGTCCTCATTCTCGACTTCGGTTCGCAAGTCACCCAGCTGATCGCCCGCCGCGTGCGCGAAGCCCATGTGTACTGTGAACTGCATTCCTTCGATGTGTCGATCGACTTCATCAAGGCATTCAACCCCAAGGCCATCATCCTGTCGGGCGGCCCCAACTCGGTGTACGAGTCTGACTATCAGGCCGACCCCAAGCTGTTCGAGCTGGGTGTGCCGGTGCTGGGCATTTGCTACGGCATGCAGTGGATGGCGCAGGCGCTCGGTGGCCAGGTTGAAGCCGGCAAGGTGCGTGAATTTGGCTTTGCCGAAATCCGCGCACATGGTCACAGCAAGCTGTTCAACGCCATCGAGGACCGCAAGGGCGACAATGGCGAAGGCTATCTTGAAGTGTGGATGAGCCACGGCGACAAGGTGACCGCGCTGCCGCAAGGCTTCAGCGTGATCGGCGAAAACGCCGCTTGCCCGATTGCCGCGATTGCCGATGAGGCACGCGGCTTCTACGCGGTGCAGTTCCACCCTGAGGTAACGCATACCCTCAAGGGCCGCGACATGCTCAACCGCTTCGTGCTGGACATCGCCGGCTGCCAGCCGGGCTGGACCATGCCGAATTACATCGAGCAAGCCGTGGCGCGCATCCGCGAGCAGGTCGGCAGCGATGAAGTCATCCTCGGCCTGTCCGGCGGCGTCGATTCCTCGGTGGCTGCCGCGCTGATCCACCGCGCGATTGGCGATCAGCTCACCTGCGTGTTCGTCGACAACGGCCTGCTGCGCCTGAATGAAGGCGAGCAGGTGATGAACATCTTCAACAAGCATCTCGGTGTGAAGGTGATTCACGTCAATGCGACCGAACAATTCATGGGCCATCTGGCCGGCGTGAGCGACCCGGAAGCCAAGCGCAAGATCATCGGCCGCGAGTTCGTCGAAGTCTTCCAGGCCGAATCGGCCAAGCTGCCCAGCGCCAAATGGCTGGCGCAGGGCACCATCTACCCGGATGTGATCGAATCGGCCGGTGCCAAGACCGGCAAGGCGCATACCATCAAGAGCCACCACAATGTGGGTGGCCTGCCGGACACGCTGAAGCTGCAACTGCTGGAGCCGCTGCGCGAACTGTTCAAGGACGAAGTGCGCGAACTGGGCGTGGCACTTGGCCTGCCGCACGAAATGGTTTACCGCCACCCGTTCCCGGGCCCAGGCCTGGGTGTGCGCGTGCTGGGCGAAGTGAAGAAGGAATACTGCGACCTGCTGCGCCGTGCCGACGCCATCTTCATCGACGAACTGCATGCCTTCGACTGGTACGACAAGACCAGCCAGGCCTTTGCCGTATTCCTGCCGGTGAAATCGGTCGGCGTGATGGGCGACGGCCGCACCTATGAATACGTGGTGGCGCTGCGCGCGGTCTGCACCAGCGACTTCATGACCGCCAAGTGGGCCGAACTGCCCTACGAGCTGCTGGGCAAGGTGTCCAACCGCATCATCAACGAAGTACGCGGCATCAACCGCGTGGTGTACGACGTCAGCGGCAAGCCGCCGGCAACAATTGAGTGGGAGTGATCCCTCACCCAGCAAAAAGCCCCCGCATGGGTAATGCCAGTCAGTTAAGCCTGACTGGCATTTTTGTTTGGGTATTTCGCCGAACGCCGTTTGACCACTCGAGGATAAGTCCGCCCCTCGCGCCGAGGCGGCAGCACGAATAACCGTGCCTGTTCAAAGAGCAATGCCAGTCGTTTAGGCAGGTTTCCAGCAGACTCCAAGGGCGCAAAGCGCAGTAGATCGATGATCGCCATCGCTGCAACATGAAAGCCGATTCGCTGCGGGGCCACCTGCAGCTGCTCCGCCATCAGACGCATCAGCCGTCGCAACAAGGTGTAGGCAATCAACACGCCCCACAACTCCTG
>NZ_FWXD01000032.1 GCF_900176275.1 Andreprevotia lacus DSM 23236 | reverse complement strand
GCAGTATGCTTCTTCTATCGAATCAGAGTCATGACTAACAGTCGTAACTCAACCAGTTACGTCTGGCGACCATAGCGAGTTGGCCCCACGCCTTCCCATCCCGAACAGGACCGTGAAACGACTTAGCGCCGATGATAGTGCGGATACCCGTGTGAAAGTAGGACATCGCCAGACTCCCCATGCAAACCCCCTGCCCAAGGCAGGGGGTTTTTGCTTTGTGGGTGAGAAACGTACACCTGCCGGGGTGGGGTGACGGCGTGGTAAAATGCGTGCATTCAAAGGGATACACCGGTGCCGTGCGCACCAGCAGGAGAGGGCATGTCCGGCAATACGATAGGTTTGTTGTTTACCGTTACTTCGTTTGGTGAATCACATGGGCCGGGTATCGGCTGCATCGTCGATGGCTGCCCTCCCGGTCTGGAGATTTCGGTCGAGGATATCCAGACTGAACTGGATCGTCGCAAGCCGGGCACCAGCCGCCACGTCACCCAGCGCAAAGAGGCCGATGCGGTCGAGATCCTGTCCGGCGTATTCGAAGGCAAGACCACCGGCACGCCAATTGCACTGCTGATCCGCAATACCGACCAGCGTAGCCAGGACTACGGCAAGATCGTCGAGACCTTCCGCCCGGGCCATGCCGACTATACCTACTGGCACAAGTACGGCATCCGCGACTATCGCGGTGGCGGCCGTTCTTCGGCGCGCGAAACGGCCGTGCGTGTTGCCGCAGGGGCGATTGCCAAGAAGTGGCTGAAGGAAAAGTTCGGCGTGGTGATCCGTGGCTATATGAGCCAGCTGGGCGAACTCGAAATTCCGTTCGAGAGCTGGGACGAGGTGGGCAACAACCCGTTCTTCTCGCCCAACGCCGGCATCATCCAGCAGCTGGAAGACTATATGGATGCGATCCGCAAGGAGCGCGATTCGGTCGGCGCCAAGATCACCGTAGTGGCCGAGAACGTGCCGGTGGGTTGGGGTGAGCCGGTGTACGACCGCCTCGATGCCGATATCGCGTTCAACATGATGAACATCAATGCCGTGAAGGGCGTGGAAATCGGTGCCGGCTTCAAGTCGGTGGCGCAGAAGGGCTCGCAGCATTGCGATGAGCTGACCCCGCAAGGCTTTGCCAGCAATGAGGCCGGCGGCATTCTGGGCGGCATTTCCACCGGCCAGGACATCGTGGTCAATATCGCCGTGAAGCCGACGTCGAGCATCGCGCAGGAACGTCGCTCCATCGACAAGCAGGGTAATTCAGTGCTGATGGCAACCACCGGTCGCCACGACCCTTGCGTGGGCATCCGTGCCACGCCGATTGCCGAAGCCATGCTGGCACTGACCCTGATCGACCATGCGCTGCGCCACCGCGCCCAGTGTGGCGATGTGCACGTCGATACCCCGCGCATCCCCGGGAAAATCGCGTGACGCCGGATCAATACTGCGAAGACAAGGCCGCCGCCAGCGGTTCGAGCTTCTATTACAGCTTCCGCTTCCTGCCGCTGGAGCAGCGCCGTGCGATCACCGCGCTGTATGCGTTCTGCCGCGAGGTCGATGACGTGGTCGACGAATGCACCGACGAGAACGTGGCGCTGACCAAGCTGAACTGGTGGCGGGCCGAGCTGGATAATCTGTATGCTGGCAAACCGCAGCATCCGGTCACGCAAGCGCTGCAGCCGCAGATTGCAGCCTATGCGCTGCCGCACAAGCATTTCATCGAAATCATCGATGGCATGCAGATGGACCTGGAGCAGGCGCGCTACAACAGCTTTGCCGACCTGCAGAAGTACTGCTACCGCGTTGCATCGGTGGTGGGGTTGCTGGCCGCGCGCATTTTTGGGTATACCGACCCGCGTACCGAGCAATACGCGCACGATCTGGGCATTGCCTTCCAGCTCACCAACATCATCCGCGATGTGGGCGAAGATGCCCGCCGTGGCCGCATCTACCTGCCGGTGGAAGACCTGCAGCGTTTCAATGTGCCAGCGGCCGACATCCAGCATTACCGTGAAACCGATGCCTTCCGCGAGCTCATGCAGTTCCAGATCGAGCGCGCCGAGCAATGGTATGCCAAGGCCATCGGGCAGCTGCCCAAGGTGGACAAGAAAAAGCAGCGTACCGGCCTGATGATGGCCGCGATTTATCGCGCTACTTTGGACGAAATCAAGCGCGACGGCCCGCAGAAGGTACTGAACCAGCGGCTGTCACTCACGCCCATCCGCAAATTGTGGCTGGCGTGGAAAACCTACTGGTTCGCCTGATCCTGCCATGACGACACGCCAGACCGTGGCCGTGCTCGGTGGCGGTTATGCCGGCATGGCTGCGGCAACCGCGCTGGCTGCGGCTGGGCGCAAGGTATGCGTGTTCGAAGCCGGCCCGGTGCTGGGCGGGCGGGCGCGCCGTATCAGCATTGACGGGCGCGAGATCGACAACGGCCAGCATCTGCTGATTGGTGGCTACACCACCTTGCTTGATCTGATGACACAGGTGGGCGTCGCACCGGAAACGGCTTTTCTGCGCACGCCTATGGATTTGCGTGTGCTGCCGGATTTTCATTTGCGCTGCGCGTCGTTGCCGGCACCGTTGCATCTGGCGCTGGGGCTGTTGCGGGCAAAAGGGCTGAGCTGGGCTGAACGCTGGGCGCTGATTCGAGCCGTGCGCTGGGCGCAGGGCCGCAACTGGCGGTTGCAGGCTGATCTACCGGCAGCAGACTGGTTGCTGCAGCAACGCCAGCCGACAACCCTGATCGAATCATTCTGGCGGCCGCTGACGGTGGCTGCGCTCAATACCCCGCTGGAAGCGGCATCGACGCAAGTGCTGTTCAACACCTTGCGAGATAGCTTGGGTGGTGCGCGAGCGGCATCCGATCTGTTGTTCCCCAGGCTGGATTTTTCGGCGCTGTTTCCCGATGCCGCCGCGCGGTTTGTGCAATCGCAAGGTGGCGAGGTCAGGCTGGGGACTACGATACGCGGCATGGTGCGGACTGCGGGTGGCTGGCAGATCGAAGGCGAGCACTTCGATGCCGTCGTATGCGCATTGCCCCCGCATCGGCTAGGCATGGCGCTGGCCGATGTGGGTGCGGCGCAGGCTGCGCTGGCCCAGCTGACCGCATGGGATTACCAGCCCATCGTGACGCTGTACCTGCAATACGCTGCGGATGTGGCTTTGCCGCAGCCCATGGTCGGCGTATCGAGCGGCTTGGCGCAATGGGTGTTTGACCGCAACCATACGCACGGCATGCCGGGGCTGATTGCCGTGGTGCTGTCGGCACGCGGGGCGCATAGCGCGTTGAGCCAGCAGGAACTCACTCAGGCCATCGCGGCCGAAATGCGGCAATGGTTCGGCTGGGGCGAGCCGACCTGGACGCGCGTGATCAGTGAGAAGCGCGCCACCTTTGCCTGCACGCCGAATCTGCCCCGACCAGCCAATGCAACGGATGACCCGACCTTGTGGCTAGCTGGCGACTATACCGCCGGTGATTATCCCGCCACGCTGGAAGGCGCGGTGCGCAGCGGATTGATCGCTGCTCGTGGGATAATCGCGGCAACTGAACTGGAAAACCAAGCATGAGCGACTGGAAAGACTATGTGGCGCCCGAGGGCGCGTTCAAGGACCGCGTGATCCTCGTGACCGGCGCGGGCCAAGGGATAGGTGCTGCCGCAGCACTGGCGCTGGCCAAAGCGGGCGCCACCGTGATCCTGTCCGGCCGCAACGAGAAAAAACTTAGCCGTACCTATGACGAAATCGAAGCTGCAGGCGGCCCGCAGCCGGCGGCCGTGCCGCTGGATCTGGCCAAGGCGGGCGAGGCCGAATTTGCCCAGCTCGGCATGCTGATCCAGAAGGAATTCGGCCGGCTGGATGGCATTCTGCATGCGGCCAACGGTTTTGCGTTTTTGTCGCCGCTGTCCAACCAGAAGCTGGACGAGTGGGTGGACCAGTTCCGCGTCAATGTGGCTGCGCCGTTCGCGCTGACGCGCGCGCTGTTCCCCTTGTTGTCGGCCGCGCCGGATGCGTCGGTGCTGGTGCTGGGTGAGCATCACGCGCTTGAACCCAAGGCGTATTGGGGCGGCTATACCGTGTCCAAGACTGCGCAGGGCGCGTGGATCAAGATTGCGGCCGACGAGTGGGATCGCCACCCGAATGTGCGTATCAACTGGCTGATCCCCGGCCCGATCCAGAGCCCGTTCCGTACCAAGACCCATCCGGGCGAGACCAAGGCCGAAATCGCGCCGACCGAATCCATCCTGCCCGCCATTCAATACTGGCTGGGCGCCGCCAGTGCTGGCCAGAGCGGCCAGACCCTGGTATTGCACGAGCCGCAATGACGCTGGATGACGCCTTTGCCGAAAGCGGCCCGTTCGGCGAGGCCTTTCCGGGCTACAAACTGCGCGCGCAGCAGCTTGAGATGGCGCGCGCGGTGGCCGATACGCTGGAAGAGCGTGGCCAGCTGATTGCCGAGGCAGGTACCGGCACCGGCAAGACCTTTGCCTATCTGGTGCCGGCGCTGTTGTACGGCGGCAAGGTCATCATCTCAACCGGCACCAAGACGCTGCAGGATCAGCTGTTCCAGCGCGATATCCCCACCGTGCGCGATGTGCTCAGGGTGCCGGCGACGATTGCGCTGCTCAAGGGGCGGGCCAATTACGTTTGCCATTACCACCTGGAGCGTGCGCGGCATGAAGGCCGCTTCATGCGCAAGGAAGACATCCTCGATCTGCAGAAGGTCGAGCGCTATGCCAAGGTAAGCCCGTCTGGCGACAAGGCCGCTTGCCCCGGCGTGCCCGAGGATGCGCCGATCTGGGCGCACGTGACCAGCACGCGCGACAACTGCCTGGGTTCGGACTGCCCGAATCACAAGGATTGCTTCGTGCTCAAAGCGCGCAAGGACGCGCAGGAGGCCGATGTGGTGGTGGTCAACCACCACCTGTTCTTTGCCGACGTGTGGCTGAAGGACGAAGGCGCGGGCGAGCTGCTGCCAGCGTGCAACGCGGTGATTTTCGACGAGGCGCACCAGCTGCCCGAAGTGGCCAGCCTGTTCTTTGGCGAGACGATTACCTCGGGCCAGATCGTCGAGTTGGCGCGCGATGCGCGCGCCGAGGCATTGGTGATCGCCAAGGACTATGTGCATCTGCCGCAGGCGGCCGAGGCACTGGAAAAGGCCGTGCGCGATTTCCGCCTGGTGTTCCGCCCTGAGCCGACGCGCATGCCGCAGCACGAAATCGCCGAGAAATTCCCCGCCTATGCCGCTGCGCTGGCGGTGGTGATGGAAAAGCTGGGCGTGCTGGAAACGCAGCTGGCAGCACAGGCTGAACGCGCCGAATCACTGGAGAAGTGCCGCGAGCGCGCGCGCGTGATGCGCGAGGGGCTGACGGCCTGGCAGGAAATCGAGGACGAAGAGGCTGTGCACTGGATCGACCTCACCAGCCACGGTTTTCTGCTGCATGCCACGCCGCTCAATATCGCTGATTTGTTCCGCAAGCAGTTGCATGCCGGGCAAAAGGCCTGGGTGTTCGCCAGCGCCACGCTGGCAGTGAACAACAGCTTCAAGCATTACCAGCACGAGCTGGGCTTGTGGGATGCGCGTACCGAAATGTGGGAAAGCCCGTTCGACTACAAGCAGCAGGCCGCACTGTATGTGCCGCGCGACATGCCCAACCCCAATACGCCCGATTTCACCCGCAAGGTGATCGAGAAAGCCTGGCCATTGCTGCAGCTCACCCATGGCCATGCCTTCCTGCTGTTCACCTCGTTGCGTGCGATGCGTGAAGCGCACGAGCTGGTGACCGAGCAATTGAAGGAAGCCAAGCTGGAATGGCCGGTGTTGTTACAGGGGCAGGGCAGCCGCACCGAGCTGCTGGATAAATTCCGCAGCTCGCCCAATGCCATTCTGGTGGCCAGCCAGACCTTCTGGGAAGGCATCGACGTGCGCGGCGAGCAGTTGTCGCTGGTGGTGATCGACAAACTGCCGTTCAGCCCGCCGGACGACCCGGTACTGTCGGCACGCATGCAGCAGCTGGAAAAGAGCGGCCGCAATGCCTTTATCGACTACCAGTTGCCGCACGCTGCCATCACGCTCAAGCAGGGCGCGGGGCGCCTGATCCGGGATGAATTCGATACCGGCATCCTGATGATTGCCGACAACCGCCTGGTGGACAAACCCTACGGCAAGGTGCTGTGGAAGAGCCTGCCGCCAATGTTCCGCACCCGCGAACTGGATACCGTACAACGCTTTTTCGAGGCAAAGCGCAATGGCCGCAAAACGCAAGAAGACCAAGACGCAGGCTAAGTCCGGCATGGGCTGGTTCGCACGCTTGTTCTGGCTTTGCCTGCTGTTGATCGGCGCGGCGGCTGGCTATGTGGCCTGGTATGCCCAGCAGCCGCTGGCTACGCCCAATGGTGCGCTGCCGGCGCGCTTTACCCTGGGGCCGGGCAGCGTCAAGCGCACGGCCGACCAGCTCTACAAACAGGGCGCCATCGACAGCCCGATGCTGTTTTTGCTGCTGACCAAGCTGACCGGCAACGAGCGCAAGCTCAAGTCCGGCGTGTATCAGCTCGACCAGCCGCTGACGCCGCTGCAGCTGATCGACAAGATCGCGCGTGGTGATGCGGTGCAATTGGCGTTCACCGTGATTGAAGGCTGGAACTGGCGCGACCTCAAGCGTGCGCTGGCGCAGCAGGGCGAGCTCAAGCACGACGTCGCTGGCCTGAGTGATGCCGAAGTGGCTCAAAAGCTGGGTATTGCTGCGGGCACCCCCGAGGGGCAGTTCTTTCCTGATACCTATTTCATCGATCTGGGCAGCAGCGATCTCAAGCTCTTGGCGCGTGCGCATGCACGCATGCAGGAGAAGCTCGATGCCGCCTGGGCGCAACGCGGGGCGGATGTGCCGGTCAAGACGCCGTACGAGGCATTGATCCTGGCCTCATTGGTGGAGAAGGAAACCGGCGCCGAGCGCGACCGCCCGATGGTGGCCAGTGTGTTCGCCAACCGGCTGAAAATCGGCATGCGGCTGCAGACCGACCCGAGCGTGATCTACGGCCTGGGGGATGCGTTCAACGGTAACCTCACCCGTGCGCATCTGCAGGCCGATACGCCCTACAACAGCTATACGCGCACCGGCCTGCCGCCCACGCCGATTGCCATGCCGGGCGAGGCCGCGCTGGAGGCCGCCACCCACCCGGCGCCATCCAGGGCGCTGTATTTCGTGGCGCGTGGCGATGGCAGCTCGCAGTTCTCCGAAACGCTGGAAGCGCATAACGCTGCGGTGGCCAAGTACCAGCGCGGCCAGCACTGATCAGGGTACGGCAAAGTGCTGCAAGCGCAGCATGGGCAGGAAGTGCAGTACGCCGTCCAGCGGTAGTGCGTCGACGGCGCCGGTCACCACGATGTGCTGGTTCTGCAGCGCCAGTGCGTCGGCATCGGACAACCCCTCCAGCTGCCATGACTGGCCATCGCTGGCGATCAATACCGGGTAAACGTGCGGCGCGCTGCCCCACAGCACCAGTTTGCCGGCAATGGTGATGGTCTGACCCTGCTGATCAGCCGGCGTCTGCGCACAGGCAGGCAGCGCCAGGTTGCAGATGCTGGCCAGCCAGAGCGTGGCGTGCCGCATGGTGCACCCTTATTGCACGACGATCGTGAGTGAGGAATACGCCGGCACATTCAGATCCTCGCTATAGGTATCGGCCAGATTGGCGCGCAACAGCGGAAAGTGGCCATAGGGGCGCAAGGTGGCTGGCAGGCTGGCCGGCATGTTGCGTATGTACTGGTATTGTGATCCATCTATGCCTGGCAGTACAAAGGGGCCCTCGGTCCGCTCTGGATAGCCATAGCCTGCCGGCGTGCCGCTGGCAGGCAGCAAGGCTATGCTGGTCCCCCAGCGGCGCAGCTCATCGGCAAAGCTCGTGCCACCTGCCTGGCGAATGGCGTGATCGAGCACCGCCACCGAATCACTCTGCGAGCTGGCATCCCCCAGCAGGCTGCGGAAAAAGCCGGTGCCATAGCGGCGCAGCAAAAAGCCCATGAAGCTGCCGCCGATGTTGTAGCTGTTGCAGCTGCCCACGTAGTTGTACTGGTTCACCGGGCAGTTGTAGTCACCTGCAGCCAGCCAACCCGGAAAGCGGTCATCGCGTATGGTGTTGTAGGCGGGGTTGATGGCGAGATCGACCACATCTTCCATGCCCATGGCGGTCATTTCTTCCAGCCAGGCTTCGTTGGGTGCGTTCAGCAGCACGTTGCGCTGGTAAAAGTTGATCATGTGCGTCAATTCGTGCGCCAGCGTACTCACGCAGAAATCAAAGCCGGTCGTGCCGCCCAGATAGAGCGTTTCCGAATCGATGTACAGTGATAGCGATTGATTGCTGAACGACTGGTAGCTGCTGCTCTGATTGTTGCGGCCCCAGAAATAGCCAATCAGCCCCCACGGGGAGCCATCCGGGGTGAGGTTGCTGATCACGATGTCCAGAGGCTGGGCAGCGTCGATGTAATAGCCGCTCTCCGCGGCGGGCAGTGCCCCCCAGGGCTTGCCGGCAATCTGTGTGACCATGTCGTAGATCGCGTTGTTGCCGGTGGAAAAACGGTTGCCGATTTGATCAAGCAAGGCGGCATCAATCTTTCCGGGCCCCCATTCTCCATCCTGCACCCAGAAATTGATCTGCCTGCCGTCGCTGCTTGTGCGTTGCAGTTGCAAGGTCGCCATATAGCTGGCGTTACTTTCGCTGTACCAGCTGCGCCTGTCCCCCGCCTTGGCAAATGCCGGCCCCTTGGGCAGTGAGCCCTGCGCCAGTGCCCCTCCCTGGTGTGAGGGTTTGAAGTCGCGGATATAGCTTGGGACTGGCAAGCGCAGAGGCCCATCAGTTGCTGCCGCCATTTGGGGGCTGGCCTGCTCCGATTGCAGGCTGTTGGCCGGCATGGCCTGCGCATCGCCGCTTTGATTGGTGAATACCAGGACCGCAGTTTTGCTTGCAACGCCGGTTAACCTGGCGTGCAGCATGGTGGGGTATGGGTTGCCGTTGGTGTAGCGCCAGATGCCGATACCCGTACCCGAATAGCTGCCGTCACTGCTGGCACCGCAGTTGAGCCCGCTGCAATCGCGAACCAGCCCGATGCTGGCGGGTAGCGGAGAGGGCACGGCTGCGGGGATGTTTGCGCCTGCGATATTGCCGGAACTGCTACCTCCACCGCCGCCACAGCCAGCCAGCAGGGCTGCTGCAAGCCAGGGTAACCACCTTGCTGCCATGTTGAGTTTGTCGTTCACCACGCGCACCTCTTGCCGGTAATGCCGGGGCACGGGTCCGATCGATTATTTCGGGCTCGTCATCACACTGTAGCAATGTAAGCGTATGGCGCAGGGCGGCGCGATGATCGGTCAAAGATGCAACCGATACGCAATATAGCTTCAGTTGCTGGTCAGCTTGTGATCAAGTCCACGAGGGAAGAACTGAAACGAGGTAGTGGCTTGCGGGCTTGGTTTTGTGTACATAAGCGGCAGATATGCAATGCTGCCGGCCATATACGGCATGTCAGCCGGCAATGAAAAACGCGGCCATTGGCCGCGTTTTTCATTGTATTGCTGGCGATCAATCGACCAGGCTGCGCGCCTCTGCTACTTGATCCTTGTAGGCATCGAAAATGCCCTTCAGCGCGTCGGCCATGCTGGTGGTCGGCGCCCAGTCCAGATCGGCCTTGGTGTTGTCGATCTTCGGCACGCGGTTCTGCACGTCTTGGTAGCCCTTGCCGTAGTACTCGCCCGACGTGGTTTCCACCACGTTGACCTTGGCCACGCCTTCGGCGTATTCCGGGTACTGGCGGGCCAGTTCCAGCATCATGCTGGCCAGCTCGCGCACCGAGTAGTTGTTGCCCGGGTTGCCGATGTTGTAGATCTGGCGGGTGGCTTTGCCATCCTGGTTGTCGATGATTTTCACCAGCGCATCGATACCGTCATCGATATAGGTGAAGGCGCGCTTCTGGTGGCCGCCGTCGACCAGCTTGATGGTCTCGCCACGCACGATATGGCCGAGGAACTGGGTAATGACGCGCGACGAACCTTCCTTCGGCGTGTGGATGCTGTCGAGGCCGGCGCCGATCCAGTTGAACGGGCGGAACAGGGTGTAGTCCAGACCCTCTTGCTGGCCGTAGGCAGCGATCACGCGGTCCATCAGTTGCTTGGAGCAGGCGTAGATCCAGCGCGGCTTGTTGATCGGGCCGTAAACCAGGTTGGAGTTTTCCGGATCGAACTCGCCGTCTTCGCACATGCCGTACACCTCGGAGGTGGACGGGAACACCACGCGCTTCTTGTACTTCACACACCACTTGATGATGGGCAGGTTGGCTTCGAAGTCGAGTTCGAACACGCGCAGCGGGGCTTGCACATAAGTGGCCGGGGTGGCGATGGCAACCAGCGGCAGCACCACGTCGCACTTCTTCACGTGGTATTCGATCCATTCCTGATTGATGGTGATGTCACCTTCGAAGAAATGGAAACGCGGATGACCGATGAATTCGGCGATCTTGCCGGTGTGCATGTCCATGCCGAAAACGTCCCAGTCGGTCGTTTCCAGAATGCGCTTGGTCAGGTGGTGACCGATAAAACCGTTGACGCCGAGGATCAGCACTTTTTTCATGGGTTTTCCTTTGTATCGCTTGGTATTTGAATCGCTGGCGGTATTGTACGCCATGTAAACGCAGTCGCTTGTTACTGCAGTTGCAGCGGGCCGTTGAACAGCAGGGCAAAGCGTGCTGCGTCGAGTGCTGCGCCGTTCCAGTCTGCTGCCAGCACTTTCAGGCAGGCGCCATCGCCGGTGCGCGCCCACAGGGCACCCTCTGCAGCCCACAGCGCGGCGCCACCGGCTGCCGGTTGCGCGGGGGCGGATGCATGCAATGTACGCCAGATCACCAGTCTGCCGCCCGGCAACTCGCTGAACGCGCCGGGGTAGGGCGCGGTAACGGCACGCACCAGATTGTGGATTTGCGCGGCACCCTGCGACCAGTTTATGCGGCCATCCTCGGCCTTGCGGCCACCGAAATAGCCGCCCAGGCTCAGGTCCTGCTGCGTGAAGGTCGCCGTGCCGGCAAGCAGGCCCGGCAGGCTGCGCTGCAGGCAGATTTCGGCTGCCACCAGCACCTTGTCGAATACTTCCTGCGCGGTATCGTCCGGCAGGATGGGTACGGCTTGCTGATCGACGATGGGGCCGTTGTCCGGCTTGCTGTTCATCACATGCAAGGTGGCGCCGGTTTCGCTTTCACCGTGGATCACCGCCCAGTTGATCGGTACGCGGCCGCGATACTTGGGCAGCAGCGAGCCATGCAGGTTGAACGCACCGCGCGTGGGGGCAGACAGCAGCGGTGCCTTCAGCATGTGGCGGTAATAGAACGAGAACAGGAAGTCGGCCTGCAGCGCGGCAACCTGTGCTTCCACCTCGGTCACGTTGGGATCGGCCGGCGTGATATAGGGAATGCCGTAGTCACGGCAGGTCTGCGCAACCGAGGCGAACCAGATGTTCTCGTGCGGGTTGTCCTCGTGCGTGACCACCAGCTTGACGTCGACACCCGCCGCCAGCAGCACCTTCAGGCAGCGCACGCCGACGTTGTGATAGGCAAAGACGACAGCGCTGCTCATGCGTCGCTGTCCTTGCGCTCCAGCACGGCGGAGATCAGGTAGCGCGGCCGCTGGCGTACTTCGTGATAGATACGGCCGATGTACTCACCCAACAGGCCGATGCCGAACAGCGCCAGGCCGATCAGGAAGAACACCAGCGCAAACAGCGTGAACAGCCCGCCCACTTCCGGGCCGACGATCAGGCGGCGCACCGCCAGCAGCACGAACAAGGCCGCCGAGCCGAGCGATACCAGCATGCCCAGCATCGAGAACGCCTGCAGCGGCACGATGGAGAAGCCCGTCATCAGGTCGAAATTGAGGCGGATCAGGCTGTACAGCGAATACTTGGACTCACCGGCAAAACGCTCTTCGTGGCCGACGATGACTTCGGTCGGTTTTTGCGCGAACGAATAGGCCAGCGCCGGGATGAAGGTGTGCATCTCGTTGCACTGGTTGATGGTGTCGATGATGCGGCGGCTATAGGCGCGCAGCATGCAGCCCTGATCGGTCATCTTGATCTTGGTGAGTTTCTCGCGCAGGCGGTTCATGGCGCGGCTGGCAAAGTGGCGCCAGGCCGAGTCGTTGCGCTGGCGGCGGATCGAGCCGACGTAGTCGTGGCCCTTGTCCATTTCGTCCAGCAGCGTCTTGATGTCCTCGGGCGGGTTTTGCAGGTCGGCATCCAGTGTGACGATCTGCTCGCCACGGGCATGCTCGAAGCCCGCCAGGATGGCGCGGTGCTGACCGAAGTTGCCGTTGAACAGGATCACGCGCGTCACATCCGGGCGCTGGTGGAACTGGTCAGCCAGCATGGCCGGCGAGCGGTCGCGGCTGCCGTCGTTGATGAAGATCACTTCATAGGTTTTGCCCAGCGCATCGAGGGCGGGGTAGAGCCGGTCGAACAACGCTTGCAGGCCGTCTTCCTCGTTGTAGACGGGAATGACGATGGATACGGTGGGGTGGGTCATGGCGGATTCAATCTGTGGCCGCCGGGCGGATGGCACCGGCGGCACGGGTTCAACGGTGTGTTATTTCAGCGCCTGCAGCAGCACGGCCTGCAGCGCTGCGCAGACGCGATCAACGTCGCTGTCCTGCATGGCCGGGAACAGCGGCAGCGTGATGGTGCTGGCACCGGCGCGCTCGGCATGCGGATACATGCCTTCTTTGTAGCCCAGCGCGCGGTAGTAGCTGAACAGATGCAGTACCGGGTAGTGCACGCCGATGCCGATGCCGTGTTCCTTCATCCTGGCGATGAACTCGGGGCGGCTGATGTTCAGGCGATCCAGCGGCAGCAGCGGCTGGAACATGTGCCAGTTCGATTCGTCCGAGGTTGGCGGCAGGTCCAGGCCCAGTGCCGGGTCCAGCAGGTCGAAATAGCGCTGCGCCAGCACCTTGCGGCGCGCGTTGAACGCATCGATGTGTTTGAGCTGGCCCAGGCCGATGGCTGCGGCCACGTCGGTGAGGTTGTACTTGCCACCGGGCAGGTCCACGTCCATGGTGCCGTCGGGAAAGCGCGTGACGCCCTGCAAACGCCATTTTTCGAACTGGCGTGCTTCCTCGGCGTTGTTCATCACCAGCGCACCGCCTTCGGTGGTGGTCATGTTCTTGTTGGCGTGGAAGGAGATCGAGCACAGATCGCCAAAGCTGCCGATGCGGCGGCCCTGCCAGGTGCTGCCCTGCGACTGGGCTGCGTCTTCGATCACGCGCAGATTGTATTTGGCGGCAATGGCGTAGAGGCGGTCACGATCCACCGGCAGGCCGGCCAGATCGACCGGGATGACGGCGCGGGTGCGCGAGGTGATGGCCGCTTCCAGCGCATCGAGGTCGATATTGCGCGTGACCGGGTCGATATCCACCAGCACCGGTTTGCCGCCGGCATTGATGACGACGTTGGTGGTGGCCACCCAGGTCAGCGGGGTGGTAATGACTTCGTCGCCGGGGCGCAGGTCGATCAGGCGCAGCGCGATTTCCAGCGCGCCGGTGGCCGAGTTGACCACGCGCACCGGCCGGCCGCCGAAGTAGTCGGACAGCGCAGCTTCGAAGGCGGCAACCTTGGGGCCAGAGGTGATCCAGCCGCTGCGCAGCACATTGCCCACATCGGCAATGGTGTCTTCGTCGATGCTCGGGCGGGTAAAGGGCAGGAAATCCATCGTCGTTCCTCAGGGTTTGGCCACGACCAGACGCTTGGCGTCATCCGGGCTGCTGTACAGAATCTGCATGATCAAGCCACGCGCTTTCAGGGCTTCGTAGCTGTCTTGTTCCAGCACGGCCACCGGGGCAGCTTCGTTGTTCCAGCGCTGGATGAAGGTATCGAAATCGATGAACTTGTCCGGCTCGACCTGTTGGCCCAGTGCGAACTCATCGACGTATTCGACAAACTGCAGCTTGCGCTTCAGGTAGAAGGGCAGGGTCTGGTCGTAGGAGCGCACGGTATAGAGCGTGTTTTTGTCGCTCAAATGCGGCAGCACCCGCTCGGCCAGTGCAGCGCTGGATTTGCGTACTGCATAAACATCATGGCCCACCATGGGGATCTGGCCGGCAATCAAGCCGGAGAGCGCCAGCGTGGCAATTGCCGCGCCGTTGCCGAATTTGCGGTACAGCAAGGTGGAGATGGCGGCCGCCAGCAAGAACACCGCCCCGGTGGCGTACAGCCAGGTTGCGTATTGCGCATCGCCGCCGGCACCGGCATCGTCCTGCGCGCGCGCCGCGACAAAGGGCGCGGCGATCAGCACGATCACGCCACTCACGGCCAGTGTGCCCATCAAACCGTAAATGGTCTTGCGGCCCAATTTGGGCAGCAACGGCGCTGCCAGCATGGCCAGCGCCGGGAACATCGGCAGGATGTAGGACGGCAGCTTGGAGCTGGAGGCGGAGAAGAACAGGAAAATGAACGCGGCCCAGGCAAACAGGAAACGCTGCGGCTGGAAGCGCACGCTCGTGTCCTTGCGCCAGCCCTGGCGCGCCACGGCAGGCAGCAGCGCCGTCCACGGCAGCAGGCCGGCCAGCAGGATGGGAATGAAGTAATACCAGGCACCCAGCCGGCGCGCCTGATCGGTGGCATAGCGCTGGAAATGCTCGTGAATGAAGAAGAACTGCGCAAACTCGGGGTTGCGCATCGACACCAGCACGAACCACGGCGCGGTAATGGCGAGGAACAGCGCGATGCCCTTGGCAAAGTGCATGCGTACCCACACCTGCCAGTCGCGCGTCCACAGCGTATAGAAGAACAGCGCTGCACCAGGGATGACCAGGCCGATCAAGCCCTTGGATAGCGTGGCCAGCGCCATCGCCGCCCAGGCCGCCAGCATGGCGTTGCGGTTTTCGCTGGGGCTGGCGTCGTCTTGCTGACCCCAGATGAAGCCGCACAGCGCCATGGTAAGGAAGGCCGATACGCCCATGTCCAGCGTCAGGAAGTGGCCATTGCCTATCCACCACACGCAACTGCCCAGCAGCGCGGCGCCACTCCAGGCGATGGCCTCGCCATCCGGGTCGCGCCGGTACAGGCGGCGCAGCGTGGCAAACACCACCAGTACGGCGGCAAAGCCGGTCAGCGCCGGCCACAGGCGGGCGCTGAATTCAGATTCGCCCAGGACCTCGAAGCTGGCCGCCGTCATCCAGTATTGCAGTGCGGGCTTTTCGAAATACTTCACGCCGTTCAGGCGCGGCGTGGTCCAGTCACCGGTCACCACCATCTCGCGTGCAATCTCGGCGTAGCGGCCTTCGTCCGGGGTGATCAGCTTGCGGTAGCCGAGCGTGCCGAACCAGAGTACGGCAAACAGCAACAGGGCCACCCAACGGGCCCAGCGGGACGAAGCAATCGATTGCATGCGTGAAAGGGGGAAGTTACAAAATCATGCAATTGTACTGGACTGGTGCATCGCCTGTCCGGGCAGGCAACGATTACTTTTCACGCCAGCCCTTGAGCAACACCAGCACCGCGCCTGCGCCGCCATCCACCGCGCGCGCCTGCGCAAAGGCCAGCACCTCGTCACGCTGCGCCAGCCAGTTTTTCAGCTTGAGCTTGAGCACCGGCTGCTTGTGCTTGGAGCCCAATCCTTTGCCGTGAATGATGCGCACGCAACGCTTGTTGTGCATCTTGCAATGATGCAGGAACTCGGACACCGCCAGCCGGCCACTTTCCGACGTATGCCCGTGCAGATCGAGCTGCGCCTGCACCACCCACTCGCCCCGGCGCAGCTTGCGCAGGGTATCGAGCTTCATGCCCGGCCGCAGGTAGAGCAGTTCCTCGCCGCTTTCCAGTTCATCCCATGGCCAGAAATCGCTCATTGCGTCGGCCATCACCTGCGCCTCGTCATGCCAGCGCTGCAGCGGCCACGGGCTGGGCTTCTTGGCGACATGATGGTAATGATCATCGACAAAACGCCGCACGCCTTCGGTCGCCAGCAGGAACAACTCGTGATCGCTGGGCGGCGGTGGGGCAGGGGGTGCCACCGGCTTGGGCGGTGGTGCTGCCGCCTTGAGTGCCTTGTGCAGCGGTTTGAGCTGCAGGTAGAACGGGCTCGACTTGTCGGGCTTTTTCATGGCGCAGCGCTGAATGAATATACGGAATTGGGCGGCATCACTTTACCGGGCATGGCAGCGTGTGGCGATCTGCCAATAAAAACACCCGCCGCAGCGGGTGTTTTTATTGGGCAGGGAGAGATTACAGCTTCTCGCCCAGCCATCCCGCCACGCCTTGCAGCGCTGCCGGCAGGTTTTCCGGCTGGGTGCCGCCGGCCTGCGCCATGTCCGGGCGGCCGCCGCCCTTGCCGCCGACTTGCTGGGCAACGAAGTTGACCAGTTCACCGGCCTTGACCTTGCCGGTCAGGTCCTTGGCCACGCGGGCGATGATGCTGGCCTTGCCGTCGCCATTGCTGGCGAGTACGGCAATGCCGTTGCCCAGGCGGTCCATCAGCTTGTCGCTCATGTCGCGCACGGTGGCGCCGTCCAGCCCTTCCAGCAGTGCGATCACGACATTGGTGCCGTTCACTGCAACCTGCTTGGCCAGCAGGTCGTCCACCTGGCCCAGTGCCAGCTGGCCCTTGAGCGACTGGGCTTCCTTCTGCGCGGCCTTGAGTTCGGCTTGCAGCTTTTCCAGCTTGTTCAGCAGGTCGCCCGGCTGTGCCTGTGCCAGCTCGGTAGCTGCCTTGAGTTCGGCTTCCTGCGCCTGCACCAGTGCCAGTGCGCCTTCTCCGGTGGTGGCTTCAACGCGGCGGATGCCGGCAGCGACGCCACCTTCGGTAATGATCTTGAACAGGCCGATGTCGCCGGTGCGGCCCACGTGGGTGCCGCCGCACAGTTCGGTCGAGAAATCGCCCATCTTCAGCACGCGCACTTCGTCGCCGTACTTTTCGCCGAACAGCGCCATCGCGCCGGCCTTGATGGCGTCGTCGTAGCTCATCAGGCCCACGTCAACTGCGTAGTTCTGCATCACCACATGGTTGACCACGGCTTCGATCTTGCCGATTTCTTCAGCAGTCAGCGCCTTGGGGTGGCTGAAGTCGAAACGGGTGCGGTCGGCGTTGACCAGCGAGCCCTTCTGCTCGACGTGGGTGCCCAGCACCTCGCGCAGCGCGGCGTGCAGCAAGTGCGTGGCCGAGTGGTTGCGCTGGGTGGCGGTGCGCTTGTGCAGGTCGATGGTGGCGCTGACCGCATCGCCCACCTTGAGACTGCCGCTGGCCAGCCGGCCCTGATGGCCGAATACGTCGCTCTTTACCTTTTGCGTGTCGGTCACGTCGAACAGCGCTGCCACGCCGCCGGCAGCGGCGATGGTGCCCACGTCACCCACCTGGCCGCCGGATTCGGCGTAGAACGGGGTGTGATCGAGCACGACCACGCCTTCGTCGCCAGCGCTCAGTTGCTGCACTTGCTCGCTGCCCTTGTAGAGCGCGATCACCGTGGCATCACGGCTGGATTCGCTGTAGCCGTGGAAGCAGCTGGCGGCGCCGTCGTAGGCCAGACCGGCGGTCATCTTGAAGGTGCCAGCCGCACGGCCGCGCTCCTGTTCTTCTTTCAATTCGCGCTCGTAGCCGGCCATGTCCAGCTCCAGCTCGCGCTCACGGCAGATGTCGGCGGTCAGGTCGATCGGGAAGCCGTAGGTGCTGTGCAGCGTGAACGCGGTCTTGCCGTCCAGTACCTTCTTGCCGCCTTCAAGCGACTTTTCCAGCAGCGCCATGCCGATATCCAGCGTGCGGGCGAATTGTTCTTCTTCCAGGCGCAGTGCATCTTCGATGCGGGCCTGGCCTTCGCGCAGCTGCGGATAGGCGTCGCCCATCAGCACGGCCAGATCGGCCACCAGCTTGTGGAAGAACACACCCTTCTGGCCCAGCTTGTAGCCGTGGCGCACCGCGCGGCGCACGATGCGGCGCAGCACATAGCCACGGCCTTCGTTGGACGGCAGCACGCCATCGGCCACGAGGAAGGCACAGGCACGGATATGGTCGGCAATCACCTTGAGCGACGGCACGTCCTGGCTGTAGGCCACGCTGGTTTCACGTGCGGCAGCCTTGACCAGACCGGCGAGGATGTCGGTTTCGTAGTTGGACTTTACGCCCTGCAGCACGGTGGACAGGCGTTCCAGACCCATGCCGGTATCGACCGACGGCTTGGGCAGCGGGTGCAGCGTGCCGGTTTCGTCCCGGTTGAACTGCATGAACACGTTGTTCCAGATTTCCATGTAGCGGTCGCCGTCTTCATCCGGGCTGCCCGGGGGGCCGCCAGCCACGGACGGGCCGTGGTCGAAGAAGATTTCGGTGCAGGGGCCGCAAGGGCCGGTGTCGCCCATGGTCCAGAAGTTGTCCGATGCATACGGCGCACCCTTGTTGTCGCCAATGCGCACGATCTTGTCGGCCGGCACGCCCATTTCCTTGTGCCAGATGTCGTACGCTTCGTCGTCCGAGGCGTAGACGGTGACCATCAGCTTGTCCTTGGGCAGCTGCAGCCATTGGTCACCGGTGAGGAATTCCCAGGCAAAGGTGATGGCATCGCGCTTGAAGTAGTCGCCAAAGCTGAAGTTGCCCAGCATCTCGAAGAACGTGTGGTGGCGCGCGGTGTAGCCGACGTTTTCAAGGTCGTTGTGCTTGCCGCCGGCGCGCAGGCATTTCTGGCTGGTGGCCGCGCGGGTGTAGCTGCGCTTGTCGAAGCCGAGGAAGCAGTCCTTGAACTGCACCATGCCGGCCACGGTGAACATGATGGTCGGGTCATTGCCCGGAATCAGCGAGCTGGAAGACACCACCTGGTGGTTCTTCGAAGCAAAGAAATCAAGGAACTTCTGGCGAATCTCGGTGGATTTCATGGTGTAGTCACACGCACAGACTGAATACGAAACCGGTAATTCTAAAGGAAATGAAGTGCTTGCGGGGGCGCGGGCGATGCAAGCCGGCAGCAATCGGCGGCCGGTGGGGCCGGCTCAGCGCTGTTGCGCGTGCCGGTGCAGCGCCAGTGCGGCGGCGCGCAGCCTTGCTTCCTGCTCCAGCGGGTGTTGCGGCAGCGCGGCGGCACCGTTGCGGGTACCCCACAAGGTGCCGGCCATGGCGGCTATGGTATCGACATCGCCACCCAGCTTGATGGTGAATGACATCAGCGTGTCGAACGGTTGATCAAGGTGGCGCAAGGCCAGATAAATCGCCGTCACGCACGAGGTCGGCGCAGTCATGCCGTTGCCCAGTTGCCGGGCGACGTCGCGCGCATGCGGCCCGGCATCGCCGGCAAGCCAATCGCGGGCGATGGTCAGCTTCGCGGCGTAGGGCGCCTGGTCGCCTTGTTGCAGCAGGGCCGTCATCACCTCAAGTGCATCTGCATCACGTAGCAGCAAATGCGTTGCCGTGGCGATCAATTGCGCGCCGGCAATGCCGTGCGGGTGGGCGTGGGTAATGACGGCGGATGCCGCAACCTGTGCGGGCAGGGTGTCGAGCGGACCGGTGTGGAACAACGGCAGCACCGAGGCACGCATGGCCGCGCCGTTGCCGAACGAACCCGTGGGGTAAATGGCCGTGGTGGCCGCGGACCAGTGCTCGCCCCGGCGAATGCGCTTGAGCAGCCGGGCGGTGCTCGGCCCGTAGCCGCGTTGCCAGCGGTAGCTGGCGGCAAAGCGCTGTGCCAGATCATCCTGATCGAGCTGGCCGCACGCCAGCAGCGATTCGGCCAGGTCCAGCGTCATTTGCGTGTCGTCGCTCCAGCGCGGCAGGCCGTCGCGGGTGCGGCCGATCAGGCGCCACAGGGTGCGTTCCAGCGGGCCACCCTCGTAAGGGGCGCCCAGCGTGTCGCCCATGGCAAGGCCGAGCACACAGCCCAGGTAACGGTCTTCGGAAACGGTCATGAATGAACTTTGAGGGGCTAAGATTGTACTGCCACGAAGCGGGCCACGTATTCGTCTGCCGGGCGGGTGCGAAGTTCCTCCGGCGTACCCTGTTGCACCAGCCTGCCGTCGCGCAGCAGCGCGATGCGGTGACCCAGGCGGAAGGCTTCGTCTACATCGTGGGTGATGAAGACGATGGTTTTCTGCAACTCGCCCTGTAGTGCCAGCAGCAGTTGCTGCATGTCGCGGCGGATCAGCGGGTCGAGTGCGGAGAAGGGCTCGTCCATCAGCAGGATGTCGCTGTCCATGGCCAGCGCGCGGGCAAGGCCGACACGCTGGCGCATGCCGCCGGACAGCGCGTGCGGATAGCGCTGGGCATCGCCAGCCAGCCCGACTCGCTCTAGCCAGTGCCGCGCCTGTGCGTGGGCGTCGGCCTTGCACTCGCCGCGCGTGAGCAGGCCGTAGGCGACGTTGTCCAGCACGTTGCGGTGCGGCAGCAGGCCAAAGCCCTGGAACACCATGCTGACGGTGCGGCGACGCAACTGGCGCAGGCCGGCGGCATCGAGCTGCAGGATGTCGCGCCCGTTGATCAATACCTGGCCGGCGCTGGGGTCGATCAGCCGGTTGAAATGCCGCACCAGGGTGGATTTGCCCGAGCCGGACAGGCCCATCACCACCTGCGTCTGCGCCGGGGCGATGGCCAGGCTGATGTCGATCAGCCCCACCTGTGCGCCGGTATCGCGTTGCACGCTGGCCTTGTCAGCCCCCTGCTGCAGCAGGCGCAGCGCGGCGGCCTCGTTACCGCCGTATACCTTGTAGACGTTGCGGGCTTCAATGTGGCTCATGGTTGCCCCGTTGCGGTCGGCGCGGCCGGCCCCAGCCCTGCGTGATGCGGTCGATGACGATGGCCAGCAGCACGATGGCAAGGCCGGCCTGCAGACCTCGCCCCACATCCAGTGTCTGGATGCCGGCCAGCACGTCCTCGCCCAGCCCGCGCGCGCCGATCATTGAGGCGATCACCACCATGGCCAGCGCCATCATCACCGTCTGGTTCAGCCCGGCCATGATGCTGGGCAGCGCCAGCGGCAGCTGCACGCCGATCAACAACTGCCAGCGTGTGGTGCCGAACGACCATGCGGCCTCGGCCACGTCGTGATCGACCTGGCGTATGCCCAGCTCGGTCAGCCGGATCAGCGGGCACACCGCATAGACGACGGTGGCCAGGATGGCCGGCACCTTGCCCAGCCCGAACAGCATCACGGCCGGGATCAGGTAAACGAAGGTGGGTAGCGTCTGCATCACGTCCAGCACCGGCAGCGCCCAGCGGCGCAAGCGCGGCAGCCGGGCCAGCAGCACGCCGGCCGGCAGGCCGATCAGCACCGCCAGCACGGTGGACACCAGCACCAGCGCCAGTGTCTGCATCAGCATGTCCCACAGGCCGAAGCAGCCGATCAGGTAGAGCGCGCCGGTCAGCCAGGCCGCGTGTGTAAGGCGGCGTGTGGCGTGCCAGGCCAGCAGTGCAATCAGCAGCAGGATCAGCGCGGGCGGGGCGCCGCGCAGCAGTTTTTCCAGCGGCAGCAACGCGCCCTGCAGGATGGCCTCGTTGACGAGGTGCAGCGCATTGCCAAAGCGCAACACCAGTTGCTCCAGCGCGTGGTTGACCGGTTCCTTGATCGAGATGGGCAGGAAAAATGCCATGCCCGCTTATTGGGCCTGCTTGATGCGCGCTGCCACGTCGGCCGGCAGCCAGTTGTGCCAGATTTTCGGTTGCTGGGCGAAAAACAGCTTGGCCTCGGCTGCGGCATCGAGCTTGTTGTCGGCCATGTGCGCCAAGGCGCGGTTAAGCACATTGATCGGCACGTTGAAGCGGCTGAAGAACGCCACCAGCGCCGGGTCGGCATCGGCCAGCGGTTTGGACAGCG
Organism: Andreprevotia lacus DSM 23236; assembly: GCF_900176275.1. Taxonomy (GTDB): domain Bacteria; phylum Pseudomonadota; class Gammaproteobacteria; order Burkholderiales; family Chitinibacteraceae; genus Andreprevotia; species Andreprevotia lacus. The sequence goes on along the minus strand of NZ_FWXD01000032.1, from coordinate 17,399 downwards.
CAGTCTGTATCAGCGCTTCCGGCGCGGCCGAGCCGCAGGGCTTGGGGTGATCCTTGTTGGCCAGCGTCTTGAAGCAGGCTTCGTTGTAGGCTGGCTCCTGCAACTTGATGAAGCGGTACTTGCCCATCAACGCTGTCGGCGCCCAGTAATAGAACAGGATGGGCTTGCCGCGCTGATAGGCCGAGCTGATTTCGGCATCCAGCGCCGCGCCAGTACCGGGGCGGAAGTTCACATAGCTGTTCTGCAGGCCGTAGGCCTTGAGCTTCTGGCTGTTCACGCCCTCGCAGGTCCAGCCGGTGGGGCAGTTCAGGAAGCGGCCCCTGGCTGGTTCTTCTTCATCCTTGAACAGGGCGGTGTAGGCGGGTAGATCGGCCACGCTGTTCAGCCTGGGGGCGGCAGCGGCAATGCCGCGCTTGCTGTCGCCCTTGATCACGTAGTCCGGCACATACCAGCCCTCGGTCGCACCGACGATGACCTTGCCGGCTACTTTGACCTTGCCCTCGGCCGCAGCCTTGTTCCATGCCTCGCTACGGCCCACCCATTCTTCGGCAATCACCTGGATGTCGTTGCTGGCAAGCGCGGTTTCCAGTGTCACCGTGGTGCCGGGCACGATCTCGGTCTGGCAGCCATAGCCTTGCTCCAGCACGGTCTTGATCAGCTCGGTGAGCAGGGCGCCGCTTTCCCAGTTGAGGCCGGCCAGCTTCACCGGTTTGCCCGCCTTGCACCAGGGGGCGTCGGCGGCGCCGGCGGTGCCGGCGCAGGCCAGCAGCAGGCTGAACAGGGTAATGGGCAGGCTGGTCGGCAGATACTTCATCGGGCGGGCTCCATGCATGGGTTGTGCTTGCTCCTTTCTAGAGCATGCAGGCGCTTTGTGCCGCCGATGTGACAGCCTTGCCCGGCCGGATTCCGTTGTGAAACGGCGGGCGAAGCAGCGTTTTTGGTGCAAAAACCGATGAATTGCACTTATCCGGGTCAACACCTACTTGACGCTTGTAATCGCGCTGCTATAGTTTCAAACACACGTTTGAATGAAACGGGCGACGACTACAGGTCGGCAGCACGACGGAGAGCAAAATGGCGGAATCTGCCAAGGCACAGGAAACATCGGTACGCATACTGGATGCGGCCGAAATCCTGTTTGTTGAACACGGCTTCGACGGTACGTCGATGCGGCTGATCACGCAATCGGCGGCGGTGAACATCGCTGCGGTCAACTATTACTTCGGCTCCAAGGACGGGCTGTACCGCGCGGTATTCGAGCGCCGGGCAGAACCGTTTGCACGGCTGACCATTGCCAATATCGATGCGCTGGAGCGCAGCAAACCCGCTCCGCTTGCCGATGACATCGTCAGCGCTTTCATCCAGTCCGCGCTACAACTGGGCGCCGACCCGGAATATGGCGGCCTGACCTTTGTGCGCCTGCTGGCCCGTGCCTATGTCGAGCCACATCCCATTCTGAAAGAAAGCATGCCGCGCCGCTATGGCGAAGTGGTACGCCGCTACGCCGGTGCGCTGCAAAAGGCACTGCCGCACCTGACCGAAAACGAAGTGCACTGGCGCTTCCATTTCCTGACCAGCGCCATGTTCAGCGCCTTTGCCGGCAACAACGTGCTGCGCCTGTTCATGGAGCAACCCAAAACCAACGCGCGTGACCCGCAACTGGTCGCCCGCATGCTGTTGCCATTCCTGGTTGCCGGCCTTGTTGCGCCGGCAGCGAACTGAATTCCTGCGATTTGATTCCTTGAGGGGGAGAACGCAATGTCTGTGTTGATCTGTCTGGCGGCAATTGTCGTCGCTGTACTGGTGCTGGCTTATCTGCGTGCACCGCTGTGGCTGTCATCGCTGGTCGCGCTGGCCGGTACCGGTTTTGGTGTCTATGGCCGTGGTGCGCATATCGGCTGGCTGGTGGGCGTGGCCGTCGTGCTGGCCATCCTCAATTTCAAACCGCTGCGCCGCGCGCTGATTACCGGCCCGCTGTTCGGAATTTTCAAGAAAATCACCCCGCCGATGTCGCAGACCGAGCAGGAAGCGGTCGATGCCGGCACCGTGTGGTGGGATCGTGATCTGTTCTCCGGCAAGCCGGATTTCGCCAAGCTGCACAGCTATCCGGCGCCCAAGCTGTCTGCCGAGGAAGAAGCTTTCCTGAATGGTCCGACCGAGCAACTGTGCGCCATGCTCGACGACTGGAAGATTACCACCGAGACCAAGGACCTGCCGCCGGAAGTATGGCAGTTCATCAAGGATCAGGGCTTCCTGGGCATGATCATCAAGCGTGAATACGGCGGCAAGGAGTTCTCCAACTACGCCCATGCCCGCGTCGTAACCAAGATCGCTACCCGCTCGGGTTCGGCTGCCGTCACCGTGATGGTGCCCAACTCGCTCGGCCCGGGCGAGCTGCTGCAGCACTATGGCACCGAGGCGCAAAAGAACTACTATCTGCCGCGTCTGGCCAAGGGTGTCGATATCCCGTGTTTTGCGCTGACCAGCCCCGAGGCCGGTTCTGATGCCGGCGGCATCCCGGACTTCGGCGTGGTGGCGCGCGGCAGCTATACCGACCCGCTGACTGGTGAGCATCACGATAACGTGCTGGGTATCCGCCTGTCGTGGGAAAAGCGCTACATCACCCTGGGCCCGGTTGCCACCGTGCTGGGCATGGCGTTCAAGCTGTACGACCCGGAACACCTGATTGGTGAGAAGGACGACATCGGCATCACCTGCGCGCTGATTCCAACCAATCACGAGGGGGTGAACATCGGCCGTCGCCATTATCCGGGCACCGCCGTATTCATGAACGGCCCGAACTGGGGCAAGGACGTGTTCATCCCGATGGACTGGGTGATTGGTGGCGCAAGCTACGTCGGCCAGGGCTGGCGCATGCTGGTCGAGTGTCTGTCGGTGGGCCGCTGCATCTCGCTGCCGGCGATGTCGGTGGCCTCGGGCAAGGTGGCTTCGTTCACCACGGGCGCTTATGCCCGCATCCGTAACCAGTTTGGTCTGGCCATCGGCCGCTTCGAGGGCGTGGATGAAGCGCTGGGCCGCATTGGCGGCATGGCGTACCAGATGGATGCTGCGCAGCGCCTGGCGCTGACCGGCCTCGACATGGGCGAGAAGCCGTCGGTGCTGTCGGGCATCCTCAAATATCACAACACCGAGCGCATGCGCAAAGTGCTGAACGATGCGATGGACGTGCACGCCGGCAAGGCGGTCTGTATCGGTCCGCGCAACTATCTGGCCTCGGGCTATGGCGCGATTCCGGTCGCCATCACCGTCGAAGGCGCCAACATCCTTACCCGCAGCATGATCATCTACGGTCAGGGTGCCATCCGCTGCCATCCCTTCGTGCTGAAGGAAATGCGCGCGGCCATGGCCAACGATGCGGTAGCGTTCGACGACGCCGTGATCGGCCACATGGGTTTCACCATTTCCAACAAGGCACGCGCCTTCGTGATGGGCCTGACCGGCGCCCGCCTGGTTGCCGCGCCCAAGTCCGGGCCGACCGCGCAGAACTATCGCGACATCGTGCGCCTGTCCGCTGCGTTTGCCTTCCTGTCCGACATGGGCATGGCCACCCTGGGGGGCAGCCTGAAGTTCCGCGAAAAGCTGTCGGCCCGTCTGGGTGACATGCTGTCCGGCCTGTATATCGCTACCGCCGCGCTGAAGAAATTCCACGACGATGGCGAGCCGAAAGAAGACCGCCCGCTGGTGCGCTGGGCCGTTGAATCGGCACTGTACGACGTGCAGGAAGCCATGAACGGCTTCCTCAACAACCACCCCAACCGTTTCCTGGCGTGGTGCATGCGCCGCGTGGTGTTCCCGCTGGGCATGAGCCTGAAAGGCCCGGCCGACCGCGTTGGCACCCGTATTGCCCGCTCGCTGATGGAGCCGTCGCCCAGCCGTGCCCGTCTGACCGAGTTCATGTATGTGCCCAAGGACGAGAACGACGCCGTTGGTGTGCTGGAGCCGGCCATGAAGGCGGTGATCGAGACCGAAGGGCTGGAGAGCAAACTGCGCCGCGCCCAGCGCGAAGGCCAGTTGCGTGCCATTACCGCACGCGGCCGGCTGGAAGAGGCGCGTGCCAAGGGCTTCATCACCGAGGCCGAGTTCGCGGCTGTCGAACGGGCTCGCCGCCTCAAGCGCGAAGTCATTATGGTTGACGACTTTGACAAGGATCTGAAACATGCCGACCCCGAAGCGGTGCACCGCGTCGTGTTTTGAGCCAATCAAGGCACAGAACGGGTGCATCAGTAGAAACCGCACTTGTAGTCTTTAATGTGAAACTACAGGATGCTTTTTACTCACGGTTAAATCATTCGTTTGATTGAATCGAGGCTTTGAATCGTTGAATTTCAGCCGGTACAGGCTGTTTCGTGGAGAGCGCAGCAATGATGAAAAAAATCGCACGGGCAGTGCAGCTTATTGGTGCAGGCAGCATCGTGCTTGTCGCCGCTCAGGCACATGCATCGGGTTACCACTTTGGCGTACAGAGCGTCAGCTCGCAGGGCGTCGCCAATTCCAATGCGGCGGAAGCTGCCGATGCGTCGGTGGTGTTTTATAACCCCGCCGGCATTACCAATCTGGACGGCACCAACTTCAGCGGTGCGCTGATCGTGGTTGATCCGCATGTCAGCGCCAGCAACGTCAAGGCCAGCCGCACCGGCCTGCCTGCCCAGTCGTTCACCGGCGGCAACGGCGGTTCGCCGACCGAGCCGGTGGTGGTGCCGCAGATGTATCTGACCCATCAATTCAGCGACAACCTGTATGCCGGCCTGGGCCTGTTCGTGCCGTTTGGCGACAAGACCGATTGGGACAGCACGTGGGCCGGCCGCTACAACGGCATCAACCTTGAGCTGCAAACCCTGGCCATCAACCCCGAGATTGCCTACAAGATCAACGACCAGTTCTCGATCGGCGCCGGCGTGACCGCGCAATACACCGAGGCCAAGTTCAGCAAGGCCATCATCGCAGGCGTGGTGCCGGCACTGCCACCGCGCCTGATCGACGGCCAGCTCAATTACAAAGGGGATGACTGGGGGTTCGGCTTCAACTTGGGCGCGACCTGGACGGTGGACCCGACCCTGCGCTTCGGCCTGGCTTATCGTTCCAGCATCAAGCACACGCTGAGCGGCGATGCCAAGGGCAATGTGGTTGCCAGTGGCGCGCCGATTGCAGCGCTGACCGCCAACGGCACCATCGATATCGAAACGCCCGAGTCGTACTCGATCAACTTCATGAAAAAGCTGAACGATGTATGGACCATCACTGGTGACTACACCCGCACCGGCCACTCCGAGTTGCATGAAATCAAGCTCAAGCTGGCCAATGGCGCGACCGCGACAATCCCGCAGAACTGGAACGACACCAACCGCTTCTCGCTGGGCCTGCAGTACCAATACAGCGACAAGCTCAAGCTGCGCACCGGTATCGCTTTCGACCAGTCGCCGGTGCCGAGTGATGACCTGCGCATCGTCGGCCTGCCGGACAGCGATCGCACCTGGTTCTCGCTTGGCCTCAACTATGCCTTCAGCAAGGAGCTTTCCATGGATGTCGCCTACACCTATGTCGACATCAAGAATGCCAGCATGAAGACCTATGAAGAGACCAGCAAGACCACCACGACTGCTGATTTCAGCAGCTACGCCAACATCTTCGGCCTGCAGTTGAACTACAAGTTCTAAGCGGCCTCGGGGTCTGTTTGCGACTCCGGCGGAAAGGCCAGGTCGCAAGCAGACTCTCACGCAACCGGCAGGCGGCCCGCCGCCAGCCATTCACAGTGTTTTGAGAGGCAATCCAATGGCTCATTCCGCGCCAATCCGCCGTGTGGCGGTGCTGGGTGCCGGTGTGATGGGGGCGCAGATTGCAGCGCACCTCGTCAATGCCGGCATCGATACCGTGCTCTTTGACTTGCCCGCCAAGGAAGGCGATGCCAACGGCATCGTGCTCAAGGCGGTGGATAACCTGAAAAAGCTCAAGCCCGCACCGCTGATGTCGGCCATGCGTGCCGAGCTGATCCAGCCAGCCAATTACGGTAGCGACCTTGGATTGCTTGCCTCCTGCGATCTGGTGATCGAAGCGATTGCCGAACGTCTGGACTGGAAACTTGATCTCTACGCCAAGATTGCGCCGCACCTTGCGCCGCATGCGATCCTTGCCACCAATACCTCGGGCCTGTCGATCCAGAAACTGGCCGACGGCGTGCCGGATGCGCTCAAGTCCCGCTTCTGTGGCATCCACTTCTTCAACCCGCCGCGCTACATGTACCTGGTCGAGCTGATCCCGACTGCAGGCACCAGCAGCGGCGAGCTGGATGCGCTGGAAAGCTTCCTGGTTACCCGCTTGGGCAAGGGCGTGGTACGCGCCAAGGACACCCCGAACTTCATCGCCAACCGCATCGGCGTGTTCTCGATGCTGGCGACGATTCATCATGCCGAACAATTCGGCATCCGTTTCGACGTGGTCGACGACCTGACCGGCCCGCGCATGGGCCGCCCGAAATCGGCCACGTTCCGCACTGCCGACGTAGTGGGCCTCGACACCTTCGCCCACGTGGTCAAGACCATGACCGACAACCTGCCCGATGATCCGTGGCATGGTTACTACAAGAGCCCGGCCTGGCTGGCCGCGCTGATCGAGAAGGGCGCGTTGGGCCAGAAAACCCGCGCCGGCATCTACAAGAAAGACGGCAAGGCCATTTCCGTGCTCGACCCGAAAGCGGGCGAGTATGTGGAAAGCGGCCAGAAGGGCAGCGACGAAGTCAAAGCCATCCTCAAGCTGGACGACCCGGTTGCCAAGGTGAAGGCGCTGCGCGAATCGGCCCACCCCGAGGCGCAATTCCTGTGGGCCTGCCTGCGCGATGTGTGGCATTACGTCGCCACCTTGCTGCCGACCATTGCCGATTCGGCGCGTGATATCGACTTTGCCATCCGCTGGGGTTTCGGCTGGAAGCAAGGCCCGTTCGAGCTGTGGCAGGCTGCTGGCTGGCAAGCCGTGGCCGAGGCCATCAATGCCGACATCGCTGCCGGCAAGGCCATGGCCAGCACCCCGCTGCCGGCCTGGGTCGGCAAGGTGGACGGCGTGCATGCGCCGCAAGGCTCGTACAGTGCCGCGCAGGACAAGCTGATCGGCCGCTCGGCGCTGCCGGTGTATGGCCGCCAGCTCTACCCGCCGCAACTGGTCGGCGATGCCGAACCGGATTACGGTGAAACCGTATTCGAAAACGACAGCGTACGCATGTGGCTGCCGCCGGCGGCGCCGGATGTGCCGGTGCTGTCGTTCACCACCAAGGCGCATGCGATTGGCGCCAACGTGCTGGCCGGCGTGCAACAGGCGATCAAGATTGCCGAAGAGCGCTATCAGGGTCTGGTGATCTGGCATCCGGAAGCGCCGTTCTCGGTCGGCGCCGACCTGGCCAGCATGGGCCCGGCCTTCATGACCGGTGATTTCGGTGCCATCGAAACCATGGTGGCTGAATTCCAGAACACCTCGATGGCGATCAAGTACGCCAAGGTGCCGGTGGTTGGTGCCGCGCAAGGCTATGCCTTTGGCGGCGGTTGCGAATTCCTGATGCATTGCGCCCGCGTGGTGGCTGCGGTGGAAACCTATATCGGTCTGGTGGAAGTGGGCGTCGGCCTGCTGCCGGCCGGTGGTGGTTGCAAGGAATTTGCACTGCGCGCCAGCCGCGAAGCCAAGGGTGGCGACATCCTGACCGTGCTCAAGGATTACTACCTCGCCATGGCGATGGCCAAGGTCGGCACCAGTGCCGAGGAAGGCCAGCAGATCGGCTACCTGAAAGAGTCGGACGTGGTGCTGTTCAATACCAACGAGCTGCTGTTCGTGGCGCAAGCGCAAGTGCGTGCACTGGCCGCCACCGGCTACCGCGCACCGGTCAAGCCCAAGGCCTTCCCGGTGGCTGGTCGCACTGGCGCAGCCACCATCAAGGGCCAGCTGATCAACATGCTGGAAGGCGGTTTCATCTCCAAGTACGACTATCACATCGGCGTGCAGATTGCCGAGGTGGTGACGGGGGGCGATGTCGATGCCGGTACGCTGGTGAACGAGGAGTGGATCCTGCGGCTGGAGCGTGAACGGTTCATGGGCTTGCTCAAGAAGGGCAAGACGCAGGAGCGGATCATGTACATGCTGGAGAACAACAAACCACTCAGAAATTAACCATCAAGCTACTGCGGCGGCGCATGGCTGCGTCGTGCGGTGCTCGCAATCCTCATGGACCGACGTCCATTCCGGGTTGCTGTGCTCCTGCTCCTTGCCCTGCGCCGCCTCGCTACGCTTGCTGGTCAATTTCTCGCTGAACGGATAACGGCGGTCTGTCCGCCCCAAGAAAGTTAGGAGCTCACCATGAGCAAACAGATTCAGGAAGCCTACATCGTCGCTGCGACGCGCACGCCGGTGGGCAAGGCGCCGCGCGGCATGATGAAGAACGTGCGGCCGGATGATTTGCTGGCGCACGTGCTGCGCGGCGCACTGGCGCAAGTGCCCAACCTTGATCCGGCCTTGATCGAAGACGTGATCGTCGGCTGCGCGATGCCGGAAGGCGAGCAAGGCATGAACGTGGCGCGCATCGGCGCGCTGCTGGCAGGCCTGCCCAATACCGTCGGTGGCGTCACCATCAACCGTTTCTGCTCGTCCGGCGTCAACGCCGTGGCGATGGCGGCGGACAAGATACGCCTGGGCGAGGCCGACATCATGATCGGTGCCGGTACCGAGAGCATGTCCATGGTGCCCATGATGGGCAACAAGGTGGCGCTCAATGCCGACATCTTTGCCAAGGACGAGAACGTCGCCATTGCCTACGGCATGGGTCTGACGGCCGAGAAGGTTGCCAACCAGTGGAATGTCAGCCGCGAAGACCAGGACGCATTCGCGGTCGAATCGCACCGCCGTGCGCTGGCCGCCATCGAGGCCGGCCTGTTCCGCGACGAAATCACCCCGCTGGACGTGACCTACCGCGTGCCCAACCTCGCCACCGGCGAAGTCGAACACATCAAGAAAACCCTGCTGGATGACGAAGGCCCGCGCCGCGATACCAGTCTGGAGGGGCTGGCCAAACTGAAGACCGTGTTCGCCGCCAAGGGTAGCGTCACTGCCGGCAACAGCTCGCAGATGTCGGATGGCGCCGGTGCGGTGATCCTGGTGTCGGAGAAGATCCTCAAGCAATTCAACCTGACCCCGCTGGCGCGTTTCGTGACCTTCGCGGTCAAGGGTGTACCGCCTGAAATCATGGGTATCGGCCCGAAGGAAGCGATTCCGGCTGCGCTCAAGCTCGCTGGCTTGCAGCAGGATGATCTGGCCTGGATCGAGCTGAACGAAGCCTTTGCCGCGCAGGCGCTGGCGGTCAGCCGTGATCTGGGTCTCGACATGAGCCGCGTCAACCCGCAGGGCGGCGCCATTGCGCTGGGCCACCCGCTGGGCGCGACCGGTGCCATCCGTACCGCCACGCTGGTGCATGGTCTGCGCCGTGCCGGCAAGCCGGGGCAGTACGGCATGGTCACCATGTGTATCGGTACCGGCATGGGCGCGGCAGGCATCATCCAGAGCCTGTGAGCCGCACGCACGCATAAAGACAACCGCCCGCGGCTGGTCCGCGGGCTTTTTGCAAGGAGAGCCCTATGTGGACCAAGACATTGTGTGCCGGCCTGATTGCCGCCGCACTTGCGGTGCCGGCCGTGCAGGCCGCCGAGATTGCTGGTCAGAACGTGGCAGACAAGGCCGAGCTGAGCAGCCAGTCGCTGCAGCTCAACGGCGGCGGCGTACGCCGCAAGGTGGTGTTCGACGTGTATCTGGCTGTGCTGTACACGGCGGCCAAGACCAACGACGCCAACGCGGTCATCAACGCCACCACGCCGCGCCGCATCGAGCTGCGCATGCTGCGCGAGGTATCGGCCGCCAAGATGCACGAATCCTTTGTTGAAGGCATGCGCGACAACACGCCGGGCGCCGAGAAGCGCTTTGCGCCGCAACTGGATGCGCTGGACAAGCTGTTCAAGGAAGTGGCATCGGTGAACAAGGGGGACGTGATTGCGCTCGATTTCGTACCGGGGACGGGTACGCGCGTCACCGTGCGCAACAAAGCCTATCCGGTGATTGCCGGCGATGATTTCGCCAGTGCCATGCTCGCCATCTGGCTGGGCAAGGATCCGGTGCAGGACAACCTCAAGGCGGCACTGCTGGGCGGCAAGTGAGCCTCAAGGCCATCCTGACGTAGCGGGTGCGCAAGCGCAGCCTGTAACGCCCCGTGTAACACTGCTGGCGGGTTGTCGGCAGTTCCCGGCGGTCGCAATGCAAAAGGCCACGCCAATCGGCGTGGCCTTTTGCATTGGTGCATTGCGGAAAACCCGTAGTTTTCCGGTAGTAATGTTACATTTTACTTGTAGTGAAAATAAATGTTGCTGAATGTAAAAATCACGGTTTTATTGGGTTTGTTACGTAATTGTGTAGTCGTATTTGTGGAGAGTTGTGAAAATTATCGTAGTTTTTCTACATTTTCTCTTGCGTTGAATTTGTAGTTTAGGTACAGTTCGTCTTGTCGGATGCAAACCCGCACGACACATCGGGAACCAGGCCCCAGAAGGGCGGTCCACAAGGAGCAAGATCATGAACATCCTGCAAAAGATTTTTAAGAACGCTGTGCTTGCACAACGTCTGCTGGTCAAGTCGTACGGCTGGCAGTTGACTCTGGCGCGCTAAGCGCCAAACCCTGCGCTAGCGCGCAGTTTTGGCTTCACCTGCCCTCGGGCAGTTATCGACTCCTCCATCCTCTAGGCCCCGGTTGAGCAATCGAAAGATTGATCCCGGGCTTTTTTTTGTGCTTTTTTCACGTCGGCGGCGTTACTGGCGCAGATAAGCGCTTCTCCTTGCTCCACAACGCCGGCCAGTTCGGTAAAGTGACAGCTTTGTGATTTCCCCTTTCGCGCATGCGTGTTGATTGCCATCGCTTCCTGTTGTCCGTCTGCCTGGCCCTCGCGTGCGGGCTGGCGCACGCGCGCTATACGGTGACGCTGGATGCGCCGGGCGAGGTCAGCGATCTGCTGCAGCGCCACCTGGACATCTACCGCTGGCGCGACGATGCCAAGTTCGACAAGGAAGGGCTGGCGCCGCTGGTCGAGCGCATTCCCGTCGACGCAACGGCCTTGCTCAACACCGCCGGCTATTTCGCCCCCAAGGTGGTTGCCCATCTCGACAGCGGGGTGACGCCACCGCAGGTGCGCATCTTTGTCGTGCCGGGCGAGCCGACACGTTTCCGCAATGTCGATTTCAAGCTGCAAGGGGCGATCATCGACGACCCCGATCGCGAGGACAGACTGCAACAACGCATCGTCGATGCCTGGCAGATCAATCCCGGCCAGGTGTTTACCCAGTCCGGCTGGGACGACGCCAAGCGCCGTGTGCTGCAAAGCCTGCAAAACTCGCGCTATCCCGCTGCGCGGCTGGAAAAGAACGAGGTGCGCATTGATCCGGCCACTGCCAGTGCCGATGTCACGCTGGTTGCCGACAGCGGCCCGCTCTACCACTACGGCGAGATCAAGGTAGAAGGCTTGCAGCGCTACCCGGAAAAACTGGTCACCGAGCTGATCGATTTCAAGGCTGGCGATGTCTATCGCCGGCGTGACCTGCTCAACCTGCAATCACAGCTGGAAAGCCTGCCTTACTTCGGTGGCGCGGTGGTCGAGGCGCCACCCGGCGCCACTGCACCCTGGCAGACCCCGGTGACCGTGCGCGTGCAGGAGGTGCCGCTGCAGCGCATCACCGTCAGTGCCGGCTATAGCACCACGTCCGGGCCGCGCGGCACGGCAAGCTACAGCTATAACAACCTGCTCGACCGTGGTTGGGTGTTCGACGCCGTTACCGCGCTGGACCGCGATACCCAGGCGCTGGCGCTGGGGGTGTCGTTCCCTGAACGTGCCAGTGGCTATTCGCACCGGGTCTATACGGCCGTGGCACATTCGGACGTCGAAAACCTGCAGACGCAGGTGTGGAAAGTGGGCGTGAGCCGCTCGCTGACCGGCCTGACCGGCACCAACGGTATCGATCGGCAAATCGCGCTGGAATACCTGACCGAGCGGCGTGACCGTGGCGGCGAGGAAATCGACGAGCTGAACGCGCTGACCGCCAACTATCGCTGGGTGCGGCGCGATCTGGACAACCAGCGCGATCCGCATCGTGGCACGCTGTTGCAACTGGAAGTGGGCGGCGCGGTGCGCGGTGTATTGTCCGACCAGACCTTTGTGCGTGTGTACGGGCGCGGCCAGCACTATCTGCCGTTTGCCGGCAAGGGCATCCTGATCAGCCGGCTGGAGCTGGGCCAGACCATCACGCGCGAATCGACCAATGTGCCGACCGACTGGCTGTTCCGCGCCGGCGGCGCCGGCAGCGTACGCGGCTATGACTATCAGAGCCTGGGCATCCCCGGTAGCGACAATACCGTAGTGCCGGCACAGGTGATCGCCACCGCCTCGCTGGAGGCGCAATACCCGGTCTACAAGGATTGGCGCGGTGCGGTGTTCGTCGATTATGGCGATGCGGCAGCCAGCATATCGGCGCTCAAACCCGTTGCCGGTATGGGCGCGGGCGCGCGCTGGGTCAGCCCGGTGGGCGTCGTCGGCGCCGATCTGGCCTATGGCTTTGACCGCAAGCAGGTGCGCTTCTATTTCAGCCTGGGGATGGCGTTCTGATGAGCGACGTACCAGTCAGCGATATCCAGGCACAGCCAGCCAAACCGCGCCGCCGCTGGCGCAATGCGTTGCGCTGGCTGGTGTATGGCACGCTGTTGCTGGTGGCCGTGCTCGCGCTGGCCGGCTATTTCGGCATGCGCTGGCTGGACGGGCCGACCGGCCGTGCCTGGCTGATTGCCAAACTCAACGCCACGGGCGTGGTCAAGGTGGAGCGCATCGACGGGCCGATCTGGCGGGATGTCACCGTCAGCGGCATCGAGGTCGATACCCCGGACCTGACCGCCAGGCTGGATCGCGTGCATCTGGTGTGGGAGCCGTACTCGCTGCTGGCGCGGGATTTTTCCGCCAGCCTGCTTGATGCCGGCACGCTGCAATTGTTGCTCAAGCCCGGCCCGCCGCAGAGCAAGCCGACGCAGGCGCCGGACAACCTCAAGCTGCCCTTGGGCATCCATATCGATGATTTGCGCCTGGCGCGGCTGAAGCTGGTCGATAGCCCGGTCGACCTGCGTGACATCCGCGTGCATCTGTCCAGCAATGGCCGTTTCCACCAGCTGGAAGTCAAACAGCTGCTGGCGCCGCAGGGGCGCTTGAACGCGCGTTTGCAGCTGGAGGGCAAGGCGCCGTTCAAGGCGGCGGGCGATATCGCCTTCAGCGGCAAGGTCGAGGATTACCACGTTGCCGCCAGTTACACCTTGCTGGGCAACCTGCGCGATCTCTTGCTGCAGGGCAAGGTCAGCGGCGAGCGCGTGACCGGCGAGCTGGACCTGCGCCTCGATGCTTTTGCCCCGTATAGCTACAACATTCTCAAGCAGGCGCGGCTGCGCATGTCGCGCCTCAATCCGGCGGTGCTGCTGGCCGGGTTGCCGCAGGGTGACCTGAATATCCGCCTTGATCTGCAACCTGCCGGCCCGGACAGTGCGCAAGGCGCACTGGAAATCAGCAACGCCAAACCGGCGGCCATTACCCAGAACGGCTTGCCGTTCAGTCTGCTGGAGGCGGGTTTCACGGTGCGGGCCGGCCTGCTTGATCTGGCCAGCCTGGATGCCCGTCTGCTGGGCGATGGCACCCTCAGGGGCAAGGGGCGCTTCAAGGCCGACCAGCTCGATGCCCAGTTCACGCTGGGGGGCGTGGACCTGGCGCGCGTGATCCCCAGCCAGAGCCGCAGTCAGCTGGCCGGCACGGTCAAACTGTCCGGCCCGTATCAGGCGCCGAATATCGTCGCGGATTTATCCGATGCGCTGTACAAGGCGCAGTTGAAAGCCGATCTGGGCTGGCTGAACCCGGCGCGCGAGCGGCGCTTGCAGGTGCGCAAGCTGGAGCTGGCGCATGGCGCCAACAGTGCCAAGCTGGCGGGTGAATTCGGCTTCGACAAACAGGATTTCAAGGCAGAAGGGCAGTTCAGCCACTTCAACCCGGCCGATTTTCTGGCAGTGCCGGCGGGCGATCTGAATGGCCGTTTCAAGGCGGCCGGGGCGCTCAAGCCGCAATGGCAGGCGCAGCTGGATTACGATCTGGCCACCAGCCGCTACAACGGCCAGCCGCTGGCTGGCGCCGGCAAGCTCAAGCTGGCCGACCAGCGCCTGTCCGACGCGGACCTATGGCTGCGGCTGGGCGACAACCGCATCGACGCCCATGGCGCGCTGGGCAAGGATGGCGACCGGCTGCAGCTCAAGCTGGCGCTGGACAGCCTGGGTCAGCTCGGCCATGGCTTTGCCGGCCGCGTGCGCGGCGATGCACAACTGGCCGGCACGCTGGCGGCACCGCTGGTCACGGTGGATGTGAGTGCCGATACGCTGGGCACGCCGTTTGGCGTGGCGGTACTGCATGGCCGCGCGCAGGCGCAGCTTTATCCCGACCTGAACAAACCGCTGAAGCTGGATATCGCGCTGGAACGCGCCAGTGGTTTCGGTGCCGACATCAGCCAGTTGCACCTCGCCGTGGATGGCACTCGCGCGCAACACCGCATCAACCTGAATCTGGACGGGCGCTATGCCGATACCCCTGCCGCCATCACCTTGGCCGCTGCCGGTGCGCTGGCGGCCGACCAGCAATGGCGCGGTCGCATTGAGAAGCTGGAGGCCAAGGCCCCGCTGGTATTGCGCCTGCTGGCCCCGCTGGAGGCAGAATTCGGCGCGCGCGCGGTGCATCTGGCCGGTGCCGAGCTGGGCGTGGGCGACAGCCGCGTGCGGGTGGACAAGCTGGACTGGCAACCGGGCAAACTGAGCACGGCCGGCAATTTCAGCAAGCTGGTGCTGGCTGAATGGGTCAAGCTGGCCAATATCCGTAACCTGGATACCGATCTGGTGCTGTCCGGCCACTGGCAATTGCAGCAGGGCGCCACGCTGGATGGCGACATCGAGCTGGCGCGCAGCGGCGGCGATGGTGGCTGGCGCAATACCACGGGGCAACGGCAGGCATTCGGCCTCGACAAGCTCAACCTCAATATCCAGGCGCGGCAATCGCGCCTCACGCTGGCGGGGGCGCTCAGCAGCAGCCGTTTCGGCAACGTCACCCTCAGTGGCGATACCGTCATTGATGCCGCGCGCTGGCAGATTGCCAGCGGCGCAGCGCTGAACGTGCGTGCCATTGGCGATCTGCCCGATCTGGGTCGACTGGCCCCCTTGCTGGGCAGCGGCGTACAGATGGCCGGGCAAGTGCGCTTCAATCTGCAGCGCGGCGGCCCGTTCGACCAGCGCGCCAGCCTGAGCGGCACACTGGACGGCACCGGCCTGATGATCAAGGACAGCGAGACCGGCATCAACCTGAACGAAGGCTCGGTGCACATGCGGCTGCAGCCGGGCCAGGTCGTGCTCGACTCGGTCAAGTTCAAGGGCGGGCAGGGCACCTTGGCCGCCAGCGGCACGCTGGACATTGCCAGCGAAGTGCCGGTGGCCAAGGCCAGCGTGACTGCCCAGCGCCTCACCCTCATCAACAAGCCGGACATGCTGCTGGTGGTGTCGGGCAACGGGGAAGTGGGCTATGGCAAGGACGGCATCAGCGTGACCGGCCAGATGCGCGCCGACCAGGGCGATATCCAGTACCGTAGCGAGGACGTACCGCGCCTGTCCGACGATGTGGTGGTGGCCGGGCGTGAACCGGCCACCCCCAGCAGCCTGGCACTGGCCGTGCTGCAGTTCGACGTGGACTTGGGCAACAACTTCCATTTCCGCGGTTACGGGCTGGAGGCCGACCTGACCGGGCGGCTGGGTCTGCGCGCCCGCCCCAGCCAGCCGCTGGCTGCCGTGGGGCAGGTCAAGATCGCCGAGAACAGCGATAGCACCTACAAGGCCTATGGGCAAAAGCTGGATATCGAACGCGGTGTGCTCAACTTCAGCGGCCAGCTGGACAACCCCGGCCTCGACATCCTCGCCATGCGGCGCGGCCTGTCGGTGGAGGCGGGGGTATCGGTCAAGGGCACCGCCTCCAACCCACGCGTGACCCTGTATTCGGAACCCAGCGTGCCGGATAACGAAAAGCTGGCCTGGCTGCTGTTCGGCCACGGCACCGACAGCATGGACAAGGGCGATTCCGCCGTGCTGGCGCAAATCCTCAGCGGCATCCTGATGGGCGGTGACCCCAGCAAGGGGCTGGGCGATGAAATCCTCGGCGGCCTCGGCATCGACGAAGTCGGCATGGCCACCGATAAAATGGCCGACGGCACCAGCACCCAGGTGGTCTCGGTCGGCAAACGCCTCACCAAAACCGTGCGCCTGTCGCTGGAAAAGAGCCTGAACGGCCTCAAGGACGCGATCAAACTCTCGTGGCAGTTCTCCAAGCGCTGGTCACTGGTGACGCGGCTGGGTACGGATGAAAGCACGCTGGATGCGACTTATACGTTGCGGTT
Source organism: Andreprevotia lacus DSM 23236 (assembly GCF_900176275.1). Classification (GTDB taxonomy): domain Bacteria; phylum Pseudomonadota; class Gammaproteobacteria; order Burkholderiales; family Chitinibacteraceae; genus Andreprevotia; species Andreprevotia lacus. Next base: position 869 of record NZ_FWXD01000032.1, on the reverse strand, counting down.
TGATTAGCCGCGATTTTTAGTGCGCAGAGTCAACAATGCTCAGGATAATTCTCTGAGTGGGGATTGCCGGGGCATTCGTTGTCCGGATTTTTCATGCAAGGGGAATTGATGTGAAAAATACAAGTCCTGACCCAATACTGTTTGGTTAGCCGGATTTCCGCTCCTCCCGCCCCAGCACCTGTACTGACCAGTCCCCCTGCCGCCTGCGTGGGTAGCAATGATCATGGGCCGCGTATGGCGAATTTCGCCGCTTCACCTGCCTGGGTGCACGCTGCCCCACAGTACGTACCGCCCGCAAGCGCGCACCCGCTGCCAGCCACTCACGAAACCAGCGTCTTGCGGCTGCCCGCCCTGGGGGGAAAGGCCCCGGAGCGGGGTTGGGTACGCCGCAGCAACTGCACATGTCCCACGAACGAAAGGTCATCATGACGACTGCGGTGCGCACTGGCGACCTGATGCATCAACCAGCGTACCGCATAGTGCGCCAGCACCCAGCCATAAAACTCCTGCCTGACCAGCTCAGGCGTCTTGGAGCGCAACGTCCTGCGCCCCTGCTGCAAATGGGTCTTGAGCTCATCGAACACCGCTTCAACCTGCCAGCGTGCGTGATAGCACGCTGCCAGCTCGGCTGCCGGCGCCGCTTCGGCCGACAACAGCGTCGTCATCAGGCGATAGCGTATGGCCGCGCCGTCCAGCTTGGGCAAACTGTACTCGATGACCCGCACCGGGATGCCATCCATGTCCTGCCGTCTTGCCTTGTCATCGGGATAGATCACGCTCAGGTAAGAGCCATCCGGCAAGGCCGTCACGACCGGCAGGCGGCGATTATGCGCGCAACGCCAGAGCAGATCAGCCCCGGTGGCCCGGGC
>NZ_FWXD01000006.1:111609-201978 GCF_900176275.1 Andreprevotia lacus DSM 23236 | reverse complement strand
GCCACCTTGCTGCAACAGCCGGCGATTCGCGATGCGGTGGTCGTGGCCCGTCAGGACGACGAGGACACCCGGCTGGTGGCGTATCTGGTGGCGCAGCCGGAGCAAGCCATGCCGGATGGCGATGCCTTGCGGAGCATCCTGTTGCGCAGCCTGCCGGACTATATGGTGCCGGCGTATTTCATCGAACTGGCACAACTGCCGTTGACGCCCAATGGCAAGGTAGATCGGCAGGCCCTGCCGGCGCCGCAGCGGCAGGTGGATGAAGATCGCTATGTGGCGCCACGCACTGCAACTGAAGCGCGGCTGGCCGCGATCTGGGCTGGGGTGCTCAAGCTGGATCGGGTGGGAGTGCATGACAACTTCTTTGCGCTGGGTGGGCATTCGCTGCTGGCGACAGTACTGACGGTACAAATACGGCTAGCCTTTGCATGCGAGTTGAATGTTCGTACCGTTTTCGAAGCCCCCACCGTAGCGGCGCTTGCCGAGAAACTGCTAGCCTCCCCTGACAAAACGGGTGCTGATCAGGGTAACAGCACACCTGCTGATGGGGAGCGCAACTGGCTGCTGGTCGATGACAATATCGCGAAGCTCGATAGCCCCCACACAGCCAGCCACGATATTTTCTTTATCCCCGGTGCGGGTGGCAGCGCAGAAGTATTCAATCAGGTCGCCCGCAGTGTGCCGCCGGATCAAGCCAATGTATTCGTCTTTCACCATGACGGCATCGATAACGAAGCCGATCCGGTAGATGATTTCGTTGTCATGGCAGCGCGATATGCGCCGCAAATCTTGCGCCATTGTTCGGGCAAGATCGTGCTGGCCGGCTATTGCGTTGGCGGATTGATTGCCTATGAGCTGGCCAAGGCATTACAAAAGCTGGGCTTTGATCAGGTCATGCTGGGCTTTATCGATACAGGTATCGTACCTGCAGGCTATGAATTTCCACCTTTTGATGAAGCTTATTTCAAAAGTGAATTCTTCAAGGCGATTTGCGATACCTACTCGAAAGTCGGCGAGCCGCTGACTGCACGCACCTTTGACAACATGCCGCTGGAAAATTGCATAAATCTGGCCACCTCGCGCATGAATCTGCACAGCCCGCACGAACAGGAAATCTGGCACACCATATTGCGCCAGCGCTACCTGGCCGAGAAATATCATGCGCATGCGATGCGCCAATACTGGGCAGATCATCCAGTACAGACATGCCCGTTTGGTGTTTCTGCCGATTTTCACATGTCACCTCTAGCTGCCAGGAGAATGGAAAGCACCGAAATTCATGGTGACAATCATTGGGGTAATACGGCTTTTGCCAACTCGCCCATTGAAGTCTTCGAAGGCAGGCACCTCGATATACTCCGGCATCATCCTGCCGGCGTGGCAAAATCGCTGATCGCCTTGATTACCTCCAGCGCCCAGCAATCACTGGAGGATGCCGCAGCATGACTCCGCCCCTCGCTTCTTTTACCCGCGCAGACATGCGCCACTGGCCAGACCGACCATGCAAATGATCAAGCAACTTGTCAAACAATCATGGCCGCTGATGTTGCTGGCAACGGCTACCGGCATCATCAGCGGCTTTAGCGGTGCCAGCCTCGTCAAGCTCATCAGCGATGGCGTTACGTCACAACATGCGTCCGTTGTCATGGCTGGGCAATTTTTTGCTCTGTGCGCCGTTTTTCTGGGCACCAAGCTGGTTTCCGAATTCGTACTGATGAGCCTGACCCAAGAGGCCGTGCACAAGATCAGACTGGATCTGAGCCGCAAGCTGATTGCCACCCCGGTCAAAAAGCTGCAGCAACTGGGACAACCACAGCTGCTGGCCATCATGACCAACGATATCGCGACCCTGGTACAGGCATTGCAAATGCTGCCGCCTGCCTTTGGCAACCTCGTTGTGATCACTGGCTGTCTGGCTTATATGTTCTGGCTATCCTGGCAGCTCGCCCTGATTACTACCGTGAGTCTGGCTGCGGGGCTGGTAGCATATCAACTTGCCGAGCGGGCACCACTGCGCCACATGTTCGGCCTGCGCGAACAAATGGATGTGCTGTACCGGAATTTCCGTGGGCTGATTGAAGGTAGTCGCGAATTACAGCTCAATATGGCGCGCGGCAAACAATTCGTCGAGCAGGTCATAGCGCCGGATTCGCTGGCATTCAAAACGCTCTATCTGCAAACCATGCGCGTGTATGCGCTGATTTCCAATCTCAACAATATCCTGTTCTATTTGCTGATCGGCTTGCTGGTTTTCGTGGTGCCAATCTGGTTCAAGATCAATGCCGGGCTGCTCACGACTTTCGTATTGGTTTTGCTGTTCCTGATGCGCCCGATCAACGACTTGCTCTATGCAGTGCCAGTCATCCGGCAGGCCGGTTTTTCTGCAGCCAAAATTGATCAACTTGACGGTGCACTGTCTGCTGGCAGCATTGATCTCAATGCAAGTGCATTCAAATCACCGCACAAGCGCAGCCTGGTTTTGAAAGGCATTGCCCACCACTATCCGGCCCCGACAGAAGATCGCCAGTTCATGCTTGGCCCGGTTGATTTGTGCATGGAAGAAGGCGAGATCATCTTCATTGTGGGCGGCAATGGCAGCGGCAAGACCACGCTGGCCATGCTGATTCTTGGCTTGTACGAGCCAGAAACCGGTGAAATCAGCCTGAATGGTCAAACGGTCACCGAGCAAAACATTGTTGAATACCGGCAAAATTTCTCTGCTGTATTCGCCGATTTTCATTTGTTCGAACAATTGCTCGAGGTAGACAGGGACGGCATGAGCGAGCGCGCCATGCACTACATCCAGCAACTGGGCATGGCACACAAAGTCAGCATTACCGATGGCAAGTTCTCTACGCTCAATCTGTCGACCGGGCAACGCAAGCGACTGGCGCTGGTATCTGCCTATCTGGAGGATCGCCCCATCTATCTGTTTGACGAATGGGCCGCCGATCAGGACCCGGTCTTCAAGAAGATCTTTTACACCGAGTTGCTGCCAGACCTGAAACGCCGTGGCAAGACAGTGTTGGTGATTACGCATGACGATGCGTATTTCCCCTGCGCTGATCGCGTCGTCAAGCTGCAAGATGGCCACTTGCACAGCATTACCGGCAAGCCACAGGGCGTCAGCAACGTGGGAGCCGATACCCAGACCGATCATCCGCATGCCGCAAGCATGTTATAAATGCGTGGCCTTGCGCCGGCCTCAGGCCAGCCCTGAAGCCGGGCCATCTTGCAGTCACCCCGTGTATCACCTCTTTTTAAATGGAGCCCGAGCAGCATGAGCGATCACAATGAAGACAGCACCCTGTACAGCGTGGTAGTGAATCATGAAGGCCAGTATTCAATCTGGCCGGCAGACAAGGAAGTGCCACTGGGCTGGCAAAGCGAAGGCCCGGCCCGCACCCGTGCGGAATGTCTTGAATACATCAAGGAAGTCTGGACCGACATGCGCCCGCTGTCGCTGCGCAAGCAAATGGAAGAAGCTGCAAATCATTGAGCTGGTGGCAGCTAGGGCCTGTTAACACTTATTTCACGCTTGCGTTCGGGGTAGTTCGGGATGGAGCGCAAGGCGCAGAACGCGCCGCGGTACGGGTACCGCAAGCGGTTTGCAACGCAGCGAACCGCCCGAAATACCCCGAACCCGCAGGGCTGGGCCGCAAAGAGGCCATCTACGGCGTTACGCGCCTTGGCAATAACCGGTTATTGCCTGCGTTGCGTGCCTTGTAGCTGACCTCTTTGCGGCCCAGCGCACGCGCGAAATAAGTGTTAACAGGCCCTAGCCAGCACAAGCATCTGCGCCAACCGTGCAGAGAACTTGGCAGCCCTGCCACGTTCCTGCACGAAACGGCATCCCTCCCCGGCTCGCCATTGCCGCTGCAGGATGCCGTATCCAGAATTTTTACTACCTGTTGCCGATTTGCATGAAAAGTACGCCTCCATCAGCCTCGCCCTGGTTTGCCGGGCCCAAAAATCCTGCTGGCCTGTTGCGCCTTTACTGCTTTCCCTATGCCGGCGGCAGTGCCAATCATTTTCTGGGCTGGCAAAGCACACTGGCTCCCTTCATTGATATTCATGCGGTACAGCTGCCTGGGCGTGGCGTGCGCTTCTCCGAGCCACCCCACAGCCACTGGAAAATCCTGCTGGATGAGCTAACCAACGCTTTCTGCACGCATCTGGCACAACAGGAAGGCCCCTATGCTTTTTACGGGCACAGTCTTGGCGCACTCATTGCATTTGAACTGACTCGCCGCCTGACTGCCTTGCAGCAACCGCTGCCACGCCAGCTGGCCGTATCCGGTTGCGAGCCGCCGGCGCACCGTAGCCCGCGAGAGATACTCAGCACGCTGGATGACGATGCGTTGATCGCTGGTCTGCAGCGCCTCAACGGCACACCGGCAGAAGTGCTTGCGCATCGAGAATTGATGGCGCTGCTATTGCCAGCGATACGGGCCGATTTTTCGCTGGCCGAAAATTACCGCTATCAGCCCGCCCCGGCATTAAGCATGCCGATTGCCGTATTGACCGGTACCAGTGATCCGCGCGTCAATGCCGATCAGGTTGATCGGTGGCAGGAAGAAACGCAGGTGGCCTGCACCGTCCACCGTTTCGACGGGGATCACTTTTTTATCGACAGTCAGCAGCGTGCCGTGCTGGCCTTGCTGCACAAGTGCCTGACCGTCGAAAACTGAGCCGGGCGTTGCTGCCGCGGTTTGAACACCGCGAAGTCACATGATTGCCATGATTGCGGCTTACGATCACTGCGTTTTTATCCCATTCAACACTTTGAGGGGTTTGCAGTGAATTCGAATCACGAAGAGCTGGTACGGCGCATCCATCGCGATCTGGCCGATCACTATGATGAAGAGCTTGAACTGGAGCTCGAAGATCATGCGCTCGATTCGATACTCAGCGATGAAACCGGCGAGCTGCTCGATGAAGAGAAGCTGCAGCGTCGTCGCTATTTTCGCGAGCTGTTTCGCTTGCAGGGTGAATTGGTCAAGCTGCAAAGCTGGGTCGTCAAGACCGGTCACAAAGTAGTGATTCTGTTTGAGGGCCGCGATGCGGCCGGCAAGGGTGGCGTGATCAAGCGCATTACCCAGCGGCTGAACCCCCGAGTGTGCCGCGTGGCGGCGCTGCCGGCGCCGAATGATCGTGAACGCACCCAATGGTACTTTCAGCGCTATGTATCGCACCTGCCGGCTGCAGGCGAGATCGTGCTGTTCGATCGTAGCTGGTACAACCGTGCCGGCGTCGAACGCGTGATGGGTTTCTGCACCGACGAGCAGTACGAGGAATTTTTCCGCACCGTACCCGAGTTTGAAAAAATGCTGGCCCGTTCAGGCATCCAGGTGATCAAGTACTGGTTCTCGATATCGGATGAGGAGCAGCATCTGCGCTTTCTGGGCCGCATCCATGATCCGCTGAAACAATGGAAGCTCAGCCCGATGGATCTGGAATCGCGCCGCCGCTGGGAGGAATACACCAAGGCCAAGGAGATCATGCTGGAGCGTACGCATATTGCCGAGGCCCCGTGGTGGGTCGTGCAGGCCGACGACAAGAAAAAGGCACGCCTCAACTGCATTCAGCACTTGCTGGATCAGATTCCATATGGCGATGTCGAGCATCCTTCGGTGGTACTGCCCGAGCGCGAGCGGCACGATGACTATGCCCGCCAGCCGGTGCCGGACAACATGATCGTGCCGGAAGTGTATTGATCCGCCACACGCTCCTGTCCCGTCAAGCTTTATTGATGATTCCAAAACCGGCCCTGCAGGGCCGGTTTTTCTTTGGCGCAGCCTTGCCCTCGGCATGATCCAAAGATAAGAACACGGCTACAGAAAAGTTGTAATACGAACAACCCAAGATGCGGTTTATTCCCCCTGCATGGAGTTTGCCGCATCATGACCTCTTCATCCGACGCTGCAGTACTGCCGTCTGCAGCCATTCCGGCCGGGCTGCCCAGCCGGCCACATCTGGACCACAAGCCGGGCAAGCTTACCGGCCTGCTGTTTGCCGGGCTGTTGATCGCCGGCCTGCTCTATACCGCCTTCAGCGTGGTAACCGACATCAATGCCGTCGGCACCAATGTCACCACGTGGCTGCCCTTCCTGCTGCTGGGCATTGCGTTGCTGATTGCGTTGGGCTTTGAGTTCGTCAACGGCTTTCACGACACCGCCAATGCCGTGGCGACGGTGATCTACACCCATTCGCTGCCGCCCAATGCGGCCGTGGTGCTGTCGGGTTGTTTCAATTTTCTGGGCGTGTTGCTGTCAAGCGGCGCGGTTGCGTTCGGCATCATCTCGCTACTGCCGGTGGAGCTGATCCTGCAGGTTGGCAGCGGCTCGGGCTTTGCCATGGTGTTTGCGCTGCTAATTGCGGCCATTGTCTGGAATCTGGGCACCTGGTGGCTGGGCCTGCCGGCATCGTCGTCGCACACGCTGATCGGCTCCATCATCGGCGTAGGCGTGGCCAACGCGCTGATGCATGGTCGCGACGGCACCAGCGGCGTGGATTGGGCGCAAGCCACCAAGGTCGGTTATTCGCTGCTGCTGTCACCACTGGTCGGCTTTGGCTGCGCGGCCCTGCTGCTGCTGGCACTGCGTGCGCTGGTCAAAAACCAGAAGCTGTACAGCGAACCCAAGGGTAAGGCGCCGCCGCCGTGGTGGATCCGTGGTCTGCTGATCCTGACCTGCAGCGGTGTTTCGTTCGCGCATGGTTCCAACGACGGCCAGAAAGGCATGGGCCTGATTATGCTGATCCTGGTTGGCACCTTGCCAATGGCCTATGCGCTGAACCGTGCCATGCCGGCCGAGCGCACGGCCCAGTTTGCCGCCGTGGCGCAAGTCACCTACCAATCGCTGCAGAAGGCGGCACCTGCCCTGCCCCCGGCCGATTCGCGCAAGACCTTGTCCGACTACGTGCGCACCAAGGAAGCCAGACCCGAACTGCTGCCGGCGCTGGCTGCCGTCACGCAAAGCATCGGTGACCAAGTCAAATCGCACGGTACGCTGGCCAAGGTGCCGGTTGCCGCTGTCGGCAATGTACGCAATGACATGTATCTGGCTTCCGAGGCGATCCGGCTGATCGACAAGGGCAATGTCGGCAAACTGGATGCCGATGCAAAAACCAATCTGAAAGAGTTCAAATCGCAGATTGATGCAGCCACCAAGTTCATCCCGCTCTGGGTCAAGATCGCGGTTGCCATCGCACTGGGTCTCGGCACCATGGTGGGCTGGAAGCGCATCGTGGTGACCGTGGGTGAAAAAATCGGCAAAACGCACCTGACCTATGCGCAGGGCGCCTCGGCTGAAGTCGTCGCCATGATGACCATCGGCGCGGCCGACATGTTCGGCTTGCCGGTATCCACCACGCATGTGCTGTCATCCGGTGTGGCAGGCACCATGGCGGCCAACAAGTCCGGCCTGCAGATGTCCACCATCCGCAGCCTGTTGATGGCCTGGGTGCTGACCTTGCCGGCGGCAATCCTGTTGTCTGGGTCGCTGTACTGGTTGTTTGCACACCTCGCCTGATTCGGGGTTACTGCCAGCAAAAGCCCCCTTGCGGGGCTTTTTGCATTAATGCCGCATCATCAATCAAATTGGTCTTGCCAGGTACCTGAACATGCTATGCTCCGCCAAAAATGAAAGCGCTTTCATTGAATGAAGCGCGCGTATTTGCATAAGAGCCACCACCCAAACCCAGTACAGCAGCGCTGGCAAGGCACGCGAAACACAGCCAGCAGGGTTTTGTTGGCGGCTCCTTGCGAAGGCATTGTCCGCTGCCGCCCCATCCTTCGATAAATTTCGTGGAGTGAGATCAAGATGCGCTATCTGTCCGGCCCGGTACGCGGGCCATTAACCCAGGCGCTGGCTGTCCTTGGTATGCTGGGCTGCGTTGCAGCTGCCCATGCAGCCAGCCAGGTCTGCTTGTACCAGGACATCAACTACCAAGGTGCGGCTTATTGCGTGACCGGCAATGGCAAAGCCAATTTGCCGGCAAGCTGGAATGACCGTATCTCGTCGGCCAAAGTACCGGCAGGCACCAGCATCACGCTGTTCGAGCATACCAACCAGGGTGGCCGCAGCCTGCTGCTGACCAAAGATGAGCCAAATTTCGTTCAGCGCAGCTTCAATGACCTGGCGTCGTCGTTTGTGCTGAACACATCCGCGACGCCAACGGCAACGCCGCTACCTACTGCGACGCCGAAGCCCACTACTGCACCGACAGCAACACCAAAGCCGACGGCTACCCCTTTACCCACGGCGACCCCCAAACCGACCGCCACCCCAACGCCGCGGCCCACTTTGGCGCCCACCCCACGCCCCACCGCAACGCCAGTTCCGACACTGGCCCCAACGCCCACACCGTCGCCCACGCCACAACCCACCGCCACACCGGTCCCGAATGCCGTAGTTGCGCCACTCCCCAACAGCACTCAGTTCAACCCGGCCTGCAGCCCGGCTGTCGTCATCGATATACAGGATCCGGATGGCTTCAAGCCGCTAAGCGATCAGGTTCCGGTAACGGCATTGCCGGCAGTCATCCAGCAGCTGGCCCGCAATGATTGCGCCATCCTGTACAAGACGCCATCTGAAGTACCGGCCCAGCCAGGCACCATCTTCCTGACCATCAAGGCCATGGATGGCGTGGCCTACACAGCCGGCAGTCAAATCACGCTAAGCAGCACTTATGTGCACGACAAGTCGCTGCAGGAGATGCTGGGCGTGCTGGCGCACGAAATCACCCACATCTACCAACAGAACGATAGCGATGCTCAGCATGTGGATGGCTTTGGCGGCATCATCGAGGGCGTGGCTGATTACGTGCGCTACAAGACCGGCTACAAGACGCTGGCCAACCGGCACGCTGGCGGCTCATGGAAGGATGGCTACGATACCACCGCGTTCTTCATCGACTGGCTGAACCAGAACTACGCCGATTTTGCCTACAAGCTGAATCAATCGCTGAGTTCGACCGACCGCCAGCAATGGACCACTGACTTCTTCGTGCGGCAGACCGGCCAGAGCGTGGATGCGTTGTGGGCGCAGTATCAGCAGTACCTGACGGGCTCCAACCTGCCGACAACCGGCCCGGTCTGCTTCTACTCCGACATCAACTACCAGGGCCGCGTGTTCTGCAGCGATGTGGCCACCGCCGATACCGTCAGCAGCTGGGACAACGTAGTGTCTTCGGTCAAGGTGCAGAGCGGCTATCAGGTCGACCTGTTTGCCGACAACGGCCAGGCCGGTTCCAAGCTCTCGCTCACCGGTGATGCGGCTAATCTGGTCAGCCTCAACTTCAATGATCTGGCTTCGTCATACATCGTGAGCAAGGCGGCCGTCACGCCGGTTCCGGCCGGCGTGCTGACCAGCGATACCGCTGCCGCGCAGGAACTGCTGGCACGGCATAACGCAGTGCGGGCTGGCGAAAATGCCGGATTGCCTAACATGGCGTGGTCGGATGGCCTGGCCGCTGTTGCCCAGAGATGGGCTGACAACCTGGCCGCAACCAATAGCTGCGACCTGCAGCACAGCGGCAGCAACAGCAGCTTCGAAGGCCACGGCGTGGGGGAAAACCTGTTCGGTGGCTGGGTCTCGCCAGGCGGCCCGGGCTATTTCTGGACGCCGACTCAGGTCGTGGATTCATGGGCGAATGAAAAACCCGACTACAGCTTCGTCACCAAAAGTTGCGCCAGCGGCAAAGTCTGCGGTCACTACACGCAGGTGGTGTGGAAAAGCTCGACCACCTTGGGTTGCGGCCGCGCCAAGTGCGGCAGCTCCAAGGAAGTCTGGGTCTGCAATTACTCGCCGCCTGGCAACTATGCGGGTCAGAACCCGTATTGATTCAGGCTGGTCTGATCAAGCAAAACGGCACCGAATCATTCGGTGCCGTTTTTGTCTGGCGCTCACACCGTCGCGCTTTGAAGCGCCCAACAAAACCCTGCTGGCAGCGCTGCCACTACTTGCCCGCCGCCGCGCTCGCCTTGCCCGCCTTCTTTTGATACGCAATATAGAAGCGGCTGACGCTGTTCACGTAATCCAGCAAATGCGGGCCGACGCTGCGGCGTGCCACCTGTTCCACATTGCCTTGCCAGCGATTCGGGTCCAGCCCTTGGCGGGCGGCTTCCTTGCGTAACTGCTGCACCCTGCCCTCGCCCGCGTTATAGGCAGCAAGCATGAAGTAGAGCTGGTCGTCGTCGTCGATGCCGGATTTGTCGAACAAATCACGCAGATGGGCCAGATAGCGTGCGGCGGCCGTGATGTTGCCTTCATTGCCGTGCGGGTCGGTCACGCCCATTTTGCGCGCGGTTTGCGGGTTGACCTGCATGACACCGGTGGGACCACCATTCTTGCGCACGATGGGGTTGAGCTTGGTTTCCCGCTGGCCAATGGCCGCCAGCAGCAACCAGTCCAGATTATTGGCCTTGGCTACCAGCTGGAACACCGGGGCGAAGAAGGCCAGTTTGTCGAGCGGATCAATCTGCACCACGGCATTCACGCTGCCATCCGTCGACAGATAACGCTGTGTCAGCTGTGATGCGGTGCTGGCCAGCTTGCCGCCCTGCTTGTCGAGGAAGCGATTGATCGCATCGCGCAATGCCGGCTGGCCCTGCGTGATGGCCCATGCCACATCGACGTTCTGTTCCAGACAGCTACCAGTCTGCACCTTGGGCAGGCGCTTGCTCCACAGGTCGGCAATATAGCGGCTGGCCAGTGTTGGCTTGGCATCGGCATCCTGATTGAGTGCCAGCAACAGTTTTTCGCTGCTGGTGCCGTAGGGGGCATCGACCGGTGTCTTGCCGCTGTCGGCCAGCAAATGCTTGCCAAAGCTGCCAGGCGGCACCAGCAGGCCGTCAAGACTATCTTCGCCATCATTGCCCTTGCTGCGCATTGCGCACCAGCGATCCTGCAAATAGGGTTGGCTGAAGTCAACCAGCCCCTTGGCGGCATCACTGATCGGGATCAGGCCGGCAGCCATGTCGGCATCACCACGCTTGAGCAGCGGGATCAGCTCACCGGCCTCGACCGGAATGAATTCGAGTTTGACCTTTGGCGCCGCCTTGGCTTTTTGCTGGTTGAGGAATTTCTCCAGCTCCAGCAGCATCGCGTATTCCACGCCATGCGGCTTGCCATCCTGCATGAAATAGGTGGATGCCCCCTGCGCCACCAACACGCGCAGACGGGCGGGCGGGTGCTCGGGGTCAAATGGCCCGCTGTTCAAGTCATCGGCTTGCTCAACGGCAGGCGTTTCCTGCTTGCTTGCGGCAGCAGGTTTGCTTTTGCGGGCAGCGTGATGGCCGGCTTTGCCCGCCCAGGCAGGTTGCAGGCAGATACAAGCCACGGCTAAGGCCATGAAAGTCCGGCAGATTTTTGTCGGCAGCATCCGGCCATTGTAGATGGCTTGGCGGCTGCGGGCGAGTTAGCCACTGCACTGCCATACCTGCGAGGTGGCCACAATGGCAGTGATGAGTCAGCCTGAACGCAGCATATTGCGGGCTTTGCGCTCTGGCGACGCCGTTAGGTGCCGCGTTGCAAGTCCCCAACAACCTGGTGCAGCACATCATCCCAGATGGCCCGTTGCTGCTGGCGATAGATGCGCATACTGCCATACCACGGGCTGTCTGCCCTGCCCGCCTGCCAACGCCAATCGGCATCGGCGCGGCTGAGCAGCCACACCGGCCGGCCCAATGCCCCGGCCAGATGCGCAACCGAGGTACACACGGTGATGACCAGCTCAAGCTGCATCATCAGCGCGGCGGTGTCGAGAAAGTCACCTGCCGGCATGGGCTGCATTGTGGAAGGGACTTCGGCACCGTACTGCAGGCTTTGCCAGCGCACACCCGGCAGCTGCCACAGCGGCGCCAGCTGCTCGAACGGCATGCTGCGCCAGCGGTTGTCTGCCTGAGCCGGGTTACCGGTCCAGCTGATGCCGATACGCCGGGGAGAGGCCTGGCCCGCAGTAGCTGGCGTCTTCAGGTAGGCGGCTCCGTCCAGCGCTGCTTCAGTGATGCCCAGCACCGTTGCCAGCGACATCACCGGCATGTAATGCGTATAGCCGGCTTCATCTGCCGGTATGGTATCGACAAACCCGATATCCGGGAAGCTGCCGGCGAACAGGCGCAGCAGCGCAGTCGGGCAGATCATGGTTACCCGAGCAAAACGCTCGCGCAGTCGTGGCAAAAAGCGGGCGAACTGGATCATGTCGCCATAACCCTGCTCGGGGTAGATCAGCAGCGCTGCCGTTGCCGGCACCGGCTCGCCAAACCAGCGTGGCAGGCGGCTGGCTGGCAGTGCCTGGCCCAAGGCGGCAAAGCGCGCCTCGTAGCCACGCCAACCGCTACCCCAGTTGCCCAGCTTCAAATCCAGCGTGCCCAGCACATAGTGCGACAGGGCAAAGTCGGGCTGTAGCTGCAGCGCCTGCTGGTAGGCAGCGCGCGCGTCGTCGTACTGATTGGCCGCGCCATAGGCGTTGCCCAAATCATGCCAGGCACGCGGGCGCGGCGCTTGCTGCACGGTGTGACGCAATGCCTCGATGGCTTCGCCGATGCGGTTCTGTTCCTTGAGCACATTGCCCAGTGCATGCCGGGCATCGTGATGATCCGGGCGGGCCCGCAAGGCAGCCAGATACTGCGCCTCGGCTGCTGCCCAGCCCTGCCTGTCCTTGTGCAGATTGCCCAGATTGAAACGCGCCAGCGCATGCTGCGGTTCGCGCTTGAGCGCGGCTTCCAGCTGCAGCCGGGCACCGTCGTCATCACCATGCTGGCGCAGCACGTTGGCCAGGTTGACGCGGGCGCTCACGTTACCCGGCGCCAGCTCAACCGCGCGCAGCAATGCCGTGCGCGCGGCGGGCCAGTCGGCCATGCGGGCAAAGGTCAGGCCCAAGTCGGCATGCAGCACCGGGTCCTTGGGTGCTTTCTTGACTGCACGCTGCAGCAACGCCACCGCCTCGCCAAAGCGCCCGGCGCGTGCGGCCGCAATCCCTTGCCCGTGCCAATCCATATCAGCGCTTCAGCTTCAGGCCGGCCAGTGCATTGGCCATGGCACCTTGCGGCTCTGGCTGCTTTTGCACGGCGCGTTGCTGGTTGCGACTGGCTGGCGCATGGCCTGCATCATTGCCACCGTGCTCACGTGCGCTGTCGGTCAGTCGCATGGTCAGTGCGATGCGCTTGCGCTTGATGTCGACTTCCAGCACCTTGACCTTGACCACGTCACCCGCCTTGACCACCTCACGCGGGTCTTTGACAAAGCGGTTGGACAGCGCCGAGATATGCACCAGACCATCCTGATGCACACCGATATCGATAAAAGCGCCAAAGTTGGTCACGTTGGTGACTACGCCTTCCAGCACCATGTCCAGCTTGAGGTCCTTCAAATCCTCGACGCCCTCGGCAAAGCTGGCGGTCTTGAATTCCGGGCGCGGGTCGCGGCCCGGTTTTTCCAGCTCGGTCAGGATGTCCTTCACCGTCGGCACACCAAAACGCGCGTCGGTATAGTCAGCCGCATTGAGCTTTTTCAGGAAAGCCGCGTCGCCGATCAGGTTTTTCACCTCGCGTTGCACCTTGGCGATAATCTTTTCCACCACCGGATAGGCTTCCGGGTGCACGCTGGAGGCATCCAGCGGGTTGCTGCCGTTCATCACGCGCAGAAAACCTGCCGCCAGCTCGAACGTCTTGTCGCCCAGGCGCGGCACCTTGAGCAAGGCCGCACGACTGGCAAATGCGCCGTTGGCATCGCGGTATTGCACGATATTGTTGGCCAGGGTACTGGTGAGGCCAGAAACGCGCGTCAGCAAGGCGGCCGAAGCCGTATTCACATCGACGCCGACCGCGTTCACGCAGTCTTCCACCACCGCGTCGAGCGAGCGTGCCAGCTCACTCTGGTTTACGTCATGCTGGTATTGGCCGACACCGATGGACTTGGGATCGATCTTCACCAGCTCGGCCAGCGGGTCTTGCAGGCGGCGGGCAATCGACACCGCACCACGGATGCTCACATCCAGATCAGGGAATTCGCGCGCAGCCAGCTCGGATGCCGAATACACCGATGCGCCGGCCTCGGATACCACCAGCTTGGTCAGCTTGAGGTCCGGATATTTAGACATCAGGTCCGCGGCCAGCTTGTCGGTCTCGCGGCTGGCCGTGCCGTTACCAATGGCGATCAGCTCGACTTTGTGCTTGGCGCACAGGGCAGCCAGCACCGCCATAGCCCCATGCCAGTCATCACGCGGTGCATGCGGGTAGATGGTGGCGGTATCGACCAGCTTGCCGGTGGCATCGACCACCGCCACCTTCACGCCGGTGCGCAAGCCGGGATCGAGGCCAATGGTGGCGCGCGGGCCGGCCGGCGCTGCCAGTAGCAGGTCTTTCAGATTGCTGGCGAATACCTTGATGGCATCCAGCTCGGCCTTTTCGCGCAGGCCGTTGACCAGTTCGGTTTCCAGGCTGAGTGCGATCTTGGCGCGCCAGGTCAGGCGCACCGTATCGGCCAGCCATTTGTCGCCGGGGCGGCCTTGATTGTCGATGCCGAAGCGCTTGGCAATACGCAGCTCGCACACATTCGGGCCAGTAGGCCTGGTGGCGGGATCGAGTTCTTCCGGCAGCACCAGCGCCATGTTCAGCACACCTTCATTGCGGCCACGCAGCACCGCCAGAATGCGGTGCGAGGGCATGGCGTGCAGCGGCTCGTCGTATTCGAAATAATCCGAGAACTTGGCACCTTCTTCTGCCTTGCCCTCGGCCACGCTGGTCTTGATGACGGCGTTCTTGCTCAAGTAATCGCGCAATCCGCCCAGCAGCTCGGCATCTTCACCAAACTGCTCCATCAGGATGGCACGGGCGCCATCGAGCGCGGCCTTGGTGTCGGCAATCGACTCACTCAGATAGCCGGCAGCTTCCTGCTCCGGGTTGAGCTGCGGGTCGCTCAGCAAGGCATCGGCCAGCGGCTGCAGGCCGGCTTCGCGGGCAATCTGTGCGCGGGTGCGGCGTTTTTGCTTGTACGGCAGGTAAAGGTCTTCCAGCCGTTGCTTGTTATCGGCATCGAGAAAAGATGCTTTCAGTTCCGGGGTCAGCTTGCCTTGCTCTTCCACGCTGGCGATGACTGCCACGCGGCGCTCTTCCAGTTCGCGCATATAGCGCAGGCGCTCTTCCAGATTGCGCAGCTGGGTATCGTCCAGCCCGCCGGTCACTTCCTTGCGGTAACGCGCGATGAAGGGCACGGTGGCACCTTCGTCCAGCAATGCAATGGCGGCTTCAACCTGCGCAGCACGTGCAGCGATTTCAGTGGCAATACGCTGGGAAATCGGCGGCAGCATCAGCGGGCCTCCAGCGCAGCTTGCAGTGCAGCCAGCGTCAGCAAGGCGCTGAGCTTGCTATTGTCCACCACCGCCCATGCGCTGGCGCTCAAGCCATCTTCGGCAACGGCCAGCTGGCTCACCCATACCTGCTCGCCGCCAATCGCATCCTGTGGCGACGCCACACCACGCTCCAGCAGATAAATGCCGGCAGTCTGGGTAAATGCGGCCTGCAATGCCGCTGCGGTGACTGGTTGGGCAAACTGCACCGCCACGCTCAGGCTATGACCGTAGAACACCGGCACATGGGCCAGCTGCAGGCTCAAGGGCACACCCAGCTTGCGGCTCAGCTTGGCTGCGCGCGCAGTGACGGCTTGCTGTTCCTGTGGCACCAGGTTGAACGCGATGCGCTTGGCATAGGTCGTGCCGACTTCGACGGCCTGCTGCGCAAAAATGGCGCGGGTCTGTTCAGACAGCTTGTCGATGCCGGGCTGGCCTTCCTGCGAGACGGCCAGCAGGCCGGTCGCGGTGACTGTGGTCAACTCACCCCCGGCCTTGAAAGCCCCCACCAGCCGTGCCAACAGCACATCGATGACGTTCGGCACCTGCACGGCGCCACGCTGCGGCTCGCCATTGCTGGCATCGACCACCTTGCAGCCTGCGGCCAGCGCGTCGGCAATGGCTTCGGTCTGCGACAGGAAGATCGCCACATCGGCACTGGCCCAATTGAAATCGCCCAGTGCCATCACCGGCCAATCCTCGCCACCGAAGCTGACCAGTTCGCCCTCATCGTCACGGTCGAGCGGATAAAACGCCGCCAGCGGCAGCTTCAGTTCGGACAGGGTTTCCAGCAGGCCGGCAGCGGTATTGCAACCAACCACGGCCAGCTTGAGCAGGGGCATGGACATGACGTACTTCCAACAAAGCAAAGGGCGGTTATTGTACCGCCCTTGTCCATGAAATGCCGCCGTTCCGGCTCCACCGGTCGATCAATACGCTGTCGGTTGCAGGATTTGTTTGCGCGTAGCGTCGATCAGGCGGTTCAACTCGCCAGTGCGTTGCATGTTTTGCAGCGCCTCATCGAATGCGGCCACAATGGCCTGCCCGTCTGGTCTCGCCTTGCTGATCACCACGTGCAGTGGCGCGCTCCAGTAGGCATGATCGGGGCAGCTCAATCTGGCCCGCTCTGCGGGGGTCAGGCTCTGGTGCATCAGATAGGGGCCGACCTCCGCATCGATGGGAAAGAGGTCAACCCGATCAGCCAGCAACTTGCGGAAATTGGCTTCGTCGCTGGGCCCCGGATCCACCTTCAGCTTGCCGGACCTGGCGAGTTTCTCGAACTCGTCCGAATAGAAATTGCCCAGCGTGGTGCCGATGCGATAAGGCGCAAGATCGGTGAGTTTCTGCCATTCGTAGTGCGCCTCGACACGCTGGCAAAACACCATGCGCAGCGCCATGACCGGCGCGGTGTAGTACAGATCCTTTTCGCGTTCGGGTGTTTTTGCCCAGCCAAAACTGCCATCGGCCATGCCGCGGCGTGGCGCTTCGATGGCGCGGTTATTGGGTGCCGGTTCGAAATTGACGCTGTAACCTGCCCGGGCGAATACGCTGGCCACGGCGCTGGACAACAGCCCCCTGCCTGGCAACGATTGCCCCATGAAGGGCGGGTATTCCTGCAGGGTCAGCGTGAGCGTCGGACCGGCCTCGGCCAATGCCGTGCAGCAGAGCAACAAGAGTGCGGAAGCAACCCGCATGATGGGCCAGCCTTTGTAAGTAAGTTCCCCTGTAAGAAAAATAGCGCCGAATCAGCAAAAACAACAGCACCGTTCATCATGCCGCTGGGCGTATGCCTGCGTGGCGCCATCATCTGCGGGCAACCGGCTCTTGAAACAGTGCTCAAATCAGCCGTTCGGCATGACCAGTTCGGGACGGGCCTGCCAATGATCGATCAGGCAACGCAGCTTGAGCGGCAACTGCTTGCGGGACGGATAGTAAAGATAGAGGCCCTGCCAGACCGGGCATGCCTGCGACAGCACACTGACCAGACGGCCGCTGGCCAGATGCGCGCTGACCAGGCGCTCGAAGGTGTTCACCAGTCCCAGGCCAGCCAGCGCCGCTTCGGTCAGGAAATTGCCGTCGTTGATGACCAGCGGGCCATTGATCTCGATCTCGACCGGCTTGCCATCCTGCAGCAACTCCCAGCGATAAAGATTACCGTTGTTGAAGCGATACCCAACGCAATCATGATTGGCCAACTCGGCAATGCTCGCCGGCGTGCCTTTGCGCGCCAGATATTCCGGCGTGGCAACCAGCACCGTGCGCTCATTGCGCGTCAATGGCACGGCCACCATGTCACGCGGCACGGCCTCGCCCAGACGGATGCCGGCATCGAAACCGTCGGCAACGATATCGACAAAACAATCATCCAGGCTCAGCTCCAGCCTGACTTGCGGATAGGCCAGCCTGAAGGTGGCCAGCGACCCCAGCAGCATGGCGCCGACGATGCGCGGCAAGGTCAGCCGCAGCAAGCCGGCTGGCTGATCGCGGTATTCCTCCAGCTCCTGTGCCGCCAGCTCCAGATCGGCCATGGCTGGTGCAACGCGTTGCAGATAGCGCTCACCGGCTTCGGTCAGGTTGACGCTGCGGGTGGTGCGCTGCAACAGCCGCACGCCCACCTTTGCCTCCAGCGATTTCACAGCCTGGCTGACCGCTGGCGGCGATACCTGCAATTCGGCCGCCGCCGCAGTAAAACTGCGCTTGCGCGCCACCATCACGAAGGCCAGCAAACCATCGAGTTGATCCAGCCGCATTATGAAGTTCCTCTTAATAGTGCAAAAACAATAAACGGATTTTTCCACGCTTGCAGCTTGTTTATTCTGCACTCCAGTTCACTTAAGCGGATCAAGCGCTACCGGCAAAACCCAGTGCAACGGTGCTGGCAAGGCACGCGAAACGCAGACAGTACAAGAAGTACGGCAAGTGAGCGTAACGCTGCCAGCAGGGTTTTGTTGGTGGCGCTCAGCAAGATTCGTCAGCAAGTCGACCTTGATTAGGGCCTGTTAACACTTATTTCACGCTTGCGTTCGGGGTAGTTCGGGATGGAGCGCAAGGCGCAGAACGCGCCGCGGTACGGGTACCGCAAGCGGTTTGCAACGCAGCGAACCGCCCGAAAAACCCCGAACCCGCAGGGCTGGGCCGCAAAGAGGCCATCTACGGCGTTACGCGCCTTGGCAATAACCGGTTATTGCCTGCGTTGCGTGCCTTGTAGCTGACCTCTTTGCGGCCCAGCGCAAGCGCGAAATAAGTGTTAACAGGCCCTAACCAACTGGAGAAACCGCATGTCCACGCAAGCGTATTACACCCTGGGCCGCAGCGGCCTGCGCGTCAGCCGCCTTTCGCTGGGTACAATGACTTTTGGCACCGAATGGGGCTGGGGGGCAGACAAGGCCGCCGCACAGCGGCTATTCGACGCCTATCTGGATGCCGGTGGCAATTTCATCGATACCGCCGACGTCTATACCGGCGGCACCAGCGAGCAGTGGCTGGGTGATTTCGTAGCCGCGCGCAAAGCACGCGATCAGGTGGTGCTGGCCACCAAGTTCACCTTCAACCTCGACCCGCTCGCCAACCCCAATGCGGGCGGCAACGGCCGCAAGAACATCCTGCGTGCGGTTGAGGACTCGCTCAAGCGCCTGGGCACCGATTACATCGACCTGTATTACCTGCACACCTGGGACATGATCACCCAGCCTGAAGAGGTGATGCGCACGCTGGACGACCTGGTGCGCGCGGGCAAGATACGCCACATCGGGCTGTCGGACGTGCCGGCATGGTATGCCGCCCGTGCGCAGACGCTGGCTGAATGGCGCGGCTGGGAGCCGGTCACCGCGCTGCAGCTGCAATATTCGCTGGCCGAACGCAACCTGGAGCATGAGTACAGCCAGCTCGCCACCGGACTGGGCATGGGCATTACCGCATGGAGCCCGCTGGCCAGCGGTTTGTTGTCCGGCAAATACCGCAGCGACGGCAGCGGCGCAGGCCGGCTGGAAGCCATGCGCGACAGCCCCAACCCGGTGTTCCGCAAGTTCACCGAACGCAACTGGGCCATCGTGGCCGAGCTGGAGAAGGTGGCCAATGAAATCGACCAATCCATGGCTGCGGTCGCACTCAACTGGGTAGCCAACCGCCCCGGCGTAGGCAGCGTAATCGTTGGTGCAACAAGCCCGGAACAGTTGAACGGCAACCTGCGCGCGCTCGACTTCACCATCCCGGCCGAATTGCTGGCACGGCTGAACGCAGCCAGCGCACCGGAAACACCGTTCCCCTACTACTTCTTCGACAGCAGCATGCAGGGCATGATGTACGGCGGCGCCACGGTGGGCGACAAGCCGGCTGGCTATACCAGCCCGGTGCTGGTGAGCGGCAGCGGTGCGGGCGTGAGCTGAGTACGGCACCGCATGGCGCAACAAAAAACGGAGGCTTTGCCTCCGTTTTTTGTTGCGTGCAGCCCGCTGAATCAGAGCGCAGCAACCACCGCATCGCCCATCGCCGAGCACGACACTTTCTCGGTGCCTTCCTCGTAGATGTCGGCCGTGCGCAGACCCTTGGCCAGCACTGCCTTGACGGCGTTTTCGACGCGCAGCGCAGCAGTTTCGTCGTTGAAGCTGTAACGCAGCATCATTGCCAGCGACAGGATGGTGGCCAGCGGGTTGGCCAGGTCCTTGCCGGCAATGTCCGGTGCCGAACCATGGCTGGGTTCGTACAGACCCTTGTTGTTTTGGTCCAGCGAAGCCGACGGCAGCATGCCGATCGAGCCGGTCAGCATTGAGGCCTGGTCGGACAGGATGTCGCCGAAGATGTTGCCGGTGACCATCACATCGAATTGCTTCGGGCGGCGCACCAGCTGCATGGCAGCGTTGTCGACATACATGTGGCTGAGTTCAACGTCCGGATATTCCTTGGCCACCTCGGTGAAGATTTCCTTCCAGAACTCGGTCGTCTCCAGCACATTGGCCTTGTCCACCGAACACAGCTTCTTGCCGCGCTTTTGCGCCGCCTGGAATGCCACGTGGGCAATGCGGCGGATTTCCGACTCGGCGTATAGCATGGTGTTGAAGCCTTCACGCTCGCCATTGGCGTTGACGCGGATACCGCGCGGCTGGCCGAAGTAAATGTCGCCAGTCAGCTCGCGCACGATCAGGATATCCAGACCGCTGACCACTTCAGCCTTGAGCGTCGATGCATTGGCCAGCTCCGGGTACAGGATGGCCGGGCGCAGGTTGGCGAACAGGTTCAGGTCCTTGCGGATGGCCAGCAGGCCACGCTCCGGGCGCAGCGGGCGGTCCAGCGTGTCGTACTGCGGGCCGCCAACGGCGCCCAGCAGGATGGCATCGGCTGCACGCGCCAGATTTTGTGTGAACTCGGGGTACGGTGCACCGTACTGGTCGTAGGCAGCGCCGCCCAACGGGGCTTCGCTGATGGTGACGTCGAGGCCGTCGGCAATCAGCACGTCCAGTACCTTGCGCGCCTGCGCAACGATTTCCGGGCCGATACCGTCGCCCGGCAGAATCAGGATTTTCTTGCTCATGGATGTTTACTCGATGAATTGCGGAAATCGATAGATAAAGAAAAAGCGGGGGGCTCCCCCCGCTTTTACATGGCCTGCATGACGCTTAGTGCGAAACCTTGTATTCGACATCACAGTCGGTCATCACGATCACACGCGGGTGGGTTTGCAGCAGCGATGCCGGCACTTGCGTGGTGATCGGGCCGTTCAGGGTGCGATCCAGGATTTCGGCCTTCTCGGCGCCCTTCACCACCAGCAGGATGGCCTTGGCTTGCATGATCGAGCCCATGCCCATGGTGACAGCGTGGGTCGGCACGTCGTCGATACTGTTGAAGAAGCGCTTGTTGGCTTCGCGGGTTTCCTGCTTCAGCGTGACTTGGTAGGTGAAACGCGACAGCTGGGTGTCCGGCTCATTGAAGCCGATATGGCCGTTATGGCCGATGCCCAGCAGCTGCAGGTCCACCGGGCCTTGCTGGTACATCATTTCATCGTAGCGGCGGCATTCGGCATCGACATTGCTCGCGTTGCCATTCGGCACATGCGTGTTTTCTGCCTTGATGTCGATGTGATCAAACAGGTTGCGCTGCATGAAGGCGCGATAGCTCTCCGGATGGGTGACCGGCAGGCCGACGTACTCGTCCAGGTTGAAGGTTTTGGCTTCCTTGAAACTCACCAGACCCTGCTTGTAGGTCTTGACGATCTCGTTGTACAGGCCAACCGGCGTACCACCGGTAGCCATGCCCAGCACGGCGTTCGGCTTGGCACGCACCACGGAAATGATCAGGTCGGCGGCGGCGCGGTCGAGATCTGCCTGATTCTTGAATTTATGCAGGATCATGATGTTGTTTTTTCCTAGTGAGTCTGTAAACCGTTGAACTATAGCGGACTTGCTCCGCCCTGGTGATCGCAGGCGCTTCCCCTCGCCACGATGACCAATGCCGCCCGACAAACCGGGCGGCATGGAATGTACTGATTATATGGACTGCGCGATCACACGAACAGCCACGGCTGCTGCTGCTTGCGTTTTTCCTCGAACACGCGGATTTCGTCGGCGTGCTGCAAGGTCAGGCCGATCTCGTCCAGACCATTGAGCAGGCAATGCTTGCGGTGCGCGGTGATATCAAAACCGAACGACTGGCCCGACGGTGTGCTGACGGTTTGCGCCGCCAGATCGATGGTCAGCTGGTAACCCTCTTTCGCCTCGGTTTCCTTGAACAGCTGATCGACGATCTGCGCATCGAGCACGATAGGCAGCACGCCGTTCTTGAAGCAGTTGTTGAAGAAAATATCGGCAAAGCTCGGCGCGATCACGGCGCGGAAGCCGTAATCCTCAATGGCCCACGGCGCATGTTCGCGACTGGAACCGCAACCGAAGTTGTCACGTGCCAGCAGCACTTGCGCACCGGCATAGCGCGGAAAGTTCAGCACGAACTCCGGGTTGACCTGGCGCTGGCTGTTGTCCATGCCAGGCTCGCCGTGGTCAAGATAGCGCCACTCATCGAACAGATTGGGGCCAAAGCCCGAGCGCTTGATCGACTTGAGGAACTGCTTGGGGATGATCGCGTCGGTATCGACGTTGGCGCGATCAAGCGGGCACACAAGGCCCTGCAACAGGGTAAATGGCTTCATGGCTTATTTCGATGCCTTGTCTTCGATCTTCTCACCGGCTTTCTGCAAATCCTTGCCGAAGCCCTTCATCGTGTTGCAACCGGACATGGCAAACGCGGCAGCAATCAGCATCAGTGTGGCGATCGTTTTCATCAGGCAACGCTCCTTGAATGGGTTTGATTAAGCGAAGGTGCGCACGTCAACAAAGTGGCCGGCGATGGCAGCCGCAGCGGCCATTTCCGGGCTGACCAGATGGGTACGACCACCCTGCCCCTGGCGACCTTCAAAATTGCGGTTGGAGGTGGATGCGCAACGCTCCCCCGGCTCCAGGCGATCGGCATTCATGGCCAGGCACATCGAGCAGCCCGGCTCGCGCCATTCAAAGCCCGCTTCGATGAATACCTTGTCCAGCCCCTCGGCTTCGGCCTGCTTCTTGACGAGGCCTGAACCCGGCACCACCAGCACCAGCTTCACATTGGCCGCCTTCTTCTTGCCCTTGGCAATGCCGGCGGCAGCGCGCAAGTCTTCGATACGGCTGTTGGTGCACGAACCGATGAACACCTTGTCCACCGGGATATCCGTCAGCGGCGTATTGGCAGCAAGGCCCATATATTGCAATGCGCGCTCGTAGCTGCCCTTCTTCACCGGGTCGGCCTCGGCCGCCGGATCAGGCACCTTGCCACTCACGGCCAGCACCTGCTCCGGGCTGGTGCCCCAGGTCACTTGCGGTGCGATATCGGCAGCCTGCAGGACCACGGTGTGGTCAAACTGCGCGCCTTCGTCCGACACCAGCGTGTTCCAGTACGCCACGGCAGCATCCCACTGCTCGCCCTTGGGCGAGAACTGGCGATCCTTCAGATAGGCAATGGTCTTGTCGTCCACCGCCACCATGCCGGCACGCGCGCCACCTTCAATGGCCATGTTGCACAGGGTCATGCGGCCTTCGATGCTCAGGCTCTTGATCGCATCACCACCGAATTCGATAGCGTAGCCGGTGCCACCTGCAGTGCCAATGCGGCCAATGATGGCCAGCGCCACATCCTTGGCGGTCACGCCACGGCCCAACTGGCCGTCAACGCGCACCAGCATGGACTTGGATTTCTTGGCGACCAGTGTCTGCGTGGCCATCACGTGCTCGACTTCGGACGTGCCGATGCCGTGCGCCAGCGCGGCAAACGCGCCGTGCGTCGAGGTATGGCTGTCACCACAGACGACGGTCATGCCCGGCAAGGTGGCGCCATTTTCCGGGCCGACCACGTGCACGATGCCTTGACGCAAATCCTTGAACGGGAAATAGGCCAGCGAGCCGAATTCCTTGATGTTCGCATCCAGTGTTTCTACTTGCTGGCGCGAGATCGGGTCCTGAATGCCCTTGTCCCAATGATCGGTCGGGGTGTTGTGGTCAGCCGTCGCCACGATGGAGTGATTGCGCCACGGCTTGCGGCCAGCGATACGCAGGCCTTCGAACGCCTGCGGGCTGGTCACTTCGTGCACCAGATGGCGGTCGATATACAAAAGACAGGTGCCGTCGGCCTCTTCGCGTACCACATGCGAGTGCCAGAGTTTGTCGTACAGGGTTTGTGCGGTCATGGTCATCTTCCAGTCTATGCCGAATCATACCGCGCCAGCCCCGGCAATACATCCGTATTCCGTGGCACCACGCCGTATTGGATGCCACTTTAGGGTGGGGCTGGATCACTAACAAGACCAGTGGTTATACTGGTATAAACAGTAACAGGTAACAGGATAAGACATGTCGATACAGCGCAAGGAACTGGGGGACTTCCTGTCTGCCCTGCGGCAGAAATGCGAACCGGCCGCCTTCGGCTTTCCGCCCGGTCTGCGCCGCCGCACGCATGGACTGCGGCGGGAGGAAGCAGCCCAGCTCGCACAGATCAGCCCCACCTGGTACACGTGGATCGAGCAAGGCCGCGAGATCAGCGTCTCCAGCGATGTGCTGGACCGCCTGGCCACCGCGCTGCGCATGGACAAGACGCAACGCGCCTATCTGTTCGAGCTGGCCGGCCGGCGCGACACCCAGCCCGCGGCCAGCACCCATGCGATAGAAACCCCACTACTGCAACGCATCGTCGATGACTTTGCCCAGCCCGCCTACATCCTCGACCGGTACTGGGACGTGCTGGCGTGGAACCCGGCGGCCGCTACCCTGTTTGGTGACTGGCTGCATGCAGACGCCACACCCAACCTGCTGCGCTTCGTGTTTGCCGACCCCGCCGCGCGCGCGCTGGTCGAGGACTGGGAGACGCGCGCGCGCCGGCTGGTGGCGGAATTCCGCGCCGACAGCCGCAGCGCGCTGGACGACCCCGAGCTGCAGGCACGCGTCGATCAGCTCGCGCAAGCCAGCCCGGAGTTCGCCCGCCACTGGAAACAACATGACGTGCTGGAGCGCCAGGGCGGCGTACGCGGGTTCAACCACCCGGCACAAGGCCGCCTGGCGCTGCAGCAGGTCACGTTCCGGCTGGTGGACCACGATCAGCTCAAGCTGGTATTGCTGCTTGGCGCCGATGCCTGATCGTTAATCAGGCACCAATAAGTACTCCCGCACCAACGCTCGCGCACGGTGCAAGCGGCTTTTGGCCGCTGCCACCGTGTCACCGATACGCGCGGCCACCTCGCCCATGCTCAGCTCTTCGAAATCGCGCAGCAAAATCACCTCGCGGTAATGCGCCGGCAGTGATTCCAGCGCGGCGATCAAGTCCAGCCGCAGTGCTTCGTCGCTGTGCTGCGCCAGCCAGGCTTCGGCTTGCTGCTCGTCCAGTGACTGCATGCGCAGCGCAGCCCTCGCCAGGCGCTGGCATTCGCGCTGGATCACCGTAAACAGCCAGCCCGAGAAGGCCAGCACCGCCTTCAGACCGCCAACACGACGCGCCACGATCAGCAGTCCTTCCTGTACCGCGTCGTCGATGTCGCTGGCCAGGCAATGGCGCCGCGCATAGCGGCGCGCATCAGGCTGGCAGGCGGCGAGCAGGCGGGCGATGGCCAGCGGGTCTCCTCCTTGCGCGGCCAGCACCAACAGGCTGCGATCCTGCACGCCGCTCATGTCAGCCCTTGCCCAGCGGCTTGCGGCCTACCATGGCACACATCGGACAAAAGCCGGTGGTGCTGCTGATTATGCTGCCCAGCCCGGCAATCAGCAGGCCAACGGCTGGCAAGGTATTGGCGCGCAGCCAGTACGCGGCAAACAGCATGGCTGCGCCCGCGAGCAGACGCAGTGCACGTTCCCAAGTCGGCAGATTTTTTTCGTAGAACATAACAACCCCTTTGGTGGTCATGAGGAACATCCTCGACGCACAAGAGGGCCGCAGCGCGTAAATCGGTGCGCGGTACCGGAAATTTTTTTACAGGCTGCGCTTATGCGGCACGCTGGTAGGTAACAAAGGCGAAGCCGATGCCGTTGGTGCTGGTATGCGCTTCGCGCTCTGCTTCCTGCCATTCGCTGCGATCGAACTCGGGAAACCAGGCATCCCCTTCCGGCGCGAGATCGACCTCGGTCAGGCAGAGCGTATCGACCAGCGGCAACGCCTGCGTGTAGATCTCGCCACCGCCGATGACGAAGGCGGTCGGCACGTCGCCGCACGCGGCCATGGCGGCCGCCAGACTGCCAAACACCTCCGCACCTGGCGCAGACCAGTCAGCGTTACGGGTGATCACCAGATGGCGTCGACCCGGCAACAGGCCGGGCAACGATTCAAACGTCTTGCGCCCCATCAGCATCGGCGCACCCATGGTCAGCGCCTTGAAGCGCTTGAGGTCTTCCGGGAGATGCCACGGCAGCTTGTTGTCGATGCCGACCACGCCATTGCGTGCGACGGCCGAGATGATGGCGAATCGGGTCATGCTGGTGCTCTGCAGAAATGGAAAAGTCAGACCGCGACAGCGCCCTTGATGGCCGGCCACGACTCATAGCCGACCAGTTCAAAGTCCTCGAACTCGAAATCGAAGATGCTGGTGCGTGCCGGGTTGAGCTTCATCTGCGGCAACGGCTTGGGGCTGCGCGTGAGCTGCTCGCGTACTTGCTCGAAGTGGTTGGTGTAGATATGGCAATCACCACCGGTCCAGACGAAATCACCCGGTTGCAGATCGCACACCTGCGCCAGCATCAGCACCAGCAAGGCATAGGATGCGATATTGAACGGCACCCCCAGGAACAGGTCGGCACTGCGCTGGTAAAGCTGGCACGAGAGCTTGCCGCGCTGGTCGGCATCGCCAGGCTGCGCGGGCGCGACATAGAACTGGAAGAAGGCATGGCAAGGCGGCAGCGCCATGTTTTCGATCTCTCCCACATTCCATGCCGACACGATGATGCGGCGCGAATCCGGGTTGGTCTTGAGCTGTTGTACCACCTGGGCAATCTGGTCGATATGACGGCCATCGGCGGTAGGCCAGTTGCGCCACTGATAGCCGTAGATCGGCCCCAACTCGCCATCCTCGGCCGCCCATTCGTTCCAGATGCTGACGCCGCGCTCCTTCAACCAGTTGTTGTTGGTTTCGCCACGCAGGAACCACAGCAGTTCGTAAATGATGGACTTGAGGTGCACTTTCTTGGTGGTGACCAGCGGAAAACCCTCGGCCAGATTGAAGCGCATCTGGTGGCCGAATACCGATACCGTGCCAGTGCCCGTGCGGTCTTCCTTTTTCACGCCGTGGTCCAGCACGTGTTGCAGCAGGTCTTGGTATTGGCGCATGGGTACTCCGCACTTCGTCATTTACAAAGCGCGATTCTAACCTGTTACCGGGATCGTAAACAGGCTCTTAGTCGTCCTGCAGCAGAGCCTCGTTGGAGGCCACGCGCGAGGTATCCGCCCTGGCCCCCAGCGGCAAGGTCACGATGAAAGTTGCACCGTGGCCCAGCAGGCTCTCGCAGCGGATGCTGCCGCCCATTTCCTCCAGCAGGCGCTTGACGATGGACAGCCCGAGGCCCGTGGCATGCTCGCCGCCAGTCGGCACGGCAGACAGGCGCGAGAACTTGCGGAACAGCTTGCCCATTTCGTGCGGGGCAATGCCGGGGCCGTAGTCGATCACCCGCAGCTGCAGTTGCGATGCCTCGGCCTGTGCCTCAAGGCGGATCAGCGTCTGATGCGGGGCATATTTGCTGGCATTAGAGATCAGGTTGTCCAGCACCTGCCACAGCGCCTGCCGGTCGGCATGCAGTGTCAGCCCGTGGCCCTTGTACAGCAGGTTCTGCCGCTTTTCATCCAGCCGGTTTTCCCACGCCTTGTGCAGTTCGGCCACCAGCTCGTCCAGCTTCACCGGTTCCGGCCGCAAGCGGTACTGGCCCGACTCCAGCGTGTTGATATCGAGCAGATTGCCGATGATGCGCTGGATGCGATCCGCATGATCATTGATGCCCAGCAGCCTGTCCCTGACCTTCTCGGCCGGCCACTGGTCAAGCTTGTGTGCCAGCAAGGTGGCCATGCCGCCGATGCTGGCCACCGGGTTCTTCAGGTCATGCGCGGCAATGGTCAGCAGCTCGTTCTTTTCTTCGTTCAGGACCCGCAGCTGCAGGTTGGCAACTTCCAGCGCCGCGTTGCGGCCGGCCAGCTCGTCGGTCCGCTCGGTCACCTGTTCTTCCAGATGCAGGCGATGATGCTCAACCGTGCGCGCCATATTGTCGAAGCTGCGCGCCAGCTCACCGATCTCGTCATTGCGCGCCACATCCAGCTCGCTGGTGCGCTGCCCTTCGGCCAGCGAACGGATGGCATGCTTGAGCCGCTGCAAGGGTCGCGCCACATCGATGCGCAATACCCAGGCCAGCAGGCCCAGCTCGACAGCCAGTGCGATCATGCCCAGCAGCAGCACCATGCTCGCTGCCCAGGCCGCCTTTTGCTGCAGCAGCGATTTGGGGTAGACCACAATGAACAGCCAGTCCGCGCCGGCAATCGGCGCCACGCCCAGCCAGTATTTGCCATCAGCCGATTCAACAAAGGTTTCCTTGTGGCTGGCCTTGATCGCCGCGCGATAGAACTCGCCCAGTTGCGGGTCATCCACCTTGTTCAGGTTGTAATGGCCGCCATGCTTGAGTACATCCGCCATGTGATCCGGATGGGCAATCAGGTCACCACTGCGGGTGACGATGAAGTTGTAGGTGCCGGCAATGCTGACGTTGTTGGTGCGCTCGATGAGCTGGTCGACCAGCACGTCCTGCCCCGAGCCGCCGACATAACGCCCCAGATAATCGATGGGCGTGACCACCGACACCATCCAGCGCAGCGCCTGCTTGTCGTAATAGATGCCAGTCCAGAAGGTCTTGCGTTCGGGGTTGCGCGCCGGCGTGGCGCCCAGCTCGGTCTCCAGGTCCTCGGCAAAATCGGCCACCGAGCCATTGCGGGCGTAGTTGAGCTCCGGCAGGAACATCAAGCTGGCATCAGAAACATTCAGATCGATGAAGGTATCGTAATAACGGTTGCGAAAACCCGGCCCGTACTGGCTGAGCAGGTCATAGCCCAACAGCACCTGGCGCTTGAAATCCGGTGTGAGCTTGACCCGCGGCAGGATGGCCACCGTGGCATGGTATTCGAAGTCGTCACGCTCCACCCGCACGCGCCACATACCGTCGCGTGCGTCCTGTTTGAACAGTGCATTGAAGGCCGGGTCCGGGTCGGTCTGCTGCATGGCGGCATAGCGGCGCAAGAATTCGTTGCGCACCAGCTTGGTATTGGTTTCTGCCTGCAGGAACAGATCGCTTTCCATCTGGCTGCGCGCACTGATGTACTTGCCCAGGCTTTCCAGTGCCTCTTCCTGCAACCGCACATAGCTGTAGTAATAGCTGATCGCCGACATGACGAGCGCAGCCAGCGCAATACGGATGGCCATATTGCGCAATACGCGCCGGAACAGACTGGAGGTGGATTTTGCAGGCTCGATCATGCCGCGAGGATAAAGCAGCGTCACAATCGCTGCAAAATTAATGTGTTAGCGCACGCGTGGCCCCAACAGAGGCCACACTCCGGCTCAATCAGGAAACTCGGTCTGCAGCGCAAGATAGCAAACAGCGATGATTTCCAGGTCTTCGATGCCGTGCGGCGCACGCAGCGGCACCACGTCGCCTTCGCGTGCCTTGAGCAGCGCACGTGCCACCGGGGAGGTCCAGCTGACGTAATTGCGCTTGAGGTCGGTTTCATCGATACCGACGATGGAAACCGTCTCTTCGCGGCCATCCTCGCGCAGATAGGTGACGGTGGCACTGAAGAACACCTGATCGGTGGCCTCGCGTGTTTCCGGGTCGACCACCTCGGCATTTTCCAGCCGTTTCTGCAGAAAGCGGATACGGCGGTCGATTTCACGCAGACGGCGCTTGCCGTACTGGTAATCGGCATTTTCCGACCGGTCACCGTTGCTGGCGGCCCAGTTGACCACATTGGTCATGTGCGGCCGTTCCTTGTGCACCAGGTCGTACAGCTCACGACTGAGGCGGCGCCAGCCGCCCGGGGTCATGTAGTTCTTGCTGCCGACGGGGACGGCCATTTCCGGCGGCAGATCATCATCGTCGCCGTCGTTTTCCTTGGTAAACGCTTTGTTCATGCCCGATCTCAGCGTTCAGTCTTGGCCTGACCGTTCAAACGCAGGCCCGCCCATTTCATCACACCCAGCACCTCGGTTTCGGACAGCTCGTAATACTGGCCACGCTTGAGGCGCGACGGCAGATTGAGCATGCCGAAACGCACGCGCATCAGCCGGCTGACCACCAGTTCGTAATGCTCGAACATGCGGCGCACTTCACGGTTGCGCCCTTCCTTCAGCACCACGTGATACCAATGGTTCTGACCTTCGCCACCGGCAGCCACAATGCTCTGGAACTTGGCCGGGCCGTCATCCAGCGTGATGCCCTTCTTGAGTTCAAGCATCTGGTCCGGCGTCAGCTCGCCGTGAACGCGCACCGCGTATTCACGCTCGACCTCGAAACTCGGGTGCGTCATGCGGTTGGCCAGGTCGCCCGAGGTCGTGAAGATCAGCAAACCGCTGGTGTTGAAGTCCAGACGACCGATGGCCACCCACTTGCTCGACGCCATGCGCGGCAGGCGGTCGAACACGGTGGTGCGGCCTTCCGGATCATCACGGGTGACCAGCTCGCCCTCTTCCTTGTGGTAGATCAGCACGCGCGGCAGGCGGTCCTGCCACTTGAGCGGAATGCGCTTGCCGTCAACACGCACTTCATCGCCGTGCGATACCTTGGCGCCCAGCTCGGCCACCTTGCCGTTGATCGACACACGGCCGGCGGCAATCCATTCTTCCATTTCACGGCGCGAACCGATGCCGGAAAACGCCAGGGCCTTTTGCAAGCGCTCGTCGCCCACCTGATCGCTGGTCAGGCGCTTGGCGCGCAATTGCTTCTGGATCGCCACGACCTTTTGCGAGTCGGCGCGCTGGCGCAGGCGCTTGGCCTTGACCACCGGCGCAGCTGGCTTGCGGCGTGCTGCTACGGGTTTGGCTACGGTGTCGCCATCCGCTGCCGGCGCGGTGCGCGGTGTTTCGCTGCGTGCTTGTGCCGGCTTGGCGCGCGGGACTTCCGGACGGCTGTGCCACTCGTCGCCATCTTTGGGCGTGCGCGCAGCCTGACGGGCACGGCGCAGGTCGCCGGTGCGCATGCTGGCCGGCTTGGCGGCCTCGCCCTGCGGCTTGCGGCCACGCGGTGCACTGCCTTCGGGCGCTGCGCCCGTACCCCGCACCTTGGCCCCGCCACGTGGCGAGAGGCTGGCCTTGTCTTGCGTATTGGCGCGCTGTTCACGAATCGCCGGTTGCGGACGACGGGCACGGGTTTGCTTCATGGTGAAAAATCCACGGGAAAATCAATCCATTATACCGCTGAAAGACAAAGAGCCGCTGGGCAGCGGCTCTTGAACAGGGTTAGCGGTCGTTTCAGTTGCCGGTATAGAAGCCGATCGCGCCGATGCTGGTCAGGCCCAGGTTGAAATGTTGCCCGTCCAGCGTCTGCTCGCTGCCGCGCAATTCGGCACGGCGCAGGATGTCGTGCAGGACTTCCACTTCCTTGAACCACTTCAGCAAGCGGGTGTCGGCATTGATCATGCCCTCGATCGCGGCCTTGGACGGATGATCACCCGCCACAGCAACATTGCCGCCCTCGACACTGCGCAGCTGGAAGGCCGGCGGCACCGTAATGCCCTGCTGTGCCAGCAGCCCCGACAGATCGTCGCCGTAGCGCTGCAACTCGCTGGCGGCCTTGCTCCGCACATCAGCCAGCTTGATACCTTCTTCAGGATCGCTCACGCCGAGGAAACGTGCGATGCCGTCATCCAGACCATCCTCTCCTTCGAGCCGGTCGACTGCCTCACTAACGCTATTCACAGCAATTCCTTTTTAGTTATGCAAACAGATTCGGACTACCCATCGTAGCAAACCCATATGTACGCAAAAGGTGATTTTTCAAACATTTACACTACGTTACAAAAGATGGGTCATTGCGTCTGCAACAAGCTCTTGAGCGCGTACAGTGCATCCAGTGCTTCACGCGGCGTCAACTCGTCCGGATTCAGCACCTGCAAGGCTTCGAGTGCTGCATGCGGCTCGGGTTCCACCTCCACCGTCACACTGGCACCAAAAAGGTCAGCCTGCAGCGAGTTTGTTGCGCTTTGTTGCTCCAGCTCAAGCAATTTGCGTTTGGCTAGACGGATGGCATCACGTGGCACGCCGGCCAGCTGCGCCACCGCAATCCCGTAACTTTGCGATGCCGGCCCCTCCTGCACCGCATGCAGAAAGACAATGCGGTCCTTGTGCTCGACCGCATCCAGATGCACATTGGCCACCATTGCATAGTCAATCGCCAGCCGTGTCAGCTCGAAATAGTGGGTGGCAAACAGCGTATAGGCGCGGTTCTTTTCGATCAGCTGCTTGGCGATCGACCACGCCAGCGCCAGACCGTCAAAGGTCGACGTACCGCGCCCCACTTCATCCATCAGCACCAGCGAGTGCTCGCTGGCGTTGTTCAGAATGTTGGCGGTTTCGGTCATTTCCACCATGAAGGTCGAACGCCCGCCGGCCAGATCGTCGGATGCGCCGATACGGGTAAAGATGCGGTCCACCCGGCCGATCACCGCGCCCGTGGCCGGCACATAGCTACCCACGTGCGCCAGCAGCACGATCAAGGCCACCTGGCGCATATAGGTCGATTTACCGCCCATGTTCGGGCCGGTAATCAGCAACAATTTGCGCGCGAGGCCGAACTCGACGCCATTGGGGATAAAGTCATCGATCTGCGCTTCGACCACCGGATGGCGGCCAGCATCGATGGTGATGCGCGTTTCATCAACAAACTGCGGCGCCACATAACCCGATTGCAGTGCACGTGCAGCCAAGGTGGCCAGCACGTCTACCGTTGCCAGCGCCTGCGCGGCCAGCCGCAAACCGGCCAGATGCGTCTGCAGCTGTTGCAGCACGCCGTCAAACAACTGTTTCTCCAGCGCCAGCGCGCGGTCTTGCGCCGACAGTGCCTTGTCCTCGAACGCTTTCAGCTCGGGCGTGATGTAGCGTTCGGCATTCTTCATGGTCTGGCGGCGACGATAATCGTCCGGCACCTGCCCCAGGAAGGAATTGGTGATCTCGATGAAGAAGCCGGCTACGCGGTTGTATTCCACGCGCAAGGTGGAAATGCCGGTGCGCTCGCGCTCGCGCGCTTCCATCTGTGCCAGATAGGTGCCGCAATCGTTCTGGATGCCGCGCAGCTCGTCCAGCTCGGCCGAATAGCCATCGGCAATCACGCCACCTTCGCGCAGCAGCACGGCCGGCTCGGGCAGGATGGCCGCGCTCAGCAAGGCGCTGATGGCAAGATCGGGCTGCAGTGCCTGTGCCAGACCGGTAAAGAACGGCGCCTCGGGCAGCGCAGCAACCAGTGCCGGCAACTGGGCCAAGGAATCACGCAGGCTGGACAGATCACGCGGGCGGGCGGACAGCAAGGCAACCCGGCTGGCAATGCGCTCGACATCGGCCACGCCATCCAGAATGGCATGCAAATCGGCATGCGCACCGCTATCGAGCAAGGCACTGATCGCCTGCTGGCGCTCCAGAATACGCGCATGGCTGCGCAGCGGATGATGCAGCCAGTGCCGCAGCAGGCGCGACCCCATGCCGGTTGCGCAGTTGTCCAGCAGCGAGAACAGCGTCGGCGACGGCTCGCCGCGTATGGTTTCGGTCAGTTCCAGATTGCGCCGTGTGGCAGCATCCAGTTCGATGTATTGCGTGGCATGCTCGACGCGCAGGCCGGACAGCGACGGCAAAGCTCCACCCTGCGTGAGCCTGATGTATTCCAGCAGTGCACCGGCAGCGCCAACTGCCAGCATGGGCTCGGTAATGCCGAAGCCGGCTAGGTCATGCGTGGCAAAGTGGCGCGACAGATTGCGCTCTGCCGTTTGCGCATCGAACTGCCACGGCGCCAGCTTGCGCACCGGGAAGGGCGAGCGCTCCAGCAGCGCCAGATCGGTATCATCGGCCACCAGCACCTCCGCCGGGCGCAGGCGCTCCAGCTCGGACGGCAGTTTTTCGACCTCGGTATCCATCAGCGCAAAATCGCCCGACGCCAGCGACAACCACGCCATGCCCAAGCGCCCCTTGAACGGGAACAGTGCCAGCAAGCGGTTTTCCTGCTTGTCGTCCAGCAGCGCGGCATCGGTCAGCGTGCCCGGCGTCACCACCTTGAGCACTTTGCGCTCGACCGGCCCCTTGCTGCTGGCCACATCGCCCACCTGCTCGGCAATCGCTACCGATTCGCCCAGCTTCACCAGCTTGGCCAGATAGCCTTCGCAGGCATGATAGGGGATGCCGCACATGCGGATGGGCTGGCCTGCGCTCTGGCCGCGCGTGGTCAGCGTAATGTCGAGCAGTTTGGCCGCTTTCACCGCGTCGTCGTAAAACAGCTCGTAAAAGTCGCCCATGCGGTAGAACAGCAGCTTGTCCGGGTGCTCCGCCTTGATGGACAAATACTGGGCCATCATTGGCGTATGTTGCGGAGCGGCAGCGGTATCGGTTTTCTTGGCCATGGGCAATGCAGGAGGGGAATTGCGGAAAGAGCGCGAGTTTACCGCGCGCGGCGGCGGAAGGCAGCCGGCTTTTACCGGCAAGCCGGGGTCAAACCGCCCAGATCAGCGCTGCGGCTTCACCCAGCTTGCCGGACACGATGGCGTTTTGCTCGAAACGCTGCGCCAGTACCAATGCGGCATCACGCGCTATGCCCAGCA
The DNA here is from genome assembly GCF_900176275.1 of Andreprevotia lacus DSM 23236. Lineage (GTDB taxonomy): Bacteria > Pseudomonadota > Gammaproteobacteria > Burkholderiales > Chitinibacteraceae > Andreprevotia > Andreprevotia lacus. The sequence goes on along the minus strand of NZ_FWXD01000006.1, from coordinate 167,307 downwards.
CCAGCACCGAGGGTTCAGGCAACCAGCCGGGGCTGTCCGGCTCGCCACTGCCTTCCCAAAATGGTTGGCCGACAAGGGCATCGAGCAGATTCTGGTGGCGTGCGCGGTTTTCGTAATCACACAGCACGCCCGAATACGGATTGGCCGCGGAGATGAAAGCCCAGCTCTCCAGGCCGTTGTCGCGCAGCAGTGCGTCCAGCGCCGGGCTGTGCTCGCCGATGCGCAGTACCAGTTGCAGCGCAGGCACGCAGTAGCGGGTGGCGCGATAGGCGCGCTCCAGCTCGGCTTTGCGTACCGGATCAAGCTGCATGGCTACAGGCCCAGCTCGGCCCAGATGGCATCGATACGCGCCGCCACGGCAGGGTCGCGTTCAATCACCCTGCCCCATTCACGGTTGGTTTCACCCGGCCACTTGTTGGTGGCATCCAGCCCCATCTTGCCGCCCAGCCCGGAAATGGGCGAAGCGAAGTCGAGGTAGTCGATGGGCGTATTCTCGACCAATACCGTATCACGCACCGGGTCCATGCGCGTGGTGATGGCCCAGATCACCTCCTGCCAGCTGCGCGTATCCACATCGTCGTCCACCACCACGATGTACTTGGTGTACATGAACTGGCGCAGGAAAGACCACACGCCAAACAACACCCGCTTGGCATGGCCGGGGTACTGCTTTTTGATCGACACGATGGCCATGCGATAGCTGCAGCCCTCAGCCGGCAGATAGAAATCGACGATTTCCGGAAACTGCTTTTGCAGGATGGGTACGAATACTTCGTTCAGCGCCACACCCAGCATGGCCGGCTCATCCGGCGGCTTGCCGGTATAGGTGCTGTGGTAGACCGGGTCATCACGATGCGTGATGCGGTCGATCTGGAACACCGGGAACCAGTCCTGCTCGTTGTAATAGCCGGTATGGTCACCATACGGCCCTTCCAGCGCATGCAGGTAGCCGTTGACTTCTTTCAGCGGCACGCCGTGTTCGGACACGCCACTGTAGCCCGCTTCGCACGGCGGGATATGCCCTTCCAATACGATTTCGGCTGTGGCCGGCACCTGCAGATCGCTGCCGATGCACTGCGTCAGCTCGGTCTTGCTGCCGCGCAGCAGGCCGGCAAACTGGTATTCGGACAAGGTATCCGGCACCGGGGTGACCGCACCGAGTATGGTGGCCGGATCGCAGCCCAGCACCACGGCAATCGGGAACGGCGTGCCGGGATGCTGCCTGGCATGCTCGCGGAAGTCCAGCGCGCCACCACGATGCGCCAGCCAGCGCATGATCACCTGGTTCTTGCTGATCACCTGCTGGCGATAAATACCCAGGTTCTGCCGCTTCTTGTTCGGCCCGCGTGTGACCACCAGACCCCAGGTGATCAGCGGCGCCACGTCGCCTGGCCAGCAGTGCTGCACCGGGATGGTCGCCAGATCGACCTCCGGCCCCTCGATCACGTTCTGCTGCACCACGCCCTTGCGGATCTCCTTGGGTGCCATGCTCAGTACCTGTTTGAGCAGCGGCAGCTTGTCCCACGCATCACGCAGGCCCTTGGGCGGTTCCGGCTCTTTCAGATAGGCCAGCGTCCTGCCGATCTCGCGCAATGCGCTCACGTCCTGTGCACCCATGCCCAGCGCCACGCGCCTGGGCGTGCCAAACAGGTTGCCCAGCACCGGCATGCCATAGCCCGGCACGTTTTCGAACCAGATGGCCGGCCCTTGCGCACGCAGGGTGCGGTCGCAGATTTCGGTCATTTCCAGATGCGGGGAAACAGGCACGCTCAGGCGCTTGAGCTCGCCCTGTGCTTCGAGTTGTGCGCAGAAGTCGCGCAGATCGCGGTATTTCATCGCGGCTCGCAAAGAATCAAGGATAAGCCCGCCTGTTGCGGGCAGCAGAAACGGCCATGCCCGGCGAACCGGGCATGGCGATTGCGCGATCAGCCCGAGATGGTCATCGTGGCGCGGTAGCTCGCGCCCGGTGCCAGCTCAATCGCATTGTCGTAAACATCACCCCGCTCGACACAGACAAAACCGGGGTAGTGTTCCTTCAGGTCACCAATGTCCAGAGCCTGCTCACCGGGGTTCCACACCACGGCGCTCCTGGTATCAGCACTGTAGACGTGCGTGGTGCCGGCGCTGGTCACAATGGTCTGCTCGGCGGGCACATCGAGGTAAACCGAATCGTGCGTGCCGACGATGTGCACCGCACCCTCGTTCACGCTGCGTGTGATACCACCAACGGTATCAATGCGCGGGCAGCCTTCCAGACCATTGATGACCGCGTCGGCCACGTTGGGCACGCTGAAATAGCTGTGCAGCGCGGCAGTGAACTTCACCGGCACATCGCCCTTGTGCTCGGCCACAAGTTCAACATCCAGCGCCTTGCCGACGATTACGGCAAATTCAAAACGGAATGCATGCGCCCACAACTTGAGCGTCGCTTCGCTGTCCGTCAACGCAAAGACGACCTTGGTGCGGCCGTCGGTCAATGCTTCGGCACCGACAATCGACCACAGCGCAGTGCGTGCAAAGCCGTGCGCCGGCAAGCCATCCGGGTGGCTGCCAAACCACGGCAGGCACAGCGGAATGCCACCACGCACCGCCTTGCCCGGCTTATAGATCGCCAGCGGCGACACCCACAGCAGGTCACGGCCACCAGCCGGCGTAAACGACAGTACGTGTGCCCCCTGCAAGGTCAGCGTAGCGCGACCGAGCGCGTTTTCGATCACGACGATCTGCAGGCCGGGCCCTTCGCCGCCCACCAGCTCGGTGGAGGCAACAACAGATACCCCTGCCACATCGGCAAGACGGGAATCAAAAGCAGACAGGCTGGACATGGCAGGCTCCTTGTTCGGGGTGGATTCGTGTGCAGCGTATGGCAGCACACAACAAAAATGAATGCGCGTTATCCCTGCTATGCCAGTGCGCAATTGCATCACATCGCTCAGGGCGCCTTGCGGCCGGCCTGGCTCTGATAGCCATCACGCCAGATGGCAGGGTTGCGGTTGGGGTCCAGCCACAGTGACAACCATTTGAAAGTTCGCCGGTAAGCGTCTTCGGTCGCCCTGGGATCTGGCGCACTGGTCACGCCGGCGCCAGGCTTCACACCGTCGGGAATGTCTTGGCGCACCTGCAGTTCAGAGTTGGGCGCATCGAAATCATGATAAACGCCCGGATAGCTCACCACATGAAAGGTATCGCCAGCCAGCCTGTCGTCGAGTTTCTTGCAATCATCGGATGAGGTCCAGTCATCGGCCTCGCCGATCAGCACCAGCGTGGGAATATCCGGGTTGTATTGATCGTTATCGAGCGAGCGTTTACAGCTCGGGTAGAACGCCACGGCCACTTTGACCCCGGTGGCCGAACGCGCCACCAGTCGCAGCACGGTACTGGCGCCATTGGACCAACCCAGCACGCCCACCCGATTGCCATCGATCTCGCGTCGGGCCCGCAGCCAGCTGATGGCAAACTGCGCATCATCAGCACGCAGCGCGGTGTCGATTTTGCGCTGCGGCACCGGCACCGTGCAGATTTCACGCACGCCGCGATTGGTGAAGCTGTCCAGCATCAGCACGCCATAGCCCAGCTCCTGCAACAGGCTGGCCATGCGCGCCGGGCGCGCACTGATGCCGCCACTCTTGGTGCGCAGGCCGCCGCAGCCATGCAGCAGCAGCATGGCCGGCGCATTGCTGTTGCCATTGGGCGGCAGCAGGTATTCACCGGAGAGGACGACGCCATCCGGCCCGGCCAGTTTTACCGGCTGGGCGTAAGCGGCGATACACGCCAGAACAAATGGAAATAGACAAAAAAGACGTTTCACGGGCACTCTTGGGTACGAACGCTGGGCCTTATCTAGCCTCTGGCAACCGGCGCGGACTTTAACACACTCCCAATACTGGCAACCACGGCAGTAATGAACTACATAAGGTGTAGTCGGCCGACCCTGATGAGCCCGCCATGAGCGATACCCTGCGCATCGACATCAATCCCACGGGCATTGCAACAGTAACGCTCGACCGTCCCGAACGGTGTAATGCCATCGACGAAGTCATGGTGGCAGAGCTCACCGCCACGCTGGCGGCACTCGCCCAGAACCCCAATCTGCGGGTGCTGGTGCTGGCCGCCAACGGCGGCAGTTTCTGCTCCGGCGCCGATTACCACTGGATGCAACGCGCGCTGGAAGGCGATCAGCACCAGAACTTCGAAGAAGCACTGCGCCTCGGGCGCTTGCTGCAGTTGCTTGATCGCTTCCCTGTACCCACCATAGCACGTGTCAACGGTTCCACAGTCGGGACGGGCGTCGGCCTTGTTGCCTGTTGCGACATGGTTGTCGCGCACTCCAGTGCCTGGTTCCGCCTGCCCGAAGTAGAGCTTGGCCTCGTGCCGGCCGTCATTGCGCCCTTCGTCATGGCCAAGATCGGCGGCAGCGCGGCGCGGCGCTATCTGCTCACGGCGGAAGAGCTGGCCGCACCGGCCGCCCGCGAGCTGGGGCTGGTGCACGAGATCGCCGATTCCACCGAGGGGCTCGATATCGCTGTCGAGCGCTGGTGCAACGCCTTGCTGCGCAACGGCCAGCATGCTGTCACCTCGACCAAGAAACTGATCGCCGCCATCGGCCACCGGCTGATCGACGACGCACTGATCTCGGATACCGCGCACCGCACCGCACACCTGCGTGCGCACCCGGAGGCACGTCAGGGCGTGGTGCAATACCTCAAGCACACCACGCTGCGGCATCAATACCAGCACGGCAACGACGACGACTGAGCCCCTGCCATACCCGGCCGGTCAGCCGGGGTGCATGACAGCTTTCGGCATCGGCTTGCCGCAACACCAGCTCAATGCAGCTGGGTGCCCGCATGGTCGGTGCCGTGGCCGCCAAACAGCTGGGCCACGTCAACCTGGTCAAATTGATAGCCTTGGCCACAAAACTCGCAGGTCACTTCAACCTGGCCCTTTTCGGCCATCACGCTGTCGATCTCGGCCTTGCCCACCATTTGCAGCATGCCGCCCACCCGTTCGCGCGAACAGGTGCAGGCAAAGGTCGGTGTGGACGGGTCAAACACGCGCACCTCTTCCTGATGGAACAGGCGATACAAGAGGTCGCGCGGCGGCAGGTCCAGCAGTTCTTCGGCGGTCACGGTCTCGGACAGCTTCTGCACCCGGTCCCACGCATCAGGATCGCCATGGCCGGCCGGCAGCTTCTGCACCAGCAGACCGGCAGCCTTGCCATCGGTGCATGCCAGCCACAAACGCGTCTGCAGCTGCTCGGAACTCTGCATGTAATGCTCGATGATCTGTGCCACGCTCTGGCCCGGCTCGAAACCGACGATACCTTGATAAGCCTCACCCTCGGTCGGGTCGAGCGTGATGACAAAGCGCCCTTCTCCCAGCAGCTCACCCAGCGACACATCGGGAATATCGCCCTCCCAGCGCGCCATCGCGCGTATCGTGTTCTGACTGGTGACTTCCACCACGATCAGACGCACTGCAGCATGGCCGTGCAACTGCATGACCAGCGTGCCATCGAACTTGAGTGTGGCTGACAACAAGGTCGCCGCCGTCATCAGCTCGCCGATCAATTTCTGCAGCACCGGCGGATAACCATGGCGGTTAAGCACTTCCTGATAGGCCGAGCCCAGTTGCACGATTTCACCGCGCACCGGTGCCTGCTCGAAAATAAAACGCTCCAGCGTGTCTTGCATGCTTTGATTCCTTGCTACGACCGCAGTGGCGGCCGGATTGTTGCTTGCGGGGCCGGACAAGCCGGCGCCCGGAATTGAACGTGGTTAGAGCCCCAACAGGCTGCGGTGTATCTTCACCACCGCCTTGCGTATGGGCTGCGCTTCGGCCACCGCGCAGCACGGGCGGTGCAACTCGCCGGGAAAAAACACCGCGAACATGCCGGGCTGCAGGTCAAAAAACACTTCGTCTGCCGGCGCGGCGTAAAACGCGATGTCATGCGTATCACGCCGGTCCTCCACAATGCAGCTTTCCGGTGCGGGCGGCGCCATGCCATAGCGCTCGTTCCCCGCCAGCAGCAACTGGATATCGGCATGCTCGCGGTGCGCCTCCGGCTTTTTGTCCTGCTGCGGCCGGGTATTCATTTCCTGGATCATGAAGAACAGCTTGTCGCCATCCAGCGGATAACGCCCGGCCGGCAGGGTTGCCAGGTCCTGTTGCTGCAGCAGCGCCAGTGCATGATTGACCGCAGCCGGAAACACCGCCTGCTGCAGCGGCCAGCTGAGCAGATTTCCCAACATCATGCTTCGGCCACCTTCAGGGTATAGCTCGTCATGGGCAGGCTGGATGACACGTCGAAGATGCATCCGGTTTCCACGCCAGCCTTGGCAATGTCGGCAGCACTCATGTCTGGCCGGTCGTACAGTACCTGCATCGCGCCGATCGCGTAGTCGCGCCCGCTGCCTATGGCCCAGAAGCGTTCAAACTCATAGACCTCGCGCAGGCTGAAAATGCCGAAAATGCCATGCGGATTGGCCAGCAGCACCGTCATCTGGCTCGATTCGTAGGCATCCTCATCCTCTTCATCCGGCTTGAGAAAGTAATCTTCCTTGAGCTTGGGATGCAACTTGCGAAAGCTGTCGAAAATAGCCGGGCGGCTGCTGAAATCGAGCGATTTGCTCTTCTTGAGCGCAGCCTGCAGCACCAGATCGTGCGCGGCACTGCCGCAAATCGAAAAATAGCCGCCGTGCGCCTTGAAAATCTTGTTCCAGCGCGCGTCAAAGCTGGCCGCCAGCGCGGTATCGCCAAATGTCGACTGGCTATCTGCAGCGATGGCAATCTCGCCGTCCTTTTTCACGACGACAACCGTGGTCATTCCGTTTCCTCTATCAATTGCACCAGCCTGCCCAATGCATGCAGCACGGTTTGTGCCCTTACGGCAGCGCGGTCGCCGGCAAACAGCTTGCGCTCGGTTTCGATGCCAAACGGCGTGCCCCAGGCAAACCAGACCGTACCCACCGGCTTTTCGGCCGAACCGCCACCGGGCCCGGCCACGCCGGACACCGCCACGCCCCATTGTGCTTCCGCCTGCATCATCGCGCCCTGCACCATGGCCGCGACCACCGGCTCGCTCACCGCGCCCAGCGTATCGATGAACACCGCTGGCACATCCAGCATGGCAATCTTGGCATCATTGGCATAGGTAACATAGCCACGACCAAACCAGCTGCTGCTGCCCGCAATATCGGTAATGGCACCGGCGATCAGCCCCCCGGTGCATGACTCCGCCGTCGTCACCATTTCACCGCGTGCCAGCAGCAAACGGCCCAGTTGCCCGGCCAATGCGTAGGTATCAGACATCGTGCCGCCCTCGCTGATCTTCAAGTCCCCGCTCAATCGCTTGGCAGCTCGTTGGCCGGTACCTTGAGGAAGTGCTCGCGGTAAAACTTCAATTCGTCGATGGATTCATACACGTCGGCCAGCGCGGTATGGTTGCCCTTCTTTTTGAATAGTTTGTAAATCGCCGGTTGCCAGCGTTTACACAGCTCTTTCAGGGTGGACACATCCAGATTGCGGTAGTGGAACCACATTTCCAGCTCGGGCATCCAGCGCGCCATGAAGCGGCGATCCTGGCCGATCGAGTTGCCGCACATCGGGCTACCCGATTTCGGGCTGAATTGCGCGATGAAGGCCAGTGCCTCGGCCTCGACATCCTGGGCAGCCTGGGTCGATGCCTTCACCTTGTCGATCAGGCCCGAACGGCCATGCGTGTTCTTGTTCCAGTCATCCATGGCATCCAGCACCGCGTCAGGCTGATGCACCACCCATACCGGGCTTTCGGCTACGGTGACGAGGTTGCTGTCGGTAATCACGATGGCCAGCTCAAGGATCTTGTCGTTTTGCGGGTCCAGGCCGGTCATTTCCATGTCCAGCCAGATCAGGTTGTTCTGGTCTTGCGCCATTGCGCGCTCCTGCAGGTGTTTTGCTTGTAGATGGGACATTCTACCATTCGCGTCAAGCCACCCGGCGCATGGTCAGGCTGTGCGATAATTACCGATTAGCTCCGCTTTACCTCACAAGCCGCGATGACCGCCCATACGTTCACCATCCTGTTTGTTTTTGCCCTCTTTGCCAGCGTGTTGCTGCAACTGTGGCTGGCACTGCGCCAGATCAACCACGTACGCCGCCATCGCAACGCAGTACCTGCCGAATTTGCCGAACGCATCACGCTGGAATCACACCAGCGTGCCGCCAGCTACACCATCGCCAAGACGCGCTTCGGCATGATAGGCACACTGGTTGAGGCCATCATCCTGCTCGGCTTTACACTGGGTGGCGGCATCGAATGGCTGACCACGCTGAGCACGCACTGGTTCAGCAGCCCGATTCTGGCTGGCGTCAGCATGATTGCACTGCTGGCCGTCATCAACACCTTGCTGACCCTGCCGATATCCTGGCTGTCCACTTTCCGCATTGAAGCTGCCTATGGCTTCAACCAGAGCACACCGGCGCTATGGGCTGCCGATTTGCTCAAGACCGCCGCCGTGGCGGCAGTGATCGGCGTGCCGCTGCTGGGCGCCGTGCTTTGGCTGATGGAGCGCATGGGCGCCAACTGGTGGCTGTATGTCTGGGCCACCTGGCTGGCGTTTTCGCTGCTGCTGATGTGGATCTTCCCCACCTGGATCGCGCCCATCTTCAACAAATTTGAACCGCTGCCGGATGAAGGTTTGCGCGCGCGCATCGAAAACCTGCTGCAGCGCTGCGGCTTCACCGCCAGCGGCATCTTCATGATGGACGGCAGCAAGCGCTCCAGCCACGGCAATGCCTACTTCACCGGCCTGGGCAAGACCAAGCGCATCGTGTTCTTCGATACCCTGCTCAAGCAGCTTGATGGCGACGAGATCGAGGCCGTGCTGGCGCACGAGCTGGGGCATTTCAAGCATCGCCACATCGTGAAGCGCATGGCATGGACCTTTGCGCTGATGCTGGGTCTGCTGTGGTTACTGGGGCAGCTGATTCACGAAAGCTGGTTTTATCAGGGCTTGGGCGTGCACACGCAAACCACCGCCAATGCGCTCACATTGTTTTTCATGGTGATGCCGGTATTCACCTTTTTGTTTGGCCCGGTCGGCTCCATCCTCTCGCGCAAGCATGAATACGAAGCCGATGCCTACGCCGCATCGCAATCCTCTGCCGGCGATTTGATCCAGGCACTGGTCAAGCTGTACCGCGACAACGCCGCTACGCTGACGCCAGACCCGCTGCACAGCATGTTCTACGACAGCCACCCGCCTGCCGCGCTGCGCATTGCCGCGCTGCAAAGGCTGGCCTAAAACGAAGGTTGTCCTCGCCGCAGGAGCCTGCCATGCCACTTGCCACCGAACGCTGCCAAGCCAATGCCGCCCGGCTCGACGATGTTGCTGCCGAAATGCTGGCCAGCGAGCTGAGGGAGTGGCTGGTGCTGGGCGGAAAACTGGAAAAGACCTTCCGTTTCAAGGATTTCTATCAGACCATGGCCTTCGTGAATGCCGTGGCCTACATCGCCAACCAGCAGGATCACCATCCTGATCTGGAAGTCACCTACAGCCGCTGCCGCGTGGTGTGGAGCACCCACTCCGCCGGCGGCCTGTCCCGCAACGATTTCATCTGTGCCGCGCGCATAGACGCGCTTTGATTACGGAACCGATTTGACCGACACCGCCCGCATCGTCGCCAGCTACGGCAAGGCCTACATTCTCGAATTTGCCGACGGCACACGCCGCGCCGCCAGCACGCGCGGCAAGAAGACCGACTTTGCCTGCGGTGACCGGGTCAACGCCACCGTACTCAACCACGAGCAGGCGGTCATCGAAAAGGTGCAGGAACGCGATACGCTGCTCTATCGCTCGGACCAGTGGCGGCAAAAGTTGATCGCCGCCAACGTCACGCAGCTGGTGATCGTGGTTGCCACCGAACCCAGTTTCTCGGACGAGCTGATCAGCCGCGCGCTGATCGCCGCCGAAGCAGGCGACATCAAACCCTTGATCTGCCTGAACAAATGCGACCTGCCGGGCGCCGACAAGGCGCGCACACGGCTGGCCTACTACATGCAGCTGGGCTACCCGGTGCTGGAAGTTTCGGCACTCAACGATGCTTCGCCGCTACGCGCGGCACTTGAAGGTGAAACCAGCGTACTGGTGGGCCAATCCGGTATGGGCAAATCCACGCTGACCAATGCGCTGATCCCGGAAGCCAACGCGCGCGTGAAAGAGATTTCCGTCGCACTCGATTCCGGCAAGCACACCACCACCAATGCCACGCTCTACAAGCTGGATGCACAATCCGAGCTGATCGACTCGCCCGGCCTGCAATCCTTCGGCCTGGCACACGTCAAATCGGAAAACCTGCCCTATCTGATGCCGGATTTCCGCGCCCTGATCGGCCAGTGCCGCTTTGCCAACTGCCGCCACCGTCAGGAGCCCGATTGCGCGCTCACCAGCGCAGTCAAGGCTGGCCAGATCCCGACCGAGCGCCTTGCCCTGCTGCACCGGCTACAAGACGAGCTGGCGCAGCTCAGCACTTATTGAGGGGGCTTAGCTCCTGCGCGCTGCCGGCGTTGCCGCAGCGCCCACAGGATATGCAGCCGCCAGCCCAGTTGCACCAGCAGATAGCCCGCCACAGCCAGCAAGGCAGTCAGCAGCGGCAGTCCAATCAGCAACGACGTACCCAGCCCTTGCAACCACTGCCAGCCCGCTGGCCCCCATTCCTGCCAAGGCAGCTGCGACCAGGATGGCATGGCCTTGAACACGCCTTGCGTGTGCTGACCGGTGACCAGCGCACCCAGCCGGAAAGCCAGCCAGTACAGCGGACCGATGGTCAGCGGATTGGTATAAAAGGTACTCACCACGGCCACCGGCAGGTTGGCACGCAAGCGCATGGCCAACAGGCTGGCCGTGATCACCTGCAGAGGGCCTGGGATCATGCCGCCTATCGCGCCGGCCACCACCCCGCCAGCGACGGAATGGCGATTCAGGTGCCATAAATTCGGATGGGCGAACCAGTGTGCAAAACGCGCCAGAAAGCGGTTTTTCTGCAGGGTGGCATGGTCAGGCAGGTAGCGGCGGAGAAAACGGCGGGGCATGGCGGCCTGTCGAAATGGAAAATTCGGGAAATAAAGATCAACCCGGCTTCTAGAGACAGCCAGATTACGGCAAAATTCCTTCAATCCCTCAGGTTTGAATATGGTCGCAGTTACCCGCCCTCTCGCACTCTCCATCGCTGAAGCGGCCGACCCGACGCACTGGTTGGCACAACTGGCAGAACGCTACCCCCCGGCGCAGGTCGAGCGGCTGCGTACCGCGCTGGACTGGGCTGCCGATGTTTACGGTGACAAGACCCAGACCGATATCTGCGATCCACTGTTCACCCACGCGGTTGCGGCGGCCTCCATCGTCGCCGACCTGAATCTGGATGCCGACACCGTCATCGCCAGCTTGCTGTTTGCCATCCCGGATTTTGTGCCGGATGCGCACGCTGCAGTGGAATCCCGGTTGGGCAAGGAAGTGGCGCAACTGGTCGATGGCGTGGACAAGGTGCGCAAGATACGCGTGCTGGCCAATATCGGCGCACGTGATGTCACGGGCAAGCCGCAGGATGCCGCCGCGCAGGTTGAAGCCATCCGCAAGATGCTGCTGGCCATGGTCGAGGACATCCGCGCCGTACTGATCAAGCTGGCGTGGCGCACGCAAACCATGCATGCGCTGGGCGGTGCGCCGGCCGAGGTGCAAACCAGCATCGCGCGCGAAACGCTGGAGCTGTTTGCACCGCTGGCCAACCGCTTGGGCGTCTGGCAGATCAAGTGGGAGCTGGAAGACCTCGGTTTCCGCTACCTGCACCCGGATACCTACAAGAAAATCGCCAAGTTGCTGGACGAGCGTCGCATCGATCGCGAGCAGTTCATCAGCAATGTGCTGCAAACGCTGCACCGCGAACTGGAAACCGCCGGCATTTCGGGCGCCAACCTGATGGGGCGACCCAAACACATCTACAGCATCTGGCGCAAGATGCAGAAAAAGAAGCTCGACTTCTCCGAGCTGTACGACATCCGCGCCGTACGCGTGCTGGTGCCCGAGCTGAAGGATTGCTATACCGTGCTCGGCATCGTGCACAACCTGTGGCAGCCCATTCCCGGTGAGTTCGACGATTACATCGCCCACCCCAAGGGCAACAACTACCGCAGCCTGCACACGGCCGTGATCGGCCCGGACGACAAGGCGGTCGAGGTGCAGATCCGCACCTTCGAGATGCACGAACACGCCGAGCTGGGCGTGGCCGCGCACTGGCGCTACAAGGAAGGCGGCAAGGGTGACGCCAAATACGAAGAAAAAATCGCCTGGCTGCGCCAGCTGCTGGACTGGAAAAGCGACCTTGCCTCGGATGCCCAACTGGCAGATGCCTTCAAGGCAGAGCTGTTCGAGGACACCATCTATGCCCTCACCCCGGCCGGCCGCGTGATCGCCCTACCCAAGGGTTCGACCCCGGTGGACTTTGCCTATCACTTGCACACCGACTTGGGCCACCGTTGCCGTGGCGCCAAGGTCAACGGCCAGATCGTGCCGCTGCATACCGCGCTGGAGAACGGCCAGCGGGTGGAAATCATTGCCGCCAAGGAAGGCGGACCCAGCTTGGACTGGCTGCATCAGGGCTATGTGAAAAGCACCCGCGCACAGCAAAAGCTGCGTGCATGGATACGCCAGCAGAATCTGGATGTCGCCATCGAAAACGGCCGCGCCATCTACGACAAGGAAGCCGCGCGCAACGGCGCCACCCAGGCCAATCAGGATGCCGTGGCCCAGCGCCTGGGCTACAAGGGGCTGGATGAACTATTGGCCGGGCTGGGGCATGGCGAAGTCACACTGCGCGAGCTGGCCGATGCGCTGACCGCTGATGCAAAACCGGTGGTCGAAACCACCATCAACCCCGACGACGTCATCAAGCGTGCCCGTGCCAGCGGCCAGGGCGAAGGCATCTTGATCGAAGGAGTCGACAAGCTGATGACCCTGCTGGCCAAGTGTTGCAAGCCAGTACCGCCAGATGCGGTAGTCGGCTTTGTCACCAAGGGGCGCGGCATTTCCATCCACCGTACCGATTGCGCCACGCTCAAGCGGCTTGCTGTGGCATCGCCCGAACGCTTGATCAGTGCAGACTGGGGCAAACATGCGGGCAGCGTGTTCTCCACCGACCTGTTGATCGAGGCACATGACCGCCCGAGCCTGCTGCGCGACCTGAGCGACGTGATGTCGCGCGAGAAAATCAACGTGACCGGCGTCAATACGCTCTCGCGCGATACCCTGGCCAAAATGCGCTTTACGGTGGAAATTCGCAGCGCCGACGATTTGGCACGCATACGCTCACGGCTGACTGACGTGGTTGGCGTATTGAGCGTGAATCGCGCCTGAAACAAGTTGTAATTCAGTACCGAATGTCAAGTATGATAAACAGCGCTATGCAAATGTGTTAATTCCCCGCTAATTTGTATGCACCAACAAAAATAATTGCGTTTGGGGACTGCCATGCAATCACTGCGTACAAAGCTTATTGCTTTTATTGTCGTACTCACCTTCGGCGTAACCGCCTTGCTATCCGGCGCGGCGTATTTCCGCATGCGCGCCCAGGTCATTGATGGTCTGAATAGCGAAATCCGCGGCGTTGCCACCGGCTACAACGCCGCATTGCGCAATTGGATATTCGACAAACAGGAAGTCGTCGCAGCTGGCGCCAAGGCAATTGCCAGCGCCAGCGAACCTGCCGCCGCATTGCTGCAGGTGGAAAAAAGCGCCAAATTCGAAGTGGCCTATCTGGGCACAGCCGAAAAGACGATGATCCCCAGCCATCCGCTGGAATTACCTGCCGGTTATGACCCCACCAGCCGGCCGTGGTATCAGCAGGCCGCCAGCGCAGGCGAACCCATCCTGACGCCGCCTTATGTCGATGCAGCCTCCAAACGACTGATCGTGTCTTTTGCTGCACCGGTCAAGCTTGATGGTCAGCTCAAGGGCGTACTCGGCACCGACATTTATCTGGATCAGGTGGTCAAGGATGTATTGGGCATCAAGCTGACCGGCAACGGCTACGCTTTCCTCGCCAACAAGGAAGGCATCGTGCTCGCCCACGCCAAGCCGGACATGTCGATGAAGCCCACGACCGACCTGTCGCCCGATCTGGCCGCAGGCAAGCTCGGCGCCATGGCCGAATCGCACGCATTGCAGGAGATCGCCATCGATGGCGACATGAAGTACTTCTACCTGCAAAGCATTGAGGGCACACCGTTCTACCTTGCGCTGGTCATCGACAAGAGCGCGGTGCTGTCCTCGCTCAATACGCTGCTGATGATGTGTCTCGGTGCGCTGGTGGTGGTGCTGGTCATCATCATTCCGCTGGCCAGTACACTGGTGAACCAGTTGCTGAGTGGCCTGACGCGAGTGCGCAATGCCATGCAGGAAATCGCGCAGGGCCAGGGCGACCTCACCCGCAAGATCGACGTGGCCGGCAATGACGAAATTGCCCAGACCGCCGATGCCTTCAACCGCTTCGTGGCCCAACTGCGCAATATGTTCAGCGAGCTGCGCCAGGAAACCGGCCGCCTGACACAGGGGGTGGCCGAGATCAACAGCGTGCTGTCCGAGCTGTCGCGCGATTCGCAGCAGCTTTCCGATCTGTCGGCCTCCAATGCGGCCACCATCGAGCAAATTACCGTCAGTATCAGCCACATTGCTGAAAACGCGCACGATGCGAACGATCTGGTTGGCTCCACGGCCCAGCTGTCGGGCGAATCGGCCTCGACGGTGCGTGACGTGGCGCGCGAAGTCGGCAAATCGGCTGATGAGGTCGAAGAACTGTCCACCCTGCTGGGCCGACTGAGCCAGCGTTCGCAGGAAATCAGCGGCATCATCCAGGTGATCAAGGAAATCGCCGATCAGACCAATCTGCTGGCGCTGAATGCCGCCATTGAAGCGGCGCGCGCCGGTGAGCAAGGCCGTGGCTTTGCTGTGGTGGCCGATGAGGTGCGCAAGCTGGCCGAACGCACCGGCCAGGCCACGCTGCAAATCACCAGCATGATCGACGGCGTGCGCACCGAAACCGATGCCGCCGTCGGCAATATGCAGAAAACGCATGATGCGGTGCAAAGCGGCGTGGCACTCTCCGACACCGCTGCCGGCAAGATTGCCCATATCCGCGAGAACATGGACGCGGTGATCCAGAAAATGGGCGAAATTGCCCATGCCACGCGCGAGCAGCAAAATGCCACCACGGCCATGGCGCAAAGTGCCGAAAGCATCACCAACAAGATGCAGGCATCCGATCACGCCATGCAGCGCGCCACCGACACCGTGCATCAACTGAAGTCGATGGCTGACTTCCTCGAACAGATGTTCGGCCGTTTCCGTTTCTGACCCGGAGCAATGATGCGATTTTCCTTGGCCGTGTTGCTGTCCGCCTTGCTTGCCGGCTGTGTATCGTATGAATACGTGGCCCCATCCACCCCCGAAGGGGTGGCCTGCACCTCGGTGTGCAACAGGACGCGTGATCAGTGCACGGCACGGGAAAACCGCATCGCCCGCGAGGAGAAAGACCGCTGCGAGCGCAACGAACTGCTGCGGCAGAACCGCTGTCTGGTACTGGCCAAAAATGATGCAGACAAGGCCAACTGTCTGAAAGAAAAAAACAGCTGCTATACCTCGGCCAACACCTATCACTGCAGCAGTGAGTACGATCAGTGCTTCCAGGGCTGCGGCGGCCAGATCATCGAACACAAATCCTGAGATCCCCACGGCAAATAGGCCTCGGGGGCATCCCCGAGGCGCCCAGATGTCCGCAGTTCAAACCACCCCCGGCAGAACGCACCCCGACACCAGCTTGCCGAATACACTGCAAGCGGTAGCAGCAGAGATGGTCCGCATTGATGCGGGCCTGATCACCCTGATAGACGAAGGCAGTAGGCGGCAATGGGTCGAGCGTATTGATGCATTCCTGCTCGCGTGCCACCCGGTGACGCAACGGCTATACAACGCGATCATCGGCACACCTCCCGTTTCAGGCAGCAAACCGGCTGTAGAGCTTTCCTGGCTGGATGCCATCCGGTTCTGCAATACGCTGTCGCAACTGGCCGGGCTGCCTGTCTGCTATACCGTTGCCGCAGATGGCGCAGTGCATTGCAACTGGCAGGCCGACGGTTATCGTTTGCCCAGCGAGGCCGAGTGGGAATTTGCCTGCCGCGCCGGCTCGAACGAGGCACGCTACGGCGCATTGGACGAGATTGCCTGGCATGCCGGCAATTCGGCGCAGCGCTTGCATGATGTCGGGCAAAAGGCCACCAATGACTGGGGACTCTACGACATGCTGGGCAATGTGTGGGAATGGTGCTGGGATTTGTACGATCCCGCCATCTATGGCGAATATCGTGTTTTCCGCGGCGGCGGCTGGTCAGACGGGCCGGAGGCTTGCCGCGCTTCCTGCCGGCGCAAGAGCCACCCTAATTTCCGCATTGATGATCTGGGCTTCAGGCTGGCCAGGTCGCTGCCGGCCAACCAAGCCTGACAGCATGCGCACCAAACAAAAACGGCGCCGATGGGCGCCGTTTTTGCATGACCAGTCCGGATCAGCGCGGCTTGCGCTCGCCAACCTTGACGATCTTCATGCTGTTGGTGCCGCCACCCAGGCCGACGACATCACCAAAGGTGAACACCACCAGATCGCCATGTTGCACGATGCCACGGCGCACCATTTCCACCTCGGCGCGCACCAGCAGGTCTTCGCGGTTGGTGTTCTCGTGCGAGATCATTACCGGGTACACGTCACGGAACAGCGCCAGACGGTTGTAGGTCGATTCTTCCGGGGTCAGTGCGTAGATGGGCACGCCCGAAATGAAGCGGCTCATCCACAGTGCCGACGAACCCGATTGGGTCATCGCCGCGATCGCCTTCACATTCAGGTGGCTGGCAGCAAACAGCGCGGCCATCGAGATGCTCTGGTCAACACGGGTGAAGGCGCCCTGGCGCAGCACTTCGTCGTTGATCTTGCTGTCTTGCGACTTTTCCGCTTCCAGACAGATACGCGCCATGGCCGTCACGGTTTCCACCGGGAACTTGCCCGAGGCGGTTTCTGCCGACAGCATCACCGCATCGGTACCATCGAGCACCGCGTTGGCGACGTCGGAGACTTCCGCACGCGTCGGCACCGGGCTGCTGATCATCGATTCCATCATCTGCGTAGCGGTGATGGTCAGCTTGTTCTTCTGGCGCGCCAGCTTGATCATCTTTTTCTGCAAGCCCGGCACTGCCGCTTCGCCTACTTCAACCGCGAGGTCCCCACGCGCCACCATGATGCCGTCGGATGCATCGAGGATTTCTTCCAGGTTGCCGATGGCCTCGGTACGCTCGATCTTGGCAATCAGCAGCGCCTTGCTGCCCGCAGCGCGCAGCAGCGTTTTGGCCATGTACATGTCGGCGCCCGACTTCGGGAACGACACGGCGACATAATCGGCCTGCAGCTGTGCGGCCACCTTGATGTCTTCCATGTCCTTGGCAGTCAGCGCCGGCGCGGTCAGGCCACCGCCCTGGCGGTTGATGCCCTTGTTGTTGGACAGGAACCCGCCCACCTTCACCACGGTGTGGATTTCGCTGCCGACCACATCAGTCACTTCCAGCACGATGCGGCCATCGTCCAGCAGCAGGATGGTGCCCGATTCAACGTCGTTCGGCAGCTCCTTGTAATCAAGGCCGACACGCTCCTGGTTACCCATGGTGCAGTTGGCATCCAGGGTGAAATGGTCGCCATTGGCCAGCTCGATCTTGCCTTGTTCAAACTTGCCCACGCGGATCTTCGGGCCTTGCAGGTCAACCAGCACCGCCACGGCACGGCTGTGCTTGCGCGCGATTTCACGCACCAGCGCTGCACGATCCAGATGATCTTGCGCGGTACCGTGCGAAAAGTTCAGGCGAACCATGTTGACGCCGGCCGACAGCAGGCGCTCCAGCGTTTCCGAGTCATTTGAAGCAGGACCGAGCGTCGAGACGATCTTTGTGCTGCGTTGCATGGGAAAACTCCTGTTTGTAGATGCTTATGAATTTGTTCTGAGCGGCCCGACGCAGGCACGCAGAGCCGCGCCCGTCGGGTAGAGGGAAAGAGGGAAGTGCGCCAAAGGCAAGATGTAGCGTTGCGTATCGCTGGCCATGAACGGTCGTCATATAGGGCACAAGAGCCTGGCGCCCCCGACAGGAATCGAACCTGTAACTGCCCCTTAGGAGGGGGCCGTTATATCCATTTAACTACGGAGACCAAGCATTGGCCCGCATTCTAGCGGATTTCCCTTATGACCGCATATGGACTTGTCTTTACTTCACCTTAGTCCAGTCTTCATGCATGCAGAAGGAATGAAAACGCCACAGACCGGGGGCCGGCCTGTGGCGTGCAATTCACGAAACCCTCAAACCAGCAGTTCGCGGCGCGCAGCGCTGCCGTTCAGCCCTGTGGAATCGTAATAGACGGCTGCGCCGTCTGCAAAAGAATGAATGACCACCGATCTGCGCTCAAGCGATTGGTCAAGGCGCACCGAACCGGCGTGCAACAAGTTTTCATGCCAGATCAGCACGGTGCCCTTCTTGGGGCGATAAATGAATTTCTCATAACGATGGGTCATTGCCGCCCAGATCGAGCAGACCTTTTCGCCGAATTCCTGCCAGTTGCCCTTGACCTTGGCGCACCCGGTACCTTGCAGATATACGCGCGGTTCGCGATGGCTGCCCGGGTAAACAACCAGTTCGCCACTGTCGGCCACCACATCCTGCAAAGCAATCCATACCCCGCACATATAGCCTGCCGGGAAAGGCGTCAGGTGAATGAGGTCTTGATGTTCATCCTGCTGGCTGCCAAAGACATATGTCAGCGTCTGGCACGGGCGCGATTGCACGCCAAAGATCAGATCGGCATAGCGACGATGGCGTGCATCCAGCCACAGCTTGCGCATGTTCGGCCGGCTCAGGTGCAAATGCTCGATGCGCTGGCTCGAACCCAGCTTGTAACCCTGATAACCCTCGGCAATGGCAGCATCGATTTCCCCGTTGACCGAATCAACAAGCTTGTCATCGATCAAGCCTTCCACCATCAAAAAGCCCTTGTCGACGAAATGGGCCAAGTGCGCGGCTTCCTCAGCACTGATCTCGCCACGTTCCTGCAGTTTGCGGATATGGTCCTTGGCATCTGGGCGATCAAACCAAGCAACGTGTTTGCCATAGGGGTAGACAGTCGAATCGCAGGGGCCGACAAAAAACAACGGGGAGCCTGCAGCACGCATCAATGTTGCGGTTTCCTCCGCGAGCGAGCCCACGTTCTCCACCGTCAAGTCATGGGTAGCAACCGAAACCAGACCGCTGGCTTCACGCAGCATAAACACCAGCCGATTCACACCGTTGGGCAACAGAATGAAATGCACACCAACCGGGACGACTTCTCCCGCAGAGACATTACCCAACACAACTGCGGCAGATTCATCGCCCTCACGGTAAACACTGAGTTCGCCACCTTCACTGACAGCCTGATCCACCACGACTTCGATACGAACGATACCGCCAAAATCGGCGGGGTTACCTGCATGCCCGATACCAAGATGTTTTGCGGTACTGGTAACTGCTACTTCCATTTTCTTGCTGAGAATCGAGAACATGCTTCCTCTGCGAATTTACAAACCGGGATGATTGAATTCGATTCTGCCCGATATCCCTACAATTGAAAACCGCTAGCGTTAACCTGCGGAAAGCAATGGCAGGGGTTGGCTTTCGTCATCATGCTGCTGCAACGCCCACAGGCGGGCATACGCCCCATCGGCCTCGAGCAGGCTGCGATGGTCTCCGCGCTCAATCACCCGGCCGCCGTCCAGCACGACGATCTCATCAGCATCGGCAATGGTGGATAGCCGGTGCGCGATGATGAGCGTAGTGCGATTGGCCGAAATGGCTTTCAGCTCAGCCTGGATGGCTTTTTCGGTTTTTGAATCCAGCGCCGAGGTGGCTTCGTCGAAAATCAGTATGGGCGGGTTCTTGAGCACGGTGCGTGCAATCGCCACGCGCTGCTTCTCGCCGCCAGAGAGCTTGAGGCCGCGCTCACCCACCATGGTGTCGAAACCATCCGGCAGCTTCTGGATGAAGTCATAAATGTGCGCAGCCTTGGCGGCCTCGATAACCTCTTCACGGCTCGCGCCCGGCTTGCCGTAGGCGATGTTGTAGTAGATGGTGTCGTTGAACAGCACGGTATCCTGCGGCACGATGCCGATGTGCGCACGCAGGCTGGCCTGCGTCAGATCACGCAAGTCCTGTCCGTTGATGCTGACGCGCCCCTCCCACACGTCATAGAAGCGGTACAGCAAGCGCGACAAGGTAGATTTGCCCGCGCCGCTGGTGCCCACTACCGCAACGGTATGCCCCGCCGGCACGGCAAGGCTTACGCCATGCAAAATCTGGCGGTTGCGATCATAGCCAAAGTCAACCTGATCAAAATGCAGCGCAGCCTCGCTGGTGGCCAGCGCCTTGGCACCCGGGCTGTCCTGTACTTCGGTATTCTGACCCAGCAGCGTGAACATCTTTTCCATGTCGGCCAGCGAATGCTTGATTTCGCGATAGACAAAGCCGAGGAAGTTGAGCGGCGCATACAGCTGCAGCAAGAAGGCATTCACCAGCACCAGATCACCCAGGGTCATCCGGCCATTCGCAACCTCGCTGGAAGCCAACCACACCAGCGCCGTCACGCCCAGCGCGATGATGCCGGCCTGCCCGGCGTTGAGCAGCGACAGCGATACCTGGTTCTTGACTGCGGCATCTTCCCATTTGCGCAGGCTTTTTTCGTAGCGCTCGGCCTCCCAGCGCTCGTTGTTGAAGTATTTGACCGTCTCGAAATTGAGCAAGGCATCGATGGCGCGCGTGTTGGCCTTGGAATCCAGGTCGTTCATTTCACGCCGGAAGCGCATGCGCCATTCGGTAATGCCCAAGGTGAAGGCGATATAGATCACGATGGTGAAAAAGGTGATCGCCGCGAAATAC
This sequence comes from Andreprevotia lacus DSM 23236, assembly GCF_900176275.1. Classification (GTDB taxonomy): domain Bacteria; phylum Pseudomonadota; class Gammaproteobacteria; order Burkholderiales; family Chitinibacteraceae; genus Andreprevotia; species Andreprevotia lacus. The sequence continues at coordinate 146,287 of NZ_FWXD01000006.1, read as the reverse complement.
CAGTCGTATTTCTTCAGCAGGATCACCGCCACCAGTACGATTTCCACCAAGGTAGGCAGGATGTTGAATAGCGTGAAATTGAGCAGGAAGGCAATGCCCTTGGTGCCCCGGTCAATGTCGCGGCTCATGCCGCCGGTCTGGCGCTCCAGATGAAAGCGCAAGCTGAGCGCATTCAGGTGGTCGAATACCTGCAGCGCAATGCGCGTGATGGCGCCCTGTGTCACCTTGGCAAACACGGCATCACGCAATTCACCGAATACCGATGAACAGAAGCGCAGGGCACCATAGGCCAGCACCAGCGCCAGCGGCACCACCAGGGCCGCCTTGCCGGTATCAAGATGGTCCACGATGTTTTTGAGCACCAGCGGCACAGCCACGTTGGCAAACTTGGCCAGCACCAGCAGGCTGAGCGCCAGCACGACGCGCTGCTTGTATTGCCACAAATAGGGCAGAAGCGCGCGTATGGTCTGCCAGTCATTGCGCGACGCGGGTTTGGCAGCAGGGGCTTGCGGTGGGGTCATACGGATCTCGGGGCGGGTGGGCAGAGCAAACAGATGGGGCCCGGGGCGGCAAATACCAGCCGGGCTCAGTGCAATACGCGCGGAATCGACAGCACGAACTCGGGGATATCCACCTCGAACTCATAGCCATCGACACCACGCATGCGATAGCTGCCGCGCATGGTGCCCACCGGGGTCTGCAAGGTGGCGCCACTCATGTATTCAAATGACTGGCCGGGCTCCAGCACCGGCTGTTCGCCGATCACGCCCATACCGCGCACCTCTTCCACCTTGTTGTCCATGTCGGTGATGATCCAGTGCCGCGACAGCAACTGGGCAGCGACTTCGCCCTGGTTGATGATGGTGATCTGGTAGGCAAACACATAGCGATCTTCGTCCTCGTCCGATTGCTCGGGCAGGAAAAACGACTCGGCAACAACCTTGATCACGTAGCGTGTGGATTGGGACATGGCGGGCGGGCTCGGGCATGCGGTGCACCGATTCTAGCCGATAGTCCGCACATGCCGTGCTGCAATTGAGTGCACGCTGGGTTTATCATGCGGCCATGCGCTCTCATTTTTGCCTTTCCGCTGCCGCACTGTGCGCGCTGCTGCTCTCCCCGCCCTCCTTCGCCGCAGCGCAGGACATGAAAGTGTTGCAACGCGCGGTGGCAGATTGGCTGGATGGCCAACTGGCCAACAGCCAAGGCTTGTCGAGCTACCAGATCGGGCAGATCGACAATCGGCTCAAGCTTGATGCCTGCAACGCATTCGATATTCAGCTGCCCAGTGGGGGCCGGCTGATCGGCAACACCATGCTGCGCGTGCGCTGTATCGATGGCGCGGCGTGGGGTATCAACATCCCGGTCAAGGTCGCGCTGCAAGCCACGTACTATGTGGCGGCCCGGCCCTTGTCTGCCGGCAAGGAAATCCAGCCGGGTGATCTGGTTGCCCAGCAGGGGGATTTATCAGTACTACCCGGCAGCGTGATTCTCGACCCGGCGCAAGCGGTGGGGCGTACGCTCAATTCCGCCGTTGCATCGGGCGGCGTGCTGCGTGCCGAAATGCTGCGTGCTGCCACGGTGATCCAGCAGAACCAGCGCGTGAAAGTGCTGTTCCGCGACGGCGATATCGAGGTCAGCAACGAAGGCACCGCGCTGCAATCGGCTGCCGAGGGCCAGATCGTGCGCGTGCGCGTGGGCAACAACCAGATCGTGCAGGGCATTGCGCGCGGCAACGGCACGGTAGAGATTACCCCTTAGTTTCAGCACGGCGCGGCAGCGTTATGCTGGGCTTCTGTCGAAACGGAGCCCGTCATGTCCGCTGCAAGCCCGCAATTCCAGAGCCGCGCCTTTCTGCTCGATCACATCCGCCACACGCTGTCCTTCTACGACCCGCGCGCGGTCGACCCGGCCGGTGGGTTTTTCCATTTCTACAAGGATGACGGGCGCATCTACGACAGCGTCACCCGCCATCTGGTCTCCAGCACGCGCTTTGTTTTCAACTACGCCATGGCCTATCGCCAGTTCGGCAAGCCGCAATATCTGGAGTGGGTACGCCATGGTCTGGCTTATCTGCGCAATGTGCACCGCAATCGGCAAACCGGCGGCTATGCCTGGCTGATCCGCGAAGGCAAGGTCATCGATGCCACCAACCATTGCTATGGCCTCGCCTTCGTGATGCTGGCCTACGCTTGCGGCGTAAAGGCCGGCATTGCCGAGGCCCGCGACTGGCTGGCCGAGACCTATGACTTGATGGAACAGCGCTTCTGGCTGCCCGAACATGGCGTCTATGCCAGCGAAGCCAGCGCCGACTGGGTGCTGACCGACTATCGCGGCCAGAACGACAATATGCATGGCTGCGAGGCCATGCTGGCAGCGTACGAGGCCACCGGCGAGGCACGCTACCTGCAGCGCGCCCAACTGCTGGCCAGCAACTTCACCCGTCGCCAGGCGGGCCTCACCGGCGGTCAGGTGTGGGAGCACTTCAAGCCCGACTGGCAGCCCGACCTTGAATACAACAAAGGCGACCGGACCAATATCTTCCGCCCCTGGGGCTTCCAGACCGGCCACCAGACCGAATGGGCCAAGCTGCTGCTCATTCTCGACCGGCATGCACCGGCAGACTGGCACCTGCCCACCGCACGCACGCTGTTCGACGCCGCCATGCAAGCCGGTTGGGATCACGAACACGGCGGGCTGATCTACGGCTACGACTTGGGCGGCGCACCCTACGATCAGGACAAATACTTCTGGGTGCAGGCCGAATCGTTTGCCGCCGCCGCGTTGCTGGCCGACGCCACCGGCGAGCAGCAATACTGGGACTGGTACAACCGCATCTGGGCCTATAGCTGGCAACATTTTGTCGATCATGACTACGGCGCCTGGTTCCGCATCCTGACCCCGGAGAATGCCAAGGTGGACGACGAAAAATCACCAGCCGGCAAGACCGACTACCACACCATGGGGGCTTGCTACGAGGCACTGAACGCGATTCGCGACCAGGCTTGAACGGGCGGCAGCCGCTGGACGGGCACAATGCACCACTCGCCTAGGCTCTGCCCGTCCGGTTTGGGCCTCCCGGGCATTAGCGCTTAGACTGTCCTCGGGAACACTCGTGGAGCCTGCCCGATGCGACTCGACTTGCGCACTGCCCTCGGCGCGGCTTTTGCCATTGTTGCGGCGTTGATTGTGCTGACCCTGTCCAGCGTGCTGGAGCGCCTGTCGGCGGAGATGGTGACTGCGGACATCGACCGCTCGCTCTATGCGCTGTCCGATCGCATGCATGACGAACTCACCAACGGCCTGGAAGCGCGCCTGCGCGATGTCAGCGTGATTGCTCAAATCAAGCAAATCCGCGATCCAGCCACGCCGGCCGAGGATAATCGCGCCATCCTGCAGCAGCTCAAGCAAAACTATGCGGAATACGCGTGGATAGGCATGGCCGATCCGCAAGGCAAAGTGCATTATGCTGCCGACCATTTGCTTGATGGTGCCGATGTCAGCGCCCGGCCATGGTTCAAGGCCGGGTTGAAAGGCCCCTTCATCGGCGATGTGCACGAGGCCAAGTTGCTGGCCAAACTGCTCCCGCCACCAGCGTCGGGAGAGCCGCTGCGTTTTCTGGATGTCTCCTATCCCATCTACGACCTGCAGGGCAAGCTGTCCGGCGTCATCGGTGCCCACTTGTCCTTTGAATGGGCGCGCTCGGTCGAACAAAAGATTTTCGGGCCCATGAGTCAGCACGGCGTGCAGGCCTTCATGCTTGCTGCCAACGGCAAGGTCATCCTGGCCCCCAACGGACTGGAAGGCGTGGCGCTGCCGGAGCTCAAGGGCCCGATACACAGCAGCGTGTTGCGCTGGCCTGACGGCAAGGAATACCTCACCAGCTTGCTGCAAACCCGGAGCGATGGCCCCGCCCAGCTGGGCTGGCAGATTCTGGTGCGGCAACCAGCGGATCGTGCCTTCGAGTCGGTGCGCAATCTGCGCACCAGCATCCTGTGGGTGGGGCTGGCCTGCACACTGCTGTTTGCCGTGATCGGCGCCGTGCTGGCCGGCGTAATTGCCCACCCGCTGCGCAAGCTCAGCCGCAGTGCAGACCGGCTGCGCGCCGGCGAGCACAACGCAGCCATCCCCGCCGGCGCCATTTACCGCGAGGCCAACCAGCTCAGCCTGTCGCTCAAGCAACTGGTTGATTCCCTGTCGCTGAAAACGCTGCAACTGGCCGAACTCAACAACACGCTGGAAGCACAAGTTGTCGAGCGCACTGCCTCGCTGGATGCCAGCAACGAACACCTGCTGACTACGTTGCGCGAACGTAGCGAACTGGTACAGCAACTGGAAAAACTCGCCAATACCGATGCACTCACCGGGGCGCTGAACCGCCGCGCCTTTTACGAACGCGCCGACCACGAGCTGCGCCGGGCTGCCCGCGGCGCAGCCCCGCTCTGCGTGATCGCCATCGACATCGATTTCTTCAAACGCATCAACGATCAGGAAGGGCATGACATCGGTGACGAGGTATTGCGCCGCATGGCCAGCACCTGCCAGCAAACGCTGCGCGATGTAGACCTGTTTGCACGTTTTGGCGGCGAGGAATTCATAGCCCTGCTGCCGGATACCGCCATCGATGGCGCGCTTGTCGTGGCAGAGCGGCTGCGGGAAGCCGTTGCCGACATTCGCGTGGTGTTACCCGCTCACGTACTGCAACTGACCGCCAGTTTTGGCGTGGCAGAACTGGGCAATGGTGAAGCGCTCGCCGCCATGCTGTCGCGCGCCGACAAGGCCTTGTATGAAGCCAAGCATGGCGGCCGCAACCGCGTCTGCACCCCACCGCCCTTGTCCTCGCAGTTGCCACAGGCTGGAGAAAACAGCTCGGCCACCGCGCCCACAAAAGACTAGAATCTGCTGATCAAGCCCGCCCGTGGCGAAAGCTGCTACGTAAAGCACGGTGGGCCGCTATGCTGAACGAGAGAGGCACCGCTTGCCCGGAATACCAAACATGCTCACACCGCCAACCCGCGAATTCGATTTCAACCAGCAGGATTTCGAGAAAATCCGCAAGCTGATCTACGACTACGCCGGCATCGCGCTCTCGCCTGCCAAACACGACATGGTGTACGGTCGTCTGGCGAAACGGCTGCGGGCGCTCAACCTCAAGACTTTCGGTGATTACCTCAAGGTGCTGGAGCGAGGCGACCATCGGGAAATGGAGTTGTTTACCAACTCGCTTACCACCAACCTGACCTCCTTTTTCCGCGAAGCGCACCACTTCGAGATTCTGGGCGATTATCTGAAGGCCAATCGCCAGGCCGGCACGCTCAACCTTTGGTGCTCAGCCTCCAGCACCGGCGAAGAGCCCTACTCGCTGGCGATTACCGCCTGCGAAGCATTCGATTCCTTGCGCCCGCCGGTCAAGATCATTGCAACCGACCTCGACACCAATGTGCTGGAAGTCGCCAAGGCCGGCATCTATGCCGCCGAAGAGGTCGACAAGCTGGGCGCAACCCGCGTGAAGCGCTTCTTCACCAAGCACCCCACCGGCAAATACCAGCTCGTTCAGGAACTGCGCGACATGATCGTGTTCCGCAAGCTCAACCTCATCGCGCCAGACTGGATGATACGCGGCCCCTTCGATGCGATTTTTTGTCGCAACGTGATGATTTATTTCGACAAACCGACGCAGCTCAAGATCCTGCAGCGCTTTGCGCCGTTGCTCAAACCCGAGGGACTGCTCTATGTCGGCCACTCGGAGAACCTCTATCACGCGGCCGACCTGTTCAAGCTGCGTGGCAAAACAGTTTACGAGCTGGCCCGCCCCGGCCTGTCCACCCCTGCCGTACTGCGCTGAGCCGCACGATGAATGTATTGCAGGAAAGCCTGGGCAAGCTGAGTGGCCTTGCACAGTTGCAGGCCCTGATCGCCACCGGGCGGCGCCCACCGATTGCCGACACGCTGGATTTCAATCTGGTGGAAATCGACACCGGCCGGGCGGTCTTTGCCGCCACACCGGGGCCGCATGCCTACAACCCGCTGGGCACCATACATGGCGGCTACGCGGCCACCCTGCTCGACTCGGCCTGCGGCTGTGCCGTGCATTCCACCTTGAGTGCCGTGCAGGGCTATACCTCGCTGGAACTCAAGGTGGCGTATCACAAGGCGATGACGGCTGAAACCGGCCCGATCCGCGCCGAGGCCAAGGTCATTACCGTTGGCAAGCGCGTGGCGTTTACCGAAGGGCGCATTGTCGACGCCGCCGGCACCGTCTACGCATCAGCCACCTCGACCTTGCTGGTGTTTGATCTGCCGCCCGCCAAGGCCGCCTGAGCGATTACAGAAAGAGCATGGCGCGGCCTACCGCCAGCGCCTTGTCGTGCCCTACCAGAAGGCGCGCCAGCTCGATACCGAACAGCCCCGCCGTTGCCGGCCCGCGTGACGTGGTGACGATGTCATCGGTCACCACCTGATAGTTGCTGACCTTGGCACCATGCTCGGCCAGTACCTGCTCCAGCCCCGGAAAGCACGTCGCCTCTCGCCCCTGCAACACCCCCGCCTTGGCCAGCACCGTCGGTGCTGCGCAAATTGCCGCCACGCGCCGGCCAGCCGCCGCCTGCGCACGCAGCCGTTCATGCAAGGGGAGGCAGTCCCCCAGTGCCTGGGTGCCCGGCCCACCACCCGGCAACACGATCGCATCAGCCTGCAGCTCGGCCACTGCAGCAAAGCCAGCATCGGCCTGCACCACGATATCGTGTGCGCCACGCACGGCCAGTTGCTCATCCAGCGCCACCAAGGTGGTCTCGATGCCGGCCCGGCGCAACACGTCGACGATGGTAATCAGCTCGACCTCTTCAAAGCCGGGGGCGATGTAAACATGGACGGTGGGCATGGCGTTCTCCTGGGCAAAAACTGAGCGGATAGCGGGCATGAAAAACCCGCCGTTGCGCGGCGGGTTTCAGTGTAGCAGCCGTAAACGGCAGCAGATCAGACGTTTTCCAGCGCCAGTAATTCGGCCACGGTCTGACGACGGCGGATCAAGCGAGCCTGCTCACCATCTACCAGCACCTCAGGAATCAGCGGACGGGTGTTGTAGTTGCTGCTCATGCTCGCGCCGTAGGCGCCGCCATCGTGGAATACGAGGAAATCACTGACGTCGGCAGCCGGCAGATCGCGCGGAGTGAGCGTGCCACCCTCTTCCTGGGTGAACACGTCGCCCGATTCGCACAGCGGGCCGGCGATCACGGTCGGACGAACGCCAGCCGTCTTGTCGGCACCAGCGGCGTCCAGCACCGACACCTCGTGATAGCTGCCATACATGGCCGGGCGCATCAGGTCGTTGAAACCGGCATCGCACAGCACGAAATGGTTGTTGCCCGCATCCTTGCGTGCACGCACTTCGGCCACCAGCTTGCCCGACTCGGCCACCAGGAAGCGGCCCGGTTCGATCTCCAGCGTTACCGGATGGCCCAGATGCGCTTCGACTTCCTTGCGCGCCTTGTCCCACAGGCTGAAATAGTGCGCGGTATCGATGCGCTCGCCACCAACGCGATACGGAATCGACAAGCCACCACCTGCCGAAATGGCACGGATATCACGACCCGATGCCTTCACTTGCGCCACCATGGAATCGCAGACATTGGCAAGGTGGGTGTAGTCGACACCCGAGCCGATGTGCATGTGCAGGCCGACCAGATCAAGCTTGTATTGATCGATCAGCGCGTAGGCTTCGGCCAGCTGCTCGTGCCAGATACCGTGCTTGCTCGATTCGCCTCCGGTATTGGTCTTCTGGCTGTGGCCGTGACCAAAGCCGGGGTTGATGCGCAGCCATACCGGGTGGCCGGGGCTGACTTCACCCAGCTGTTGCAGCATTTGCGGGCTGCCCGCATTCACCGGCACCTTCAGCTCGGCCACGCGCGCCAGGGTGGCATGGTCGAGCAGATCGGCAGTGAACACGATATCGGCATGCGCACCGCCGGTGGTGTAACCAGCCACCAGTGCGCGCTCGATCTCGCCCAGCGAGACCGAATCCACCTTCACGCCCTGTTCACGCATCAGGCGCAGGATGTGGGTGTTGGAATTGGCTTTCTGCGCAAAGCGGATCACATCGAACTGCTTGAGCTGCGCAATGCGCTCGCGGATGACCGCTGTGTCATACACCCAGCAAGGGGTGCCGTACTGGCGGGCGATGGCGACAAGCTGCGGGCCGTTCACGGGCTTCATGGTTTTATCCTGTGCAATATCCATTCAATGCCCGGCATTTGAACAGAAGGCAGCCCTGCGGTAAAACAATCAATATTGATGCGCCATCAGCGCAGCTAATCAGCCTCGCCTGCCAGCGCCTCATCCAGTGCATGAATCTGGCCGATGATGACCACCAGCCGCGCGCCGGCCGGGGTCAGATGATATTCAGTGCGCGGCGGCACCTCGGGATAGCTGACCTTGTCGATCAGGCCGTAGGCCTCGAGCTTGCGCAAGCGCTCGCTCAAGACCTTGGTGGAGATGCCGTCGATATGGCGCTCCAGCGCGCCCGGCCGGTTGACGCCGGCGGCAATGCCCAGCAGCACCGACACCGACCATTTGCAGCCCACCACGTCTTCCAGCTTCTGATAGTCGGAACGACGTGTGGACGACGAAATTTTCTTTTCCTTGTCCAACGGCAATTTACCCCTTTAAGTGCCTACCCCACCGAAAAGTGCCCGCTGTGCAGCCCCGCCGGGCGGCTCTAGATTGGCGCTGTGCCCACCGCACGGTGCGGCCCAAACCACTCTGGAGACACATCATGAGCAGCAAAGCCATTTTCTACCACGCCGGTTGCCCGGTTTGCCTCGATGCCGAACAGAACGTCGCACTGGCGCTCGACCAGCAGCGCTACAAACTGGAAACCGTGCATCTGGGCACCGACAAATCGCGCCTGACCGATGCAATCAAGGCCGGGGTCAAGTCAGTGCCGGCACTGGTGCTGGACGGCGCGGCCTACCATATCAACTTTGGTGCCTCGATTGACGACCTGAAGTAAACGGGGCTCGCCTGCTGCCGGGGCATGCTCCCGGCAGCGGCATCCGGCACATGCCAGTCGCCCCACCGGCAAGGGCATGGTAAAACAGGAGCATTGTGCCCCGCTATCCTGTCCATGCTTGATTACAAATTGCTTGAGGCGCTGGAAATGGTGGCCGTTGCCGGCAGTTTCGAAGGCGCGGCACGCCGCCTCAACCTCACTCAGTCCGCCGTATCGCAACGCATACGCCAGCTGGAAGAACGCCACGGCTGCGTGCTGCTGGCACGTGATCCGGTGTGCCCCACGGCAGCCGGCGAGCGGCTGCTGGCGCATGTGCGACAGGTGCGCCAGCTGGAGGCCGCCCTGCATGCCGAGCAAGCCAGCAACGATACGCACTGGAGTACGCTACCCATCGGCGTGAATGCCGACAGCCTGGCCGTCGGCCTGATTGCGGCCATCGCACCGGTGCTTGCGCAAGCGCGATTGCTGCTCGATTGCGTGGTCGATGACGAAGCCTATACCCTGGATCTGCTGCGCAGCGGCGCGGTCCTCGGCTGCATTGCCACGCAGTCCCAGCCGGTGGCGGGCTGTGGCGTGATGCCGCTGGGCACGCTCGGTTATCTGCCGGTTGCCACGCCGGAATTTGCTGCCCGATGGTTTGCAGATGGCCTGAGCACGCAGACACTGACCCAAGCCCCGGCCGCCGTATTCGGCCATCGCGACAGTCTGCACCGTCGCTGGTTGCGTGAGCAATTCAGCCTGGCTGAGGGCAGTTACCCTTGTCACACCATCCCTGATTCCAATGCGCTCTTCGCGGCCGCCCTTGCCGGAGCCGCTTATGTGCTGGCCCCTGCGCCGCAAGTACAAGCAGCACTGGCAGGTGGCCAGCTGGGGGTACTCGGCCCAGCCCAGCTCGTGCCGCTGTTCTGGCATCACTGGGCACAGCAAACGCGGGCAGCAGCACAGCTCGCCCATGCAATAGGCGAGTTTGCGCGCATCGCGTTCACGGAATAAAAGAAAGGAGACTGGCGACGCTCAACCGCCAGATTGCTTCTGCCGGATGGCCAGCAAACCCTGATTGCGCAGGGTCTTGAGCAGGTTGAGCTCGTCGTTGCCGATTTTCAGGCTGCCCGCCTTGGCGCGGTCGGCGTAGAACATGCCGATCACGCGCTTGTCGAGCACCAGCGGCAGCACGATGAAAGTCTGCGCCGGCACCAGCCGGCGATACCACACCGGCACGCGCTCGCAGATGCTGTCCGCATCGATGTCCTCGATCAGGATATCGGCATTGCGTTGCAGCGCTACCTGGAATACATCGTTGACCTTGCCGGTTTCGATGGAAAAACCCGGCAGTATCTCGCTGATGTCCGGCCCGAAACCAAAGCGCCCGACCAGCGCATTGCTCTTGGGGTCACGTGTGCACAACAGCACGCGCTCGAAACCCATGCCGCGATACATGGTTTCCAGAATCATGCGCAGCAGGTCGTTAAGCTTGAACGAGGATACAAGCGTGTTGGTGATGTCCTGGATACCCGCAGCAAGCAACGCTGTTGCTTGCGCACTGGCGGCCAGTTCGGTTTCCAGCCGTGCGCCGTCCAGCGTATCGGCCTCGGTCTCTTCACCCGGCGTGGCCGCCTTGCCCATCTTGCGCAGATCACGAATGAAATCACTGCCGCGATGGTCAATACCCAGATCGCTCAGGTGCGACAAAAACAGATCACGCGTCGATTCCAGCATCTCGGCCAGTTGGCGCTCGGACATGCCGCTGGCCGTGCCATAGCGGTCGGCAAGCTTTGCCACCCCCCGATACAGCCCCTTGGGCGGCAGTGACAATAGCGGCAACAGCTCCGCACTGAGGTTGGCATAAAGCTTCAGCCTGTCCATCTGGTTTTGCGGCGACTTCACCACGCCCTCGGGCAAAGCGTGCATGCTGTTGACGATGCGATCCGGAAAACCCCAGTGCCGCGTCACCCCGATGCCCAGCTCGGCATAGTCCAGCCCCAGCACCGCAATGGCCGCCTGCTGTTCGGTCGCGCCCTGCTGCACGCGCCGGTCGATCTGCACGCTTTCTTCGTGGAAGTAGTAGATGGTCAGCAGCTTGCCCAAATGGTTGAACATGCCGCAGATGAGCGTTTCCTCGATGTCGCGCGCACCACTCTTGCGGCCCAGCTCGCGCGCCAGCACGCCGCCGAAAAACGATTGCAGCGTGGCATCGCGCAAGGTTTCGGCCTGGTCCTTGTTGTGCATGTGCTCGAACAGCAGCAAGGTGATGGCCAGATTGCGGATGGTATCGAAGCCCAGGATGACAATGGCACGCGAGATGGTGCTGATAGTGCCGCCAAACTGGCTGTAGGTCGCCGAATTAACAATGCGCAGCAGCTTGTTGGTGAGCGAAAAATCATTCAGCACCACATCCGACAGCACCTGCAACCGCTCGGTATCGCTTTCGTTGATCTGGTTGATGGCGCTGATGGCTTGCGACAGTGCCGGAAAATCCTCGGTATGGCGCATGCGCCGCAGCAGGAAATCGATGGTGCTCTTGCCGGGACTACTGCCATCTTCACTTTTGCCGGACTGCGTGCCCAGCCACTCGCGCAGCGCGGTGGCCATTGCAGCCGCATCGGCGTAGCGCTCTTTCGGATCCTTGAACAGCGCCACCATCACCAGATGGTCGAGCTTTTCATCAATGCCACTCTGGATGCTGGACGGGGGCACGAAGGGTTCGTTGGCCACGCGGTGCAGGATGGCGTAGACCGACTCCCCAGTAGCAGCCATCTTGCCGGTCAGGCATTGATAGAGCGTCATGCCGACGGCGAAAATATCGGCCTGGGTATCCACCGGCAGGTTTTTCAGCATTTCCGGCGCCATATAGCCCACCGTGCCGGCCATCTGGCTGGCGGCCTCGCTGCCGCGTTGTACGGCAATGCCGAAATCGGTGATGCGCGGCCGGTTTTGCGCATCAAGCATGATGTTCTGCGGCTTGATGTCGCGGTGCAATACGCCGTGCTCGTGCGCATAGGACACACCGTCCAGCACGGCGATCATGGTTTCCACCGCCTTCACCGGTGGCATGGCACCATCGCGCTTCAGGCGCTGCGCCAGCGTTTCTCCATCGACGAACTCGAATACCAGCCAGGGCTGGCTTTCGCCCGGGAATGCGTCGTAAAGCGTGACGATATTCGGGTGCTGTAGCCGGCTGGACAGCCGTATCTCGTCGCTGCCCAGCACACCGCTATTCGGTTTGAGTGCCTTGAGCGCAACAGGTCGGTCCAGCTGTAAGTCGTGCCCCAGGTACACCGTACCCTGCGCACCCTGCCCCAGCGTTTTCCTGACTTCGAAACGGTTGTTCAACGTGGTCAATTCTGCGCCTCCATCGACATACTATAGTCGCCCGCACCGCTAATCAGCAGGGCAAGCCTTACTAAATGTACGTGCGGCGGCAATCATGGCGGCAACCCGCCGCCAGCCCGCATGCACCAAGGCGTTGCATACAAAAAAGACCGCAATTTGCGGTCTTTTTCATGGGCCTGCTCAAGCGGGCTGCAGTCAGCTTCTGCGCCAGGTCGTGCCAGCCGCGCTGTCTTCCAGCACGATGCCGGCCGCGGTCAGCTCGTCGCGGATGCGGTCAGATTCGGCAAAGTTTTTGCCTGCACGTGCAGCCTTGCGCGCGGCAATGGCAGCCTCGATGCGTTCAGCAGTCCAGTCACCTTCGTTCACCCCGCCCTGCAGGAAGGCTTCCGGGTCTTTTTCCAGCAGGCCCAGCACGCTGGCCAGCTGCTTGAGCGTGCGGCCCAGCTTGGGGTCGCGCGTCTTGTTCACCTCACCTGCCAGCTCGAACAGGATGGCCACGGCTTCGGACGTACCGAAGTCATCATCCATCGCCGCCTTGAAGCGTGCCGCATGCGGCTCATCCCACTTGATGCCCTGGTCGGGCGCCAGTTCAAGGCCGCGCAAGGCGGTGTACAAGCGCGTCAGCCCCTGGCGGGCCTCATTGAGCAGGCTGTCGGCAAAGTTGACCGGGCTGCGGTAGTGACTGCGCAGGATGAAGAAGCGGATCACCTCGCCCTCGAAGTGCTGCAGCACGTCGCGGATGGTGAAGAAGTTGCCGAGCGACTTGCTCATCTTCTCGCCATCCACCTGGATGAAACCATTGTGCAGCCAGTAGTTCACGTAGGCATGGTCGTGCGCGCCTTCGGACTGGGCGATTTCGTTCTCGTGGTGCGGGAATTGCAGATCCTCGCCACCGCCGTGTATGTCGAAATGGCTGCCCAGATGGTGCTCGCTCATCACCGAGCACTCGATATGCCAGCCCGGGCGCCCCTCGCCCCACGGCGACGGCCAGGACGGCTCGCCCGGCTTGGCCGATTTCCACAGCACGAAGTCGAGCGGATCGCGCTTGTACACGTCCACGCTGACGCGCTCGCCGGCACGCAGATCATCCAGCGACTTGCCCGACAGCTTGCCGTAGCCGGGGAAGGCATGCACGGCGTAATACACGTCGCCATTGTCGGCCGCATAGGCACGGCCCTTGGCAATCAGCTGCTCGATCAGCGTGACCATGCCGCCCACATGCGCAGTGGCGCGAGGCTCGTGCGTAGGCTTGAGCAGGTTGAGCTGCACGAAGTCCGCGTTCATCGCATCGATATAGCGATTGGTCAGCGCATCAATACCCTCGCCATTCTCGGCAGCGCGCTTGATGATCTTGTCGTCGATATCGGTAATGTTGCGCACGAAAGTCACGTCGTAACCCGACTGCAACAGCCAGCGATAGATCACGTCGAATGCCGTCACCATGCGCGCGTGGCCAATGTGACAGAAGTCGTACACCGTCATGCCGCAAACATAGAGACGGATCTTGCCCGGCTCGATGGGTTGGAAAACTTCTTTCTTGCGGGTGAGCGTGTTGTGCAGCGTCAGCATCGGGAATGGATCTCGCGGGATCAGTCGGCAAACAAACCGCCATTCTATCAGAGCGGCCAAGGCAGGATGGGGCCTGCCCAGCAAAAACGGGTGGCACAGGCCACCCGTTCTGCTCCGTTCGATCAGCCCATCAGATGTGCTGGTCGGTGGACGGTTTTTCCCACAGGTTGATGCCGGCTTCGACCGCGTACTGGTCGATTTCATGCAGCTCTTCGGCAGAAAAGTGCAGGTTCTGCAGCGCGGCCACGTTCTCTCGGATTTGCTCGGCGCTGCTGGCGCCGATCAGCGTGGTGGTCACGCTTGGGTTGCGCAACACCCAGGCCAGCGCCATTTGCGCCAGCGTCTGGCCACGGCGTTGTGCAATCTGGTTCAGCGCACGCACGCGGGCAATGTTGTCGTCGTTGAGGTGGCTTTTCTGCAGCGAACCGCCACCTGGCTGGTTGATGCGGGCGCTGGCCGGAATGCCGGCCAGATACTTGTCCGACAGCAGACCCTGCGCCAGCGCGGTAAAGGTGATGCACCCCACGCCCTGCTGTTCCAGCGTACCCAGCAACTCGCCCTCAATCCAGCGATTGAGCATGTTGTAGGACGGCTGGTGAATCAGCAGTGGCACCTTGTATTCGCGCAGCAGCGCGATCATTTCGCGCGTTTTGCCCGGCGAATAGGACGAAATACCCACATACAGCGCCTTGCCCTGCTGCACGGCAGTGGCCAGCGCGCCGGCGGTTTCTTCCAGCGGCGTATCCGGGTCAAAGCGGTGCGAATAGAAAATGTCGACGTAATCGAGGCCCAGCCGCTGCAGGCTCTGATCCAGGCTGGCCAGTACATATTTGCGCGAGCCACCGCCCTGCCCGTACGGCCCCGGCCACATGTCCCAGCCAGCCTTGGTCGAGATGATCAGCTCATCGCGGTAGGGCTTGAAATCAGTAGCAAGGATGCGGCCAAAGTTGGCCTCGGCACTGCCAAACGGTACCCCGTAGTTGTTGGCGAGATCGAAATGGGTAATGCCCAGATCAAACGCGGTGTGCAGCATCTCGCGCTGTCGCGCCAGCGGCACCGTATCGCCAAAGTTGTGCCACATGCCCAGCGAGAGCAGCGGCAGCTGCAGGCCGCTCTTGCCGCAAAAGCGGTACTGCATGGATTCGTAACGATCAGGTGCGGCAACGTAGCTCATGGATACTCCCGGGCAAAATCGGCAAACCGCTACTTTACTCCGGCCGCACGACTTTGCCCTTAGGGTGTTCCCTGCAGATCAGCGGTGCCCTATCATTGTCTTGCCTGTCTTTTTCATCAATCTGACAAATTTATTTACAGGAGACACGATGACCTCGCCCAATCCCTATGCCGCAACGGCAGCCGACCTGAATCAACCGCAACTCGTTGGCGAGCTGGCAACGCTTGGCCAGCGCTTCGGCGCCTCATTCATCGATGGGTTGATTGCCATCGTACTGGCAGTGCCGTTCTGGGCCATGACTGGCTTTTTCGAGGTACTCAGCCATGGTGGGCAGGTCGACTACTTCTTCGCAGTCAAGGGCATGGCTTGGGGGCTAGCCAGTTTTCTACTGGTGCATACTTATTTTTTGCATAAAAACGGCCAGACCATCGGCAAAAAGCTGCTAAAAATCGCTATCGTCACCACGGATGGCGCAAAGCCGTCGCTGCTCACCCTGCTGGTCAAACGTTACTTGCCCGTATTCCTGATCAGGTTGGTGCCCTTTGTCGGCAATCTGCTGGGGCTGGTGGATGTATGTTTCATTTTCCGCGAGGATCGTCGCTGCCTGCACGATTTGATCGCCGGCACCAAAGTCATCAAGAGCGCCTGATCCTGCCGGGCCACAAGAAAGGCCGCAAAAGCGGCCTTTCTTCTCGCTGGCGGAATCATCAGGTTTTGGGCAGTGTCACGCCCACCTGGCCTTGATACTTGCCACCACGGTCGCGGTAGCTGGTTTCACAGACGTCGTCCTCGTCCGCCTCGAAGAACAGCACCTGCGCCACGCCTTCGTTAGCGTAAATTTTGGCCGGAAGCGGCGTGGTGTTGGAAAATTCCAACGTCACATAGCCTTCCCATTCCGGCTCGAACGGCGTCACATTGACGATGATGCCGCAGCGCGCATAGGTGGACTTGCCCAGACACACCGTCAGCGCATTGCGCGGAATGCGGAAGTACTCCACCGTGCGCGCCAGCGCGAACGAGTTGGGCGGAATGATGCAGTAGCCCTTGCCGGAAACATCGACAAAGCTGTTTTCATCGAAGTTCTTCGGGTCGACAATGGTCGAATTGAGGTTGGTGAAAACCTTGAATTCGTCCGCGCAGCGAATGTCGTAGCCGTAGCTGGATGTGCCATAAGAGACAATCTTCTGCTCGTTCACGTAACGCACCTGGCCCGGCTCGAACGGTTCGATCATGCCGTGTTGCTCTGCCATGCGGCGTATCCAGCGGTCGCTCTTGATACTCATCGATGTCACACCAATTTCAAAATTTGCCGCGTATTGTACAAGCACCTTGCCGAGAGCGGCACATTTGCCGAGAATCAAAGCGAAGGCGCACATCTGGAGTAATCGCCCGCAATGCTCAACCAACCCTTCCCGGCAGTTTCGTTGCCGATGACCAGCGGTCAGACCTTTGACCCGCAACAACTGAAAGGCCAGGCTTTCGTTATCTACTTCTACCCCAAGGACAGCACCCCCGGTTGCACCACCGAGGGCAACGACTTCCGCCTCAAGGAAGCCGGATTTGCTGCTGCGGGCGTGAAAATCTTCGGCGTGAGCCGTGACGGCGTGAAATCGCACGAAAACTTCAAGGCCAAGCAATGTTTTCCGTTTGAGCTGATCAGCGACCCGGATGAAACGCTGTGCGAGGCCTTCGGCGTGATGAAGCTGAAGAACATGTATGGCAAGCAGGTACGTGGTATCGAACGCAGCACTTTTGTCGTCGACAAGGAGGGCAAGATCGTCAAGGAGTGGCGCGGCGTAAAGGTGCCGGGCCACGTGGATGAAGTCCTGAGCTTCGTACAGACAATGAAATGAGAAAGCGGCCGCATGGCCGCTTTTTTCATGTCGCGAGCCCGCCTCGCGCACGGATATCCCGCCAACAACCAGGAGTATGCTCATGGCCGCCCGCAAATCCTCCCGCAAGGAAAGCAAGCTGTTTGTGCTGGATACCAATGTATTGATGCACGATCCGACCTCGATTTTCCGCTTCGAGGAACACGATCTCTTCCTGCCGATGATGACGCTGGAAGAGCTCGACAACAACAAGAAGGGCATGACCGAAGTTGCCCGTAATGCACGGCAGACCAGCCGCTTCATCGAAGAACTGATCGCCGGGCGCGAACTGGATCTCTATGAAGGCGTGGCGCTGGAGGCCCCCAGCAAGGGCCAGGCCACTGGTCGTCTGTTCCTGCAGACCGAGGCCATCACCAGCGTACTGCCGTCGCAATTGCCGATGGGCAAGGCCGACAACCAGATCCTGGGCGTGCTGCACCACCTGCAGCAGATGCAGCCCAAGCGCCAGGTCATCCTGGTGTCGAAAGACATCAATATGCGCATCAAGGCGCGTGCCATGGGCCTGTCGGCTGAAGACTACTTCAACGACAAGGTGCTGGAAGACACCGACCTGCTCTACACCGGCATCCGCGAGATCGACCAGGCGTTCTGGGAGCGCAACGGCAAGGACCTGCAAAGCTGGCAGGAAGGCGGCAAGAGCTACTGGCGCGTGAAAGGTCCGGACTGTCCCGACCTGCACCTGAACCAGTTGCTCTATCAGAACGGCGAACCGTTTGCCGCCCGCGTGACCCAGGTCGAGGGCAAGAGCGCCACGTTTGAGAGCCTGAAGGACTACAGCCACAGCAAGAACGCCATCTGGGGCGTGACGGCACGCAACCGCGAGCAGAACTTTGCGCTCAACCTGCTGATGAACCCGGATATCGACTTTGTGTCACTGCTGGGCCAGGCCGGCACCGGCAAGACCTTGCTCACGCTGGCAGCCGGGCTGGTACAAACGCTGGAATCGAAGATCTACACCGAGATCATCATGACCCGCGTGACCGTGCCGGTGGGCGAAGACATCGGCTTCCTGCCCGGCACCGAAGAGGAAAAAATGCAGCCCTGGATGGGCGCGCTGGAAGACAACCTCGACGTGCTCAACCAGACCGATGCCGAGGCTGGAGACTGGGGCCGTGCCGCAACGCGTGACCTGATCCGCTCCAGGATCAAGGTGAAGTCACTCAACTTCATGCGCGGGCGCACCTTCCTCAACAAGTTCCTCATCATCGACGAGGCGCAGAACCTGACCCCCAAGCAGATGAAGACACTGATCACCCGTGCCGGCCCCGGCACCAAGGTGGTGTGCCTCGGCAACATCAGCCAGATCGATACGCCCTACCTCACCGAAGGTTCGTCGGGCCTGACTTTCGTGGTTGATCGCTTCAAGGGCTGGGCGCACGGCGGCCACGTTACCTTGCAGCGCGGCGAGCGCTCTCGCCTGGCCGATCACGCCGCAGAAGTTCTTTGATATCAATATCTTGAATAACATTCCGCATGCATTGCATGCGGAATGTTATCGGCTACCTGATTGACACATCGAACGAATTCCGGGGCACACGCCGGCATCATCTGCCGTCCATCGGGAGCGTCACCTTCGTGCAACAGTCGCTACTGGGATAAAACCCAAACGGGCCACATGGTTAGCGCATTTTTCTCATGCAAGCTCGACGGCCTGTCAGCTGTCGGACGGCGCAAAGCGATACCCGCACCCGCTCGCCTGCTGTACCATCCGGCACGGGAGAACAGGATGGGCACAAGAGCATGACGGTAATTGCGGTATTCAACCAGAAAGGCGGCGTCGGCAAGACCACAGTCACCGCAAACCTGGCGGCCGCAATGGCACAAAATGGCCACGCGCCCTTCGTCATCGATCTGGACCCGCAGGCCCACCTGTCGCACTACTGGGGCTTCAGTCAGCAGGTGCAGAAACCCCGCCACAGTGTGCACGAGTTCTTCCGTGGCGTGCTGCCGCTGTCGGAACTGGCGGTTGCACTCGATAACGGCATCCACTTCGTGCCGTCGCACCTGGAACTCTCCAAGGTCGATGCACAGATCACCCGCCACCGCGATCATATCTGGCGCCTCAAGCTGGGCCTGACTGCCGAGATGCTGGCCGGCTCTACACCCATTCTGATCGACTGCGGCCCCATGCTGGGCGTACTGAGCTTTGCCGCCCTGCTGGCTGCCGACCTGATTCTGGTGCCCGTGGCGCCGGAAACACTGGCCTTGAACGGCGCAGCCATGACCGAGCGCACCCTGCTGGGGCTGGAAAAGCTCGACGAGCGCAAGCAGCGTCGCTATCTGCTCAACCGCCATACGCCGGGCAGCGTGGCGTCCGAAGCCGTGCTCAAGCAGATGCAGCGCCATTTCTACAACGAAGTGCTCAAGACCCGCATACGCTACAGTGAATCGTTCGAGGCAGCCGTAATCGGGCAGAGCAATGTCTTCGACATCGAGCCCAATGGCTCGGCGGCACAGGATTTCGGTTTTCTGCTGGATGAGCTGGTCGAAAACGAGCTGGTAAAACTGCACGGCTGATGGGCCGCTCCGACAAAAAAGCCCACTAACGCGGGCTTTCTCATTGCTGTTTTGATGAGGAGCAGTCAGGCACCCGTGGTTTCCACCACGACGAAATACTTTTCCACGGCCTCAAGCACTTCAAACTGCCCGACAAAGCCAGCAGGGATCACCGCGGCCTCGCCCGGCCCGACCTCCACCACTGCACCGTCTGCGTCATGCAAACGCACGCGACCACGGATCACGCTGAAGAACTCGTGCTTGTTCAGTGCAAACCGGATGCGCCAGCGTCCGGCTTCACAACACCAGATGCCGCTGCTGATGCCGTCACGCGCATAGTGCTCGAAGGTGGTGCGCAGCGGGTTGCCGGCTTCCAGCCTGTCCGAGCGCGGATGGTCGAAAGCAGGTTCGATCTGTTGTTGCGAGAAATGCACGATACCGCTCACGATCAGGACTCCAGATCGGACGACCAGCCCTCAGGCCGGATCAGTGCATTGTTGAAGCGCGAATACATCCCCTGGAACTGCAGCGGCACCTTGCCCACCGGGCCGTTACGGTGCTTGCCCAAAATACACTCAGCCAAACCCTTCATGTTCGAATCGGGGTTGTAGTACTCATCGCGGTACATGAACATGATCAAGTCGGCATCCTGTTCGATGGCGCCTGATTCGCGCAAGTCGGACATCATCGGGCGCTTGTCGGTACGCTGCTCAACCTGGCGGGACAGCTGCGACAGCGCAATGATGGGCACCTGCAGCTCCTTGGCCAGCGCCTTGAGCGAGCGCGAGATTTCACTCACTTCGCTGGCGCGGTTCTGATCCTTGCCACCGGCGCGGCCGGCCATGAGCTGGATGTAGTCGATCACGATCAGGCCAAGCTGGCCCCCCACCTGCCGCGCCAGCCGGCGCGCGCGGGTGCGCAGGTCCAGCGCTGTCAGCGCGCCGGTCTCCTCGATGAAAATCGGCGCTTCGGAGAGTTTGCCCACCGCGTGGGTCAACTTCATCCAGTCCTCGTCTTCAAAACGGCCGGTCTTGAGCTTGTGCATGTCGATCTTGCCGATCGAACCCACCATACGCATGCCCAGCTGCGAGGCGCCCATTTCCATCGAGAAGATGGCCACCGGCAGCTTCAGCTCACAGCCAACGTGTTCGGCAATGTTCACCGAAAACGCCGTTTTGCCCATGGACGGGCGACCGGCCACGATGATGAGGTCGCCTTTTTGCAGGCCGGACGTCATCTTGTCGAGGTCCATGAAGCCAGTGGCAATACCGGTGACCTCGGACGGGTTGTCCTGCTTGTACAGGTAATCGATGCGCTCGACGATTTCCTTCAGAATGGGCGGCATGGCAATGAAGCCCTGCTTGCCCTTCGCCGATTGCTCGGCGATCTGGAATACCTTGGATTCGGCCTCGTCCAGCAACTGGGCCGGCTCACGCCCGTTGGGGTTATAGGCCGCATCGGCAATATCGGTGCCGACCGTGGCCAGCTGCCGCATTACCGATTTTTCGCGCACGATTTCGGCATAGCGGCGGATATTGGCCGCTGACGGCGTGTTGGCCGCCAGCATGCCCAGATACGCGAGGCCACCCACGTAATCGAGCTCGTTGGCGTTATCCAGCGATTCGGCCACGGTGATGACGTCGGCCGGGCGGTTGTGCTCGATCAGCTTGGTGATGTGTTGCCAGATGCGGCGGTGGTCATCGCGATAGAAATCGGCCTCGGTCACTACGTCGGCGACGCGGTCGAAGGCGGAATTTTCCAGCAGCAAACCACCCAGCACTGATTGCTCGGCTTCGAGCGAGTGGGGCGGCAGGCGCAGGCTTGCGAGTTGCGCCTTGTCATCAGCGGCGATAGGATGCTCCGTCATTTTCCAAACTGGCTTGTTCCGGGGAAGGCGCTCATTCTAGCCTTTTTCCGCGCCGGCCTTAACGTCGCTCTATGCAGTCCATCCGCAAAACCGTTCTGGTGACCCACTCTGCCGAGCTGATGAAAGCCTTGGTCGACCGTGTCGAGGACTATCCGAAGTTCCTGCCCTGGTGTGGCGGCGTCGAGATCCACGAACGCGGCGACGACACGCTGGAAGCCACGGTGCGCATCGACTTCCTGCGCGTCAAATCCCATTTCCGCACCCGCAACCGCACGCAGGGCAATGAAATCGACATGCAACTGGTCGATGGGCCATTCCAGCATTTCGAGGGCATCTGGCGCTTCACGCCGCTGATGGAAGACGCCTGCAAGATCGAATTCGAGCTGGATTACCAGTTTCAGAGCCGCACGTTTGAAACCCTGATCGGGCCGGTGTTCGGCAAAATTACCGGCACCTTTGTCGATTGCTTCATCAAGGAGGCTGACCGCCGCCATGGCTGATGACCAGATCCGGGTAGAGGTCGCCTACGCCACGCCAGCCCGACAATGGCTGCTGCCACTGACCCTGCCCGCCGGCAGCACGGCCGAACAGGCACTGCAGGCCAGCGGATTGTTTGAACTGGTGCCAGCCTTGCAAGGCACGGCCTTGCGCATCGGCATCTTTGGCAAGGCGTGCAAACACGATGCTACGCTGCGCGACGGTGATCGCGTCGAGGTTTATCGCCCCTTGCTGGCCGACCCCAAGGAAGTAAGGCGCCAGCGCGTTGCCGAGGGCAGGACCATGGGCGCGGGGCGCGACGAGCAGACATGAAAAAACCGGCCAGCAGGCCGGTTTTTCTGAATGACTGAATGCTATCAATTGCCGCCCCCGCCGCAGCTCTCTTCAATCTGCTGTTGCGCCTTGGAGATTTCTTCAGCTTTCTTGGCCGCAGGCAGAAATTCCGTCATACCCTTCTCGTTCTGATTGCGCATTTTATTCGCACCTTGCAAGAAATGCAGGCGCGTTTGAGCTGCATTGCAGGCAGCCTCATCATATTTCTTGACCGGCTTGCTATCCGATGCTGCAACAGCGGAAGCCTTCTTGCCGCCCTTCTCAAGCCCCTCTGCGGCCCCCGATGCAACCTTGGCCTTGGCAGGCACCGAATTGACCGGTTGATCCTTGATGTCCAGCACCTTGGCCTTGTTCTTGTCTGCCCCAGGCGGCGGCTGATCGGAATAATGCCAATTGCCGTCAGCATCCTTCCATTTGTAAACCTCGGCACTGGCCAGCCCCGCCAGGCAAAGCAGTAAAACGGCAAGAATCGGCTTCATGGCAAAATCCTGATATTGTTGAATGCCTGCCAATCTAGGCAAACGTTTGATGCACCGCAAGCGCAAGCACTGGATCGACGGTAAAATGGCGACATGATTGCCACAACCGCCGCAACCGCCTGCTTTCATTGCGGCGAGCCAGTACCACCCGACACCTCGTTCCAGATCCACTACCGGACCACTACTCAGCCCGCTTGTTGCGCAGGTTGCGAAGCGGTAGCCCAGAGCATCATCGACGCCGGCCTTGATGCCTACTACGCCCAACGCGAGCAACCCGCGGCACGTGCACAGCCGCTGCCGGACGAATTGCGGCAACAATTACAACTCTACGACGATCCCGGGCTGCAGCAAAGTTTTGTGCATGCCGCCGAAAACGAACGCGAAGCCGCGCTACTGATCGAAGGCATCACCTGCGCCGCCTGCATCTGGCTCAACGAACGCCAGATCGGCCGCCTGCCCGGCGTGCTGGGTGTCAGCATCAACTACACCAGCCATCGCGCCCGTGTACGCTGGGATGCCACGCAGACCCAGCTGTCGACCATCCTCAACGCCGTTGCAGCCATTGGTTATCAGGCGCAGCCCTACGACCAGGCGCGGCAAGAGCAGGCACGCGAGAAGGCACGCAAGTCCGCCTTGCTGCGCCTGTGGATCGCCGGCCTGTCGATGATGCAGGTGATGATGTTTACCGTGCCGGTTTACCTGACGGGCGAGGGGAATATCGATGCCAAGTGGTTGCTGCTGCTCAATATCGCCAGCTTTGCCATGACGCTGCCGGTCGTGCTGTTCAGCAGCCTGCCCTTTTATCGCTCGGCGTGGCGTGATCTCAGGCTGGGGCGGACCGGCATGGATCTGCCGGTCAGCATCGGCGTACTGGCGGCCTTCATTGCCAGCAGCTACAGCCTGCTCACCGGTCATGGCGCGATTTACTTCGATTCGGTCGGCATGTTCGTTTTCCTGCTGCTGGGCGGCCGTTATCTGGAGCAAGCCGCCCGCCTGCGCGCTGGCGCTGCGCTGGAGCGGCTGGTCAAGCTCACGCCGGCATTTGCTCACCATTTGCCGGACTGGCCGGCGCGCGACAGCCGCGAAGTGGCAGTCGGCCACCTGCAGGCAGGTGACGTGGTACTGGTGCGTGCCGGCGAAACCTTTGCCGCTGATGGCATCGTGCTTGAAGGCCAGAGCGCAGCCAACGAGGCCCTATTGACCGGCGAGAGTGCCCCGGTGAGCAAACAGGCCGGCAGCAAGGTGGTTGGTGGCAGCATCAACGGCAGTTCGCCCCTCGTGGTGCAGATCGACGCTACCGGCGAGCAAACACGGCTAGCCGGGATTGTGCGACTACTGGATCGCGCGCTGGCAGAAAAGCCGCGTATCGCCGAGCAGGCCGACCGTATTGCTGGTGGCTTCGTTGCCGCGCTGCTGCTGGTGGCACTTGCCGCCTGGCTGTTCTGGCATTGGCATGACCCGGCGCATGCGCTCCCCATTGCGATTGCCGTGCTGGTGATTTCCTGCCCATGCGCCCTTTCGCTGGCTACGCCAGTGGCACTGACGGCGGCCACCGGGCGGCTGGCACAGTTGGGCTTGCTGGTGTCGCGCGGCCATGCGCTGGCCGGACTGGCACACGTCAGCGACGTGGTATTCGACAAGACCGGCACGCTGACCCTGGGTACGCCATCATTGACGCAAACCATCCCCCTTGCCATGACCGCACAGGACGGGCTGGCCCGCGCAGCTGCGCTTGAGCACGCCTCTGAACACCCGCTGGCGCTGGCCTTCCGTAGCTCGACCTCATGGACCGCCAGCGAGATTCACAACCACCCCGGCGGCGGGCTGACCGGCCTGATCGACGGTGTACCACATGCCATAGGCCATGCCAGTTTTGTCGCGCAGCATTGCCACGGGCCTGCACCGGCCGAATTGATGCCAGGGGCGATCTATCTGGTTGACGCACAGCGCTGGCTGGCCGGCTTTGTCGTTGCCGATGCGCTGCGCGACGATGCCGCCGCCACGGTGGCCGCATTGCAGCAGGCTGGCAAACAGGTACATCTGCTCAGTGGCGACCGACAGACCAAGGCGGATGAGGTCGCCACGCAGATCGGCATCAACCATGTGCGTGCCGAGGCCACCCCGTCCGACAAACTGGCGTATCTGCAGCAGTTACAACGTGATGGTGCGCGGGTATTGATGGTGGGCGACGGCGTGAACGATGCCCCGGTCCTGGCCGCCGCCGACATTTCGATTGCCATGGCCAATGGCGTCGATGTCGCTCAGGCCAGCGGCGATGCGGTGCTGCTGGAAAACCGGCTGAGCACCATTACGCAAGCCTTGCACGTGGCAACGGCCACCCGTCGGATCATCCGACAAAATCTGACTTGGGCACTAGGCTACAACTTGATTGCGCTACCGCTGGCACTCGCTGGTCTGGTTACGCCGTGGCTGGCCAGCCTGGGTATGGCCAGCAGCTCGCTGCTGGTGGTCCTGAATGCCTTGCGACTTGTTCGCTCCGGAGCGCGCTGAATGGAAAGCCTGTACCTGCTGATACCGCTATCGGTTCTGCTGATTTTCGTGGTGGGCGCCATTTTCTGGTGGTCCGTCAAGGGCGGCCAGTTTGACGACCTTGAAGGCCCCGCTTACCGCATCCTTCATGACGATGACGCACCTCAAAAGGAGCGCCCAAATGGGGACGGGATACAAAAAACCCAAGACTCAAGCAGCGACGAACGGTAAAATGTGCGCCGATTATCGGTATAGCTTGATTTTTGTCAAAGGTATGCATACCGCGCTGTCATAAATTGGCAGCGGTGCTGGACATCTGCCCCGCAACGGGGCCCGCAGCCGTAGGCGGCACAGTTTCACACTTTTCCGTTTTGGAGATCGCTCGGAGTTTCTATGGATAACCAAGCCACATACAATTACAAGGTGGTGCGGCAATTCGCCCTGATGTCAGTCGTCTGGGGGATTGTCGGCATGCTGATTGGGGTGATCATCGCCTCGCAACTGGTCTGGCCGGAACTGAACTTCGGGCCATGGTTCCACTTTGGCCGCCTGCGCGCGCTGCACACCAGCGCCGTGATTTTCGCCTTCGGCGGCTGCGGTCTGATCGCCACCTCGTATTACGTGGTGCAGCGTACGTGTAACGTGCGCCTGATCAGCGACAAGCTGGCCGCCTTTACCTTCTGGGGCTACCAGGCCGTCATCATCGCCTGTGTCATCACCTACCCGCTCGGCATTACCTTCAACAAGGAATATGCAGAGATGGAATGGCCGATCAAGCTCTTGCTGGCCGTCGTCTGGGTTGCCTACGCCATCGTCTTCTTTGGCACCCTGGCCAAGCGCAAGGTCAAGCACATCTACGTGGCCAACTGGTTCTATGGCGCCTTCATCCTGGCGGTGACCCTGCTGCACGTCGTCAATAGCGCCTTCATTCCGGTCTCAATGTGGAAGTCCTACTCGGCCTATGCCGGCGCCGTCGATGCCATGGTGCAATGGTGGTACGGCCACAATGCCGTCGGCTTCTTCCTGACCGCCGGCTTCCTCGGCATGATGTATTACTTCGTGCCCAAGCAGGCTGGCCGTCCGATCTACTCGTATCGCCTGTCGGTGGTGCACTTCTGGGCGCTGAGCTTCACCTATATGTGGGCCGGCCCGCACCATCTGCACTACACCGCGCTGCCGGACTGGACCCAGTCGCTGGGCATGGTGTTCTCGCTCATCCTGCTGGCGCCAAGCTGGGGCGGCATGATCAACGGCATCATGACCCTGTCGGGCGCATGGCACAAACTGCGTACCGACCCGGTGCTCAAGTTCCTGATCACTGCACTGTCGTTCTACGGCATGTCGACTTTTGAAGGCCCGATGATGGCGATCAAGAGCGTGAACGCGCTCAGCCATTACACCGACTGGACCGTCGGCCACGTGCACTCGGGTGCGCTGGGCTGGGTGGCCATGATCACCATCGGTTCGATGTATTACCTGATCCCGCGCCTGTTCAACCGTGAAGCCATGCACTCGATCAAGCTGATCGAAGTGCACTTCTGGATCGCCACGCTGGGCATCCTGCTCTACATCTCGTCGATGTGGATTGCCGGTGTGACGCAAGGCCTGATGTGGCGTGCGGTCAACCCGGACGGCACGCTGACCTACGCCTTCATCGACGCGGTCAAGGCCACGCACCCGTACTACTTCGTGCGTGCGCTGGGCGGCCTGTGCTTCCTGAGCGGCATGGTCCTGATGCTCTACAACGTGCTGCGTACCGTTACCGAGGGCAAGGCCGTTGACGCCGAAATCCCGGCCGTTGCAGCCCACGCTTGAGAACCATCGGAAGAATAAGACATGGACAAGATCCAAAAACTGATTGAAGAAAACGTCGCGATGCTGATCGTGTTCACCATTGCCATCCTGAGTGTGGCAATGATGGTCGAGATCCTGCCGCTGATGTTTTCCAAGTCCACCACGCAGCCGATCGAAGGCGTCAAGCCCTACACCGCGCTGCAACTGGCTGGCCGCGACATCTATCTGCGCGAAGGCTGCTACAACTGCCACTCGCAAATGATCCGCCCGTTCCGCGCGGAAACCGAGCGCTATGGCCACTACTCGGTGGCCGGCGAGTCGGTTTACGACCACCCCTTCCTGTGGGGCTCCAAGCGTACCGGTCCTGACCTGGCCCGCGTGGGTGGCCGCTACTCGGATGAATGGCACCGTGCTCACCTGATGCATCCGCAGGATGTGGTGCCTGAATCGGTGATGCCATCGTTCCCGTGGCTGGCTGCCAACAAGGTCGACGCCGCCATCATGCCGGCCAAGATGACCGCGCTGCGCCATGTCGGTGTGCCATATACCGACGCGGAAATCGCTGCATCGGTGAAGGACGTGGAAGGCAAGACCGAAATGGATGCCCTGATCGCCTACCTGCAAGGCCTGGGTCTGGCACTGAAGAACAAGAGGTAAACCATGGAATTTCAGGACTTCATGCGCGTCGCGGTCACGGTGCTCGGCTTTGTGTGCTTCGTCGTGCTGACCATCTGGGCCTGGAGCAAGCGTCGCCAGGACAGTTTCGATGCCGCTGCCAATGCACTGATTGAAGACGACGATACCCCGCACCCGACGCGGCATACGTCCTGAGCATCCTTGCGGAGAATAAAGAGATGACAGATTTTTACAGCGGTTTCTGGGGCATTTACATCGCGATCATCGTGATTGCCTCGCTGATCGGCCTTGCCTACCTGCTCAAGAGCCAGATGGTAATCAAGCTCAAGAAGGGTGAATCGGCCGATGTGCTGCACCACACCTGGGACGGTGACCTGCAGGAATACAACAATCCGTTGCCGGGTTGGTGGGTGGGCCTGTTCGTACTGACCATTGCATTTGCGGTTGGCTATCTGGCGCTGTACCCGGGCCTGGTCGTGTTCGGCAACGCCATTGGCTGGACTTCGACCAAGCAGTACGCCACCGAGGTAAAGCGCGCCGATGACAAGTACGCGCAGCTCTACGCCAAGTTCATGCCGATGCCGGTACCGGAAGTCGCCAGGAATGCCGAAGCCAATGGCATGGGCAAGCGCCTGTTCGGCACTTACTGCATCCAGTGTCATGGCGTGAACGCACAAGGTGCCAAGGGCTTCCCCAACCTGACCGACAATGATTGGCTGTACGGCGGCACGCCCGAGAAGATCGAGCAGACCATCCAGAACGGCCGTCATGGCCAGATGCCTGCCTTCGGCGCCGCGTTTGGTGAAGAAAAGGTGCGTGACGTTGCCAACTACGTGATCAAGATCTCGGGCCGCCCGCACAATGAACTGCGTGCAGCCCGTGGCGAGGCCACCTTCAAGCAGGTTTGCGCGGCCTGTCATACCCCGGCGGGCACCGGCAACCAGGACGTGGGCGCACCCAACCTCACCGACAAGATCTGGCTGTATGGCGGTTCGGAAGCCACCATCGTCGAGACCATCACCAATGGTCGCAACAACGTGATGCCGGCGTGGAAGGACTTCCTTGGCGACGCCAAGGTGCACGTACTGGCAGGCTATGTGTACAGCCTGTCGCACGGCAACGAAGCAGCAAAATAAGGCAGGTTTCCTGCACTGAACGGGCGGGAGCGGTAACCCGCCCGTTTTTCCATCAAGAGCTGCTTGATGAGAGTGACTCGTACCACGGGTCACTGCCTTCAATCAGTTAGCGAGCATAGCCATGAGCAAAAAACTGGCCGATATCCCCGTCAAGGTGATCCCTGCAGACGACATCGACGAATACGAAGAAATCAGCCTCTACGCCAAGCACAAGAAAATCTACCCGCGCTGGGTTACCGGTTACTGGAACAACTGGCGCATCTTCTTTGTCTTTGCCACCCAGTTGTTTTTCTACGGCGTCCCCTGGCTGCAGGTCAATGGCCGCCAGGCCATGCTGTTCGACGTGGCGCGCGAGAAGTTCTATGTGTTCGGCATGGTCTTCCTGCCGCAGGATTTCGTCTATCTGACCGCGCTGCTGTTGATGTGCGCGCTCGGGCTCTTTGTCTGGACTGCCATCGGCGGCAGGCTGTGGTGTGGCTATTCCTGTCCGCAAACGGTGTACACCGAGATATTCCTGTGGATAGAGAAATGGGTGGAGGGTGACCGCCCTGCCCGCCTCAAGCTCGATACCGGCCCCGCCAACGCACGCAAGATCCGGCTCAAGACCATCAAGCACACCGCGTGGATCGTGTTCTCGCTGTGGACCGGCTTTACCTTTGTCGGCTATTTCACGCCGATTCGCGACCTGTGGACCGATCTGTCCATGCCCGCTACCAGCCCTTGGGAAGCCTTCTGGGTGCTGTTTTACGGTTTTGCCACCTATGGCAATGCCGGCTGGTTGCGCGAACAGGTGTGCAAGTACATGTGCCCGTATGCCCGCTTCCAGAGCGCCATGTTCGACAAGGACACGCTGATCATCAGCTACGACGAAGAGCGTGGCGAATCGCGCGGCAAGCGTCAGAAAGGCAGCGACTACAAGGCGGAGGGGCTGGGTGACTGTATCGACTGCACCATGTGCGTACAGGTGTGCCCGGTCGGCATCGACATCCGTGAAGGGCTGCAGTATGAGTGCATAGGCTGCGCCGCATGCATCGATGCCTGTGACTCGATCATGGACAAGATGAACTATCCGCGCGGGCTGATCCGCTATACGTCGGAGAACGCGCTCAAGCACAGCTACGTCGAGAAAGACATCGTCAAACACATCATGCGCCCGCGCGTCATCATGTATGGGCTGGTGTTGCTGATTGCGCTGGCGGCCACCGTGGCAGCACTGATGTTGCGGCAGCCCATCAAGGTCAATATCGCGCGAGACCGCGTGGCGCTGGTGCGGGAGACCGAAGACGGCTTGCTGGAAAACAGTTATCGGCTGCAGATCGAAAACGCCGACGAAAACCGCCATGTTTACCTGATCAGTGCAGATGGCATTGACGGCCTGAAATGGATCGTCGACGGTGGCAACAAGGTCAAGCTTGATTCGACCGGCACGGTTGAAGTCGGTATCCGCCTGCAAGCCGATCCGGCCAAGGTTGGCCCCGGCAGCCGCGAAATCCATTTTGTCGTGCAGGCAGAAGATGCACCGGACATGGTGTCGCGCGAGAAATCCAGCTTCATCGGTCGCCCCTGACCCCTATGGCGGGGAACCCTGTGGTTTCCCGCTTACCTAATCAATACCGTCATGACCACTCCTGTTCACGCAATGCCTTCCAGCAATACGCCCCGCCCATGGCACAAATCCTTCTGGCCCTGGTTTCTGATCGCGCTGCCGGCCATTGCCGTCGTTGCCAGCAGCTGGACCTTCTATATCGCGCTGCGCAGCGATGACGGCGTGGTTGATGATGATTATTACAAGCAAGGCCAGGCCATCAACCAGGACCTGGGGCGCGACCGGGCGGCTGCTGCCATGGGCATCAATGCCCAGCTGATGCTGGGCAGCGACCGCCGCAGCGTGCGTGTGCTGCTGAACAAGCCACTGGATAACGCTGCAGCACTGCAACTCGACCTGCTGCACCCGACACGCTCCGGCCAGGATCAGCATCTGGCGCTGAAGCAGGAAGGCCCGCTGATGTACAGCGGCCAGCTGACTACCGCGCTGGTACAGCCGCGCTGGGATGTCGAGCTGGGCGACAGCAGCAACCACTGGCGTCTGCGCGGGCTGTGGCAACCGGGTAGCGGCGAGCCGCTGCAACTGGGCGCCCCGCACTGATTCCGGATTGGCCCCTCTTCAGAGCAGCGAAAGGTGGCTAGAATCCGGGTGACAGTTCTCTGTTTCACCCGGAGCTCCCATGTTGTCTGGCCGTATCCTGCGTATTTACCTGTTGCTTGTGGCCTTGCTGCCCGCGCTGTCCTCAGGCGCCGTGCCCGCAGCAAATCCTGCCAGCGCGGCCGCTACGCTCAGCTTCCTTAACCGTCCGATTGCAACCTTCCACGCCGAACTGGCGGGCGCATCGCCCAAGGTGCGCGTGCAGCGCGCCACCGATGTGCTGGAACGCCTGCCCGAACGCGAACTGAGCCAGCCACTCGACCATATGGACGTGATGTTCGGCAATCAGCCGGTCACCGTGTTCCGCCTGGGAGACCGCTTGCTGTTTTCCTTGCTGCCCGGCGACCTTGCGCCGGGCGATCAACGCAGCTATGCCGCACTGGTCAACGACACGCAAGCCGCCCTGCGAGTGGCGCTGGATGCCCACAAGCAGCAAATCCACTGGCCCAATCTGCTGCGCGGCCTTGGCTACGCCATTCTCGCCACACTCGGCCTGTGTTTTGCCGCCTGGTGTCTGAATCAATTGCGCAGCCGCTTGCTGGCAGGTGTGCAGACCACGCTGGAAAAGCATGCGCTCAATCGCAGCAGCAAGGGCTTTGACTGGACCGGCTCGGCGTATCAGCTCGCCCGTCGCATTGTTGAAGTAGGCACCGTGATGGCTTTTCTGGCGCTGGGCTATCTGTGGCTGGTGCTGATCCTTGAATGCTTCCCCATTACCCAGCCCTTGGGCGAGCGGCTGGGCAATTTTCTGCTGGGGCTGCTGGGGCGGATTGCCGAAGGGTTCCTGGATGCCATTCCCGGCCTGATCACCGTTGCCGTCATTCTGCTGATTACCCGCGCACTGCAGGATTTGCTCGGCAATCTGTTCGATGCCGTACAGCAAAACCGCGTCACCATTCCCGGCATCCATGCCGACACGGTATCGGCCACGCGCCGGGTGGTGGCAGTGCTGGTCTGGGCGCTGGCGCTGACCTTTGCCTATCCCTATATCCCTGGCTCGCAAAGTGACGTATTCAAGGGCTTGTCGGTGCTGCTGGGCCTGATGGTAACGCTGGGCTCGGCCGGCCTCGTCAACCAGCTCATGAGCGGCATGGTGCTGGTTTACTCACGCGCACTGCGCAAGGGTGACTTGGTCAGCGTTGGCGATACCGTCGGCGTGGTCACCGAGCTGAGCACGCTATCGATCAAGCTGGTGAACCTGCGCAACGAGGAAATCACCCTGCCCAATGCCGTGGTGGTTGGTAACACCATCCGCAACTACACCCGCACTGCCGGCCCACAAGGGCCGATGCTGTCCACCACGGTGACCATCGGTTACGACACGCCCTGGCGTCAGGTGCACGCCATGCTCACAGCGGCAGCCCACAAGACTGCCGGGCTGGTGCAGCAACCAGCCCCCTATGTGCTGCAGCGCGCCCTGTCCGATTTCTATGTCGAATACGAATTGTTTGCCCACATTCCGAACCCGCTGGATCGGGCCATCGTGCTGTCGGACCTGCACGCCAATATCCAGGACGAGTTCAATGCTGCCGGTGTGCAGATCATGTCGCCACACTTCGAGAACCAGCCCCACCAAGCGGTCTACGTACCGCGCGACCAGTGGTTTGCCCCGCCTGCGCACACGGAAACCCCACGCAGCGATCACTCCAGGTAACGCCTGCCGCCATAACCCGTCACGCCCATCAGGAAGCGCACCAGCGCAAAGCAAATCCACACCAGCCCGCGCAAGGCCAGGCCGGCCTGTGATACCCGCTCCTGCTCGATGCGCCGCGCGCCGCCGATCAGCTTGCGGCGCAGGTCATCGCGCAATTCCAGCGCCATGCGCTCGTCGCGCACGAACAGATTGGCTTCGCGCGCCAGCAGCAGGCTGAACGGGTCGAGATTGCTTGAGCCCACCGTGGCCCACTCGCCATCCACCACTGCCACCTTGGCGTGCATGAAGCCGGCGGTGTATTCGTAGATTTCGATGCCCGCGTCCAGAAAACGGCGGTAGTAAGCGCGGGTGGCCCAGTGCAGCAGAAAATGATCGACCTGCCCCTGCAGCAACAGCACCACATTCACGCCGCGTTCGGCGGCTGCGCGCAACTCCTGGCGGAAACGGTAACCCGGCAGGAAATAGGCGTTGGCGATGATGATCTCGCGCTGTGCACGGCGGATTGCCAGGCGGTATTCAGTCTCGATGTCATGCCGGTGATTCAGGTTGTCACGAATCACGAACTTGACTGCGCTGGCGCCGGCCGGCTCTGGCACCGGCATGGCCTGCGGCCGCTTGCGCATGATGCGGTGATCCTCCAGCTGGATCATCGCCGTTTGCCGCCACATGCGCTGCACCGCCCGATGCACGCGCGCCACTGCCGGCCCTTCCAGCCGGATCGCATAGTCGTAACGGGGGGCCAGCGCAGGCTGGCTCGCTTCGATATCCCGCAGGATGTTGATGCCACCGACATAGGCAACCCTGCCGTCAAACACGGCCAGCTTGCGATGCAGACGGCGCAAGCGCGCGCGATTGAGCGAAAAACGCTTGAGCTCGGGCCGGAAGAACAACAGGTGGGCACCTGCCTGTGCCAGTTGCTGGCGCCAGGCAAGCGGAAAATGCCGCGCGCCGAAACCGTCCAGTTGCAAATGCACGCTCACGCCACGCAGGGCGGCATCGCAACATGCCTGCATCACGCGCAAACCGATATCGTCTGCCTCAAACAGATAGGTTTCCAGGTAAATCTCGCGCTTCGCGGCGGCGATTTCGTCCAGCAGCAGCGGGAAGTAATCGGTGCCACCATACAGCAGGCGTACGCGATGGCCAGGCTGGAATACATTGCGCTGGAAATAGCGCTCGCGCCAGCGCCGGGCCGAATCACGCAGCCGCTGCATCAGGCGCCCTCGTTGCGCGTCAGCTCGGCCAGCAGCGGCGCGTGGTCGGACAACCCGGCCCACGGCGCACCACCCAGCACGGCAGCGGTTTCGATCTGCAGTCCACGTACATAGACGCGGTCCAGCGTCAGCAGCGGCAGGCGGGCGGGAAAACTGCGCGCCGGCGCGCCATGCAGCGTCTCGAAGGCTTCGCTCAGCCCCAGCTCACGCGCCAGGATGGGTGTAGCCTCGCGCCGCCAGTCGTTGAAGTCGCCCGCCAGCACCAGCGGCGCATGCATGGGCACTTCGGCCTGGATATAGCCGGCCAGCAGCGCAAGCTGCTTGCGGCGATCCGGCGCGCGCAGATTCAGGTGCACCGACAAGGCATGCAGCGGACGATCCCAACCCTCCACCTCCAGCACCGCGTGCAGCAAGCCACGCTGCTCCAGCTTGTGCAGGGTGAGATCGTGATTGTCCCAGCGGCGCACCGGAAAGCGCGTCAGCAGGGCATTGCCGTGGTGGCCGTGGCGGTAATTGGCGTTGCGACCATAGATGGCAGTGAATTCGTCACCGGCCAGATATTCATGCTGCGGATCGGCCGGCCAGTGCGAGAAGCGCTGTGCATTGCCCTGATGCGCGCCCTGCACTTCCTGCAGCAGGATCAGATCGGGCGAGAGCGCATGCATGGCCTGGCGCACGTCGTGCACGACAAGGCGGCGATTGAACGCCGACAGGCCCTTATGCAGATTGTAGGAGGCAACACGCAGGGTACGGCTCATGCGGAATGACTGAAACCGGGAAGATATCAGCTTAACATGGCCCAACCTCGGGTGAGCGGCAATACGACCATGCGGCCTGCAGGTGTGAGCGGTGCAGAATGCAGCGAAGCTAGGGCCTGTTAACACTTATTTCGCGCTTGCGCTGGGC
>NZ_FWXD01000006.1:0-111579 GCF_900176275.1 Andreprevotia lacus DSM 23236 | reverse complement strand
CCTTGCGCTCCATCCCGAACTACCCCGAACGCAAGCGTGAAATAAGTGTTAACAGGCCCTAGCGCAAGAGTTGCAATGCCAGCCTCGGTTGATTGAAGGTCTGCGCCAGCATGGCATTGGCAGCCTGCTGCAGGATGTTCTGCCGGGTCAGCGCGGCGGTTTCTGCGGCGTAATCGGCATCGACAATGCGCGAACGTGCCGCGCTGTCGTTCTCCACCGTGGTTTGCAACTGCGCCATGCCTGCGGTCAGCCGTGATTGCACGGCGCCCAAATCGGCACGCTGGCGGCCGATATAGTCGATGGCCTCGTCCAGGTGCACCAGTGCAAATTGCGGCAGGTTCACCAGATCCACGCTTTCCAGCCCCAGCGCGGTCGAGCTGACCGCGCTGATCGACGCGACCAGATTTTCATGCACGCCCGCACCGGCTTGCAGGCTGACGGTATTCGTCCCTGCGCCGCCACCCACGGTGGGGTAAATCACGTTGAAGCCATCTGCCACCGTGGTGCCATAGCTGCTGCCGTGGTCGGTCAGCACATCCTTGGCGCTGCGCTCGGGACCGTTGTCGGCGTCCAGCCCGCCGATCGAGCCGGTATCGGTATTGGTCAGGTCCATCACATTGTTGACGAAGCTGGCACCGACCGAGACATTGCCACCGGTAAACCTGGACAGAAAAGCCCCGGCGGTAGCCACCTGCCCGTTGGTCAGCGCATTGAGCGCGGCATCCAGATCGGCGGCCGGGTTGTCATGCAGATAGGTCATTACCGCCTTGATGCCGTCCGCGTGGCCATAGGTCTTGAGCATCTGGTGCATGTAGCGCGAGGCGATGTAGGCCGACGAATAATCAATGCTATTGCTGCCCCAAGCCCCTGCTACCTGATTGACCACCGCATTGACGTTGGAGGCGGCAATATCGCCCACCACACGCTCGTCCGCACCGTGGATCAACTCAGCCGTGCCTTCCTTGAACCAGGTGGGCAGCGCGGTGAAGTTCATCGAGCGCCCCATGACTGCGTGCACCATTTCGTGGGCGATCACCCGGTCGTTGTAATACGGCGCGGTGCCGCCATCGGGCAGATTGGGCGGCACGAAGTCCTGCATGTCGATATTGAGTTTTTGATTGTAAGCCTTGCCGCCCGCACCACCGGTGCCACTGACCGAGGCCAGCACATTGCCCGCGCCATCGCTAAAGGTCAGGTCAACCGTCAGGTCGGCGCCATCACCCGATATGCCGTAGTACTGTTTGATGCGCTGCTCGGCTTCCTGTATCCAGCCCAGCTTGAGGCCATCGATCACGGCGCGCTTGTTGACATCGCCACCGATGCTGGCCTTGGACTGGCTGAACACCTGCTGGCCGTTGAACTGAGTCTGGCTGGCAATCTGGTCGATACCACCAAGCAGCTGATCGGCCTCGGCCTGCAAGGCTTGCCGGTCCGTGGCGTTGAGTGTGGCATTGCTGGCCTGTACCGCCAGCTCGCGGATGCGCTGCAGCGAGTTGGTCACCGTATCCATCGCCCCATCTGCCGTCTGCACCAGCGAAACGCCATCGTTCAGATTGCGATTGGCCACCGCGTTGCCACGGATTTGTGCCGTCATGCGCTGGCTGATGACCAGACCGGCCGCATCGTCGCGCGCGGAATTGACGCGCAGCCCGGATGAAAGGCGCTGGATCACCGTGTTGGTGGTGTCCGACGTCCTTGCGAGCTGATGCTGCGTGAACAGCGCGGCGACATTGGTCTGGATCTGCAGCGACACGATCCATCATCCTGCATGCGTATGGGCGGCTACCCAAACGGCATATCGGCAGGTTTGTATCAATCTTGAGAAATTACTTGAGGTTACGCCGACCGGGCGCGTTCAATGCCCCGTGCGCTGCACCAGCATGCGGATGGCTTCGGCATTGGAAGGCGAGAACACCATCTCGGCCGCTACCTGCCAATCCACCCAGCGATAGCGGCGATGTTCGCGCGGCGCCAGCGTGACGGCCAGAGGCGCCGGCACCTGCAGGCTGAACACGTGCTCGACATTGGTCGTCACACCCGGTGCGTAGCGATGGCGCCACACCTCGAAAATTTCGTAGCTGCTGCTGTAGTCCCAATCACGCAAGCTGGCGGGGTCAGCGCGGATGCCAGTTTCCTCGGCCACTTCACGCAGGGCGGTGTCTGTCAGCACTTCGTCAGCCTCGCGACTGCCGGTAACCGACTGCCAGGCTTCAGGAAAATCGGTGCGCTCGATCAGTAATACCTGCAAGTCTGGTGTATGAATCACCACCAGTACGGAAATCGGTTGTTTGTAAGCCATCGCGGCATTATACAATCGTCACAGACCATTCCGACTTTTCCTGCCATGTCGCTCAATCCCCACGCACTACGCGCAGAATTCCCCATGTTCGAGCACTATCCCGAGCTGGTGTATCTGGATAACGCCGCGACCACGCAAAAACCACGCTGCGTGCTGGATGCAGAGCGGCACTTCTATGAAACCGCCAATGCCAATGTGCATCGCTCGGCTCACCGGCTGTCCGGTCTCGCCACCGAAGCCTTTGAGGGCGCGCGCGAAACAGTGGCACGCTTCCTGAACGCCAGCAGCGCGGATGAGATCGTCTTTACCCGTGGCGCCACCGAGGCCATCAATCTGGTCGCCAACAGCTGGGGCAGCCAGAACCTGAAGCCGGGTGACGAAATCCTGGTATCGGGCTATGAGCACCACGCCAACATCGTGCCGTGGCAATTGATTGCCGCGCAGACCGGCGCCATCGTGCGCGAGATTCCGGTGCTGCCGGATGGCACGCTGGACCGCACCGCCTTCCTTTCACTGCTACAGCCGCAAGTTCGCATGGTGGCGATCACGCACGCATCCAACGCGATCGGCACCCATTTGCCGGTGCTGGAGCTGGCCGCAGCCGCCCACGTGGCCGGCGCACGCGTACTGATCGACGGTGCGCAGGCCGTGGCACACGAGAGCGTGGATGTGCAGGCGCTGGGTGCGGATTTCTATGTGTTTTCCGGCCACAAGGTCTACGGCCCCACCGGCGTGGGCGTGCTGTACGGCAAGGCCGAGCTGCTGGCCGACATGCCCCCGTGGCAAGGCGGCGGCGACATGATCGAGCGTGTGAGCTTTGCCGGCACCACCTACGCCCCGCCACCAGCCCGCTTCGAGGCCGGCACGCCGCCCGTCGCGCAAGCCGTGGGCCTGGCGGCCGCGCTGAACTGGCTGTGTGGACTGGACCGCGCCGCCCTCAAGCAGCACGAAGCCCATCTGTGCGCCTTGCTGGATGCCGGCTTGCGCAAGATAGCCGGCGTACGCACCCTGGCCACCGTTACCGAGCGCGCACCGCTGCGCTCGCTGGTGTTCGACAACGCCCACCCCTATGACGTGGCGCAATTGCTCGATGCCCGTGATATCGCGGTGCGCGTGGGCAAGCACTGCGCTGAGCCATTACTCGATGCACTGGGGGTCAGCGGCACCTTGCGCGTATCGTTTGCGGCCTACAACACCGCCGAGGACGTCACGCACTTCCTGGAGGCACTGGCTGCTGCGCTGGAAGACCTGGCATGAGCGAAACGGCAATGAGCAATCCCTACGCTCACCCGTTCGGCACCACCGTCGATCGCGATGCGCTGTCACAACGCCTGCTGGCCGCTGGCGGCTGGGAGGCCAAAAGCCGCTTGCTGGTACAACTGGCACGGGACCTGCCACCGCTACCGGATGCCGACAAGGTGGATGCCAATCGGGTCAGCGGTTGCGAGAGCACCGTCTGGCTGGTCACACGCTGGGAGGGGGGCAAGCTGCAAGTTGCGGCCGACAGCGATTCGCGTGTGATCAAGGGCTTGCTGACCTTGCTGCTCACCGCTTATCACAACCAGGATGCCGCAACGATCCAGCAGTTTGCGCTGGAAGCCTGGCTGACCGAGCTGGGCCTGGTGCGCTTTCTGTCCGCATCGCGCGGCAATGGCGTGCGTGCCATAGCCAGGCGCATTGTGAGCGAGAGCCAGCAGCCTCACGGCTGAAGCCGCTGCGGCGCTGCCGCCGCACACTC
Organism: Andreprevotia lacus DSM 23236; assembly: GCF_900176275.1. GTDB lineage: Bacteria > Pseudomonadota > Gammaproteobacteria > Burkholderiales > Chitinibacteraceae > Andreprevotia > Andreprevotia lacus. Next base: position 107,542 of record NZ_FWXD01000006.1, on the reverse strand, counting down.
AACATCTTCCCCGTTATCCTTGGCCGCGCAGCGCTGGTACTGCGCCGTCAGCCGTTCGCCCAGAAAATCGAGAAAGGTACGTACTGCCGGCAACAGACCACGCCGGCTGGGGAATACCGCGTGCACCAGGCCGGCAGGGGGCGTCCATTCCGGCAATATGCGCACCAGCCGGCCCGCGCGGATATCGTCATACACCATGAAGGTCGGCAACACCGCTGCGCCGATTCCGCCCAGCACCGCATCACGCAGCACCTGCAGGTCATCAATCACCAGGCGCGGCTGGTGGTTCATTTCCACCCGTTCGCCTTCTAGGTTGGTCAGCACCCAGTGTGCACGACCGTCGGTGGCCGCCATGGCCAGGCTATCCAGCCACACCAGCTCGTCCGGCGTCTTGGGCGTGCCCTGTCGCAGTAGCTGAGCCGGGCTGGCCACCAGATAGCCGCCGCTCTCGCCCAAGGTCTTGACCACCAGGGTGGCGCTGTCCTGCGGCGTCGGTCGCACGCGCAGCGCGACATCAAAGCCCTCCTCGATCAGATCGACCGGGCGGTTGGTCACCACCATTTGCAACCGTACCTGCGGATAGGCTGCCAGATACTCGGGCAACAAGGGCCCCACCTGATAATGCGCCAGCGTAATCGGGCAGCTCACCTTGACTACACCACGGGGCTCGGCCTGCAGCGCTTCGATGGTTTCGCGCGCGGCGTTGGCTTCATCCCGCACCGCGACCGCATGGCGGTAGAAGCGCTCGCCCAGATCAGTAAGCGCCAGCTTGCGCGTGGTTCGCTGCAACAAGCGAACACCCAGCGAGCCCTCCAGATCGGCAATGCGGCGCGACAGCCGCGATTTGGGAATGCCCAAGGCCCGCCCCGCAGCGGCAAAGCCGCCGTGGTCGATCACCTCGGCAAAGAACAGCATGTCGTTCACGTCCTGCATGGACTTCCCCTCGCCACCGCATCGGCCATCGTTCCAAATTCAGAACAATTTATCGCATTTTTGCCGACTTATCAGCAAGTCGTTCCAGCAGCAGAATTCACTCCAACGCCGCACCACTGCGCGGCCACATCGACAAGGAGATTGAAAATGAAACTGCTGCATATCGATTCCAGCGTTCTGGCCGACAACTCGGTATCCCGCCAACTGACTGCCCGCATCACCGCCGAATGGCAAAAGAGCCAGCCGGGCATCGAAGTGGAATACCTGGATCTGGCCACCTCGGCCCCTAGCCACCTGTCGCTCGACTCGCTGGGCTTCCGTCTGGGCGCCGAAGCGGCTACCGACATCCAGCGTGCTGAAAACGCACTGTCCGAAGCGCTGGTCAGCCAGTTCCTCGAAGCCGACGTACTGGTGATCGGCGCGCCGATGTACAACTTCTCGGTACCCAGCCAGCTCAAGGCGTGGATTGATCGCATCGCTCAAGCCGGCCGTACCTTCAAGTACACCGAAACCGGCCCGGTGGGCCTGGCGGGTGGCAAGACCGTGATCGTGGCCTCGACCCGTGGCGGCGTGTATTCGACCACCGAAGCCATGCGCGCGCTGGACCATCAGGAAAGCTATCTGAAGACCGTACTGGGCTTCCTTGGCGTGACCGACGTGCGCTTTGTGCGCGCCGAAGGCGTGGCCATGGGCGAAGCCAGAAAGGCCGAAGCTCTGCAATCGGCAGAAAAGGAAATTGTCGCACTCGCAGCCTGATCGGCTGACCGCGCAAGAGAAAACCGGCCCACAAGGCCGGTTTTTTTTCTTGGACGTTCCCAATAAATCCTGCTGGCGGCGTTGTGCTCGCTTGCCGTACGTCTTGTACTGTCTGCGCTTCGCACGCCTTGCCAACACCGCCGCGCTGGATTTTTTTAGCGACGTCCATCCGCCCCTGGCGCACTGGTAGCCGTGCCGCGCGCGCAATGACTGGCCAGCGGCCCACGCTCGCCAGACAAAGCGTTCTCCGCCGTCGTGCCCTGCCAGCGAAAGCCGCTGCCTTGCCAGTCAAAGGTGCTGTCGCTGCTGCCTCTGTCATCCAGCACATAGGGCTTGCCCTGCCAGCGCAGATAGAGATGGCGCCCTTCCACCTCAGCGGTGATGCGGAAGCTGCGGCCCTCATCACAGTGATAGGTGCCAGTCCAGCGCAGCGGATGCACCGCCTGTGCCGCACTACAGGCCAACAACAATGCCGCAGCCAGCGGCAGCATGTACCCACGCATGAAGCGGCTCCTTGCCGGGCATCGCCCGGTCAGCGTTCTTCCTTGCTCGATACCCAGATCGAGAACACCAGCCACAGGCTGTTGATGAAGGCCACCAGAAAACCGAGAAAACCCAGTGCCGGCATGCCGAACAAGGTTGGCCCGGCCTTGACGGTCATCACGATGCTGGAGCCGATGATCAAACAGCCGGTCACGATGCCCATGGTCAGCCGGTTGGCGCTGCGGGTGATCTGCGCGCCAAAGCTCTCCAGCCGTTTCAGGTCGAGGTCGATGCGCAGATTGCCGCGCCGCGCCTGCTTGATCAGCTTGCCGATATCGCGCGGCAGACCGGCCAGCAGGCCAAAGCCCTCCAGCAGGCTGTCCTTGCCCTTCTTGAGCAGCGTTTGCGGCTTGTAGCGGCTGATGATGACCTCGCGCACAAAGGGCGTAAGGTGCTGCACCATCTGGAAATCGGGGTCGAGCTGGCGGCCCAGCCCTTCCAGCGTGATCAGCGCCTTGAACAGCAGGGTCAGATCGGCCGGCAGGGTAATTTCGTGCTCGCGCATGATGGCGGCCACGTCGTTCAGCAGCATGCCGAACGAGATATCCTTGAGCGGCAGGTTCTCGTAATTGAACATGAAGTCGGCAATGTCGGCCGCCAGCTTGTCCTCATCCACCACCGTATCGCCGGTCCACTCCATCAGCACATCGAGGATGCCGTGCTCGTCGCGCTGTGCCAGCGCAGCCAGCAGATCGACGATCTGATCGCGGCGCGGGTGCGGCAAGCGCCCCACCATGCCGAAGTCGAGGAAGCCAATGCGGTTGCCAGGCAGGAACTTGACGTTGCCCGGATGCGGATCGGCATGGAAATAGCCGTCGATCAGCACCATTTTCAGGACCGCATCCGCCCCGCGTGAGGCCAGCAACTGGCGATCCAGCCCGGCATCCTCGAAGGCGCCCATGTCGTTGCCAATCAGCCCGCCCATCCAGCTCTGCACATTCATGCGCTCGGAGGTGTAGGCCCAGTGGATGCGCGGGATGTCGATCTCGGCATGGCCAGCAAAATTCTGGATGAAGCGATCCTGGTTGCGTGCCTCGGACGACAGATTCAGCTCGCGCCGCAGCGACTTGCCGAATTCCTCGGTAATCTTCACCGGCTGATAGCGGCGCGTTTCGGGAAACTCGAACTCCAGCAGCGAGGCAATGTGATGCAGGATGCGCAGATCGGCCTCGATCTTGGGAATGATGCCGGGCCGGCGTATCTTGAGCACCACGTCCTCGCCATCGGCCAGCCGGGCACGGTGCACCTGGGCAATGGAGGCCGAGCCGACCGGCTCCGGATCAATCTCGCTGAAGATCGTGTGCGGGTCTGCCCCCAGAATATCCACCAGCTCGGCCACGATGGTCTGAAACGGCAACGCCGGCACATTGTTCTGCAGCTTCTCGAATTCGGCGATCCAGTCCGGCGCAAACACGTCGACGCGGGTCGCCAGCACCTGGCCCAGCTTGATGAAGGTAGGCCCCAGCTCCTCCATCGCCTTGCGCATGCGTACCGCCGGGTCGATCTGTTCAACCTCATGGCTGCCAGGCAGATGCAGCAGATCGCCAGCACGCTCAATACCCTTGGCCAGCCCAAGCCGATTCACCAGATTGCCTAAACCATGCCGCACCAGAACGGCAATGATTTCGCGCACGCGTGGCAAATCGCGCATGACGGTAAAGGTTTCCTTGAGCATGGGTCCTCGCTGAACGGGTTCGGGTCGCGCTTGTCAGTGTAAATCTGTTGCGGATTTTAGGCTTTACACGTCATAAACACATCGCTACATTCGGTCCCCATGAAAGAATTTTTGCACGCAGCCCTCTTTTGCTGCGGGCTGGCATTGGGCTTGAGCGCGCCTGCCGCGCTCGCCGACGATCCCCCCGCAATTCCGACACCGACAGATGCGCCCTCCGACGGCGCCTGGAGCAACAAGAAACCGGCCACGGCGCCGGTGCCCACCGATGCTGCCGGCAGCAATGCCTGGAGCAACAAGAAAGCCGCTGCAGCCCCGGCCCCCGACACTGTGCGCAGCGACGGCCCCACTGCCGGCCAGCAGTTGCTGCTGCAGGCCATGGGCCTGATCGGCGTGCGCTACAAATGGGGTGGCAACAACCCCGAAGATGGCCTCGATTGCAGCGGTTTCGTCCGCTACGTGTTCCAGAACTCGCTCAATATCGCGCTGCCGCACAACGCCATGGGCATGAGCCGGCTGGGCGAGAACGTCGACCGCAGCGAGCTCAAGCCGGGTGACCTGGTGTTCTTCAATACGCTGGGGCGTACGTTCTCGCACGTCGGCATTTATATGGGTGACAACCGTTTCATCCACTCGCCGCGCGCTGGCAAGAGCGTGGAAACCGCCAACCTGAACGAAACCTACTGGCAAAAACGCTGGAACGGCGCACGGCGCGTGGCCGATGCCGGTGGTCAGGGCATCAATCTGGCCGGCCTGCTTGCCGTTGCCGGCAACCCGGAAGCAGTCAAGGTTGAAGATACCGCCAGCGGCGCCCATTGCAAGAAGGTGGTCCAGGGCCACGGCAAGAAGAAAAAGGTGGTGATGGTCTGCCAGCGTGCCAAGGGCAGCGCCAAGACCGAAAGCAGCAAGCCCGCTGGAAAATCAGCCAAGGGCGGCAAATCGTCTGCCAAGTCGTCGGGCAAGGCTGCCAAGCCGGCCAGCGGCGGCAAGAAGCACCACAAGAAGTGATTGCACAGCAAGAAGGGCAGCCAGCACTGCCCTTTTTGCGTCCCTGATTGGCCTCTGGCCGGATCAGGTCCGGCTGAAACTGCGTGAGGGCACGATGATCAAGCCGGCACGCTGCCCCACCGCCACATCGGGGTTGGGGAAAATGATGCGCGCGTTTTCCTCGGTAATGGTCCAGCGCTTGCCGCCATCCTCGGCCAGCAACATGCCCTGTGGCAACGGCATGAAGTTGTCGGTCTTGGCATCGATGTGCAGGCGGAAAGCGTCGCTCTCCTTGACGATCTCGCGCGCAACGCGGAACACCTGCGTGTGCTCGGGGATCAGTTCGGGCTGCGGCAGCTCGCCTTCGATCAGCGCAGCCAGATAACGCTCCATGTCCGACAGGTCCACGGCCTGATTCTGGCCAAACGGCATGGCGCGGCCCAGCTCGACGGTAAAGGCACTGGCATCGCAATGGCGGCTGGAGAAGAACGAAAACGTCGTCGAGGTGGTCGATTGCAGCAGCACGGCCTCGATGCCGGCCTCGGCCAGCCGGGCGATTTCGGTCGGCTCAAACTGCTTGCCCATGGGCGGTAGCGGGTAAATCGCGAATTTCTCGATCAGGCTGCCGTGTATGGCAGTATGCAGGTCGTAATGCAGGCGCGGCTTGTCTTCCTGCATCGCACGGGCAAAGAAACGCATCAACTGCATTTCCAGCATGGTGGCGCGACGCGCTTCCAGATCGTCCGATACGTCGGGGATGCGGCAGAACAGGCGGTTCATGTCCTGCTTGATGAAGCGGGTGCCGCTGCGCAATGCATCGACATTGCCATACACGAACAACACGCGCGCCTTCAGGCGCAGCTCGCCCGCATACAGTGCCGAGATCAGCCGGTCCACCAGCTCGACCGGCGCGGTTTCATTGCCGTGCACACCGCACGAGATCACCAGATCAAGCTTGCGGCTGTCGCTGTCATTGGGCTCGAAGCGGATCACGCCCTCGTCCATGACTTGTACCCTCACCCCGTTGCCGAGGGTAAACGGCAGGCCCAGCGTGGTTTTGCCGTCTAGCGTCTGTTGCAGAAAGGAAGGTTGCGACATGGTGTCCGGTGCGCTCCTCATCAATTGAGCTGGAATGGATAGATGCTACCTAGGCCCAGCAGCGCTGTCAGCTCATCCAGCGCGGTTCGCACTTCCACCAGTAGTTGCGGATCGGCCAGATCGGCCTCGCTCAGGCGGTCGCGGTAGTGTTTTTCCACCCATGCAGTCAGCATGGCATGGCGGGCTTCGTTCATCCACACGCCGTGGGCTACGGCTGCAGCCTCGGCCTCGTTCAGCACCACGCGCAGCCGCAGGCAGGCAGGCCCGCCGCCATTCTGCATGCTTTGCTTGAGGTCGAACACCAGCAATTCGGAAATCGGCGCGCCCGGTTTTACCTCGCCTTGCAGCCATTGCCACACCGCTGGCGTGTTGCGGCACTCCTCCGGCACCACCAGCCGCATGCTGCCATCGCCGAGGTCAAGCAACTGGCTGTTGAACAGATAGCTCTTGACCGCATCGGCCACGCTGACGGCAGCGTTGGGCACCTCGACCACGCGCAGCCCACCCAGCTTGCGCTCCAGCTCGGCATAGGTCGGCTGCTGGTGCAGAAAGGCCTGCTGGTGACAGAACAACACATCCAGATTGCCGACTGCGATCACATCGTTGTGGAACACGCCCGCGTCGATCACCGCCGGATTCTGCTGTGCATAGACCACGTGCTGCTCGGCCAGCCCGTGCAGGCGCGCAACGGCCTGGCAGGCTTCCAGTGTTTGCCGTGCGGGATAACGCACCGGTTCCACATCGCCACCCCAGTGCCGGCGGCCATACACAAAGAATTCGACCCCGCGCTCGCCATATTGCCGGGCAAAGCGGGTGTGGTTGGCCGCGCCTTCATCACCCAAGGCCGGGTGCATGGGCAAGGCATCGTGCACCGCAAAGCGGGCATCGTCACGGAACACCGCGCGCAGGGTGCGGGCGGTTTGCTCATGCTCGATCGCGCGATGAAATTTATTCTGCAGATTGGCCACGGTGAAGTGCACGCGACCATCGGCCGTGTCGGCAGACGGGCTGACCGTGCCGGCATTGGCCGTCCACATGCTGGATGCCGACGACACGCTGGCCAGCAGCGCCGGTGCAGTCTGCGCTGCTGCTGCGATCACGGCGGCATCGCTGCCAGCAAAACCCAGTTTGCGCAGCTCGGCCACCGCCGGGCGCTCCTGCGGCGGCAGGATGCCCTGGCGATAACCCAGATCGGCCAGCGCCTTCATCTTGGACAAGCCTTGCAGCGCCGCCGCGCGTGGATTGGCTGCGTGGCCGGCATTACCGGTGGAGGCCACATTGCCGAACGAGTGGCCGCCATAGTGGTGCGTGGGGCCAACCAGTCCGTCGAAATTGGCTTCGAATGCCATCATGTTTCCCTTCAAGCTCACAGCGTCATCCCGGGCGGCAGTTGCGCCGGCAGCGCCAGTGTTTCCGCCTCCAGCGAGGCCACCGGGTAAGCGCAGTAATCCGCCGCGTAATACGCGCTGGGGCGATGGTTGCCCGAAGCACCCACGCCGCCGAACGGCGCCGCGCTGGATGCGCCAGTCAGCGGTTTGTTCCAGTTGACGATGCCGGCGCGCACTTCGCGCCAGAACTGCTGGTAGCGCTCGGCCGAGTCGGACAGCAAACCGGCTGCCAGGCCGTAGCGCGTGGCATTCGCCAGCTGCAGCGCCTGCGCAAAATCGTCGTAGCGCTGGATTTGCAGCAGCGGGCCGAAGTATTCCTCGTCGGGCAGGTCGGCCACGGCGGTCACGTCGAGCAGGCCGGGCGACAGCAGCGCCGTGCCCTCGCGCAGCCGGCGCATGGTCAGCAGCGGGCGGGCGCCGGCGGCAATCAGTTTGTCCTGCGCAGCCAGCAAGGCATCGGCGGCCGCAAGTGATACCACACTACCCATGAAGGGCTGCGGCTCTTCGTCCCATTCGCCCACGCGCAGCGCGGCGCTGGACGAGACCAGCCGAGCTATGAACTGGTCGCCCCACTCCCCCTTGGGCACCAGCAACCGGCGCGAGCAGGTGCACCGCTGGCCGGCCGAGATGAAGGCCGATTGCAGTACGTGATGGATGGCAGCCGGGATATCCGCCAGCGGCTCGACCAGCAGCGGGTTGTTGCCGCCCATTTCCAGCGCCAGGATCTTGTCCGGGTGGCCGGCAAAGGCCTTGTGCAAGTGATAGCCCGTGGCGGCGCTGCCGGTGAAATACAGGCCATCGAGCTGCGCATGCGCGGCCAGTGCCTGGCCGGTTTCACGGCCGCCCTGCAGCAAGCCCAGCACACCAGCAGGCAGGCCAGCCGCCTGCCAGAGTTCAGCGGTTTTCTGCGCGGTCAGTGGTGCCAGCTCGGATGGCTTGAAGATGACCGCGTTGCCGGCCAGCAAGGCTGGCACGATATGACCGTTGGGCAAGTGGCCGGGGAAATTGTACGGGCCGAATACGGCCACCACGCCATGCGGCCGATGGCGCAGCACGGCATTGGCATCGCCCTGCGTGGCCTCCTTGTGCCCGGTGCGTTCCTCCATGGCACGGATCGAAATATCGATCTTGTTGATCATGGTGGTGACTTCGGTCATGGCCTCCCAGCGTGGCTTGCCGGTCTCACGGCCGATGATGGCTGCAAGCTCGGCCTGATTGGTGCGCAGCAGATCGGCAAAACAGCGCACCAGTGCAATACGTGTCTCGGCATCGGTATCGCGCCAGGCGGGGAATGCGGCCCGCGCGGCGGCCACGGCAGCATCCACCTGTACGGCATCGGCACCCTGCCCCTGCCAGACCGAGGATTGCGATACCGGGTTGCGTGAAGAAAAGGCAGCACCATGGCCGGGCTGCCACTGACCATTGATCAACAGCATTGTTTACTCCTTGGCCGACAGCGGCACGGCGCGCACGCTATCGCCATCAGCAATTTCGAGTCGGTCCAGCACGGCCTGCGTCAGCGGCAGTGCGTCTTCCAGCGGCCGGGTGATGGCCACCGTGGCACAAAAGCCGCCCAGACGACGGTTGGACACCAGCCAGGGTGTGCCGCCCTTGGTATCGGACGTCACAGCCAGCGCGTGATAGGTGGCACTGTCCTTGATGGCGCGCACATCGCCCAGCGAGCACTCCAGGGTCGGGCCGGCATCGAAGATGTCGATATACCCCTGGTAGCGGAAGCCCTCACTCTCCAGCAGGCTGCGCGCCGGCTTGGTGGCCGGATGCACCTCGCCGATGACGGCTTGCGCCTCGTCCGACAGCAGTGCGGTGTAGATCGGGTACTTGGGCATCAGCTCGGCTATGAACGATTTGCTGCCCACATAGGAGAGGAAATCGGCTCGGGCGAAATCCATCCTGAAGAAGTGCCGCCCCAAACTTTCCCAGAATGGCGAGCGGCCGGCTTCGTCCGACACGCCCCGCATTTCGGCGATCACACGCTCGGAGAATCGCTCCGGGTACTCCGCCATGAACAGGAAACGGCTTTTGGACAACAAGCTGCCGTTGCCGTCACGACGCCAGTCCGGGTGCAGGAACAGCGAACACAGCTCCGAGGCACCGGTGAGGTCAGAGGTCAGAAACAGCGTGGGCATCTGCTTGTAGATGCCTAGCTCGCGCGATGCATGCACCGACAAGCCGACGCGATAGTTGTACCAGGTATCGGCCAAGCCCACGGCCGCCTCGATGGCAGCAGTGCCGGCCAGTGCGCCGCTCACTTCGTCTTCCAGCGCAAAGAAATAGCCGGCCTCGGCCAGCTCGCGCTCATCCGCTGTCGAAGCCTCGCTGCCGGCAATGCGCGCAGCCAGCCGCTCGGGGTCGGGCTGCAGGGTGGTCACCCCCACACCGGCGGCCCCGGCCAGCGCAACCACCGCGTGCAGATCGGTGGATTTCAGCAGTCGGATTCTCATTGGCAATACTTTCCAGATATACCCTGAGAGCTTAGATAGCCGCCGCTGTCACGGCCATTCGGTAAAGCACCAATCAGGGAAAAGCTGTATCGCCACAACTGTGCCTATCAATAATCACAATCGGCTGCCAGACTGAGCGCATGAGCACCCGGATACTCATTATCGATCACTCGCCGATCGCGCGGCTGGCCATGAGCGACGCGCTCAAGGCCGTGCCCGGCTTCGAAGTTGTCGGTCTGGCCGGCGACCCGCATGGCGCGCGCAGCCTGTTCCGCAGCATGCAGCCCGATGTGGTAGTGATCGACGTCGACATTCCCGGCACCGACAGCGTGGTGCTGCTGAAGGCCCTGCAAAGTGAGCGCCGTGTGCCGGCCGTGGCCGTGGCATCCAGCACCGAGCGCAGCAACCGGCTGGCGCTGCAAACGATGGAGCATGGCGCCATTGCCGTGGTCAGCCGCCATTCGATCATGATGCGCCAGATCCAGGACAACTCGGCCAATCTGGTGCAGGCGGTACGCTCGGCCGCCATCAGCCGTGGTGCGCGTCAGCCGCCGCCACGCGTAGGGGCCATGGCCCCTGCGCCACGCCCAGCCGCAGCACCGCTATCCGCCCGCGCCATCTCGCCGCTGCCCACGCCCGCAGGGCGGCCCGCGCCACCTTCGGCCCCCACGCCCGCGGGCAGTCAGGGTTATGCCACCAATGCCTCGGTATCGGTCATCAACGAGCGCATGTCCGGCCCCAAGCAATCGCCCGACATGCTGTTGCCCCCGCCCAGACCCGGTGCGGTACAGCCCACCTCACCCGTCATCGCCATCGGCGCCTCCACCGGCGGCGTACAGGCACTGGAAGCCATCCTGCCAGGCATCCCGGCCAACAGCCCGCCCATCGTCATCGTGCAGCACATGCCGGAGAACTTCACCGCCAACTTTGCGGCACGGCTCAACAGCCTGTCCAAGATCGAGGTGAAGCAAGCCGCCCATGGCGACAAACTGCGCCCAGGTCTGGCGCTGGTTGCCCCGGGCGGCAAGCATCTGATCGTCAAACGCAACGGCATGCAATATTACGTGGACGTGGTGGACGGCCCGCTGATCACCCGCCACCGCCCCTCGGTAGACGTGCTGTTCCGCTCCACCGCCAGCGCAGCCGGCCAGAACGGCGTGGGCTTTCTGCTGACCGGCATGGGTGATGACGGCGCGCGTTGCCTGCGCGAAATGCGCGATTGCGGCGCCATGACCTATGCGCAGGACGAAAAAACCTGCACCGTATTCGGCATGCCACGCGAGGCGATACGCATGGGGGCAGCGGTGGAGATTGTGCCGTTGCAGCAGATTGCGGGATTGATTGGGCGGTATGCGGGCAAATAAGCACCAACTCTGCATGCCCTATACGCCAGCCAACGAATGACACTGCCCGGCAGCTTCAAGAAGCAAATGCTGCCGATTCAAATGCACCCGGTTAAACAGACGACCACGTAGAGAAAAAAGTAATGACCGCCATGAGCACTTTCAGCTGTGGAAGCAACCTCCCTGCCGGCTGCGACCGGGTTACCTATCTGTTGCTGACTGCACAGGATGAGGCAACGACCGAGATCACGGTATTGGCCGATCAATCAACAGAACGCAAGCTCGACCCCAGGCGCGGGCCATGGCACGTCACCGCCTACGCGCACGGAGAAGACCCATATGGCGATACAGTACCGCTGCTGGCACAAAGTGGCATTCCGGTCCCCGGTGCGTTCAACGTCGGCCTGATGCTGACAGTAACGGCGCTTTGACCAGACCAGAGGGCGCCAGCTCATTGGCTTCTGCTGCAGGTGCCTAACCAGCACAGGCTATACAGCAGCCAAAAGAAAACCCGGCAATGCCGGGTTTTCTTTTCAGTCGGTCAACGAATCACGCCACGAAGCGCCTAACCGCCTTGGCAAAGCGTGCCATGCCTTCGTCGATATCCGCATCTTCAATCACCAGCGACGGTGCAAAGCGGATCACATTCGGGCCAGCCATCAGGATCATCAGACCTTCTTCGGCAGCAAGGCCGAGGATGTCCTTGGCGCGGCCGGCGTATTCAGCTTTCAGTTCGGCACCAATCAGCAGCCCCATGCCGCGCACTTCGGCAAACACGTTCACCTCGGCATTCAGCGTGTTCAACGCGTTTTCGTAGCGGGCGCGCTTTTGCAGCACGCCGGCCAGCACGGCCGGGGTGTTGACCACGTCGAACACGGCACTGGCCACGGCGCAGGCCAACGGGTTACCGCCGTAGGTGGTGCCGTGGGTGCCGACGGCCAAGTGCTTGGCAATGTCGCTCGTGGTCAGCATGGCGCCAATGGGGAAGCCGCCGCCCAGGCTCTTGGCGGAGGACAGGATGTCCGGCACCACACCATAAGCCTGATAGGCATACAGATGGCCGGTGCGGCCCATGCCGCTCTGCACTTCGTCAAAGATCAGGAAGGCATTGTGCTTGTTGCACAGGTCGCGCACGCCTTGCAAAAAGGCTTGCGTGGCCTGTGTCACACCGCCCTCGCCCTGGATGGGCTCGACGATCACGCAGGCGGTGTCGTCATCAATCAGCGCTTCCAGGCTGGCGAGGTTGTTGTATTCGAAATAGCCGATGCCTTCCGGCTTGGGGCCGAAACCGTCGGAATACTTGGGCTGGCCGCCCACGCACACGGTAAAGAAGGTACGGCCGTGAAAGCTGTTGAGTGCGGACAGCACTTTGTGCTTTTTCTCGCCAAAGCGCTCGATGGCGGCGCGGCGTGCCAGCTTGAGTGCGGCCTCGTTGGCCTCGGCGCCCGAGTTGCAGAAGAACACGCGGTCAGCAAAAGTGGCATCCACCAGCTTGTGCGCGAGTGCCAGCGCCGGCTCGTTGGTGAACACATTGGACACGTGCCAGAGCTTGCCGGCTTGCTCGGTCAGCGCGGCAACGGCGGCCGGGTGGCAATGGCCCAGCGCGTTGACGGCAATGCCGCCGGAGAAATCGACATATTCCTTGCCCGCCTGATCCCACACGCGGCTGCCCGCACCACGCACCGGCACGAAGGCGGCGGGCGCATAGTTGGGTACCATGTACTGGTCAAAATCGGTGCGGTTGGGTGCGGACATCGTTCTTCCTTTCTGCAGACTAAGTGTGGGGCATGCCCGTTGGCGGCAACCCGCCGGGCATTCATGCGCTAGCATGCAAGAATAACCGCTGCAGCGGCTTCGTGTCAGTCGCAGCGGCAACATTCCTGTTGAGCATATGCATGGTGCGTTTTGTTTCTTTCCTGTTGATTGCACTGCTTGCCACACCGCTGGCCAGCGCGGCAGTGCCGGTGCTGGTCATCTGCACGCTGGATCAGCCCTTCCTGCCCTTCACCCACCCCGATGGCAGCGGGCTGGCCCAGCAGGCAATACGCAACGCCGCCGCCGGGCTGCCGGTGCAACTGAAATGGGTCACCGCGCCACGCCGACGCTGTGTGGCCGATCTGTCTACCAACACCACGCAAGGGCTGGTGGCGGCCTATGATCTGCAACGCACCGCCTATACCGCCTACCCCATGCGCAACGGTCAGCCAGACAGGCAACGCAACGTGGCCATGGTGCGGGTACGCTTTTATGTGCGCAGCGCATCACCGCTGAGCTGGGATGGCAACAAGCTCGGCGGCGTGGCAGACCCGCTGGTGGGTGTGCAGGCTGGCTTTGTCTATGCCAACGACCTGCTGCAGCACGGCATCCGCGCCGATGAGGGCGCGCCGGGGCTGGACGCGCAGTTTGCCAAGCTGGCCAATGGTCGTGTCGATGCAGTGGCGGCCATGGAAAACGAAGCCGCGCCACTGATCGCCCAGCGCTATCCCGGCCAGATCAGGGCGCTGGAGCCGGTGTTCGAGGATATCCCGCTCTACCTGGCGGTATCGCTGCCCTTTTACCAGCAGAACCGGGCCTTGGTCGAAACCATCTGGTCCCGACTGGCTCCGCCGCCGCGTCAGCCTGCCTCGCGCGCGAGGTAAAGCCAGGTTTCCACCACCGTATCCGGGTTGAGTGAAATGGTTTCGATGCCCTGCTCGACCAGCCACAACGCAAAGTCCGGGTGATCGGACGGACCCTGGCCACAGATGCCGATGTACTTGCCCAGCTTGCGGCAGGCAGCAATCGACATCGCCAACATGGCCTTCACCGCATCATTACGCTCGTCAAAACTCACCGATACCGGCCCGCCCGAATCGCGGTCTATGCCCAAGGTGAGCTGGGTCATGTCATTGGAGCCGATCGAGAAGCCGTCAAAATACTGCAGGAATTGCTCGGCCAGCACCGCATTGGCGGGAATCTCGCACATCATGATCACGCGCAGGCCCGCCTTGCCATCCGGCCCACCTTCGCCGCGCTTGAGACCATTGGCCGCCAGCAGCTCGATCACCTTGGCCGCTTCGCTCACCGTGCGCACGAAGGGAATCATCACCTCGACATTGGTCAGCCCCATACCGTCGCGCACCTTCTTCATCGCGCGGCATTCCAGCTCGAAGCAATCACGGAAGCTCGGATCAACATAGCGCGCTGCACCCCGGAAACCGATCATGGGGTTTTCTTCATGCGGTTCGTAGTCCGGCCCGCCGATCAGGTTGGCGTATTCATTCGACTTGAAGTCGGACAGACGCACGATCACTTTCTTGGGCCAGAAGGCTGCGCCCAGCGTAGCAATCCCCTCGGCCAGCTTGTCGACATAGAAATCGACCGCTGAACGATAACCGGCAATGCGCTCGTCAATCTTCGCCTTCAGATCGGCCGGCAGATTGGGATAGGCCAGCAGCGCCTTGGGGTGCACGCCGATCATGCGGTTGATGATGAACTCCAGCCGCGCCAGGCCCACGCCCTCGTTGGGCAGCTGGGCAAACTCGAAGGCCAGCTCGGGGTTGCCGACGTTCATCATCAGCTTCACCGGTGCTTCGGGCATGGTCGCCAGCGCCACTTCCATTTTCTCGAACTTGAGCAGGCCGGCATAAATGCGGCCGGTATCCCCCTCGGCACACGATACGGTCACCTCGGCGCCATCTTCCAGCACCCGGGTGGCATCACCCGTGCCAACCACGGCCGGGATGCCCAGCTCGCGCGCGATGATGGCGGCGTGGCAGGTACGGCCGCCGCGATTGGTGACGATGGCTGCGGCCCGCTTCATCACCGGCTCCCAGTCCGGGTCGGTCATGTCCGACACCAGCACATCGCCTGGGCGCACCTTGTCCATTTCGTCCACGCTGCGGATGATGCGCACGCGGCCGGCGCCAATCTTCTGGCCAACGGCGCGACCTTCGGTCAAGACCTCACCCTGCTCCAGCAGGCGGAACTTGCTCAGTTTCTCGGCGGCTGCTTCCTGCGACTTCACCGTTTCCGGCCGCGCCTGCAGGATGTAGAGCTTGCCGTCGATACCGTCACGGCCCCACTCGATATCCATCGGTGCCTTGTAGTGCGCCTCGATGGTCAGCGCATAGCCGGCCAGTTCTTCAACCTCGGCATCGCTGATCGAGAACTGGCGGCGGGCAGCAGCATCCACGGGCACGGTCTTCACCGAACGGCCGGCAGCCGCTTCCAGATCAAACTCCATCTTGATGGCCTTGCCACCCAGATGCTTGCGCACGATGGCCGGACGACCGGCGCGCAAGGTGGGCTTGTGCACGTAGAACTCGTCCGGGTTCACGGCGCCCTGCACCACGGTTTCGCCCAGCCCGTAGCTGGCGGTGACGAACACCACCTGATCGAAACCGGTTTCGGTATCGATGCTGAACATCACCCCGGCCGCGCCCTTGTCCGAACGCACCATGCGCTGCACGCCGGCCGACAGCGCCACCAGCTTGTGATCGAAGCCCTTGTGCACGCGGTACGAGATCGCGCGGTCGTTGTAGAGCGAGGCGAACACATGCTTGATCGCTTCCAGCACGTTGTCAGCGCCGACGATGTTCAGATAGGTTTCCTGCTGGCCGGCGAACGAGGCATCCGGCAGGTCTTCTGCCGTGGCGGACGAGCGCACGGCCACCGTCACGTTGTCGCCCAAGCTGGCGTAGTGCGCGCGCACTTCTGCTTCCAGCTCTGGCGGAAACGGCGTGGCCAGAATCTGGTCGCGGATCAGCTTGCCGGCCTGCGCCAGTGCCCGCACGTCGTCCACATCCAGCGTGGCCAGCACGTCGTCAATACGTTGCGCCAGATTGTTGTGGGCCAGGAATTCGCGGTAGGCATGTGCGGTAGTGGCATAACCGCCCGGCACGCGCACACCTTGGGCGGCCAGCTGCGAGATCATTTCGCCCAGCGAGGCATTCTTGCCGCCGACAAACTCGACATCGCTCATGCGCAGCTCGGTGAAATCGATCACGTTGCGGTTGGCAAGCACGTTACGGTCTTGAGTGGATGCAGACATGGGCAGAAACCTTGCAATGAGGTGGGTCGAAGCAGCGCATGCTGCGCCGCGATAAGTTCATTCTAGGCAGGCGGGCCGCAACCGCTTAATCGGGACAATCTTGTAGTCGCTTTCCCGCATGCAACAAATTGAAATCCCCTTCTGGATTGCGGGTTCTGCGCTAAAACAAAGAAGTAATGGTTTTCCCGCAGCGCTGCCGGCTTACAGGCTGGATATGCTGCGGCAATATTGCAAGCGCACATAGCTTGGGAGAGATCGTGCCGCGCACCGCCTTCTTCATTTCCGATCGTACCGGCATTACCGCTGAAATGCTGGGCCACAGCCTGATCACGCAGTTCGAGGACGTCAATTTCCGCCGCGTTACGCTGCCCTATGTCGATACGGCCGACAAGGCACGTGAAGTGGCCGAAAAAATCCGCGCGCAAGCGGCGGCAGACCAATGCCAGCCGCTGGTGTTCTCCACCATCGTGTCCGAGGATTTACGCAAGCTCATCGTGGTGGAAGAGGCGCTGACGCTGGATTTCTTCGAGATTTTCATTGGTCCGCTGGAGAAAGCCCTCGGCCGTGAATCCAGCCATACCGTCGGCAAATCGCACGGCATCGTCAATTTCGAGGAATACAAGACGCGTATCGACGCGGTGAACTTCGCACTGGCGCACGATGACGGCGTGATGCCGCGCGACCTGAACGAAGCCGACATCATCCTGATCGGCGTATCACGCTCGGCCAAAACGCCCACCTGTCTGTACCTGGCGCTGCAATATGGCATCAAGGCCGCCAACTACCCGCTGACCCCGGAAGACTTCGGCAACCATACCCTGCCCAAGCTGTTGTTGCCCTACCGCAACAAGTTGTTCGGTTTGACCATAGACCCGGCGCGGCTCAACCAGATCCGCGAGGAGCGCAAACCGGGCAGCCGCTACGCCGCGCTCGACAACTGCCAGTTTGAAGTGGCCGAGGCCGAAGCGCTGATGCGCCATGTGGGCGTGCCGCACCTCAGTTCAACCACCCGCTCCATCGAAGAGCTGGCCACATCCATCATGCACACTGCCGGCCTCACCCGCCGTACCTACTAAAGAGCCCGCTGCCGGCCATGCCCCGTACCGCTTTTTTCGTTTCCGCCCGTACCGCCATCACCGCCGAGATGCTCGGTCACAGCCTGACCGCGCAGTTCGAAACGGTGAATTTCCGCCGCATCACCCTGCCCTATGTGGACAGCCGTGAAAAGGCGCTGGCCGCTGTCGAGCAGATACGCGAGCAGGCACGCATTGATGGCTGCCGCCCCATGGTGTTTTCCACCCTGATCGACGACGAGCTGCGCGGGCTGTTCCAGATCGAAGAAGCGCTGGTCCTGGATTTCTTCGGTCATTTCATCGCGCCGATGGAGCAAGAGCTGGGCATCGAATCCTCACACACCGCCGGCAAGGTGCACGGCATTGCCAGCTTCGAGGAATACAAGAACCGGATCGACGCGATCCAGTATTCGCTCAACCACGACGACGGCAGCATGGCCAAGAATCTGGCTGATGCAGACATCATCCTGGTTGGCGTGTCGCGCGCCGGCAAGACGCCGGCCTGTTTGTATCTGGCGTTGCAATACGGCATCAAGGCCGCCAACTATCCGCTGGCGCCGGAAGACTTTGACCGCCACACCCTGCCCAAACCCTTGCAGGCACACCGCAGCAAGCTGTTCGGTCTGACCATCGAGCCGGAACGGCTGGCGCTGATCCGCGAATCGCGCAAACCCGGCAGCCGTTATGCCACGCTGGAAGCCTGCCGCCACGAGGTGACCGAGGCCGAAACGCTGATGCGGCAACTGGGCATCGTGTTCCTCAACACCACGCAGCTGTCCATCGAAGAGCTGGCAACCAACATCCTGCTCAATGCAGGTCTGAAGCGCCGCATTCACTGATGCCGGATCATCGGCACGTACTGCACTCCATCGCGACCGGATACGCCTCGTCGCATGCGCCGGCAGCATGGCAAGTGGCTACGTAAAGTGAACCTCATCAACACGGAGGTTCATCATGGAACAAACCTGCAAACCCCGGCACGGCCGCACCGGCGCCATCCTGCTGATCCTGATCGGCGCCATTTTCATGCTGGTAAATGCCGGCGTACTCGACCCGCAGCTGCTGCGCCAAGGCTGGCCGCTGCTGTTGATCGGCCTTGGGGCATGGAAGCTGCTGCGTCGTTTCTGATGCATTCTGGATGCCAGTGGCATCGGCAGGCCCGCGCGGCCTGCCGATGGTCGCAAAGATGTAACCTGCGGCTTTCGCTGCCGCAGGCGACGCTGTTAAACTCGCGGGCATTGTCCAGTGTCCGGTTCCCATGTCGCAGCGCTTTCCCGACCCCGCTTCCGCCTTTGAATTCCGCAGTGTCGGCCTCAAGCTGCTGACCTTTGTTCCCGCCACGCTCGATCCGGTCAAGCTGGAAAGCGGCCTGCGCGAGCAACTGGGCAGCGGCGAGCACATGCTGGCTGGCGAACAGCTTGCCGTCGATTTCGACAGCCTGCCCGAACTGCCCTCGGCCGTTGAGGTGGCTGCGCTGGTGCAATTGCTGCGCCAGTATCAACTCAAACCCATCGCAGCCCGTGGTGGCAATCCGGACCAGCGCGCCGCCGCGCGCGAGGCCGGCCTGATCGTGCTGAACGAAGACGGTGTGATACCGCCCGTGCCGGCCGCCAAGGCAGCCGAAGCCCGTGTGCCGGCCATGGTCATTACCCGCCCGGTACGCACCGGCCAGCAGGTTTATGCCAAAGGCGGCGATCTGGTGGTGCTGGCGCTGGTATCGGCCGGCGCCGAGGTGATTGCCGACGGCAACATCCATGTTTACGCCCCGCTACGCGGCCGTGCACTGGCTGGCGCGCGCGGCGATACCAGTGCACGCGTATATACCACCTGCATGGAGGCCGAGCTGGTCTCGGTCGCCGGTGTCTATCGCTCGCTGGACGAAACGCTGCCCGTGGCCATCCGCGCCAAGGCAGCACAGGTTTATCTCGATCAGGACAAGCTCGTGATCGAGGCATTGAACGGCTGAGCGATCAGCCACCGCAGTATCGTAGCAAGAACCTGGGTGGGATTCGGGCATAAGCCTTCAATCCGCAAACAGGTTCAAAACCGCGCCGAGGCCACAGGCCCATGCACCACAAGGTGCGCCGGTTTCGAGAGGATGGAGTAACACATGAACGATTTTCTGATTTCGCCGCTGCTGTTTGCATGCGGCCTGGTGGCGCTATTGAGCGTGCCGCTGATCATGCGCTGGGTGCCGGTCAACGGCCTGTTCGGCGTACGGACGCGGCGCACGGTGCGTTGTATCGACAACTGGTATCGCGCCAACCACTTCGGTGGCTGGGCCATTTTGATCGGCTCGCTGATCAGCGCCATCTTGCTGGTGCTGATTCCCATGGCAGGCGAGATCAGCAAACCGGCTTATATTGCGCTGTTTGCCGTGCCCGAATTGCTTGCCGCTACCGTGGCGCTGGCGTATACGTACCGGCTACCGACCCCGCCGCAGGATAATCCGCACGGGGCACAGATTGAAGACCTGATCGCACAAGCGTATCCGGTCCATGAACACACTCATTCCGACGAAGGACATTAAACGTGGCAAAAATCATCGTCGTCACCTCCGGCAAAGGGGGCGTAGGCAAAACCACCACCAGCGCGAGTTTCGCTTCCGGGCTGGCACTGCGCGGCTTCAAGACCGCCGTGATCGATTTCGACGTGGGCCTGCGCAACCTCGACCTCATCATGGGGTGCGAGCGCCGCGTGGTGTACGACCTGATCAACGTCATCCAGGGCGAAGCCACGCTGCGCCAGGCACTGATCAAGGACAAGAACTGCGACAACCTGTTCATCGTGCCGGCCTCGCAAACCCGCGACAAGGATGCGCTGACCAAGGAAGGCGTGCAGGCAGTATTGAAAGAACTGGCCCACGAAGGCTTTGACTACATCGTATGCGACAGCCCGGCCGGCATTGAAAGCGGCGCGCTGATGGCAGCCTATTTTGCCGACGAGGCGCTGATCGTCACCAACCCGGAAGTCAGCTCGGTGCGCGACTCTGACCGCATCATCGGCATCCTGGATGCCAAGTCGCTCAAGGCCGAGCAAGGCCAGACGGTGAAGACCCACCTGCTGATCACCCGCTACAGCCCCAAGCGTGTCGATTCGGGCGAAATGCTGTCGCTGGATGACGTGCAGCATCTGCTGCGCATTCCGTTGATCGGCGTGATTCCGGAATCGGAAACCGTGCTGCAGGCCTCCAACTCGGGCACGCCGGCCATCCATCTGGCCAATTCCGATGTATCGGAAGCCTATAAAGACGTGGTGGCCCGCTTTCTGGGCGAAGAACGCCCGCTGCGCTTTACCGAGGCCGAAAAGGCCCCGTTCTGGAAACGCCTGTTCGGGGGCTGATGCATGTCGATTCTGAGTTATTTCTTTGGCGAGAAAAAGAAAACCGCCAGCGTAGCGCGTGAGCGGCTGCAGATCATTCTGGCGCACGAGCGCGCCGGCCGTGACACGCCCGATTACCTGCCGCAACTGCAGCGCGAGCTGCTGGAAGTGATTTCCAAGTATGTCGCCGTCAATCCGGACGACATCAAGGTACAGCTCGACAAGAAGGATGACTTCGAGGTGCTCGAAGTCAACATCGTGCTGCCTGAAGCCGTACGCCGCCCGGGCTGACCCCGGCAATCACCCCCAAGGGGCCGAGCAATCGGCCCCTTTTGCTTTGTGCCATGACTACGCTACCCATCCTCTACTCGTTCCGCCGCTGCCCGTACGCCATGCGCGCCCGCTCGGCCATTGTTTACGCCGGCCTGCAGGTAGAACTGCGCGAGGTGGTGCTGCGCGACAAACCCGCCGCATTGCTGCAGGCATCGCCCAAGGGTACGGTGCCGGTGCTGCAATTGCATGACGGCAGCGTGATCGCCGAGAGCCTGGACATCATGCACTGGGCACTGCAGCAGCATGACCCGGGTGACCGCTTGCTGCGCAATCACCCGCAACAGGCTGAAGCGACAGCGTTGATTGCCGCAAATGACACGCACTTCAAACCGTTGCTGGACCGCTACAAGTACCCGGAACGCCATCCTGAACGCACACAGGTCGAATACCGCGCTGCCGCCTGCGATTTTCTGGCGCAGCTGGAGCAGCGGCTGCAACAGCAGCAAGGCGGCCTGTGCCGCAGCAGCCTGAGCCTGGCCGACATGGCCATTGCGCCGTTCATCCGCCAGTTTGCCCAGGTTGATCGCAACTGGTTCGATCAAGCGCCCTACCCGGCCTTGCAAGGCTGGCTGGCCGCTAACGTTGGCGCCGGCTGGTTTGATACCGTGATGGCCAAGTACGAACCATGGCAGCCCGGTCATTCCCCGTGCATATTTCCATCTGACAGCAGGAACTGACCGGACGTGCCAGACTCTGACTGAGCACCACCCAGACAGGAACCGCCATGCCCGGCTTCACCCGATACCTTCTTGCCGCAGCCTGCGTCATCAGCCTCAGCGCCTGCGATCAGGTGGTCGACAGTGCCAAGCAACAGGCCGCCTCCATGGTGGCCGAGCAGGCACGCAACGCCGCCAATGACTTGAAGCAGCAGGCCAGCGCAGTACTGGCCGATGCCGGGCTGGATGCCAGCAAGGTGGCAGAACAACTCTCCACCCAGCGCGAAGCGCTCAAGCAAAGTGCCGCGCGGCTGGCCGGATCGGACTGGCAAGTGCTGGATCAATACGTCGGCCAGTATCCGCAAGACCTGGGCCTGTACACAGAGCTCAGCCCCATCACCCCCGAGCTGAAATCGCTGCTGGGCGACAAGATCAAGGTGCTGCGTGCCAATATGGCCGTGCAAGGCCCGCTATCGCGCGATGGCGTGCTGTACGCCACCGGCAACAAAGCGCACCAGGGCGGTGCGGAAGCGGCCTATGTGCTGATCGACACGCGCCAGCGCCAGCTTGAAGTGGGGCTGATCGAGCGCGGCCAGCTCACCGTCTACCGTACGCAGGGCAGCACGCTGGTGCAGCCCAAGGACGTGCAAACCATGCTGGGCAATCTGCAGCACAAGTAGCGCCGGCCAGCACATGGCAGGCCAACATTGCGCCGCGATTGCGAGACGGCAAGAATCGCGTGCTTCTTGGCCGCGTAAGGCGGTAAAATCATTGCAAACTTAACCGAATGACCGTCAGGGTGCCGAGCGCGCCCTGCACGCACTGGACGCCCATGGCCATTACCATCAAGACAGCGGAAGACATCGCCGGCATGCGCATTGCCGGCCGCCTTGCCAGCGAAGTGCTCGACTACATCACCCCCTTCGTCAAGCCCGGCGTCACCACCGGCGAGCTTGATCGCCTGTGCCACGAATACATGACCAATGTGCAAGGCACGATTCCGGCGCCGCTCAATTACTGCCCGCCGGGCTATACACCCTATCCGAAAGCCATCTGTACCTCGGTCAACCAAGTGATCTGCCACGGCATCCCGGGCGACAAGCCGCTGAAGGATGGCGACATCGTCAACCTCGACATCACCGTGATCAAGGATGGCTACCACGGCGACACCAGCCGCAGCTTCCTGGTGGGCGACCATGTGGCACAGCATGCCAAGCGCCTTTCGCAAGTTACCTATGACTGCATGTGGCTGGGCATCGAGAAAGTGAAGCCGGGTGCGCATCTGGGCGATATCGGTGAAGTGATCCAGAAGTACGCCGAAAAAGCCGGTTATTCGGTGGTGCGCGAATTCTGCGGCCACGGTATCGGCAAGGTGTTCCATGAAGACCCGCAAGTGCTGCACTACGGCCGCGCCGGTACGGGCGTGGAGCTGAAGGCCGGCATGATCTTCACCATCGAGCCGATGATCAACGCCGGCAAGCGCGACATCAAGTCGATGCCGGATGGCTGGACCATCGTGACCAAGGACCGCAGCCTGTCGGCCCAGTGGGAGCACACCATCCTCGTCACCGACACCGGTTACGAAGTGCTGACCACCTCGGCCGGTGCGCCAGCCAAACCGGATCGCTACCTGCTCGCATGAGGATTTGCCATGCCGGACGTCGTCATCGAATCCGCAACGCCCGGCATGCACACGCCGCCGCGCCCGGTCACCGCGCTGCGGCAAGACTATCTGGCTGGCAAGGCCGCCTTGCAGGCTCGCTTTGCCAATCCGTCGGCCAGCGCCCCGTTGCTGCGCAAGCTGGCAAGGTTGACCGACCAGACCTTGGCCGAGCTGTGGAACCGCCACCGCTTTCCCGTTGAAGCACTGCTGATTGCCGTCGGCGGCTATGGCCGGGGCGAGCTGTTCCCGCATTCCGATGTGGACCTGCTCATCCTGCTGCCCGACCAGCCCTCGCCAGCCCTGCTGGAAAAACTGGAAATCTTTGTAGGCGAACTGTGGGATGTGGGGCTGGAGGTCGGCCACTCGGTGCGCACGCTGGCCGATTGCCTGAACGAGGCCGAAAAAGACATCACGGTGCAAACCGCGCTGCTGGAATGCCGCCGTCTGACCGGCGATGCCGCACGCTTTACGCAGTTCCGCGATACCGTTCACCGCTATATCGACCCCAAGGAATTCTTCGACGCCAAGCTGCTGGAGCAGCAGGCGCGCTATGGCCGCTTCCAGAACGCCACTTACAAGCTCGAACCCAATCTGAAAGAAGCACCGGGCGGGCTGCGTGATCTGCATCTGGTGGGCTGGATTGCTGCCGCGCTGGGGCTGGGCCGCGACTGGCGCGCGCTGGCCGCGCTCGGCATGCTCACACGTGAAGAGAGCCAGAAGCTGCGCCGCGCCGAGCGCACGCTGCGCGTGATCCGCATCCAGTTGCACTGGCTGGCCAAGCGCCGCGAAGACCGCATCCTGTTTGATTACCAGAACACGCTGGCACGCGACTTCGGCTTCCACGATGATCTGGTCAATCGCGGCAGCGAGCGGCTGATGGCGCACTACTACCGCGCCGCACGCATCGTCAGCCAGCTCACACCTTTGCTGGTGCACGCGCTGCGTGGGCGGATCTTCTCGCAGATCGGCGTAAAGGTCGTGCCGCTGAACGCGCGCTTCCAGCTGCGCGGTAGCGTGCTGGAGACCACCGCGCCCGATATTTTCCAACGCGAACCGTCGGCCATCCTCGAATTGTTCCTGCTGTTCGAGCAACAGCGCGAGATCACCGACATCGCGCCGGAAACGTTGCGTGCACTGTGGCATGCCCGCGCGCAGATTGATGACGGTTTCCGCGCCAACCCGCTCAACAAGCTCTTGTTCATCCAGCTGTTCCGCGAGCCACGTGGGCTGACGCGCGTGCTGCGCCGCATGAACCAGTATGGCGTGCTGGGCCGCTATATCCCCAAGTTTGGCGATCTGGTCGGCCGCATGCAGCACGACCTGTTCCACGTCTATACGGTGGATGAGCACACGCTGATGGTGCTGCGCAATATGCGCCGCTTTGCCGTGCCGGCGTTCACGCACGAATACCCGCTGTGCTCACGCTTGATCGAGGAGTTCGCCCGGCCAGAAGTGTTGTATCTGGCTGCGCTGTTCCACGATATCGGCAAAGGGCGCGGTGGTGATCACTCCAAGATCGGCCGGGATATTGCCGCTGAATTCGTAAATGGTCACCCGCTACCCAACGAAGATCGCGAAATCATTCCATGGCTGGTTGAACATCATCTGACCATGTCGCACGTGGCACAGAAGCAGGACGTCTACGACCCCGAGGTGGTGCAGGAATTTGCCACACTGGTCGGCGACCAGCGCCGGCTGACTGCGCTCTACCTGCTGACCGTCGCCGATATCCGTGGCACCAGCCCCAAGGTATGGAACGCGTGGAAGGCCAAGCTGCTGGAAGACCTGTTCAAGGCCACGCAGCGCTATCTGGCGCAGGATCAGATCCAGCCGGCCACCTGGCTGGAAGAACGGCAGGACGAAGCACTGCGCTTGGTGCGCCTGTACGGCTTGCGTGAAGATGCGCACCAGGACTTCTGGAACGAGCTGGATACCGTCTACTTCCTGCGTCACGATGCCCGCGAGATTGCCTGGCATACCCGGATGCTGTTCAACCGGCTGCATACCAAAGAGCCGGTGGTGCGCGCGCGGCTGTCCGAATCGGGCGAAGGCCTGCAGGTGCTGGTGTATACGCCGGATATCCCCGACCTGTTTGCCCGCATCTGCGCATTTTTCGAGCGTGCCGGCTACAGCATTTTCGATGCCCACATCCACACCACGCGCAGCCGCTATGCGCTGGACAGCTTTTACGTGTTCATTCCGGAGCAGCGTGGCGAAAACTACCGCGACCTGATCGGTTACGTTGAATACGAACTGGGCAAGCAGCTGCAGGAGGCCGGGCCGCTGCCCGCACCGGTAAAAGCACGCATCTCGCGCCAGCAAAAACACTTCCCGGTGCAGCCGCATGTGCTGATCCGGCCGGATGAACGCGGCAAGTACAATGTGCTGGCCATTGCCGCCGGCGACCGCCCCGGCCTGCTCTCCACCATCGCGCGGGTGCTGGCTGCGCATCGTGTCGATATCCAGAGCGCCAAGATCATGACCTTGGGCGAGCGCGCGGAAGACCACTTCCTGATCTCCGGCCCGATACTGGGCGACGACATGGCCGTGCGCCGCATGGAAAACGAGCTGTTGCAGGCCATACAGCCCAACTAGCGCCATGCCCGCGTACCACAGCTTGATTCACAGCCGCTGACCCCAATTTCAGCAGAATCACATCGTGCCGGCACAAACGGCATCAGGAGCCTGAATGACCGTTCGCACCGTATTGAAAATGGGTGACCCGCTGCTGCTGGCGGAGGCCCGGCCAGTGCAGGCATTCGATACCCCTGAGCTGCATGCACTGGTGGCCGACCTGTTCGACACCATGCATGCCTATAACGGCGTGGGCATTGCCGCGCCGCAGATCGGCGTGAGCTTGCAGGTGGTGATCTTCGGCTTCCAGCGCAACCCGCGCTACCCGGATGCCGAAGCCGTGCCGGAAACCGTGCTGATCAACCCGGTGCTGACCCCGCTGGACGACGAGGAAGTGCTGGGCTGGGAGGGTTGTCTGTCAGTGCCCGGCATGCGCGGCGAGGTGCCGCGCTACACCCGCCTGCGTTACCAGGGCTTTGACCAATACGGCAATGTGATCGACCGCAGTGTGAGTGATTTCCACGCCCGCGTGGTACAGCACGAATGCGACCATCTGATCGGCATGCTCTACCCGCGCCGCATCCGCGACCTGACCCGCTTCGGTTTCAACGAGGTATTGTTTCCGGAGCTGCAGGACCGGACCACAGCGGATTAAGCCCCGTTATCACTCGTTTCGCGCTGGCGTTCAGTGTGGTCCGGCATCAAGCGGCTTTGTGGTCGGCAAAGTGTTTGTCGAGCAGCACGCACTGGATCGCATTGCGCATGGTGTGCGCCTGAAACAGTGAAAAAGCGCCCGGCTTGCTGTTCAGCAATTCACACAAGCCCTGATCAAGCAACTCCAGATCCCTGCGGCTCAACTCACGCAACCACGGGTAGGACGGCATGCCGAATGAAGGTGGCTTCATGGCTGACTCCTCAAAGGTATCGGCTCTCTCAATAATGCTAGAGCCGAAAACCCACCTTACACACCCGTTGCTGCGTTTTGCCGACAAAAACATGACAGACGGCCTGCAGCAACACCTGCTACTGGTCTTATTGCTGCGGCACAAGCGCCAGCAGCGTGCCATTGCGATCCTCGGTCACCCACAGCGTTCCCTGCGCGTCGGCCTTGACGTCGGTCGGGGCCCCCATCGGTTGTTTGCCATCGATGTTTTTCCAGCCGGCGATCAGTTCCTTGAAGTTGCCTGCCGGCTCGCCGGCCGCGTTGAACGGCTGGAACACCAGGCGATAACCATTGCTGCGATAACCGTGAAAAGTCACCACCAGACCATCGCGCCAGCCTGCCGGCGCCTTTGCCGCGTTGTAGTAAACCATGCCCAGCGGGGCAGCATGCCCCGGCCACAGGCGAGCCGGCTTGATCATGCCCTTGCAGTCAGCGGCCGGAAACTCGGGTGATGCCACATTGTCGTCGTAACAATAGGGCCAGCCATAGTTGCCGCCCTGCACGATCTTGTTCAGCTCCTCGTGCGGCAGGTTGTCATCGTTTTTCAGGCCGGGGATTTTCTTGTTGATGTAGTCGCGGCTGTTTTCGCCCTGCCACAGCGTGCCGGTTTTCGGGTGTACCGCCAGCGCCATGCTGTTGCGCAAGCCTCGGGCGACCACCGTCCAGGCCCACTTGCCATCCTGCTGCACGTATTTACGGATACCCGCGTGCACAGGTTCTCCATCGACATCCGGGCAGGATTGCAACACCGGCTTACTGGCCTCAATATGGCCTTCACAATTGTCTGTCGGGGCGCCGACATTGACATACATCTCGCCCTGCTTGCCAAACACGAAGCTGGTAAGCGGATGGCGCCCCTCACTCGGGTGATCGTCAATCACCACCTGCGGTGTGACGCTGGCTTCCTTGGGGTTGAAGCGGACGATGCGGTCATCCTCGCCCAGATACACCCAGCCATCCGGGCCAAGCTGGATGCCATAGGGCCGGTTCAGCCCGGTCAGCAATACCGTGGGCTGATACTGCTTGCCGTCGCGCACCAGCTTGAGCAAACGCCCCTTGCCACGCCCCCAGCCCCCCATGTCCACCACCAGCACACTGCCGTCGGCCAGCGGCAAAACGCCGCGCGGCATACCCAGCCCCGTTGCCGCCAGCCCCAGGCAAAACCCTTGGGCGACTTTGAGATTCAGCCTGGGCAAGCCAGCGCATTCGCCTTGCGGTTGATAAGCATCGGCGGCATAAGCGCCAAGACTGGCGCAGGACAGTGCAAGCGCAACAGCAGTATGGGAAAAACGGAAGAAAGGCATCGCACACTCCGGTTTGCAAGACCAAAGAGTGTAATACCGGCGACAGTCGCCGGCCAGTCATCGCACCAGACACTATTGCCCGTGTCGTTTCTCCAGCCGGCACTCATAGCTGAGTATGGTCTTGCCCGTCTGATCCACGCTTTCCAGCCGTACGGTAAAGCCCCACAGCCGTGCCACGTGTTTTAGCACTTCGTGCACGCTGTTGGCGAGCGGCCGGCGATTGTGCTGGTAGTGGCGCAGGGTCAACATGCGGTCACCACGGGTGTTCACATCGTAAACCTGGATGTTCGGCTCGCGTGAAGCCAGGTCATACTGGCTGGACAGCATGTGGCGGATATCGCGATAGCCACTGTCATCGTGGATGGCTGAGACCTTGAGCCGCGGCTGGTAGTCGTCATCGAGGATGGCAAAGAAACGGAAATCCCGGATCAGCTTGGGCGACAGATACTGGTTGATGAAGCTCTCGTCCTTGAAGTTGCGCATGGCAAAGTCCAGCGCCTTGCGCCAGTCCTGCCCCGCCAGTTCGGGGAACCAGGCCTCGTCTTCCTTGGTGGGCTCGCGGCAGATGCGCTGGATGTCGCGGTACATGGCAAAGCCGAGCGCATAAGGGTTGATGCCGTTGAAGTAAGGGCTGTCTATCCCCGGCTGGGCGACCACATTGGTATGGCTGTGCAGGAACTCCATGACTGCCGCGTCGGTAATCAGCCCTTCGTCATACATCTGGTTCATCAGGGTGTAGTGCCAGAAGGTAGCCCAACCCTCGTTCATCACCTGCGTTTGCCGCTGGGGGTAAAAATACTGCGCCACCTTGCGGATGATGCGCACCACCTCGCGCTGCCAGGGTTCCAGCAGTGGCGCGTACTT
This sequence comes from Andreprevotia lacus DSM 23236, assembly GCF_900176275.1. Classification (GTDB taxonomy): domain Bacteria; phylum Pseudomonadota; class Gammaproteobacteria; order Burkholderiales; family Chitinibacteraceae; genus Andreprevotia; species Andreprevotia lacus. Next base: position 78,597 of record NZ_FWXD01000006.1, on the reverse strand, counting down.
TTCGATGAAGTAAAGGATGTTTTCCTGCGGTTCAGCCGGAAAGCGCTGCGGCTCGCTGAGTTGCTCGCGCTCGTCCAGCAGCTTGGGGATGGTGCGCCACAGCGTGTTCACCTGTGATTGCAGATAGGCTTCACGCTCGGCCTGGCGAGCATGCTCGCGATCCAGTGACAGACGCTGTGGCCGCTTGTAGCGGTCCACGCCGTAGTTCATCAACGCGTGGCAGGAATCGAGCAGCTCCTCCACCTTGTCCTCGCCGTAACGGGCCTCGCACTCGGCAATGTAGTTACGCGCGAACACCAGATAGTCGATGATGGCATCGGCCTCGGTCCAGCTGCGGAACAGGTAGTTGCCCTTGAAAAAGCTGTTGTGGCCGAATGCCGCATGGGCAATTACCAGCGCCTGCATCGTCATGGTGTTTTCTTCCATGAGGTAGCTGATGCAGGGGTTGGAATTGATGACGATTTCATACGCCAGCCCCATGGCGCCGCGCTGGTAGTTCTTTTGCGTGGCAAGGAAGTGCTTGCCGTAGCTCCAGTGGTTGTACATCACCGGCATGCCGACCGAGGCATAGGCATCCATCATCTGCTCGGCCGAGATGATCTCCAGCTGGTTGGGATAGGTATCCAGCCCGTTTTCCTTGGCCAGCCGGGCAATTTCGTCGTAATAGCGCTGGATCAGCTCAAAGGTCCACTCCGACCCGGTGGACAGCGGGGTGCGACGGGCCACGCCGTCGCGCGTTTTTTCCCTGGTTTTCATTCATGCCCCCGCTCGTTCTTTTTTGAAGAGATCACGGAAGATCGGCCAGATGCTGGCGGCTTCCTTGATGCGACGCATGGCAAAGTGCTTGTGCTGCGCGGCTACGGCTTCGTATTCGTACCAGAGGTTTTGCGGGTCTCCCTGAGTAATTTCCACATAGGCGTAGTACTGCAGGTAGGGCAGCAGATCGTTGTTGAGCAGGTCACGGCAATAAGGCGAGTCGGAATCCCAGTTGTCGCCGTCGCTGGCCTGCGCCACATAGATGTTCCAGTCGCTGCTGGCATAGCGCTCGGTGACGATCTGTTTGACCAGCTTGAGCGCACTGGACACCACCGTGCCGCCGGTATCGCGGGCATGGAAAAACTCGTCCTCGTTCACCTCGAAGGCCTGGGTATGGTGACGGATGAACACCAGCTCGATCTTGTCGTAGGCGCGGGTCAGGAACAGGTACAACAGGATGAAGAAACGCTTGGCGATGTCCTTCTTTTCTTCGTCCATCGATCCACTGACGTCCATCACGCAGAACATCACCGCCTGCGTGGTCGGCATCGGTATGCGCACGCGGTTGGTGTATTTCAGATCGAACGGATCAAGGAAAGGAATACTGGCCAGCCGCGCCTTCATGCGGCGGATTTCCGACTGCAGGGTCAGCACTTCGGGCGAGTGCTCGTCACGGCTTTCCAGCAGTTCATCCAGCTGATCCTGCAGCGTGTTGAGCGCCTCCATCGGCTGGGCGGACAGCGCGATGCGCCGCCCCAGCGCCGAGCGCAGGCTGCGCACCACGTGAATGTTGGTGGGCGTGCCATCACTGGTGTAGCCGGCGCGGATCGGCTTCATGGTGACGGTCTGTTGCAGCTGCGTCTTGATCAGGTGCGGCAGCTCCAGATCGTCGAAGAAGAAGTTGAGGAACTCCTCGCGCGACAGCTCGAAGGCAAAATCATCCTCGCCATCGCCGCCGTTGCCGGCACCGCCCCCACCGCCACCTGCACCACCATCCGGGCGGTCGATTTCGTCACCGCGCGAGTATTCGCGATTGCCGGGAAATACCCGTTCGGACACGCCCCCCTGCGCATGACCAAAAGTCGGTTCGCTCACGTCCCTGACCGGAATCGAGACCTTTTCGCCCTTCTCGATATCGGTAATGGAACGATCCTTGACCGCACGTGCCACCGCTTCCTTGATCTGCCCCTTGTAGCGGCGCAGAAAGCGTTCGCGGTTGACTGCGGATTTGTTCTTGCCGTTCAGACGCCGGTCTATCAAATGGAACATGGGGCCCCCGTGCGCTGGTGGATATCGGGCAGGCCAGCGGCGCTGCCCGTACTCCGCGACGCCTTACGACGACTTGCGTACCCGCAGATACCACTCGCACAACAGCCGCACCTGCTTGGCCGTGTAACCCTTGGTCACCATGCGGTTTACAAAGTCCTCGTGCTTCTTCAGCTCGTCGGCACTGGCCTTGGCATTGAACGAGATCACCGGCAGCAGCTCTTCGGTATTCGAGAACATCTTCTTCTCGATCACCGTGCGCAGCTTTTCATAGCTGGTCCACGCCGGGTTCTTGCCATTGTTGTTGGCCCGCGCCCGCAACACGAAATTGACGATTTCGTTGCGGAAATCCTTGGGGTTGGAGATGCCGGCCGGCTTTTCGATTTTCTCCAGTTCGTTGTTGAGCGCGTTGCGATCAAAGCTTTCGCCGGTATCCGGGTCGCGGTATTCCGAATCCTGGATCCAGTAGTCGGCAAAGGTCACATAGCGGTCGAAGATGTTCTGGCCGTATTCGGAATAGCTCTCCAGATACGCGGTCTGGATTTCCTTGCCGATGAACTCGACATACTTCGGCGCCAGGTATTCCTTGATGTAGGCGATATAGCGCTGTTCGGTTTCGGGCGGGAATTGTTCGCGCTCCACCTGTTGCTCCAGCACATACAACAGGTGCACCGGATTGGCGGCCACTTCCTGATGGTCGAAGTTGAATACCTTGGACAATATCTTGAAGGCGAACCGCGTCGACAGCCCGCTCATGCCCTCGTCCACGCCGGCAAAGTCGCGGTATTCCTGCATCGACTTGGCCTTGGGGTCAACGTCCTTGAGGTTCTCGCCGTCATACACCTGCATCTTGGAATACAGGCTGGAGTTTTCCGGCTCTTTCAGCCGCGACAGCGTGGCAAACTGCGCCATCATCTTCAGCGTGCCCGGTGCGCATGGCGCCGCGCTGAGCGATGAATTGCGCAGCAGCTTGTCGTAAATCTTCGTTTCCTCGGTCACACGCAGGCAGTACGGCACCTTGACGATGTAGATCCGGTCGAGGAAAGCCTCGTTATTCTTGTTGTTGCGGAACTGCTTCCATTCCGATTCGTTGCTGTGGGCAAGAATGATGCCCTCGAACGGAATGGCGCCAAATCCTTCGGTACCCTTGAAGTTGCCCTCTTGCGTGGCCGTCAGCAGCGGGTGCAGCACCTTGATCGGTGCCTTGAACATTTCAACGAATTCCAGCAGGCCCTGATTGGCCAGGCACAGGCCACCGGAGTAGCTGTAGGCATCCGGGTCGTCCTGCGCATATTTTTCCAGCTTGCGGATATCGACCTTGCCCACCAGCGAGCTGATGTCCTGGTTGTTTTCATCGCCCGGCTCGGTCTTGGCGATGGCAATCTGGCGCAATACCGACGGATAGCGCTTCACCACGCGAAACTGGTTGATGTCACCGTTGAACTCATGCAGCCGCTTGACGGCCCACGGGCTGGGGATGGTCTTGAGGTAGCGGCGGGCAATGCCGTATTCCTCATCAAGAATGGCGCCATCCTCATCCTCGTTGAACAGGCCCAGCGGCGATTCGTGCACCGGGCTGCCCTTGAGGCAATAGAACGGCACACGCTCCATCAGCTCCTTGAGCTTTTCGGCGATCGACGACTTGCCGCCACCCACCGGCCCCAGCAGATAGAGAATCTGCTTTTTCTCTTCCAGGCCCTGCGCGGCATGGCGGAAGTAGGACACCACCTGCTCGATTACCTCTTCCATGCCATAGAACTCACGGAAAGCGGGATAAACGCGGATGATCTTGTTCTGGAAAATGCGCGAAGCGCGTGAATCAAGCCGGGTATCGATCGATTCCGGCTCACCAATGGCGATCAGCATGCGCTCGGAGGCGGTGGCATAGGCGCCACGATCATGCTTGCATAGCTCAAGATATTCCTTGAGCGTGAGCTCCTCTTCCCGAGTTCGCTCATACCGTGATGCGAAGTTATCGAAGATGTCCATGACCGGCCTCCCCAAAAACACTGCTTGTCGGTTAGGCAAGACGAAACTGAAAAGTTCGCTTGCGTACCTACGTTATAGCGTCATCTGGGCCAATCTCACGATCCCGATTGCAATTAGTAACGCGCCGCTGCTGCGCCGCACCCATGGCGAGCGCAGCCATGCCAGCAACCAGCCGGCCGTCGCCCCGATAAGCAGCAGGTTGGGCAAGGTCCCGATTCCAAACAGGAAAAGCACCGCAGCCCCCTTGAGTGGCGAGGCCGTCGCCAGCGCCGAAAGGCTGGCCGTATACACCAGCCCGCACGGCAACCAGCCCCACAACAGGCCCACGGCAACGCTTTGCGGCCAGTGGCGTATCGGCAACAGTTTGCGCATCCAGGGCTGTATGCGGCGCCACACCGGCTGCCCCAGGCGCTCGATCTGCGTCAACCAGCGCGACCAGCCAGCCAGATACAGGCCCATCAGGATAAGCAGACATTGTGCGAGCACGAACAGCACCAGCTTGATTTGCTGCAGCGCACCCAAGGTAGCCAGCGAGCCGATGGCTCCCACCAGCGCGCCGATCAGGCCGTAGCCCAGCAGGCGGCCCAGGTTGAAACCCAGGTGGTAAGGCCAGCGCGGCCCGGGCGGCAATTGCAGTGAAAACGCGGTCACCACACCGCCGCACATGCCCAGACAATGGCCGCCGCCCAAGAGGCCGGCCAGAAACAAGGCGGTGAGATCAAGCTCGAACACGGAAGGATGATGGCAATAATGAGTGGAAACAGGGCGCCAGGCAGGCATGCGCCCTGTCGGGCACCCCCGCATGGTAATGCAAACTGGCACATGCCGTAGGCGCACGCGTGCGCTAGCGGTATCATAGGCTCAATCAACGATAAACGGATCGGCAGGCCCTGCTGCAACGGCCCACCGTCCCTCACTGGATCAGCACGCGCACATGCTCTCACCCATTCCAGTTCATGACGTCTCAATCAACCATCTGCGCAGTGCCTGTTCCAATTGCAGCCTGCGCGAGCTTTGTCTCCCCACCGGACTGAGCCAGGAGGACATGCAGGCGGTCGAGGCACTGGTTACCCAAGGCATGCCGATCAAGCGTGGCGACGCGCTCTATCGCGCCGGCGAGCCGTTCAAGGCGCTGTATGCGGTACGACTGGGCTTCCTGAAAACCAGCGTGATTTCCGAAGACGGTCGCGAGCAGGTTACCGGCTTTCACATGAGCGGCGACTTGATGGGCATGGATGCAATCAGCGGCGACCGGCATACCTGCGATGCCATCGCACTGGAAGACAGCGAGGTATGCGAGCTGCCCTTTTCCGACATGGAAAAGCTGTCTCGCCAGATCCCCGCACTGCAGCGCCATTTCTACAAGGTAATGAGCCGCGAGATCGTCAGCGACCACGGCGTGATGCTGCTGCTGGGCAACATGAAGGCCGAGGAACGCGTGGCCGCCTTCCTGCTCAACCTGTCGCGCCGCTTCCAGACCCGTGGCTATTCCAGCACCGGCTTCCACCTGCGCATGACGCGAGAAGAAATCGGCAGTTATCTGGGCCTGAAGCTTGAGACAGTCAGCCGCACCCTGTCGCGCTTCCAGGACCAAGGGCTGATCAAGGTACAGAACCGGCTGATCGAGCTGACCGATGTTTGCGCGCTCAAGCAGGTACTGAACAACGAACAGGGTGCCTGATGACCGCGCCGCTGCGCATTGTTGTCGCCAGCGCCGAAATGCTGCACTGGCTGCAGCAAAGCCTGTCCAGCCTGAATGACCCGATGCTGCGCTGGCAGATTGCCGACGGCATCGAGGAACAGGAGGATGCGGATGATGCGCTCTACCTGTGGGTCAACCTCACGCTGGATGAGTTTTTTACCCGGCATGCCCGCAACCGTCGCGGCGTCGACCTCATGCTGGCAGGCGAGCCGCAACTGGCCTCGCAACTGGGCTGGATGATAGCCGCAGGTGGCGATCTGGCCGACATCAACCTGCTGGCGCCGCTGATCGATGCACTGGCCCCACAGCTGCCTTGGGCATGGCTGCATGCCGGTGGCCCGGGCGCTGGCGCCTTCGCCGCCAGTATTTATCTGCGCAGCCTGCAACAGCAACGCGCGGTGATGCAGTGGCTGGCCAGCGACGGCGGCCAAGCAGACCCGCGCAATGCCATGAAGCATTTCGATCCTGCCAGCTGGCAAGCGCTGGCCATGAGCCAGCAACTGGCGCTGCAGGACGACGCGCAAAGCTATCTGGACTGGGCCGGCGAGCGCAGCTACAGCCCCTATCACCCCTTGCAGCCGGCATGGCAGCAGACATTGGCCCAAGCCGATCTGCCCGTCACGCAAGAACCGGCACAGCAAGTGGCCCGCCTGCTGCTGGCCATTCCGCCATTGCCACAGAACTGAGTACCCCTGTCCTGCATCAGCAGGCCGGCCGCGATCTACCCGCTGCGGCGCAAATGGCGGGCAACAAAAAACCCCGGCAAGCCGGGGTTTTTTGTTGGTCAGCCTGACGGAATCAGGCAGCCTTGCCGCGCGAAGCAGCCTTGACGGACTGCTCGGCACCGGCAACAGCCGCGTCGGCCAGTTCGGTCACGATCTTCTTGGTCGACTTGCTGGCAGCGTCATACGCCTGGGCAGCCGATTCAACCGCGCTGCGCAGTACCGACACGGCGGCGCCAGCACCAGCCGGTGCAGTTTCGACAGCCTTGTCCAGCGCCGAAACGATATTCTGGTTGAACGACAGCACTTGCTCTTCAACCAGTGCGTTCAGTTCGTTCTGGGTCGCGCTGGCGCTGTCGAACACGCTGCGGGCAACCGACAGCGACTTTTCAACGGCCGGCTGGGCCAGTTGGCGTTGCAGGGCGACCAGGCCATTCACGTCCTTCACTTCGGACAGTGCCTTGGCGGTTTGTGCGTTCTCGGACAGCAGATCGCGGGCGATGGTCAATTGCAGGTTGACCAGACGCTCGACGCTGGACAGCGCGATATTGGTCAGACGCAGCGACTTTTCGAGGTTGGCTTGCTGGATTTCCGTAAACTGGTTCACGTACGACATGGCTAGAGCTCCTTTTGTGCGTTGCAACAATGAACCCATTGTTATGTGCACCCGCAGCGAAGTCAAGCCATTTTTTGTGCGTCGCACAAAAACAACGCCAGCGTAAAACAGGCAATAAAAAAAGCGACCATCGGTCGCCTCGCCTGTGCAAATAGCGAAAGTGAAATCAAGCCTTTACATCAACATGCTGCCCGAGATTGGCCGGGTTGTTGTATTGCGGCTGCGGCACGGCCTGCAGCAGGGTGGCGGCCGTCTGCGCCTGCAGATCAAGCGCCTTGCGCAGCACGGTAGTGCTGGCTGCAGCCTGCACGCCGGTCGCACTGTTGGTCGCATTGACCAGGGAGGTAGTTGCATCCATAAGGGGCTCCTGAATTACGCTTTGAGATTACGCCCTGTATCGGTGCATGGCAAGGGTTCGCCCGATGTGCGGCCACAATGAAATGCGATGGTAAAATGCCGGGATGAAACAGCCTGCCTTTGTACACCTCCGCCTGCATTCCGAATTTTCCGTCTCGGACGGTATCGTCCGGCTGGACGAAGCCGTCAAATATGCCAAGAAACTGGGCATGCCCGCCGTGCCTGCCACCGACCTGATGAATCTGTTCGGCATGGTCAAGCTTTACAAGGCTTGCCGTGGCGCTGGCCTCAAGCCCATCGTCGGCGTCGACGCGTGGATAGAAAATGAAGAAGACCGCGACAAGCCCTACCGCGTGCTGCTGCTGGCCAAGAACCGCAACGGTTATGGCCGGCTATGCGAGCTGCTGACCAGCGGCTATCGCACCAACCAGTACCGCGACCACGCCGAAATTAAAAAGGAATGGATCACCGGCGGCGACAACAGCGGCCTGATCTGTCTGTCCGGCGCCCATATGGGCGAGGCCGGCCATGCGCTGCTCAATGGTAACTACGAGGCGGCACTTGCTGCCACCCGCTGGTGGGCCGGCCAGTTCCCCGGCAACTATTATCTTGAGCTGCAGCGCGCCGGCAAGCCCGAGCACGAAACCTCGGTACAGGGCCATCTTGACCTGGCGTCCGACCTGGACCTGCCGGTAGTGGCCACCCACCCCATCCAGTTCATGTCGCGTGACGACTTCAAGGCGCACGAGGCACGTGTCTGCATTGCCGAAGGCTATGTCGTCAGCGACAAGCGCCGCCTGCGCCAGTTTACCGAGGAGCAATACTTCACCACGCCGGACGAGATGGCGGCGCTGTTCCACGACCTGCCGCAGGCGCTGGAAAACAGCGTGCACATTGCCGAGCGCTGCAATCTGTCGGTTACCTTGGGCAAGAACTATCTGCCCGACTTCCCCACGCCGGACGGCATGACGCTGGATGACTATCTGGTGCACCTCGCCAAGGAAGGGCTGGAGACACGTCTGCAGCAGCTCTATCCGGATGAAGCCAAGCGCAACGCAGAGCGGCCGCGCTATCTGGACCGGCTGAAGTTCGAGACAGACACCATCATCCAGATGGGCTTTCCCGGTTACTTCCTGATCGTGGCGGACTTCATCGTCTGGGCCAAGCACAATGGCTGCCCGGTGGGACCGGGCCGTGGTTCGGGCGCTGGCTCGCTGGTGGCGTACAGCCTCGGCATTACCGACATCGACCCGACCGCGTATGCGCTGCTGTTCGAGCGCTTCCTCAACCCGGAGCGGGTATCCATGCCCGACTTCGACATCGACTTCTGCCAGGACAACCGCTGGCGCGTGATCGAATACGTGCGCGAGAAATACGGCGCCGAGGCGGTCAGCCAGATTGCCACCTTCGGTACCATGGCCGCCAAGGCGGTGGTGCGCGACGTCGGCCGCGTGCTCGACCTGCCGTACATGTTCTGCGATGGCGTCTCCAAGCTGATTCCGGCCGCGCCGGGCAAGCAGTATTCGCTCGACGATGCGGTGGAAATGGTGCCCGAGCTGGCCGAGCGTCTGGAGCGCGAGGACGAGCTGAAAGAGCTGTGGGAGCTGGCCAAGAAGCTGGAGGGCATGACGCGCAACATCGGCATGCATGCCGGCGGCGTACTGATCGCGCCGGGGCAGATCACCGACTTCTGCCCGGTGTATCAAGCCAGCGGCGTGGATGCCAGCCCGGTATCGATGCTGGACAAGGATGACGTCGAACAGATCGGTCTGGTCAAGTTCGACTTCCTCGGCCTGCGCAACCTGACCATTATCGAGCTTGCGCTGCAATACATCGAACAGCAGACCGGCAAGAAGCTCGACCTGATGAGCCTGGGGTTCGAAGACCAGGCTGCCTATCAAGTATTCCGCGACGCCAACACTACTGCGGTATTCCAGGTTGAATCGGACGGCATGAAGCGGCTGCTGGAAAAGCTGCAGCCCGACCGTTTTGAAGACATCATCGCGGTGCTGGCGCTGTATCGCCCCGGCCCGCTGGGTTCGGGCATGGTGGATTCGTTCATCAACCGTAAAAAGGGTATCGAACAGCCCGATTATTTCCACCCCGATCTGGAAGCCTGCCTGGAGCCGACCTACGGCGTCATCGTGTACCAGGAACAGGTGATGCAGATTTCGCAGATCATCGGCGGTTATACGCTGGGTGGCGCGGACATGCTGCGGCGTGCCATGGGCAAGAAAAAACCCGAAGAAATGGCCGAGCACCGGGGCAAAATCGCCGAGGGTGCCAAGGAAAAGGGCTACGATCCGGCACTGGCCGAAATGCTGTTCGACCTGATGGCCAAGTTTGCCGAGTACGGCTTCAACAAGTCGCACACCGCCGCCTATGCCGTGGTTTCTTACCACACTGCCTGGCTGAAGGCGCATTACCCGGCCGCCTTCATGGCCGCCACCATGTCATCGGAACTGGACAACACCGATCAGCTCAAGGTGTTTTACGACGATTGCGTGGAGAAAAACAGCCTCAAGATGCTGGCACCGGATGTCAACGAGGGCTTCTATCGCTTCGTGCCGGTGGGCACGCGTGCAATCCGTTATGCCTTGGGCGCGGTGAAGGGTGTGGGTGAAGGCGCCGTGGACATGATCGTGCGCGAGCGCGAGCTGAACGGGCCGTACCTGGACATCTTCGATTTCTGCCGCCGCACCGACAAGAAGGAAGTGAACAAGCGTGTAATCGAGGCATTGATCCGCGCCGGCGCGTTCGACAGCATCAACGACCACCGCGCACAGCTGCTGGCCAATGTCGAGCAGGCCATGCAACTGGCGGAAACCGAAGCGGCCAACGCCAATCAGGGCTCGCTGTTCGATGTGTTCGAGGCCACGGCCATGCCCAGCATTGCCGAAATTGCCGTACCGCGCTGGGATGACAAGACCAAGCTGGCCGAGGAAAAAACCGCCATCGGCTATTACCTGTCCGGCCACCCCTTCGACGCCAACGCCAAGGGCATCCGCAACTTCATCAAGACGCGGCTGGATCAGTTGCAGCCCAGGAAAGAGCTGCAATACATCGCCGGCATCGTCGGCATGATGCGGGTCAAGAACGGCGAGCGCGGCCGCATGGCCTTCGTGCAGCTGGACGACGGACGCGGCAAGATCGAAGTTACGCTGTACAGCGAAGTGTTCGAGGCCAACCGCCACAAGCTCAAAGACGATGCGCTGCTGGTGATTGCCGGCAAGGTGTCGGAAGACCGCTTCAACGGTGGCGTGCGCGTGATTGCCGACGCGGTGATGGACGTGGCCGAGGCGCGTAGCCAGTTTGCACGTTCACTCACCTTGCAGATGAACGGCAACGCCGATGCGGACAAGCTGCGCGAGATGCTGACCCCGCACAATGGCGGCGTTTGCCCGGTGGAAATTGCCTATCAGCGCGACGGCGCGGCCTGCCAGCTGCAACTGGGGCTGGAGTGGCGGGTGACGCTGGACGAGGACATGATTGCCGGCTTGCGTGGCTGGCTGGGTGATGACGCTGTGAGCGTGCGCTTCTAGGGCCTGCCATTCCTGCCCCCATGGTCTGCAGATCACCAGCATCAAGCACCCGGCCAAGCCGGGTGCTCACTGACCGTTGAGCGCGAAGCAGCGGCCCTCTTTTTCGATTCCACGCCCCCGCCCTCGCCGCCGCGAGGGAGACTCGCTGTGCTCGTTCGTGGCACAGCGCTGTCTTGGCAAAGCGTGCATGCATGGGTATCAAACCGCAGGCTGCTTGCGCTGCCAGATGTACAAAACAGGCCGCTGATGCGGCCTGTTTCATTTTTTGTGCAACGCAGCGAAGAGCGCACTATTATGGTGGCCTGATCGCTGATTTTGCTGACATCGCTTGAAACACCCCATCTAGGCGTTTTTCTCATCGGGCAAATCCCTGACTTGCGCACCCCGAAAGGCGGGTCCAGCATGAAATCAAGGACGCCGCCCAACCCGCCTCGCCCCCCTCTCCGCAATCAAGAGCTATAGCACCGCCATGGACGAAGAACTTAAAAAGAAGGCCCTCGATTACCATCGTTTCCCCCGCCCCGGCAAAATCCAGGTGTCTCCCACCAAGGGGCTGTCCAGCCAGCGCGAGCTGGCCCTCGCCTACTCCCCCGGCGTAGCCTATGCCTGCATGGCCATCGTCGAAGACCCGGCCGAAGCGCGCAACATGACGGCGCGCGGCAATCTGGTTGCTGTCGTCACCAATGGCACCGCCGTGCTGGGCCTGGGCGATATCGGCCCGCTGGCCGGCAAGCCGGTGATGGAAGGCAAAGGCGTACTGTTCAAGAAATTTGCCGGCATCGACGTCTTCGACATCGAGCTGGAACAAAAAGACCCGGACAAGCTGGTCGAAGCCATTGCGGCCATGGAGCCGACCTTCGGCGGCATCAACCTTGAAGACATCAAGGCGCCGGAATGCTTCTATGTCGAAAAGAAGCTGCGCGAGCGGATGAAGATCCCCGTCTTTCACGACGACCAGCACGGCACCGCCATCATCGTTGGCGCCGCTGTCAAGAATGGTCTGCGCCTCATCCACAAGCCCATTGGCGACATTCGCCTGGTGGCCAGCGGCGCCGGCGCGGCAGCCATTGCCTGCCTCGACTTGCTGGTATCGCTGGGCGTGAAGCGTGACAACGTGATCGTCTGCGACTCCAAGGGCGTGATCCATACCGGCCGCACCGGGCTGGACGAAACCAAGCAGCGCTATGCACGAGATACCGAGCACCGCACGCTGCAGGAGGCACTGGCGGGTGCGGATGTGTTCCTCGGTCTGTCCGGCGCCGGCCTCGTGTCGCCCGAGATGGTGCAAAGCATGGCGGCCAAGCCGCTAATCCTGGCGCTGGCCAACCCGGACCCGGAAATCACCCCGCCCGAGGCCAAGGCTGCACGCGCCGATGCCATCGTCTGTACCGGCCGCTCGGACTTCCCGAACCAGGTCAACAACGTGCTGTGCTTCCCCTTCATGTTCCGTGGCGCGCTCGACGTGGGTGCCACCACCATTACCGAAAGCATGAAGCACGCCGCCGTCGACGCCATTGCCGAGCTGGCGCATGCCGAGCAATCGGATGTCGTGGCCGATACCTATGTCGGCCAGCAGCTGACCTTTGGTCCGGATTACCTGATTCCCAAACCATTCGACCCGCGCCTGATCATCAAGATTGCACCGGCCGTGGCCCGTGCGGCCATGGAAGCCGGTGTGGCAACGCGCCCGATCGAGGATTTCGGCGTCTATATCGAGGAACTGACCCAGTTCGTCTACAAGTCCAACCTGTTCATGCGCCCGGTGTTCTCGGCCGCGCGCAAGGCCAAAAAACGCGTGGTGTTCTGCGAGGGCGAGGAATACCGCGTGCTGCACGCCGCACAGGAAGTGGTCGATCTGGGCCTGTGCTTTCCCATCCTGATCGGCCGGCCCAAGGTGATCCAGAACCGCATCGACAAGCTGGGGCTGCGCATCAAGCCCGGCCGCGACTTTGAAATCTGCAACCCGGAAAGCGACCCGCGCTACCGCGAGTACTGGACGCACTACTACAAGCTGATGATGCGCCGTGGCGTATCGGAAGAATTGGCGCGTACCGAGGTGCGCACCAAGATGACGCTGATCGGCGCCATCATGGTCAAGCGTGGCGAGGCCGACGCGCTGATCTGCGGCACCCACGGCCAGTATCACCGCCACCACTGGTATCTGCAGAACGTGCTGGGCGAGCCGGACAAGACCACAGCAGCCATGAATGCACTGCTGCTGCCCACCGGCAACATCTTCATTGCCGATACCTATGTGAATCAGGATCCGAGTGCCGAGCAACTGGCCGAGATCACGCTGATGGCAGCCGATACCGTGCGCAAGTTCGGCATCCAGCCCAAGGTGGCGCTGCTGTCGCACTCCAGTTTTGGCAGCGTGGATAATCCGGCGACGCGCAAGATGCAGGCGGCACTCGCCTTGGTGCGCGCCCACGCTCCAGAGCTGGAAATCGACGGCGAAATGCATGGTGATGCGGCGCTGTCGGCGGAAGTACGGCAACAGGTGTTCCCTGAATCTACCCTCAAGGGCGATGCCAATCTGTTGATCATGCCCAATCTGGATGCGGCCAATATCTCGTTCAACCTGCTGAAGATGACAGCGGGCGACGGGCTGACCATCGGCCCCATTCTGCTGGGCATCAGCGCACCGGCGCATATCCTGACGCCAACAGCATCGGTACGCCGACTGGTGAACATGGCGGCACTGGCAGCCGTGGAGGCAGCGACATTGCAACGCTGAGCACGCGTTTGCCGTGAAAATGGCCGGCATCGCCGGCCATTTTCCTTGTGGCTGCTACAATCAGTACACTATCAGGAGAATCCGCATGGCCGACGCCCCCGATCCGTTCGCTTTCTTTGCCCAGTTCATGAAACCCGGCACTGGCACACCCAACCCCTTCATGCCGCCACTGACCGCCGAGGAAATCGACCGCAAGATCGGCGAGCTGAGAACGGTGGAGCAATGGCTGCAAATGCAGGTAGGCATGCTGCAGATGACGGTGCAGACGCTGGAACTGCAAAAGGCCGGCCTTGCTGCCTTCAAACAAGGGCTGGACCCGAAAGGCAGCAGCAACACGTGAAATACCCCGCATTTCTGGCAGCGGCCCTGCTCGGGCTGGCTGCCTGCACCACCCCGCCGACCATCCCCAAGACCGAAACCACCGGCCCACGCTATACGGAAGCAAGCTGGGCCAGCCTGCCCGCGCTGAACGAGGCCGACTGGCTGGCCGGTTTCAACGCCTGGCGCAAGGGTTGTAGCGTGCTCGGCAAACAGGCCATCTGGGCCAGCGTATGCCGCGATGCTGCGCAAGTGCCGCAACAGGCTCAGGCGGCGCGTGCCTTTCTGCAACAACGGCTGCGCCCGGTTTCGCTGCGCAACCCGGACGGTGGCGATCAGGGCCTGATCACCGGCTATTACGAACCGGTCTACCCCGGCTCGCTGACCCGCACGGCCAATGCCACCATTCCGGTCTACGGCATCCCCAACGACCTGATTACCGTACAGCTCGACAGCCTGTTCCCGGAACTCAAGGGCAAGCGCGTGCGCGGCCGGCTGGTTGGCCAGAAGCTGCTGCCCTACCCGAGCGCGGCCGACATCGCGCAGGATGGCCTGACCGCACCCGTGCTGGCCTGGCTGGAAAGCCCGATGGATCTGCAGTTCCTGCAGATTCAAGGCTCGGGCCGGGTGCGCCTGGCAGATGGCAAGGAAATCCGCCTTGGCTACGCTGACCAGAACGGCCACCCCTACTCGGCCATTGGCAAGTGGTTGATCGCACAGGGTGAACTGACCGCGCCCGATGTCAGCATGCAAAGTATACGTGCGTGGGCGCTGAGCCACCCGGCACGCATGCAGGAGCTGCTGGCCAGCAATCCCAGCTATGTGTTTTTCCGTACCTTGCCTGCCGGCAATGACGGCCCGCCCGGTTCGCTGGGTGTACCGCTTACCGCCGGCTATAGCCTGGCCGTGGATACAAGGCACGTGCCGCCCGGCAGCCCGATGCTGATTGCCACGACCACGCCGGATGGCGCAACTCTTAACCGGCTGGCCGCAGCGCAGGATACCGGCGGTGCCATCACCGGCCAGGTGCGCGCCGACTTTTTCTTCGGCAAGGGCGATGCGGCCGGCGAGCTGGCCGGCAAGATGAAACAGCGCGGCCGTCTGTGGCTGTTGTGGCCGCAGGATGCAGCGTTGCCAAATCCACAGTCTGCGCAAAATTAGCGAAGCTTGGTTGACCTGCATTCAGCAATTCGGCAAGAATAGCTTCAATTCATTCCCAACCCGCATATTCCGAACATCATGGCGTTTCACTCCGCAGAAATCTGGCTCGAATGGCGATGGCGTCGCTGGTAACCCCTACCGGCCTTCCCATACCTTTCGCATTGACCACGTTTTTCTGGAGTCACCATGATTTCGCGCGACGAATTTGCCGCCCTGGCGCAGCAGGGCTATAACCGCATTCCGCTCATTCTCGAGCTGTTTGCCGACCTTGATACCCCCCTCTCGGTTTATCTGAAGCTGGCCAACCGGCCGTATTCCTATCTGCTGGAATCGGTGGTGGGTGGCGAACGCTTCGGCCGTTATTCCTTCATCGGTCTGCCGGCGCGCACCCGCCTCAAGGTGGTCGGCCTGCAGACTGAGGTGATCCACGACGATCAGGTAGTTGAGCGCAGCGATGCCAACCCGCTTGATTTCATCGCCGCCTTCCAGGATCGCTACAAGGCGCCGCCCAATACCGGCCTGCCGCGCTTCCTCGGTGGTCTGGTCGGCTATTTCGGCTACGAAACCATCGGCTATATCGAGAAGAAACTCGCCGGCAGCCACAAGCCGGATCCGATCGGCGCGCCGGACATCCAGTTGCTGCTGTCGGAAGAAATCGTCGTTGTCGACAACCTGTCCGGCAAGCTTTATCTGGTGGTTTACGCCGACCCGAACGTGGACAACGCCTACGGCCAGGCCGAAGAACGGCTGTTTTCGCTGCGCATGAAGCTGCGCGAGCCGGCACCGTTGCCACTGCAAGGCCCGGCCAAGCAACAGAACACGCCGCAATCCGAATTCGGCGAGCAGCCGTTCAAGGATGCCGTACTCAAGGCCAAGGATTACATCCGCGATGGCGACGTGATGCAGGTAGTGCTGTCGCAACGCATGACCATGCCGTTTGCCGAGTCGCCGCTGTCGCTTTATCGTGCGCTGCGCTCGATCAATCCATCGCCGTACATGTTCTTCTATCACTTCGGCGACATGCATATTGTCGGCGCCTCGCCGGAAATCCTGGTGCGGCTGGAAGGTGAAACCGTCACCGTGCGCCCGATTGCCGGCACCCGCCCACGTGGCAAAACGCGCGAGCTGGACGAAGCACTGGCCGCCGAGCTGCTGGCTGACGAGAAGGAAATCGCCGAACACGTAATGCTGATCGACCTCGGCCGCAACGATGCTGGCCGCGTGGCGCAAACTGGCTCGGTCAAGCTGGTGGACCGCATGATCATTGAGCGTTACTCGCACGTGATGCACATCGTTTCCAGCGTGGAAGGCCAGCTCAAGCAAGGCCAGAACGCCATCGACGTACTCAAGGCCACCTTCCCGGCCGGTACGGTTTCGGGCGCACCCAAGGTGCGCGCGATGGAAATTATCGACGAATTCGAGCCGACCAAACGCGGCGTGTATTCCGGCGCGGTGGGCTATCTGGGCTTCAACGGCGACATGGACGTGGCGATTGCGCTGCGGACCGCCGTGATCAAGAACGACACGCTGTATATGCAGGCAGGTGCCGGCATCGTGGCCGATTCCGTACCCGAAAGCGAATGGCAGGAAACGCTGAACAAGGCCCGCGCCGTGCTGCGCGCCGCCGAACTCGTTCAAGCCGGTCTGGACTGAGCGGGCCATTGCCCCGGTTCAAACAGATAAAAGGAATACTGCCATGCTGCTGATGATCGACAACTTCGACTCCTTCACCTACAACCTCGTCCAGTATTTTGGCGAGCTGGGCCAGGATGTCCACGTCTACCGCAACGACGAAATCACCCTCGAACAGATCGAGGCCCTGAAGCCCAAGTATCTGGTCGTTTCGCCCGGCCCGTGTTCGCCGACCGAAGCCGGTATCTCGGTGCCGGCCATTCAGCACTTTGCCGGCAAGCTGCCGATTCTGGGCGTGTGCCTGGGTCACCAGTCCATCGGTCAGGCTTTTGGCGGCAAGATCGTGCACGCGCAGACGCTGATGCACGGCAAGGTGTCGCCGATCGAGCACACCAACAAGGGCGTGTTCAAGGGCCTGCCCTCGCCGTTCACCGTTACCCGCTACCACTCGCTGGCCATCGAACGCGCCAGCTGCCCGGATTGCCTGGAAGTCACCGCCTGGACGGCGGATGGCGAAATCATGGGCGTGCGCCACAAGACACTGCCGATCGAAGGGGTGCAATTCCATCCGGAATCCATTCTGACCGAGCACGGCCACGCGATGCTGGACAACTTCCTTAAAGAATTCGCCTGATATAGATGTAGAAGCGCCGGCCCGCCCGGCGCTTTTGCTTGGAGCTACCGCATGATTACCATCCAGGCCGCACTCAACCGGCTGATCGACAACAACGAACTGTTTTACGACGAAATGCTGCATCTGATGCGGCAGATCATGTCCGGCGAGATGACGCCGGTGCAGATCGGTGCGCTGCTGATGGGCTTGCGCACCAAGGTCGAGAGCGTGTCGGAAATCGCTGCCTCGGCCACGGTGATGCGCGAATTCGCCACCCACGTGCACGTGCAGGACCGCAACCATCTGGTCGATACCTGCGGCACCGGCGGCGATGGCGCACATACCTTCAATATCTCCACCTGCTCGGCCTTTGTGGCGGCGGCGGCGGGCGTCAAGGTGGCCAAACACGGCGGTCGTTCGGTGTCGTCCAGCTCGGGCAGTGCCGATGTGCTGGAAGCACTGGGTGTGTATCTCAATCTGAACGCCGAGCAAGCCGGTGCCTGTATCGACGAAATCGGCCTGGGCTTCATGTTCGCCGTCAATCATCACCCGGCAATGAAATACGTGGCGCCGATCCGCCGCGAACTGGGCGTGCGCACCATTTTCAACATCCTCGGCCCGCTGACCAACCCGGCCAATGCCGAAAACCAGGTGATGGGTGTATTCCATCCCGATCTGGTCGGCATCCAGGCGCGTGTGCTGCGCCAGCTGGGCAGCAAGCATGTGATGATCGTGCACGGCAAGGATGGTCTGGACGAGATCAGCCTGATGGACAAGACGCTGATCGCCGAGCTGAAAGACGGCGAGATCAACGAATACGAGCTGGACCCGCGCGACCTCGGCTTCGAGTTCTGCGATGTGAAGGAACTGCACGCCGGCAGCGCCGAAGAATCCAAGGCCGTCATCGAGGGTGTGCTGGCAGGCGCCCAAGGCCCCTGCCGCGACATCGTGCTGCTGAATGCCGGCGCAGCCATCTATACCGCCAACAAGGCGGTCAGCCTGGAAGACGGCATCAATGCCGCACACGAGGCACTGACCAGCGGCGCGGCACGCGCCAAGCTGGATCAGCTGGTTCGATTCACCCAACAGTTTGCGAAGTAATCATGTCCGACATCCTGAAGAAGATCTGGGCCACCAAGCACGAAGAAGTGGCAGCAGCCCGCAAGGCCATCCCGCTGGCGGAAATCCGCGCCCAAGCCGAGGCCAACCACGACCATCGTGACTTTGTTGGCGCCATCCGCGCCAAACACGCCGCCAAACAGGCGGCGGTCATTGCCGAGATCAAGAAGGCCAGCCCGTCCAAGGGCGTGATCCGTGCCGACTTCAACCCGGCCGAGCACGCTGCGGACTACGCCGCCCACGGCGCAGCCTGCCTGTCCGTGCTCACCGACAAGCAGTATTTCCAGGGCGACGAGCAATACCTGAAGGCCGCCCGTGCTGCCTGCACGCTGCCGGTGCTGCGCAAGGACTTCATGGTCGATGAGTATCAGCTCTTTGAGGCACGCGCCTGGGGGGCAGACTGCATCCTGCTGATCGCCGCCGAGCTGAGCCTGGCCGAAATGAAGGATTTCGAAGCAATCGCACATGCGCTGGGCATGGCCGTGCTGGTGGAAGTACACAACGGCGAAGAGCTGGATGCCGCGCTGGAACTCGCCACCCCGCTGGTGGGCGTGAACAATCGCAACCTGCGTACCTTCGAAGTCTCGCTGGATACGACCTTGGCACTATTACCGCGCATAGGCCCGGGGCGGATTGCGGTAACTGAAAGCGGCGTTCTGACCAGTGAAGATGTTGCATTGATGCAACAAAACGATGTGCATACTTACTTGGTCGGCGAGGCCTTCATGCGCCAAAAAGCACCGGGCAGCGCACTTTCTGCGCTTTTTTCACCAATTTACAGCGTTGCAAATAACAAATAACTTTATTTTTCTAACTTTATATTCCTAAATGGAAATCAGCGGAGACCTGTAATATTTCCGTCACGCCGAATCCTTACACTACCCACCGGTATGTAAACGAATGGTTGCCTTGGCAGGATAGATGGCAACCCGGCAGATTGCCGGTCTGGACACCCCAGCCGGCAGCGCCGGTAGCCCAAGGTTGCCGGCAAACAAAAAATCAGGCGTTACAGCCCCTGATATTCCGACGCTTAGGAGATTTAAATGAAGAAGTTGATCGCCGCTGCAGTTGCAGCCGCTTTCGTTGGCCCGCTGGCATATGCTGACGTAACCATCTACGGTTCGTTCCGTTACTCGCTGGACTTCAACCACTACTCCAACGATGCCGCAGGCAAGACCTACGACAACAAGTTCACCGGCTGGGATCAAAGCACCCGTATCGGCTTCAAGGGCGTGGACAAGTGGGATGACTCCAGCTGGGCAACCATCTGGCAAGTCGAAACCAGCATCGGTGGCAAGAACGCAGCCGGCAACAAGCTGGAAGGCGGCGACGGCGGCACCAACACCGGCTGGGGTACTCGCAATACCTTCATCGGCCTGCAAAGCGCTGACTACGGTACTATCCGCACCGGCAAGTATGACAACGCCTACAAGACCCTGCTGACTTCGAGCAACCTGAGCTCGATCTTCGACAACTTCTCTGATGATGGCGACTTCAAGGGCAAGGGCGCAGTGTTTGCCCAACTGGCCAGCCGCGTAGACAACTCGCTGAGCTATGACAGCCCGGTGTGGAGCGGTTTCCAGGTTCGTGGTACCTACGGTGCTGACGGTGCTGCCGGCTTCGGTCAAGGCGCTGGCGTTTATGGCCTGAGCGGTCTGTACACCAATGGCGGCCTGGTTGCTGGCGTGACCTGGCAACACGCTGAAAAGCGCAAGTTCAGCCAAGTGACTGGCATCAGTGATGCAACTGGCACTACAACCAAGACCACTACCTTCAACCCGACTACACCGGTAACTTCGACCACCACGACTACCAGCAACTTCACGGAAGGCGCTTCGGTAAACGGTTTCGAGGCAGCTCTGGGCTACAAGTTTGACGGTGCGCAGATCGGCTTTGGCTGGGAACACATCGAAGACAAGCAGCCGGCAGTCACCAACAGCTGGAACAACTTCGCCATCGCCGGTAACTACAGCTTCAACCCGAAGCTGCAAGTGCAAGGTGTTTACGCCTGGACCAAGGATTACCTGGGTGTAAGCGGCAACGACGGCCAACAAGCTTCGCTGGGCGTGGTCTACCAGGTCACCAAGCAAACCCGTCTGTACTCGTACCTCGTGTACCTGAACAACAAGGCAGCCAAGGGCTCGAGCGCAACCTTCTCGAACAACTCCGGTTCGCTGAGCGTTGCTGCAGGCCAGAACGCTACCCAACTGTCCGCCGGTATCCGCACCGATTTCTAATCGGCAGCCATTACCTGCATGACATGAAGAACCGGGCGCAAGCCCGGTTTTTCATTATGCCTCGCCACCGTACAAGGCACGAACGAGGCGCCCCTCCACCCAACCGTAAACTCGTCGCCCCGGTCTGGCCCGGCCAGAGGAAACATTGCCGCCACGCATGGTGCTGCCCGCGGTCGGAACACCCTGCAAGGCTTGGTGGGCAAACCCGATTACCGGCCCCTGCCGAGATCAGCGTCAAATACCGGCGCGACAGCAAGGGCAGGCTCGCCGCAACGGCCTGCCAGCACGAGGCCAGGGCCTGTTAACACTTATTTCACGCTTGCGTTCGGGGCAGTTCGGGATGGAGCGCAAGGCGCAGAACGCGCCGCGGTACGGGTACCGCAAGCGGTTTGCAACGCAGCGAACCGCCCGAAATACCCCGAACCCGCGGGCTGGGCCGAAAAGAGGTCATCTACGGCGTTACGCGCCTTGGCAATAACCGGTTATTGCCTGCGTTGCGTGCCTTGTAGCTGACCTCTTTGCGGCCCAGCGCAAGCGCGAAATAAGTGTTAACAGGCCCTACCAAGCGTGGTGCTCAGCCCGGGCTCGCTGGCAAGGCCATCATGCCTTGTCGCCGATCTTGCCTTCCTTGCCAGCCAGCAAGCCGCGTATGTTCTGATGATGGCGCGCAATCAACAAAACCGCGATAACGCACACCGCATACAGATAGACCGATTGCGGCAACAAATACCAGGTCAGCACCGGCGCAGCCAGCGCAGCCAGCAAGGCCGCCAGCGACGATATCTTGAAGCCCTTGGCAAGAATCAGCCAGATCGCCAACAGCGCCAACCCCAGGCGCCAATCCAGTGCCAACAGGATGCCGGCAGCCGTTGCCACGCCCTTGCCACCTTTGAAACGAAAGAACACCGGCCACATGTGGCCCAGCGTCACCGCCAGCGCAGCACCGGCAATGGCGGTGGCATCCAGCGCGAACGCCGCTGCGGCCTGCCTGGCCAGAAACACGGCCAGCCAGCCCTTGAGAGCATCGCCGGCCAGCGTCAATGCCGCAGCCTTGCGGTTGCCGCTGCGCAGCACATTGGTGGCTCCCGGATTGCCGGAACCATAACTGCGCGGATCGTCCAGCCCCATCAGTTTCGAGACGATCACGGCAAACGACAACGAGCCCAGCAGGTACGCCCCGATGAAAACCACTACGTCAGCACTCGTGAACTGCATGGGTGTATCCCGTAAAATGATCAGCCGTGCATTTTAAGGCAAAGCGCCCGCGACGGTATGCGGGTGAACATCAAACATGGACTACATCTATCTCCACGGCGTGCGCGCCAAAACGCTGATCGGCTGGTATGACTGGGAACGCCTGGCACCGCAAGTTGTTGAACTGGACCTGGAAATCGGCCTGCCATCCAGCCGTGCAGCGACTTCGGACAACCTGACCGACACCATCGACTACGACAAGGTGGTCTCCACACTGCGCGCCAGCATGGCCGAGCAGCACTTCCAGCTGCTGGAGGCTTTGGCCGAGCATATCGCGCACATTGTCCTGGACGGTTTCGGTGCGCCCTGGGTCAAGGTTTCGGTCACCAAGCTGGGCATTCTCCACGAGGTCGGCCGGGTCGGGGTGACGATAGAGCGCGGCTCACGCGAATAAATAGCACGCGCGCTCCGGAACTTCTGCGGCAGACGCCCTCCTAATGCGTGGAGCATCTACGCAAGAGGAAGTCCCCGCATGTCCGTTCGTCCGGCCCATACGCGCAGTCGTTTGATGATTGCATTTGTCGCCACCGCCGTTGCCCTGAGCCCGCTCCTTGCCGAAGCGGGCCGCCTGGGCGGTGGCCGCTCTGCCGGCAGCAAGCGCGTAATGACACGCGCCGCGCCCGCCCCGCAACAGGCTGCCCCGCACTACTCGCAACAAGCCAACACGCCACAGCAATACGGGGCACCGCAGCAACCACAGCGCAGCAACACCGGCAAGATACTGGCCGGTGCCGCCGCTGGCGCTGCCGTGGGCGGTGTGGCCGGTTACATGATGGGCAAGGCCGCCAATGAGCAAGCTGCGCCGAATCAGCAAGTCAATACAGCCCCACAACAAACGCCAGCAGGCCGTGAAGATGTGCCACTCAACAATGCAGCAGCTGCACCGGCTACGCCGGCCTCATCCAGCAGCAACTGGCTGAGCTGGCTGCTGATCGGTGGCCTGTTGCTGGCCGGTTTCATGTGGTTCAAACGCCGCCAGCAGTTCCAACCTCGCCTGCAAGGCATGGCAAGCAACGCCGGCAACTGGCAGCAAGCACCCTCGTCGCCCGATCGTGTTTACCGCATGGGCAACACCACGCAGTCTGGTGGCGCGTTGCCAGCGGCCCCGGCACGCCTGGCTGATGGTACAGAGACAGCCGCCTTCTTGCGCCAGGCCCGCGCCAGCTTCCTGCACATGCAGGCCATGAACAGCCCAGAGCAACTGGAGGAGCTGCGCAAATACCTGACACCTGAACTGTTTGCCGAGCTGCAGGGCGATATTGCTGCCAACCGCGATCTGGCCGAGTTCCCGCAGCTGGATGTCGAGCTGACCGATACTGGCTACGACGATGGCAAGCTGTTTGCCAGCGCGCGCTTTTTCGGCCGCGTGAGCGAATCGCTCAATACGCCGGCAACACCGTTCGAGGAATACTGGCACTTCATCAAACCGCGCGCAGAAGACCCGCGCTGGCTGCTGGCAGGCATACAGCAAGCCTGATATCCATCTCACTCATGGCCCGCATGCCTGCGGCGGGCTGTTTTTTCACTTACAATCGAAACATCGACTATTTACATTGGCACCAAGGCCATGAAGCCTATCCGCACGCTGCTCATTCCCTGCCTGCTGCTGATCTCCATCAGCGGCTTGACCGGTTGCGATCAGGTCATGGAGGTGCTCAACAAGCAAAAGGCCAATGGCAAGGCCATTGGCGCCGCCTGCCGGCACAGTGGCCGTGCGCTTGAGGATTGCTACCGGCGCAACCCGCGCATTGCCAAAGCCGACATCTTTGCCGGCTGGAAGGAAATGAACGAATACATGCTGGCCAAGAAGCTCGATGTGGTGCCACCACCACCCGATTTGCCGGCCACAAGCGCGATACCCAAGGCAGCGGCGAACATTGCCGCACCGACAGAAGAAGGCGAAGGCGGCGACACGGCAGAAAAAGATCATGCCTCTGCGCCGGCACACGCCAAAACGGAATGATACTTCACAAAGGACGCACGCTGTATGGATGCACAAGCCACCAAGGCATTCCTGGCCGGGTTACCGGTTTTTGAAGGTTTTTCGCCCGATGACCTTGATGTCGTGATGGAGGCGGCCATTCGCCGCCAACTGCCCAAGGGCGCCTTCCTGTTCCGCGAAAGCGATCCGGGCGAAGCCATGTACCTGCTGCTGGAAGGACGCACCCGCTCGTTTGCCAGTGACAACCAGGGCAAGGAGTTCGTTTTCCTGATCGGCGAACCCGGAGACGTATTCGGCGAGCTGTCGCTGCTCGACGACGAGCCGCGCGGCTGGTCGGTACAGGTGGATGACGACTCCACCTTCCTGATGTTCAACAAGGCGGATTTCCGCACTGCGCTGGATGCCTACCCTGCTCTCAAGGACAAGGTCATCCTCAACCTGGCGCGCATGGTACGCAAACTGTCGCTGACCGTGAAAAACCTGGCCCTGCTCGACGTTTACGGCCGCGTGCGCGCCCTGTTCGAAAGCATCTGCAGCGAGCACGAAGACCACTGGATCATCGCCGAGCCACTCACCCAGCAGGCCATTGCCGACCGCGTGGGCTCCTCGCGCGAAATGATCGCCCGCATCCTCAAGGAGCTGGTGTTTGGCGGCTACGTCAAACTGGAAAACAAGCAGATCATCATTCTGCAGAAGCTGCCGGAACGCTTCTGAGCCACGCATTGATCGGTCAGGCCACACGCATCGGACCTGGCCGATCCCCCAGCCCCACGCCGTCGCACACGCCGCAGCCGCAGACTGTTGGCAATATCACGCCAAGCGGGTGTAAGAATGTCATTCCCGCATGAATTTGTTACCGCTATACTGCTGTTTTGATAGCAGTATTTTTCTGTCATGTCCTCGCCCATCGAACAAGCCCTCGACCTGCTGCGCGCCGGCGAGCTCGTCGGCATCCCCACCGAAACCGTTTACGGCCTTGCTGCCGATGCTGCCAACCCGGCTGCAGTAGCCAGAATATTCGCGCTCAAGGGCCGCCCGGCGGATCACCCGGTCATTATCCACATTGCTGGTGCCGCACAACTGCAGGACTGGGCAAAGGATATCCCCGCTGCAGCGTGGCAACTGGCCGAGGCTTTCTGGCCCGGCCCGCTCACCCTCATCCTGCCACGCCAGCCCCATGTGCCTGATGCCGTTACCGGCGGGCAAGACACGGTAGGCCTGCGCGCACCGTCGCATCCGGTCACTCAGGAATTGCTGCAGCGATTTGGCGGCGGGCTGGCCGCCCCATCTGCCAACCAGTTTGGGCATGTGAGCCCCACCACGGCACAACACGTTGCAGATGAATTTGGCGCACGCCTGAGGCTCGTCCTTGATGGCGGCCCCTGTCTGGTCGGCGTTGAATCCACCATCGTCAGCCTGATCGGCGAGCGCCCCAAACTGCTGCGCCCAGGCGGCGTGCCGCGCGAGGCCATCGAAGCTGTTCTGGGGCAAGAACTGGAACACCACACCAAGGCCAAATCCGCGGGCATCCGCACCTCGGGCCTGCTGGATAGCCACTACGCACCCCGCACACGGCTGATTACCGGCAGCTTTGAACAACTGCTCGCCGAAGCAGCCAGCCGCGAACAAGCTGGCGAGAAAGTGGTATTACTCCACCATCAAAACTGGTCTGACGCCCTGCCCGCTCAGCCCCACCATCAACTCCCCGGCGACCCGGTAGGCTACGCCCGAACGCTGTATGCCACGCTGCGCGAATTCGATACACAAGGGTTTGATACGCTCTTGCTGGAAGCCACACCAGCCCAAGCAGCGTGGCTCGCCGTACAAGACAGGGTCAGCCGTGCAGCGCACGGAAGACTTGAGAACTGAGTTGTACGCAACATGCAACTACCGGCTGTCGGCTCAGTTGACCGCTCTTCAATCAAGCAGCAATTGGTATTGCCACGGCAAACAGGCCAACCTTACCATGCAGGCGTCCAAGGAATAGAACAACATGTTGCCGACATCCCGCCAATCCATTTCCAAAACAGCCGGCTTTACCCTGATCGAGCTACTGATTGCGGGGGTCATCGTTGCAATTTTGGCGCTGGTAGCAATTCCAAGCTATAGCAACTATGTCCGCAAAGGACGCCGTGCCGATGCCGTCACAATGCTGACGCGCGTTCAACAAGCGCAGGCCAAATACAGGGCCAACAATACCAGCTACGCCACCCTCAGTTCACTCAGCAGCGCTGACAATTCAATTGCAGGAACGTCTGACAGTGGCTACTACACGATTGCCGTTTCAGGCTTTGATGGCAGCACATGCAGTGGCAGCGCCAGCGGCAATGCATATTGCGTCACTGCAACTGCCGTATCCAGCAAATCGCAACAAAAAGATACGGGTTGCACCACGCTCAGTCTGGGCATCTTGAATTCCCAGGTCTATCAGATCCCGGTAGCAAGCAGCTCCAGCGCTTGTTGGGCACGGTAATGAGAAACATGACTTTTTCAAACCCGCTTAAAAAGCAGACCGCCTTTACCCTGATCGAGCTGCTTGTCGTTTTGTCGGTTGTTGGTATTTTGGCAGTTATTGCGCTGCCCTCTTTTTCAAAGATGATCGAGCGCTGGCGATTGGTCAGTACAGGAAACAAACTCGCCACGACTTTTGCCAATGCACGCAGTGATGCCATTGCGCAGAATACGCGCGTCTGCATACGTTATATTGCCCCCAATGGCACGCAGTGGGGTATTTGGGCTTATCGGAGCAGCAGTGCGCTGACAGCATGCAGCGGCACTGCGGTGCCAACTGCAACAGCAGTGGTTTCATCAGTAAACAGTGATCAATTGCGCGCCGTTTCATTCAGCAACGCCAGTACGCTGCTCAACAACAGCTTTATTGACCCAACGCGGGGCGTGTGGACAGCTAGCGATTCCAGCGTCACCAACACACTCAGCGTGGATCTGCTTTCTACCAATTACACCGTACGGCTATCCGTATCACCGCTTGGCCGCGCTTCGCTGTGCGTCCCTTCCGGTAGTACGTCCATTTCTGGAGTGTCTGCATGCTGATGCGCAATACCACCCGCGCACGCGGCTTTACCCTGATTGAACTGCTGGTCGCGCTTGCCGTGGGCAGCTTGGTCGTGCTGGCCATTTCCTCATTTTTTCTCAGCTCCTATCGCTCTTTGCTAAGCACGCAGCGCGGCGGGCAACTGAACCGGGACATATCGACGATTGCTCAATTGCTGCAACAGGATGGACGTCGCGCAGGAGTAACGTTGAACTCGCTGGATACATTTGCAAGCAATGTAGATTTAACTGCTGGCTCCGAATGCGTTGCTTACCCATATCGAACAGATGCCCAAGGATGCACTGTTCATTTGTCTGGTTTCAAAATGTCCAGCGGCCGGCTCTTGATGTTGTCCCGCAATGACGCAGTTGCGGGCTGCAACGCCACCAAATATGACTGGGACACCAACAAAGCTAACTTGTGCAACGCCTGCGCAACACCAGGAGGCAGTGGCCCGGCGTGTGCAAACTGGAGCACCTTGATCGACCCGGCTCGCGACAACATGAATGTCAGCTGGTCAATTACACGTCTGAATAGCGTGGATTACAAACAACCCTTTTTGTCCATCACCATGACCGGCACGTCGACTAAAGATACACAAATCAGCCGCACCGCCAGTTTTATTGTGAGCTCGCCCTATGTTCCCTTTTAAGAAAATCATGCGCACCCAACAAGGTGCAGCAACACTCACAACCAGTGTCATGTTGTTGTTCGTGCTCTCTTTGGGTATGTTCGCATCGAATCATTCGGCATTCCTCGAACAACAGACCAATAACAACATCACCTATAACTCGCAAGCAAAAATGGCAGCAGATGCCGGTTTGCAGACTTTTATTGCCAACTTCAAGGTCAACGCAGCCAGCAACACCTTCAACAATCTGGCCTGGATGGATCAAGCCAACAATTACGGCGTCAAGAGCAGCTACAATGCGAGCGTGACTGCTGGCAGCGTGACTGACATCGATCCGACCCTGGTAGGTGTGCCCGCAACGTTTCCTGCCGGGGCAATGAGCAATAGTTGTGCGCTAAGCGGTTCTGGCACCAGCAAGACCCCGGCCATTTGCGGCACCATCAGCGGTCAATCCTATATGGTAGGCACTGCGCAAATCACTGGCCCAACCCTGTCCAGCGGCAAATGGTCGTCCAAAATTCGCATTGTTTCAATTGGCCGAGCAGACAATGGAGCCGAAACGGCGTATTCGATTGCCGATATTTCCTATGACGTGACGCCAGGCGGCGGGGGCTCTGGCTCAGGCAGCTTCTTTGCCATCAACGGCAACCTGCGCTACTACGACAGCAGCGTCAATATTGATATCACGCAGTTGGCACAAAATGACATCGCCGCTTACGACCCTGCTTTTTCTGCAGATCAAAGCAAGGGGATTTCGGTCGGTGATACCATATCGAAGGGCGATGTGCAGAGTTGGTGGCCCTTCAAAATGAACTGGACCCAGGTTACCGCGCAACAGGCTGCCACCGGCACCAATGCCGGCTATCGTTATGGCTATACACCAGTCGGCGGCACCTATACCAACAGTGGCCCAGCCAGCGTTGCAGGCACCAAGACGCAAGACGCATTCTTTTCGACCTACTTTGGCCAGGGCAAATCCAGCTATGTTTCGTCGACTTTCAGCGGAGGCGGCAATCCGCGAGTCTCGAGCGACGGCAACACGGTCATTATCAGCGGTGGGACGTACAGCGCATCCGACTTTGCTGCATTGACCAATACATACAGCAATAAATCGCTGATAGTAGACGGCAACCTGCAAATCACCGGCGGCACCTCGGACAGCTCCCGTCTGGCAGATACATTTATTTATGTGAGCGGCAATTTCACGCTGGGCAATACGGATGGTACCGGTGGGCCAACCATTGCTACGGCTGGTGTATTTGCTGTTGAAGGCAATATGGAAATTTATGGCACCTTGAACGTCAATCCAAGTGTAAATGCTTATAAAATTCGCCATGCCAATAATGGCAGCGCTACACCGACCATCAGCACCCCAGCCATTACAGGCATCCGTGACTACCTCAACGCTGTATTGACCAACTGATGATGAACGCATACAAGAGATTTCAGCATCAAGCCGGCGTTACCATGATTGAGGTCATGGTGACACTGCTGGTTGTGTCGTTCGGGCTGCTCGCGCTCTCCAAGCTGCAAAGCCAGATTACGATTGCGGGCTCCATCAGTCGTCAACGGGCCGAAGCAACCGAGCAGGCGCAAGCCAAGCTCGACATTATTCGCAACATGGCGTTCAACAACATCAGTGCCGGGGGCACCAATTGTGTCAGCAGTTCTGCTACCGGAACGGTCGCAACGTATAGTTTCAGCTGCGCAGTTGCTACCTGCGATGCCACCACGCTGACGTGCCCTGCCCCGACCGGGACCCCCACAAGCAATATCGTGAAACAAGTGACCATTACAACGACTTGGGCCGGCCAGGATAGCAGCGCAACGCAAAGCGTTTCGTTGAATACACTGATTTCCCCATGACCTTGCCGCATGGGCGGGTTTTTAATTGTCTTGCAGCGTAAAGCGTATAAACTACGCGCTTTTCCGGGACGTCCAAGGCCGGTAACAGCGTGGCGACGCGCTGCCAGAGGTACCGCGCTCCCTTTCCTTCATCTTTTCTGGAAAGGACCACGCTCATGCGTTTCTACTTCCCCATCGTCATCATCGACGAGGATTTTCGTTCCGAGAACACCAGCGGCTCGGGTATCCGTGAACTGGCAGCGGCCATCGAGGCCGAGGGCATGGATGTCATCGGTTATACGAGCTATGGCGATCTGACCTCGTTCGCCCAGCAGCAAAGCCGGGCGGCCGGTTTCATCCTGTCCATCGACGATGAGGAATTCGGCGGCGGTACGCCGGAAGAAACTAAAGACGCGCTGACCAGCCTGCGCACCTTCGTGGCTGAAATCCGCCGCCGCAACCCGGATATCCCGATTTATCTGTATGGCGAAACACGCACCGCGCGTCATATCCCCAACGACATCCTGCGCGAGCTGCATGGTTTCATCCACATGCACGAAGACACGCCGGAATTCGTGGCGCGCCATATCATTCGCGAATCCAAGAGCTATCTCGATACCCTTGCCCCGCCCTTCTTCCGCGCGCTCACGCACTACGCGCAAGATGGCTCGTACTCGTGGCACTGCCCGGGTCACTCGGGTGGCGTCGCCTTCCTGAAGTCGCCGGTAGGCCAGATGTTCCACCAGTTCTTTGGCGAGAACATGTTGCGCGCCGACGTGTGCAACTCGGTGGACGAACTGGGCCAGTTGCTTGACCACACCGGCCCGGTCGCGGCGTCGGAGCGCAATGCGGCACGCATTTTCAATGCCGATCACCTGTTCTTCGTCACCAACGGTACGTCAACCTCGAACAAGATCGTCTGGAACTCGACCGTGGCGCCGGGCGATATCGTTGTGGTGGACCGCAACTGCCACAAATCCATCCTGCACGCGATCATGATGACCGGCGCGGTGCCGATTTTCCTGTCGCCCACACGCAACCACTACGGCATCATCGGCCCGATTCCGCGCAGCGAATTCGAGCCGGAAAGCATACGCAAAAAGATGCTGGCCAACCCCTTCTGCCGCGAAAAGCTGGAAGCCAACCCGGATGTGAAGCCGCGCGTGCTCACCATCACCCAATCGACTTACGACGGCATCATGTACAACGTCGAGGAGATCAAGGGCCTGCTGGATGGCAAGATTGAAACGCTGCACTTTGACGAAGCCTGGCTGCCACACGCTGCCTTCCACGATTTCTACGGCGATTACCACGCCATTGGCGAAGGCCGCCCGCGCTGCAAGGACTCGATGGTGTTCTCCACCCAGTCCACGCACAAGCTGCTGGCCGGTCTGAGCCAAGCCTCGCAAATCCTGGTGCAGGATGCCGAGGACAACAAGCTCGACCGCGACATCTTCAACGAAGCCTATCTGATGCACACCTCGACCAGCCCGCAGTACGCGATCATCGCCAGCTGCGACGTGGCTGCGGCGATGATGGAGGCCCCGGGCGGCACCGCGCTGGTGGAAGAATCACTGACCGAAGCGCTGGATTTCCGCCGCGCCATGCGCAAGGTGGACGAGGAATACGGCCAAGACTGGTGGTTCAAGGTGTGGGGCCCGGATGACCTGACCGATGAAGGTCTGGATCACCGCGACGCATGGATGCTCAAGGCCGGTGAAAACTGGCACGGCTTTGGCGACATTGCCGAAGGCTTCAACCTGCTCGACCCGATCAAGGCCACCATCCTCACCCCGGGGCTGAACGTACACGGCGAATTCGATGAAAGCGGCATTCCGGCTGCCATCGTGTCCAAGTATCTGGCCGAACACGGCGTGGTGATCGAGAAAACAGGTCTGTATTCGTTCTTCATCATGTTCACCATCGGCATCACCAAGGGCCGCTGGAACACCATGCTGACTGCCTTGCAGCAGTTCAAGGATGATTACGACAAGAACGCGCCGCTGTGGCGCGTGCTGCCGGAATTCGTGGCGCAATTCCCGCAGTACGAGCGTATCGGCCTCGCGGACCTGTGTCGGCAGATCCACGACATCTACAAGCGCAACAACGTGGCACGCTTGACCACGGAAATGTATCTGTCCGATCTGGTGCCGGCCATGAAGCCGGCCAAGGCATTTGCCAAGATGGCGCACCGCGAGATCGAACGTGTGCCGCTGGACGAGCTGGAAGGCCGCGTCACCGCCGTGATGCTGACCCCCTACCCGCCGGGCATTCCGCTGCTGGTGCCGGGCGAAGTGTTCAACAAGACCATCGTCGACTATCTGAAGTTTGCGCGCGAATTCAACCGCAGCTTCCCGGGCTTTGAGACCTATATTCATGGTCTGGTAGCGGAAAAGAGCGCAGGCGAAACACGTTACTACGTTGATTGCGTCAACGAGTAAACCCCGCTTGCCACCACGGAAACGGCTGCCTTGCGCAGCCGTTTTTTATTCGCGCTAGCAGCCTACCGGCGTTATCATGAGAACCCTGACCAACCTGCTAGAAAGCAAAAAACTTACAAGGTGAGCACCTGGGAAGCCGCGCTGCTGGTTGCGCAAGCCAATGACAATGCCTACCGCAAAAACGCCCGCATGGCGTTGGCACAGGCGCGTCGGGAGCGGCTGGCCGCGCAACAGTCCGGCGACGAGGCTACCGAAGCAAAAGCCTTGCTGGACGAGGCACGTAGCCATTGGGAGATCAACCAGTTCGAGCAATCGCTGCGCCGCTCGCGCAGTGCATTGCGCCTGCTGGCGACACGGCCCGATCCGGCCCAGACCGCGCGTGCCTGGCAGCAGATCGCCACCGCGCTGCTGGCGCAAGGAAAACTGACCAGAGCCTTGCAATCATGGCTGAGCGGCCTTGCCATCGCCAGCGAACACCATATTTTCCCTGCAATTTGTGAAAGCTATCTGGGCATAGGCAATCTCTTCCTGATCGAAGATGCCGCCAACCGTGCCGAGCTGGCTTTCCGTTATGCCTACGACCTGAGCGAAGAAACAGGCGACGACGGCTACATCTGCAAAACCGGTCTTTACCTGCTATCCGCGCTCACGCAGCTGGGCTGGATAGACCAGGCGCGGCGCATACTCAAACGCCTGTGGCCGCTGATCGCGGCGCACCCGAACTGGAGCCCGTCCAGCCGCAGCGACTATTACCTCTATCTGGCCGCCTGCCAGATTGCCGACAAGCAGCACGCGCTGGCGGACGACTCGCTGGCACAGGCCGCCGACATCTGCCGGCAAGGCGGCCTGCTGTGGGGCCACGCCCGGGTTGGAGAGCTGACCGCGCGCCTGCAACTGGCCCGTGGTCAGGCGCAAAGCGCCATCACGCCACTCAACGAGGCCATCGGCCTGGCTGCCCATTTCGACAATGGCTATCTGCTGCAACGGCTCTACCTGGTGCTGTGCGAAGCGCACGAAGCGCTGGGCGATGCCCCCGCCGCACTGGCCGCGCATGAGCTATACCACACGGCGCGCATGCGCCTGCTACGCGACAGCAATGAGCGCATGCGCATTCTTGATGCCAATCTGGCCCGCCGCGTGGACATGGAGCTGCGTCTGCACAAACTGCAGCACGAGCGCGCCCGTGCGCCCACCCGCCCCGGCAAGGATGCCTGCACCGGCTTCGACTGGCTGGACATCGATCTGCCGGCCGCATTGCCGCAAACCGCAAAGCACGCGGCAGTGCTGGCCGTGGTCGTCGACAACCTGCGTGAAATCAGCCTGCGCCGCTCCGTGCAGGCCGGCAATCAGTTACTGGCCGTGCTGGCCGATACGCTGCGCACCGCCTGCCCGCAGGCCCACGGCCTGCGTATCGGCGGGTCGGTATTGGTTCTGCTTGCCGACGCAGCAACGACCACGCTGTGGCCCAAAGTCAGGCTGCGGCTGGAACAAGCCGCCCGACGCTGGTCGGACGAGGACATCACCGTGCGGCTGATCATGGCCGACAGCCTGCAACTCGACGGCGAGACCGCCACCCAACAACTGCGCCGCACCCTGCTGGCCACGCTGGAGGCGGCATGACAGCCGAGCTGCCGCACATCGCCTACGCGCAGGAGCGCCTTGCAGAGCGCCGCCGCGCGGCCCTGGACAGCGCACGCAATGCCGGCGAAGCGGGCGATACGCTGGCCGCCCTGCAGGCACTGCTGGATGCCGCCATCCAGCTCGGCCAGCAAGGCCTGATCAGCGAATCGCTGGCAGAGCTGGAAAAGCTGATCGCGCGTGCCAAGCGGCTGCGCCTGCATGCAATACTGCTGCGTGCGCTGGATGAGGCAGGCAGCCATCACCTGCTGCTGGGCCACCTGAACGCCGCGATGCGGCGCTGGATCAGCTGCCTTGAAACCGCGCTCGACAGCGGCGACGACGCCATGCTGGTGCGCGCCCACCTGGGTATCGGCAAGGTCTACTTCGGCGCGCGGGACTACCGCAACGCATTGCACAACCATTTGCGCTCGCTCGACTACGCGCTGGCCCTGCAGGCCAGCGAGCCGCTGACGGCCATCTACATCTGCATCGCCAATGATTATCTGCACTTGGGCCAGGCGGACGACGCGCTGGCCTGCCTGCAGCTGGGCAAACGCAGCCTGGTGCGTTTTAACCACCCGCAACTGACCGCAGAGTGCCAGCTTTACATGGCCACGGCGCTGACAAGGCTGGGTGAATTCGACGCCGCCCAGCAGGCGTTGAGCGAGGCGCGCATGGCGATTCGCGACAACCGTCACCACTGGAGCGAATTCCACGCAGCGCTGATCCAGGCCGAGCTCGATGCCGCGCAACAGCTGCCCGGAGCCTGCCTGCAGCAGTTGCAACTGGCACACAAACTGGCGCACGAGCTGCAATCGGGCGCGCTGATTGAAGCGGCCGAGCTGGCACTCTACCGCCACCACAAGCAGCAGGCGCAATATGCGCAGGCGCTGGCCAGCCACCGCCGCTATCACGCTACGGTGGAGCGCAACCTCGCCAGCATGCAGGAAACCCAACTGCTGGGCCCCACGTTGCGCCAGGCCAAGCGGCTGGAGACGCGGCTGCGGCTGCGGCAAAGCGATCAGGAAAATCTGGCCTTGCAGGCACGCTTGCTGCAGCATCAGGCGGTCTTGTCGACCTTGAGCCGAGAGGTGGAAACCGATGCCCTCACCGGCGTGGCCAACCGGCGCGCGCTGGAAAACCAGCTTGACCAACTGGCCCTGCACAGCGGATTGGGCTTTTCGATGTTGATGCTGGACATCGACCACTTCAAGGCCATCAACGACAGCTATGGCCATGCGGTAGGCGATGCAGTGCTGGCCGCCATTGGCCAGTTGCTGCGCGATAACTGCCGCAATGGCGAAACCATCGCCCGCTACGGTGGAGAAGAATTCTGTCTGCTGCTGCCGGGGCTGGATCTGGCTGCGGCACACGCCATTGCCGAACGCGTGCGCCGCCGCGTGGCGGCCCAACCCTGGCGCGACATTGCCAACGGGCTGGCAGTCACCACCAGCATCGGTTGCGCTACCGCGCACGGCGACGAAGGCCCGCGCGGCGTGCTGGCCCGCGCCGATGCGCTGCTTTACCGCGCCAAGAAACAGGGCCGCAACCGCGTTTGCGACGAAACCAGCGGCGATTTCCTGCTGGGCTGAAACACGCGCACCCCGCCGCCCTCGCCGCGTGCAGCGACAGAAGCGGCGGCCTCTCTTACAATGTTCGTTTAGCCCGTTGCTGCCTCGCCCATGGACTACCTGCCGCTTTTCCTCAAACTGCACCAACAGCGCTGCCTGATCGTCGGCGGTGGCGATGTGGCCACGCGCAAGGCACGGCTGTTGCTGCAAGCTGGCGCGGCGCTCACCATTGCGGCCCCCGAACTGACCGCCGAGCTGGCCGCGTTGCGCGATGCCGGGCAGTTGCAACACAAGGCAGGGCACTATGCTGCAACATTGCTCGACGG
Source organism: Andreprevotia lacus DSM 23236 (assembly GCF_900176275.1). Lineage (GTDB taxonomy): Bacteria > Pseudomonadota > Gammaproteobacteria > Burkholderiales > Chitinibacteraceae > Andreprevotia > Andreprevotia lacus. Next base: position 43,148 of record NZ_FWXD01000006.1, on the reverse strand, counting down.
CCAGCGGCTGGTCATCGCCGCCACCGACGATGCTGCGATCAACGCAACCGTTTATACCGATTGCGAAGCTCGCGGCATCCTCGTCAATGCCGTCGATGACCCCGGACATTGCCGCTTCATCGTGCCGGCCATTGTCGACCGCTCGCCACTGGTAGTGGCGGTATCAAGCGGGGGCAACGCGCCGGTGCTAGCCCGCATGGTCAAGGCCAGGCTGGAAACCTGGCTGCCGCATGGCTACGGCCTGCTGGCGGCGCTGGCCGGCAAACTGCGTGATGCAGTCAAGCAGCGCCTTGCCAGTGAAACCGAGCGGCGGCGCTTCTGGGAAGATGCGCTCGACAGCCCGGCCGCCGAACAAGCCATGGGCGGTGATATCGATGGCGCGCAGGCGCGCTTGCTGGCCCAGCTCGAAGCTGGTGCCCGCAATGCAGGCGCGGTCTATCTGGTTGGCGCCGGCCCCGGCAACCCGGACCTGCTGACCTTCCGCGCACTGCACCTGATGCAGAAAAGCGATGTGGTGCTGTACGACAACCTGGTGTCACCGCAAATCCTCGAGCTGGTGCGCCGCGATGCCGAGCGTATTTACGTCGGCAAGAAAGCCAACAACCACGCGCTGCCGCAAGAAGAAATCAACCAATTGCTGGTGCGGCTGGCACAACAGGGCAAGCGCGTACTGCGCCTCAAGGGTGGCGACCCGTTCATTTTCGGCCGGGGCGGCGAAGAGATTGCCGAGCTGGCGGCTGCCGGCATCCCCTTCGAGGTGGTGCCGGGCATTACCTCGGCCGCTGGGGCGTCGTGCTATGCAGGTATCCCGCTCACGCATCGGGATCACGCGCAGTCGGTCACCTTTGTCACCGGCCATCGCCGCGCCGATGAAATCGAGCTGGACTGGCCGCGTCTCGTCAACCCGACCGAAACCGTGGTGGTCTACATGGGGGTCAAGCAGGCACCGTCCATCTGCCAGCAACTGATCGCGCATGGCCGTGCTGCCGATACGCCGGTCGCCATCGTCGAGCGCGCTACCTGGCCGGACCAGCGCACCATCGTCGGTACGCTGGCCACCCTGCCCGCGCTGATCGAGCAACATACGGTGAAGCCGCCGGCACTGATTATCATTGGCAGCGTGGTCAGCCTGCATGATCAACTGGACTGGCGGCATGCCGCGCAGGATTAGGGCCTGTTAACACTTATTTCACGCTTGCGTTCGGGGTAGTTCGGGATGGAGCGCAAGGCGCAGAACGCGCCGCGGTACGGGTACCGCAAGCGGTTTGCAACGCAGCGAACCGCCCGAAATACCCCGAACCCGCAGGGCTGGGCCGCAAAGAGGCCATCTACGGCGTTACGCGCCTTGGCAATAACCGGTTATTGCCTGCGTTGCGTGCCTTGTAGCTGACCTCTTTGCGGCCCAGCGCAAGCGCGAAATAAGTGTTAACAGGCCCTAATCCAGCCCGGTACGCCACAATGTAAAACGCCCCTTGCGGGGCGTTTTACATTTGGCTGTGCCAGATCAGTACGGCACTACACCTGGCCAGCTGCTGCTATCGACCACCTTTGGATAACCGGCATCGGCCTTGTCGCTGCTGATGTTGTAGCGGATATACGTGCCATCGCTCAGGAAGAAATAGGCCTTGGCATCGCTCCACTTCACTGCGGCGCGGATTTTGGTCGCATACGCGCCCACGCCCGGCCAGGTGCTGTCGTTCACCACCTTGGGATAACCGCTGTCGGCCTTGTCGGCAATCAGGCTGTAGCGGATATAACGACCATCGCGCAGGAAGAATTGCACCTTGTCGCCCGTCCAGCGCAGGGTGGCGGCGATCTGCGTTGCATACGCGCCCAAGCCCGGCCAGGTACTGTCGTTGACCGGCTTGGGGTAGCCGCTCTCGACACGATCATTGGTCTTGTCATAGCGGATATAGGTGCCATCAGACAGGAAGAAATACGCCACCGACGCATCCTTGCTGAAGCCACCCACCAGCTTGCCGGCATAGCTGGCCAGACCCGGCCAGTTGCTGTCGGTCACCGCTTGCGGATAGCCGCTTTCGGCCTTGTCCAGCACATTGTTGTAGCGCACATAGCTGCCATCGTTCAGGAAGAAGTACGAACGGGAGCTGTCCCAATCCAGCGTGGCCTGGATTTCGATCCGGTTCTGCCGCAGCGAGACCGGCGTGCCGTTCTGGGTCAGCGTGTAATCCACCACGCCCTTGGGCGCACCGCTGTCCAGATAACCCTGCTGCAGCGCCGGCACACTGGCCAGCCACTGGCCATTGCGGCTGATGTCGATCATGCCGGCTGCGTCGGCATACCAGGTGAAGTTGTATTGCGTGCCCTGCGCCGGCAGCAACTTGCGCACGGCTGTGGCACCGATCAGCGGGGCGCCATCCAGCTGCCAGGCAGCCTGCGGCTCGATACCCAAGTGGCGCAGCACGGTTGGCGCAATCCAGGTTTGCGGCGCATAGCCGTACAGGCCACCGAAGTCCTGGTTGCTGACATTGACGACGCGCTGGGTGAACTCGGTATTCATCACCTTGTTGCTGCCGATGAAGGTGGTCTTTTCCGATTGCGTCTGGTTGCCGTGGTTGTAGCCCAGCAGCGGCTCACGACCATGGTCGGTGGTCACCAGCACCAGCCAGTCGTCACCGGTTTGTGCCTGGCGGGCCTGCACGGCGCTCAGCATCTGGCCCATACGAGTATCGGCATCGCGCAACGCCGTGTTGTAGGCGCTGCCAAAGCCGCTGCTGTGGCCGGCTTCGTCCACATCGTCCAGATGTGCAAAGATGAAATCGGCCGGCGTGGTATTGATCAGCGCCACCACCTTGTCCGCCACGGCCTGATCGGCCAGACCATTGGCGTTGTAATTGTTGCTGGCCACATCGTTGGCGAAGAACTGCTGATTGATGCTGCCCCAGTGCGTCACGCTGGCGATATAAGCCGTCGGCCGTGCATCGCGCACGCGCTTGAACAGGCTGGGATAACGCGCATCAGCCAGGCCAGAATCGTTGGACACCACGTGATGCTTGCTGGTCCACACCCCGGTCAGGATGGTGGCCCAGCCCGGGCCGCTGACTGTGGCCTGCTGCGACGCAGCGCCATTGACACCGCCAGTGTACGAGCGCGTGACCTGCAGCCGGTTGAGATTGGGCAGGTTGAGCGCCTGCATTTTTTCGTACTGTGCGCCATCGATACCGATCAACAGCACCTTGGGCGCGGCCGCAGCCACAACGCTCAGGCCGAGCAGTTGCAATGCCAGCAGCCCCTTGGACAACAACGATTTCATTTCGCCACCTCCAGGTTATCTAAACGTTCGCATCAATTGATGCAAACGCGAAGGTAGCAAGCAGCCATTTCCAGACCATGATGTTTTAATGGCGCTTCAAAGTGATCTAGATGACATGGATGGCGCAATCGCCGCAAGGCGGCCATCGGCGCGGCATGACGGGCAGCCGCAGTGAACTATATTGACTGGGAAATACAACGCACCTGCATGCAGCAAGTGTGGCGAATTTGCCAACGTCACACAGGAATGCAGACCGCCTTGTAAGCTTTCAGCCTATAGTGAGCCTGTAAGCCACGAGACCTTCATGCCCCACCTGCTCCGCATCCTTGCACTGATCATGACCGCCCTGACCCTGGCACTGCTGGGCTGGCACGAGTACGGCATGGACAGCACGCTGCACATCGACGCGCACAGCACTTACCTGATGGAGGCCGTCGACGACAGCAGCGACGGCGGCAGCTCGAAGATGCGGCTGCTGCGCCAGGGCAAGCGCATCCGCATCGAATGCCAGCTCACCGACAAATACGAATGGCCGTTCTGCGAACTGGGTATCAAGCTGGCCGACCCGGCACACGCACTGGACTTTTCCGACTACGACCACGTGACGGTCAAGGTCAAATACCAGGGGCCGGGTAGCCACCAACTGCGCCTGTTCGTACGCAATTTTGACCCGGCCTATGCCGACCCCAAGCGCAACGAGAGCTGGAAAATCAACGAAGTGGCCTTCAGCCCAAAGCTGGAGGGCGAAGTGGTCACCATTCCGCTCAAGAGCTTCAGCGTCGCCAGCTGGTGGATCGCCAACAATCACATCCCGCTCGCACACATTGCGGTCGACATGCGCAACGTGCCGATGATCCAGCTATCCACCTCGGGCTTCAAGGAGCCGGGTCTGCATGTGATCGACATTGATTACATCGAGTTTCATGGCAAATGGATCAGCCGCGAAGCGCTCGCGCTGGTGCTGGTGGCACTCTGGGTGTCGTTTGCGCTGTTCGCGCTGCTGCTGGACTTGCGGCAACTGCGGCGCAAGCTGCTGAACAGCCGCCGCCGCGAACGGGCGCTGGAAACCCTCACCAGCGCGCTGGAGCTGGAAAACCGCAAGATCGGCGACATGGCGCGGCGCGACCCGCTGACCGGCGTACGCAATCGCGCCGGCATACTGGAAGAACTGTTCCGCGAGTCCGAACTGGCCCGCAGCTCGGGCCGGCCCCTGGCCGTGGTGTTTGCCGATATCGACCACTTCAAGCGCGTCAATGACGAGTTTGGTCATGACACCGGCGACGAAGTGCTCAAGCAGTTTGCGCTGGAGCTGGGTAGCCATATCCGCAATGGCGACTATCTGGTGCGCTGGGGCGGTGAAGAGTTCGTGCTGTTTTTCCCGAACACGCCGCTGGAAGGCGCAGCCGCACTGGCCGAAAAAATGCGCGCCCACGTCGAAACCACCACCTGGCCGGCCGCCCTGCGCATGAGCTGCAGCTTTGGCGTGACGGTGCTGGGGGCAGAGCCGGTAGCCGACTTCATCAAGCGCGCAGACGACGCCCTTTATGAAGCCAAACGTAACGGCCGCAACCGCGTGGTGAGCCGCACGGTGCCCGAAGCGGCGCAGCGCAACGGCAAGGTTTGATGTAACGCAAGCGTATCGCACTCCCGGCTTGAAAAGCCCCCGTTCACGCCTATCTACAGAGCAATGCAACCGTAGATGGAGCGTTGAACCATGCGTTTCGACAAACTCACGACCAAATTCCAGGCCGCGCTCGCCGATGCGCAAAGTCTTGCCATTGCCAACGACGCCGGCTTTATCGAACCCACTCACCTGCTGCTGGCCTTGCTCAACGATGCCGATTCGGGCAGCGGCTCACTGCTGGCACGTGCCGGCGTCCACGTGGACCGACTCAAGACCGCGCTGGGCCAGAAGATTGAACATGCCCCCAAGGTTGCTGGCAACGATGGTGAAATCAGCGTTGGCAAGGACCTGGCCAAGCTGCTCAACCTGACCGACAAGGCTGCCATGCAGCGCGGCGACCAGTTCATTTCCACCGATCTGTTCCTGCTGGCACTGGCCGACGACAAATCGGATGCCGGCCGGCTGTTGAAGGAGTACGGCGGCAACAAAGCCGCGATTACCGCCGCCATCGACGCCGTGCGTGGCAGCGATACCGTCAATGACGCCAATGCAGAGCAACAGCGCGAAGCACTGGCCAAGTACAGCATCGACCTGACCGAGCGCGCCCGTGCCGGCAAGCTCGACCCGGTGATCGGCCGCGATGATGAAATCCGCCGCGCCATCCAGGTGCTGCAGCGCCGCACCAAGAACAACCCGGTGCTGATCGGCGAGCCTGGCGTGGGCAAGACTGCCATCGTCGAAGGGCTGGCGCAGCGCATCGTTAACGGCGAAGTGCCGGAATCGCTCAAGCACAAGCGTTTGCTCACGCTGGATCTGGCCGCGCTGTTGGCGGGTGCCAAGTATCGTGGCGAGTTCGAGGAACGCCTGAAGGCGGTGCTGAACGATATCGCCAAGGATGAAGGCAACACCATCATCTTCATCGACGAAATCCACACCATGGTCGGTGCTGGCAAGGCCGAGGGTGCGATGGATGCAGGTAATATGCTCAAGCCGGCGCTGTCGCGCGGCGAGCTGCACTGTATTGGCGCCACCACGCTGGACGAATACCGCAAATACATCGAAAAGGATGCGGCGCTGGAACGCCGCTTCCAGAAGGTGCTGGTCGGCGAACCAACAGTGGAAAACACCATCGCCATCCTGCGCGGCCTACAGGAAAAGTATGAAATCCACCATGGTGTGGAAATCACCGACCCGGCCATCGTCGCCGCAGCCGAGCTGTCACACCGCTATATCACCGACCGCTTTTTGCCCGACAAGGCCATCGACCTGATCGACGAAGCTGCAGCCAAGATCAAGATGGAAATCGACTCCAAGCCGGAGGCGATGGACAAGCTCGAACGCCGGCTGATTCAGCTCAAGATTGAGCGCGAGGCGGTCAAGCGCGAAAAGGACGAAGCGTCGAAAAAGCGCTTTGGCCTGATCGAGGTCGAAATCGGCACCCTGGAGAAGGAATACGCCGATCTGGAAGAAATCTGGAAGGCCGAAAAAGCCGTCGTGCTGGGCAGCCAGGCCATCCGCGAGGAGATCGAACAGGTCAAGCAAGCCATGGAAGCCGCACAGCGCCGTGGCGAATGGGACAAGGCCAGCGAGCTGCAATACGGCAAGCTGCCCGACCTCGAAGCCAAGCTCAAAGCTGCCGAAGCCTCCGAAGCCGGCAGCAACAGCAAGCCACGGCTGCTGCGCACGCAGGTAGGGGCTGAGGAAATCGCCGAGGTGGTCAGCCGCTCCACCGGTATTCCGGTGGCCAAGATGATGCAGGGCGAGCGTGAAAAGCTGCTGCAAATGGAAGATGCGCTGCACCAGCGCGTGGTGGGTCAGGACGAAGCGATCCGTCTGGTGTCGGATGCCATTCGCCGCTCACGCTCCGGCCTGGGCGACCCGAACAAGCCGTATGGTTCATTCCTGTTCCTCGGCCCCACTGGCGTGGGCAAGACCGAACTGACCAAGGCACTGGCGCAGTTCCTGTTCGATTCGGACGAGCACCTGATCCGCGTCGATATGAGTGAATTCATGGAGAAGCATTCGGTGGCGCGGCTGATCGGCGCGCCGCCAGGCTATGTGGGCTATGAGGAAGGCGGTTACCTGACCGAAACAGTACGCCGCAAACCGTACAGCGTGATCCTGCTGGATGAAGTCGAAAAGGCCCACCCTGACGTGTTCAATGTGCTGCTGCAGGTGCTGGATGATGGTCGGCTCACCGATGGTCAGGGTCGTACGGTGGACTTCAAGAATACCGTGATCGTGATGACGTCCAACCTGGGTTCGCAGCACATCCAGACCTTGGCCGACAGCGATTACCAGCTGATCAAGCTGGCGGTACTGGGTGAGGTCAAGGGCCACTTCCGTCCCGAGTTCATCAACCGTATCGACGAGATCGTGGTGTTCCACGGTCTGGCGCAGGCACAGATACGCGGTATCGCCCGCATCCAGTTGCAGCGGTTGGCACAACGGCTGGCGCAAATGGAAATCGGTCTGGACGTCAGCGATGCCGCGCTGGACCTGATTGCCGAGGCAGGCTTCGACCCGGTCTATGGTGCGCGCCCGCTCAAGCGGGCCATCCAGTCCGAAATCGAAAACCCGCTGGCCAAGCGCCTGCTGGCGGGCGAATTCGGCCCCAAGGATGCCATCAAGGTCGATGCCGAAAGCGGCCGCGTGGCGTTTCATGCGCTGGCGGCCAACACAGCACAATAACGGCAGATTCAGGCAAGCACAGACAAGGCCCGCATGCGGGCCTTGTTTTCATCCAGCGGCAACACAGGCCACTGATCAAGCCTTGGGCGAGCGTACTTCCCAGGTTTCGATCTTGTTCTTGCTGTAGCCGCAGTGGAACACCTGCGTTTGCGCGTCCTTGCCCTTGCGGCTGACTTCGCCCTCGAACGACACCTTGGTGGCCACTTTCTTGTTGATGCGGTTGCTGAACGGCTTGTCCCAGTTGGCCACGGTTGCCGCCTGCAGCTGCGCATCGCTGGCCGAAATGGCCGTGTAATTGGTCCGCTTGGGTACCCGCTGCTGCAGCTTTTCATAACACTGGCTGACCAGCGGATCGACGCCGCCCTTGGCAGCCGGGGCATCTTCTGCCCACGCGTGGGTCATGGTTGCGGCAAAGACCAGACACATGGCAATGCGAATCATAGGCTGCTCCTCCTGTACGGTGCCTTACGAGCATTGTTCATGAAATACGGTTTTGCAAGTTTGCTGACACCCTTTTTCGGCGGACGCCTGAAAATGCAGCAAAAAATGCAACAGGCCAGCTGCCAGCAACGCAACAAAACAGTCACAAACAGCGCGATTCACCGCAACAACTGCCTGCCGGCAGACACACGCGCTATAGTGGCGCAGCCCCTTACTGTCTGACGCGCCGATGACCGCTCCGCTACTGCAAATCGAATCGCTGACCGTACGTTACCCTGCCCTCGCCCAGCCGGCGGTCGATGCGCTATCGCTGCAACTGGCCGCAGGCGAAACACTGGCGCTGGTGGGGGCCTCTGGCTCGGGCAAGAGCGTCACCGCACGCGCCATCATGCAGCTGGACCCGGATGCACAACTGGCAGGCACCATCAGGCTGGATGGCAACGATCTGCTGCAAATGAGCCAGCACCAGCTGCAGGCCGTGCGCGGTGCACAGATCGGCATGGTGTTCCAGGAACCGCTGTCGGCACTCAACCCGGTGCTGAGCATAGGTGCACAAATTGCCGAGGCACTGCTGCAGCACCGCAGCCTCAATGCAGCGGCGGCACACGCCGAAATGACTGCGTTGCTGGCCCGTGTGGGGCTGGACGACGCAGCACGCATGCTGAAGTCATACCCGCACCAGCTCTCTGGCGGGCAGCGCCAGCGCGCGCTGATCGCCATGGCGCTGGCCGGCCGGCCCAGGCTGCTGATTGCCGACGAACCCACCACCGCGCTCGATGCACACCTGCGCCGGCAGATACTGCAGTTGCTGCGCACCTTGGCGCAGGAATCCGGGCTGGGCCTGTTGCTGATCTCGCACGACCTGAACCTGGTGCACGATTTTGCCGACCGCCTTGCGGTCATGGAAAACGGCCGCATCGTCGAAACCGGCAAGACAACAGATGTCTTTCAGTCGCCGCAGCATGCCTACACGCAAGCATTGCTGGCCGCGCGGCAACTGCGACTGGCCGAAGCGCTGGCCGAGGGCGCCGCGCCCGCGCTGGCCGTCACCCGCGCCAACTGCCATTACCAGCGCGCGCATGGCTGGTTCAAGCCTGCCACGCGCTTTACCGCACTGGCACCGCTGGACCTGCAGCTGGTTCGGGGCGAAACACTGGGCATCGTGGGTGAATCAGGCTCGGGCAAAACTACGCTGGGCCTCACCGTGCTGCGCCTGCTGCGCGAGGCCCATGCCGAGATCACCCTGCACGCGGCGCATGCACCGGCCGGCGTACGCATCGACCAATTGCATGGCCACGCGCTGCGCCAGGCGCGCCGGCACATGCAGGTGGTACTGCAAGACCCGTTTGCGTCGCTGTCGCCACGCATGACGGTAGCGGAAATCATCGGCGAAGGCTTGCGCATCCACCAACCGGAACTTGATGCCGCGCAGATCCGCACCCGGGTCATCGACACCCTGCGCGATGTCGGTCTCGATGCAGAAATGCTGGACCGCTATCCGCACACTTTTTCGGGTGGCCAGCGCCAGCGCATTGCCATTGCCCGCGCGCTCATCCTGCAACCCGCTGTGCTGGTGCTGGACGAACCCACTTCAGCGCTGGATGCCCACATCGGCGCCCAGGTGCTGGCGCTGTTGGCCCGTTTGCAACGCGAGCACGGCCTTGCCTATCTGCTGATCACACACGATCTCACGGTCATCCGCGCGCTGGCACACCGCGTGCTGGTGCTCAAGGCCGGCGAACTGGTGGAAAGCGCCCCGGTGGAGCAGCTATTCAGCCAGCCAGCCCATCCCTACACGCAGTCGCTGCTTGCTGCCGAACATTTGCAAGTCCGGGCCATGGAATCTTGAGTTTCCTTGATCCAGATCAAAGCCTGGAAGCTTATTTTTTTGATGGGAAAATTAACAGCTTGGTGTAATCGACACTGCCTTCAATAATGAAGCGAGCGTCAAAATAGGCGCCCTTCACTGGAGCACTGCCTTATGCGCCGCAACGAGCCTGTTACCCAGCGTGAGGTCGACGTCGACCCCAAGCGCCCCATCGTCAGCAAGACCAATCTGAAGGGCCAGCTGGTGTATGCCAATCCGGCCTTCGTTGATATCAGTGGCTTCGAGCGCAGCGAGCTGGAAGGCCAGCCGCACAATATCGTCCGTCACCCGGACATGCCGCCGCAGGCGTTCGAGGATTTGTGGCGCACCATCAAATCAAAGCTGCCCTGGCGCGGCCTGGTGAAAAACCGCTGCAAGAACGGTGACCATTACTGGGTGGAAGCCTTTGTCACTCCGTTGTTTGAAAACGGCCAGCACACCGGCTTCATGTCGGTACGCAATACGCCGACGCGCCAGCAGGTCAGCGATGCCGAGCAGCTCTATCTCGCGGTAAACAGCGGCCAGGCCACGTTCCCGGCCACGCGCTGGCCCAGCACACTGGGGATGAAATGGCGGCTGGCCATCGTGATGAGCACGCTGATGCTGCTGACCAGCGTCAATGTCTTCCTCAGCGGCCCGGCGGCATGGGCCGTGGCCGGTGCGTCCCTGCTGGCCGCCATCAGCGGCTGGTTCTGGCTGCAAGCCAGCTGGCAAGCACCGCTGCGTGAAGCCAGCAACGCGTTCAGCAAGCTGAGCGAAGGCAATTTCCGCTTCAGCGTGAACACCAGGGCACCAAGCGAGTTCGCCAGCCTGCTGCTGCAACTGGAAAGCATGCGCATCAATCTGCGCGCAGTGATTGCCGATGTCGTCTCGGCCGCCAACCAGGTAGGCGAGCGCGCCAACGAGCTGGCCCGCGAATCGGATACGCTGGCCAAGCGCTCGCGCGTGCAGTCCGATGGCGTGGCCAGCGTCGCCGCAGCGCTGGAACAGTTGACCGTCTCGGTGCGGGAAATCAACGACTCCACCCACCAGAGCGCCCGGCACGCCGACAACGCCAGCCAGCTCAGCACACGCGGCAGCGGCGAGGTATCGGCCGCACAGCGCGCCACGCACGACGTGCTGGCCGTGGTGGACACCGCGCGCGAAACGCTGTCGCAACTGGAGCACGCCGTGGGTGAAATCAACAGCGTGACGCAGACCATCAAGGAAATTGCCGGCCAGACCAATCTGCTGGCGCTCAATGCCGCCATCGAAGCTGCCCGCGCCGGCGAAACCGGCCGGGGCTTTGCCGTGGTGGCCGACGAGGTACGCAAACTGGCCGAGCGCACACGCGACAGCACCGGCACCATCACCGCCACCATCGAAACGATCGCCACGCGCACCAGCGCAGCCATGGCCGGCATGATGGAGGCCGTTGCTGCGGTTGAAAGCGGCACCGGCCTGATCGATCACTGCAACATCACGCTGCAGGAAATCGCCGGGGCCAGCCAGGGCGTCAACCAGGCCGCGCGCGATGTCAGCGTGATGCTGGAGCAGCAATCGCAGGCGGCGAACGAGGTGGCCAACAGCATGGAGCGCATGAGCACGCTGACCGAGCAGAATGCCGACACCATTGCCGATGTCGGTTCCTCGGCCCAGCGGCTGGCCGGCGTAGCCAAGGAGTTGCACCAGCTGGTGATGCAGTTCGAAAAATCGCTGTAGCACTCGTCGGCCGCCACCGCAGCTGATCAGCACCGGCGGCAACTCGTCGCACGCCTGCGCGGGCGCTGCAACGCACGGCATAATGCGTGCATGGTTGCCCATCGGGGCTGCCGCAGCCAGATGGATCATTCATGCACGTCACCATGTCGTCCTGCTACCGCAAATGGCAGGACTTCGCCCTGCTGTTGCTGGTCAACAACCTGATCGCCGTGGTGCTGATCAGCGCGGATGGCCGCCTGCCTGCCTGGCAATACTTCGTCATCTGCAACAGCATCGGGTTCTGCATTGAAACCATCGGCACGCTGATGAAGTGGCTGGGCAAAGACAAGCTGCCCATCTACGTTTATTACTCGGTCGCCTCACCACTGGGGCTGACATCGGGCCTGAAGCTGGCCAGCGTATTGGGCACGCCCGACATCATCTCGCTGGCCCTGCTGCATTTTTCCACTTTTGGCGTCTGGTCATTGCTGAGCGCGGCGCTGATGACCTTTGCCGCCACCGGCTTCTTTTACGTGTACCACCGGGGCAGCGAAGCCCGGCTGGCGCTGGAGACCGAACGCCGCCAGCGCGCCGAGGCCGAGCAGGCACAGGCCAGCGCGCAACTGGGCTTGTTGCAGGCGCAGATCGAGCCGCATTTCCTGTTCAACACCCTGGCCAACGTGCAAAGCCTGATCGAGCGCAACCCGCCAGCCGCGCGCGCCATGCTGGAGCAGCTGAACCGCTATCTGCGCGCCAGTCTGGCACGCACGCGCCAGCCCATGAATACGCTGGCGGAGGAGTTGCAACTGGTCACCGCGCTGCTCGAAATTGCCCGCATGCGGCTGGGCGAGCGCCTGCGCTACGAGATCAACGTGGCGCCCGAACTGCACGCAGCCGCCCTGCCCCCGCTGCTGCTGCAGCCACTGGTCGAGAACGCGCTGGAACACGGTATCGAGCCGGCCATTGCGGGCGGCAGCATCACCATAAACGGCGAGCTGGCCGATGGGCTGTTGACCCTGCGCGTGTGCGATACCGGCCTGGGCCTGCAGCCGGATACCGGCAGCGATGGTATCGGCCTCGCCAATATCCGTGCCCGACTGCACCAGCTGTTTGGCGCCAGCGGCCGGCTGGCCCTGTATGCCAACACCCCTGGCGGCGTGATCGCCGAACTCACCCTGCCCTGGCGCACCGCCTGATTGCGAGCAAACCCATGCCCACCGCCCTGATCGCCGACGATGAACCGTTACTGCTGGAGGAAATTGCCAGCCAGCTGGCCCAGCTATGGCCCGAGCTGCGCATCGTCGCGCAAGCGCGCAACGGCGCCGAAGCGCTGGCGGCACTCAACCGCGAGCAACCCGATTACGCCTTCCTCGATATCCGCATGCCGGGCCTGACCGGGCTGGACGTGGCACGCAATGCCCCCGGCCGCACGCGCGTGGTGTTCGTTACCGCTTACGACGCCTATGCGCTGGCAGCATTCGATGCGTCCGCGGTCGATTACCTGCTCAAACCACTGGAAACAGGCCGGCTGGCCGCGTGCATCGCCAAGCTGCAGCGCAGCAGCACGGTGCCGGACTGGCAGCAGGCGCTGCAACAGGCGCAACAACAGCCGGCTGAACACAAGGCACTGGACTGGCTGACCGTGGGCTTGGCCGATACCACGCGACTGGTGGCCATCGGTGAGGTGATCTATTTCGAGTCGAACGACAAATACACCGAGGTGGTCACCCGGCACGAACGCCATCTGATGCGCACCCCGCTCAAGGCGCTGCTGCCGCAACTACCCGAGGGGCGCTTTGCGCAAATCCACCGCAGCGTCATCGTCAGCCTGCCGGCTGTTGATCGTATCGAGCGCGATCTGCTGGGCCGGCTGCGCCTGTTTTTGCGCGAGCGGGAAGAAAGCTTCGTGATCAGCCGTACGTTTGCCGGACAGTTCAGGCAAATGTGACGGCTTGGTTCTGCTCAGTGGTCGGCGCGGACATCCAGCGCCGCCCGCAGCCCCTCGCCCACGAACACCAGCAAGAGCAGCATGCCCACCAGCACGCCAAAGGTGGGCAGAGAAATCCACCACGCATCCATATTGGCCTTGCCCTGCGCCAGCAGCTCGCCCAGCGAGGGCACCTCCTGTGGCACACCCAGGCCGAGGAAATCGAAGCTGGTCAGTGCCACCACGGCACCGCTCATGCGGAATGGCAGAAAGGCAATCACCGAGGTCAGCGAATTGGGCAACAGATGCCGGCGGATGATCTGCCAGTCGGTCAGCCCCAGCGCCCTTGCGGCGGTCACGTATTCCAGATTGCGGTTGCGCAGGAACTCGCCGCGCACATAGTCCGACAGGCCCATCCAGCCAAAAATGGACAGCACGGTAAACAACACCAGCAAGCTGGGCTTGAACATCGAGGTAAGGATGAGCAGCAGATACAGCTCGGGCATCGACGACCATACCTCCAGCAGCCGCTGCATGGTCAGGTCCACCCGGCCGGCAAAATAGCCCTGTATCGCGCCAAAGAATAGCCCCACCACCACGCCTGCTGCAGTCAATGCCAGACCAAACAGCAGCGATACACGAAAACCATACAGCAGCCGCGCCAGCACATCGCGCCCCCGGTCATCGGTACCCAGCCAGTTCACTGCCGATGGTGCAGCCGGATTGGGGCTGGGTGAAAAATAATTAAGCGTGTTCGGCCCGTAGTGATTGGGCGCAAACAAGGCCCAGTTGCCATCCCTGGTCAGTTGCTGCTGGATGAAGGGGTCGAGAAAATCGGCCGGGCTGGGGAAGTCGCCACCGAACACGGTTTCCGGGTAGTCCTTGAACATGGGGTAGTAGGTCTGCCCCTGGTAATGCACCAGCAAGGGCTTGTCGTTGGACAACAGCTCGGCCGCGCAGCTCAGCACCAGCAGGGCCGCCAATAGCCACAGGCTGAAATACGCCCTGCGTTGCTTGCGGAAACGCAGCCATGCCCGGCGCCACGGCCCGATATTCATCGCAACACTCATGCCGGCGCTCCCTCGAAACGCAGCCTTGGGTCGGCCAGCGCGTAACACAGGTCGGACAATAGTTTGGTTACCAGCCCGATGATGGAGAACAGGAACAGCGCTCCCAACACCACCGGATAATCACGGCGGATCACAGATTCATACGACAGCAGGCCCAGCCCGTCGAGCGAGAACAGGGTCTCGATCAGCAGGCTGCCGGTGAAGAATGCACCGATAAAGGCCTCGGGAAACCCCGTCAGCAGCGGAATCAGCGCATTGCGGAAGATATGCCGATAGCGGATGCGCGTTTCACTCAGCCCTTTGGCGCGCGCGGTCAGCACGTATTGCTTGCGGATTTCCTCCAGCATGCTGTTCTTGGTCAATACCGTCACGGTGGCAAAGCTGCCCGCCACCATGGCCGTGACCGGCAACACCAGATGCCAAAGATAATCGGTGACCTTGCCGAGCATGGACAGCTGCGCCCAGCCATCCGACGTGAGCCCGCGCAAGGGGAACAGCTGCCAGAACGAACCACCACCAAACAGCACCAGCAGTACCACCCCCAGCACGAAGCCGGGTATGGCATAGCCCAGCATCAGGATCAGCGTGGAGACGGCATCAAAACGGCTGCCGTGCCGCACCGCCTTGGCCACGCCCAGTGGCACTGCCACCAGATAGGTCAGCAGAAAGGTCCACACGCCCAGCGAAATCGACACCGGCAGCTTGGACACGATGAGCGAAGTGACCGATTGGTGGTGGTAATAGCTCTCGCCCAGATCAAAGCGCGCATAGCGTTTGAGCATCAGCCAGAAACGCTGCGGCGCCGGCTGGTCAAAGCCGTAGTCCTTGCGAATCTGGGCCAGCCGCTCCGGATCCAGCCCCTTGTTGCCCTGGTACAGCGCCCCGCTGCTGCCACCACCGGCGGCCTCGCCGCCGCTGCCGCGCCCCTTGAGCTGATAAACCAGTTGCTCGACCGGGCCGCCAGGCACGAACTGGATGACGGCAAAACTGAGCAGCAGGATGCCCAGCAAGGTCGGCACCATCAGTGCCAGGCGTTTGAGCAGGTAACGGGCCATCTTGGATCAGCCTTGCATCAGGTCTGCGGCATCTGTGCCAGCATGTGGGCGATCTGGTCCGGATTAGGGTTGTCGCCGAAGCGCGCTGGGTCCAGCCCGTCGGGCGTGCCGATGAAGGAAAAGGTATTGGCGATCACGCCGTTGCCGATCATGATGCCGCCGGTAAAACCGGGCATGTAGGGCGCCATCACCAAACTGATGGACACACTGAGGTGCCCCTCGTTGCCATTGAGCATGGACACCCCACCTGCAGGAATCTGCACCGTTTTGCCCCGCACGGCGATATCAAGTTGCTTGCCATCGAGCTTGATGTGCAGCTTGCCGGCCAGCTCTTCGCCATCCGGAGCAAAGTCGATCAGCGATGCGACATGCACCTGCGTCATGGTGTGATCGTAAATCGCCAGGCTGATGCCGTTGGATTGTTGCTTCATCACGTCCTCCTGCAGCGCATGCTGCGATGGGTCAATGCGGTCGCCACCAGGTCGCCACGATCCAGCTGGCTGGCGAGTAGTACTGTGGCAAGGTGTCGGGAAAACGCAGTGCCGGTTTGTAGGCCACGCGGTGCACCCGGCTATACCAGTGTGGAATGGCGTAATAGCCATTGCGCAGCACGCGGTCGAGCGCACGCACCGCCGTCACGCGGTCGGCTCGCAGGTCGCTGCGCACCACACGCTCGATCAGCGCATCGATCGCCGGGTCGCGCACGCCGGCGATATTGCCCGAGCCGGGTGTGGCAGCCGCCTTGCTGGAAAACAGGTCATACAGTTCGTTGCCAGGGCTTTGCGTGTCGCCATAGTGCAAGGACGTCACGTCAAAATCATAGCCATCCAGCCGCTTTTGCAGCAGCGCGTAATCGGCCATGCGCACCGTCACCGTGATACCCAGCTTCTGCAGGTTGCGCGCCCAGGGTGCTTCAACGCGCAACATGACCGGGCTGTCGTCAAGGAATTCGAACACGAAGGGTTCGCCCTTGGCATTGCGCAACGCGCCATCGCGGTAAGTCCAGCCGGCCTGTGCCAGCAAATCACGCGCCTGCAGCAGGTTGGCGCGCAAGGAGCGTGGCGGCGCGGTCGAGGCCGGCAGCGGCACCGGGCCGAATACGGCAGGGTCAAGCTGCTTGCGCAACGGCTCCAGCAGTTTCAGCTCATTTGCGCCCGGGCTGCCGGTGGCGGCCAGCTCGCTGTTGGCGTAATAGCTGTCGGTGCGCACGTACTGGTTGTAAAACAATTGCCGGTTGAGCCAGTCAAAATCAAGTGCCAACCCCAGTGCCTGCCGCACACGCTTGTCGGCAAACATGGGGCGGCGCGTATTCAGGATGAAGCCCTGGAAGCCGGCGGTGTTGTGGTGCACGAACTCGCGCTTCACCAGCTCGCCACCGGCAAAGCGCGGGCCGGTATACAGCCGCACCCAGTTGCGCGCCACGTTCTCGACGTTGAAATCGAACTGGCCGGCCTTGAAGGCCTCCAACCGCGCCAGATCATCCTTGTACATGCGCCAGGTCAAGCGGTCGAAATTGAACATGCCGCGCCGCGTGGGCAGATCGCGCCCCCAGTAACCAGGATCGCGCAGCAGGGTAAGCTGCCGCCCGGTTTCATACGGGCCGATACGATACGGGCCGCTACCAACCGGGTTTTGCAGGCCGATCTTGTCAAACGGCGCACCATCACCCCACTTGGGCGAGAACACCGGCAGGCTGCCGACGATTTGCGCCAGCTCAGGGTTCTTGCGCTTGAACACGTAGCGGATGGTGAGCTTGTCGAGCACCTCGGCCCTGGCCACGTCGGCCAGCGCAGCGGCATATTGCGGCGCTGCCAGCTTGCCGTTCAGGGTATCGAAGCTGTATTTGGCATCGGCGGCCGTGACTGCATCGCCGTTGTGGAAACGCGCCTTGGGGTTGATGTGGAAAGTCACCGACAGGCCGTCCGCCGCCGGGCGGATATCGTCGGCCAGCAGGCAGTAGGAGGTGGCCACTTCGTCCATGCTGCCGACGGTGAGGCTCTCGAAAATCAGCTCGCCCACGCCGGCCGGCGCGGTGCCCTTGAGGATGAAGGGGTTGAAGGTATCAAAGCTGGTGCGCCGGTCCGGGTTGGCCATCAGCAACTCGCCCCCCTTGGGGGCAGCCGGGTTCACGTAATCGAAGTGCGTAAACCCGGCCGGATATTTCGGCGTATAGCCCAGCGCCATGGCATGGGCGGCCAGCACGGCCGGGCTGGCAAGGAGCGATAGCAGAAGCAGGATGGCACGCATGCCGGGATCATAGCCGAGGCGCTCGCCGTCGGCGTGATAGAATCATCCGGTTGTTTCATCTGCGTCACCCATGACTTTCATCGCCCTCGATACCTCGACCGAACAACTGTCGCTTGCGCTGTCCACGCCGGACGGCGTTGTCGCGCGCGACTGGCAAGCCGGCCAGCGCCATGCAGAACACACCCTGCCCTATCTGGAAGCCTTTCTGGCCGAACACGGCGTTGCACGCAGCCAGATCAAGGGCGTGGCCTATGGCATGGGGCCGGGTTCGTTCACCGGTTTGCGCATCGCCTGCGGACTGGCCCAGGGGCTGGCGTTCGGGCTGGGCGTGCCCGTGGTGGGCGTATCCACGCTGGAAGCGCTGGCTGCACAGGCGCCGGCCGGGCAAGACCGGGTCTATGCCTGTCTCGACGCACGCATGAACCAGGTTTATTGCGCCGCCTATCGCCGCAGTGGCGATGGCTGGCAAGAGGTCACTCCGCCCACGCTGGCCGACCCGGATGCCGTGCCACAGCCCGAGGGCAATGGCTGGCTGGGTCTGGGCAGCGGCTTTGCGGCTTATGCCGATGCGTTGCAGGGCAGGTTGGGAGCCCATCTGTCGGCAACCCACGGCGAGGCACTGCCGCGCGCTGCAGAGATGCTGGCGCTGGCACTGCCACGCTTTGCCGCCGGACTGGGCGTGCCGCCGCACGATGCGCCGCTGGTTTACCTGCGCGACAAGGTGGCGCTGAAAACGCACGAGCGGGTCAAGAAGTGAAGCTCGAAGCACTCACCCTCGCCGATGCCGATGCACTGGTTGCGCTGGATGCCGTCACCAACATCCATCCGTGGACACCACCGCTGTGGCGCGACACCATCAAGCAGCAGCAGGTAGTCGGCATGCGTAATGCCAAGGGCGCACTGACCGGCGCCGCCGTAATCAGCCGCACGCTGGATCAGGCCGAGCTGTTGATGATCGCGGTGGCTCCCGCCGAACAAGGCAAGGGCCTGGGCCGCGCGCTGCTGGAAGCCATTCTGGTGCAACTGGGCAACGACGGCGTGGTCGAGCTGTTTCTGGAAGTACGCGCCAGCAATCTGCGCGCGCAGGCGCTGTATCAGGGCGCGGGCGCCAACGAAATCGGCCAGCGCCGCAACTATTATCCGTGTGCAGGCGGGCGTGAAGACGCACACCTGTATGCCTTTTATCTGAGCGCCGCAGCATGAGCCTGCGCGCCCGGGCACTTGATGCACTCGGTCTGGGGCCGCTTTGGGTCCGCCGCACCCGGCTGGCCGAGATCGAGGCAGCCAACGCGGCCGCAGTGCATGACGCCCCCGCCGCCGAAGCGCCCGCCCCAGGCGCTGCAGCCACTGCGACCCCTGTTGCCGAGCCGACGCCAGCCAAGCGTTCGATGGCACCGGTGGTCGTCGTGCCCACCCCGGCCAGCAAGGCTGCCGCAGCTGCTGCGGCCAAGCCGGTCATCCCCATCGATGACGAGCGCGCGGCACGCATCGCCGCGCTGGACTGGAATGGATTGCAGCAGGAAGTAGCGCAATGCACCGCGTGCAGCCTGTGCCAGAGTCGTACGCAGACCGTGTTCGGCGTCGGTCAGCCGGCAGCCGACGTACTGGTAGTGGGCGAAGCCCCGGGGGCCGAAGAGGATAAACGTGGCGAGCCCTTTGTCGGCGCAGCCGGCAAATTGCTCGACAGCATGCTGGCGGCAGTGGGTGAAAAACGCGGCGAGCAGGTCTTCATCGCCAACGTGCTCAAGTGCCGCCCGCCGGGCAACCGCAACCCGACGGTAGAGGAAGTCGCACATTGTGCGCCACTGCTGCGCCGGCAGATTGAGCTGCTGCAGCCCAAGGTCATTTTCGCCAGCGGCCGCTTTGCCATCCAGACACTGCTGGAAACCGACGCACCCGTGGGGGCATTGCGCGGCAAGGTACACCAGTACAAGGCCACACCGGTGGTGGTGAGCTATCACCCGGCCTACCTGCTGCGCAATCTGCCCGACAAGGCCAAGGCCTGGCGCGATCTGTTGCTGTTGCAACAGGAAATCCGCCGCCACCGCGCAGCGGGCTGAGCGCCCCTGCGGTAGTCCCAGGGTGAGAAAACAGCACCGGCGGCGGCGGAGCGCACTCCAGCAGCATGAGGATCTCGCGCTGCGCCTGCGCCCTGATTACACCCTCGCCAGCAGGTCGTAAACAGGCGCTGACGCAGGCGCCGGCCGGCTTGGCTATGCTGCTTTCATGCAGACCGCCATACCGGTATCGCCATGATGGGACTTCCCCACACGCTGCAGCGCAATTTCCCTTTGCGCGTGCATATCGCCACGCTGTTCACACTACTTATCCTGCTTACGGGCCTGGGCATAGGCTGGTTCGTCTACCAGCAAAGCCAGGAAACCGCGCTGACCCAAGCGCAGGCCGACTTCGAGCGCACCGCGCGCGAAATGACGGTCAGCCTTGAACGGCTGTACCGCCCCACCGGCGCGCTGGTCAACCTGCTGGCCCGTCAGCCGCTGATGCACGCCCATGATCTGGGCGAGCGGCTGGAAAACCTCGACACGCTGCGTGAAATGCTCAATGCCAATCCGCAGTCGCTCAGCCTGTATGTGGGCTGGGATGACGGTTCGTTCTTCCAGTTGCGCACGCTGGATGACGACAGATTGCGCAAGGCGCTGGCCGCACCGGCAAAGGCCACCTATTTGATGCAGTCGATCGACGTCGGCAACGGCACGCTGCCGGTGGACCGCCGCTACATCTACTACGACGCCAACCTGACCATGTTGCGCGACGACGAGCGCCCCGACTATCAGTACGACCCGCGCCAGCGGCCGTGGTACAAGCAAGCGGTAGCGCAGGATGGCCTAGTGCGTACCGACCCCTTTGCCACCTTTACCACCGGCGAGCTGGGGCTGGCATTTGCGCACCGCAATCGCGACGCCAGCGCCGTCGCGGCTGCCACGCTGACACTGACGCGGCTCTCGTCCGCGCTTGCCGCCGGCAAGCCGACCGTCTCGGCCCAGCTCTTGCTGTTCGATGACCAGCGCCGCGTACTGGCCTATCCCGAGCAGGAAAAACTGCTGATGGCCGATGCCAGCAAGGACACCGGCTGGCGGCCCGCCCTGCTGGAAGACCTGCACGTGCCGCTGCTGCAGGTGTTGCTGCCAGCCGGCAAGCCGGTGATGGCAGACCGGCGCAGCCGGATCGACGCCAGCGGGCACGAATGGCTGACCGCCATCGTGCCGGTGGGCAGCGCCAGCGGATCATCCACCTGGCTGTTGCTGGCAGCTCCGACTGCCGAGCTGTACGCCGATGCGCGCACCGTGCGCAACAAGACGCTGCTGGCCACCGTGGCCGTTGTCCTCCTGTCGCTGCCACTGGTCTGGATGCTCTCAGCCCATATCGCCGGTCAGCTGC
Source organism: Andreprevotia lacus DSM 23236 (assembly GCF_900176275.1). Taxonomy (GTDB): domain Bacteria; phylum Pseudomonadota; class Gammaproteobacteria; order Burkholderiales; family Chitinibacteraceae; genus Andreprevotia; species Andreprevotia lacus. The sequence goes on along the minus strand of NZ_FWXD01000006.1, from coordinate 21,873 downwards.
GCAAACTGACCCACGAGGCACAGCGGATACACCGCTTCGAGTTTGAAGGCGAATTATCAACCGAGTCACGCGTCAAAGAGGTGGCCGAGCTGACCGATGCCATCGGCAAGCTCAAGCGCACCATACGCCGCTTTCTCGATATCAGCCTTAGCCTGAGTGCGGAAACGCGCTTCGAGCAATTGCTGGACCGCGTGCTGGCAGAAATGCTCGGTGCTGCAGGGGCCGAAGGCGGAGCGATCTACCTGCTTGACGATACGGGCAGCAAACTCACGCCAGCAGCAATGCGCTGGCAAAACGAAGCCGTCGGCGTCGACAGGCTGGGCGACATTCCGCTCTCTGATACCACAGAGCCGCTGGTACAGGCAGTAAAGGACCGCCGCACGGAAATCCTGCTCCTGACCTCCCCCCGCCCCGCATCGCTGCAGTTCATCGATGCGCATTTCGGCAGCGCACGTGTGCAGATGATCGCGCCGCCGCTGACCAATCGTGCAGGTGAGCTGGTGGGCGTGTTGTGCCTGTTCCTGCCCAATGAGCGCGAGGCCGTTTCACCCGAGCGCATCGCCTTCATCGAAGCGCTGTCCGGCACCGCAGCCATCGCGATTGAAAGCCAGCGGCTGTTGCAAGGCCAGAAAGCGCTGCTCAATTGCTTCATCACGCTGATTGCCGGCGCCATCGACGCCAAAAGCCCCTATACCGGCGGCCACTGCCAGCGCGTGCCCGAGCTGACCAAGGCGCTGGCCGAAGCCGCACACGAGGCCAGCGACGGCCCGTTCAAGGATTACCGGCTGAGCGAGGAGGACCGCGAGGTGCTGCATATCGCCTGCTGGCTGCACGACTGCGGCAAGGTCACCACGCCGGAGTACGTGGTCGACAAGGCTACCAAGCTGGAAACGCTGTACGACCGCATCCACGAAATCCGTACCCGCTTCGAGGTCCTGAAGCGCGATGCCGAGATCGCCTATTGGCAAGGGGTAGCCGGCGGTGGGGATACAATCACGCTGGCGGCAGAACGCGATGCGCTGCTGCAGACGTTGAACGACGAGTTTGCCTTCGTTGCCGAGTGCAATACCGGTGGCGAATACCTGGCGCCCGACAAACTGCAGCGGCTGCGCCAGATCGCACAGCGCCAATGGCAACGCACGCTGGACGACAACCTCGGGCTGTCGTGGGCAGAAAAGCGCCGCAAGCAGGTCGGCGAAGTCACGCTGCCAGTGTGGGAATCGTTGCTGGCCGACAAACCCGAGCACATCCTGCCGCGCAACCCCGGCGAAATCATGGCCGAGGACAACCGCTGGGGTTTCAAGCTGCGCACGCCCGAGCACAAGTTCAATCGTGGCGAGCTGCACAACCTGTCCATCTCGCGCGGCACGCTCACCGATGAAGAGCGCTATATCATCAATGACCATATCGTGCAGACCATCATCATGCTCGACAGCCTGCCGCTACCCAAGCATCTGCTGCGCGTGCCCGAAATTGCCGGTGGCCACCACGAACGCATGGACGGCAACGGTTACCCCAAGCGGCTGTCACGCGACGAGATGAGCGTGGAAGCGCGCATGATGGCGATTGCCGACATTTTCGAGGCACTGACCGCCATCGACCGCCCCTACAAGGTGGGCAAGACCCTGAGCGAAGCGCTGACCATCATGGCGCGCATGCAGCAGGAGCAGCACATCGACCCCGAGCTGTTCGCGCTGTTCCTGCACAGCGGTGTCTACCTCACCTATGCCAAACGCTACCTGCTGCCCGAGCAGATCGATGCGGTGAATATCGCCGACTACCTGCCAGCCGGAGCTTGAAGCCGGCCGGCGCTGCGCTCATGGTCTGCAGCGCTTGCGGGGGGTCACCCGGTTTCAAAACCGTATAGACGAAATCCATACAAGGGCGGCAGTAGTTACCTATGCTGCCCTGCAGCAGCGTGGCATGCTGTCAGCATTCAATCAGCGTGGAGCGGCATCATGGCGAAAGCAGCAGATCTTCCCCGTATCGTGATTGTTGGCGGTGGCGCCGGTGGCCTGGAACTGGCCACCACCCTCGGCCGCAGGCTGGGTGCGCGCAAGCGCGCCGATGTCGTGCTGGTTGATGGCGCCGCCACCCATATCTGGAAACCGCTGCTGCATGAAGTCGCCACCGGTGCACTCAATACCGGCGAGGACGAGGTCAATTACTTCGGCCACGCTTACCGCAATGGCTATCGCTTCGAGTTTGGCTGGATGGCCGGGCTGGACCGCGAGCGCAAGACCATCCGCATTGCCCCGGTGACCGGGCCGGACGGCGACGAACTGGCTGCCGCGCGCGAGATCGGCTACGACACGCTGATCCTGGCGCTGGGCGCCATCGCCAACGACTTCGGCACGCCGGGCGCGCAAACGCACTGCATGTTCCTCAACACCCCCGAGGATGCCGAAAACCTGCGCCGCAAGATCCTTGCGCAATCGTTTGCTGTCGGCAACTCGGGCGACCCGGTGCGCAAGCTCAACATCGGCATCGTCGGCGGCGGACCGACCGGCGTCGAGCTGGCGGCGGAAATCGACCACACCATCCGCGAGCTGCACCACTACGGCGGCGGCCTCACCCCGGCGCAACTGGAAATCACCATCATCGAGGGTGCCGAGCGCATCCTGGCCACCGCGCCGGAATCACTGTCGCACTACGCCACCGAGGCACTGTTGCAACGCGGCATCCTGGTGGCCTGCAACAGCCGCGTGGCCGAGGTGAACGAGCGCGGCTTCGTGCTGGCCGATGGCAAGGTAATCGAATCGGATATCCGCGTCTGGGCTGCCGGCGTGAAGGCCGCCGAATGGCTGGGCACCCTGGGGCTGCATACCAACCGGCTGAACCAGATCGAGGTGACCACCACGCTGCAGACGCTGACCGACAAGCACATTTTCGCGATTGGCGATTGCGCCAGCGCCCCCGATGGCGAGGGCGGCAAGCCACTGCCCGCCACCGCGCAGGTCGCGCACCAACAGGCCAGCTGGCTGGCCGACGCGCTGGAAGCGCTGCAGGCCGGGCGCGAGGTCACCCCATTCCGCTTCAAACCGCAGGGCATCATCGTCTCGGTGGGCAAGCACGCTGCCGTGGCCAGCCTGGCCGCGGTGGTCGGCCCCAAGCGGGACTATTACGTGGAAGGGCGTGGCGCCAAGCTGATTTATTCATCGCTGTACCGACTGCATCAAGCGGCGGTGCATGGCTGGGTACTGGCGGTGCTGCTGTGGATAGGCGACAAGCTGCGGCGCGCGGCCCAGCCAACCCTCAAGCTGCACTGAACGCGAATTGCCATTGCCTGTGGTTGGTGGTCAAAAGGCGGCATCGGGAGCCCGGCCAGGCCGGGTTCCCGGCATCTGCTTTTAACGGGGAGCTGCATCTCCCGCGTGTTCTGCTTCACACCCCGACATTACCATGGTGGCCATGCCTTGGCCGACCAGCGGTACGGGCAGCAGGCTTTGGAAATCAGCCACTTGCGCCAGGCAGAGGCAACAGCAGACAGGCAGGGGCACCCTGCTCTGCCTGCGTATCTTAGGGGCCGGGCTCCGACCGCCCGCACAGTACAGCTTGCCGATAGCCGTTCGCCGGTTTATCAAGTAATTACGCATTACTTTCCCAAAATGCGGGAGTTGCAGGCCGGACATGCTGCGTCGACCCCATCGTCATCTCCTTCTGCGCATGGCGGCTGTGGTCATCGCCGCCATCGCCATTGCCCTGTGCCTGCACACTGCCAATCATATCGCGCGGACCGCAGACGAAAACCTGCGCAAGCTGGCCCAGCAGGATACGGCGCGCATCGCCCAGAATCTGACGGACTGGCTTGATCTGCGTCGCCAGACGCTGCGCGGGCTGGCCGCCTTGTTTGCCGGCTCCAGCGAGGTGGCAGAGGATGAATTCGCGCATGGCATCGAAATCCTGCGGCAACGCGGGGACAGCCGCATCGTGCTGCCGCTGGCCTATGCGCGTGTCTCGGCTGACGGTACATCGCTGGCCATCATCTACAGCACCGAAACCGACGGCTTGCTGGCTCGCGGCCGTGATCTTGCCATCGACCCGCAAGCCGCCACATTGATACGCACCGCCTTTCCCGCTGCCGGCCATACCGTAACCAGCCCGGTGGCTCACGATCGCAGCGGCAATGCCTATACCTTCATGGCCTTCCCGCTGGAGCGCCCGGGGCAAGCGCGCGAGCTGATGCTGACGGTTGTGCGTTATCAGGATGTGTTCTCGCTGATCTCGCAACCCGCCCAGGGCATCGCCCTGCGCAGCTGGATTCGCCCCCGTGGCGGCGAGCCTGCCTATATCAACGGCAGCGCCGAGGTATCACCCGGTACCTTGTTCACCATCACTTTTGGTGGAGAGCGCAACGGCACTTACTATCAGCAAGCCTACGACATCCTCGGCAACTATCCGGGGCGGCAGGCCAGCACCGAGAACCTGGCACTGGCCGTGCGCCTGGGCGGCACGCTGACCATCCTGATCGTCCTCGGTCTGGTGCTGAAGATGCTCGATCTTTACCGCCAGAGCCTGCAACGGGCGGCCAGCCTGCAACAGACCCATGCCAAACTGCAGGAAAGCGAGCTGCACTACCGTACGCTGATCGATCAGGTGCCGGGCGTGGTTTTCCGGGCCGTTGCGGCCCCCGAGCGGCGCAAGGTCTACTTCAGCCCCGCAGTAACCGCGCTGACCGGCTATGAGCCGGACGAGTTGCTTGGCGCGCAGAACATCCGCGACCTCATCGTGCCGGAAGACCGGGAGCGTGTCCGGCGAGCGCTCGATCTGGAGCACGGCACGACCACCGATCACGAGATCGAATACCGCATCCGCGACCGTGCGGGCCTTGAGCACTGGATATCGGAGCGAAACCACGTTTCCATCGATGCCCAGGGGCAGCGCATCATTGATGGCGTGATGATCGACATCAGCGCCCAGAAAACCGTTGAATCATCGTTGCGCAGCAAGGTGAATTTGCTGCGCGGCATACTCGACAACGCCCCCGAGGTGATGATCCACGGGGTGACGCTGAAGGGAGAATTCCGCTTTCTGAATCCGGCCAGCGCGCAAATCCTGGGCTGGGTGGAGGATGAAGTACGAAACAGATCGTTCCAGACGCTGGGCATCGTTTCCGAGCTGGATGCGGCCAAGGCGCTGGCATTGTTCCGGGCCATGGCCAGCACCATGCAGCCGCTGCCGGCCGGCGAATGGCAGATACGCAACCGCGATGGTGCCGAGCGTGTGCTGCTTGCCTCACTCTTCCCCATCCATGATGAATCCGGCGAAACGCTCATCATCACCATTGGCCTCGACATTACCGAGCGCAAGCGGGCCGAGGTTGAGTTGCTGGCCGCGCGCGATCAGCTTGAGCAACAGGTGCAGCAGCGCACCGCTGCGCTGGAGCGCAGCCACCAGGAACTGAAACAAGCCATGAGCCAGCTGGTGCAGTCGGAAAAGCTGGCGTCGCTGGGCAGCCTGGTGGCGGGTATCGCGCACGAGCTCAACACACCGCTGGGCAACAGCGTGACCGTCGCTTCCACGCTCAGGCAGAAAGTCGAGGAGTTTCGCCAGATGCTGGATGACAACCAGCTCAGGCGTTCCGAGCTGGAGCAGTTCCTGCAGTCGTGCGAGGAGGCTACCGGCTTGATCGAAAAAAGCAGCCAGCGTGCCGGCAGGCTGATCAACAACTTCAAGCAGGTGGCCGTCGATACCACCAGCGAGCGGCGGCGCGAATTCGAACTGGGCCAGGTTGTTGCCGAGCTGGTGTCCACGCTGCGCCCACTTTACAAGCACACCGCGCACCGCATCGAAATCGACATTCCGCCCGGCTTGTACATGATGAGTTACCCGGGGCCGCTGGAGCAGATCATCACCAATCTGGTGACTAACTCGCTGCGGCACGGCTTTAGCGGGGACAGTGACGGCGTCATCCACATCAGCGCCCGGCAGCAGGATAGCCATATCGTGCTGGAGTACCGCGACAACGGCAGCGGCATACCCGATGCGCTCAAGCGCCGCGTGTTCGACCCCTTTTTCACCACCAAGCTGGGCCAGGGTGGCAGCGGCCTGGGGCTGTATATCGTGTTCAATCTGGTGCAGGGCGTGCTGGGCGGCGCGCTCGCGCTGGCCGATGCAGAAGGTGGCGGATGCCGTTTTACGCTGACCCTGCCTTTGCAAGCACCTCTCTATCAGGATACCTCCAGCGATGAGCACCCTGTTGCCCAAGGATGAGCTGCTGCAGTTCGCTGCAGACCAGCCCGCACCCAGTGCAAACAAGCCGCTGCGCAGCTGGCCAGTGCTGGTGGTCGATGATGATGACGAAGTCCACGCCGCCACCCGCTACACACTGACCGGGCTGACCTTGCTGGGGCGGCCGCTGGAACTGGTGCATGCGCTCTCGGCCAGCGAGGCGCGTGCCATTCTGGCGCAGCGGCAGGATTTTGCCGTTGCATTGCTCGACGTGGTGATGGAAACCGAGGACGCAGGGCTGGCGCTGGTTGCACATATCCGCAACACGCTGGCGCTGACCGAGATGCGCATCATCCTGCGCACCGGGCAGCCTGGCTATGCGCCGGAGCTGGCCGTCTTCACCGACTACGACATCAATGACTACCGCACCAAGGATGAGCTGACACGCACGCGCCTGATCACCGCCTTGATGGCCGCGCTGCGCTCATACGACCAGATACGCACCATTGCCGAGAACCGGCGCGGTCTGGAGCTGATCGTGCGCGCGGTCTCCTGCCTGATGGAAACACATGCCATCAGCCAGTTTGCCGAGGGCGTGCTCACTCAGCTGACCGCGCTGCTCAAGCTGTCGCTGGACGGTATCGTATGCGCGCAACGCGGCACGCCAGATGGCGAAGACATGCAGCGTCTGTTCGTCGTTGGCGCGGCGGGCCGGCTGGCGCGCTTCATTGCCCGTCCGCTGGATCAGTTGGAAGACCAGCAGATCCGCCTCGCCATCGAAAACACCATGGCGCAGGGCCAGCACCAGTTCGATGCGCGCCATACCACGCTGTTCCTGGGCGGCGCCGATCAGGATGCCGCCGTCTACATCAACACCGTGCAGCCGCTCGGTAATGGTGACCAGCAATTGCTGGAAGTCTTTGCCGCCAATATCACGGCCTGCTTCAGCAATGTGCGCCATGTGGAGCAGCTGAACTTCGCTGCGTATCACGATGCGCTTACCCACTTGTCCAACCGCAGCCATTTCATCCTGCAGCTGGATGCGGCCACGCGGCAGGGCATGGTCGACCCGGTGGTGATGCTGCTGGATATCGACCACTTTGCCGACATCAACGATGCACTGGGCCACGACGTGGGCAACGCGCTGCTGGTGGCCGTTGCCGCGCGACTGGACAGCCGCCAGTTGCCCGACTGCACCGTGGCACGCATCGGCGCCGACGTGTTCGGCGTGCTTGGCCCTGCGGGTCTGTTGAATGCCCAGGGCATCTTCAGCCTGATGGCCCGCCCGTTCGAGGTGGGCGAGCACCTGTTGCCCGTCACCGTCACCCTGGGCGAATGCCCAATCAGCCGCGACGACACGGGCTTTGTACTGCTCAAGCGTGCCACCATCGCGCTCAATCTGGCCAAGCGCAACCTGCATGGCAAGCACGAACGCTTCACGCGCGAGATGGAAGCCGATACACGCTGGCGGCAAGAGGTCATCCGCCAGCTGCGGCACGATTTTCACGCCGGCAAGCTGGTGGTCTGGTATCAGCCGCAGATCGACATGGCCAGCGGCCGCGCGGTGGGTGTGGAAGCACTGCTGCGCTGGCCCGACGGCAGCGGCTTTGTGCATCCGCCCACCGTGTTCATCCCGCTGGCTGAGTATTCAGGGCTGATCGTCGAAATCGGCGACTGGGTGATGCAGCAGGCTTGTCTGGCCTATCACCAGCTCATCGCCATCGAGGGTGCTCCGCGCCGGATCGCGGTCAATGTCAGCATGCCGCAGTTCCGCGCCGGCGGGCTGACCGAGCGCATTGCCACTTTGCTGGGCAGCTTGCGCGTGCCCGCCAACGCGCTGGAGCTGGAAATCACCGAGAGCATCGCCATGGACGAACCCAAGGTGGTGGTCTCCAGTCTGCAGGCATTGCGGGCGCTGGGCGTACGCATTGCCATCGATGACTTCGGCACCGGCTATTCGTCGCTGTCCCAGCTCAAGGACCTGCCGATAGACTGCCTGAAAATCGACCGTGCCTTCATCAGCGAGATTGCCGCCGGTCGGGGCGGCATGTTTGCCGAGACCATCATCGCGCTGGGCAAGCGCCTGGGCCTGACCACCATTGCCGAGGGCGTGGAGACCGCCGAACAAGCCGGCTTCCTGCGCGCACTGGGCTGCGGCGAGGCACAAGGCTTCCACTACGCCGAGCCGATGCCGCTACAGGACCTGCTGGCCTGGGTGCAACAACGCTGAAGCGGCGTCGGCCGTACTCAGGCGGCCGCGCCGGCCAGCACGGGCTTGCCGTCCGCACTTGCCTTGTCATTGCGGTTGATGCGCAACACAAGAACCGCCCCAATAATGCACAGGCCGCCCGAAATCCACGTTGCCACATTGTACGAACCCAGGCTGCTGCGCAGCAGACCGGCACCCAGCGCGGCAAATGCGGCGCCCAACTGGTGGCCCGCCACCACCCAGCCGAACACGACGGGCGCATCCTGCCGGCCAAAGCGGTCGGTGGTCAGCCGCACCGTCGGCGGGACGGTAGCCACCCAGTCCAGCCCGTAGAACAAGCTGAACAAGGGCAAGCCGAGCAAACCGAAACCAAACGCATACGGCAGGTAGAGCAGCGCCAATCCACGCAGGCCGTAGTACCAGAACAGCAATACCCGCGCGTTGTAGCGGTCGGACAGCCAGCCCGACAATGTCGTGCCCAGCAGATCGAAAATCCCCATGGCGGCAAGAATGCCCGCGCCCTTCACCGGCGTGATGTTGTAGTCACCGCACATGGCAATGAAGTGCGTGCCGATATAGCCGTTGGTACTGGCGCCGCAGATGAAAAAGCTGGCAAACAGCAGCCAGAAGTCACGCGTTTGGGCTGCGCGGCCCAGTGCGCCAAATGCAATCGTGATCGGGCTCTGCTGCGGCGGCGGTGCAACCACATCGTCTGCACTGGCACCGTAGGCCGTCAGTCCAACGCGATCCGGCCGCTCGGGCAGCAGGAACAACACCAGCGGAATGATGACGGCAGCTGCCACCGCCACCACCAGCACCACCGGCCGCCAGCCGTGTTGCTCGGTCAACGCCGCGAGGATGGGCAGGAACACCAGCTGCCCGGTGGCCGAGCTGGCGGTCAGGATGCCCATGGCGAGGCCGCGCTGTTTTATAAACCAGCGATTGACCACGGTCGCCCCCAGGGTCATCGACGTTGCCCCGGTGGCACAGCCGACGATCAGCCCCCAGATGAGCTGCAGCTGCCAGGTGGCCTGCATCAGGCTGGACAGGCCAATGAATACCGCCAGCACGGTCAGCGCCAGCATCACGGTGCGGCGCAGGCCGAAGCGCAGCATGGCAGCGGCGGCAAACGGCCCCATCAGGCCGAACAGCGCCAGGTTGATCGAAAGGGCCAGCGAGATCGCGCCACGGCTCCAGCCAAATTCGTGTTCCAGCGGCACCATCATCACGCTGGGCGTGGCGCGCGTGCCGGCAGTCACCAGCATGATCAGAAAGGTGACGGCAATGGCGATCCAGCCATAGTGCATGCGGCCCTGCAGCCGCGCAGCAAGTTGCTTCATGAGGCAATTCCTGTTGGTGGCACCGCTGGCGGCGCCCTTAATGTTACCGACCGGTAACAACGCCTTGTCATCATATGTACCGAGCGGTAACATTGTCAATCATCACGAGGCAATGACGATCGAGCCGCCATGAACGACACCAGCAGCAAGCCGCGCGCACCACGCATTGTGGTCAGCGCTAGCGAAGCCTCGGCCCGCATCCTGGATGCGGCGGAAAGCCTGTTCTATCGCGAAGGTGCGCGTTCGGTCGGCGTGGATGCGGTCGTGAAGGAAGCCGGTATCAACAAGATGAGCCTGTACCGGCAGTTCAGCTCCAAGGACGAGCTGCTGCGGCAATACCTGCTGCGACGCGACGAGAAGTTCTGGGCCTACTTCAACGCCAGTATCAACAAGCACCCGGCTGATGCAGCTGCCGCGCTGCGCCAGTTTTTCATTGATCTGGCCGCGCGCGCCTGCCAGCCCGATTACCGGGGCTGCCCTTTCGTCAACATTGCCGCTGAATTTGCCGACCCGGCCCACTTCGCCCGCGAGATGGTGGCGCACAACAAGCGTGACCTGCTGGCCCGGCTGACGGCGCTGAGCGTGGCCGCCGGCGCTGCCGACCCGCACGCCCTGGCCTGCGGCCTGGCCCTGCTGATTGAAGGCGCGTATACCGCCAGCCAGACCTTTGGCAATGCTTCACCGGTGATCGCCGCCTTGCCGCAGGTAGCAGGCACGATGATCACGCAGGCATTGGTTACTTGAGTACAGGCAAGAAAAAACCCCGCCGCAGCGGGGTTTTTCGTGAAACGAGCAGCGATCAAGCTTCGAGCTGATAGCCTTCGATCTTGGCACCCTTCACCAGGGTACCCAGATATTCGTTCATTGCGCGGCGGCCGGCCATCTTGGTCAGATAGTCCTGCAGCTGTTCCTGTACTTCGTCGAAGGACACGCTTTCGCCAGCGGTCTTCTTGCCCGCCTTGATGATGTGGAAACCGAACTGGGTTTCGACCAGTTCCGGGCTCAACTCGCCTTCATTCAGCGCGAATGCGGCGGCATCGAATTCCGGCACCATCTGGCCACGGCCAAAGTTGCCCAGGTTGCCACCTTGCTTGCCCGACGGGCAGGCCGAGTGTTCGCGTGCATAGGCTTCAAACTTGTACGGCTCGGCCTTCAGTTCGGCCAGAATACCTTCAGCCTTGGCGCGCACCAGGCTGGCCGGCACGCCGTTCTCGGCCGAGAACAGGATGTGGCTGGCTTCAACTTGCTCGCCACGCACGAAGCTTTGCGGGTTCTGCTCATAGAAAGCGCGACATTCGGCTTCGCCGGCCGGCGCAACCTGAATGGCCGTGTCCAGCAACGCACCAATCTTTTCGTCTTCGGTTTCACCGGTCAGGCCTTGGGCAACGGCGGTCTGCAGCAGCAGCTCGTGCAGGATCAGCTGTTGGGTGGCGGCATCGATCGGCGACGGGGCGCCTTCAAAGTTCGGCACCTCGGCATCGATGCGAGCCTGGCTGATTTCAACGCCGTTGACGGTAATGGTCATGCTGAAAAACTCCTGATGGCGGGCAGCACGCCCGGCAATAAAAGGCCGCGACAGGCGCGGCAACGGTGAGATTGTACCTGCTCCGTGATTTTCCACGGCGCTTGTCGTTTCAGATGCCGTCGATGAACGGAAATTCAACTGCCGGCTGTCGCCCGGACATCAGGTCGGCAATGGCATGGCCCGAGCCACAGCATTCGGTCCAGCCCAGGGTGCCATGGCCGGTGTTCAGGTAGAGGTTGGCGTAACGCGTGCGGCCGATATACGGCAGATTCCCCGGCGTGGCCGGCCGCAAGCCGGTCCAGAACTCGGCCTCGTCGTAGCCGGCGATATCAGGAAAGATACTGCGCGTGCGTTCCAGCAAAGCCCGGCAACGCACCGGATTGAGATCCAGGTTGTAGCCGTTGAATTCGGCCGTACCCGCCACGCGCAACCGCTCGCCCAAGCGCGAGAACACCAGCTTTTGCCCGTCATCGGTCAGGCTGACCGTGGGCGCGATATCGCCGCCCCGCAACGGTATCGTCGCCGAATAGCCCTTGGCCGGATACAGATCGAGCCGGATGCCCAGCGGGCGCAGTTGCAGCGCACTATAGCTGCCCAGGCAGACGAGGAAGGCATCGGCCCGCAACAATTCTGCGCCACGTTCGCCATGCACCTGCACCGCGCTGATCCGGCCGCCCTCGTCCTGCAGCCCGTCAATGCGGCAGTCGTAGCGAAAGCGCACGCCGTGCTGCTCGCAACGCTGCACCAGCGCGTTGGTGAACTGGCGCGCATCGCCGGATTCATCCGACGGCGTATAGGTGCCACCCACGATGCGGCGATGCGAGCGCGCCAGCGCCGGCTCGATGGCGAGACACTCGGCAGCAGTTTTCACTTCGCGGTCCAGCCCCGTGTCGCGCATCAGTGCTGCGGCGGGTATGGCGGCAGCAAAATCGGCCTCGTCGGTATAGAAATGAAGTATGCCTTCGCGGCGCTCGTCATATTGAATGCCGGTTGCGGCACGCAGCGCCTGCAACTCGCTGCGGCTGTAGAGGCCAAGGCGCACCAGATGCTGCAGGTTGGCTCTGGCACGTGCCGGTGTACATTGGCGCAGAAACTGCCAGCCCCAGCGCCACAATGCCGGGTCGGCACGCAGACGGAACAACAACGGTGCATCTTCCTCGCCCAGCCATTGCAGCACGCGCCACGGTGCCTTGGGGTTGGCCCATGGCTCGGCATGGCAAACCGAAATCTGGCCGCCGTTTGCATAACTGGTTTCGCGCGCAGCTTCCGGCGCGCGCTCGATCACGGTCACATCATGACCTGCCTGATTGAGGAACCAGGCGGACGTGACGCCGATCACGCCAGCCCCCAATACGATTACCCGCATAATATTGCTACCCCCGAGCTGCGGATTATGCCGTCGGCCGCCGCGGGCAGGGGTGGTTTTTCGGTATCTTTTTGCCTTGCAGCAAGCTTGTTGCAGTTTGCAAGATTTGCAGGATGCAGGTGACATGCAACTTGAACTAGACTATGGCGACCGGCGCCATGCCAAACTAGCGTTTACATGAAAAACCTTTCGCTCCGCGCTGCGCTCATTCTCGCCATCCTGGCCGGCCTGCTGGTGCCGGCTGCGATCAATAGCCTGGTGTTGCTGAACAGTCAGCTGGATCAGGCGCGCGCGCAAAGCGTGCGCGACCATCAACGCGTTGCTGACATTCTCGTGCTGGGCATGCAGGAGCCACTGTGGAACCTGTCGCCCGATGCCGGCCGGCCCCTGCTCGACTCGGTGATGAGCGATGACCGCATCATCCGTGTCACCATCAATGACACCACGCTGGGTGTGTTCCTGTCGGCCAGCAAGCCCGAGCGGCGCACCGGCCACGTGCACACCCTGACCCGCGTGGTGAGCAAGCAGGGCAACAATATCGGCACCGTGACCGTCGAGCTGGATGACGGCAAGGAAATCGCGGCCATCGAGCAGGAACAACACCTCTATGTGGGCGCCGTCATCGTGCAGCTGGTCATCAGCCTGGGGCTGATCCTGTTCCTGCTCAACTCGCGCGTGGTCAAGCCGATGGCCGAGCTGTCGCGCCAGTCGCTCAAACTGGCCAATCGCCAGCTGGATGAGCCCTTTGTCTGGCACCGCAGCGATGAAATCGGCCAATTGGGCCACAACCTGGAAACCACGCGCCAGTCACTGCATGCAATGGTTGAGGCGCTGGAGCAGAAAAACCTGCAACTGGAAGCCGACATCCTCAGCCGCCGGCAGATTGAATCGGCACTGCGCGTCAGTCAGGACCGCTATCAACGGCTGATCGAATCGACCCAAGTCATCCCGTGGGATGCCAATGCCAGCGAATGGCGCTTCACCTATATCGGCTCGCAGGCTGAGAAGCTGCTCGGCTACCCCTTGACCCTGTGGTACCACGAAGCCTTCCTGTCCAACTACCTGCATCCGGACGACCGTCACCTCGCCTATCGCCTGTTCAGCGAGCAATCGACCAATCAGGAGCTGGAGTTTGAATGCCGCTTCCTCGCCAAGGACGGCCGCACGGTCTGGGTGCTGCTGATGGCCGCCAGCCGTGGCGAGGGTGACCAGCGGCAGCTGCAGGGCTTCATGATCGACATCACCGCGCGCAAGCAAGCCGAGCTGGAGCTGGAACAATACCGCAACCACCTTGAAGAAACCGTCGAGCTGCGCACGCGCGCACTGGCCACCGCCAACCACGAGCTGGATACGCTGTCGCACTCGATCTCGCAGGATTTGCGTGGGCCGCTGCGTACCATAGACGGCTTCTCGCAGGTGCTGCGCGAGGATTACAGCGACAAGCTCGATGCCAGTGCGCGCAACTATCTGGCACGCATCCGCAGCGCTACACAGGCCATGGCCACCCTGATCGACGACTTGCTGTCGCTGGCCAAGCTCAACCGCAGCGACGTGCGCCGGCAGTTGATCGACCTGTCAGACATCGCGCGTGAAATCATCGAGGAATTCCAGCTGCTGCAGCCCAACCGGCCCATCGAGATTGCCATTGCCCCTGCGCTGAACGTCGAGGCCGACCCCAAGCTGATCCGCATCGCGCTGTATAACCTGCTCGACAATGCCTGGAAGTTCACCGACAAGCAGGGCCACCCACGCATCGAAGTTGGCGTCACCCATGTGCACGGCCAGAGCGTTTACTACGTGAGCGACAACGGCATCGGCTTTGACATGGCGCAGGCCAGCAAGCTGTTCAACCCCTTCCAGCGCCTGCACTCGGACTACAGCGGCAACGGCATTGGCCTCGCGCTGGTGCAGCGCATCATCAATCGCCACGATGGCCGCATCTGGGCAAAGAGCGAGCCGGGCCAGGGCGCTACCTTCTACTTCACCCTGCCGGCCCACAGCAGCCCTTTCCACGCGGCTTCGCCACTCAACCTGATGCCATGACGCAAAACACTTGCCAAACAGAACGATTGTTCTATAATCGCCCTATTCCCTCGTAATCACCCACACGGAACAGCCATGGACGACAACAAGAGCAAGGCGCTCGCCGCAGCGCTTGCACAGATCGAACGCCAATTCGGCAAGGGCGCCATCATGAAGATGGGCGAAAACCAGATCGAAAACGATCTGCAGGTGGTTTCCACCGGTTCGCTCGGCCTTGATCTGGGTCTGGGCGTGGGCGGCCTGCCGCGCGGCCGTATCGTCGAAATCTACGGCCCGGAATCGTCGGGTAAAACAACGCTGTGTCTGCACGTGGTTGCGGAAATCCAGAAGGCCGGCGGTGTGGCCGCTTATATCGATGCCGAAAACGCGCTCGACCCGATCTACGCGCAGAAACTGGGCGTCAACGTATCCGATATGCTGATCTCGCAACCGGATACCGGCGAGCAAGGCCTGGAAATCTGCGACATGTTGGTGCGCTCGGGCGGTGTGGACATCATCGTGGTCGACTCGGTCGCCGCGCTGACGCCGCGTGCCGAAATCGAAGGCGAAATGGGTGACCAGTTGCCGGGCCTGCAGGCACGCCTGATGAGCCAGGCATTGCGCAAGCTCACCGCCAACATCAAGCGTACCAATACGCTGGTGATCTTCATCAACCAGCTGCGCATGAAGATCGGCCAGATGATGCCGGGCCAGAGCCCGGAAACCACCACTGGCGGCAATGCCCTCAAGTTCTACGCCTCGGTGCGCCTGGATATCCGCCGTATCGGTGCGGTGAAAAAGGGTGATGAAATCATCGGCAACGTCACCAAGGTCAAGGTTGCCAAGAACAAGGTGGCGCCGCCGTTCCGCGTGATCAACTTCGACATCCTGTATGGCGAAGGCATCTCGCGCGAAGGCGAGCTGATCGAGCACGGCGTGACGCACAAGGTGGTCGAGAAATCCGGCGCCTGGTACAGCTACAACGGCAACAAGATCGGCCAGGGTCTGGAAAATTCGCGTATTTTCCTCAAGGACAATCCGGAGCTGGCTGCCGAGATCGAACAGAAGATCCGCGCCAAAATCGGCATTTCCAGCCTGCCGCTGGATGCCAACCCGGGCTTTGCCGAGGAAGACGACGCAGCCCTGGCAGAATAAGCCTCTGCCCTCACCCGACTGGCCGCTCATGCGGCCAGTTTGCTTTTCAAGGCCCGCAGGCAATGCTGCGGGCCGCATGCATCAAGGAACAATATGTCCGCATTGCGCAGCAAGGCGCTGCAATTGCTGGCCAAGCGCGAATACAGCCGCAGCGAGCTGCGCCGCAAACTGGCGGCCCGGCTGGACGAAGATACTCCGCCCGAGACACTGGACCAGTTGCTGGATGACTTTGCCACGCGCGGCTGGCTGTCGGACAGCCGCTTTGCCGAGCAATGGGTGCGTACGCGCGCAGCACGCTATGGCGGCAACCGGCTGCGCGCCGAACTACGCCAGCGCGGCGTGGCCGATACCGACATCAGCGACGCACTGGGCGAGGTAGAGCAGGATGAATTCAGTCGGGCGCAACACGTCTGGCAGCGCAAGTTTGCCAGCCCGCCGCAGGATGCGGCCGAGCGTGCCAGGCAACTGCGCTTTCTTGCTGCACGTGGTTTTTCGCTGGACGTGATTTACCGGGTTGTGGGCGGAGAAACGCCCGACATGGATTGACGCCCCCAAAAGATCCAAAAGCGGTGCGGAAATCACGGCCATGCACTACCACTGCCGGCCAGGTTGCACGCACCTTGCCCGCATCAGGGACGCGGGGTTTGTCGGCGACGCCAGGCAGGCATCCGGTACGCGGCACAGAGTGGCTACGCGCTTGCCACATATGGCTGCCACTGGCACAGTCAGCAAGCTGGAGCTATCAATAGAGAATGAGCGTTTCCTGTTTCAGACATGCCATCCGCCCCACTTTCCAACGAGCCCCGCAACACTATGTCCGACGCCCCCCCACCGCTGGTAGACGCCTTGCTGCAGGCGCTGATGCAGCGCGATGGCCAGGCGCTGGTCGGCAATCTGGTGCCCGGCTTTGCCCATGAAGTCAGCACGCCAATCGGCAACTGCGTCACGGTCTCCAGTACGCTGGCCGACAAGACGCGCGCCGTCGCCGCATCACTGCAGGAAAAATCACTCAAGCAATCGCAGCTGGTTGCGTATCTGGCCGATGCCGTGGATGCGGCCACCCTGCTGGAGCGCAATTTGCTGTTGGCGCACGAGCTGATCAGCCGCTTCCGCCAGACCACGCTGGATCAGGCTGGCGCACTGCGGCGCCGTTTCGATCTGGAAGAAACGCTGCATGAATACGCCGCGCTGCTGCGCCACAGGCTGAAGAAAACGCCCTACGAACTGCAGCTCGATCTGCCTTCGCACGTCGAGTTCGACAGCTATCCCGGCGCGCTGCAACAGGTCATTGATCATCTGGTCAGCAATGCGCAACAGCACGCTTTTGCCGGGCGCAGTATCGGCCTGATCAAGATCAGCGGCCAGGCCAGCGCAGACTCGGCTACACTCGATATAGACGACAACGGCATCGGCATTGCGCCGGAACATCTGCCGCACCTGTTTGCGCTGAACGTGGCAACGGTGCCCGGCCAGGCACTGCGCCTGGGCTTGTTCCGCGTACATGAACTGGTGACCAAGGTATTGGGGGGAAACATCAAGGTGAGCAGCAGTCCAGATGCAGGCACACGGATACAGATCAAGCTTCCCCGCATGGCGCCGCCGGAGCACGCCGCATGAATGCGCTGCTGCCGGATGATCAGGACACGCTGCACTTTTCCGAGGAGCAAGTTGCAGCACCCGAGCCAGCGCCACGCTGGCGCATCCTCATCGTCGACGACGAGCCGGATGTGCATCTAGCCACCACCTTTGCGCTGCGCGACAGCATCATCCTCGGCCGCGAGCTGGAGTTTCTGCACGCCTATAACGGCGACGAAGCGCTGCACGTACTGGCACGCGAGGAAAACATCGCCGTGGTGCTGCTCGATGTCGTGATGCAAGGGGACAACGACGGTCTGCTGGTGGCCGATGCAATCCGCAACCAGCTCAACCTGCAGGAGTTGCGCATCGTGCTGCGCACCGGCCACCCCGGCTATGCGCCCGAATACCAGGTGATCCGCGACTACGGCATCAACGACTACAAGACCAAGTCGGACCTCTCGCAAATCCGCTTGCTGACCACGCTCACCACGGCAATCCGCTCGTATCAGCAGCTCAACGCCATCAACACCAGCAAGCGCGGGCTGGAATTGATCGTCGAAGCCTCCAGCCAGTTGCTGGAGCGCCGTTCGCTCGACGGCTTCGCACATCGCGTGCTGTCCAATATCGCCGAGCTGCTGCGCCTGCCCTGTGAGGGACTGATTTGCGTCTTCAACCCGCGCTCTCCCGGCCGCCGGCCGCAACATGCGTGGACCATTGCCAGCGCCTCCGGGCGCTTCCTGTCCTATGAAGGCATTTCGCTGTCGGCGCTGGATCGTGCCGACCTGAGCAACAGCATCGAGCACGTGATCCGCTCGCGCAGCAATCTGTATGCACCGGACTACGCCGTGCTGTTCATGTCGCGCCAGCGTGATCTGGAAGCGGTGGTCTACCTGCACACCGGCCGGCCGCTCGACGATGTGGAATGCCAGCTCACCGAGGTGTTCTGCAGCAATATCGCCATCGGTCTGGAGAACATCGCGCTGTTCGCCCAGCTGCAGGAGCTGGCCTATATCGACCCGCTCTGCCACGTGCCCAACCGCACCCAGCTGGTCAGCCAGCTTGATCAGCTGCGCGCGCATGCAGTCGGCGACGAATGCGTGCTGTTGATCGATGTCGACCATTTCTCGCAGATCAACGATGCCCTCGGCCATCTGATCGGCGACCAGCTACTACAAAGCATTACTCACCGGCTGCGTGGTCTGCTGCCACAGGACACGTTGCTGGCGCGGGTTGACGTGGACATGTTCGCCATCGCCGGCCGGGCCGCCAGGCTGGACATCGACAAGATACTGCGTGCGTTCGACCGCCCGTTCAGCGTGGCTTCACACCAGCTGCGCGTGCAGGTTACCGTGGCCGCTGCGCGGCTGGCCGATACCGAGGCCAGCGGCCTGGGCTGCCTGAAGGATGTCACCATCGCACTCAACCTCGCCAAGCAGGGCATGCGTGGTGGGCTGCTGTGGTTCTCGCCATCGATGAGCAGCGCATCGCGCCAGCGTCTGTCGCTGCTCAACGATCTGGAGCTGGCCATAGGCGGCAACCAGCTTACCGTGCACTACCAGCCGCAAATCGAATTGCAAACCGGTCAGGTGATTGCCGTCGAGGCGCTGGTGCGCTGGCCGCTGCCTGATGGCCAACTGATTCCGCCCGACCAGTTCATCCCGCTGGCCGAGCAATCCGGCCTGATCATCGAGCTGGGCGAATGGCTGCTCGATACGGTCTGCAAGCAGATCGCCACCTGGCGCGACCAGGGCTTGGGTGGGCTGCGCGTAGCCATCAACGTATCGATGGTGCAGTTCAATCACGACGGCTTGATCGACCTGCTGGCCGAGGCATTGCGCCGCTACCTGATTCCCCCCGAGCTGATCGAGGTGGAAATCACCGAGAGCGTAGCCATGCGCAAGCCAGAGGATGTGATCGCGCGCATTGATCAGCTCAAGCGGCTGGGTGTACAGGTGGCCATTGATGATTTCGGCACCGGTTTCTCGTCACTGGCCTATCTGCAGCGGCTGAAGGCCGACCGGCTCAAGATCGACCGTGCCTTCATTCGCGACATGGGTACCGGCGAAACCAGCATTGCCGAAATGGTGATCAACCTGGGTCACAAGCTGGGCATCCGCGTGCTGGCCGAGGGCGTCGAGTTCCCGGCGCAGGCTGCCATCCTGCGCTCGCTCGGCTGTGACGAGGCGCAGGGCTATCTGTATGCCAAACCGGCACCGGCAGAGCTATTGACGCTGTGGCTACAGGAGACCGGCCAGAGCATAGACAACGATCAGCCGCCTTCCAGCATATCGCCGTCGATGTAAAACCAGCGCCCGTCCTCATGTACGAAGCGGCTGCGCTCGTGCAGCCGATAGGCGCGGCCGCCGACCTTGTAGCGGGCAACAAACTCCACCTCGCCGGTATCACCCTGCTGGCTGGCCGCCTTGATGGCCAGACCCAGCCATTTGGCCGGTGCATCCCCCTGCAAATCCAGCGTTGCCGGCCGGGTACTGGCATGCCAGCTCGCCAACAGATAATCCTCCAGCCCCAATACATAAGCGCTGTAGCGCGAGCGCATCAGTGCCTCCGGCGTGGTGGCCGGGGTGCCGGCATGGCAAATGCCGCAACAGCGGTTCAGCGGCTGGCCGCTGCCACACGGGCAAGCTGGCTCGGATACGGATTTGTTGATTTTGGACATCGGATCGGCCAACTCGGGCTGGTAACATACGGTTTTAAGCCCGCATTCTAACGCCAATGACCGCTGCCCCGATTCGCGCCGCCCTGTTCGACATGGACGGCCTCATGCTCGACACCGAACGCATCGCCTGCCGGGCCTGGCATGATGCAGCCGGGCAACTGGGCATCACGCTGGCCGACGAAGTGGTGCTCGGCATGGTCGGCATGCATTCGAGCAAGGTCGATGCCTGGCTGATCAGCCAGCTGGGCGACGATGCGCCCATCCATCTGCTGCGCGAGGCCACACACGAACGCTATCTGCAGCTGACCGAGGGCGCGATTCCGCACAAGCCGGGTCTGATTGCCCTGCTCGACTGGCTGAAGGCACAAGGGCTGCCGATCGGCGTGGCTACCTCCACGCGCCGAAGCATTGCCGAACATCACCTGAAAGCAGCCGGCCTGTGGCCCTATTTTGCCTTTGCCGTTTGCGGCGACGAAATCGAACACCCCAAGCCGGCTCCGGACATCTATCTGAAAGCCGCCGGCTTGCACGGCGTGCCGCCGCAAGACTGCGTGGTCTTCGAAGATTCCAACTTTGGAGTGCGTGCCGGCCACAGCGCGGATTGCCGCGTGATCATGGTGCCGGACTTGCGCCAGCCCACACCGGAAACGCTGGCGCTCGGTGTCGCGGTAGTCCCCTCGCTGGTGGAAGGCCTGCAACTCCTGGCCAGTTGGCAAGGCGAGGCCTGAAATGGCACGCAAGCGGCAACTCCTGCAGCAGATCAACAGCCTGCTGGATGAAATCGACAGCCAGCGCAGTCGCCTGGGCAGCACGGATGCGGCCGATGCATTGCACAAGCTGCGCATCGCGCTGCGCGGCCTGCGCACGCTGTTGCCGCTGCTGCAGCGCAAGGATGCAGCGCAGCCCTCGCTGCGCGACGCGTGGCGTGCGCTGTTCCGGCTTACCGGCCCCGCGCGCGATGCCGAAGTAATGCTGGGCGCCCTGCCCGCCGACCATGTCAGCCAGGCACTGCAACAGCAACGTGTAGATGAAGCCTATGCCGCGCTGCGCACGGCGGCCGACAGCATCACCTGGCCGGTGCTGTGCACCGCCAGCCGCATCCAGCTGGCTGCCGACGTGCGCGACCGCCGCCGCAAGGACATCCGCAAGCGCATCCGCCGCGTGGTACAGCGCCGTGCCCGCGCCTTGTGCGACACGCTGCACCAGCCGGTGGATGAAACGCAATGGCATACGCTGCGCGTCGCCATCAAACGGCTGCGCTATTTGCTGGAGCACACCCAACCGTGGCAGCCAGGGCGCGTGAGCAAATTGCTGCCTACTTTGAAGAATGCACAGAGCCTGCTGGGCGACTGGCACGATCTGACGGTACGCCAGACCGCAGGGCTGATGCTGGATGGTGACGACGTGCTGCGCAACGCACTGGCCAGCAAGGCCGAGTGCGCGCAGCACACACTGCGCCGGCAACTACAGCATGCGCTCGCCTGAATGCAACAGCGGTTTGCATAGAGAGCATGAACGCAAAAAACCCGGCCTTTGCCTAATGCCAGTCAGTTAAGCCTGACTGGCATTTTTGTTTGGGTATTTCGCCGAACGCCGTTTGACCACTCGAGGATAAGTCCGCCCCTCGCGCCGAGGCGGCAGCACGAATAACCGTGCCTGTTCAAAGAGCAATGCCAGTCGTTTAGGCAGGTTTCCAGCAGACTCCAAGGGCGCAAAGCGCAGTAGATCGATGATCGCCATCGCTGCAACATGAAAGCCGATTCGCTGCGGGGCCACCTGCAGCTGCTCCGCCATCAGACGCATCAGCCGTCGCAACAAGGTGTAGGCAAT
>NZ_FWXD01000029.1 GCF_900176275.1 Andreprevotia lacus DSM 23236 | reverse complement strand
AATAACCGGTTATTGCCTGCGTTGCGTGCCTTGTAGCTGACCTCTTTGCGGCCCAGCGCAAGCGCGAAATAAGTGTTAACAGGCCCTAATGCGGCCCACGGGGTATGCCACCCTCCCGGCGCAATGTGACGCGGATTGAAACAATTCTCAAGCATGACGAAAGCATACGGAAACATACATATGGTTTGATGGCCGCGCCTTCGGCCCGCCGGGCTGTCGTGCCTCCCATAACAAACCTGCTTTCGGAGTCCTCATGTCCAAGTTCCTGCCGTTTGCCGCGCTGCTGGCCTGTTTTGCCGCGCCCTTTGCCGCTGCCAGCGAAACCGCTACCGGTGAATTCCTTGCCGCCCAGCGCTGCGAGGCGTATCAGTCCTTCAACAAGGGCACCAACCCGGGTTCGGTGTACACCGTGCCGGGCACCAAGTACGAAATCCACGAGATCAACACCAGCGCGGCCGAGTGGTATCGCGTGTACATCGACGGCACTGCCGGCCTGCGCTGGGTATCGGCGCAGTGCGGCACGCCGCTGAGCATGGGCAACACCGATCCGAGCGGCGGCGCCACCGGCGGCACTTGCCACACTGCCGACGTGTTCGACAACTTCGTGCTGGCCAGCAGCTGGCAGCCGGGTTTCTGTGAGCACACCTCGGCCGGCCCGACCAAGCCGGAATGCCAGGCCATGAGCAATGGCTCGCTGGTGATGAAGCACCTGACCCTGCACGGCCTGTGGCCGAACAAGGCATCGTGCGGCATCGGCTATGACACCTGCAGCACCAAGGCGCTGAACCTGTCGTCGGCCACCGTCAGCTACATCGCGCCGTGGATGCCCAACTTCTATTACAGCCAGGACCTGGGCGACCACGAATGGAGCAAGCACGGCGTTTGCCAGACCAAGCTGGATGACGATGGCTACTTCCGCCAGGCAGTCGATCTGGTGAAGGCGCTGGATGCCTCGCCGATGGGCCAGTACATCGACAGCCACAGCGGCGGCAAGATCTCCAAGGCGCAGTTCTACAGCACCGTGGCCAGCTACTTTGGCACCACCAAGGCGCAGAACAACTTCCTGCTAACCTGCAGCAGCGGCTATCTGCAGGAAATCCGCGTGACGCTGCCGAAGGACATCCGCAGCACCGCCAGCATCAAGGACGCCATCAACGGCGTTTACGCTGCCAGCCGCGCCAGCGACAGCAGCGAATGTGGTGAAAGCATCAGCGTGGAAGCCAGCGGCAAGTAAGCGCCACCGGCCTGCATGACACGGGGGCGCGGCAACGCGCCCCCCCCATTTACGCACCCATACGCGCCCACTCGCAGCCATGCGCCCCGCCTGGCGGGCAAAATCACTTACCTGCAAGTTTCCACCAATCGGTGGCTGCATCAAGATGCTATTCACCCCCAACCGGAGCCAACCATGAGTGCAAAATACACCGGGCAGTGTCTGTGTGGCGAAATCCGCTATTCGGTCGATGCCGAGCCGCTGTTTGCCGGCAACTGCCACTGCAGGGACTGCCAGCGCAGCTCGGGTAGCGCCTTCATCCCCGCCATGATTTTCCCCGAGCCTGCCGTACAGATCAGCGGCAGCGCCAGATACTTTGCCACGCAATCCGACAGCGGCAACACCCACAGCCGCGGCTTCTGCCCCCACTGCGGCGCGCAGCTGTTCGCCCGCTTCAGCAACATGCCCGGCCTGCTGGGCATCAAGGCCGGCACGCTGGACGACACCACCCGCTATGCGCCGCTGCTCGACTTCCACGTCGCCAGCGCCGCAGTATGGGATGTCATGAATCCCGATGTTCCAAAGAAGCAGTTTGGCCCATCTTCGGAGTCCAAATTGACAGAGAACGAGAAGCTCGTGACCCGTGAAGAAGCGGAGGCATTAGCGCTAGGATTCTTGAAAATGTCGAAACAATTTCTTGTGGCGTCTGAGCGCGCTGGGGAAGTAAAGGTTAATGAAGGTGCTTTTGAGCATGCAACGATACCAGCCATCGTGTGCGTAGCTTTCGCAATCGAACTTGGGCTAAAGGCTATTTACATCTCAGAACAGCAGGCCAAGACGAAGGGGCATGAGCTAAAGAAACTGTTCAATAAACTCAGTTCCAAATTAAAAGATGCAATTGAGTCCACTGTCCCAGTTCCCTCCTATCCTCACTTCGATCCACCTCGAACATTTTTGGATGTTCTTAAGACACACGATAAGGCTTTCGAGAAATGGCGATACGCTTGTGAAGGCAGCGAAAACCTAACCGCAGATATCACTTTTCTGCACAAGCTTGCTGCGCGGGTACAGACAGTAGCTGCAGGGCAACTACCGAACTCGTCTTCTGGAACCAGCGAGAAATGAAGCCAGCTGGAACGCTACACGTTATTTTTTCCTAAGATAGCCCTGCGGCCCGGCGCAAGTCGGCTGCGGCATCGCCCCGCCACAGCAGGCCTGCCAGCGCACCCTGCTCGTCCAGCAGCAACTGCAGACCAACGCCAGCCGGAGCCTGCCAGTGAGGTGTGAACGGGGCAAACCAGATCAGCGCGGCATCCTGATAACTGGTCACGCCGAATTTGATCGGCTGCTGCACTGCCCGCGCCTGCACGCGCGGCGCCGGGCCATCCAGCGGCTGCAACACCAGCAAGGGCTCGTCGGCCAGTTCGGGCAGCACTTGCGAATACGGTGCGGCATGGTGCTGGCGCAGCGGGCCGCCCAGCGCCAAGGCACTCAGCCCCTCCAGTCGCCCGTCGCGCCATTGCAGGCTGAGATGGGATTGCGGACCGCCATCCAGCGTCAGCCCATAACCCGGTCCACGCTGCGGCAGGTCACGGTACAGGCAGCAGGGAAAAACCACATGGTCATCCACCTGCCAGCACGTGGCAGCAGGGTCGCCAAGGGGATGGGCGAGGCGTACGGGCCAGAGCATGCAGTCGGTCTCCTTGGCATTGTCAGGGCTACAGCCATTCCAGCCAGGCTGGATCTATCGGCGGCTCCACCCAGTCTTCCACGCACAGCGGCGTAGCGGGGAAATTCATCGGCAGGCCGGCAGCGACCAGCACGTCGGCCGCCAGCTGGCGCAGCGTTTGCCATGCCGCATGGCTGCTGACGGCCTCGGGCTGCCACAACGCCTGCCGGCCGTGCAAACCTTCTTCATCCATCCAGTCGAGCTGATCGCGCAGTGTCTGCATCAAGCCACCATATGGTAGCTCGCACTCCTCTTCCAGCATGCGATAGGTGTACAGGTAGACGAGATACATGCCGTGCAAAAAGGCATGCGCAGGCGCTCGTCCCGCCCTGCCGGCGTGCCAGTCATGGCTGCACTCGCCCAGGTGGCCCAGCTGCAGGCCGGCATCGGCCGCCAGAAACGAGAGTGTCTGCCACGCCGCCGCACTTCTCGGGTGCAGTGCATCCTGCTCTACCATGCCGTGCTCCCGAGCTGGTTTGGCGGTTTTGAATAAGCGCCGCTAACAAAACCCAGTGAAGCGGTGCTGGCAAGGCACGCGAAACGCAGACAGTACAAGGCGTACGGCAAGTGAGCGTAACGCCGCCAGCAGGGTTTTGTTAGCGGCTCTAAGCGCCGGCGTGGGCCCGCGACCAGTATTGTGATCGCATGCGGCCTGGCGCAGCCGACTGTTATGGACCTTGGCTGCACCACACACAGCCGGCCATCGGCCAAGCCGATCAATACGTTCAGGGTCAGTCTTGCGGCGGTAGCATGGTTTGGCGCGTCGCGCTGCGGCCACTGCCATTGATGCGTCTGAACGGAACGCCGCTGACGAACTGGATCAAGCCGGCTGCGGACAGGGCGATGAATGTCGCCGCGATGAATACGGCAAAGAATCCCACACGCTGGTCCTCATAGCCGACCCCGCCCACCAAGGTGGCCAGGGTCAACATCGCCACGCATTCCAGCGCGCCAAGCAGGCGCACGGCGCTGGCGGGGGGCGCACGGTCCAAGCTGGGCCTGCACAGATCACATTCGACCAACCCGAACGGCACATCAGTGAGAAAGCCGATCAGGCCGGCCACGGCCAGCGCGCCGAACGCCAGCGGCAGATCGCGCAACAGCGCCGATACCTCGCCCCGGTGGCCGACCTGCCAGACCAGTAGCCCGGTCAAACCGGCCAGCAGGGTAAAGGTGATGCACGCCAGGGCGCCGATGATGCGCAGCCTGCCGGTCGGGGCCGGGGCAAACAGCACCTCGAAGTGAGCTTGCGGCTCGGGCCACTGCTGTGCTGGTTTTTCTTTATGGTTCACACAGGTACTCCGCCACGTGCAGGATGAATGAAAAAACCGACCAGCCCGGTGGGTATGGTCAGGCCCCGGTGTCCGCGCTGTACCACGCTACCATCCCGACGCGACATCGCCCTTGGCCGCCGCCAGCGCACGGCGGAATTCAGGGGTGAGGTCATTGCCGAAGTTGCGCCAGGGGACTTCCACGCTAAAGCCGCCACGGCCCATGCCAAAGTCCATTGCATCGCCGCCAACCGACAACGCATGATCGCCAATCGTCCAGTGCACCGGGTCTGCAGCCGCCGCTTTCATCTGCTCGGTCCACTCGTTGTCTGTTTCAAACTTGGCACGAATCGCCTTGAGGAAGTGCTGACCACGGAAGATGTCACTTGCCTTGACCTGGCCTGTGCGCGACATCCAGAAATTGAAAGCGATGATTTCCCAGCCCGGATGTGCCGCACCGCGCGTGTCGTAAACAGCAGCGGTGCCGATGCTGAGTAATTCGGGCGAAGCAAAATACAAGGTGGCCTCATGTCTTACGGTAGTGAAATCGCACTCCGTATCATGCGGTTTGCAGTTACCGTGCACGTTGCCGTGATCATCCTTGATCGCAACGCGTATCTGCCGCAATGCCCATGCGTTATAGCCGGCGGTGCCGGGCAGACTGGTCAGCAGGATGGGCGGCGTGTTGCCATGGTCCAGAAACAGGAAGGAAAGCCGGTTGATTGAACGTACCGGCTGCTTGAGTGTGGCAATGCGCTCCGCCAGCGCTTCAACCAACGCGTCCTTACCCTCGGTCGTATCGCGCATCTGCAACCATGCCAGCTGCCGCTGCTTGAACAGCGCCTGATACTGCGCCGGCACCTTTGCCATGGCCTGCGTATAGGCCGTGTTCAGCTCGCCATCCAGCTGCAGCAATTTGGGATCGGCGCAGATGCGCTTTTCGCTGGCGCTGCTGGCGCGGCTGCAGTCCATGGCGTGCACAGGCAGCAGCGCCAGGCCCAGCAGCAGGCCGGCCAATGCGCGGCGCGCAGCTGCATGCCAGCCCGGTGCGGCGTGGCGCGTGCGGCGGCGCGGCAGATCAAGCGCGGGTGCTTGGTGCATTGCGTCCTTGTGCTTCATGCAGATGGCCGGAAACGGGCGGGGTCGGGTGCATGGGTTAGGGCCTGTTAACACTTATTTCACGCTTGCGTTCGGGGTAGTTCGGGATGGAGCGCAAGGCGCAGAACGCGCCGCGGTACGGGTACCGCAAGCGGTTTGCAACGCAGCGAACCGCCCGAAATACCCCGAACCCGCAGGGCTGTGGCGCTTGCGGATCAGCCCGTCGACACGGATGGCGGTGATCATCTCGAACAAGCCGCACACGGCGAGGAACCACAGGCCGATCGGAATGATGGCGATAAAGGGCGTAACCCCGAAAAACGGCGCGTATTTGTGCCGCGCCGCAATGGCCAGTGGCACGCAGATCAGCAGCTTGAACATGCCGATGATGCGCACGAAGTTGGTTACCTTGCGCTCGGCCAGCCTGGCCTGGCGCTGTGGGTCATACGGCCTGGTGGCGGGTCTGGTTTTGGTCATGGGGTCGGACTCTTGGCAAGGAGACGCGCATAGTCAGGCCGCAAGGTGTTGCGAGGCATGCGGGTGGCCATCAAGTGGAATGGTCGCCAAATAGGGCCCATATCATCATCCCGGCCGCAACCAGCAACAGCGTGATTGCAAAGGTGAGCGCCGCTATTCTGGCAAATCGGGTCTCCGCGAAGGCATTCACGGCTTGCGCCATGAGGCCCAGGCTGATGCCGGTGATCACTTCCAGCAAACCACCCAAGGCAAACCCCACCGCCGTCACGGCAAACACGACTAACCCGATCGACAGGACTGGAAGCAATGCCAGCAGCACGCAGGCACCCACGGCTAATGCAGCCAGCACCATCCCGGTAAAAAACTTGATTACCCCAACCAGGCGCACGTCTCTGGCCGACTCACGCTCGGCGCTTTCGACCAGTGGCTTGAGCAACGAGCCCATCGAAAAACCGGCATCGCCACTTTGCCGGGGCGATGCCGTTGCACCAGGCCAGCCGCCCTGCGGTGCCTGCGCCGGCGGCCAGGCTGCAGCGGCTGCAGCGGCTGCCGCGCTGCGCGGTGTGGGGGGCTGCGGGGCCGCATCTGGCGCGTTCAGCAGCCCTGCCGGCGTGGCCGTTGCGGCGTCGTCCGGGTTCGCCCAGCGCAGGCGAGTGGACTGCCACAGGTCAAAGCCGGCATACAGCGCGGCAGCGACGGCATCCAGCTGATCGGCCGGGGCGATGTCGCGGTCCACCTCCAGCCCCAGCACGGCAAAGCCCTGCGGGTGTTCGGCCAGGCGGAAGGGAAAGTACACGGTGCTGTCCAGCTGCTGGCTGCCGCCATAGCTGCGCACGCGCACCAGCAGCAGCAGACGCGGTGCGCTGCCGGCGCGGTCATGCACCGGGTAGCACAGCGCCATGCGTGGCAACTGCTTGGGGTTGCTGGCCAGTTGCTGTTCGCCATGGGCCACGGTTTCGTCCGGGTCGCCATAGCCGGCCATCGAGACGATGGTGATGGCATCGCCCTCGCCCGGCTCGCAGCGGGCCGGCAGGTGGGCGCTGGTGCCGTCGGCCAGCAGATCGAGCGCGGCA
Source organism: Andreprevotia lacus DSM 23236 (assembly GCF_900176275.1). Taxonomy (GTDB): domain Bacteria; phylum Pseudomonadota; class Gammaproteobacteria; order Burkholderiales; family Chitinibacteraceae; genus Andreprevotia; species Andreprevotia lacus. The sequence goes on along the minus strand of NZ_FWXD01000029.1, from coordinate 39,551 downwards.
GCGGCCAGCTGGCCGGCATTGCGCAGCGCGGGCGCCCAGCCGGCCGGCAGCGTGACGGCGGGCATGCCTTGCGGGCGCTGCAGGCGGCGCGTGGCCTCGCCGGGGGCCTCGGGCCGGGTGGCCAGCTTGGCCACGTAGTCGGTGGCGCTCATGCGCTCGGGCTTGCCCAGCAGGTGGTCGCTGAGCCAGCCCAGCGGCAGAAACAGCCGCCCGCCCGTCAGGCCGAACACGCGCGAGAAGAACGCTGGCGGCGGCGTGGTTTCCAGCACCGCGCCGGCTTCGTCGTGGTGATGCCAGGTCAGCACCATGCCGTGCTGGCGCACCAGGTATTCACCGATGTAGAACGCCAGCAGCAGACAGAAGTTGAACGCCTGTGGCGTGGCTTCCATGTCCTGCAGCGTGGGGGCGACCTTGCTGCGCAGCTGGGCCAGCAGCGCATCGATGCGCTTGAGGCTGTCGGGGGTGAAATCCAGCCGGGTCTGGCGCAGCGCGGCGTCATACAGCCAGCCTTGCGGGGGCTGCACGCCACAGGTGTAGCAATCAAGGAATTCGGCGGCTTGCTGACTGAGATTGGGCACGAGTGTTACGGGGCGATGTGGCACAGGCCCAAAATCTAACACCCGACGTCATGGCTTAGACAGTGTATGTAAATTGATGTTGCCTGTGAGCTACAGCACAGCCAGCAACCGGCAGTAGTCTTGTGCACATTCGACCTGCTGCGCTCACTCGGCAGTGATCATGCGGGCCAGGTTCGACGGCACAGCCCCCGCATGCGACGTCTGCATGCGCAACGACAGGCATGCATTTCAACAATCCGTGGTGATCAGATGATGGCGACTTTGGCTTGAGCGGTAGACCCGGATACAGCAACCGTGTCTCGCTTCAGCCTTGGATTCAGCATGATGATCAGTTTTTCGTTTTTGGACATCCAGCTTTCTGCGGCCATGGCATATTGCATATGGAATCTCCTGGCACACTGATATGCGCCCTGCAGATCCTTATTTCCTGAAAAAAAAGCCGATGCTTCCGCCTCACTCCAGTCAATTCTTGGCGTAATCGAAAGCGACCTGCCATTCGTTGAGGACAAACTGATGCTAAAGCTATTCTTGTAGTCGCCTTGACGATATGAATATATCTCGTCAACCCTGAATTTCATGCCATAGAGGCCATATTTCACACAGGGGCCGCCTCGGGCAGTAACGACAGACCAGCCGTTTTCAGGCGGGGCGATTTCAAATTCAAAGCCATCGACGGTTTGCACCCATCCTCCGGCCGCGAAGCTGATACCGCAGAAAAAGAGCAAGAAACAGCATAGCCAAGCAGCTTGGTTCATCAAAACACCCCCATCAAATCGCCCGCACCTGCGTTCAGCACCGACCCTGCAAAAAGCCGCCATAGAAAAACCACTAAAACCCCGGCAACAATCTATGCCCCCGAATTGCAGACCTTCCACACCAAACATCCATACCGAGCAAATCAGGCTGCGATCAGCCCATGCATGCTTAAAAATCAGATCGATAGCATTGGCTGACCAGCTAAAGTCCGGGCACCAGATTGCGTGCCATCAAAAATGACGGCCAGTGGCATTCAGGTGTCGGCGCTTACTGCCAGAGCTTCCACCACGGTTTTTTCGACGAGGGCTGCTCGTACTGCAGCGTGATCACTTCGCCTTCCAGGCCGAAGGCCGACGGGGTGTAGGCCACGCGGATGCGTTCTTCCTCGTCGCGGCCCAGCGTGTCGCCGTCTTTCAGCACCGGGCCCTGCTTGAGCACATAGGCGGCCAGGTCGTACAGGCGCTCGCGCAGCTCGGAGGGTTTTTCCGGCACTTCCTGCGCTTCGAATTCGCGGTGGCCCAGCTTGGCCAGCCCGCAGGTGAAGCCGGCGCTGATGCGCTCGCCACTCCAGCCCACGCGGAAGTCCACCCAGATCGGCAGCGGCAGATCCTCCGGCATCATCTCGGTGGCAAATTCGATGAACAGCGGCTTGGGGGCGACCAGTGCGGCATTGGCCCAGAACACGCCCAGCGCGCCGTCGGCTTCGTCCAGCACGGCCGTGGTCAGCTGGGTGAGCAAGCTGCAGAGCGCCAGCGGCTCCAGCTCGCCAAACACGGTAACGATAAGGTGGCTGCTGTGTGCACGCAGCGCGCCTTCGGCCTCTTCCGGCGGCCACAGCGCACCGCTGGCACACGGCCCTTCCAGATCGCTCCACGGCCACGGCGCCGCCGTGCTGGACACGGCGATATTGATGCCTTCATCCCAGCTGGCGCTGATGATGCCATCCTTGACCGAGACCTCGCTCAGCGCCGGCAACTCGGGAAAACGGCGCGCCAGCGCCCGGGCCAGCGCGGCGGCATCGAGCAGGCCGCTGCCCTGGCAGAGTACGACGGACATCTGCAACGACATGGTTTACTCCGCAATGAATGGCAAAGCCGTCATCTTAGCCGAGGCGGGCTTGCCTACAAGCGCCTTTCTGCATGCTTTACAATCGCGCCACACAATCACGCCGCACAAGCCCATGAGCTACCAACTGGTCTACGACATTGCCGACAGCGGCAACCCCGCCACCGGGGCGCTGCTGCTGGGGCTGGCCGGCGCGGTCGTCCTGCTGGTGCCGCTGCTGGCCCGCCGCCAGCCGGGTGGCTGGCTGGGCACGCGCCTGTCGCTGGCGATCTGGCTGGGGCTGGGCGGCCTGCTGATGCTGGCCGCGTTCAGCACCTATCAGGCCGACGACGCCAACCACCGCATGCTGACCGAATCCAGCCACAACCTGAACGCCAGAGTGGCCAGCGGCCCGGTGCGCGATTTCCGCTACGAGCGCTCGCGCGAATCGTTTTGCGTGGACGGCCAGTGCTTCAGCTACAGCGAGGCCGACCCGGCCGACGGTTTTCACGCCACCGCCGAAATGGGCGGCCCGATCAAGCCCGGCCTGCCGGTGCGGGTGACCTATGTGGGTGAGGTGATCGTGCGGCTGGAGGTGGCGCAGTAGCGCCGGGGCCGCCACGCTGCCGGCCCCCTCCCGCCGTGGCCGCATCGCGGACTGGCGCGCCCCACTCAGCGCAACCAGCTATCACGCAGCTCGTTGGTGTCCGGCTGGTCAAAGTGGCTGTTTTTTTCCAGATAAACCGCGTTGCCCGGCATGTCGATGGTGAGATTGAAGCGCTGCATCGCCCCCAGCCCCAGCAAGGCGTCGAAATCCTTGCTGGCCAGCATGCCGTCGGCGGTGGAGAGCAAGGCGGCGCTGAGTTGCTTGAGCTTGAATTCGCCGGGGCCAAATTCGTTCATGCGCGCCAGCCGGCCATGCATGCCGCCGCCATAGCCCCACCCCATCAAGTAAACCGCCGTCGTGCGTACCTTGTACAGCAGCCGGCTGTTGTCGGTATAGGGCTCGGTGACGAACAGATTGACATCGGAACCGCTGTCCAGCAGCAGGCGCGCCGGCTTGCCCTCGATCTGGCCGTCCACCTGCGGGATATGGTTGTCGTACAGGGTGGCCGCCAGTTTGGTCTGCCCCTCAGGCGGGGTGAAGTGATCGCGGTTGTGGATGATCAACACCTTGCGCTCGAAATCCAGCGTAACCGGAAAATAGCGCAGCAGATCGCCGCCGATGCTGCCCGCACACGGCAGCGACAGCTTGGTGCGGCCGCACATCACCCTGCTGTCGACAATGGGCGCCAGCCACTGGTTGAGCTGCAGCTCGCCCTGCTCGCCCAGCTGCAGCTGATCGACCACCGAGAGGCTGCCCCGCTGCGCCGACCAGCCGCCGCCCTTGAATTCGTGCGCGCCACCTGCCTGTACCTTTACCTGCTCGGCCATGCCCTGGTCGATGATCAGGCTGCCGCCGGTATCGAACATCAGCAGGAACGGCCCCTGGCCGTTGAGCCTGGCGCGGATGAACATCTGGTTGTTCACCAGCTCGATCGGCAGTTCCACCTGTTTGGTGCCTTCGGCAAACTGCCACGGCGGGATGGCCGGCGGTGCGGCAAAAGTGCTGTACTCGGCCGGGCGGGTGCTGACCGTGGCGGTGAGCTGCAGGTCCAGCACGCCCGAGCCGAAATCCGTGCGCATGCGCGCCGGCAGCTGCACGCCGGCCACGGTCTGCCAGGCGGTGTATTCCTCGCGCAAGGTCACCTTGTTCTGCTCGTCCAGCACACGCAGGATGGCAATGCGGTGGTCGCTGCGGCGGATGGCCAGCTCGAAGGCCGACTGGCCGCTGGGGTCAAAATGCAAGGTATCGCACATCTGCTCGCCACAGCCCTCGCTACCCTGCCAGCGCACGTATTGCGAGTGTGGATCATCGCGCAACGGCGCATAGCTGCGTATCTGCCCCTGCAAGCGCGCGTGCAGGCTGGCGAGATTCGCGTCGCGCTTGGCACCGTCACCCGGCACCATCCAGAAGCTGGAGCCGTCAAAACCGCTGCGCACCGTGGCCGGCACGCCAGCAGGCTTGAGCGACTGCACAAACATCCCGCGCCGGGCATCCACCTGCAAATCAAAGCGCTCGACCGCCGTGCTCTGCTTGCCCTGCTGCAGCGTACCGCTGCCGCTGAGCGTATAGCTGCCCAGCTTCTGGAACGCCTCCACCCCGAACGCGGCCCGCGCTTGGGTCAAAATCTCGTAGGCGTGCGTCACCGCCGCATCCTCGGCCGGCGCGGCGGCCTCCGTCTCCTCACTGGCCGGAGAAACATCGGCCGCATGGGCCAGGCTGCTGCACAACGCCAGCGCACACAACAGGCGCGGCCAAAGCGGAAACGTCACGGGGTTTACCTTGAGCAAAAACTTTCATGATTGTAAGTCATCGCAACGCCACGCGGCAAATTAGGGCCTGTTAACACTTATTTCACGCTTGCGTTCGGGGTAGTTCGGGATGGAGCGCAAGGCGCAGAACGCGCCGCGGTACGGGTACCGCAAGCGGTTTGCAACGCAGCGAACCGCCCGAAATACCCCGAACCCGCAGGGCTGGGCCGCAAAGAGGCCATCTACGGCGTTACGCGCCTTGGCAATAACCGGTTATTGCCTGCGTTGCGTGCCTTGTAGCTGACCTCTTTGCGGCCCAGCGCAAGCGCGAAATAAGTGTTAACAGGCCCTAGTCCACCGCTGCAGTGCTGTTGTTTCCGCCCCCACACCGCACAGCGGGTTTGCCGCCCTTGCTTTCTTTGCGTGTAAACTTCATCCATCCACCACGCACCCCGTTGCCCATGAATGACCGTCGACGTCTGTTGTTGATCGCAGCAGCCACCACCCTGGCCTCGCTCGGCGTGGGGGCTTATGCCGTTTCGCGCCTGCGTACCGACGCCAGGCGCCAGGCATGGCAAGATGCGCGCAAGGATGCTTATCAAAAGCTGCAGGCGCAATTTCCCGCCCCGGAGACCGACGGCATGATCGCACGCGACGGGCTGGCAGCCTTTCTGCGCTTCTGGGATGCACAAATGTTGCTGCGCCTGCAGCGCGCGCCCTATACGCTGGACGGACAGCAGCGTGACATCCTGCACAGCGGCAGCGTGCTCAACCCGCCGGCCAGCGCGGGTGACATCGGCGCACTGCAAGACCGCCTGGGTGTGCGGCTGCCGCCCAGCATGCGGGCGCTGCTGGCACTCAGCAACGGCATCAAGGCAACCAGCGATTATGCCAACGAGAAGTTCGACTTTCTGCGCTGTGCGCAAATCGACTGGCTGAACCACATCGACCAGGGCCTGATCGATATCTGGAACAAGGAAGGGTTTGATGCCACCGACGCGGAATACAGCGTCTATGGCCCCAAGCAGGACTCGGTCAAGATTCGCGCCCGTTACATGAAGCACAGCATTGCCATCAGCCCGGTGGTCGATGGCGGCGTCTATCTGCTCAACCCGCAGATCACCTTTGCCGATGGCGAAATGGAAGTGTGGGATTTTTCGGTGAAACTGCCCGGAGCCAATCGCTACCAGTCGCTCTATCCCTTGCTGGAAATCCACTGCAGCAACCAGTGCACGGAGCTGGACGGGCAGCACGTCGACTACCTGCTGAAACAGCAACTTGGCCCCATCCCGCCCCGCACATGAACCCACGCCGCCGCACCCTGTTGAAAAGCGCTGCAGCGCTGCTCGCCGCCCTCGGCGCGGGTGCGTATGCGTTGCACCGCCAACAGTTGAGCGATGCACAGCAAGCCCGGCTGGACAAGGCGCGGCAACAGCAAGCGATCTGGGCTGCGCATCAGGACGAATGGAATGCCCGTGTCGCGGCCATTCAGCGCTTTTCCGTTGACGGCATGATCGCCCGCGACGGGCTGGACACCTTCATGCGCTACTGGAGTGCGCAGGTGGTGCAGCGCCTGCGCCGCCTGCGCACGCCGCTGGATGCCTTGCAGCAAGAGATCGTCCACAGTGGCAGCCTGTTCTACCCACCTGCCAGCGCAGGCGACATCGCCGCCGTGCAAGACCGCCTGCAACTGCGCCTGCCGCCCGGCATGCTGGCCCTGCTGGCGCGCAGTGATGGCATCAAGGACGTGATCGATTGCTGTAGCAGCCATGATCCGGGGAGTGAATTGACCCTGCAGCACTGTGCAAGGTTTGACTGGCTGCACCGGGTGAACAAGGAACTGGTGGACATCTGGACCAGACAGCGCGACCCGGTGCCGGACAGCGATTACAACGTTTATGGCCCGCAGCAGGCGCCAGAGCTGCTTCGCGTTGAATACCTGCAGCGCATTGTAGCCATCAGCAATGTGGTCGATGGCGGCGTCTATCTGCTGAACCCGCACATCGTCTTTCCTGATGGCGAAATGGAAGTCTGGGACTTTTCGCCCAAATACCCCGGCGCCGTTCGCTACCGCTCGCTGTATGCCTTGCTGGAAGCAGTCTGTCGCGACGATTGCCACAATCTGGAGCTGTGGGATCTGGATGCCGAGTGGCAGCAGAAATACGGCGTGGGCATGGTGCAATAGCCACCGCCCCTGTCGCAAAGCCGCCACAGCAAAATCCAACGCCAAATCAGCCACTTGGCCTGCAGCAAATCCTGCCGCCCTGCACAAGTACATGACAAGCGGGTAGTGTGGCTTGCGAAAGCTCAACGCAAGAAACAAACACCAAAGGATGCAAGACATGAAATGGATCATCACCCTGCTGCTGGCCGCAGCAGCCCACGGCGCGCTGGCCGATAGCGCGACAGACTGCAAGGCCGCTGGCGGCAGCTATATGAGCGGCGTTGTCTCCTCTGCCCCGGTATGGGTGGGCGGCAAGGAAATGCGCAATGTCGAGCTGAGCCACACCAAGCTCAACTTCACCAGCAACGCCGACGGCAAGCAGTATCAGGCCGCCATCGACAACGTGTTCGCGCAGGGCTACGACATCGCCGGCGACGCCGTGCCCGCCCCGCTCAACACCTTGCAAGTGGGCGACAACATCGAACTGTGTGGCGTGACCTACCCCGGCGGCATCCACTACGTGCACACCAACTGCGGCTGCAAACCGCAACGCGGCCAGGCCGACGGCTGGGTGCACAAAATCAACGCCGACGGCAGCGTGAGCGCCAATCTGGAAGGCAGCCAGGAATACTGCTACCTGTGGCCCTGCCGCACCGGCAACCATTGATTGCGGTCATCCCCGGCTGCAAGGCCGGGGGCTGACGGGCCATCGTACCGCCGGCCACCATCGCCGGTGCGCTATCCGGCCTGATTATTGCGTTGTATTACGCCGATGACCGCCGCACATACCAGCTGCCACGCCGGGATGCGCTGGGCTAGCAAAACACCCGCCCCATGCCCTGCAGGCCAAGCGCCACGCAGAGGAAGAACACGATATCCAGCAAGCAGGACACCACAATGCCCTGCAGGCGCCAGCGCCGTTCGGCCGGGCTGCAGCTGCGCAGCAGTTGGCGCATGCTGCGCGCGGGCGGGTCGATCAGCCAGATCATGATGCCCCATTCAAACCAGCGCACCGGCACATAGGTGAGCAGGTAGCCCAGCGGCGGGAAAAACCACGTGATGCTGGCAATCAGCCCGAACACCAGCGCCATGGGAATGCCGACCACAAAGCCGATGCCAAGGCGGATCAGCCCCAGTTTGATGGCGAGCGGGGTGCGCTGTTCGGGTGGCAGATCTGTGCGGAGCCGGGCCAGACCAACATGGCACCACCAGCTGTAGCCCAGCACCTTGGCCGCACCATAAATGGCCGTGCCGGCAATGACGTTGATCGAGCCATCCATGCGTTATCCTGTGTGCCGGTGATCGTAGGCTGCAATATAAATTTCATCTGCGCCGACCGGCGCAAGAAAGCGTAACAAAATCAATGAAATTGCAACGCCCCCGCCGTGCAGGGCCGCTCCCTGCGCAGGGCAGAAGATCAGGCCCAAGCGGCACCGTGTTGCCGCACAACACACTGCAACGGTAGTGCAGCGGCTAACGGTCACTGGCGCAAACGCGCCCTGCCTCATACCAGCCCAGCCCCAGCGCGCCCTGATATTGCGCCACGCACAGCTTGTCGCCCGGCCCGACATTGCCGATCAGCTCGCGCGGCATGGCCAGATCGTCGCCGGCTGGCTCACTGCCCCACGCGCCGAGCACCAGGCGCACATGCACGCCCCGGCTGTGCTGCAGATAGGTATTGTCCACCGTCACCGGGTAAAGCTGCGGCGTGCCACTGGCAAAGATCACGTTGGCCTGGATCAGCAATGCAGTGCAATACGGCAGCAAGCTGGCCAGCAGCAGTGCAATGCCACCGATGCGGCGCACTTCGGGCAACAGCGCGGCGGCCAGCGCAATCAACAGCAGCGTGGGCAGCAGTGCGGCGGCAGCCAGCCAGTACCAGGCCAGGCCGGGATAGGGGGTCACCAAAAGCAGGGTGCAGGCCAGCCCGCCGGACAACAGCATGGCGGGCGCCAGCTCGGCCCGGCCGCTGCCTTCCCTGCCGGCCAGCTGGAAATGCACTGGCCAGCACCGCGCCAGCAACAGCGCTACGCCGGGTAACAGCGCCAGCGGCGCGAACAGCAGCTGCTGCATTAGTACGGACGAAAACGCTGCGGCAACGCCCAGCGCGGGCAGCAGGTAGATCAGCAGGGCCACCAGCAGCGATGTATCCGTGATTGGCTTGGCGATCGGCATGCCAGACGGCAACGCAGCCAGCCATTGCTCGAATGTTGCATCGGGCTTGAATGTGATCGGAATGGTCATCAACACCTTGCCGGTGGGGGCATATAGTTCCAGCCAGCGGCCTTTACCGGTTACGTAGCGAAACCCGGCTATATCCCGGCAATCAAGCTGACGCTCGCCACGGAAGGTACGCTGGCAGATGCCCTGCGGCAGCAAGGTGACCTGCGAATAAACCGCATCGTTGCAGCAGCGCCATGCCAAAGCCAGTGCAGCCACAGCGTACAGGATCAAATAACCTGCCGAACTGGCCGGACTGGTGGCCCCGACCGGCACAATGCACAGCAGCAGTGCCCCCAATGCGACAAGCCCGCTGGCCACCGCAAGCAGCACCTGCACGACCTGCATGGCAACCGACGGCCCATAACGCCTTGGCAGCGCGGCCTGCCAGTCGGCAGCATCCTCCTGCGCCGGCCCCCAGCCGCCGCTCACGGCTGTTCGACCGGTGCACTGGCCGGCGCGCTGGCAGGGGCGCTGGCGGGGGCGTCACCGCATTGCTCCTGAATGCCGCGCTCGATGCCGGCCTTGCCGTGATAGGCGTATTTCTCGGTGTTGTGCACGCGGCGTATGCACGCCTCGCGTTCGGTTTCGGCGTGGGCACTGGCGCCCAGCGCCAGCAGCAAGAGTAACAAACTACGCATGCCGGCTCCGGCAGGATTGGGGCTTTCAGCATAGCAGCGCGCCAGTCGCGCCACACCCGCACGGCATTGTTTGAAAAGTCAGTCTGTTGCAAGCATGATGCAGCCATCGCCCCGGAGTGCCACCATGCCGCGCCTTGCCGCCCTCGCCGCCCTTGCCTGTCTGCTGGCCAGCATCACCATTCAGGCAGCCGCCCCACCCGCCGCCAGCGCGGCGGCCTCGGCACCGGCTGCGGCAGACCGGCTGCAAACCCTGCTGGAACAAACCGCACGCCAGCGCGATGTGTGTGCTGCTGCGCTGGCGGTGATCCGGCAGCGCAAGGTCGAGCGCATTCTGACCACGCCCGGCTGCAAGGGCGCGCCACCGTTGAATGGTGACAGCCTGTTCCAGGCAGCATCGCTCAGCAAGCCGCTGTTTGCCTATGGCGTGCTCAAGCTGGTGGCGCAGGGTAAACTGGCGCTGGATGCGCCGATCATGCGCTATCTGCCCGAGGGCTATGTGCGCCGCCTCAACCCCTTTGCCGCCGACGGCCCGACCGAGCGGGTGAGCGATCCGCAGCTGGCCGCCGTCACCGTGCGCATGGCGCTGTCGCACCGTAGCGGGCTGCCGCTGTGGGCGCGCGGGCCGCTGACCTTCAGCGCTGCGCCCGGCAGCGGCTGGCGTTACTCGGGCGAGGGCTATGTGCTGCTGCAACGCGCGGTGGAGCGCATCACCGGCCAGCCGCTGGATCAGTGGATGGCCGGGCAAGTGCTGCCGTCACTGGGCATGCTGCACAGCAGCTTTGTCTGGCAGCCGCAGCTGGATGCCACGCTGCAGGCCGGCCAGGCGGCCGACGGCAGCCCGCGCGGCGTGGTGCAGGCCGTGCCGCTGGCCGCCGGCACGCTGTACACCAGCGCCAGCGACTACGCCCGCTTTCTTGCCACGCTGTTGAACGACGCCGACACGCTGGCGCGCATCAGCGATGCGCCGGGGCGGGTGGACGACACCCTCGGCCTGAGCTGGGGCCAGGGCTGGGGCATAGAAAAGACCGCGCACGCCAGCTATCTGTGGCAGCCCGGCAACAACCCCGGCTACCGCGCCTTCGTCATGCTCGCCCCGGCCAGCGGTGACGGCTTCGTGCTGCTGACCAACAGCGAAAACGGCCTGCGCCTGGTCGAACCGCTAGCCAACCATATCCTGCCCGATACCCACCGCGTGTTTGATTTCTGGATGCTGCGTTGATGAACACGCCCCCTGATTGCTGGACGCCAGCATGACCGCCTTGCTGGCCCAACCCAACCCCTGCCACCGCGCCAACTGGCCGTGCGCCATTTGGTCCCGACACCACCACACTGGCAGGCCCGGGCTGTTACAGGTGATCTGCTGCGCGCTGGTGATGTTGCTGGCAATGGGCACCGCTGCAGCGGCCAAGGGCAAGGCGCAACCGGTTGAACATTACACGCAGCGCCAGCTACTGAAGAACTGGGCGCTGTCGGTTTGCCTTGGCGCAGCATGGGACAAGCGCCCGCAAGCACAAGCAGCTGCAGATGATGCCGGCATCTCGGCCAGCGGCTATTTCGAATTCAGCAACGCGCCTGATGCGGCATTTGACCAGGTGCGCCAGTTGGCCATCAAGTACGCACATCTTGAATACAGCGGATCCGTCGAGGGCGAATGGAACACGATGAAGTGCATCGACCTGTATCACAGTGCCGAGCTGGATCGGATCGTCAAGAAGCATGTGCCGCCCAGCAGTAGGGATAGATAAGCTTGATCCGGCGTAAAACCATGAAGCTGCCATTGAGTCGGCTTTCGCTTTGGAACCTGCATCCAGCCCGGTTACATTGCCTATCGCGGATGGTCGATGCGCGCATATCTGTTGCACACTTGGCCATCGTTTTTCGCACTGCGCATCAGCCTCCCCATCTGCGAGCCCCGTCATGACCAGCCCCCTGGCCCACCCCAACCCCTTCCACCGCGCCAACTGGCCGCGCGCCATCCTGCACCCGGATGACTACGACGGCAGCGACCGGCTGGTGCTGGAGTGGGACTTCGGCGCCAACAGCGACCAGGAACGCAAAGCGGTCATCAAGACGTGGTGTGCACGCCTGCCCGGGCTGACCCAGCTGCGCTGGCTGAGCGTGTGGTCACGCACCGCGCCGCCGTTGTTCGAGGCGCTGTGCGAGCTGCCGCAGCTGGAATGCCTGCAGATCAAATACAGCACGGTACAACAGCTGGGGCCGATCAGCCGGCTGCAGCGCTTGCGCTATCTGGACATCGGTACCTCCGGCAAGGTCGAAGCCATAGCGCCGCTTGCCACGCTGGCGCAGCTGCGCCACCTGAAGCTGACCGAGTTCAAGCAGATACGCGACTACACCCCGCTGGCCGAGCTGAGCGAGCTGGAATCGCTGTGGCTGGCCTGCGAGATGTACAGCGCCGACGCCCCCGGCAGCCTGCAAGCGTTTACCCGGCTGGAAAAGCTGCGCGAGCTGCTGCTCGACGTCAGCCATGTGGACAGCCTGCTGCCGCTGGCCGCCCTGCCGCAACTGGCCGAGCTGACCCTCAACAACATCCGCCCGATGGCCGACTACGCCGAGCTGGCCGCCCTGCTACCCAAGGTGCAATGCCGCTGGCTGCACCCCTACTGGCGCTATGTCGACTGGGGCAACGGCGAGCTGGGCCTGTGCAAACGCTGCCAGCAAAAAACCATGGTCATGCTCACCGGCAAGGGCAGCGGCCGCGACCTGTGCAGCCACTGCCAGGCCGACAAACTGGCGCAGCATGTGGCGAAGTTTGATGCGGTGGTGGCGGCGACGCAGGCGCGGCAGGGGGTTGGCGAGTCAACACCTCAATAACCGCGCTGCGCTTAGAACCCACAAGCTGCCGCTGTGGGTCTACATCGCGTTTTTCGATCACTTTGATTTTGACCACCCCTGACGCCATGTTCGACCTCGACCCCCACCTGATCGCCCACACCCGGCACTGGCAGCTGCGCTACCGGCGCGATGCGCGTTACCCCGGTTATCTGCTGCTGGCCGCGCGGCAGCCGGTGGCCGATCTGCATGAACTGGATGCAGCCGCACTGGCGGCACTCGGCCCGGCATTGCAAACAGCAGAGCGCTTGCTGCAGGCGGCATATGCGCCGTGCAAGGTGATGCACTACAAGCTGGGGTTCAGCAGCGGCTTTCACTGCCACTTTCACGTCGTGCCGGTGACCGAGGCGCTGCTGCACGCCATCGTCGCCCACCCGGCCTATAGCGATACACCGGATGGCAACGACGCCATCCTTTACCTCAGCCGCGCGTATTGCGAGCGCGACCTCAGCCCCGCCGAAGCCGCCGCACAGGCGGCGGAAATTACCCGCTTGCGCACGCTGGCGGTACCGTATTGCACTGCGCCATGGCAACAGTGAGCAGTACATCACTGTAACCAGCACAACAAATAACTTTACGCTATACTAACTCCTTGCCTACACAAATCATCAACAAGGAGAGGCCATGAGCCAGAACGTGGACCCGACGCGCAATGCCGATTTGTGGGCGGTCTGGCTGAAGCTGGGCCTGGACAGCAGCCAGCCGTTTGCGGTGGATTTCCGCTTTTACGCGGTCAACCAGCGCGATGCAGAACGCCTGGAGGCGCGGCTGCGCGAGCTGGGCGCGGCGGTGGAGAAAAAGTCCGAGCGCACGCTGATCATTTTCAAGGGCTGGGTGGTCAAGGCCACCCTGCACCGGCTGTGGACACTGGCCGAGCTGGACGCGCAATGCCTGAGCTATACCGCCCTCGCCACCGAGCACGAGCTGCGCTTTGAAGGCTGTGGCGCGCTGGTGCAGCCGGTAGCCGCAGTTTGAACGCAGGCCGCCATGGCTGACCCCGGCAGCGCACAGGACACCTGGCTGGCCCCCACGCCGCGCCAGCGCTGGCGCAACTGGGCCTTGCTGCTGCTGGGCGTGGCCTTGGTCACCGTGCTGGCCCTGGCCCGCCAGCCGCTACTGGCCCGGCTGGGCACGCTGCCCGTTTGCCGGCAACTGCTCTGGGCGCAGGGCTTGCTGTTGCTGCCAGTCTGCATGCCCCTGCTGTTCTCGCTCTCGCTGGCCCACAGTGCCTGGCTGATGTTCCGCCACCGCCGCTGGCCGCTGCGCGGCAACTGGCTGCTGCGCCCCACCCGGGTCAAAGGCTGGCCGGAAATCCGCTGGCAGGCATGGAAGCAAGCCAGCGGCGCCGCGCTGATGCTGCTGATCACGCCGTGGTTGTTTTATTTGCTGTTCAGCCTGCCCATGTTCGATGCCCAGCAGGTGGCAAAGCGCTGCCCGGGCAACCCGCTGGCGACAGTGGCCGGGCAAGGCACTTTACTCAGCTTGCCTGCTCAAAATCCGTCACCACTTGATTGAAGAATGCCCGCAAGCAGGCGGGGGAGCAGAAATAGGCGTCCTCCACGTCCTGGAAAATGATCAACGGGCGGCCGCTGGCGGTCACGCCGTGATCGAGCAGGCTCCAACTGGTTTGCACCTCGGCGGCCACGCTTGCGGCGCCCCCGGCTGACGCCCGTGCCGTAAAATTGAGCGTCACAAAGCGTCCGTCCAGCCCGCAGCCACACCAGCCGCAGCCCTTGGCAGGATAGAAACGGCCGTTGCGATGGGAAGGCAGCGGATAGTGCAGCGGCTCGTCCTTACGATCAGGCATTGCTTGCTGCCCTGCCGGGGTAAATCACCGCTTCCAGTGTCGGGTCGTCATAGGCATCACCGTGAGTGAGGTGGCCGTCGTAGGGGCCGATCTTCACCACCTGTTCACCATTGCGCAGCACGATCTGCAGGCCGTGCTCTCTGTCCCAGTCGCAATTGCAGGTGAGCGAAACATAGACGGCTTGATCGCCGTCATGGCGGCGCTCCACCACCGGCTCGTAGCCAAACGTAATGTGCTGCCAGACATCGGCCGGGCTGGCGATGGCCAGATAGCCCTCCTCACCCGGCTCCCAATAGCTGTGGATGTCCTGGTAGTAGCGATAGATATCCGCTTCGACCGCCTGCAGTACGGCAAACGGTGCGGCCAGCAGATTGGCGACCGCCACGTGAAAATCGGCCGGCTGCGCGTCGTCCTCATACTCCATCAGCACCAAGCTGCACTCACTGCCTTGGCACAGTGGCAGCGGCAGCGCATCGCTCACCCAGGCCTCATGGCCTTCGTCGTATTCCAGCTCGCCCAGCAGGGGGAAATCCATGGGGTGTCCCTATGACTAATGATTTGTTCCATCCCACTGCGCCAGCTCGCCACAGGCACGCAGTGCCCTGACCACCGCTGCATCCTGCCCGCGATAGTGGATGCAGTTGACCTCGGCCACCTGCATGGCTTCGATCATTTGCTGCTGCTCGGCGGGGTTGGCGGGCTGGCGCTGTACATGGCAGTGGCCAACGGCATCGTCGAACACCAACAGGCCGGGGGCGCTGTCCATGGGCACCGTGCAAGTGATGCGGCAGCCATCCTGCACATAGAAATCGCCGGGGGCGTTGAGCGGGTGGGGATGAATGGGGATGGTCTTGCGCATGGTGCCTATTCGCCGCCCAGTATCTCCAGCCGCTCGCGCGCTTCGCGCAGTGCGGTTTCCAGCTCGGCCAGTGTGTTGCGGGCCTGTTCGACCTCGCGTTCCAGTTGTGCGACTTGTTCGCTGGCCTGCTGGCGCAGACGGCTGCTGCC
This sequence comes from Andreprevotia lacus DSM 23236, assembly GCF_900176275.1. Classification (GTDB taxonomy): domain Bacteria; phylum Pseudomonadota; class Gammaproteobacteria; order Burkholderiales; family Chitinibacteraceae; genus Andreprevotia; species Andreprevotia lacus. The sequence goes on along the minus strand of NZ_FWXD01000029.1, from coordinate 24,128 downwards.
GAATTGTGACATGGGGTTGGCTCCGGTCTTGCCGCTCACGATGGCGGTGGCCGTCATTGAACACCGCGACGCGGGCATGGCACAAGGTGGCGTGGCGCCGCCCGTTGCGGCCGGGCGCACCACGCGGGTCTGGGCAGATCAGCTCAGATTCAGATGCGTACCCAGCCACCACACATTGCCTTGCGCGTCCTGCACGCCGGCGCTGCGGTCGCCATAGTGCTGGTCTTGCGGCTCGACCAGGCTGGTGGCACCGGCAGCCAGCGCGCGGGCGTAACAGGCATCGACGTCGGGCACGTAGACGTGCACCGAGCCGACGGTGGCAATCTCGCCGCCCGGGCGCTCGCACACCATGATGATGGAGTCGTCGATCTGCACCTCGGCATGGCGGATGCTGCCGTGCTCGTCTTCCATGCGGTAGCGCTCGATACCCTCGAACACATTGGCCAGAAAGGCCAGCGTGGCGGGGGCGTCGTTGACGACGAGATAGGGCGAGACGGCGTTGTGCTGGGCGGGTTTGTAGCTGGCCATGGCGGGCTCCGGGCGCGGGTGGGGATGTTGCCGTTTATACCACCGGCGGGCATTGCCAACTAGCCCAGAAACAATAAAACAACCTTCAAGAAAGGAATTGCATGGCTATCACTGAAATAGCAAAATTACAACACACAATTCAATGACAAAAATCTTTCAAATATAATCGTGTTTCTGGCGGTCAGCTTGGCCACCTCATGGAGACAAAAGCGGCATGATCACCGTGCAATGCAAACGAGCGCCGGGCGTATTGATGGAAGCGGTGCTGCCGGGCGGCAACGGCCGAGGCAATGGGCTGGTGATCACGCGCGTCGATGCCATCGCGCTGAGCGGAGTAGCACAGGCCGTCACACGGCCCTTGATCAGCGGTAGCACCGCGACCGGTACCCGTGGTCAGCCCTTGCAGTATCCGCATTTTGCCAACAGGAAATGGCATATATCGGACAAAGCGATGCTGAACCATGGCAGGTGCAGTGCGGAGGGCAAGGCCAGAACGACGAAACACCCGGAGTTGATGTGACAGATCGCGACTTCCCGCCACTACGCGAATTGCGTTTCAAGGGCGCGATGGCGCTGTTTGCTGCGATTTTGCTGCTGTTGCTGCTTATCGGCTTTGTCACCGTCTATGTTAGCGGCGTAGTCGGCATGCGCCCCGAAAACACCTACCGGGAATTCGGCGGGATGTGGTGGCAGGCACTGGGAGCCGGGGGCTTGCTCAGCGTTTATGTTGGCGCGCTCGAAAATCTGCATCGCTTTAGCGCCAAAGCACGATTGATTGTAAAAGTGCTGCTGTTTTTGGTCCTGCCGTTTTTGCTGCTTGTGCTGGCGGCGATGCCCAGCCGCGAAGAGCGAGGAAGCAATGCCGCCTACCGGGCCATGGAACAAGATGATCCGGAGGCCTATGCAGACGGCATCGACCGCTGTGCAGCGCGCTGCAACTATGAAAATGCAAATGCAGAGCGGGTAGACAAGAGCATTGAGAAAAAGGCCTGGAAGGTACTGGCATTGCAAGTTCAGCAAATGTCGCCAGCCCAGCGTCAGCACCTGTTGATTCTGTCGGCGAACAACGTCTACAACGGAGAGCAAAAGCTGGTGCAGACGTTGTTGCGCAACGGCGCCAGAGCCGACCAGGAGGCACTGGCAAATGCAGTGCACTACTGCCGTGCAGGCATGCTTGCACAGTTGCTGCGGTCAGGTGGCAGTACCAGCGGCAAGTTCAGCTACGATCCAATCGGCGCATATATGCATTATACCAACACCGACTATCAGCGGTATGACCAGGCCACAGTGGCGACACTGCAGGCCATCGCAGAGGAAGCACGCTGCGATGACCATGTCGCCAGCTTGCTGCGCAAAGCCGCCGAGGCTGGTCAGAAATAGGCAGCCATGCACCACAATGGCTGAGAACCTGTTTACGTTCTGGCTGCGAGGGGCTCAGCGGATTTAAACGCCGTTCATACCATCCGGCGACGTGATGAGACTCACTGTCTGCCCTCTTGCGCAACGGAGCCACCCATGACCGCATGGCATGATCTTGAACACGCCTATGGCCCGGCCGATGACCTGCCGGCACTGTTGCAGGCGCTGACGCCAGACCCCGAAGCCGGGGTCTGGGGCGACGTCTGGTCGCGCATCTGCCATCAGGGCACGGTGTACAGCGCCAGCTTCCCTGCCCTGCCCATACTGCAGGCGCTGGCGGCGAGCTGGCCGGCCGCGCAACGAAGCATGCCGCTCTGCCTGGCTGGCTGCATCGTGATCGGCGCGCACGCGCAGGGGCAGGCCGCTGCGCTGGAGGCGTTGGGCGGCACCGTGGCGCAACTGCAGGCGCTGGCAGCCGACACGCTTGCCAGCGGTCTGCTGAATGAAAACGACCACGTTTATATGCTGGAAGCCGCACTGGCGCTGCGTGGCGACCCGCTGTGGGGCAACACGCTGGGCCGTTTGCTGGAGGGCGAGTTCAGCGGCATCTGCCCGGCCTGCGACACCGAGCTGTATCTGGCCATTGGCGAGTATGGCTGCTTTGCCACCAGCGAAGACTGGAGCAACCGGCCCGAGGTGGCACGCACGCCCATCCTGCCCGCAGATGTCGCCACGCTGGATGGCACAGGGCAATGGCTGTATGCGCAATCGCGGCAACACCCGCAGATCGCCAACTGGCTGCTGCATCTGTTCGGACACACCAGCTGCCCGGACTGTGGCGCGGACATTGCGGTGCCGGCGGCCATTGCGGCGGCATAGCGGCTTTATCAATCCACCCCCACCCCATACCTGCCTGGATTGAAGACATGCCACTCCTGCTCGCACTGCTGATTCTGATCGTCACGCCATCCTTTGCCTGCGGATGTATTGACGAAAGCCCCATGAGCATGACGCAATGGGGCTATATCGGGCTGGCCATTTTCCTGCAGTTGCTGCCCTATCTATGGGTATTTCAGCGGGCCAGCGGCGCGCGGCGGCAGTGGCGGCGGCGCGCGTTGCTGACCCTGGTGCTGGCTTTGGCAGCGACTTGCGTATGCGGATTTGGCATATGGTGGCTGGAGCCCGGGCGGTCGCTATTCGAACTACTGCTGCTAGTTGGCTTTAGTGCCCTCTATTTTCCGGGCTATGTGCTGTGCTGGCACTTCCATCGCGGCCGGGCAAGCGTCGCACCGGCGTAGTCTTTGCCCTCATGAACCGCCTGCGTGCGCCGGCCCTGATAGGGCAAAGCAGACTGGATTGATCCGCGAGTCAGTGAAACGTCTCCCCCCGCAGCAACATGCCCAGCATCAGCGCCAGTTTCTCGGCGCGTTTCTGCGGGGTTTTGCATTGCTGCAGGCGGTAGAGGATGGCGTAGCGGTTGGCGCTGCTGAGGGTGGCGAAGAAGGCAGCTGCCTGCGGGGTGGCGTCGAGCGCGGCTTGCAGGTCGTCCGGCACGGTGGCTTTGCTGGCCGGGGCATAGGCGGCGTCCCAGCGGCCGTCCTGCTGCGCGGCGTGCACCTGCTGCAGCCCGGCGGGCTGCATGCGGCCGCTGTCGATCAGCGCCTGGGCCTTGTCGCGGTTGATTTGTGACCACACGCTGCGCGCGCGGCGCGGGGTGAAGCGCTGCAGCCAGTGGTGGGCATCGTCGGCGCGCTTTTGCCCGTCGATCCAGCCGTGGCACAGCGCCACCTCCAGCGCCTGAGCATAGCTGAGCGTGGCGTGCGGCGCGCCCTGCTTGGCCAGCCGCAGCCAGATGCCGTTGTTGCCGGTGCCGTGCTGCATCAGCCAGCTTGCCCAGTCGGTCTCTGTGGCAAAGGTGAGTATCTGCTCGTCCATGGGCGCCCTCCGCGTGTTGTGGGCAGTCTGTGGCCGCTGTGGTGGTGGGTCAAGCCGCTTGGCTGCTGCCACCATGGGAAGTCGCTGATCCAGCCTTCGTTCGTGCGACTCGGTCGCTGCCGCGTAGCCCACGCGGCTGGGCAACCTGGGCGCGTGGCTACACTGCGAGCCTAATGCAGCCGTCGCCAGCAGAAGCAACAAGACCCCGGATAGCCCGGGGTCTTGTGACTGCATCATCCGCAGCGATCGCCAGCGGTTGGCAGACGCGCTCAGCGCACCAGATTCAGCGACGAGGTCTTGAAGTACTCCTTGCCCGGGTACTTGCCGCCATACACATCGCTCACGATGCTGCCGCTGGGGTCAAAAAAGACGTTGATCACGTAATACGAGGCACTGGTGCCGGGGATCAGCACGCGCCAGGTGTAGTACGACATGGCGCCGTTGTTGAGCATCAGCGTGGCGGTCGGATCGTAATCACACCCGATGGTTTGCTTGACCTGTGCCATGGTCATGCCATAGGCAATGGCATCGTAATGCTGTGCGGTGAGGTTGGCGGGAGTGCAAACATTGCCGACCGTGTTGGATGCACCGCCGAAGGCGAAGCGGGTCAGCGCAATCTGGTTGCCGTTGGGCAGCGTCATGGTCGCCGTGGTGGGCGTGGGGAACTTGATGGTGAGGCTGCCGGTATTGTTGTTGACCACGTTGGCCGGCTTGAAGGAGCCGGTCAGGGTCTGGCCGCCGCCGTACTGCATCCAGTTGCCCTGGTAGGTGGTGTCGTTGACCATGGGCGTGGGGCCGGAAACATGCCAGGTGGCCCGGCCGGCATCGTCATACATGAAGCCGGCGATGAACATCTTGCCGTTCTGCACTTCAATCGCAAAACCACGGCCGCCTTCTGCGGCATTCCACCACCAGCCCGATTCAGGCGCGGCGTAGGCCAGCGGCGAGGCCAGCAGTCCGGCGACAGCCAGCGCTGCCAGTGTCTTGAGTGGTTTGAACATGCCGCATACTCCCAGTGACGGGCGCCAGCACCACCACGGCGACAGCCAACCCAAGCCGGCACACAGGCAGGCAGGGCTGGTGCGGCAGGGCGATTATGCCAGCGTTTTTAGCAACAATCTTTCTCCGTATGAAATAAACAATTTGCCAATTTCAATTTTTTGTAAGAAAAAGACCAGCGCCATACGATATCGCTGTGTGCAGCCATTATTTACTGACAAACAGGGTGGCCTTGCCCGCACTCAGTGATCCAGCACACCCAGTGTATTCAGATCAGGCCCCGGCAGGCCGGGCATGCGCTCACGCAGCAGTTTGCACAACGCGATATGGAAGCGCGCGTGGTCATTGCCGCCACCGGTATTCACCATGTAGTTGTTGTGCTGATCATTAAAGCCAAAACTGTTGGCATAGGGCGTAATGTTGAGCAGCTTGTCGAGCGCAATGGCAAAGGAATCGGCATCGCCGGCAAACACCACACGTTCGTTGGTGAGTGCCAGCTCGCCATTGGCAACCGGCACCCAGTTCTGAATGGCCGTGGTACTGCTGGTGGTGGTGCGGTGCACTTCGTCATCGCTGAATATGTGGTCATGCCGATGGCTGCTGGTACTGCTGCTGGTGCGATGGCCAGTGGTGCGCAGGCTCATCAATTGCGCGGGCAACACGGCATACACCTCTTCGCCGTCCTGCCGCATCAGCCGCCCGGCATTGATGGGCTGCAGCGGTTGCGCCATTTCGGCTTGCAGTGCGGCAGCGCGGTGTTGCAAGCGCTCGCGCTCGCGCCGGCCCAGCCACAACAGCCATTTCACCAACAGGGCCACCACCGAAAAGCCGATCAGGATATTGATCACGAAACCCGATTTGCTGGCACCGTAGGGCAGCTGGTTGATCAACAGCAAACGCAACCAGTTGGCGGGAAAAAACGCGATCACGCCGGTTGCGATCCAGCCCCATGTCCTTGCTGCCATGCAGTGTTCTCCTGTCTATCCGCAAGTATCGCCTGCCGACTCAGCAAACTGGCAAGCAAGGCGTCCTTGCGACCCTGCCTGCGTCTTCGACAAACATCTTTCTTGATGTGAAATATTAGGGCGAAATATAAAGCAAAGTATTGTCAGTGTATTGAGGCAATTTGCTATATTTTTCTGCGGGGCCCTGGCGCCTTCGTCGCAACGGCACATGCCGGTTCACCCCCCTCTATACCATGGAGAAAGACATGACCACGCAGTGCCAACGCTTGGTGCGTACCGCTTTGCTGCTCAGCACGATGTTGTTTGCAGCGCCGCTCTACGCGGCCGAACAGTTCTATGCAGCGACTTTCGGCATCACCATTGATGCATCGGGCAATCTTGTCGGGTTTCGGGCAACCGGGGTGATGGACCCACGCGATAAAAACCGAACCATCCTGAACATACCGCTGCCGGCAGAATATGTGGCAGCCGCAAAAGCGCAAGTGCTGCGCAAGCACTACCAGCCGCAACTGGAGAACGGCAAACCGAAGGAATTCTTCACCTGGATGTTCTATGTGCCCAGCCAGCCGGACCGGGCCGACCTCGACCCGGTCCGGAGCCACTGAGCCGGCAGTACAGTCAGGCGCCGCGCCACCCGCTGCGGCAAAGCAATCAGCAAAATGCGTCGGCGGCAACTTCCACCGCCATCATCCAAACCTGGCGGGCAAATCCGCCGTGACCGGAGCCACCATCATGCCCAATACCGTTCATCTGCATCGCGTGCTGCGCACCACGCCGGACAAGCTCTACCGCGCCTTTCTTGATGCCGGCGCGCTGGCCAAATGGCTGCCGCCCTACGGCTTTACTGCCAGCGTGCAGCAGCTGGAGGCGCATGTGGGCGGGCGTTTCAGGATGTCGTTCACCAACTTCACCACCGGTGAGCAACACCACTTTGGCGGTGAGTACCTCGAGCTGGTGCCCGATACGCTGATCCGCTACACCGACCAGTTTGACGACCCCAATCTGCCCGGCGTGATCGAAGTAACCGTGCAGCTGAAACCGGTGCTGTGCGGCACCGAGCTGCGCATCGAACAGGCCGGTCTGCCGGATGTGATTCCGCTGGAGATGTGCTATCTGGGCTGGCAGGAATCGCTGCTGCAGCTGGCGCAGCTGGTAGAGCCGGAGATTCGCGAGTAATTCGGCTTGCCTGCAGCCCCCTGCAGACCGCAATGCGGGGGCGTCGGTTGCGCACAACGCCGGCCACAGCCCGGCGTGCCCCGCACCGGGGGGCAGGACTACACTGGCAGCCTGATCATCGCTGTCGGATTACCATGCGCTCGCTGTTTGCCCTTGTTTTCGCCTTGCTGCTTTGTGCTTGCGACCAGCAGGCCATGATCGACAAACTGACGCCGCAAGCCGAGTCGGCACACGCCAGACAATTGCTGGCATCGCTGGCGCATGGCGATGCGCAGACGGTATGGGCCGAGCTGGAGCAGCCACTGCGCACGCCGCAATCGCTGAGCATGCTGCAGCAGCTGGGCAAGCTGTTTCCGGCCGGCGAACCCAAGATCGAGGTAGTGGGTGCGCACACCAACATCATCAACGGCGTGGGCAACTATGCGCTCACCTATCAATACAGCTACCCCGGCCACTGGCTGCTGGCATCGGTGAACCTGCGCCGCGAGCAAGACAAGCTGGTGTTGCAGGGCTTGCAGGTACAACGCCTACCCGCGGCACTGCAGGACAGCAACCGCTTTGAGCTGACCGGCAAACCGGCGCTGCATTATCTGGTACTGGCGCTGGCCATGCTGGTGCCGCTGCTCATCATCTATGCGCTGGTGCGCTGCATCCGCACGCCGCTGCGCCGCAAATGGGCCTGGCTGCTGTTCATCGCGCTGGGTCTGATGCAGCTGCAGCTGAACTGGAGCACCGGCGGATGGGCCTTCCAGCCCTTGTTCCTGCAGCTGCTGGGCGCCGGCTTCGTCCGCGCCAGCCCCTATTCGCCGGTGATCCTGACCGTAGCGCTGCCGCTGGGCGCCATCGTGTTCCTGTGGCGCCGCAAGGCGCTGCTGGCGGCGGGTGCCGTGCAGGCAGAGCCAGCAGCAGAAACGGATGCGCGCGAGTAGATGCCGCACAGGCGGCAATCCCATGCCAACTCGGACGAGAACCCCATGCGATTAAACCAGCGCCTGATGGCCATTTTGCTTGGCGGGCTGATATTCACCCAGCTCGCGGCAAACGCAGCACCGAGCAACCTGTACCTGGTACGTAACTTTGACACCGATCCGAATAACGAGTTTGTGCTCGAGCAACTCAACGCGGAAGACCAGCACTATTGGCAGCAGTTATGCCGTACTCATGGCCAGTTCTGGATACATGGCATCGCACGTGCGTTCAATTGCCGCAGCCAGAGCAAAGGTGACGAAGCCTACACGCACCTCATCATCCACTTTCAACCCCCGCGACCACAGCAACCTTCTTCCGCGCGCTACTCGCATGCAGACAGTTTCTGGGGGGTGATCAGCACGCAACCGCTGCCGGCCCAGCATTGGCAGTCGCACATGGCCAGCCCGGAAGAGTTCGCGCGTTACAGCAGCTGGTCCAGATTGCAGGGCAAAATCCGCAAGGCCGAGCTGATCCGGCGCCATGTCACGGTGGTAGAGACCACTCAGCCCCAACGCAAATTCGTGATCCTGCCTTATGTTTACATACACGATCGGGGCTGTGCCCCGGATGGCGAATATTGCGACGAGCTGTATTACGGGGTCTTTCTTGAGCACAACGGCAAACCCCAACGTGTTTTTACAAGCCGCACCGACCACCTTTACCTGCTGGACGATCTGGATGGCGACGGGGTACCGGAACTGCTGCAACTCCCATCTTGCGATGGTAGCTGCGCAGAAGTGGTGAAGTTTTATCCGCATGCCGGGACGCTGGCTGAGTGGTCGCAATGAAGCTGCCAGTGCCGGTATTACCACCAGCCAACTGAAAACCCGACGCAAACAGAACACCACGCCGACAGCGTGACGCGCATCACCCATGCCCTGCAGCAGCCCACCGCCCTCATTACACTGCCAGCATTCCCCTTCATCTGGTGGGCTACCCCATGCGTATGTCCCTGCTGCATCGTCTGGCGCACTGGCTGGTGCTGGTCTGCCTGCTGCCTGGCCTGACATGGGCGGGCACGCCTGATCCGGCGCCGACTGGCAAGCCCTTGCCGATTGCGCCACGGGTGATGCGAACAGGGCAAAGCCCGGTCTATACGCTGGACGAAGCAGCCCCCACGGCCAAGCAGCGATTGAAGAAGCTGGGGCTGGCGCCGGTTGCCGCAGCGTCACGGGTTGCTGAGGCGGCACCGTGGTATTGCCTGCGTGGCGACCAGCTGACCGTGGCAACAACGCCCTGCGCCCTACCCACGGTGACACCGCTGGCGGGGAAAGACGGGCAGTTCGTGCTGGCCGCCGATGGCGGGCTGGATTGGCAGCAAGGCAGCGAGCACACCCGTTTGCTGAGCGAGCCGGTGCGTTTTCTGCTGCCGCAGGCAGGCGCGCTGTGGGTGCTGGTGGGACAGGCGCAAGGCAAGCTGGACTGGGGCAAGGTGTATCGCATTGCCGATTACCGCCATGCGCACGAGCCTGAGCTGATCACCCTGCTGCCCTATATGCCACGTGATGCCATTGTCGAAAAATTCGGGCTGCGGCTGCTCGCGCCTTGGGGCATTTATTTGCTGGGTGAATACAATGGCGAAGTCGATCTGCAACGGTTTTACGATCTGGATGACTTGCCCGGCTTCAAGGCGGCCACCCTGCAGCAGGTGGGCGAGCAATGGCTGGTGGGTGGCCGGGGCGGGGTGGCGCTGGTATCACGCCACTATGCCAATATACGCATGACGGGGGATGACACGGTGCTTTACACGGCGTCCGGCAGCGTCGAGCCCGCTGCGACACCCGTCCCAGCGCTGCTCAAGGTGCATGAGTACGCAAGCTGGTATTGCATTTCGGCCAGTGGCGTAGTCTCTGAGCTTGGAAACACCGAAAATCAATGTCTGCCGGATCACAGCTACCAGTGGCTGCGTACCGGCAATGGCAGCTATGTTGCCACTGATCGCGGCGAATTCGGCCATGGGCTGGTATGGCAGCAGGCCGGGCAAAGCACCCGGCTGCTTGAGGAAAACATTCGTCAGTTGCTGGTAGTGGGCGATGATTTGTATGTGCTCTGCGGGCTGAGCCACCTGTCATCGTCACATGGCAGCATCTACCGCATTGTCGACTATCGCCACCAGCACGTGCCGGCGTTGATCACGCTGCTGCCCTTCCCGCCCCTGCAGGCCACGGCCAGTGGCGACAGCCTGCAGGTGCTCGGCCCGGATGGCGTATACGAGCTGTGGCCGCTGCATGATCGCCCCATCATGCAGCAGCTCATCCGCTTCAGCGATGTGTCCGGTTTTGCCCCCACCACCATGCATGCACACGGCACGCTGCTGCAGGTAGCCGGCAAAGGCGGCGTGCTGACGCTAAGCGGTGGCGTGCTTGGCCTGGACCAGCCCCAGCACGCACCACGCGGTGTGGCTCAACCGGCTGTGGTGCCGTAATAGCGCCTGGCCTTGCGTGAAAAAGTGGCGGCGTAGCACCACCACAGCAGCAGCCCCGGAATAAAAACATGACGGGCTAACCAGCCACCACCCCGCTCGGCGTCGCTGGCAAAGGTAGTGGTGTCCGGCAGCATGAACACCAGCACCACCAGCACCAGCAAGAACAGCATGCCCAGCCAGCGGCCACCCGGCTTGCGCAGATGGATAGACCGAAGCGCCAGCAGCTGTGCGGTACCGATCGCAAAGCGCGCAACAGTTTCTGCAACAAACACCCCAAGCACCTGCCTGGCAATGGCGGGGTAGAGAATAGCCATGCGCAAGCTCTGCAGCAGACCTATCGTCGTCAGTACCAACACCACAAGCAGCAGCGCCTCCAGCAACCACACCGAAATCGGCCGGCGGGCTTTTTCGGCCGGCACGTCGAGGGGGGCAATGCCGGCGACGGCCGTGGCCTCGTAGGGGTTGATGGTCATGCTGGTCTGCGCTCCTCAGCTGGAATCAATCGGCCCTGCCCCGCGTTAGCTGACACGCGTCGTGGGGCCTGTATCAGGGCAAAGGCGTTTTTATACCTTCTTTATGCCGCCAGCTGCGCTTTTTACCGGGTTTTGATGAGGGCAAGACTAGATTTGCATGGTGTTCATCACTTGCAAGGCCCGTATGAAACCCATTGCCATCTGCCAGCATCACCCCGCCCAGGGGCCGGGGTATCTGCTTGATTTCCTCAACCAGCGGGCGCTGCCGTGGCGGCTGTTCCGGCTGGAGGACGGCACGCCCACCGGCATGCAGGACTATAGCGGAGTGGTCATCCTTGGCTCGCCGGCCAGCGTGAACGATGGCGCCAGCTGGATCAGGCGCGAGGCGCTACTGGTGCAGGATGCGCTGGAGCGCAACAAGCCGGTGCTGGGGCATTGCTTTGGCGGGCAGTTGCTGGCGCATGTGCTGGGCGCGCCGGTGCGGCGCAACCCGGTGCCGCAGATCGGCTGGGGCAAGGTGCAGGTCACCCAGCATGCCGATGCCAAACGCTGGTTTGGCCCGCTGCGCGAGCTGGCGCTGTTTCACTGGCACTTCGATACCTTCGGCATTCCGCGCCGCGCCACCCGCGTGCTGTTTGGCCACTACTGCCTGAACAAGGGCTTTGCCTATGGCCCGCATCTGGGGCTGCAATCGCACCTGGAAGTAACGGCCGAGAGCATCCGCGACTGGTGTGCGCTGGACGGGCACGAGCTGCTGGATCATGCCGGCCCGTCGGTGCAGACCGAGGCGCAGATCATGCACCGGCTGGACGAACGGCTGGCGCTGCTGCACCAACTGGCCGACCGCGTGTACACGCGCTGGATACAGGCGCTCAGCCCCGCGCTGGCCGCCACACGCCCACAAGGCGGCCCCGGCTGGGGCATGGCGCTGTCGGGCTGATCGCCTGTCAGCGCCCCCCTTTCCCATCGGCGCCGGCTGCAACCCGGCCGGCGCGTACGCGCCTGTTTGAGGAAAGTCCACCATGCATACCCACGCCCCCGATATCAAAAGCCAGCTGGCTGCCGACGAACACTTGCTGTGGAGCGGTCAGCCGCGCCAGGGCCTGCTGCTGCGCGCCTCCGATGCCTATGCCATACCGTTCAGTCTGCTGTGGGGCGGTTTCGCGCTGTTCTGGGAGAGCAGCGTGATCGCCACCAATGCACCACCGTTCTTCGTGCTGTGGGGCATCCCCTTTGTGCTGGTAGGGCTGTACATCATCATCGGCCGCTTTTTTGTCGATGCCCGTCTGCGCGCCCACACCCGCTATGCCGTCACCGACCAGCGCGTGCTCATCGTCTCCGGCCTGTTCAAGCGCGAGGTGCGCTCGCTGCCCCTTACCCGCCTGCCCGACCTGATCCTGACCGAAGGCCGCCGCGACGAAGGCAGCATCAACTTCGGCCCCGCGCCAGCCACCCGCTTCAACGGCATGGCCGGCTGGCCTGGCCAGCAACAAACGCCCGGTTTTGAGCTGATTGCCGATGCACGGCGGGTGTACAACCTGATCCAGGATGTGCAGCGGCCGGTGCAGCACTGAGCAGGCGGGGCGCGCTGCGCGGCATATCCGCAACGCAGTAGCAAGCCGGGTTGCCTGATGGGCATGGCAAATGCTTTCATTTGCATTCAGCAATTGCCTGCCATCATTGCTGCCCCACCTTGCCCCGATCAGGATGCGACCATGAGCCAGCACCCCTTGTACGAACAAACCGAGCTCGCCCTGCGCGACGAAGCCGATGTGCAAGGCACGCTGGCCGCACTCACTGCGCAAATCAGGCAGGCCCCGGATGACCCGCAATGGTATCGGCTGCGGATCAAGCTGCTGCAGGGCATCGGCAAGGCTCCGGCTGCCTGGCGCGACCTGTATCAATTGCTGGCCCTCACGCCCACCGACCGCACAGCAGCGTTGGAGCTGGCGCTGAACCAGTACCAGTGGGCCTTCCGGCTGGTGACGGCGCTGGATGCCAGCCCCGAGACCTTCAATAATCCCGATGCCCATGCGCGCTGGCAGCAAATGGCCACGCTGCTGGACTGGCCGCAGCACAGGGCCGATGGCGAAAACTGGTTGAAGCAGGATGCACTGGCCCGGCTGGAAGCCCTGCTGGCCGCGCACAGCAACGACCCGGCCTTTGTGCAGGACGTGCTGGCGCAATGGCCGCTCACCGCGCGTGACGGCTGGCAGCGCTATACGCAGATCCTGAACGCGCGATCGCATCACCCGCGCGATTTTGCACTGCGCAAGGCCGAGGCATTGCAGCGCTACGAGCTGGCGGGCGAAGGCGGCGGTGACGGCGATACAGCCCCGGCCGGCTATCTGGAAACCTATTCCGGCGCACGCTGGAGTGCACTCAAGCTGGCCGAAGTACGCGAGCTGATCGAGGCGCTGCTGGACGAGCAGGGCGATGACGAATTGTTCGACACGCTGGGCGATCTGCTGGAAACCACCAGCGATTACCCGGCCGCCGCCGCACTGCGCAGCCGCCATGCCGACTGGCTGGGCAGCCAGCCGACCGACCCGGCCGATGCAGACGCAGCCGAGGTTCAGCAAGAACGCATCATCCGCCTGCGCACTCAAGCCGCAGCCTGCCAGCGCGGGCTGGAAGGCGTGGCTAACCTGCACCTGGCGCAAATGCAAGCCAGCATCGAGGCCATGCAGGCCAGCATGGCCCGCTTCACGGCAGACTTGTCGAGCTGGAGCAAAGTGGGCGACGCCCCCGGCGCAGAAACGCTGGATGGCGCGCTGACGCACGATCTCGATCAATCGATGGCCGATCTGGCCGTCACTCTGCGCAAGGAAGTGGCGCAACGCCTGCAAGGCCCCAATGCGGAGGAGCTGGCCACGCTGCGCAAAACTGCCCGGCGCCTGGCCGGCAACACACTCAGTGTGATTTTCACGCCGGAAGTAGTGCTGCGGCCACTGGACCCCGCCAGCGCGCCCGATGGCCCGCTGCCCTGGTTTGCCGAGCATGCGGCAGAGTTGCTGGCGCTGGGCCTGCAGCGCAATGTGTTTTTCGAGAACCTGTGGACCAACAAGGCACTGGGCAAACAAAGCCAGAGCGAACTGTGGCTGGAGCCGACGCAGCGCTGTGCGCTGACGCTGGATACCGCCGTCGGCACGCAGAACCGACTGCGGCGTATCTTCAGCCAGCTCAGCGACGGCACCCTGCTGCTGACCGCCGATACGGCCGGGCGCGGATTCTGGCGGGCAGGCCACGGCACGGCACTGATCACCACCCCGCGTGAAATGAGCACCACCAGCATGCTGGCGCTGCACCGCGCCCACCTGGCCGTGCAGCTGGCGCAAGACCCGCAGCTGCAGGTCACGCCAATTGACGGTCTGGCCCGGCTGGCCGAGCTGGAAAACCAGATGCAGCGCAACAAGCAACGCGCCTATGAGCAGGACGGCATCACCGAGGACGAGGTGCTGGGCATGCACGTGCGGCACCATGCGGCGTTTTCGCGCCTGATCAAGGCGGAAATCCAGCAGCAACTGTTGAAAGTACGCGCCAATGGCGGCATTTATGCGCCCGCCAGCCCATGGTGGCAACAGCTGCTGGGCTGGCTGGGCTTGGGAGGCCGGCGGTGATGCACATCCGCGTGCAGAAGGCGATCACTGCGATCTATCTGCTTACCTTTTTGTCCGCCGGCTGCATGGCGCTGTTGCCGGCCTGGCTGAGCGTACCCACCCTGCTGTTGCTGCTGCTCAATCTGTGGCTGGTGCGGCGGGGCTGGCTGCGGCTGGAATACAAGCCGGCACGCGGCAAGGCAGCACCGGTTGCGCTGGCCTTGTTGATGTTGCTGCTGTGGATTGCCAATACCGGCAATATCGCCAACTACCCGCTGTTGCACCGTGCAGCCGTACTCCCCTTGCTGTCGCTGCTGTGTGGCGTGCTGGCCACCTGCTATCTGCTACCCGCGCTGCGCAACGAGTGGCCCGGCAGCCGCCTGCGCCGTGGCGCCAACCTGACCGCCACCGCCCTGCTGCTGGGGCTGGCCTTCCTCAGCGTGCTGGCATGGCTGAACACCGGTTTTGCCGGCGCGCCCACCAATGCCCGCATCGCGCAGGTCATCAGTGTGGAACCCGGCATCTGGGGGCGCTGGCAAGAAGTAACACTGCAGCAAGATACGCAAACAAGTGCCACGCTCGCCTTGGCCAAATATCCGTCAGTGCATACCGGCGAGCTGCTCTGTTTGCAGCGCCAGCACGGCTTGCTGGGGCTGGATTGGGATGCGGTGGCGCCCGTTGCAGCGTGCAATCCGCACTGGGCTGCGGAACATTCAGCTGCAGTAGCCTTCAAGCAAGCCATGCAGGAAGAATCCCGCCTGGCCACACGCATCATCATCAGCGAGCATATCGGTCCGGATGATCTGCCGGAACAACCGATCAAACGCCCGGACTACGCCAGCGTGCCCCTCACCCCGGTGCAGCGCACGCAATGGCAAGCGCTGATCGACGCCATGCCTACCACCCCGCCCGACGCAGTGGCAGGCTGCTTCAACCCGCATCACCGCATCGATTTTTATCGCGGCAATACGCTGCACAGCAGCATTGATGTCTGCCTGAGCTGCGTAGGCGTGGATTGGGGCAACAGTCCCGGTAGCCCGCCAACTGGCTTTTTCGATGCGGTAGCGCAGATGCTGCCGCAACTCGGACTGCATCCGGAGCGCAATTGGCAGGCGCTGGCGGAGCAGACCTTCAAACGCTGAACTTCCTTGTCAACTTATCTTATGCCTTTACTGAAATCGCGCCGCATCCGCTGGCTAGCCGCCGTGTTGTTACTCCTTGTCGTTGCTGTATTGCTGCTTGAGCGTAGTGGCTCAGCATATCGGCGCTCGCTGGCAGAGGAAATACGGTTGGCCAGCCGTATCGAAGTCAGCGAACACGCCAGCGCAGAAGACTTCTATCCCCTGGAAAAGAAATCTTCCGATTTACCCGTGTACCGTACCGTGACACTCAGCACCGCGCAGCAGGCAGACCTGCTCGCCAGCATCGAAGCCATGCCGGATGGCACGGCCCACATGGCTGCAGCTTGCGTGATCAACCCGCACCATACACTGCACTTCTACCGTGGCAATCAATTGCACAGCAAACTGGTCATCTGCTTCATTTGCAGCCAACTCATCTGGCGCAATGACCTGGGGCCCGAACCCGAGGCCCTCTACGGCGAGATGTCTGGTTTCCTGACACGAATCGGCCTGCACCCGGACCAAGATTGGCCAGCTGTTGCTGCTGCGTTCACCCAAGCACCCACGGTGCAGCACCAAGCAACGCACTGACCCCTGCTTTGGGGCTGAATACCATGAAGGAGTATCAATTTGCTGATCGAAATTGCCCTGGGCGATGCCTATGGTTCGTGTTTCGAGTTTTCCAGCGCCGAGAAGGTGGCGGCGCTCAATCACGCCAACGGCTATCCGGCCAGTGATAACGGCGTGCCGGCGGGCTGTTATACCGACGATACGCAGATGAGCCTGGCGGTGCTGGAGGTGGTGCTGGCGGGCGAGGCCGGCTCGCGCGCGGCGTATGCCGAGGCCTTTGTGCGCTGCTATCGGCGCGATGCGCGCCCCGGCTATGCCAAGGGTTTCCGTGCCCTGCTGGACGAGTGCCAGAGCGGCGCCGAGCTGCTGGCGCGCATCCGCAACGACAGCACGCGCAATGGCGCGGCCATGCGTGCGGTGCCGCTGGGCCTGCTGGATGGCGATACGCAGCATGTACTGGCGGCGGCGCATGCTCAGGCCTCGGTCACGCATAACACGCCGGAGGGATTGGGCTCGGCCGCCTTTGTGGCGCTGGTCAGCCATTTTCTGCTGCGCCACGCACTGCCGCTGCCCGATGCAGTGGCGCGTGCCGAGCAGCTGGCCGGACTGAGCATCAAGCGTGACTGGGCCGGCTGGGTAGAGTGCGACGGCCTGCAGACGGTGCACGCAGTGGCCACGGTGCTGCTGCGCAATAGATCGATGACGGCGCTGCTGCGCGATGCGGTCGCGTTTGGCGGCGATGTGGACAGCGTGGCGGCGATTGCGCTGGGGCTGGCCTCGCTCACGCCTGCCATCCGCAACGACCTGCCACCCTTGCTGATCGAGGGGCTGGAGGATGGCCACTATGGCCGCAGCTATCTGGCCGGGCTGGACGAGCAGATTAGGGCAGCGGAGGAACGATGAGCACACCAATCATCGTGCGGGCCCGCACCTGCCCTAGCCGCAGCATTACAGCAGGAGCATGAACTTGGCGATCAACGCCCCCAAACCGCAACGCCTGCTCCACCCCCGCGCAACACGCGGCGTGCTGATGGCGCTGCTGCTCGCCATCGCGGCGCTGTGCTGGCTGGTGCCCGGCAGCCTGGCAGACAACGCGCTGTGGCAGCTGCCCATCACGTTGCTGTGCGGCCTGATGGCCGCATGGAGCTGGCGGCGACATGCCGTGCTGACGCTGTGGCAGGATGGCTCGCAGATCGCGGTTACAGCTGGTGCACGCGGGCGCATCCGGCGCGCGGATATCACCGCTTACAGCCTGTCGCCCTGCGCCAGCGGCGCCTTGCTGCAGCTGCACATCGCTTACCGCTTGCAGAATGAAAGCAAGGGGCTGATCAAGCCGGTGATCAGCGTGCTGCTGGAGGCAGAGCACCTGCCGGCGGTCCGCTCCTGGCTGGATGGCCTGCCGGAGCAAGCCGGGCCACCGGCCGTGGACCCGACGGTCAGCGCCGATGCGCGCCTGGGCGCCACGCCGGCCGAGCGCGAGCGCACGGTGCTGCGCGCCACGTGGCTGATGACCTTTCTGGTTGGACTGGCAATGCCAGCGAACTTGTTTTTCCTGATTGCGGCCCGTGCCTGGCTGTGGCTACCGCCGCTGCTGATGGTACTCGTCGCGCTGGGCATGCTGTGGCGCGGCCGGGCTGGCATGGCTACGCCGTTGCCCGGCGTGGCGCGGCCCAGTGTGGGCCTGCTGCTCTACGCGGCAGTGTTCATGCAGTTCATGCTGCAGCCGGTGTCCCCCATCTTGCTGGATAGCTGGTGGCCCGCCATGCTGCTGGCGCTGGTCGGCACGCTGCCGCTGGTGCTGCTGGCCTGGCGCAGCCGCCGCCGCAATGGCGAAAACCTGGATCTGGACGCCGACTTCAATGCCGTGTTGCCCCTGTTTGCGCTGCCCGCGTTTCTGCTGCAGCTGGCCTTCCAGATCAATCTGCAATGGCCAGCCGAGATCGTCAGTGCGCAGCGCCATACCTTGCAGGTAGAGGCCAATTGCGGTGCGGAGCACTGCAACCGCCTGACGGTGGAAGGCATCGCCCAGCCGCTGTATGCCTACACAAACTGGCGCTATCCACTGCAGGTTGGCCAGCCCGTCTGCCTGACGCAGCGGCGCGGTGTGCTGGGCATGGCATGGTATGCCGCCACGCCGGGGCCGGAGTGCCCGCCGCGTTGAGCTACTCACGCGAACCGGTTCATTGCGGCGGCGATGGCTACGATCCCTGGCCGTATGACTACGCCATTGCCGGCCTGCAGTGGCTGGCGCTCAGCCCGGCTGCGCTGGTGACGGCCCTGCCGCCGCCCTTCCCCACCATTCCGTTTGAATTTGGGGGATGTGTGCTGGTCTCAACTTCGATGCACGCTTGGCTAGGCGTCTGCCGCAGTTGCATCAGTCCAGGCCGGTGTTGGGACGAATTCTGCCTGCCCAGTGAAGACCTGCCCGGAATAAAAGAGGGATTTACCGCCATCCACGACATGCTGCAAACGTTGTGGCCGGAAGGAGACGACACCACCTTGCGCACCGCCCTGCTCGCCAACGCGCCGCTGGATTGGGTAAAAACACTGGCCGAATGCCGCAAGCAGGCCACAGCCATGCTGCAGGCCATAGGCTGGTATGAAATCGAGAACCAGCCGCTGCTCGACCTCGACACGCTGTTCAATGAATTCAGCTATGGCCTGTATGACGATGCCAAGGCAGGCCTGATTGCCTGGGACACCGATTGGTTTGCCATCTGGACTGCATAGCCTTGCCAGCGGCAAGTCTCATGCACCATGCTATCCTGCCTTTCGAAACCCTGACCCGACCCAAGCCACAATGACAGCCACCGCCCCTGCAGAACATCGCTTGCTCTACCCGCTGACGTGGCGTCTGGTGGTCGCCGGCCTTGGCCTGGCGGTCATGCTGTTCTGGCCATTGAGCTTGCAACATCTGGGCCATTGGAACTTGCTGGGCGTCGCCTTTACGCTGCTGTTTGGCGCCATCGGGGCCGCGCTGGTGTGGGTGGGCTGGACCAATACGCAGCTGACGCTGCGCGGCGACCGTTTGCACGCCGATACCATGCCCCGGGTGCAACTGCAACGCGCCGAGGTCGCAGGCTGGAGCCTGTGGCCGGAATTCAGTCCCGAGTGCCTGACGCTGTATGGCCGCGATGGCGCGGAGCTGCTCAACCTGCCGCTGGGCGAGCGCGAACAGCCGCTGCTGCTGCACTGGCTGGGCGACATTCCGCGCCGGCCCGACCCGGCGCTGCCGGCAGATTCGCCGCTGCTGGACGCGCGGCTGGGCGCTTCGCCCGCACAGCGGCTGGCAGGCTTGCGGCGCGTAACGCGCTGGTCTGGTTTGTTGGTCTATGGCGGCATGCTGGGCATGTGGATTGCCTCATTTTTCCAGCCGGCGTGGACGGTGATCCCGGCCGCGCTGATCCTCGCCGTGTTGTTGTGGCTGCTGCAACGCGGCTGGGCAGACCTCTTTACCACCAGCAAAACGATTACGGTAAGGCGGATTACGGGCGGCGTGCTGCTGTTGATGCTCCTTCAAGGGCTGGTGCTGAGCAAACCCCTGCGCATGATGGATGTGCTGCATGGGCAACCCAGCCGGTATGCCGGCGTCGCATTGGCGTTGCTCGGGCTGGCGCTGCTGGCCCGCCCGCTTTGGTTGAGCTGGCCAGCGGCCCCCATCTGGCAGCGGCTGGGCCAACTGGCGTTGTTGACCGTTTTACTAGAGGAGATCGGCTTCCAGATGACCTTCAATTACAACGCCTACTTCGCCCACAGCCCGGCCCCCGCCTATTGGCAAGTGCGCAGCGTGAACCATGATGACGGGCAACTGCTGGTGCAGTTTGCTGCCCCTGCCCCGCAAGGTGCGCTGCTGTTGATTGCCCGCCCGCCTTACCATCTGGCCCCCGACGAGCCGGTCTGCATCCAGGCGCATTACGGCGCGCTGGGCATGGACTGGTTCGAGCTGAAACCGGGCAGCGCCTGCGCCCCAAGCGCTGGAGCGCGGCCGTGAAGCCCGCTGACCTGATCTGGCTGGCCACGCCAATGCTGCTGGCCGCCCTGCTGCAACTGGGCCGGCGGCGGGTGTGGGCCTGGCCGGCGGCGGGCCTGGCGGTGCTGATCACCCTGTGGCTGAGGCCGCAATGTTTCTGCATGGGGCCGCAGGCTTGGGTGAACGATGCGGTAGGGGCATTGATCGTCAACCTGATCTGGCTGCTTATGATGCGTGCTGTGATGCGTGCAGTGATGCGTGCAGTGATGCGTGCTGTGGAGCACATCGTCGCGTTCAAAAAACCCGACCAGCCAGATATCTGAACCACTTCCATCGACAAGCAATCATGACCCATACCGACCCGACGCTGCGTATCTACCCCATCGCCCCCGGCATGCGCATTGCCATGGTGCTGGTGGCCTTGCTGCCGCTGGGGCTGGCGACAGCGATGTTCATTACCCTCGGCCCGGTGCCGCTGGCCTTGCTGGGGTTGCCGTTGCTGGTGGCCGGGCTGGCGCTGGTGCTGCATGCGCGGCGGGCGGCAAAGCTCAAGTTCAGTGACAGCCTGATCTACGATACCGGCCACGTGCTGGGCACGCGCACGGTGGCGCGCAGCAGTGTGGTCTGCTACCAGCAGGCGCATGAGGTGCGCTTCAGCCTGTATGGCGCGTTGCAGCCGGCCAATGGCAAGCCCTTGCTCACCCTGATGGTCGAGCCGGCCTTGCGGCCCGCGCTGTTGCGCTGGCTGGAGGGCGTGCCGCGCATCGAGCAGGCCACCCTGTTGGATGCCGCCACGGTGGATGACCCGCGCCTGGGTGGCGACACTGCCGTGCGCGAACGCACACTCAAGCGTCTACGCCGGGTGGTGTATGCCGTATCCATGCTGAGTTTCCTGCTGCTGAGCCCACAATGGATGCAACTGGGCAGTGCGTTCGTCACCGTGCAAATCGTGCTGGCGCTGCTGCTCATGCCGCTACCTTTGCTGTTGCTGCGCAGCGGCTGGGCCACCCTGTTCGAGAACAAAGCCTGGCTGGAGGCCGGCCGCCCGGATGCGTCGCTCTTGCTGCTGAACTGTGCGCTGATCCTGATGGTGCTAGCGGCATTGCATATCGGCACGCTGGCAAGCTGGTGGCCGGCGGCCGTGCTGGGGCTGATGTTTTCGGCCAGCATCACCGGCTGGCTGGCACCGGCGCTGCGGCAAACCTGGCAGCACATCGGCCCCGTTGGTCGCGCGTTGCGGCTGGGTGGGCTGGCCTTGCTGCTGGCACTGTACGGGTTGGGTGGCGCGGTGGAAATCAACCGCCTGCTGGCTGGCAGCGCGCCGCCGCAATGGCGCAGCACGCAGGCATCCGACGATTGCTGGATCGGCGGCGTGTGCACCCTGCACTTCAACGACGGGCTGACGCCAGCCAGCGCGCGCGCCATGTTGCTCGGCGTGCCAAGCGACACCACGCGCTATTGCCTGCAGGCGCACCACGGCATGCTGGGCATGGACTGGCTGCAAGCCGTGCCCGCAGCAGAGTGCGGCAGCAGCAAGCCAGAGCCGAGCGCGTGAGCACCACGTCGCAGCGCTATCCGCATTCACGCGGCCAGCACTGGGTGGCCGCGCTGCTGGGGCTGCTGCTGACCCTGCCGGGGCTGGCCCTGCTGGAGCAGCACACCGTTGCGGCACTGCTGTTCATGCTGCCGGGCTTGTTGCTGCTGACCGCGCCGTGGTGGCCGCCAGCGCTGCTGCTGGATGAACACGCCATTTGCGACACCAGCCTGCTGCGCCGCAAGCGCATTGCGCGTATCAACATTGCCTGCTTTGCGCACGGTGCCGGCGGCGCCATTGCCCTGTATGCGGCGCTGCCGCCGGACAGCGGCCGCCCGCTGCTGACGCTGCGGCTGCAGGGGGCCGCGCGCGCTGCGCTGCTGGACTGGTTGGCCGGCCTGCCCGAAGTCCGCCCCATGCAGTGGGTGCGTACTGAAGACCTGCCACCCGGCCGCAGCCGCACCGAGCAGCTGCGCCTGTTGCGGCGGCGTTATTTCTGGACACTGTGTTGCGTTGCACTGCTGGCATGGCTGATTTATGCGCGCCCTGCATTCGGCCTACCATATACGCAGCACGCCCAGCTGGCCGCGCGGCTGCTGCTGCCCTTGCCGCTGCTGTGGCTATGGCGGCGCGGCTGGCTGGATCTGCTGCATGCGCCATTCAACTCTTTCATCAATGACGAGGCGCAGGTACTGGCACGCGGCGGGCGGATTGATCTGACTTTGCTGGGGCTGATCAATCTGCTGTCACTGCTGATCTACCCGCTTCTTGCGCTGCCGGCGCTGCACACGCTGTGGCCGGCGCTGCTGGCCACCCTGCTGGCAGGCGGTGCTGCCTGGCTGGGGCTGCGCGGCGGCGCGCAACGCCGCTGGCCAGACGCCGACGAACAGCAGCGCAAGCTGGCCGGGCTGGCACTGTTGCTGGCCTTGCACGGCGGCGCTGCCGCGCTGGCGCTGAACACCATACTGGACCGCCCCGCCGCGCCCGTGTTGCATGCCACGCAGGGCGAGGCGCGCGATTGCCTGCTGGCCCAGTGCATCACGCTGGCCGACGGCAGCAGCCGGCGCCTGGTCGCCACGCAAGCCGGGCCGCTGCTGACGCAGCATGGCCTATGCCTGCGCCACCATCCGGGCGGGCTGGGCATGGACTGGCTGGAGGCCGTGCCGCGCTATGACTGCGTAGGCACGCATCCTGCCAACGCTGGCCATGCACCACCCGATTCTTCTGCGAGCAAACCATGAGCACCACACCCCGCCGTACCCTGCCCCTGCCATTGGGCGACCGGCTGGTGCTGCTGTTCATTGCCGTACTTGCAATCACTGCCGCGTGGGTGGTCGGCTGGCTGTCATCCTGGTCGGCCGGTGGCGAGGTGGTTGCAGTGCTGTTCCTGGCACTGGCTGGCGGCATGTTGTGGCTGATGGTGCGCACGCCACAGTTGCGCTTGCTGGATGACGGCCTGCAGCTGCGTACCGGGTTGGGCCGCTTCCGCTGGCTGGCGCGCGAGCAAGTGCACGCACTGCGCAGCCAACCCGATGTGGCCGGACGTCGCCTGCAATTGCTCGATGCAGCCGAAAAACTGCTGGCTGAAGTCAAACTGCCCGGCGCCAGCCAGCAGCCCTTGCCCGGCTGGCTGGGCGAGCTGCCCGTGCAGCAAGGCCTGCCCGAACTGCATCCGGACGTGGCCGAGGACCGCCGGCTGGGCAGCGACACCGCCGCACGCGTGCATACCCTGCTACGCGCGCAGCGGCTGGACCTGGGGCTGCGTATTGCGTATTTACTGGTGGCGCTGGCCGGACTGTTTCTGCCCGAATGGCTGTGGCTGCTGGTGGCGCCGCTGATCTTGGTACAGTTGGCCATGCTGCAGCTTGGCTGGAGCAGCGCTGCCGACCAGAAAAACAGCCCGCCGCTGCAAAGGCAGACCCTGCAACTGCTCATGGCGTGTGCCACCTTCCTGATCATCCTCAGTCCGCTCAAACCACCCGTGCTGTTCGACTGGCTGCCCACGCTGCTGTGCGCCTTCACGCTTGGCCTGCTCGGCTGTGTGCTGCTCGCCCCAGCCCAGTTACGCTGCTGGCCCGATGCCAGCCGCAGCACGCGCATGTTGCGGCTGGCCGGCTTGTGGCTGGTCCTGAGCATGGTGAGCGGCGGCATGCTGCTGCAACTGACCCCGCAGCTTGCAGCCACCCCCGCAGCGGCACCACAAGTCATCAGCATCGGCGCCCTGGCCTTACCATGCGCAGCCACCCGTTGCCCCAAGGTGACGCTCAACCTGCCCACCGGCCCCGTCACCGTCACCCTGCTTAACCCCGCCAACCAGCGGCTGGCGGCCGGGCAAACGGCCTGCGTGCAGCAACATCGCACCATGCTGGGGATGAAGTGGTATGAGGTAAGGCCGGCGGGGGAATGCGGGTTTGATGTGGTTCAATGATTCTGGACACCAACTAAGGTGGTCCTCACACCACCGCACACAGGTGTCACGATGAACAATACCCGACGATCGTTTAC
>NZ_FWXD01000018.1 GCF_900176275.1 Andreprevotia lacus DSM 23236 | reverse complement strand
CGCAGCACCGGCAAGAGCGACCGCTACGGCTTCGACATCTACTACAACCACGACCCGATCGGCTTCACCTACGAACAGGTGGAAGGGCGTGACGACACCCTCACCGGCACGGCGCAAATCGCCACCACCAAACTGGGCAACGAAGTGAAAAGCCGCGGCCAGACCTTTACCGCCTTCTACACCTGGGGCGAGCAATGGGTGAAGAGCTTCAAGGGCCAGGCCAAGTACGACGACTGGTGGCCGACGTCGTTCCAGAGCTTTGTGCGCTGGGACCGCTGGGACCCGAACCGTGATGTGGGCAATGACGAGACGACGATCTGGACGGCGGGTCTGAATGTGTTCTTTGCCGAGACGACGAAGCTGCAGATCAACCTGAACCAGTACCGCTACGGGAATCCGGCGCAGAAGACGAACAACGAGCTGCTGGCGCAGTTCCAGTACGGGTTCTGACCGCCGCGCCGGGCCCGCGTTGGTCCGGTCCGCGCACACCTCATTTCATAAGGGACAAGACATGACATTCATCCGCTTTACCCGCATCGCAGCCTTTGCTGCCGGGCTGTTGGGCGCTGCGCTGGCGCTGCAGGCCCATGCCGAAGACAAACCGGCCGAAATCCGCATTGCTTACCCCGGTGCAGGCACCGGTGGCCGCCCGCTGGGCACCGGCACCTTCCTCGCTACCGCGCAGATCAAGGGCGTGCTGGAGCAGGAATTCAAGGCCGACGGCATCAAGGTGAAATGGTCGTTCTTCCCGGGCGCTGGCCCGGCGGTGAACGAATCGTTTGCCAACGGGCTGGTGGACTTTGCCGGCCACGGTGATTTGCCGCTGATCGTGGGGCGCTCCACCGGCCTCAAACACAAGATCATTCTGAGCGCCGGCCGCTTCGGCAACACCTACTTCGTAGTGCCCAATGATTCGGAGGCCAAGAATCTGGGCGATCTGAAGGGCAAGCGCCTGGCTACCTTCAAGGGCACGGCAGGGCAGTTGTCGCTGGCGCGCGTGCTGGAGAAATACGGCTACACCGAGAAAGACTTCAAGGTGATCAGCATGGACAACGACACCACCAAGGCAGCGCTGGCGACCAAGGATATCGAGGGCACGCTGATCTCGCCTTTTGATCTGGAGGCACGCGGCATTGCCAAACGGCTGTTCGAGATTCCGCGCGATCCCAAGATCACCAGTGTGACCTCGTTCTGGGTATCGGAAGACTTCGAGAAGAAATATCCGCACATTGTGCAGCGCGTGGTCAATGCGCTGGTCAAGCAGGCCGCGTGGGATTCGGACGAAAAGAACCGTGATCCGCTGTTCAAACTGTGGGGCCAATCCGGCGCGGTGCCTTACTCGGACTACGTGAAGAGCTGGGAGGGCTACACGCTCAAGGAGCGCAATACGCCACTGCTGGATGACTACCATGTGGCTTCGCTCAAGCGCTCGATTGACGAAAGCAAGCGCTACAAGCTGATCCGCCGCGATGTCGACATCAATGGCTGGATCGAGCCCAAGTATGTGAACAACGCAGTGAAGGAACTGAAGCTGGAAGGCTACTGGCCGGAGTTCGACGCCAACGGCAACCCGAAGAAGTAAGCCTCGGACCGCTCTGCGCCGCAGCGTTGCCAGGCACGCTGCGGCATCTTTTCTTTTTGATGATGCAATGCCATGACCCACGCCCTCGATTTTCGTGCTCTGGATCAGCTCTTCCGCCATGCCCGTTCGGCCGACCGCTTTCTTGATCAACCGGTCAAGGAAATCACGCTTTATGCGCTGTACGATCTGGTCAAGTACGGACCGACCGGTTTCAACGCACAGCCGGCGCGTTTTGTGTTCATCCGCAGCCAGGCCGAACGCGAGCATCTGGCCGGCTTGCTCAAGGGCCGCAACCGCGACAAGGTGCTGTCCGCCCCGGTAACCGCCGTGGTGGCATGGGACAAGCAGTTTCACCAGCATCTGCCCACCCTGTTTCCCGCTTTTGATGCACGCGGCTATTTCGAACAGAAGCCCGAGCAGATCGCGCCCGCCGGACACGACAATGCGCTGCTGCAGGCGGGCTACCTGATCCTGGCCGCCCGCGCCTTGGGGCTGGATGCGGGTCCGATGGGTGGCTTTCCCGTCGATGCACTTGATGGCTGGCTGTTTCCCGATGGCGAATGCACATCGGTGCTGCTGTTGGCGCTGGGATATGCCGACCGGCAGGACGAAGCCGAACGCCTGCCGCGCCACACGTTTGCAACCGCGGTGCAGCTGCGTTGACGAGTTAATCCCATGCACTGGTTAGTCCGTCCCGCTTCCGTTGCTGGCTTTTTATTTCCAATTTTTATTATGTAATAGTTTTATATTCCTTTTTGTATTTTTGGTGTAGTGGTTGAATGAATACCGATGCCACGCAGTTGCGTGCTGCGAATAACAAAAGGATGACCCCATGCACACCTTCACAACTTTCAAGCGCTGGCTGCCGGCGCTGCTGCTTGGCGTGACAGCCGGGTTTGCCGCTGCCGCCGATGAGGTCACCGTGGCTTATCAGACCACGGTAGAGCCGGCCAAGGTCGCGCAGGCCGATGGCCTGTACGAGAAAGCCACCGGCAGCAAGATCAACTGGCGCAAGTTCGAGAGCGGCGCAGAGGTGATTACTGCCGTTGCATCGGGTGATGTGCAGATCGGCTATGTCGGCTCCAGCCCGCTGGCTGCGGCAGCCAGCCGCTCGGTGCCGCTGCAAACCTTCCTCGTTGCCGCACAGATCGGCTCGGCCGAGGCACTGGTGGTGCGCAACGGCAGCGGCATTGCCAAGCCGGCTGATCTGGCGGGCAAGAAGATCGCCGTGCCGTTTGTGTCGACCACGCATTACAGCCTGCTGGCTGCACTCAAGCACTGGAAGATCGACCCGGCCAAGGTGCAGATCATCAATCTGCGCCCATCCGAAATCACTGCCGCATGGCAGCGTGGCGACATCGATGCTGCCTATGTGTGGGACCCGGCACTGGGCAAGGCGAAGGAAAACGGCAAGATCCTGGTGAGCTCGTCCGATGTGGCCAAGTGGGGTGCGCCGACCTTTGATGCCTGGGTTGTGCGCAAGGACTTTGCCGAGAAGAACCCCAAGTTTGTCGAGCAATTCGCCAAGGTCACCCTCAAGGCCTATGCCGATTACCGCGCCAATCCCAAGGGTTTCGTGAGTGACGCGGCCCGCGTGGAAAAAATTGCCCGCCTCACTGGCTCCAAGCCGGAGGAAGTGGCCAGCCTGCTGGAAGGCAACAGCTACCCGACCGCCAGCGAGCAGACCAATATCCTCGGCAAGGCCACCGTCAAGGCGCTGACCGATACCTCGGCCTTCCTCAAGGAGCAAGGCAAGGTTGATAGCGTGCAGCAGAGCTATGCCGAATACGTGAACCCGGGCTTTGCAAAATCTGCCGTCAAGTAATCACCCAAGCCGGACAGCCGCCCGGCTTTTGCACGAGTAATGCCATGACTGCTGCCCATGCTGCGCAATTGATCGTCGACCGTGTCTCGGTGCGTTATCCCGGTACTGCCCACGCGGCGCTGCACGACGTGTCGCTCACCATCCAGCCGGAAAGCCTGGTGGTGGCGCTTGGGCCATCCGGTTGCGGCAAGACCACCTTGCTCAATCTGGTGGCCGGCTTCATCAAACCCACCAGCGGCCATATCACGCTGGATGGGCAACCGGTGGACGGGCCGGGCGCCGAGCGCGGCGTGGTGTTTCAGGATGATGCCTTGTTGCCATGGCTGAATGTGCTCGACAACGTGGCCTTCGGCCTGCAATTGCGTGGGCTGGACCGGCGCGAGCGCGAGGTGAGGGCACGTCAGGTATTGCAACAGGTTGATTTGCAGGGCTATGCCGGGCGCCGCGTCTGGGAACTGTCGGGCGGCATGCGCCAGCGCGTCGGCCTGGCGCGTGCGCTGGCTGCCGACCCGCGCGTACTGCTGATGGACGAGCCATTCGGCGCGCTCGATGCCTTCATCCGCGAACAGATGCAGGAATTGCTGCTGCGCATCTGGCGTGAAACCGGCAAGCGCATTCTGCTGATCACGCACGATATCGAAGAGGCAGTGTTCCTCGCTACCGATCTGGTGCTGATGTCGCCGGGGCCGGGCCGCATTGTCGAGCGGCTCAGCCTTGATTTCGGCCAGCGCTACGCGGCGGGTGAATCTGCGCGCAGCATCAAGTCCGACCCGCAATTCATCGCCACGCGTGAGCATGTGCTGGCACGCGTGTTTGCGCATCGCCAACCCCATACGAGCGGAGCCTGATCATGAGCGCCGAACTGACCCTGGGCGAGCACGATTTTGCCGCGCCCGAACGTGTACAGGATGAGGCCCCGCAAAGCCGGCGGCCATTGCCTATTGGTGTGCTGACCATACTGGGCGTGCTTGCCTTGTGGTGGGGCATTACCGCCACCGGGCTGATACAGCCGCTGTTCCTGCCGTCGCCGCAGGCCGTACTGGCCAAGCTGTGGCTGGTGTCCACCAAGGGCTATATGGATGCCACCTTGTGGCAGCATCTGGGTGCCAGCGGCTTGCGCATCGTTACCGCCTTGCTGGCTGCGGTGCTGCTGGCGGTGCCGGTGGGTGTGGCCATCGGCCTGTCGCGCGTAGCGCGCGGCGTGCTCGATCCGCTGATTGAGCTGTACCGGCCTATTCCGCCGCTGGCATATCTGCCGCTGGTGGTGATCTGGTTCGGCATCGGCGAGCTGTCCAAGGTGCTGCTGATCTATCTGGCCATCTTTGCGCCGATAGCCATTGCCACTGCGACCGGTGTACGCAATGTCGATCAGACCCGTATCCGTGCCGCGCTGTCGTTTGGCGCCACGCGCTGGCAACTGATCCGCCACGTGATCTTGCCATCGGCCTTGCCGGACATTCTCACCGGCATCCGCATCGGCCTTGGTACCGGCTGGTCTACGCTGGTGGCGGCCGAGCTGGTCGCCGCCACGCGCGGGCTGGGCTTCATGGTGCAGTCTGCCGCGCAGTTTCTGGTCACCGATGTGGTGGTGCTGGGCATACTGGTGATCGCGCTGATCGCGTTTGCGCTGGAGCTGGGTTTGCGGGCGCTGCAGCGCAGGTTGATTCCGTGGCAGGGCCGCGCTTGATGCGCCGGGGCGAATACCTTTCGCCCTGATTCAACGCGATCAGAATGAAAAACGGGCACCATGCGCAAGCAAGGTGCCCGTAGTCTTGCCGGTATCAACGCCTTGTGAGCTGGCGCAGTACCGCGATCATGCGATCAACTTCCTCGCAGGTGTTGTAGAACGCCAGCGACGGCCGCACGGTTGCTTCGACACCAAAGCGACGCAGGATGGGCTGCGCGCAATGGTGGCCCGAGCGTACCGCAATGCCTTCTTCGTTCAAGGCGTGGCCCACTTCCTCGGTCTTGTAGCCCTGCAGCACGAACGACGCCACGCTGGCCTTGTGGGCCGCAGTGCCGATCAGACGCAGGCCCGGGATGGTGCGCAGATAGTGGGTGGCGTATTCCAGCAAGGCATGCTCGTAGGCCGCGATGTTGTCGAGGCCCAGTTGCTCCACGTAGTCGATGGCTGCACCCAAACCGACCGCATCGGCGATGTTGCCGGTGCCGGCTTCGAAGCGTGCCGGTGCACCGTGGTACACCGTACGTTCGAAAGTCACGTCGGCAATCATGTTGCCGCCACCTTGCCACGGCGGCATGTTGTCGAGAATGGCCTTCTTGCCGTAAACCACCCCGATACCGGTCGGGCCGAACACCTTGTGGCCGGAGAACACGTAGAAATCCGCGTCCATGGCCTGTACGTTCACGCGCAGGTGCGACACCGCCTGCGCGCCATCCACCAGTGCCTTGGCACCCACGCTGTGCGCCAGTGCCACGATCTGCTCGACCGGCGTGATGGTGCCCAGTGCGTTGGATACCTGCGTGACCGCCACCAGCTTGGTACGGCTGTTCAGCAGCTTGCGGTATTCATCCAACAGCAATTGCCCGCTGTCGTTGACCGGAATCACGCGGATTTTCGCGCCTTTCTCGGCCGCCAGTTGTTGCCACGGCACGATGTTGGCGTGATGCTCCAGGTTGGAGACGATGATCTCGTCACCCGCGCCGATATTGGCCGCACCCCAGCTTTTGGCAACCAGGTTGATGGCCTCGGTGGCGCCGCGCACAAAGATGATTTCGTCCGGCGAGGCTGCGCCCAGGAACTTGGTTACCTTTTGCCGCGCTGCCTCGTAGGCATCGGTAGCCCGTGCCGCCAGTGCATGCGCGGCGCGGTGGATGTTGGAGTTCTCATGGGCGTAGAAATACGCCAGCCGGTCGATCACCGATTGCGGCTTGTGTGTCGTGGCTGCATTGTCGAACCACACCAGTTGCTTGCCGTTGACCCGTTCCTGCAGGATGGGGAAATCCCGCCGTACCAGATTGACGTCAAAGCCCGCTGCGCTGGGTGTCTGTGGCGCGCCGGCTTGTGGCGTTGCCGGCTGTGCTGCCAGATGATCCAGAAAGTAGAAATGACTGCCGTTGCCGCCTTGCTGCTGGGCCGGCGCACGATGGTCGATTTCCGCCAGCAGCGCGCGCAAGGCCGCGTCGCCCGGAAACCCGGACGGCTGTGCGGTGATGGCGCCCGGCACAGCCACATCGCCAGTCGGGTAGCCATTGCCCTGATCGAGGAAATAAAACGGCGAACTGGCGGCTGGTGCCGATGGTGCCGGCACACCTGGCAAGGCGGCAGCATAGCCTTCCGGTACGCCGGGTGTGGCGCTGCTACTGCGTGGTACGCCGACACCCGCCGGTGCTTCGCTCGGCGGCGTTGCGGGCGCCAGCGTGGGCGAGCCGCTGCCCAGCACGATGGCCGGCTCGGCCGCGCGCGGCGGCGTAGCCCGGTTGCGCAGCTCGTCCAGCGGGTTGCCCGGCAGGGCGGCAAAGAATTCACCAGCCAGTTGCGCCAAGCTCAGCTCGTCCGGCAGGCCTGCCGGAACCGCTTCACTTGTAGGTATCTGGATAGTCATGGTACTTGCCGATCTCCACATCATCGAGGACAGCCAGTGCGTCATCCGACAGCACGGCCAGCGAGCAATACAGCGAAATCAGGTAAGACGCGATGGCATTGCGGTTGATGCCCATGAAGCGCACCGACAGGCCCGGGCTTTGTTCTCCAGCCAGACCCGGCTGGAACAGGCCAACCACGCCCTGGCGCTTTTCGCCACTGCGGATCAACAGGATCTTGGTCTTGCCGTCTTCGACCGGTACCTTGTCCGACGGCACCAGTGGAATGCCGCGCCAGGTCAGGAATTGCGAGCCAAACAGGCTGACGGTCGGGGGCGGCACGCCACGGCGGGTGCATTCGCGGCCAAAGGCGGCAATGGCCAGCGGGTGAGTCAGGAAGAAGCCCGGCTCTTTCCACACCTTGGTGATCAGGTCGTCCATGTCGTCCGGTGTCGGTGCACCGGTCAGCGTGGAGATGCGCTGTTCATCGGCCACATTGGCCAGCAGACCGTAATCCGGATTGTTGATCAGCTCGCTTTCCTGGCGTTCCTTGATCGTTTCGATCGTCAGGCGCAGCTGCTCCTTGATCTGGTCATGCGGGCTGGAATACAGGTCGGAGACGCGGGTGTGCACGTCCAGCACGGTGGTGACCGCATTCAGGAAGTACTCGCGCGGCTGTTCTTCGTAATCGACGAAGGTGGACGGCAGCTCGGCTTCATCGCGCTGCGAGCAGGCCACGCGCACGTCACGCGGGTTCTTTACCTTGTTCAGGCGGTAGATACCGGCTTCGACCGGCTGCCATTGCAGCAAATGGGTCAGCCAGCGCGGGGTGATGATGGAAAGCTGCGGCGCTGTCTTGGTGGCGTTGGCAAGTTGCCGGGCGGCGTTGTCGCCGAGCGCCAGTTGTGCGTCGTGTTGCGAGGACATCGAACTACTCCTGGATGGGTGGGTTGAGGTAAAAAAGGAATAAGCAAATATCCTTTGATTCTTACTCCAGGCTCAACATGCTATCGCCACCAGGCATGCACGCAGCAAACCCTTCACCGCTGAAAGCGGCTAATGGCAAGGGTTTGCGGGGTGGTTGGGTGGTATGGCCTGGCTGCTGGCCGCTGTCGGGCGCTTGCCTAGAAAATCGTGCTTTCCTCGCAGCGGGCGACCAGCTCGGACAGCTTGACACCCAGCGCATGCGACAGCTTGGCCATGGTGTTGAGCGAGGGGACGACATCGCCGCGCTCGATTTCGCCCAGGTAAGAGCGATTGAGGTCGGCGTGCTCGGCCAGCGCCTCCTGCGACCACGCACGCGCCTCGCGCGCGTGGCGGACGATGCGGCCGAAATGGTCGTAGCGCTTCATGTTTGCACCTCGGGGGTATCGGCCCGTTCCTGGCGCAGGCTGGCCTGGGTAATCACACTGCCCGGCGGCACGCTGCGCGTCAGCCACACGTTGCCGCCGATGGCCGAGCTGGCACCGATGGTGACGCGGCCCAGAATGGTGGCGCCGGCATAGATCACCACGTCGTCTTCGACCAGCGGGTGGCGCGGCAAACCCTTGAGCAAGGTGCCATCGTCATCCACGTCGAAGCGGTTGGCGCCCAGCGTGACCGCCTGATACAGCCGCACGCGCTGGCCGATGACGGCTGTTTCGCCGATCACCACGCCGGTGCCGTGGTCGATGAAGAAACCGTTCCCGATGCGCGCGCCGGGGTGGATGTCGATGCCGGTTTCGGCATGCGCCAGCTCGGCCACGATGCGCGCCAGCAGCGGTACGCCCAGTGCATACAATTCATGCGCCAGCCGGTGGTGAATGATGGCGATGATGCCGGGGTAGCACAGCAGGATTTCATCCACGCTGCGCGCGGCCGGGTCGCCCTGGTAAGCCGCTTCTACATCGCTGTCGAGCTGACGGCGGATGCGAGGCAGGCGCAGTGCGAATTCGCGCACGATGCCGTTGGCCTTGTGCTCGATCTGCGCGGCCAGCTCGCGGCTCTGGTTGTGCCGGTTGGCAAAGTGCAGCTCCAGCTTCACCTGTGCCAGCAGTGCGTTCAGCGCGGCATCCAGCGTGTGACCAACGTAGAAATCCTCGCTGGCTGGCCGCAGATCGGCCGGGCCAAGGCGCAGTGGAAACAGCGCGCCGCGCAGATCGCGCACCAGGTGTTCCAGCACGTCGCGCGAGGGCAGCTCGCGGCTGCTGGGCTCGGGCTGGCGCTGTTGCGCCTGACGCCAGTCGGCCCGGGCTGCACGCAGCTCGGTCACAATCTGCTCCAGCGGCCACAAGGTGCTGTGGGCGGGAATGTCGAAAGCAGTGCTGGCTGCGAGCCCTTCTTTTTCTGCGCGCATGGTCAGTCCTGCTGCCACGGCAGGCCGTGGTGGCGCCAGCCACCCAGCGCGCCACGGCGGTGTTGTTCATCCAGCTCGCCTTCAAACCCTTCGAGCACGTTGAATACATTGCTGAAGCCGGCCTTGGCCGCTGCAGCTGCTGCTTCGGCCGAGCGCTTGCCGCTGCGGCACAGCAGCAGCAGCACGGCATCCTTGCCGCCGGCCTTGCTTTCCAGCTCTTTTACAAAGCGCGGATTGCGGTTGAGCGAGGTGCCCGAGGCCCACGGTACGTTCAGCACATCAGGCACATGGCCGACAAACTTCACTTCCTCGGGCGAGCGCACATCCACCAGCCGGCCAGCGCCGCTGTTCACCAGCTGCCATGCCTGCAAGGGGGTAACGCTGCCGGCAAAAGGCAGGTTGTCCTGCGCGGCACGATGGCGGGCCACGTCGAGCGTCAGATTGGATTCTGCGGCGGGCTGGGCAGCAGGGCTGGATACGGGGCTGAGGGTTGCGGTCGCCATGCGGCTTCTCCAAACGGCAAAAACGTAGGAGAAGCATAAAAAGCCCCTTGTTCAATGTAAAAGAATAAAGAAAATGATGTTTATCGCCATCAGTTATTTGAAGCTGAGGCGTGTTACCGGGCGGTGCGGTTGAAGCGCCCCGATCGGCTAGCCGGGGGTGTGCCAGCGCAAGGGCTGGACGAGGTGGTGCCGCTTTTGGTATGGATTGGTTTGGTTATTGGTATCCAATCGGCCTCACAACGCCAGATTGCCAGTACCTGGCTGATATTGGTATGTAAAGGCTTGTTTTGTTATTTATTGTTGATTTGTTTGAATTTTTGTCTCTTGTTTTGCTGTTGGAACTGAAGTGCGTCCGCTTGTTATTGATCTATTGACTGGTTTTTATAGACGAATTCTCAAAATACCTGTTGCATACCAATTTCGTACCTGTGAGAATGCGCCCATCGTATCGGCCACCGGCAAGCTTGGTGGGCGGATTGACTTGATGATCGACATTCCTGCGGGGGCAGCATGAAACAGCAGCAAACCAACAATGTGTATCAACCGCCATACCGGCATCGTCTGCTTGCCGCAGCCGTAGCATGGGCGGTGGCGTGGCCAGCGCTGGCGGCAGCACCGGCGGCGGGGGACGATGGCAATACGCTGGACACCGTGACCGTTACGGCACGCCGCCGCAGTGAAAACGTGCAGGACGTGCCGGCACCGATCACGGTGCTGAAAGGGCAGGATCTGCAGGAGCGACATCTGTATCAAGTGCAGGACCTGCAGCAGGCGCTGCCCAGCACCAATGCAGCATTCAACCATGCGCGGCAATCCAGCCTGGCGGTGCGCGGCATCGGCAACAACCCGGCCAATGAAGGGCTGGAATCCAGCGTCGGCATCGTGATCGACAATGTGTTCTATGGCCGGCCGGGCATGGCGGTCACCGATCTGCTGGATATCGAACAGCTTGATCTGTTGCGTGGCCCGCAAGGCACGCTGTTCGGCAAGAACACGACGGCGGGCGTGCTCAACATCGGTACCCGTAAACCCAGCTTCCATAACGGCGGCAGCGTATCCGTATCGTTGGGCAATCGCGGCTATCAGCAGTATCAGGCGACGGCCACCGGTGGGCTGACCGATACCGTTGCCGTCAGTGTCGGCACCTACAAGACGCACGACGATGGCTGGCTGCAGAACCTGCACGACGACCGCAGTTTCAACGGCATAGACCGCAGCGGTGTGCGCGCCCAGTTGCTGTACGTGCCCACCGAGGATTTCAGCCTGCGCCTGATCGGTGATTATCACGATGAAGACAGCACCACCGGCACGCTGGTGCCCTATGGCTTCGGTCCGGTGGCGGCAGGCAAGAAAACCTTTGTGCAGCTGGTGAGTGATGCCGGCGCGACCAATATCCCGCGCAACCCGGATGACTACACGGTGAACGTCGATGGCCCGCAGGGTGTGCGTGTGCACCAGGGCGGCTTGTCGGCCGAGGCCAACTGGCAGCTGGGTGACTACAAGCTCACCTCGATCACTTCCGTGCGCGACTGGCACTTCCGTCCGCACAACGACGTGGATTTCAGCAATATCGCCGGCGTGCTCGATAACGGTGCCAATGCCGACGACAAGCAGTTTTCGCAAGAGCTGCGGCTGGCTTCGCCCAAGGGCGAGCATTTCGACTATGTGCTGGGGGGCTTCTATTTCCGCCAGCAAGCCAGCAACGACGTGTTCAATATCTACGGCCCCAAGGCCGATGCGGTGTACCTGACCCCGGCTGGCCGTTTCAACAACGCCACCAGCTGGACACATGGCGAGGCCACTACTGACAGCTATGCACTGTTCGGGCAGGGCGTCTATCACGCCACGCCGCAGCTGGACCTGACCGCCGGCCTGCGGCTGACCTATGAACAGAAGTCTGCACGCACCTATCGCGACGCGCCCATCGGCGGCACCGCGCTGACGCAGGCGGCACTGGGCCGCTGGGATTCGGGCACGCTGCAGGACAACCTGCTGGCGCCGTCCGCGCTGCTGAGTGCCGCTTACCGTGTCACACCGTCCTTGCTGGCTTATGCCTCGGTATCGCATGGCGAGAAATCAGCCGGTTACAACATCAACGGCGTGGGCAGTGGCCCGGCGCTGGGCGCCGATTCGCTGCGCGTCGATCCGGAAAAAGCCAACAGCCTGGAAATCGGCTTCAAGAGCGACTGGCTGGACCGTCGCCTGTTCGTCAACGCCAACCTGTTCTGGACCCGCATCACCGGCTACCAGACCAATACCTATCTGATCAACCCGGCCACCGGTTTGCCGGTGTCGGCGCTGACCAATGCCGGCGATGTGGAAACCAGGGGCGTGGAATTCGAAGTGCAGGCCAAGCCGGCAACGGGCTGGTCGCTATCGCTCAATGGCTCGTACAACGATGCGCACTACCGCTCGTTCACCAAGGCGCCGTGCCGTGCCGAAGTGGCGGCAACCGGTGCGACCACCTGCGATCTGTCTGGCTTTGCGCTCAATGGCGCGCCGCGCTGGATCTTCAACCTCAGCGGTCGCTACGAGTGGTCGCCATTCGACGGCATCACCCAGTACGTGAATGCCGGCTATGCCTGGCGCTCGGCAAGTTATGGCGATCTGAGCGATTCGGAATACTCGCGCATTCCGGCCTATGGCTTGCTCAACGTGGCCACCGGCTGGCGTGGCAAATATGCCGGTCACGGTTGGGAGCTGTCGCTGTGGGCCAAGAACCTGCTCGATACGCGTTACTACCTGGCGGCCGGTTCGCAAGGCATAGGCGGCGGTTTGTACGCAGGCTCGGCCGGCCAGCCGCGCACCTTGGGTACGACCTTGAAGGTCGAGTTCTAAGGGCGCCACATTGTGTCTGAGCTCAGTCTTGCCTACGGGCGCAGACGGCGGCTGCCAAGCGGTTCGGCAGTGGTTTTGCCACCGCCGGTACCGACGCCACAGCCCGCCGTGCCGGATAGCCGTGTGCCGCGCTGGCTGCCCCTTGGGGGGCTGGTGCTGGCCATGCACGCGGCTGTCTGGCTAGCCTTGCCGGCGGCAACCCCGCTGCCACTGGCTGTGCCGGCACCGCCCAGGCCGCTGGTGATCGAGGTGGTCAAACCACCCGAGCCGCTGCAGCAGAAAGCAATCAAGCCGCCAGCACCACTACCGCAATCCGCCAAGGCTCCGGCTGCGCCACGTGCTCCTGTACCGGCAGCAGCGCTAGCGCCGCGCAGTGTACCTGCGCCGGCTGCAGTGGCCGACAGCCATGCCGAGTTGTCCCCTGTTGTGCCCGTGGACAGCACGCCACGTGCCGAAGTGCCAGTGGCTGCGAAGAGCAGCGAGGCCCCGGCCGAAACCGCTGCCTATGGCCGCGCCGGCTACCGCAACAACCCGCCGCCGCGCTATCCGCCGGTGGCGCTGGAGCAAGGCTGGGAAGGCACGGTGCTGCTGAGGGTGCGCGTGCTGGCGGACGGCCGGCCCGACAGCGTGGAGGTGCAAAGCGGCTCTGGCCGCAAGGTGCTCGACGACGCGGCGGTGCAGACGGTGAAACGCTGGCTGTTCAATCCGGCGCGGCGCGGTGATGCACCGGTCGATGGCTGGGCCAGTGTGCCCATCGTATTCAAGCTGGCCAGCTAGCCGATCGCAACATGATTCAACCATCAAGAGACAACACATGAACGACATCACCGTATGGGTAGTGCCCGGCTCGCTCTGGCTGCTGGGTTTGTTTTCCGTGCTGACCTGGAGCGTGATCCTGCTCAAGGCGTGGCAACACTTCAAGCTGGGCGGCAGCAGCAAGCGCTTTTTGCAGCGCTTCTGGCATGCGGCCGATCTGCCTGCCGCTGCGCAGCAGGACTGGCCGGCCGACGGCCCATTGCCCCGGCTGGCCCGCACCGGTTTTGGCGCGCTGGGCGAGGCCGATGCCCCGCATGATCTGGCGCACAGCTGGGACAGGCAGGATGCGCTGGAGCGCCATTTGCGCCAGCAAATCCACAAGGAGCGGCGCGCGCTGGAGGGCGGTTTGTCGCTGCTGGCCAGCATAGGCAGCACTGCGCCATTCGTGGGCTTGTTCGGCACCGTGTTCGGCATCATGCACGCGCTGAAAGGCATCAGCGCGGCGGGCTCGGCCAGCATAGACGTGGTGGCCGGCCCGATCGGCGAGGCGCTGGTGGCCACCGGCGTGGGCATTGCCGTCGCCGTACCGGCGGTGCTGGCCTACAACTATTTCTTGCGCCGGCTCAAGCTGGTGGGGGCGGATCTGGACGAATTCGCCACCGATTTCGTCAATCTGGCCCAGCGCGCACGCTTTGCGTTGCCGCAGCGGGCGGAGGCGGCCTGATGGCGTTCTCCAGCAATGATCGCGACGAGGTGCTGGCGGAAATCAACATCACCCCGCTGGTGGACGTGATGCTGGTGCTGCTGGTGGCGTTCATCGTGACAGCACCGCTGCTCAACAATGTCGTGCCGGTGCAGCTGCCCAAGACCGTGGCTACTGCCAGACCCGAGCAAAAGCCGCCACTGGTGCTGACCGTCGATGCCCAGGGCCGCTGGTACAAGGAGCGGCAGGAAGTTGCCCCGGCTGCGCTGGCGCAGCTGGTCAAGCCGCTGCTGGCGGCCGACCCGGCGCTGGTGGTGCAGGTGCGTGCCGACGACAGCGTGCGCTATGGCCTGGTCGCAAAGCTGCTGGCCGAGGTCGGCCATGCCGGTGTCAGCCACGTGGCCGTCGTGACCGAACCCTGATTGGTATATGCATATAAAAACCAATTCCAGTCCAATTGTTGCCACGCCCGCTGCTTGCCTGCACCATGCCGGCTACTGCGACAGCCCTGAACGGGCGTGCCAACAGTCATCCAGAGATTGAAGCAATGACCCAGACCGATACCCGCGCCGCGCTGGCCGCTGCGCTGCTCAAATATCTTGGTGGTGCCGCCAACGTGGCTGACCACACCCATTGCATGACACGCTTGCGCGTTACGCTGCATGCGCCGGAGCGTGCCGATCTGGCCGCGCTCAAGGCGCTGCCGGGCGTGCATGGCGTGGTGAGCGCCGAAACGCTGCAAATCATCCTTGGCCCGGGCGTGGTCACGCCGGTGAGCGAGCATTTTGCCCGGCAGCTCAAGGCGGTCAGCCCGACCACGCTGGCCGAGCAAGGCGCCACGCTGCGCCAGAACCACAAACAACGTAACCAGACGCCGTTCAAGCAGTTTTTGCGCCGCATCAGCAGCATCTTCGTGCCGATGATTCCTGCGCTGATCGGTGCCGGTTTCATCAACGCGGTATCGGGCATTGCCAAGAGCGTGCTGGCCGGCCCCTTGGGTGCACAGCTGCCATGGCTGCTGACCCTGGCGTCGGTGACCTCGCTGATCGGCTCGGCCTTCTTTGCCTTTCTGCTGGTGCAGGCCGGCATCAACACCGCGCGCGAGTTCGGCGGTACGCCGGCACTGGGCGGTGCGGTGGCGGGCATCATTTTGCTGCCGGCGCTGAAGGATTTCCCGGCCTTTAGCTTGCCGCTGCTGGGCGAGGTGGCGCTCAAGCCGGGGCAGGGTGGCTTGATGGGGGCGCTGTTTGCGGCAGCCTTGCTGGCCTTTCTGGAGCGGCGTATCAGGGCGCGCATTCCGGCCGCACTCGATACCATCGTCACCCCCACGCTGGCGCTGTTGCTGACCGGGCTGGCGGTGCTCTTCGTCATCATGCCGGTAGCCGGTGTGTTGTCGGTACAGGTGGGCAAGGCCGCCACGGCGCTGCTGCATCATGGTGGCATGCCGGCAGCGTTTGCACTGGCGCTGTCCTTCCTGAGCCTGTTGATGTTCGGCTTGCATCAGGCGTTGATTCCCATTCATGCCGAGCTGATCAGCCAGTACGGCTATACCGCGCTGTTCCCCATTCTGGCCATGGCCGGCTGCGGCCATGCCGGTGCGGCCATTGCGGTATACTTCCGCCTCAAAAGCGAGGAAATCCGCCGGGTGATCCGCACCGCGCTGCCCATCTGCATGATGGGCGTGGGCGAGCCGCTGCTGTATGGCGTGACCCTGCCGCTGGGCCGGCCATTTTTCACTGCGTCGCTGGGTGGCGGCGTGGGTGCGCTGGTGCTGGGCTGGTATGCCAGCCAGGGGCATTTCATCGGTGCCTCGACCATCGGCCCGGCCAATCTGATGCTGATTCCGCTGGTGACCGGGCCACTGGGCATTCCCGCCAGTGTGGCAGGCTATGTGACAGCGGCTGCTGTGGCCTATCTGGCCGGGTTCACGTTTACCTGGTTCTTCGGCCTGAGTCGCGAGCATCTGGAACAATACGGCGCCGCACAGACCGACAAGCCCCAGGCGCCGGGTGACGGATTGCGCCCATCCGGCGTGGCGCAGGCGGCCTGATCCGCGTGACGCAGACTGACAGCACTAACAACAGGAAGGTGTGATGAGTGAGTTTTCCCCTCAGGCGGCCACCGTCAGCAGCCTGTTCGACGAGGCCGATGTGGCCGAGCTGCATGCGCCGCAAACCGCCGGTCGGCAGTCTACCTACCAGCGCCTGGCCAACCGGCTGCGCCAGGCCATCGTCGATGGCCAGCTCGCCGCGGGTGAGTGCTTTCCGCCCGAGCGTGAAATGGCGCAGCAGTTCAAGGTATCGCGAGATACCGTGCGCCGCGCGCTGGAATTGCTGACGCAACAAGGGCTGATCGAGTCACGGCAGGGTGCCGGCACTTTTGTCGCCAGCCGGGTCGAGCAGCCACTGGCCATCATCAGCAGTTTTTCTGATGACATGCGCCAGCGCGGCCATACGCCGGGTTCGTTCTGGATACGCCGCGAACTGGGCTGGCCGACACCGGAAGAGTCGCTGGCGCTCAACTTGCTGCCCGATCAGCCGGTAATGCGGCTGGACCGCGTGCGCACGGCCGATGGCACGCCGATGGCGGTGGAGCGTGCGGTGATCTCGGCTGCGCTGCTGGGCAACAATCTGGATTTCGGCGAGTCGTTGTACGACGCACTGCGCGCCGTCGATGTGCGCCCGGCACGGGCGATGCAGCGGCTGCGTGCGCAGCTGGCCTCGGTAGCCGATGCCGGGCTGCTGGCCATCAACCCGCTGGATGCGGTGCTCAGCATAGAACGGCGCTCGTTCTCCAACGAGGGCCGGCCGATCGAGCTGACCCGCTCGGTGTATCGCGGTGACCGTTACGACTATCTGTCGGTGACGGCGGCAGAGCACATCAATATGTCTTATTGAGCAGGCCGGGCCCGGTGGCCCTGCCTGCAGACAGCGCCGGCCCTTCGGGCCGGCTTTTTGCGTTGCCAGCCGGGGCGGCTGCCCTGGCTGGTGGTGCATCAGCTCGTGGTGCAAGCCTGCGCCGACCCCTGATACGCGCCACGGTTGACGCCAGAGAGCGGAATCGGGTTGCCGTAATAGTCCTGGCTGCCGGGGCTGGCAATGCTCACCCCCGAGCCTGCTGCTGGTGAGCCGGCCTGCAGTTTGTAGCCATTGCCGCTTTGCAGCGCGGGTAGATTGTTGCAGTGATTGAGCAGCGGTACTGTTGTCAGCGCATAGGCATCGGTCGGGATGGCGCTGTAGTTGTAGAAGAGGTTGTGATCCCACAGATAGGTGCTGCTCTTGGCTTGCCCCAGCGTCACTTCGCTGGCGCTGCCGCCGTGGGTAAAGATGTTGTTCAGCAGTGCGATGGTCTGTTTGGCCGGTGCAGCGGACAGGATCAGCGCCTGCTTGGTGCCGCTGGGGACGTAGACCGTGTTGTTGTACACCTTGACGTTGGTGACCGGCCCATCGCAGGTTTTGATGAACTGGTAGCTGTCGTTGTAGCTGATGTTGTAACGCACGATGCCGCCGTCGTGCACCTCGCCGTCCTTGTTGCACAACAGCAGGAAACCGCCCTGGTTATCGTGCGAGAAGTTGTACTCGAACACGGTATCGCGCGTGGCGTGGTCGATGTCGAAGGCCATGCCGTCCATGGTGGTCTGCCCGCCCGATGCCTCGTTGAAGCGGAACACGGTGCGGTCGGCGTTCACCGCCCACATGCCGGCAGCGTATTGCGCCGTTTTGCCGCGGGTATGAAAGCCCTTGAGCACATTGTGTTCGACCAGTGCATCGCTGCTGTTGGTCACCTGGATACCGTCGCTGCCGATATTGCCCAGCTGGTTGTTGCTGATGCGCACATTGGTCCAGCCCGCCCAGCTGCCCGCATTGGGCCATACGCCGAAGGCGTTGCCCAGCTCGGCCCGGCGCCGCCAGTACGACCAGCTGTATATGCCCTGCCGCGCCACATTGTTCAGCGTATTGCCATCGATCAGCACATCGTCGAAGCTGCTGGGCACGCCAGCCGGCGTATTGGCCGGCAGTGCGGCGTTGGATATCGTGCACGGGTCGGTGCCGACCGGAGAGAGTGCCTCGATGACGATGCCACCGCTGGCGCAGGCATACTTGCCCGAGTTCTTTACCGTTTCGTCGTAATAGCCGGCAATGTCGTGAATATTGAGTTGCTGCAGCACGTAGTGGCTGCCGGTGCCATAGTCCTGCAGGGTGACATAGACGCCACGCTGGCCCTGCGCCTGCGCGCCGGCTGGTTGCACGCTGTTGGTGATGGACAGCCGGCGCAGTTCCCACCACGCCAGGTTGTGCAGCCATACGGTGCTATTGGCGCCGTAGCCATCCAGTTCGGGCAGGGCGCCGCTGCCATAGGCATCGACCCGCACCGGGTTGCCGGCTGCGCCAGCGCCCTGCGGCTTGAAGCTGCCCCTGCACAGGCTGCTGCGCTTGAACCACAGGTTGTCACCCGGCAAAAAGTAATGCTGATTGGCCTGCGCCAGCGTATTCCACGGCTCGTTCAGCGTGCCGGTCTGGGCCGATGTGGTGTTGCTGCAATCGACGTAATAATCGCCTGCGGCGGCATGCTGGCTGGCAAGGGCAGCCAGCAAGGTGAGCGGGGCGAGGGTAGCTAGCTGGCGTGGGCGCCAGCGGCAGAGCAGTGTGCGATGCTGCATTTCGGGTCATCTCGTGTAGTGGA
This sequence comes from Andreprevotia lacus DSM 23236, assembly GCF_900176275.1. Lineage (GTDB taxonomy): Bacteria > Pseudomonadota > Gammaproteobacteria > Burkholderiales > Chitinibacteraceae > Andreprevotia > Andreprevotia lacus. The sequence goes on along the minus strand of NZ_FWXD01000018.1, from coordinate 64,028 downwards.
AGGACACGAGACGGTGAGGGTGTTCTGGCGCAGCGCACGCCAAGCTGTGCATGCACACGGGTTCATTGTGCGCCCAGTTCCCGCAGTGCGTGGTGGATGGAGCCGGCGCTGCGCATTTCCAGTGCCTCGGCATCGCTGCGGCCGAGCCCGCCCAGCAGCATCAGGATGGCGATCTTGGGCCGGTTGCCGGCCGCTTCCAGCGCCTGCTGTGCCACCTCGGGGGTTACTTCGGCTGCCTGTTCGACAATGCGGCGCGCGCGGTTGGCCAGCTTGTGGTTGTTGACCTGCACATCCACCATCAAATTGCGGTAGACCTTGCCCAGCGCGGTCATCGCCACCGTCGAGAGCATATTGCAGATCATTTTCTGTGCTGTGCCGGCTTTCAGCCGCGTCGAGCCAGCCAGCACCTCGGGGCCGACATCGACTTCGACCACCACATCGGCCTGCTGGCCAATCTGGCTGCCGGTATTGCAGGCGATGGCTACGGTGCGGCTGCCCACCTGTCGGGCATAGGCCAGCGCGCCCAGCACGTAGGGCGTGCGTCCGCTGGCCGACAACCCCACTACGATATCCCCAGCCTGCAGCGTCAGCTCGCGCAGTGCGGCTTCGCCTTGCTCGGCGTCGTCCTCTGCCGCATCGGCAAAGCCGGAAAAGCCACCGGCAATCAGGCCGATCACTTGTGTGGGCGGGGTATTGAAGGTGGGCTGGCATTCCAGCGCATCCAGAAAGCCGGTACGCCCGCTATTGCCAGCGCCAACATAAATCAGCCTGCCACCCGCACGCAGCGCCGCCACCACTGCCCGCGTCGCTTGCGCAATCTCGGGCAAGGCCCGCGCCACCAGCGGGGCGACAAAGGCATCTTCGCGGTTCATCAGCGCCAATGCTTCGTCGATGCCTAGTTGATCCAGATGGCGTGCAAAGCCGTTGGATTGCTCGGTGGTCAGGTGCTCCAGATGCATGTCGGGCATTCCATTGTTGTGTATGCCCGCAATTTAACAGGTTGTTTATTGGTATGTAAATGGTTTGATTTTTGAGGCAGGCGCTGGAATGAAAAAGAGCTGGGCCGAACTGCGGTCAGGGGGCAGGTCATGCTATCCATCGCGAAAATTTCCTTGAATCGTAGCCAGAGCGGAGTTGCTTTACGCATAGCTTTTTTTGATTTCCAGCCTTCATAGACCGGGTGATTTCCCGTCTTCCGATCAATTGCCGCAGGCGTGCGGGTACGCGAAGGCGTAGATGCAGTGTGCTGCCGCGCTTGATGAGGTAGGAAGGTGTCATGGCCCGTTTCCGAGCTACCAGTGCTGCTTGTGTAGCAAAACGGTTGTACCGTGACCGGAAAAGAAAAAACCCCTTGAAGATCAAGGGGTTTTTGGGACGGCGGGAGTCGAAAAAACTTCTGTATCCGTTGCTATCTCTAGGTTTTCCGGTTTCTTCCTTTTTTAGATACCCCTAAACGTACCCCTAAGCTGAATTGCTACGCCAAAGCCCGTCGTTGTGTTGCGTTTAAGACGCATATGGTGAACGACCTAAGCCATAGCTAGGCCACATCATAGGAGTGGGCTTGGGTATCTCGTCATCGAAAGAGTGCTCGGTTGAATGAGTGCATGGTTCAAGCCGCCTCCCCAGAAAGCATGGTGTTGGGGCGTCGATCCATGCCTCATGCTTCCGGTTCTGCAACTTTCTCGAACAGATCGCCGACATTGCACCCAAACAGCTCGCAGAGCTTATCCAGCGTTTCCATGTCTACGCGGGCTGCAGTCTCGTCATACAAAAGCGTAATCGTGTTGCGATGCAGGCCGGTAAGCCTCGCAACATCCGCCACACGTAGCTTCCGCTCGCCCATGAACTTGGACAAATGGCATTTGATCATTGCTATTCCAAGATTAAAAAATTCATCCAAGATGAAAATTGTGCTTGTTAAATGAGATTTTCCACAATAAAATGTCGTTTAAGATGACAAAAAGCCCTTGCGGGGGACTTTTGTTCGCTTTGAATGTCATCATTTTAGCTGGAGAAACTCCATGGCTCATACCCTGCCAGGCCGTCCAGACGTAAAACCGCCTTGCTCGTGCCGCGCGTGCAGTGTTGTTGCTGGAGTGTGCTTGGTGCTTGGCAAGGTGAAGCGCATTCGCTTGCCAGCATCCGGCCAACGCCAGGCACAGGGGGAATGAGCCATGCATAACGCAATGCCTACCCGCACCATTCGCCTCTCCCGCAAACCGAACGGGGATGAGGACTTCGTACCCACTCCGGTATCGCAGGAGGAGGGCGAACCCGATGTCGATATGGCTCCTGCCCCCGACTTTGAGGATGACTTGCACCATGGCGAAAGTGACCGGGAATTCAGTCGCCCCCGCCATGGCCTCGCACTGGAAAGCCTGCTGCAAATGCGTGCCCGCATGCGCGAGCGCAAGGTCATTTTGTCTCCCTTGGTCGTGCACTGGAGCCCGGCAGCAGGGGATGCCTACGTGCGGGACCAACTGCTGCAATGCGTGGCCCGTGCAAAGCTGCACGGCGTGGTGATGCGCGGCGATGGCAGTGATGCGGCATGGCCGGTCGAGGTGAATGCCGGCCCGCCCTGGGTGCTGCTCTTCACCCATCCCAAACGCGAGGTCCTTGCCCAGCGCTGGGCCTCAGTCCAGACCGATGATCAGGTCTGGATCGTTTGTGGCGATGCTGCAGAGACTGCGTGGTTGCCAGACAACCAATACATCAGCATCGCCCCGGTTGATCAGGCGCTTACCCGGCTTGAAGCGGAATGGCAGGCACTCTGGCCATATAAGCAGCAGATCCGCCCGCTGCCGCAGTCCTTGATCAAGCACCTGCTGGCCATGCCGGCACCTGCCCGCCAAACCGCCTTGCTCTCCACGTTCGATTATCTGCAACGCACCAAGCGTTGGCTGGAACACGATCAGCTCTGGTCCGATCCGGTGCTGACCATGGTGATGAATGGCCAGGCGGCAGGTAGGGTCCCTGTCATGCCATTGCAAGGCGCCATGGAGTTGTTTGCACGCCTGGCCAACAGTGCGCTGGACAACGAAGGCTATACCGCCCGGGTGTGCTGGGCCGAGCGCCTGGTCCGGCTGGAGGCGATCGACTTCAATTTACCCGTGCTGCATGTGCATTTCCGCTGGGTTGATCGCGAACAGCGTGGCGAGGCCGTCGGGGATGACTTGTGCGATCCCGAAGCCACGTTACAGCTGGACGTGCGCAGCGACGCCTGCTGGCCAAGCGAGCAGCTGCCGGAATTTGCCACCCTGATGAACCGCTGGCACTACAGCAGCAGCCTCGGTAGCCATGTCGTGCTGCGCAATGGCAGGGAACTGACCCTGATGTCGCGCTATACCTTGGCTGGACAGCATCATTGGCACTACCACGAGCTGGCACAACGACTACGCGCCGTCATGTTGCATGCCTATGCACATATCGGCCTCACCAAAACTGCAGGAGGTTGGCATGGCGCATAACCCCCGCTTTGTCGTCCCATACGCCACCTGTCCGGATGATTTGCAGCGCGCACACGTCGATGCGCTGTTTCAGGCACTGCCCGTTAGCGAGATGCCAAGCATTCCCCGCACCGGACAGCGGCCGACAGGCTTTGGTGCGCCGGCCGACCAGGCCGCCAACCCGGCTCAACAACCCAGCGATGCACCCGCTGAAACCACAAGCAATCTGGTGACCTTGGCAAATCGCCAGGCATTGGAACAGCGCTTTGAGGACGAGAGCTCTATTGAACGGCGCAAGCAGCGGGAAGGGCTGATGCAGCTCGCGGATCCCAAACCACTGGTCCTGGCTACGGCGCAGCACTTCGAGGCCGTGCAGCAGGCATTCGGCAATCTGCCCCACCTTCAATCAGTGGTACAGCACCTGCTGGAACAGCTCAAGCTGCAAGTCGTGCTGGAGCGCCCCTTAAAACTCGGCCCCTTGTTGCTGGGTGGTGAACCGGGCAACGGCAAATCCTGGTTGATGCATCAACTTGCTGCTTGCCTGGAACTACCCAAACTGGAATTCCAGCTTGCTGGCACCGCCGACACCCTGCAACTGGCAGGCTCATCACGCAACTGGAGCAATGCGGCCCCGGGCCGGCTGGTGCAATTCCTTGCGCATTGCCCGGTCGCCAATCCGCTCATCCTGTTCGAGGAAGTCGACAAATCAGGTGCCTCATCACACGGGGTGCCCAACGACATCTTGCTCATGTTGCTCGAACCAGAAAACGCCCGAACTTTCGAAGACAAATACCTCGGCGTGCCGGTCGACGTCAGCCATTGCTCGTACGTCCTGACCGCGAACAACGTCAACCTGCTCAGCGCACCGCTGCTATCGAGATGTCAGTTGAGCTCTGTGCGCCCGCCGCACACCGAAGCGGCTTGGCGTGACATGGTGCGCATGCTGTACACGCAGATGCTCAACCAGGAAGGGCTGACTACGCTGTTCATGAGCGAGCTGCCGGATGAAACCGAAACAGCCCTGATCGACCGCTGTGTCAGCCTGAGAGCGCTGCGGCGGCGGCTGGCGCAGGGGATTGCTGCAGCGATTGCGCAATACGCTGACCCGCAGCAGTTGAAGGAGCAGGGCGGAGCGCTACTACCGTTGGTTCAGGCTGAGATGCTGCCTCGGCGCGGGGTGGGGTTTTTGGGGTGACCAATGTTGCTGTTTGGTTGGCTCACGGGCAGAGATGCCATGTTGGGCTGCTTGTCGGGCATAGCTGCCGTTGGCGGGTTCAGGTAGAAGCGTGTGCTTGTAGAAGTGAAACCGAGCTACGAGGCGGAGCGATATGCACAGTCCGGTTTCACTGCGGTGAAGTTTGCTTTCGGACAGACACTAAGAAGCTCCGTCCGCTTCTGGCCGGAAGCAGGCATGCTTGCACGAGCTACCAAATGGCAGCTTTGGCCGAGAAGCTGCCCTCGACTGCCAATTTCGACCAGCCAATAGGCGTTCCTGCAACTCCCTCTTGCTACTCAACCCTGGCAAGTGGCTGCAAGTCTAGCCGTGTTGTGCCTGCTCAGCCTCAGCCAGCCCTACCAGCTCACTGGGCCGGACACCCAGCACTTTCGCCAGCTTGAAAATCACCTTGATGCTCGCGCTGTTGCGCCCAAGCTCCAGCAACGAGATGTAGTTCCGCTCCACATCCGCTTCCAACGCCAGCTTTTCCTGCGACAACTTCCGCTGCTTGCGCAGCTTCCTTAGCGCGATCCCGAATGCTTCTTCTGCTTCCAACGGCTTCTCCTGTCTGGAGAAGCAGGTTCGGTGCTGGCGTTGTGTACGTCTTCATAATATATTGGGCAAAATGAGCTGTTGAGCAGGTGAGGTCACCTCGGCAGCGGATCACAGGAGCATCTTGTTCAATGAGTACCGTTACATCCCCCAACCCGGTTCAGTTCTCCCGGCCCAAACCCTCCATCCTCATGCGCCTGCTCGGCCTGGGCTTCCTCGGCCTGCTGTTGTTCTGGGTTGCTAACCTGGTCTTGCCCTACGGCTGGATCGAGCGCTTGCAGGCGCTGGCCGGCGGCCCGCCCACTTTGCCGTCGTGTTCATCGGCCATCACGGAAGGGGAGATGGTGGCGCAGTTCGGTTCGCTGGTGCGCTTCGTGAATAACGCGGTGCCGTTTGCCGGGGTGTCCTTGCGCCGCAGCCGCGAGATTGCGGTCGATCCGGCACATACGGTACGGCGTTGCGAAGGAGAGGTGAGCAGCATCCTCGGCAGTGGGCAGGTGCTTTACGACGTGCAGTGGTATGACCCGCACAACCCGTCCTTGAGCCAGATCCGCGTCACCATCTTTGACGGCAGCTTGCCGTCGATCTTCAAGAACCTGCATTGAGATCGAAGTCATGACCACTACCCAAGAGAAATCCATTTTTGTCGTCATTGATGGTGCGCAAGATGGCCCGTTCACGCTGCAGGCGATTCAGGAACTGCTGCGGCAAGGCCACATCAATCAGCAGACGCCCTACTGGCAAGCCGGCATGGCGCAGTGGGACCAGCTCGGCAAACTGCTACCCAACGACGTCCCACCACCGTTGCAGCCACCAGCGCCACCAGTCATCTCGCCGCCGCCGTTGGCCCCGGCTGTTGCAGCACCTGTTGCTGTTCCAGCCCCAGCTGCGGCCACCTTCATCAACCCCGATGCCGCACCGGCAATTGCCCCTGCAGTACCACAAACCCTGCAGCTGGCGCCCATCACCAGCCGCCTGCTGGGCGGCCTGCTCGACGGCATCATCCTCGCCATCCCCTTTGGCATCGGCGAGGTGGTCGTGCCCCTGGTCGGTGGCCTGATCATCGTGGTGCTGTACAGCGCACTGCTGATGGCCTCACCCAACCAGGCCACCCTTGGTCAAAAAGTCCTTGGCCTCAAAGTGGTGGATCTGCAGGGACAGCGCATCGGTAACGACAAAGCCTTCCTGCGCGCCGTGATGTCGGTGCCCTCGGCACTGCTGCTCTGGTTTGGTTATTTCTGGGCGCTGTTCAACCCCAAACAACAAACACTGCACGACATGGTCGCCGGCACCTGCGTGATCCGCGACCCGGCGCGAGCCTGAAACACCGATTCAGCGCAATCCAGCTCAATCCATTTCCTCACTCCATAAGGAAGCCCCATGCCCACCCGCGCTCTGATGTTGTTGTCGCTCCTCGTCGCCGGCACCGCCCTTGCCGATGCCGACATCACCCAGCTCAAGATCGGTGACCATGTCACCGGCCCGGTGCACGCCGGCCGCAACCTGATCCCGCTACCGGCCGGCGACTGGCAAGTCGTCGCCCAGAGCCAGGATGACATCACCCTCAGCAACAACGGCAGCAAACGCAAAACCGACGAAATGCGTGCCGTCCTCCTGATCAAGACCGATGGCAAACGCCTGCTGGCCACGGCCAACCTGTGGGGCAACCTTGGCCAGTCCAGCAACGAAATCAAATGGTCCTCCACCACCTGCATCAAGCCGGACAAGCCCATCCTGTATTTCGAGAACTACGGCGCCAGCGGCGGCAGCAACTTCTTCCATTGCGCCAAGCTGAATCACTGGACCGGCTTCCTCAAGGGTGACAGCGCCTATTACGAACAAGCACGGAAGAACATCAAGGCACTGGGTCTGAGCCTGCCCACCACCACGCTGAACCCAAGCTATGAAGACTTCTACCGCGGTGGCATCGTCAAGGCCTACTACAACATCAACCCGGAAGCACTGGGCTTTGCCCCGGATGCAACCGCCGAATGGAAGGACAGCAGCTGGCATCTCGACAATCTGGATGCCAAACACCGTGCACTGACCGACAAGCTCACCAACTGGACCATCCAGATGTCGGCCGCCATGCTTGCCGCCCGCACTGAGGGCACGCTGCAGACCGTGCCGGATCTGCCTTGAGGCGGGGAGGGCCATACATGACGCACCTCGCCACGCACTTCACCAGACTCATCCCCGGCGGACTGCTGGTCTTGTCACTCGGTCCGGCCCTGGCCGGGCCGGCCAGCGACACGGCCAGTGCGCCCGACACCGCAAGCAACAACAGTATTCCGCTGCCGATCCGCACCGGTCAGCAAGACACCCTGGACGGTTACCGCAATATCTATCTGCCGGCGCCAACCGGCCTGCATCGGCACAAAGCCTTCGTGCTGTCGGTGGATTTTGCCGCGGGCTATGCCGTCGGCGCCGAGACTCGCCAGGCCGCCATCGCCCGTGCCAAAGACCAGTGCGAGCGCGAACGTGGCGCCTGGGCACGACCGTGCGAACTCATCGACATTGATGGTGAGCCACAAGCGCTGCAACTACCGCCTCACGAAACGATCCAGCTCACGGTCCAGAAACCCCAACATGCGATCGACCTGTTCGGCAACAACAAAGCTGCCCTGGGTTCCTTCCTCTACCGCTACAGCCATCATGCCAACCACCGCCTGTTCATGCGTGCACCGGGCGGCGCCTGGCAAAACTGGTACGACATCCGCGATGCCCAACGCCTGAACGACGTTGCGGCCCAATGGTGCCGCAGCCAGACCGGCAAACCGGACGGCTGTGAAGTGCTCGATATCAACGGCCAGGGACTGGACGCTATCGGCGCACCGGAACAACCCTATTTCGAGCTCAAGGACATGACACGGATTGAAACCATCACCGAGCACTGGGGCGCAGCGGTATCGCAATTCACCCATGGCTACCGCTACGCCGGCGGACACAAGGCCTTTGCCTACAAATATGGCCAGGGTGCGTACTACTGGGATGCCGGCTTTGCCAGTCGCAAGGAAGCCGAAGACCAGGTCTTGACGCAATGCCGTCGTCAATACGCCGGTTCGAAAGGCACCTGCCATTTGATCAATGTGGATGGGGAGTGGGTGGATTAGGATAGATGCAGCCATTGATTGCCGGATTCCAATCTGGATACCAGCCACCGACAATTCCGGCAGAATCCGTTATCCTGAATTCATTCCCGCCCGGCATGAAGCGAGCCCATATCTGAATAACAGGAAACGACCATGGCTGATTTGTCCCAATACACCTTGCCTGAGCTGTATGCACTGCAAAAGGAAGTCACTGCACAGATCGCACGTAAGCAGGTTACTGACAAGCACGACACGCTGCTTGCGCTGCGCCAGCTGGCCCAGGATCGCGGCTTTGATCTGCATGAATTGCTTGGCGCCGCGCCGGCAGGCAAGGGCAACAAGCCCAAAACTGCCGGGGCTGCGCAATACAAGAACCCGGCAGATGCCAGCCAGACCTGGACGGGCCGCGGCCGTAAACCGCAATGGGTCATTGATTTCCTTGCCAATGGTGGCGAGCTGGATACGCTCAAGATTTAATTTGCATTGAGCGTGTGACCAGAGCGGCCCGGCGAGTATCCGGGTTTGCTCAGATCGGCCTGTCTCTTCCTGCGCTGTGGCATCACGATGCCAGCATCGGCGCAACCCCATGTTGGGATTGGTGCTGATGCCTGCTGACCTGGATATCTCAACGAAAACAGCAGGAAGAGAACCGCATGAGCGACATCAAGATCACCGACGAGCTGCAGGTGCTGCTGGATGCATGTGCCGGCCTTCGTCGTGACATGAACGCGGCCATCGTGGTGCACGGGCGGGCCGGCACCGGCAAAACCACCGCTTTGCTGCTCTGCCAGCAGCAGCTGGCCGGGCAGGGGCTCAAGGTGCTGCCGATGGCGTTCTCCCGGCGCGGTGTGCAACGCTTCAACGACAAGCAGCAGGCCATGTTTGGCCCGAACGCGAGCTTGCCGGAATGCGTCAGCATCGAATCGTTCGTGCTGACCTGCCTCAAGGATCACTCCCTCCTTAAACGGTGGGAGGGCGGCAAGATCAATGCCCGGCTGGACGATCCCGAAGCGGCCAAGGCCACCATGCGTCTGGCCGTGACCGCACTGAACGAACGCTATGCCGCAACCGACGAACATGAATTGCTGCCGGCGCGGGATGATGATCTGCGTTTCTATCTTGAATTGATCAGCAATCTGAAGATCAGCCTGACCTTCGAAGACGCCCCGTTCAAATGGCTGGACATCAACGGCGAACTCTCGGACGAAGACGAAGCCGATATCCACGATGCGCTGCGTGGATTGCATTTGCCAGCCTACGCCTTCTCTCTATTCTGCCGCTATGAAAACTGCCGCCGTGATGCTACCTATCTCGGCCGGGGCGATGCCGCTTATGACCTGGCTCGTGAGCCAGATGCGATAGGCCGCTGGTGCCGGGAAAGCAAAGTCGATGTCGTGCTGGTGGATGAATTCCACGACACCAAGGCCGCGCATTTCCAGATCATCAAAGCGATGATTGATTACGGCGTATCGGTCATCGCCATGGGCGACCCGGCACAGGATATCTTCGAGTTCCGTGGCATTGGCCCTTTCAACGCCGTGACGCGGCTTTCCAGTCAAACCGAAAACGTATTGAGCCTGACGCGCAGTTATCGCTATGGCAGGGAAATCGCCCGTTTGGTCGAGACGCAACTGGCGCTGGCGGAAGAACAGGACACCGGACTGCGGGCAGCTACGCACAAGAGCGCGTATATCCCGCTTGCGCTGCCGTATTCCTTGCCCTTGCTATGCCGCGAGTTGTTGGCGCGGGCCGAGCAAGAAGACCTCAATGACGGGGAACAGCCGATTGCCATACTGACCCCAGCGGCCGAACAAGCCATCCCCGTCATGCGTGGGCTGCTGCTGGCGGGTATCCCGGTGCAAGCGGGCCCCGGCATGCCCCGCTGTGACCTGGTCGATGTGATGCAGATCATGCGCATCATCGCCCGGCTTGCCGGCTGGGCAAGCACGCCGCTCAGCATTGGCGATGCGCTGGCGCTGGGGGTATTCATCCAGCAGCCAGGGCTGAAACTCAGCACCATGGAATTGCGGCAACTCGAAGACATGTTGATTGACCAGCACGGCACGCAACGCGGGCAAAGCCATGAACTGACCTATCGGCTGGACGCTGTCTCCGATGTGCTGGCCTTGCTGCGCAAGAAGCTCGGCATCAGCACCGATTTGCCTCTCTCCATGACTGCGCTGGATACGACACTACAGCGACTAGCAGTGTTGAAATACCTGCAAGACCGCGCCGTGACCCAGGCATCCAGGCAGGGGGCCGACTTCTTGCTCATGGATGCCACGCACCGCCTGAGCGAACTGGGCGGCGACGGATTCGTGGCGGAACTGGATCTGCTGCGCGAGCGCAGCATGTTGGGGCGTGGCGTCCAGAAAATCCTGGTGTCCTCGGTGCTGCAGGCCAAGGGCATGGAGTGGCGGGTGGTCATCATGCCACCGCTGGCCTGGAGTACGAATCGCAACCAGACCTTGCTGGAGCGCCGGGAGCGGTATGTGGCGTGCTCCCGGGCGCGTGTCAGGATTTATTGCTAGAAGGCGAGTGTGTAAGAAGGTCACTGGGTGCGAAGCGATCAGCCATCACGCTGATGCAAAAGAGTCTAACCGCGCTCCGATGTGTCCTCACAAAAAAAGTCCGCCAACTCCTAAACTTTCGCGTAAGTAGCTGGACACGTTGTGCAATGGCGCTGTGGCGCATAACGCATACGGAAGATATCGAGCATGGTTGCGATTGTTGGTGGCAATGGTCTGGGTCTGTCGGGTTCCTCGCGCGAGGTGTTGGGCTCGCAAGGAGTCGTTGGGGATGCCAAAACCGGTAACGGCGGCGAGGGCGTTTATGTCAACGCCAGCACCGGCAATCTGGTTTTGCAGCAGCACGATACCTTGCTGCTGGGCGGTGGCCTACAGCCGGATCTGCTGCGTACTTACAACAGCAATGGCAGCTGGGACGGCGACAACAACGACCAGTGGCGCATCGGCTTCTACAAGCGCATCTATGGACTGACGGGTACGGTCAATACTGCTGGCAGCACCATCAAGCGGGTGGATGGCGACGAATTCGAAACCACCTACGCGTACGACATCGCTCGAGGCGAATATGTCAGCACCGCCGGTGATGGCGCTTTCGATAGTCTGCGCTACACCGCCGGCAACCAGCAATGGAGCTGGAAAGACGGCAAGAGCGGCAGTAGCGAAGTCTACAAGACCGACGGCAGCGGCACGGCATGGCGACTGGCCACACAGATCAATGCTGCTGGTGACGAAATCCGCATCCAGTACAACACCAACGGCCAGATCAGGCGCCTTGAATCCTGGGGCGCTGGCGACAGCAACTACAACAGCGCGCTGCAACTGGTCTACTCGGGCACGCTGCTGACCGAAGTCGCCAACATCGCCAAGAATGCCAGCAACGTCGACGTGAGCACCTCTCGCGTCCGCTACGCCTACGACGCCCAGAACCGCCTGAGCAAGGTCACCGTCGACCTCACCCCGGAAGACAGCAGCACTGTCGATGGCAAAGCCTACGTCACCACCTACACTTACGACGGCAGCAGCAACCGCCTGGCCAGCCTCAGCCAGACCGACGGCAGCCGGTTGGAATTCACCTACGACGGCAGCTTCCGTATCGCCACCGTCAAGGACGTGCGCAGCGCCAGCGACATCCGCACCAGCACCTACAGCTACGACAGCGCCGCCGGCGCTACCACTGTCACCGATCCGACCGGGCTGAAGACGGTATTCACTACCGATACCAGCGGCCAGCTCAGCCAGATTGCCTACCCATCCGACAGCTTTGGCCCCAATGTCACCCGCTTTGGCTACGACGCGGCCGGCAATCTCACCAGCGTGATCGACGGCCGGGGCGGCCGGGTGGATTACAGCTATGATGCCCGTGGCAACAAAGTCTACGAACTGCATGCCTCAGGGATCGCGATTCGCCGTATTTACAATGCCAATGATCGACTGATTGTACAGCGTACGTTTACGGACTTTGACACTGATGGTCTGGGTGGCAATGATCCGCTCAACGGGCTCGACACCCGCTACGTCTACGATACACAAGGCAATCTGCGCTTCCGCATTACTCCCGACGGGCGCGTGACCGAACTGCGCTATGACAGCCGCGGCTTGGCCGTACAGCAATGGCAATATGGCGACGTCTTCTATGCTGGCACGACTGCCACGTTGGCCGACCTGACCACTTGGGCTGCTGCACGTAACCTGACACAAAGTCAGCGCACCGACACCGCCTACGACATGCTTGGCCAGATTCAGGCGGTCACCAGCTATGGTGCTGTGGATGCGGCCGGTCAGGGGCAAAATCCGCTCACCACCGCTTATGTCTACGACGCATTTGGTCGTTTGCTGCAACGCATCGACCCGCGCGTTGTCAAGACCACGGGTGTTGCCAACGATTACAGTACCGCCTACACCTACGATGGCCTGGGCCGCGTGCTGACCATGAGCCAGTACGACGCCAACGGCGTAGCCACGGTGACCAGTACCGTGTATGACGATGCCAATCGGCAAATGCAGTTGACCCAAGCCAATGGCTTGTTGATTACCTCGGTCTACGATCAGGCTGGCAAGCTGATCACGCATAGCGAAAGCGCCAACAGTGTGGCGTTAGGCACCACACAATATGCATATGACCTGCGCGGCAATCGCGTGCAGCAAATTGATCCGTTGGGTCATATTACGTACTATCTGTTTGATAACAATAATCGGCAGGTGGCCGAGATCAAGCCAGATGGCACGATTTCAGAGCTGGTATATAACAATGCTGGCCAAGTGGTTCAGAGTATTAAATACTCAAGCTTTGTGGACTTGACCGTTTTGGCGGGTTTTTCGACCCATCCTGCCGATTTGACGCTAAATTCAATTCGCCCGGCAGGTGTGACTAATAGCAATTACTATTTTTATAATGCTGACGGTCAATTGGGTTATGAAGTGCATGATTTGACCGATGGAACTGCATCTGTATATGAATACCGTTATGATGGCCTTGGGCGGAAAACGCTGATCTTTTTCTATGATCAGACTATCTCTCTTTCGGATGTAACTAGTCAATTTGTTGCTGGTGTTGAGGCTGGCGCCGGTATTGTGGCGTCCCTGTCGTCAAAATTTGTTCCGGCTTCTGTTGCCACGTGGGCGTGGGCTGGAAAGAATCAATATATACATTACTTTTACACTGGTGATGGGTTGCTATCAGGGGAGGTGAAAAAATCTGCAACTATCGATGTATATACTTACAACATTCTTGGCCAGGTAACGCGAATTAACGAGAAGGAATATGGCGGTATTCGAGATGGTGGGCCTGAAAAAACGCTGAACGAAATTGTCGCAGGTGCTGCGCGTAGCCCTGATCGTTTCTATGCTCGCTATTATGATGGCATTGGCAGGTTGATTGGCGAAATTGATCCGGAAGGCCGTCTTGTTGAGTATGCCTACGATGATGCTGGAAATCGCATCAGCGAAATTCGCTATGCGGCCTTGGCCAAGGATAAAAGCGCGGAAACGCTTGCAGCGGCACGCCCCGACGCGAGTTTGGAAGACCAACGCACGCTAAGAGCTTATGACCACCTGAATCGGGTAATCCGCGAGGAATTGCAGCCGCAAGGGCTGATCACCGTCTATTCCTATGACGCGGTTGGCAATCTGGTAGAAAGAACAAGTGGCTTGGGTACTGCTGCACCACGCACCCAGCGCTGGCGCTATGATCCGCAAGGTCATTTGGTGCAGGAAATTAGTGCAGAAGCCGTTGCCAGTGGGACGGATATTGGCACGATTACCAATGTCTATGATCTGGCGGGTCGGAAAATTGCAAGCATTGACGGCAATGGAAGAAGAAGCGTCTTCTATTATGACGTGAATGATCGAATTGTATTGACAGTGAGCCCAGATGGTGAAGTTGAGAAAACGCAGTACAACTCGCCGATCTGGATAATGGTGCTGAATTATTCAGCCAAGCTGCCTCAAAGTGATTTGTTGTCCCTTGGTGGTGGCGACCTGACCGCATCCGTTTCCTCTCTTATTGCTTCCAAGCTGCCTGGAGTGTCGAAAGTTACATCCAAGCAATTTAATGCGCGTGGTTTGCTCATTTCGGCTTTGGTGTCGGCTCAGGGTGCTCGGTACGTTTATAATCAATTTGACCAACTCAAGGGGATCTACGGAAATTTGCCTAGCGGTACCGGATTTGGGCTTCAGGGGCAGCAGCTTGCCGATTTGAATGGCATAGTAAGATCTTCGAGTGATTTAGTTGCTTCGCCTGATTTGCTGGGGGCTTCGTCAGTCCAGTCAGGCGATTTTTCAGCGTCGACGACCTTGGTTGGAAAGGTTTATAACGCATTTGGTAATTTGACGTACGAGTATCTTTATTCCGGAGAGTACGTTTCTTATTCACTCAATAAAGTAGGGCAAGCGCTAAGTCGCTACAGCAGTCTCACCGGGTTGACTTATACATCGTACGATGGATTGGGGCGCATCTCCACTGTCACGAATGGCAATGGAGCTAAAACGCTATACAGCTACAATGGCAGTGCCCGTGAAATGACGGTGACCACACCGGATGGGCTGATTGTTACCACCAAGTTGAACGTATTTGGTGAGGTGTTGTCCATTACCGATAATCAAGGCCGGTCAGAAAGCTATACCTATGATTTGAATGGCCGCTTGTTGACCAAGATCGTGCATGCCAATGGCTCAGATCTGGTCACCAGCAACAAGTACGATGGCGCTGGCAATTTGCTCGAGCGTACGGAAAACAGCGTGCTGACCCGCTATAGCTACGATGCCAGCGGTCGGGTATTGACAAGGCAGGTTGATCCAGACGGATTGAATCTGGTCACGCAGTATCAGTTCGATGGCAGGGGATATCAAGTTTGGGAGAGACGTCCGGATGGCATCTGGACCCAGAACCTATTTGATAGGCAAGGTAGGATTGTTATGTCTATCATTGACCCACCGGTAGGTCCGGATGGTGTCAGCAAGCCCGGTGCTTTGGCGATAAGCACAGAATATACCTATGATGTGGCAGGTAATGTCATCAAGAAGCGTGAGGACGCTACTGGGCTTGCTCCCCGCATCACGACGTATACTTATGATACGACACATCACCGTCTTTCCGAGATGGTGGATCCAAGTACGCCTGCGATCAATCCTTCGACGGCTAATAGTATTCCCGCGCATACAGGCCTTGAGCTAACCAAGCGCTACGAATATTCGGCCGCGCGTGGGGTTTTGCTGACTGCGACATACGATGCATCTGGTAACAAGACATCTTATCGATATGATACTAATTATAATCGTCTTTGGTTGGTGGTTGATCCTCAATTCAATGCCACGCAATATGTCTATGATGAAAATGGTAATGCCATTCTGGCGCGCACTGGCGTATTGAACACCAGCTACCACAATGAAAATACGTGGAATTGCTTCAATGTTCCGGCAGATTTCTTCTCTGGTTCTGTCCAAGAAACCCATTCGGTTTACGACAACCAGGGTCGCCTGAAATACAGCATTGATGGCAATGGCGGCGTGACTGAGCGTCGCTACGATGTGTATGGCAATCTCAGTGCGACGATTGCATATGCCAAACCGATTGCCATCACTTGGCCGAGCGATGCCACTCAGTGGGCTGCGGCTGTTGCCGCCGCATTGCAGCCGGGGGCTACCGATCAGGCTCACTACACCGTGGTGGATGCATTCAACCGGCCGACATTCGAGATCGATGCGGCTGGCTTGGTGACCGAGAAGCGCTATGACAGTGCAAGCCGCCTGGTCGCGGTGATTCACCATGCAACGCCGATCACGCTACCAGCATCGTTGACCGCTGCCACGGTCAGTGCAGCACTGGTCAGCAGCCCTGCTGATCGCGCCGAGTATTACAGCTATGACAGTGCCGGCCGCCAGAACGGTGTGCTCGATGCCGCTGGCTATCTGACCGAATACCAATACGACGGCCTGGGCCAGCGTACCGCCTTCATCCGCTATGCCGCCAAGGTCGTGGCAGATGGTTTCGTACCGGGTGCCAACTGGCAACTGGTGCTGAGCCAGGTCAAGCCAGCCAGCGTGGGCAGCACTGACCACAATGCGCGCAGTGTGTTTGATGCTGCAGGTCGCATGGTGCTTTCCATTGCGGCGGATGGCACGCAAACCCGTTATGTCTATAACGGTTTGGGCCAACTGGTTGATCAGGTAGCGGCAGACAATACAGCTGGCAAGGTCACCACGCACCTGGATTATGATCTGGCAGGCCGGGTCATCCGCAAGACCGAAGCGGTTGGGACGGCTGCGCAGCGCATCACCGAATACACCTACGACGCCAATAGCAATGTACTAACTGAAACGGTAGACCCGAGCGGCATCAAGTCGGTAACCCGTTACGAATACGATAGCCTTGGTCATGTCACGGCCCGCTATGACGCGGCGGGCAATGTAACCCGTTTTGCTTATGACGCCTTTGGCAACCAGGTTTATCAGCTTGATGCCACTGGCCGCGCCGTGCGGCAGGTATTCGATAATGCCGGCCATGTTATCGAGCGGCGTGAATTTACCGGCTTCGATACCGATGGCCTGGCAGGGACTGACCCCGGCGGTGCGCGCGCTACCCGCTATGTTTACGACGCTTTGGGCCAACTGCGCTTCAAGATTTCGCCGGAAGGGCGTGTCAACGAATATCGCTACGATAATCGTGGCCAGCGTGTGCAAACGTTGCAGTACAACGGTAGCTATTACACCGCAGCTGCTGCTGGCCTGAGCGACCTTGCCGCCTGGGCTGTTGCCAGCGACCCGACCACGGTCATGCGCACCGATACCGACTATGACAGCTTTGGCGAGGTGGTTGCGACCACCTCCTACGAGCGCCTGGATGGCAGCGGCCAGCCGCAAACGCCGATCAAGACGGTCTTTGCCTATGATGCTCTGGGGCGTTTGCAGCAGCAGACCGAGCAGCGCGGGTTGAATACCCCCGGCATTGCCAACGACTACAGCACTGCGTTTACCTATGACAGTTTCGGGCGTGTACTGACCCGCACGCAATATGATGCGAATGGTGTTGGTGCTATCACCAGCACGGTTTACGATGACATCAATCATCAGATTCAGGTCACCCAGGCCAACGGCTTGGTACTCACGTCCAGCTATGATGCGCTGGGCAATCTGATCAGCCAGAATCAGAAGGCGGGCGCCAGCGACTTTGGCACCACCCGCTATACCTATGACGCCTTCAATCGCCTGGTGCAGCGTACCGACCCGGCCAGCGATAGCACTTACTATTTGTACGACGCGGCAGGTCGCAAGATCGGCGAGGTCGCGCCTGATGGCGCGCTGACAGAGTTCGTGTATGACAAGAACGGACTGCTGATCCAGAAGACCCGTTATACCCTGCGGGTGACCACCAGTAATCTGTCTACCTTGGCTGCCAACCCGGCTGGCGTTGCACTGGCAACACTGCGCAACAGCACCAGTACTGACAGCGTGGTGCGTTACTTCTACAACGCCGCAGGGCAGCAGACGTTCGAGCTGGATGAACTTACGCTCGGCACCAGCAACGTCATTGAATATCGCTACGATGGTAGCGGTGCGCGTACCGATGTGATTCGCTATGCCAAAACGATCAACTCCTACGCGGTCACCTCAAATATTGTTGCGGGCAACGAAGGCAGTGACGCTGCAGTGCGCGGTCAGTCCGCCACTTATGGGGCAGATGCCACGCACGACCGCCAGCAGCGTTACTTCTATAGCGCCGATGGCTTGCTGCAAGCCGAGCTGGATGGCGAAGGTGCACTGAACGAATACAAATACAATGCCGCAGGCTGGCGCACCGCCAGCATACGTTACGGCACCGCCACCGACCCGGCACTGCGCCAGAGCGGTGATCTCACTGCGCTGCGCCCGGCCAGCAGCGCGACGGATATCAGCACGAACTACATCTACGACGGCCGTGGCCGTCTGGTCGGCACGATCGACCCCACCGGCGCGCTGACCGAGTATCGCTACGACCAGGCCGGCAACTCCACTTACGAAATACACTATGCCTTGGCGGCGAAGGATCGCAATGCGCAGACCCTCGCAGCTGCCACGCCGAGCAGCAGCAGCGAAGACCAGACCCTGATCCGCAGCTTCGACTACCTGAACCGGGTGATCCGCGAAGAGCGCCAGCCGCAGAGCAGCATTACCACCTACAGCTACGACGCCGCCGGCAACCTCACGCAAAAAGTCACGGCGCAGGGCACTGCCGACCAGCGCACGCAACAGTGGCGCTACGACGCACAAGGTCATGTGACGGCCGAGCTGAATGGCGAGGCGGTGGCCAGTGGCAATGAAGCGGGCAAGATCACCTATACCTACGATGCAGCGGGTCGCCGGGCGACGATGCGGGATGGGAGTGGTCGCCTGACAGTGTATTACTACGATGCGAATGATCGCATCGTCCTGACCGTCAATGATGATGGCGAGGTTGAGGAAACCAGTTACAATACATTGGGATTGGTGGCCAGCTCAGCTCGCTATGCCAACAAGCTCGCTCGCTCACTGGTGACGAGCTTGGCGGGAGGCGCGATTACCAGTTTCCCATATGCTCAACTGGCTTCGCTCAAGGATGCCAGCAAGGACCAATTCAAGGCATTCAGCTATAACAGTCTGGGGTTGCTTGCTAACGAGCGGGATGCCGTAGGGGCGCTTCGATCAGTCGATTACAACGCCTTTGGTGAGGCCTTGACGGCAAGCGCGGTGGCGACGGATGGTGGCTGGCGGGCAGAATCCCGTGAATACGACAAATTGGGCCACCTGCGCTTCAGCCGGGTCAGCGGCACCGTCACCGAGAACCGCTATGACACCTTTGGCCGCCTGATCGCCCAGATCGACGCGCTGGGCCGCACCACCACCACCGCCTATGACGGCGATGGCCGCATCGTCCAGGTGACTGACCCCACCGGCGCTAGCCGTTACACCAGCTACGACATGCTGGGCCGGGTGTACTCCACCACCGACGGCAATGGCAAAACCACCCGCTACGCCTACAACGGCACCACGCGCGAAGCCAGCGTCACCACCCCGGAAGGCGTGGCTGTCACCACCCAGCGCAATGCGCAGGGTGAAGTCGTCAAAGTGACCAATGGTGAAGGTCACATTACGACTTATCTTTATGATCGTAATGGTCAACGCATCGCGGAGGTGGATGGCGCCAACGAAGTCGATCTGGTCTCGACCACCAGCTATGACAAAGCGGGCAATGTCATTGAGACCAATGCGCATGGCGTCATTACCCGCTTCAGCTACGATGCCAGCGGTCGCGTGCTGACGCGTCAGGTTGACCCAGGCAATGCGAACCTCACGAGTGAGTATCGCTTTGACGGCACCGGCCAAAAGATCTGGGAAAAGCGCCCGGACGGCGTATGGGTCAAGACCGAGTTCGACAAGCGTGGTCGGGTGACGGCCAGCACGATCGACCCGGCTACCAATCCGGATGGCTCGACCAAGGCTGGCGCGTTGGCGTTGCGCACCGAGTATGTGTACGACGCCGCCGACAACATCACTCAGTTGACCGAAGCGGCCGGCAGCAGCACCCCGCGTGTTACTACCTACACCTATGACAACTTCAACCGTCGCCTGACCGAAGTTGCTGACGCCAACGGGCTCAAGCTAACCACGCGTTATGAGTACGATGCGGTAGGGCAGGTGACTGCACGCTACGATGCCGCCAACAATGCCACCCGCTTCACCTACGATGGCAATGGCCGGGTGCATTACACCATCGACGCGCTAGGTGACGTCAGTGAGGTGCGTTATGACGCACAAGGCAACCGCATTGCCGACATTCGCTACAGCAAACCCATCACCATTCCAGCGACCGTCAACGATGCCAACGTGCTGGCGACGCTACAAGGCCTCTATCCGGGGCCTAATGGCAGTGTTGTGGACCCTGCTGCGCAAATCACTCGCTACGCCTACGACCAGGACAACCGCCTGACCCAGACGGTGGATGCGCTGGGCAACGTGGTCGAGCAGCGTTATGACCGTGACAATAACGTGGTGCAACGCATTGCCTATGCCACGCCACTGGCGAGCACGGCGGTCTGGCAAACACGTAGCGATCTGGTTGCGCTACTTAATGCCGCCAATCCGGCCAATCAGACCAGCTATGCGGTTTATGACGCGCTGGATCGGCAGATCTATCGCATCGATGCACTGGGATATGTCACGCAGACTCGCTACAACAGCTATGGCCAATTGGCCGCAGTTACCCAATATGCCAAAGCCATCACGGTGCCGGCGGTCCGTAGCGCAGCCAATCTCGCTAATGCCGTCGTTGCCGATGCTGCCAATGATCGCACCAGCTATTCCGTCTATGACAGCGTTGGCCGCCAAGTGGCCAGTGTCGATGCCGAAGGCTACCTGACCGAATACCTGCTCGATAGTGCAGGTCGTCAGACCAGCGTGGTGCGTTATGCCGCCAAGGCGCTCGCCAGCGGCTTCAGCCCGACCGACAAGCTGCCGATCAATCTGGATGCGCTGCGGCCGAATGTAGCGGGCGCCAATGATCGGGTACAGCGTGCTACCTATGACAGTGCTGGCCGTAAGCTCACGGATGTGAACGAAGCCGGCATCCAGGTTCGTCACGTTTACGATGCACGTGGCCTGGTTACCGACCAGATTGATGCCGATGGCACTGCCGATGGCGTTGTCACGCATTTTGATTATGATCGTGCGGGTCGATTGATTCGGAGAAGCACGGCCTATGGCACGGCCGAGGTTGGCGTGACCGAATACACGTTGGATGCGCTGGGCAATCGCGTGGCGATACTTGATCCACGCAACTATGCGCTTTACACCTCGGATGCGGCCTGGGCACAGGTCGAGCGTACCAGCCGTGGCTATGCGGCTTCTGCCGCACAGGTCACCGGTAATCTCGTTATCCGAGCCGCCCTTAGCGTAGTTCAAAGCTTTGACGTACTAGGCCGCCTGACTGGTGTGAAGAACCAACTGAGCAACCAGACGCAGATCAATTACGACGCCTTTGGGAATGTAATCAAATCGGTCGACTTTGTTGGCAATACGACTTACAAGGTGTACGACACCAAGGGTCAGGTGATTCAAAATATCGCCCCGACCGGTTTCCTGACTGACTATCGCTACGATGCTTTTGGCAACCTGGTGGGCAAGACAACGTATCTGAATCGCGTACAAGGCACGATTGTTCCTGGTCAGTTCATCCAGATTGTTTTGAGCGGCCAAACGCCACAGGCTGCCTTCATAAATAGCGATGGAAAGGATTTCGTTTCCAACGATAGCTATGACCTGCGTAATCAGCGTGTTGCCAGCGCCACTAGCGTGGTTCGGGCTGATCAAAGCACGGCTCTGGTCCAGGAACGCTATAGCTACAACGCGTTTGGTCAGCAAGCCACGGCGACCAATGCTAACGGCGGCACAGCTAGCTACAGGTATGACCGTCGCGGTAATCGGCTTGAAGACATACTGCCGGTTGCCAATGCCAGCGGGCAGGTGGTGAAAAATCAATACCAGTATGACGTATTTGGCAACCGTATCCGGGCGGTGGAAGCCGCTGGGCTAACCGAACAACGCATCACCGAGTTCGGCTACGACAAATTAGGCCGGCAAATCAGCAAACTGTCCCAGTCGTTCGAAGCCTACGATCCACTAACTGGTGGCTCCACAAACGCCCAGATGCTGGAGCGAACCTTTTACGACAATCGTGGCAATGTCGTGGAAACTCAGGTGGGTTTGCAAGACCAGAATGCGCCGGGCCAGATCAGCAACCCCAACCGTACGCTCAATTTCTATGACAGGGCTAACCGTGTCGTGGTGCAGGTGAGCCCGGAAGGTGTATGTACCATACGTCGTTATGACAGCGGCGCGTTGGTTCTGGATACCACCACCTATGCCAACAGGCTGACCAGCATGCCGGCGGTGGGCGCTGCGACACCACCTACTGTGGTGGTGGATGGGATGAAAGACCGTACGTTATTTTATACCTACGATGCCCTCGGCCACATGGGCAGCGAACGCACCACGGCTGTGGTGTATAGCGCCATGACGAATGGCACCTATCAGCTGAATACCGGGTCGCTGCAGACCGTCAAGTATTTCGATGCCATTGGTAATTTGCTGCAGGAGGTCGACCGTCGTGGCAATTCGACTTACCGCTACTACGATGGGTTGGGCCGGCAGATTCAGCTGGTGGATGCTGAGGGGTATGTGACTGCTTGGCAGTACTTGCCGAACCGGGTTGTCGAGATTCGCTATGCCAACAAATTGGCCAACCCGCAGCGTGGTCTGCAACAAACCCCCACGGTCAGTGCCGATGATCGCGTTACCATTTCTGATCTGGACGCGATGGGGAGGGTAATTCGCAAGACCGTTAGTAATGTGAAATATACAAATCTGACTCTTGGCAATAATCCTTACGGTTCCAACGTTTATATGGGTCAGGGTGACTTGCAAGTTACTGGTGGAACTGGCACAGCCATCACCAGTCTGTTCTATGATGGCTTGGGCAACGTTACCCGGCAGATTGATGCGGATGGCTATGTCAATGAGATGGTGTATGACACTTTGGGGCGGGTAACTGAAAAACGGGTTTACCGTAGCAAGCTTGCCACTGGTGACACTACCGCCGAGCGTACCCGCTATACCTACGATGGTCTTGGCGATGTGGTGACGGAAACCCAATTGGCTAATTCCAGCACCGATGATCGCACCAAGCAGCAGTTCTGGGCGAATGGCAAGCTCACGAAAACCATCGACGCAGCCAACAACGTTGTGGTCTATAAGTATGATCGCTTGGGTAATCTCACCTATGTCGGTTCGGTATTTGCTGCCAACGCTGCCAGTAGTGGCCAGGCGTTTACCGATGTCACTATCGTCAACTACGACCAGATGGGGCGTGAGATCAGCCGCATGTCCAAGCGGATGACGGGCAGCAGCGCGCAATATGATCAGGTCACCGATACGCTGTACAACGCCTTTGGCGAAATTACCCAGCGCCGTACCCGCAAGGCACGCTATGACAGCGATATTGTTGCGCCAACCATTACCGATAACCTCGGCACATGGCAGCAATGGTCCAAGTATGATCAATTGGGCCATATGGTGTCAGGTACCAGCAACACCGGTGTGGTGACGCAATACATCTATGATGGCAACGGTAATGCCACACTCAGCTTCCAGGCTGGTATGGGGAATGAAGACGTGTCGACCGCTACCGTGTCGCAATACGCTTCGTTTGCCAAGACCATCACCGAATACGACAAGAAAAATCAGGCGATCAAGACTTACCAGCCTGACTTTACTGTGGCGGATGTGCTGGCGCAGCTGCAGACTGCCAATTTGTCGGTCAATCAGGATCTATCGCCAACTAATCCAATTACCATTACAGTGACCAAATCGGCCCAAGCTGCTCAGGCCGTCATCCCAGAGTCTGGCCAGATTTCGCTATTCAAAGCCAGCGCGAATCAGGCTGGTCAAGCAGTGCTTCAGAATATTACTTGGGGGCTTCGTCCTTATCCTGCTGAACCGCCACAAATTGTAGCAGCCGCACTGAATGTGACACTACCGGCCACGCCGGGCTATGACTCAGGTGACTTTGTTATTGAGATTAAGGATAGTGCCAATCGCATTATCGCGACCAAACAGGTTAGCGGGTCCACTACGACTACCCAAGTTTCGGTGAGTAGTATTTATTACGGCTACAGCATCAGCATTTACAAAATGATGTATGGCCAGCGGCAATTGCGCAGCGCGAGCGCGCAAATTGCCTTGCCCAATTACAAGTACGACAGGGATGAAAATCTTTCGCCGCCGTCGAGCACGCTCTACACGGCATTGACAGCAGCAACGGCTGCTACTGCGCAATCGCAGCTGCTGATCTCAGGCCAGCCGGCCACCACATCCCAGGTACAAGTCTGGCTGCGTCCGTTAGGCAGCAATGATGTATGGGGCACGGCCGGAACCGGCCAGCCTGCTGTTGTGAAGATTGGTACTGATAACAGCACCTGGTTCAGCTGCGATCTGGCGAATTTTGGCCGCAGCGATGTGCTGAGTGGCAACTATGAAATGCTGTTCAAAGCCATTGATGGCAGTGGCAATGCAGTCAGCATTGGCGAGGCAAGCCTGAAAAATGGTGTCTTGATGCGCCGCAGCGCCACGCAACCGACTGTCACGCAGCCTGGCAGCAGTTCGAGCAAGCCGGGCATTGCCGTGCCCAACCCCGGTGTTGTTTATTCGGCGGGATTGGCGGGTGGACAAACATTGACGGCAACTGTAGCGGCCTCCGGCAATGTGATTGAAAACTATACCGGCAACGGCCCGGACACCATGGTGTCTTTCGCGTATGGAAGCTACAACATTACCAACGTCTCGGTGGATATCCCCGTCAGTTTGAAGGGCTGGGGAGATCGTTACATCCTGGAAGTGCAGAACAGTAATGACCAGTCCTTGTACCAAGCCTATGCCGGAGCACAAGATACCAAGTTCAACGTGCCGGTTAACCTGACTAATGTGAAGGGAATCAAGGTCAAGATGTTTTTGGAGCGGGCCACCGACAGAATCATGGTGGCGCAATCCCAATTGGTGTTGGCGGCACCTACCGGCTGGGGGGCCAAGCAGTCGGCAACACAAGCTCCCCAAAGACCAAGCGGGGCAGTCCAGCCATACTCTATTGAGATGAAAACGGACAACTATCAACGTAGTTTCTTGGTGCGCAATATCAATAGCGATGTCAAGACGCTGGTCGTTAGCTACCGCCCGGTGGGCAGCACTACGGGTTATCAGCAACTAACCCTGAGTAAAGATTTGGCTTTGACCAATACCTTTCTCTTTACTGCAGCCAGTGCCGGCATGCAGGAAGGGGTGGCCTACGAATTCCAGTATATTGGTCTGGGGGCCCCTGGGGGCACCGGTAACCAGATGGTATTGGCCCGCCTGAATGGCACCATGCTCAGCGCTGGCGATAACAGCTATTTCTCCCCTGTTTTGGGGGAAGCGCCCAAGGTGGGGGGGGATGGTTTCAGCTATGTGGATAGCAATGGCTTGCTCAATCTGGTAGATCAGGGGAGAGGCGACAGCTTGGGCAACATGCCGACGACTTATAGTTGGTTGAAAGTTCGGGCGATTCAGAAAAACGTCGTCAATGGCCAGGTGCAACGCATGGCGATGGGCGACTGGGCCTTTGTCGGTGGTACCGAGTCCGTTTACGCAGCTGGCAACAATATCTTACAGCCAAAAATGGTCAATAACCAAGTGATTCCAGGCTGGTTTACCGTGGACACCAGCCAATTCACGACCGATAAATTGATTGCGCTGGGATTTAGCAATGCCAGCAGTTCACAGGATATTGAACTCGATTTCGAATTGATCAGTTATTTCAATATGCAGACGCCGCTTCCGTCCGGCGGCAGCACAAGTTCGCCAGTGATTACGAATGACATTGCTGGCAGGCTGGATACCAGTAGACGCAATGTGCTGGCCTACATGCCAATGGCTGATTATAAGAACAACGACACGTTATTCCCGTCCCAATTTACCATTAACGGGTATTTTGGCAATGGTTCGGCTAGTCCTGCCAATATGAGGATTACCTTCACCGCCAAGAGCAATGGCCAGACCAATTCCAACCTAAGCTGGACATACGATGTCTGGGCGCAGGGCGGCCATGCGGACTTTAACGCGCCGACCACATATATCTTTGATGTGTCGCGGTTGGTGCCCGATCCGACCAAAACTTACTGGTACGATGTCACTTTTGCTGCGCAATCGCCGATCGGCGGTAATCCGCCGATTACCAAGGGCACAGCAACGGTTGCGCTGGGCGCCGACGCGAAGGTATTGGTTGCGGGTGAATTGACTCGCGATCCCACCAAAGTCACTTTCACCGCCAATGACCCAAACGCCGTTTCGGCACGGTTGTCCTATCGTATCAAGGGCTCCGACGATGCGGGCCGCCTCACCTCCGATCAGGATCTGGCCAGCGTCCAGCCGTTTACCACCCAAACGCTAGGCATCTACAACGGCTACTTTACGCTCGATGCCACCACGCTCGCACCAGCGCAAGGCTGGCGCAGCTACGAGTATTTCTACGATCTGCTTGACGCCAGCGGCAACGTGCTGAGCCGCCGTAGCGATAGCTTCATTCTTGGCACCGGTGGCCCGGCTGGCAACGTTGAAGAACGCTGGACCTACTCACTCACCGCCACGCGTAATCTCAATATCACCCGCTCACAAGCCTACAACGCTTTTGGCGAAATCATCAGCGAGACTGATGGCTTGGGTAATGTGCGCAACCTCAAGTACAACGTGCTGGGGCAACTGATCGAACGGCGTGATCCTTCCGTCACCAATAAACTGAGCAATGGCGCCACCGCCCCAGTGACGCCGACCACGACATACCTGTATAGCTTGGCTGGTCGCCAAGTTGGCATGATCGACGCCAATGGCAATGCCATCTATTACTTCACCAATGGCTATCGTGATGCCCAAGGCCAGGCGCTGGTAGAGAAAGAACTGCATGCTGACAAGGGCTGGGTGCAGAATGACTACGACGAGTTTGGTCAAGTGCGTGCCCGCACCGAGGTGATTGATAGCAGCAAGGTCAGCACCACGCTCTACAACTACAACAATACTGGCCAGATCAGCGATGTGTTCCGGCTGCGAAGAGACATCGCGCCCAAGGCCATTGGAGATGCCAGCCCATATAGCCAGCTGAATGCCGATCCGGTGAAGGATCCGCACGAACGCTACGTGTATGACGCCGCTGGTCGCCGTATCCAGACCACCGATGCCAATGGCAATGTCAGCAAAACTTATTACGACTTTGCTGGTCGCGTGGTGCGTACCATCAACGGCGCCAAGATCGTTACCGACTATCAGTACAACTATCTCAACACCATTCAGGGCCTGAATGGTGCGGCCACCGGTGGTTATCGCAAGATCACTACCGTTGGCTATGGCACTGCAGATGCGCGCGCCTCGATTGACGATCAGGATGTTTTTGGCCACCTCACCCACCGGGTGGATCAAGGTGGGCATGACTTCGTCAACCAGTACAACCGTGCGGGTTGGCTAATCAAGCAAACCAGCTCCACCGGCCAGAACATCGACTACACCTATTACGCCAACGGCTACATTAAATCGATCGCGGATAACACCATGAAGATCGAGACCGATTATGCCTATGACAGGGAAGGTAATCGTACCTTTGAGGGCTACCGCAATCTGGTGCCGGCAGGCAGCCAGAGCGAGTACTACCAAAGTGCCAATATCAGCTACGACGCCCTAAACCGCATCAGCCGCGTGCTCAATGCCGACCAGCGTGCCGATATCCGCTATGAGTACGATGCGAATGGCAACGTGCGGCGGGTGAACACTACTTACAAGTCGGCTGATGGCGTACTCGATAGCACCCAAGACCTCTGGTACACCTACGACAGCATGAACCGTTTTCTGGTTAGCCAGGGTAACCTGGTTAATGGCACCATCACCAAGGGCACCGAGGGTGTCATCGTGGCGTATGACCTGGCAGGGCGCCGTATTGCTGCCGACTACTCTGCCGGATATGGTGCCGACAGCGAGAACGGCCACACGGAGCAGTACACATATTCAAACGATGGTTACCTGCTTCAGGTCAATATCAATGGCACAAAACGTGTCGCAAATACCATCGATGCCGGCGGGCGTACGACTTTGGCCTTGCAATACAAGGAAAATGGTACAAGCGTCTTGCAATCGACCGAAACCGCCTATCTGGGTGACAACCGCATCAATACCCTAAAGGTGATTTCCAGCGGTACGACGGCCAGCACCAACGATACCCGTTACGACTATCAAACCAACGGCACGCTAGCTGGTACGCACGCCGTCTCAACCGGCAACAGCGGTCCCAGCACGATTGTAGATACCACCTATGCCTATGAGTTATGGGATGGCGCCAAGCAAAGCAAGGTCACCGTTAGCGGGCTACAGCCGAATGTGTCGGGCTGGAAGCCCGGCGAAGCCAAATACAAATACGACGTGAACGGCCATCTGATCGATGTTGAAGTGGCCGACAAGGTCGACAACGGCATTGGCAACCGCCACTTCGTTTACCGGCTTGATGCACAAGGCCTCATTCTGCGCCGCGATGAATACATCAACGGCAATCAGTACCGCTGGCGGCAGTATTACTACGTTGGCGGCAAGAGGGTGGGCGACGTTGCCAATGACGGCCCATCGCGCAACGACTATGCCGACGCGCTGCAGGCCTTGAATAATCAGGGCAACAACGACACCCGCTACCGTGATTGGCAGCCGATTTCCTCGGCCGACTTTGACCAAAACTACGAGCCGATCAGCCCGGATTACCCTGGCAACAGCAGCGGCAGCTATATAGTCAATACCGGTGACACCCTGCAAAGCATTGCCCAAGCGATTTGGGGTGATGCCAGTATGTGGTACGTATTGGCTGAAGCCAACGGGCTAACCGGCCAGGAAACCCTGAGTGCTGGTCAGGTATTGAGCACGCCGAACAAGGTTACCAACATCCATCACACTGCCACCACGCAACGGGTCTACAACCCGGGCGAGGCAATGGGTGAGGTGAACCCCAGTTTGCCCAATGCGCCGGTGCCGAAGGCGGATGATGATGGTTGCGGGGTGCTTGGCCAAGTCATCATGCTGGTGGTGGCAGCGGTGGTGACGATTTATACCGCAGGGGCTGCTTCAACGCTGTTGGCGGGGCAAAGTCTGGGTACGTTTGGTGCCACCATGTCTGCCGGGTTCTCCGCGATAGGAGGGGAGTTGGGGGTGGCTATCGCGGGTGGATCAATTGCTTCCGGAATCGGTGGCCTAGCCACGGCCGCGCTGTCTGCAACCATAGGTGGCGCTGTGGGGAGCATTGCCAGCCAAGGGGTTGGCATGGCAATGGGCAATGTCCAGAGCTTCTCGTGGAGCCAGGTAGGGATTGCCGCGCTTGGTGCTGGTTTGACGGCTGGTATTGGTGGTTCCGGGCTGGGGAATGCCATCAAGGGCATGTTTACCCCCGCCTCCGGCGCAGCTACCGAAGCAGCGACGGTAGCGACTACCCAGGGCTTCCAATGGAGCAATGTCGCCGCAGGCGCATTGACCGGCGCCGCCAGCAGCGTGATCAGCCAAGGGGTGATGTCGGCAGCCGGCATCAGTTCCTTTAGCTGGCGCGGCGTAGCGGCGGGTGCCTTGCAGGGGGCTGCTGGCGGGGCATTTGGTGATCCGAACAGCCTGAGCACCGCGCAGCGCTTCCTGAAGGGGATCGGCGGCAACGTGATCAGCCAGCTGGTCAATACCGGCAAGGTTGACCCGATGCAGGTGTTTGATGCGACGTTGAATACGGCGCTGGAGAATGAATTCGAGCTGAAGACATCGCCGGTTGCTGCAGATCCAGATGGGATTTATCGTGACCTTTGGTATGGTGCCAAGGCATCGAATGCACCTGCTGCACCGGATGGTGCCTACCCTTGGATTGATAAACGAACGCAAGCGATGGCCGCAGGCCAGGAGCAAGCCCAGTCCATCTCGTATATCTACCGTAATCAGCTTGTTCCAGTTGATGATATGGCAAGCGTGATGGGCGTTGGTAAAGCTTATTCCGACTCCTTTGATGAGATGAAAGGGCGTTGGAACAGTGACAAGGCCATTCCGGATGGTAGCGATTGGATTGGGAATGACTCGCGGCGGCGTTATGAAAACCCTTGGGAGGGTAGTCTTCTGCCTGAGGAGTTTGACTTATCCTCGGTTGGGCACTTCGGGGCATCTGGCGTTACAGCAGAAAAAGAGCCGCGCTCTATCATTGTCAAGAAAGGAGACACTCTTGAAGCGCTTGCGCGCGAGGTTGGTGGTTCGGATTGGCGCGCAACCATGGTCATGATGCGTAGAGATAATTCTATCAAGAACAATCAATACGGATCTCCTCTCTTGAAGATTGGCCAACTCCTGCAAGTAGGGGATTTGAATGCTTATTCTCCGGCTCAGCTAGGTGAATTAAGCAAGCTGGGCGGAGGCATGATTTCCCTGAACAACCGAGGATTGAAGTTCAAGGAAGTAGAGGATGGACTTAATCAGAAATTCGATGGGTGGGTAAATTATCTCAAGAATCGTGGCCCGGTTGGTATGGCTTATGATTTTTTAGATAGTGCTGAGTCTTTCTCTCGAAATACACTGGGGCCTGCTGTTCGAGAAATATATAAGAATGTGGGTGATGTGCTGGATAAATTGCAGCCGTCTACGAATCCAGTTTTTGATGTTGTAAGAAGCCATGTGAATCTCCTCGGCGTTGGGGATCTTGATCTACAACTGGTAAATACATATGGCGCATATGACTCATATGGAAAGTCGGTCAAGAGAGGGCTGGATGCAACCAGCAGTGCAAGAACCTGGAATGAAGCGTTTGCAAATATCAATGACCTTCAAAAAACGCGCAGCTACCTGGAGGCTGTCTCTGCCGATACTGGCCGGAGTACGGATGCGCGTGAATTTGCATCCAGATTGAAGGATTCGGCTGAGTTCAATAGAAACAATCTGCATGCGTTGACTGAGACCTGGAAGGGGGGCAACGAATACAAGCTGTTCAACGCCCTGCCGCCTTCATTGCAGAACGTGTATGGCCAGGACCGCTGGACGGCACAACGGGTTCTTACCCGCGGGGCGACGGAGCTCAACCGGCAGTGGATGATTGCGCAAAGCGACAAGACGGATATGGCGATCAATGCTCTGATACCCATGTCGATGGCCGCCAAGCCAAACCTGCTGAAGACGCCTACTGTGGCGGAGGATGGCATTGGTCCGTCTGTACTGAGCCGCAACTACAAGAGCGGTGAATTGTCCTTCACGTATCGTGCGGCGGAGGTGGAGTATAGTGGGCCGGTTCGCGGGATGTCGCTTCAAGGAACGGCAAGTACTGCTGTACAAACGGAGCGGTCATCTTTGTACTATACCGAGTGCTTTGTCGCCGGCACGTTGGTGCATACAGAGTTGGGATCAAAACCGATCGAGACAATCACCGTCGGTGACTTTGTTGCTGCACGCAACGAACATACGGGAGCGACCAGCTGGAGGGCGGTGAAGCAGCTTTTTGTGATTGATGACAAAATAATTGTCAACATTACCTTACGCGGCCATGATGGTAGTTTGGAGACGATTTCTTCAACAAATGAACACCCGTTCTTCGTGCGTGAGCAGCGTTGGCGAGCAGCCAAAGATCTATTGCCTGGCGATCAAATCGTGTTGCTTGAGCATGGCTGCGCCGAGGTCATTGCGGTCGAGGTAGATCCGAACCGGGCGACTGCTTACAATTTTGAAGTTGCTGACGTTCATACGTATTTTGTTGGCACGCTTGGGGTTTGGGTACATAACTCTTCCAGTATTAATTGGGTGGATGTTAAAAATGAAGTGGGGCTGGAAGCGCGAGGCTATAGGCCTCTGCCGAATGAGCGAAGCATCACTAGGGAAGATTGGACTCTGAGCTATCGACGCCAGCGCGCAGAGCTAACCGTTTCAAATGTGGACATGCCGCTTGAGAACCCGCTTCCGAATTCATCGTCGATGGGACACGGGCATGGTGATCATGGATTTCAGACGCTGTATTCGCAGCAAGCAGAGCGAGTAAAAACTGGGCTAACTCCGACTTTAAGAAATGCGCCTACTAGCCGAGCCTCGAAGTTTTTTACTCCAGAAGGTGAAGCGGAAGCTCTTGGAAGAGCGTATGGTCAGCTACTGAACGACTTGGATAATGGTATTGTTCCTCCTGGCGTTACTGGTACGAATGGCGTTCCTAGTTATATGTTACCTAACGGGGCACCTGTACGACATACACTTACTGTTACAACATCTAGCCCTAGTGGCTTTGGTGCGGCGGTTGTTAAGGTTAAAGATCCAATTACTGGTCAAGCTATCCGTGATGCGTCTGGGTCGCTACTGACTCAAATTGATCCTACCCCCCTGATGAAAGCCAAGGTTGTTTGGGAGTATGTGCCAACTGCTAGTGAATGGCGCCAAGTAACGTATTTCCCACAATAAGGTGAAGGAAATGATCAAGGACTGTGATATGTATGCTCTGGTATTTAGGGAGTTTGAAAGTTACTACCAGGCTGATGAACTTGTTTGGGAGGATTTGGCATTTATAGAATTGGCAAAAAATTCAGCGTATAGGCTGTCATTTTTTGCAAAAAAGGGGAATTTGCAAGCAGTTGTAGCTGTGCTGCAAGAGGCAAGGAGCGATAAGGCAGGAAAATTTGTAGAGGATCTAGAGCGTGAAACGAATGTTGATTGGCGGGAGGGTGGTAATTGGGAAGTATTTCAGAATCAGGTTGATATGATTTTAAAATTTTTGGATGAAAGTCGGGAGCGCCCGGAATGCTGAAAAATGGGGTCATGAAAAAAAGAATATTAGGGGACAGAGCACGTTTTATGGTCTATGTTTCAGCCAGTTTCGTTAACTGGAGAAGTCCATGCCGCGCCGCGCCCGTGTCTATCTTCCCGGTGTTCCGCTGCATCTGATACAGCGGGGCAATAACCGGCAGGCCTGCTTCTTTGCCGACGAGGATTACCGGGTCTACCTGGATTGGCTAAAAGAATACGCGGGCAAGACAGGCTGCGCGGTGCACGCTTACGTATTGATGACCAATCATGTGCACTTGCTTTTGTCGTCATCTGCCGCCGAGGGCAATATTGGGGGACAGACCACGTTTTATGGCCGGCAGTTTCCGGCAGTTTCATCAAACGCCGCTAAAAAAACTCCGGAAATCCGGGGTCAGGTCTCAATACTGTTTGGTTAGCCAGATTTCCGCTCCTCCCGCACTAGCACCTGCACTGACCAGTCCCCCTGCCGCCTGCGTGGGTAGCAATGATCATGGGCAGCATACGGCGAGTTCCGTCGCTTCACCTGCCTGGGCGCGCGCTGCCCCACAGTACGTACCGCCCGCAAGCGCGCACCCGCTGCCAGCCACTCACGAAACCAGCGCCTTGCGGCTGCCCGCCCTGGGGGGAAAGGCCCCGGAGCGGGGCTGGGTACGCCGCAGCAACTGCACGTGTCCCACGAACGAAAGATCATCATGACGACTGCGGTGCGCACTGGCGACCTGATGCATCAACCAGCGCACCGCATAGTGCGCCAGCACCCAGCCATAAAACTCCTGCCTGACCAGCTCAGGCGTCTTGGAGCGTAACGTCCTGCGCCCCTGCTGCAAATGGGTCTTGAGCTCATCGAACACCGCTTCAACCTGCCAGCGTGCGTGATAGCACGCTGCCAGCTCGGCTGCCGGCGCCGCTTCGGCCGACAACAGCGTCGTCATCAGGCGATAGCGTATGGCCGCGCCGTCCAGCTTGGGCAAACTGTACTCGATGACCCGCACCGGGATGCCATCCATGTCCTGCCGTCTTGCCTTGTCATCGGGATAGATCACGCTCAGGTAAGAGCCATCCGGCAAGGCCGTCACGACCGGCAGGCGGCGGTTATGCGCGCAGCGCCAGAGCAGATCAGCCCCAGTGGCCCGGGCGGCCTGCCAATGCGCATAACCGTTGAAGCCCCGGTCTGCCAGGCACAGCATGCCGGCGTGCAGGTTGGCCAGCAACGGTTGGCAAATCGCCCACTCGGCACTGCGATAAGGTCCCAGATGGGCGGCAAAGAGGGCATGGGTACCGCACTCGACCAGCACCGCGCATTGCGCCTGAGGATAGCCAGCCTGGCCGGTACGGCTGCCGGGGTAGCCAAATGCAGTCACATTCTCGACTTCGTCGGGCAGATCGATATTGCTGCCATCGATGGCCACCAGGCGCAGGCCACGATAGAAGGCATGCGGATGATGAGCGGGATCGGCCAGGGGTACGCAGGCCGCAGCCATTAAAGCCTGTAGCGGCTCGGCACCGAGCTTGCTGCGCAATTCGCTGATGGAAGACTTGTTGACGGGAGATGGCTCGGGCCGGCCTTCGGCCCAGGCGAGGCCTTGCGCCACCACCGAAAATACCGCCTCATAGCTGGCTTCGGGGTAAAGGCTGAGGGCCATGCAGTAGTAGACGCCGGCCAAGGCAGGAAAGCTGCGGATGCGCTGGCTGTTGCGGCCCTGCTGATCCAGAATCTGGTTGATCAGCGGGGCGGGGTAAACTCTGGCCAGCAGGCTGGCGCTGAGGTGGTCACTGAGCCTTGCGCCACTACTGAGGACTGCCTTGGTCCGTGCCATCGCTGCACCTTGGGGGGAGATGGCTCAGTATAGGATAAATGCACCTAACCAAACAGTATTGGGTCAGGTCTTGTTTTTTGCATTCCACCCCAGCCTGACCTAAGTTGAAACTCCAGTTTGTGCAGGAGTTTCAACATCGTGGCCCGTCCGTTGCGGTTAGCGGGAAATTCGGGGTCAGGTCTTGTTTTTTGCATTCCGCCCCAGCCTGACCTATGTTGAAACTCCAGTTTGTGCAGGAGTTTCAACATCATGGCCCGTCCGTTGCGGTTGGAGTTTGCTGGTGCGCTGTACCACGTCACCGCACGCGGTGATCGGCGCGAAGATATCTATCTGAATGATGCCGACCGCCAGCAGTTTCTGTTGCTGCTGGGGCAGGTGTGCGAGCGCTTCAACTGGCGGGTGCAGGCGTATTGCCTGATGAGCAATCACTACCACCTGCTGGTGGAAACGGTGGAAGGCAATCTATCGGCCGGCATGCGCCAGCTCAATGGCGTGTATACGCAGGATTTCAACCGCAGCCATGGCCGGGTGGGTCATGTGTTTCAGGGGCGCTATAAGGGCATTCTGGTCGAGCGGGAAACGTATCTGCTTGAGCTGGCACGATATATCGTGCTCAACCCGGTGCGTGCCGGCATGGTGGCCAGTGCAGCAGACTGGCCATGGAGCAGCTATAGCGCCATGCTGGGTGATGATGCCCCTGACTGGCTGGCGGCAAAGTCATTGCTGGCCTGCTTTGGCGATCAAGCCGATGCGGCCCGGTTGGCCTATTGCCGCTTTGTCGCGGCGGGTCTGCATCGCCCCTCGCCGTGGCAGGCGGTGCGTGGGCAGGTGTTTCTGGGCAGCGATGCTTTTCTGGCACAAATGCAGGCCCGGTTGGCAGAGCAGGGTACAGATGCAAGCAGCCTGCACGAAATCCCCCGCGCCCAACGCCGACCGCAAGCCCAGCCGCTGGCTTGGTATGCAGCAAATCACGCCAGCAGAAACGAGGCGATTGCCGCAGCTTATCGCAGTGGTGGCTATACCCTGCAGGAAGTGGCTGTGCACTTTGGTCTGCACTATGCCACGGTCAGCCGAATCGTTAAAAATGGGCAAGACAGCGTGGCAAGCGGCAAACAGCGCTGAAGGCACAAAGCAAGGCCGCCGTGTGGGGTGGTCTGGTTTTTTGTGTCAGCTTTGCACTGAGTTCTGTTGAAAGCCTTCAGCTTGCATGGCCGCTAACGAGCTTGTTGCGAGTTTGATACAGTGTGCTGTCGATACTTGCCTGGCATAATTTTTTGCTGATTTGGCGTCTTTCCTTGCTTAGTGGCGGTGTCTTGGCGATAGGCGATTGCTGTTTGTCATTCGGTTACATACCAGTTTGTCCAGATGGTATCGGGTGAATGTATGATGCGCCTGCTATTTTTCTTACGTTGTATTTCAAATTTCTCATGCAGTTCGATCAGGCGCACCAGTTAATCGCAGCCATGCTGTGGAAGGGCTTGCTGCTATCGTTGCCGGTGCTGCTGGTTGCGATGGTGGTAGGCCTGTTGATCAGTGTCATCCAGGTGGTGACGCAGGTGCAGGACATGTCGCTCAGTTTTGTGCCCAAGCTGGTGGCCAGCGTGGTGGCGCTGATCGTGTTCGGCCCGTGGATGCTGCGCACGCTGCTCAGCTACGCCACCAACCTGATCCTGAGTGCGGGGCAGCATGGCTGACATGCTGGGCTTGGCGCTGCGCTACGATACGGCGCGGCTGGTGGCCACGCTGCTGTGCGCAACGCGGCTGGCTGCTGCCATTTCGCTCACGCCGGTTTTGGCCGGGGTGGCCATGCCCACGCGCTTGCGCGCGATGCTGGTGCTGGCCTTGGCGTTTTGCATGGCGGGCTGGCAGGGGCCTTTGCCCGCGCAACCTCATGATGTGTTCGGTTTGGCGGGCATGATGCTGGCCGAGGTGCTGTTTGGCGCCGCGCTGGCGTTTGGTGTGTTTACCGCGTTTGGCGCGTTTTCGCTGGCCGGCCATTTGCTGGATTTCCAGATCGGCTTCAATCTTGGCGCCTTGTTTGACCCGGTTACGCGCCGGCAATCACCAGTGCTGGCGCGCCTGTTCGATCTGTTTGCCGTGGTGGCGTTCTTTCTGGCCGATTTGCACCATATGCTGCTGCGCGGCTTTGCTGCCACTCTGGAGGTGGTGCCGCTGGGCACTTTCCGGCCCATGCAGCTTTCGCCCACCGTGCTGGTGGAGCAGCTGGGCAGTATGTTCGTCTATGGCCTGAAGCTGGCCGCACCGGTGATGGTGTGCCTGCTGCTGGTCGAGCTGGGCATGGCGGTGCTGTCGCGCAATATTCCGCAGTTGAATGTGTTCGTGATCAGTATGCCGCTCAAGGTGTTGATCGGCTTGAGCATGCTGGCGTTCTCGCTGCGCTATCTGGGCCCCGTGGTGGCCAAATCCCTGAATGCCATGTTCCCGTTCTGGGAACGCGTGCTGGCGGCGTAAGGCGATCATGGCAGAGCAAGATCACGATCGCAGCGAGCAGGCGACGCCCTACAAACTGGAGCAGGCGCGTGGCAAGGGCTCGGTGGCCAAGAGTGTGGACCTGGTCTATGTCGGCGTGCTGTGCGCTTTGCTGGTGTTTTTCTTCGGTTATGGCTGGCATGCGGTCAACCAGATACTGACCATCTTGCAGGCCGTGCTGAACGAGGCCGGGCGCAGTGATTGGTCGGCCAACGGCATCATGAGCTGGCTGGGGGCAGTGCTGTTGGCGCTGGCCAGCCCGCTGGCGCCATTGCTGCTGTCGGTGATGATTGCGGCGGTGGTCACCAGCCTGGCGCAGACCGGGCCGGTATTCAGCGTGCACCCGATCAAGCCGGACTGGAACAAACTGAATCCGGCCACCGGGTTCAAACGTTTCTTTTCGATGCGCATCGTGTATGAATCCGGCAAGAGCGTGCTCAAACTGGTGGTGATCGGCGCCGTGCTGGCGATGGGGCTGCTGAACATGCGCACCATGCTGGTGGCGCTGCCCAATGCCGATGTGCATCAATACGGGCGTGTGCTGCTGGAGCAGTGCGGCTCGCTGCTGTTCAAGATGGCGATGGTGATGGCGATTTTCGCCATCGTGGACTTTGCCTTTGCGCGCTGGGAATACCTGCGCCAGATGCGCATGAGCCGCCGCGATATTCGCGATGAACACAAAATGCGCGAAGGTGACCCGCGCATCCGCTCGCGCCTGCGCGAATTGCGTATGGAATTTCTCAAGCGTACCAAGGGTTTGGCGCAGATTCCGGAATCGGATGTGTTGATCACTAATCCGGTTCATTACGCGGTGGCGGTACGCTACAAGCATGGCGACATGCTGGCGCCGCAGGTGGTGGCCAAAGGTGCAGGCGGCATCGTAACCAAGATGAAACAGGTGGCAGCACGCCACAATGTGGTGGTGGTGCAGAACCCGCCGCTGGCGCGTGCCTTGTTCCGCCAGGTGGATACTGAGCAATACGTACCTGAGTCCCTGTACCCCGAGGTGGCCAAAATCCTGGTGTGGATTTACGCCATGCGCCGTGCGCGTGCCAACCAGCAGGGGAGCGCAGCATGAACGCATTGCGCCGCGTTTTTCAGCAAAATACGGATATCGCCATCGTCCTGCTTGTGATGGGCGTGCTGGTGGTGCTGTTCACCCCCATCCCGGCCGGCTTGCTGGATGTGCTGATTCTGGCCAACTTCAGCTTTGCGCTACTGATCCTGCTGCTGACGTTCTATATGCCCAAGCCGGTGGAGTTCTCCACCTTTCCGTCGCTGCTGCTGATTGCTACCTTGTTCCGCTTGTCGTTGAATGTGGCGGCAACCCGGCTGATTCTGGGCCATGGTGATGCAGGCAGGGTGATCGGCGCCGTGGGCGGCTATGTGATCGGCGGTAACTATGCCATCGGCCTGATCGTGTTCCTGATCCTGATCGTAGTGCAGTACGTGGTGGTGACCAACGGTGCACAGCGCGTTTCGGAAGTTGCCGCGCGTTTTACGCTGGACAGCATGCCCGGTCAGCAGATGAGCATCGATGCCGATCTGAATATGGGCTTCATCGATCAGGAAGAAGCCAAGCGCCGTCGTAAAAACCTGGAGAAGGAAGCCGGTTTTTATGGTGCCATGGATGGCGCCAGCAAGTTTGTGAAGGGCGATGCGATTGCCGGCATCATCATCATGCTGATCAACATCATCGGCGGCTTGGTCATCGGCGTGATGCAAATGGGCATGCCGCTGGCTGATGCCATGCGCACCTTCACGCTGCTGACGATTGGTGACGGTATTGTCACGCAGGTGCCGGCACTGGTGATTTCGGTGGGTACAGGCTTGATCGTCACGCGCTCGGCATCCGATGCGCACTTGGGCAAGGAAGTGATCCGGCAGTTGGGCGCATTTCCGAAAACGTTGCTGCTGGTTAGCGGTGCGCTGGGCGTGTTGTTGTTTTTGCCGGGTATTCCAGCCTTGCCGGCAGCGGGGTTGTCTTTGGGCTTTTTCGCGATGGCCTGGTGGTCGCGGCGTTTGCAAAACGAGCCCGCTGCAGCAGATGCACAGGATGATGCAGACGCTGCCAGTGATGAAGAAGATGCCTACGGCGAACTCGATATCGAGCCGGTCGAGGTATACATCGCACCCAGCCTGGGCAGTTTGCTGGGCGAGTCGCAGCTAGTGTTGATGGAGCGCATCGGCGTATTCCGCAAGCAATATGCCAGCGAATCAGGCCTGGTGCTGCCCAAGGTCAAAATCCGTGAGGCGGCGCGCATGCCGCAGGACGGGTACGAGATCGCCATTTATGGCGCCGTGGCCGCCCGCAGCGAGTTGATGCCTGCGCATACGCTGGCGATTCGTGCCAATCCGAATGCACGCAAGCTCAATGGCGTCGAGACCAAGGACCCAAGCTACGGCTTGCCGGCGGTGTGGATTGAAGACAGCGAGAAGGATGCGGCCCGTGCCGGCAAATATACGCTGGTCGACCCGGCCACCGTTTTCCTCACCCATCTGTGTGAGGTGCTGCGCCAGCAATCGGCAGCGCTGTTGACCCGCGCCGAGACCGACCGGCTGTTGAACCGCCTGCGCCAGCAGCAGGCGGGCCTGGTGGAGGAGATCGTGCCCACTTTGCTGAGCGTGGGCGACATTCACCGCGTGCTGCAAAACCTGCTGCGCGAAAAGGTATCGATCCGCGCCTTGCAGGCCATTCTGGAAACCCTGGGTGAAGCCGCCAAGGCTAGCAAGGACATCAACTATCTGACCGAAATGGCGCGGCAACGCTTGGGGCCCATCATTTGCCAGGCATTGGCGAACAATCAGAACGTGTTGCAGGTGCTGACGCTGGATCCAGCGGTTGAGCAGCGCCTGCTGCAAGGCATTCATCCGGGTGAGAACGGTGTTGCCGGAATTGATCCGCAAACCACCGAGAAAATGCTGCGCCAATTGGCGCAACAGGTAGAGAAAATGATGAAGAGCAATCTGATGCCGGTGCTGCTATGCACGCCCGAACTGCGCCGCCAGCTGCGCATGTTGTCGGAGCGGATGATGCCGCATCTGCGGGTGATTGCGTTGACCGAAGTGCCCAATACGGTGGAGCTGCGGGCGTTTGGTTCGGTAGCGGCAGGATAAGAAGATATGACGACTGATGCTTTTGTAATCGCAGCCCAGGCGCTGCAGCGCGATAGCCAGCGCATCGATATGTATTCGCACAATATGGTGAATGCCAATACGCCGGGATACCGTCGGCAGGTGGGCCAGCTGCAGTCCTTTGCCAGCGTGTTTGACGGTCAGGTACAGGCAGCACCGTATGAGACTAGCGTTGATACGACCCCGGGCGCGTTCAAGGCCACCGGTCGGGCACTGGATCTGGCGTTGAGTGGCGATGCCTATTTCAGCGTGCAGGGCCCGGCTGGCGTGGTGTATACCCGCCGCGGCGATTTCCAGGTGGCGGCAGATGGCCGGCTGGTAACCGATACGGGCATGCCGGTGCTGACAACCCAGGGCGAGCTGCGCTTGCCTCCCGGCAACGTCAAGGTCGACAGCGCCGGCAATATCCGGGTGGATGGCAATCTGGCCGGGCAGTTGCAGCTGGTTCGTTTCGAGCAGGGAATCACACTGCAGGCGGTTGGCAATGGCACCTATCGCGCGCCGGCTGGTGCAGCGGCCGGACAAGCTCAGGCTGAAGTGCGCAGCGGCTATCTGGAAATGGCCAATGTATCGACCGCAGCCGAAATGGTCGGGCTGCTGGAAACCATGCGGCATTTCGAGGCCAGCCAGAAGCTGTTCCAAGGCTATGACGACGCCATCAGCAAGGCTATTCAGAAATTTGGCGAATTCTAGGAAGCAAAAGCGTGATTGATGCACTTTATCTTGGTGTCAGTGGCATGTCCTCGCAGCAGGCGCAGATTGATGCGATTGCCCAAAACCTGACCAATATGAACACCCCGGGCTTCAAGGCGACGCGGGTGCAGTTTCACGAGGTCATGAACAAGGGTATGTCGGCCGCCGATGCCACTGGTGGCGCACCCGTCATGCAGCCGGGCGGCGTTGCCGCCAACCCGCTGCAGTTCGATTTCACGCAGGGTAGCCTGCGTGTAACCGGGACCGATGCAGACATTGCGATTGATGGCACGGGTTTTTTCAAGGTAGCGCTCAGCGATGGTACGGCAGCCTATGTACGTGGCGGTACGCTCTCCGTGGATGACAATGGTGTGCTGATGACGGCGCAAGGTTATGCACTTGAACCCAAGGTGCAGTTGCCGACTAATGCCACGGGCTGGAAGGTCTACCCCGATGGTCGTGTAGAGGCGCATTTCCCCAGTGGCACGGCCCCGGTTGAAATTGCACGCCTCGAGTTGTCGCGTTTTGCCCGGGCGGATGCGCTGGAGGGCATGGGTAACGGCTTGTTCCGCAGCACTGCTGCCTCGGGCGAGGCGGTTACCGGTACGCCCGGCAAGGACGGTATGGGCACCTTGGCCCAAGGGCAGCTTGAAGGTGCCAATGTGAACATGATCGACGAAATGGCCCGCTTGATGCTGGCCCAGCGTGGTTATGAGCTTAGCAGCAAGCTGGTACAGACCGCCGATGAACTGATGGGCATGGTCAACAACCTGCGCCGCTGATGTTGTCGATGCTGCGCCATTTCCTTTTCTGCTGCTTGAGCTTTTGCGCTGCCACGATGGCCAGTGCGGGTACTGTGTCTGCGACGCTGATAGAACAGGCCACCGTCGAGGGTGGCTTGGTACGCTTTGCGGATCTGGCCC
Source organism: Andreprevotia lacus DSM 23236 (assembly GCF_900176275.1). Taxonomy (GTDB): domain Bacteria; phylum Pseudomonadota; class Gammaproteobacteria; order Burkholderiales; family Chitinibacteraceae; genus Andreprevotia; species Andreprevotia lacus. The sequence goes on along the minus strand of NZ_FWXD01000018.1, from coordinate 22,287 downwards.
GGTTGAACTGCAGCGATACGGCTGAGTGTGCCCGGCTGGAGTCTCTGCAGTTGGGTTCTTCCCCACGTATTGGTGAGCTGCGTACGCTGACGCGCACTCAGCTCGTGACTGCCTTGCGGCAAGCCGGTTATGGACCGGCGGCGCAGATAGCGTGGCAAGGCGCCACCGCGGCGCAGTTGCGCACCCGCGGCCAGCTGCTTGATGTTCGCTTGCTGGGCGAGGTTGCGCTTGATGCGTTGCGCTCGCGCTACGTGCAGGACCAGCCTGTATTGGCCGTCCAGGATGTGCCGACTGGCATCGAGGTGCCTTTGGGGGCTGTCGCGGCTGTTGCCAGGCCGGTGCCGGGACGCTTGAAGTCACAGCAGACCGTCACCGTGGATGTGAATGTAGATGGGCGGTTCTATCGCAGCGTAGCGGTGTCGATCACGGCCCAAGCTATGCGCGATGGCTGGTTTGCTCGGCAAGATATGGCTGCCGGTGCCGCAGTTGCATGCGTGCTGTTCGAGCGCCGGCAGATTGATGTGGCGCGTGTGCCCAACTTGCCGGTTGCGCCGGATTGCAACGGTACGCAGCGCTTGTCGCGCGCGCTCAGAGCCGGTGAACTGCTTGATGAACTGGCTGCCAGGACAGCGCCTGCCATTGCCTTGGGCGATCGGGTGCCGTTGCAGGTAGAGCAGGGCGCCGTGCGTTTGCAGACGGTTGCTGTTGCGCTGGCCGACGGGGATGTCGGCAGCGTGATTCAGGTTCGCCCTGTTGCGGGTACCGAGCCGGTGAAAGCCCGTGTACTGGGGCGCGGCCAGATTGTTTTGATAGGTATGCAATGAACAGATACGTCACCGTTGCTTGCGCGTTGCTGCTTTGTGCAAGTGTTGAATCCGTTTGGGCCGAGGCGCTCTACAACGAGCAGACTTACCACGCGTATGTCGCTGATCGCCGTGCCTACCGGGCGGGTGATCTGCTGACCGTCATGGTGGTAGAGAACTCGACGGCAGCAACAACGGCCGATACCTCGGCCAGCCGCAACAACGATGTTGGCTTGAAGCTGGACTACGACAATCGCGTCAAGCATGGCGCCAGCCTGCAGGTGGGTAATGATTTCGATGCGCAAGGCCGTGTGCAGCGCTCTGGGCGTTTGCTGGCGCAGATTACCGTGAACGTGGTTGCCGTTCGACAGAATGGTGATCTCGAGGTCAATGGCCGGCAGATGCTGGATATCAACGACGAGAAACAGGAAATCTTGCTGCAGGGTGTGGTGCGTCCCGCGGATGTCGACAAGGGCAATACCGTGCTTTCCTCGCGACTGGGCGAGGCATCGATCCGCTATGCGGGGCAGGGCGAGCTGGCGGATCGGCAGAAGCCATCCTGGTGGAGCCGCTTGTTGACGGTATTGGGGTGGTAATGGCAATGCGCTGCTGGGTGAAATGTGTACTGTTGCTGTCCCTGTCGTTGCTGATGCCTTTGTGCGCCGCAGTCGATGGAGTGCGTGTGAAGGATCTGGGGCGGCTGGCTGGCTGGCGTGAGAATGCGCTGGTCGGTTATGGCATCGTGACCGGTTTGGCAGGTACGGGTGATTCGTCCGGTAACAAGGCCACGCGGCAGTCGATCAGCAATACGCTGAGCCAGTTTGGCATCAATCTGGCGCCCGAGGATGTACTGAGCCGCAATACGGCCATCGTGCTGGTCAAGGCCAGCCTGCCGGCCTTTGCGCAGCCGGGCGACGCGATCGATGTAACGGTGACTTCCATGGGTGATGCTCGCAGCTTGGTGGGCGGCAGCCTGCTGCTGACACCGCTGAAGGGCGCCAATGATCGTGTCTATGCGCTGGCACAGGGCGACTTGGCGGTCGGTGGTTATCACTACGATTTGAACGGCAGTGTGGTGCAGAAAAACCATCCCACTGTCGGGGCGATTCCAAGTGGCGCTACGGTTGAAGTCGGCGTGAATGCCAAGGTTGTGAATGACCGGCAAAAACTGACCTTTGTGCTGGCAGACCCGGACTTTACGACCGCTTCGCGCGTGGCAAACGCCATCAATCAGGCAATGGGGCGCACAGTTGCGTCGCCGCGTGACGCGTCGGCGGTAGAGATTGATGCACCGGCAGAATCGGGCGCGCGGCTGGTTGATTTCATTGCACGCATCGAGCGGCTCTCTGTGCAGCCGGACAACCGTGCGCGTGTGGTGGTCAACGAGCGGACCGGCACGGTGGTGTCGGGCGGCGATGTGCAAATCGCCAAGGTATCGATTTCGCATGGCGAAATGAAAGTCGCCATCATGACCGATAACAGCGTATCGCAACCCTCCTTTGTGCGCGATACGGGCCCAGGCGTGCGTACCGAGGTGGTGTCCAATTCGCGCATTGATGTGTCTGAGGGTAGCAACAAGCAAGTCGACGTGGCTGGCAATACGGTGGCCGACCTGATCCAGTCGCTGACGCGCATCAAGACCAATACGCGCGACATCATTTCCATTTTGCGGGCACTCAAGGCGTCGGGCGCCTTGCATGCTGATTTGATTATTCAATAAATACCGGGTTTATACATGCTAGACAGCATCGGTTCAGTCACCCTAGATCTGGCGTCCAAGGCGCTGGATGCGGCCAGCCTGCGGCATCAGGCCATTGCGGCCAATATTGCCAATGCCAACACTGCCGGCTACAAGCCATTCAGCGTCAGTTTCGAGGATCAGCTTGATGCGGTGCGCAGCGACCTTGCTGCCGGCCGCGCCATCAGCCCGTCAGACCTGGCCGGTGTAGCCGCGCGGCTGGAACAAGCCAGCACTGCGCAGGCGGAAGGCGGTGGCAACCTTGATCTGCAAGCCGCCGAGCTCAGCCAGAACGTCGTGCGCTATCAATCTCTGCTCAAGGGTGTATCGCATCACTACGCCATTCTCAATTTGCTGATCAACGACGGAAAACGCTGATGAATTACATGAACGCATTTGCGATCAGCGCTGCTGGTCTGCAGGTGGAAAAGCAGCGGCTTGATGTGACGGCCCTCAATCTGGCCAACATGCAGACCACGCGTGGTGTGGATGGCAAGCTTTATCAGCCGCTGCGCGTGGTTGCTGCCCCAGGCGCATCGTTTGCCGGCCATTTTTCCAGTGCTGGTGCCTTGCTGGCACAAGCACCGCAAGCGCGGATCGAAACCCTGGACCTGCCGCCACGCAAGATTCATGACCCGGGTAATCCGGCTGCGAACAGCGATGGCGATGTCGAAATGCCAGCCATCAATCATCTGACCGAGATGGTCAACATGACCACGGCGTTGCGCGCGTACGAGGCGAATGTTGTTGCGATGAATGCTGCCAAGACCATGGCACAGCGCGCGCTGGAAATCGGGAGCTGAGCATGAGCATTGAAGCCATGATGGCAATCGCCCCGATTGCACCGATTGCGCCAGTTGGCATCGAAAACGGTGTGGCAGCAGCGGCTGGCCCACAAGCCGGATTTGCTGCTTGGTTTGAGCAGCAGCTGGCACAAACCAACGAAAAACTGGCCGTTGCCGACCAAGGTCTGCAGCAGCTGGCGCTGGGTGATACCAGCAATTTGCATCAGGTAATGATGCAGTTTGAAGACGCGAAATTGTCCGTCCAGCTGGTCATGCAGGTTCGCAACCGATTATTGGAAACGTATCAGGATCTGATGCGAATGCAGATGTAAGGGAAGACGGAGCGTGAAGGAATTCTGGAACAGGCTCGATCGCGCGGCGCGCTTCGGGCTGATGGTTGGTGCGTTTGCCATTTTGCTGCTGACGGCGGGTCTGGTCTGGTGGGCTTTGCATCAGGAAGACGGCGTGCTGTTCTCCGGGCTGTCGGCGCAGGATGCGTCTGCCATGGTGGGCGCGCTTGACCGCATGAAGCAGCCATACCGGCTGGAGCAGGGTGGCAGCACTATCCTCGTGCCGGCAGAGAATGTGCACAAGATCCGCCTGCAGCTGATGGGGCAGGATATTCCGCTGCATGGCACAGTGGGTTTCGAGCTGTTTAACAACAGCGATTTCAGCATGACGGAGTTTGCCCAGAAGGTGAACTACCAACGTGCATTGCAAGGCGAAATCACCCGCACCATTCTGTCTGTCGATGATATCCAGGCTGCACGAGTGCATCTGGCCATGTCGGAGCAGGGATTGTTCAAACGCAAGGATGCGCAGTCCAAGGCATCTGTCACGCTGACACTCAAGCCAGGGCATCAACTGGGCACAGAACAGGTCAAGGGCATTCAGCGCCTGGTTGCTGCATCGGTGGCCGATATCGAACCGGCTGATGTCACCATTGTTGATCAGCACGGCGTTGCGCTGACACATGGCCGCAAGGATCTGGCGGGGGAAACCATGTCGGCCGACGTTGTCGAGGCCAAGCGCAATCTTGAGGGTTATTTGCGCCAGAAACTTGACGCAGTGCTCGACAAGACCTTCGGCGCAGGGCGTGCGATTGCCAGTGTCGATGTTCAGTTGAACGACAAAACCAGCAAACAGGTCATTGATGACGTCCTGCCGGCAGACAAGGAGCGTGGTACCGGCGTGGTGTTGCGCGAGCGTCAGAGTACGCGCCCGAAAGCAGGGCAAGTTGATACCGACGAGGTAACGCAAAGCGAATACGACTATCAGGTCGGTCGCAAGACCGAGCAGATCGAGCGTGGTCCAGGTGGGGTCGAGCGTATCAGCGTGGCTGTTGTGGTCGATAAGCCGTTGTCCGAGGCCGAGGCTGCCCAATTCAAGAGTGTCGTCGCGAACACTGTCGGGCTGGTCGAAGATCGTGGGGATCGCGTTGCGCTGTATACGATGAATCCGCTCGAGCAGGCATCGCAGCCACAGGCCGTGCCGCCGGCTGCTGGTGAAGTGCCCTCGGACGTTGTACCGGCAGGTACTCCCCCAACAGCACAGCGCCCTTGGTCTGTTGTGGCTGCATTGGGTGCCATTGCAGGAATCATCATGCTGGCCTTGTTGTGGCAGAGCACCAGGCGCAATCCTTCGGTTGCCGCCGGTCTGAGTGAGGCAGAGCGCGAACACCTGCTGGGCAAGGTCAATGCCTGGCTTGCGGCTGAGCGTGAGGAGGACAAGGCATGAGTAGCCGTCAGGCCGCCTTGGCATTGCATGGTGTTTCTGCTGCTGATCGCGAGTGGGTACTGGCACGGCTGGATGAAGCACATCGAGCCGAACTGGCAGCTTACCTGGATGAGTTGCATGCGCTCGGGATCCCTGCTGATTCGTCGCTGGTAACTGTGGGTGGCCGTCGGGGCGCGACGGTGGATAGTACTTTTTCTGCGCTGCAGCAAGAGCCGGTTTGGCTCTTGGCAATGCTGCTGCGTGCGCGCCAATGGGATTGGCAAGCCAAGTTGATGGCTGGTCTCGACGTCGCTCGTCGTGATGCGTTGCAACAGCAGCTTGAAGCGGAAGCTGCGGTGCCGGAGGCATTGGCGCGTTCCCTGGCCCGGCATGCCCAAGCGGCAATGCAAAATGCTGCGCCCGTTGCAGCCAGCGCCAGGCAACACGGTGGCTTGTTGAGCCGCCTGCAAGGTTGGAAACCATGGCGCCGATAATCCGCAAACCTGCCGTTTCGGACGAAAAGCGGGCATTGGGGCGGCGCGGAAAGGCCGCGCCCGCGGCATCTGCCCAGCCTGTTCCGGTGGTGCCGCCTGCGAAAACTGCTGTGCCGGTTCTCCCTGCTGCTACGCCGGTGGTTGCGAAGCCTACAGTGCCTGATGCGGTGCCCGTGAAGGCTGTGTCAGTGCAGGACACCCCCGAATTCAAACAAGCGCTCGCCCAAGCGCGTGACGCCATGCGTCGCGAGTTGGACTGCGAGTTGCAACAACTGCGTGATAAGGCCAGCGAGCAAGGCCATGCAGAAGGGTTGCGCCGTGCTGAGGCGGATGTTGCCAAGGCTAGAGACGAGCAGGCCGCAAAGGTGGCACAACTGCTGCAACGCATCGAATCGGCAAGTCAGCTTGAGCAGCGGCGGGTTGAGCATCTGGCAGCCGCGATTGCCTTTGAGGCCATTTGCAAGATTGCCGGGGATACCCTACTGACTGTGGAAGGTGTGCTGGCGGTGGTGCGACAGGTGCTCAAGCAGGTTAATCAGCGCCAGCCGATCACCGTGTATCTGGCACCGGCAGATTTGAAGTTGCTTGAAGGTGCAGGAACCGATGATGCTGCCGATGGCCTGATCTGGCGTGCCGATGAGCGGGTTCAGCGCGGCGGGTGCATCGTCGAAACCGCAATGGGCGAACTGGATGCGCGGCTGGAAAATCAGCTGCAACGCATTTTCGACGCTTTTCTGAGTGTGCAGCGAGCCTCATCATGACCTCGACGCCGCAATCGGTCTATCTCGATGCCTTAGGCAAGCTTGATCTGTATCAGCGGGTCGGAGCTGTTACGCGCCTGGCCGGCTTGAGCATCGAAGCCCGTGGGCCAGATGCTGCGGTCGGGGAAGTGTGCGAGATCATCTCCCGAAATGATGGTCGCCGCGTGCGTGCGGAAGTCGTAGGCTTGAACCAAGACAGGCTGGTGTTGATGCCATACGGCGATACCCGCGGCATCGCCGTCGGATCGGAGGTGTTGGCCTCGAGGCAGTCTCCCGAGATTGGTGTGGGCGATGCCCTCTTGGGGCGAGTAATCGATGCCTTTGGTGCGCCGTTTGACGGGTTACCGCCGCCGGAAATCACGATGTCGATGCCGCTGCGCGCGCAGCCCGTCAATCCTTTGCAACGCCCACGTATCGACCAGGTGATCGAGACGGGGATTCGCGCCATTGATAGTGTGCTCACGCTGGGCAAAGGGCAACGGGTCGGCATTTTTGCCGGCAGTGGTGTCGGGAAGAGCACTTTGCTGGGCATGATCGCCAAGCACATTGTTGCCGACGTCAATGTGATCGCATTGATTGGCGAGCGGGGACGTGAGGTCAAGGAGTTCATCGAGCAGCAATTGGGCCCGGAAGGGCTGGCGCGCTCTGTCGTTGTCGTTGCTACTGCAGATATGCCCGCACTGGCCCGTGCTCGAGCCGCCTATGCAGCAACTACGGTTGCCGAATATTTCCGCAGCCAGGGCAAGCAGGTCATGCTGACCATGGATTCCGTGACCCGTTTTGCCATGGCCAAACGTGAAATCGGTCTTGCCGCCGGCGAGCCGCCGACGGCGCGTGGTTATACGCCATCGGTATTTACCGAGCTACCCGAGCTGTGCGAACGCTGCGGCACTGCCGATGGTGGTGGCAGCATCACTGCGCTCTACACGGTGCTGGTCGAGGGTGATGACTTCAATGAGCCGATCTCGGACATTCTGCGCGCCACGCTGGACGGCCACATCATGCTGAGCCGGAAGCTGGCACAAAGTGGCCATTTCCCCGCCATTGACGTGCTACAGAGCACGAGCCGGCTGCTGCCAGATCTCGCTAACAAGGATGCGCTCAGGCTGGCGCAACAACTCGTGGCTCAGCTTGCCTGCTATGAGCGTAATCGCGAAATGATCGAGATTGGTGCTTATCGCAAAGGCAGTAATGCGGAGATTGATCAGTCTGTGGCTTTGATGCCGGCCTTGCAGCGCTTTTTGCGCCAAGGGAAGTCTGAACATGCGCCACGTGCTGCAGTCATCGGCCAGTTGCAGGGCATTTTGCAGGGAGGGCTGCATTGAGTTCGCGCCAGTTTCAATATGCATTGCGTGCCTTGCATCGCCTCTCCGAATGGGAGGTCTCGGAGCAACGCCAGCACTTGGCCGCAGCGGTGGACCATGAGCAGGAATGCGAAGCAAGGCTGAATGCAGTCCGTGCAGCTTGCCAGCACGCTGAAGCTGCCGTGCGCGCTGCTTCTGGCCAGAATGCTTTGCTCGACCCTCATCACAGGGCGCTGTGGCTCAGGCATTTGGGTTCGCTTGATCGGCAGAATGCCGCTGCACAACAAAGAATGGACCGGGCTACAGAAGACAAGGAGGCTGCATTGGCCGAACTGGGCAAGCGGCACAGCTTTCTCAAAGGGCTGGAAGTGCATCGCGATCAGCAAGCAGCGGCCTTTGCAAAAGAACTGCAAAAGCAGGAGGCCAATATGCTGGATGAGGCTTGGTTGCAGCTGACCAGTTACCAAGGTGGGCATCATGCGAATTTCTGAAAATCAACAGCTCGACCAGACGTTGAAGTCTGGTCGGGAGCAAGTGCCGGATTCCTTCCAGGCGGCTTGGCAACGCCAGATGCAGCAGGCAGATCTGGTTTTGCTTGATGGCATCCAGCTTGTGCAGGCGACAGCATTGCATCAGGCCGTACCCGCCATGTCTGCTGATTATGTCGTGCAGGGCCAACGGCTGGGGGGCGCGCAGCATGATCGGCAGCCAGATTCAATGCTTACTGCTGGACTGCAGGAAACACAGGAAAAGCTTGGGCTGGAACCATCTAGCCAAATATCGAGTCCTGACGACTCCGCAGGGGCTAGGGCGGCGAAGACTGCAGAACAGCTAAATGCCGTGCCAGGGCGTACTGATGTGGTGGGAATGTCGAAGCCTGAGATATCGGCGGCCATTTCTGAGCCGGCCACTGAGGTTCAGCAAGGTGATCCGGGCCTGGAGATGGCACCCCGGGCGGTTAATCCCATGCCGGTGACGGCTGCCGGTGTTGTGGCATTGGCATCGAGGCTGGATCCGGTATTGGCAGCGCAAGAGAATGGGATTGCACCATTGTTGTTGGCAGGGCGGAACGTATTCCTTGCCCAGGCTGGCGGGCCCATGAGCAATGGCTGGCTCGTGGAGGTTCCGCAGGAAGCTCCGGTAACAACCGGGAAAAAGCCGCAGACGCCAAGTGACTCCCTGAAACCACAGCATATGCACCTGATCGAGGACGAGGCTGGGCAGGTGCGCTTGTGGCTGCGCGACAGCGGCTTGGGTGAAGCACAACAAGGTGCTGTATTGCAGCGCATTCAACAAGAGTTGCTGCGCAGTGGCCAAGTGTTGTCACAGGTAATGGTTAATGGCAAACCAGTGAAGACTCCTGTGGAGTCTCATGTCCCTGTGCGACGCGAAGCAGGCGAGGGTGAGCTGCCCTCGGCCGATATGCACATGAATCATTCTGGCCTTTACGGCCTTTACCGATTGCAAGGAGCCTGAAGATGGCGACCAGTTCCATTTCGTCCGCTACAGCAAACCTGCAAGGGGCAGGCCTGGGGTTGCAGGACCTGCTCAAGATATTGCTAACCCAGCTGCAGTATCAGGATCCCCTTAAGCCGATGGATAATCAGGAGTTTGTGGCGCAGATTGCCCAATTTTCTGCGCTTGAGGCAAATCAACAGCTTAACAATAAGGTAGACCAGTTGTTGAGCATTCAATCTACTACCCAGACTATCGGCATGATTGGCAAAACAGTGGATGTCAGCAATGGCAATGGTGGTGTAGTCAGCGGGGTGGTTTCCGCCCTCTCCTTTACCAATGGTGATCCGCAGATCACGATCAAGCAATCAGACGGTACATTGGTTCCTGGCATTACGCTGGGGCAAATCTCAGCTGTCCGCTAAAAAACGAGGAATACATCATGCTTGGTACCATTTATATCGGTATGTCCGGTCTCGATAGCTATTCTCGCGGCCTGAAGACCATCAGCAACAACGTAACCAACCTGAATACCCCTGGGTTCAAGACTGGGCATCTGCAGTTTACAGATATGTTTTATCAGGGCGAGGATGCTAACACAGGTACACACCAGCATGCTCAAGGGGTGAGTACGTTGAATACATCACTCAATTTTGCTGCCGGCGATTTCCGCAATACTGGTAATCCGCTTGACGTTGCTATCGACGGGCGCGGTTTTTTTGTACTGCGCGATGAGCACGGCAATATCACATATACCAAAGCCGGCCAGTTTGAATTCAATGACCAAGGCATTCTCGTTAATCGCGTTGGCGGTGAGAAAGTCATGGGGTTTGGCAGTAATGGTCAGCTCCAGGAAATCTCGCTTGCAGGTGTGAACAGCAGCAAACCGAAGGCGAGTGCGTCGGTTGTCTTTAAGGGCAACCTCTCAAGTGGCGACAGCGATCATACGATTAACAATGTTTCTGTGTTCGACAACGCGGGCAAGGAACATGTCCTGAAAATCTTGTTCAATAACAAGGTAGAGGATGCTGCAACTGGCGAGGTTAAATGGGATGTAACCATTTCCGAGGATGGTGCCTCGCCGACGACGGGAAACGTGAAATTTAAAAATTCGCTGCCGGTTATCGGTAGTGATTCAGTGTCAATGACGTTTAGCCCTGTGGGGGTTACCGCATCCACTGTCGTGTTCAAGCTTGGCTCGGATGTAACCGGGTATTCGCTGGGGGCTGATTCGTCGTTGGCCGTAAATACCAAGGATGGTTATGGTGTTGGCACGGTGACAGGGCAGAGCTTTGATGAGGAAGGCAAGCTTGTTCTGAAATATTCAAACGGTCAGACAGACAAGCCGTTCCAGTTGGCCATGGCGCGTTTTGATAGTTTCGATAGCCTGCAACAGATAGGCAATAACCAGTTCTCCATCGCTGATCTGGACCAAGTCCGTTATGGCGTGGCAGGAAAAGGTCAAGAGACCATCAAAACGTCGTCGGTAGAAATCTCGAATGTGGATTTGTCGCAGGAGTTCAGTGATCTGATCCTGATGCAGCGTGGCTATCAAGCCTCATCGCAGATGGTCAGCGCAGCCAATGAAATGATCCAGCAGTTGTTGGAAATGAAGGGTCGCTAAGTGGACGTTCGGCCATTTCGATTGCATGGTGATAGCGCCTTGCGCAATGCGCAAGCGCTGGTCGATGCTTGCTTGCAACAATGGGCAAAGGGCTGGGGCGTGGTGCTGAATGACTCTGCGGCGCTTACCGCCCTTGATCCCCGGTCCGCTTCACGCATGCCTTGGTCTTGCTGGCAGGGTAGCGCTGGCCAGCGCATCTGGATACAGATCCCTGATGGTTTTGCCAATTGGTGTGAGCGGCAAATCTTTGGCTCGGCCAAACAGAAAGCAAAGATTGAGCGGCATGCCGAATCCATCATTGCACGAAGCATTGCCCAAGATGCGGTACAAGCGCTGTTGGGGGCATTGGCCGCAGTGGGCGAAGCAGACCCCGGGCTGATCAGTCGTGAACCTGATGTCGAGGCGTTGCCCGATGCGCTCTTGCAACAGGGGACTGGCGCATTACAGATGACATGGGCGCCTGCTCCGGGGCGGCCACTACTCGTGGTGTATTCCGCACTTATCGCCGCCCCGACTATTCGAGCCGGGCGTTCCGAACTTGTGCCGCTTGATCAGGTCCTGGCGCCGCAGCGTTTGCGCCTGCAGGTTCAGCTGGGGGCCGCCGAGATTACCTTGGGCCAATTGCAGAGTTTGCACGTGGGAGACGTGATCCGGCTTGATCGGCATCTCGACGAAGCGTTGTTGGTGCAGGATGCTGCCGCGCAAAAAATGTTCTCCGCCTATCCAGGCCGAGTGCAAGCGCATCGTGCCATTGAAATACAGTAATCATTGACTTTCAGGAAGACCTATCTTGAGTTCCGAATCGCAAGCTGCTGCTACGGGCGCAGACATTACACAACTGATAGATTTACCCGAACTGCATGCACAACCCAAGGCGAAGAATGCGCTGGTTGGTTCGAGCATGGAGGCCGTTCGTAACGTCAAGGTGCGCTTGAGCGCACGCCTTGGCGAAGTCGAATTGTCAGTTGGGGAGCTTACTGCGTTGAAGGCAGGTGAAGTGTTGGCGCTTGAGCAATTGCTGGATGATCCGATCGACATCCTGCTGGATGGCCAAATCGTTGCCCGCGGCCAACTGGTCGCCGCTGGTGATTGCTTTGGTGTGCAGCTGACCGAACTGCCGCAGCAGAGCGTTTGATGCGGCCGGCTTATCTGCTCGCCATCGTGCTCCTCGGCCTGGCAGCCTGCAGTTGGGCTGCAGGATCTGCAGTGCCGGCGTCATTGGCCAGTGGAGTCGCTTCTTCCATGGCGGCAATCCCTTACAAACAAGCATCTGTTTCAGATGCGGATTTGCTTTCTCGCATGCTGGGTGCGTTCTTGATCATCGCACTTATCGCACTGGCTGCTGCGTGGGCGCTGCGTCATCGATGGCCTGCTGCACTTGGTGCGGCCAAGGGACAGAAAGCGGTACTACGTGTGCTGCAGCGCACACGGGTGTCGGCAACCAATAGTCTGGTGGTTGTGGTCTATCGTGGCGAGGAATTGTTGCTGGCCGAAGGGCCACAAGGCTTGCAACTGCTTGAGCGCCAGAGCGTGGAGCATTCATGAACAAGCGGTTTGGATTGTTGCCGGTTCTGGCTTGCGTTGCTGCACTACTACTGCCTGCAATGGCCCTGCCCGCAGATGTGCTCACCCTGCCCGGTGTCCATGTCGCTGCTTCAGGGGCAGAGCAGGCGTCGACAGGGCTCAAGCTGCTACTGTTGCTGACTGTATTGAGCCTGGTGCCAGCAATTCTGGTATCAATGACCGGCTTTGTGCGCATCGTAATCGTCTTGTCGCTATTGCGCCATGCGCTGGGTATGCAGGAAACACCGCCAAACACGGTTTTGATGAGCCTCGCCTTGTTCTTGACGCTGTTCACGATGTCGCCGGTTCTGAGCAAAGCGAACGAAGAGGCCTTTCAGCCATACATGGCTGGCAAACTCTCCGCAACTGTGGCCGCGGAGAAAGGCATGGCTCCGCTGCGTGATTTCATGATTCGTCAGACTCGCGAGGAAGACTTGGCATTGCTGGTCGAGATTTCGCATAGTCCGCAACCACGCAGCATGGCTGACATTGGTAATTTGCAGCTGATTCCCGCGTTCATGTTGTCGGAATTGCGCACCGCATTCCGGATCGGTTTTGTCATTTTCCTGCCATTCCTGCTGATCGACCTGATCGTTTCGGCCATTTTGATGGGGATGGGGATGATGATGGTGCCGCCGGTTACGATTTCACTGCCACTCAAACTACTGATGTTTGTGATGATTGATGGGTGGAACATCGTAGTGCGAGCCTTGCTTAGCTCATTCAACTGATTTCAACGTGATCTGCCAGTCTGGAAGTGCCCAAACTCTCAATACCCGATTGGAAACGCGTTGCGGCAGATGTCGAGGCTGACCTCTGGGCTCGACGCCAGCAGGCAGATGGCCGTGTTCGTGAAGAGCTGATTACGCTGTACATGCCATTCGCAAAAATGTTGGCCGCACAGCAATATGCCAAGCGCATAAGTGCGGAGGTCGATTTTAACGAATACGTGCAATTGGCTTCGTTAGGTCTGATTGATGCGGTGGATCGATACCTGCCGGAGCAAGGCGCGCAATTCACGACTTATGCCGAGTATCGCATCGTAGGCACCATTCAAAACGAACTGGCCGGGTATACCGAAAGGAATAGGCAGTACGCTGTACAGCGACGAGCCAGGGAGCGGGTGGTTTCGTTGGCCGAAGGCGATGGAAAAGCCGGCGATCCATTTGCCCGTGTCGCTGAAGTGGCAATTGGCTTGGCAATTGGCATGCTGCTTGAAAATGAGGCGTTGTGCCTGCAGGAGAACGAGGCAGCAGTCTCAACTTCCCACTACAGCAACCACGAACTTCAGCAGTTACATACTTGCTTGCAGCAATTGCTGGAACGCCTTCCCGATAAAGAGCAGACTGTGATTCGTTGTCACTACCTGCACCAGATGGATTTTGTGGCGATTGCTGATTTGATGCAGTTGAGCAAGGGTCGCATCTCGCAGTTGCACAGCAGTGCACTACGCCACTTGCGCGAGCATGCCGCTGCAATGCGTGCGGCCGACAGGGCATGGTGATGTGTGCGGGGTGAGCCAATTGATCTACTCCCGCTTTGTTGCACCACAGTGAGCCGGATCGTTAAAAACGCGCGGGGCGCTGCGCCCGGATTGCCGTTGCCGGCGCAATAAAGCAAGCCATCTGCCACTGGCCTGACAATGCTGAGTGTGGCGATGGGGGAGGATCAGCGCGATGTGGCAAGCAACTGATCCGCCACCGTGGCGATATCCTGTGCCAATGCTGGTTCAGCCAGCATCTGCGCACAGATGGTGTCGATCATGTCGTGAAAGCCAGCTTCGTTGACCAAGCCTGAACCCAGTTCCGCCAGCACGGCGGCTTCGATATAAGCAGTGAAGGCCTTTTTCTGCCGTTGCGGATCATCCGGCTTGATGAATTTGATCCGGGCAACCAGCTTCTTTTCCAGCTCCTGTTCGCTCTTCTTGCGGGCCGAAGTTTGCGCGGGTTTGCCAGCAACCTGCTTGGCGCCACGCGGGCTGGCCCCAGCTGTACGCAGCTGCTGGCGCAGCAGGGCCAGGATGGCCGGGGCGCGCTGGAGCGGATCAACACTCATCACCATACCCCAAGCGCAGCCGCCACGTTATTGATCCCGCTTGGCCGCAAAGCGCGCCAGTGCACCTTGCATCAGGGCTTGTAGCTGCGGCTGGCCATTGCCCAGCGCACCAAAGGCATCCTGCACAATTGCTGCCGCACGTGTGGGGTCATTGCCGGCCTGCGCCTGCAGCAGGGCGACAAAGCGGACCGACATCCCATCCGGTGCCAGACGTTGCGCCCGCTTGATCAAGGCATCGGCCTCGGCCGTGTTGCCGCGCAAGGTGGCGATAATGGCCAGTGCACCATGGCTCTCGCCAAAGTTGTGGTCCAGCTCGAACGCCGCCTGGAAGCAACGCGCTGCATCGTCGATGCGCTGTTGCAGTAAATGCAGCCAGCCATAGGCATGCCAGGTGCCGATATGGCCGGGCATGAATTTGACGGCCTGACTGAACGCCGCTGCAGCCTGATCCAGTTGCTCGCGCGCAAGGTAGGACAGCGCCAGACCGGACCAAGCCCGCCCGTCGTGCGGGTTGTGTGCCAAGACGCGGTCGAAGTGTTGGCCGGCGATGGCCGGTTGGGTTGCTAGCTCCAGCGTGCCCAGAGTGGTCAGCGCATAGATTTGTGCCGGCGCAATGGCCAGACTGCGTTGCGCCCAATGGCTGGCGCGCTCAATGTCTGAATCATCCAGGCAGGTGAGGGCCAAGGCGCCGGCCAGATCGGCATCTTCCGGCAGTGTGGCCAGCAAACCTTCGGCCAATTCACGCGCGGCGGCCAGCTCGCCTTGATGGTGCAGCGCCAGCACATGCAGGCACGGCGCACGCGGCACCTCGGCATAGGCCGACGGTGCAATCTGCTGCAGTTCTGCTGCACTGTCGGCAAACTCACCCAGCAGATAGTGCGCATAGGCGGTGTTGTAGCGCAGCACCGGTGAATCAGCGCCTGACTCCTGCAGATGATGAAACAGGGCCTTGGCCGTAGCCGCATCGCCGCTGGCCATGGCCAACAGGGCACGTTCGTGCAACAAGGTGGGATGGCCGGGCCATTTGCTCAATGCCGCATCCAGCAGGGCTTCGGCCTCTTGCGGCTGGCGCGCTGCCCGGTACTGGGCCACCACCTGCAACAGCAGGCCGATGTTGTCTGGATCCTGGCGCAGAAAACCCAGATAGCGCGACAGGGTGTCGGATTGCTCTGTCATATCAAACCAAATGGTAATGTTGCGGGCAGGGCATTAGTGGCGATATGCCGACAGGAACAGGTGCTCGTCACCTGCATCGTTTTGGCCCTCGGCAGGGCTTTCACCTGCTTCGGCCCGCATCTTGACGATGTTGTCGGTGACGCGCTGCATTTCTGCCAGCAGCGGTGCATTGGGCAGTGGCGTAGCCAGACCTGCGCGCAATTCGGCCTCGGCCTCGGCCAAGGCATTGCGCTGCAAAGCCAGCATGCCACGGCGGAAATGATTCAGGCCATGCTCGGCCGGCAGGAAATCCAGCCGCTGCCAGCTGGCCTCGGCCGCATCCGGCTTGCCGGAAGTCAGTTGCAGCAACCCGAGCTGGAACACCGCGATGTCGAACTCTGGTTCGAACGACACCGCCAGCTGCATGAAACGCTCTGCATCCTCATACATGCCGATCTGCGCATATTGCGTGCCCAGCAGGAAATGCGTCTTGGAAGCCAACGGCCCGGGTACGGCAATAGCCTGCTTGAGATAGCTGATCGACAAATCGTAGCGCTCTCGGTTGCTGGCTTCGATGGCGAGGTGGAGCAACTCGTTTTCGGAGAGGGCGTTGCCGGGGGTGACGTCGTTCATGTTGCTGATGCCTTGAAGGAGATGGGCTGACCGGCTGTCGCCGATAAGAACCTATCCAGTTTTGTTGCTGCGAGTTTAGCAGACCACTGGCGAATGATCTCGGCGGGTACACGAGGTGGTCCCCGGCATGCCGTACCGACGGCGTCATCCCAGGGCCGCCGAATTTCTGGCGTCTGAAATATGGGGAGCATCAGAAATGTCCATCTTCCGGCAAATCTTCTCAACACGCGTGCCTGTTGTTACAAACTACAAGGCAAATGCAATCTGCTTTTCCGGAACCGTGACTTTTCATGCTGCCGCTTCCGCGGATTTTGAGCTTCGACAGGTTAGAAATTCCTGTTTGCCGTGGCGAAAAAAGGCAGGAGCAGATCATCGAGGATGGCCGCCATGGAGCGAATGGAGTTGAACGGACAGCAAGAGCTGCAACGATTGATGGCCCTCTTCTTGTAGCGTCAGGCAAGGTCTCCAGCCATTTGGTTCTTAGATTTTTTGTTAGCGGATCTTGTTGCTTGACACTGGATATTTCTCACAACTTAATGGAGCCAGTTTCGAGGTCGGAAATACACGTTCCTAAATAATCGAATTCCAGATTTGTGGTTTCGTTCTGCTTGATTGTTTTTTCTTTCGGGGCGCTCGAACTTATTTCCCTTCTTGATGTGGAGTAGTTTTCTCGAATGGATTCAATGTCCATCATTAATTTGTCAAGATGTCTTCCTGTCTTGTCTAGGATGGCTATCTGGCATAAGTTAGTCGCGATACTCATATGGTTGGAAAGGTAGCTGGTATATGGCCGTGGAATTTTTGAACCATCCTTGTGAAGAAGGGATGAAATATTCTGCATGAAAAATAGCACACGCTTTCGGCATGCTATTATTTGATGGTATCTGTCAAGATAAACATGCCTGCGCAAATGCTTTCCAGGAATTGCTGCGCATCGGTCCAGTGCGAATTTGACACTTACATGATCATAGTAATGGGATTGCCATGACTTGACGTTCCCCTTTTTTTCTGATCGCGAAATTACTTTAGTATTTGCTGAGCAGCCAAAATTATCAGGCCTGATGGTGTCATATTTTTCTCCGTCATGTGGTACTACAAAAATATGAATGTGTGGTTGACTCTCGTCATTGTGTTGCACTGCAAGAACGATTCTGTTTCCGTATAGATTTTTAAAGAAATCCAATGAATTATCTCGCCATTCCTTAAATCTATTTTCAGACTCATTTTTCCAGTGCCTTGGGATGGAAAAAACAATTCCAAGTAGTATATTGGCATCCTTTCTTAATGCGTGACCCTTGGAGTTTTTTGTGTTGAGTGGATACGTGTTGACGCGTTGCTTTGCGTGTTCGAACGAACCAAGCAATACTTCTGGAGGATGCGGATTTTCTAGGTGCCGGGAGAATCTTCGGGTTCTCATTGCTTCACCAAGAACTCCATCTGCGCTGAATGCAGTATTTTTCTTGAGCTGAGAGCAAACCCTCGAAAAATTTTCGAATCTAAGGTATTGGGATGGCATGCGACACTCCGGTGTAGGTGAGATGGGGCCAAGATATGCTTGGCCGATCGACATGTCGACTGTCAATTTTCTGCTGCCCACTTTGGTGCATGTTGATTTGTAGCTGACTTGGAGTCCCTGCCTTCCCTCAACTGCCTATGTGTAGGCTGGAGCTCATTGCTGCAGGGGTTTACTCGTATGCGTGTTATGGGTGCTAACAGTAGGAGGGTTTGGCTGCCTTCTCCTGACTGACCTTCCGGAAATCTCTAGCTTCGACCGCTCGGTTGGTCGCGAGGAGGTCATTGATCGAGCGTCAGTTGCGAGAGCTGATACTGAGTTTGGCAACTATGCCGGGAGGAGCTTTGCCGCCAAGTTGTGCACGCATCAGAAATACTTAGCGTATGGTCTGTGATTGGCGAGTTGCTGCCCATTCATCCAAATCTTTTTGCCGAAATGCAATTGTGCGCTCGCTTAGATTTACGGGAGAAGGGAATTTCCCCTCATCTATCCATCTGTAAATCGTGCTTCGCGATACATCTAGCATCAGCACCACATCACGCATCCGAACAAATTGGTGGTTTGGCTTGACCATGACTGCATCCTCCCTAAATATCATGGCTGCACTGTAACTTAGGTTGGCAATAATCATGAAATACGAAGCCAGCCATTTGCCGGTAGGTTGGTAGATGGCATGTTACTTGATGTGGTCGTATTGCCGCATGCTTGGGTGGGGTGCCTTGCCCGTGAAGGCTCGCACTGAGTTAGCTTTGCAAGGAGATTGGGGCGATCTCGTCACGCAGGGTATCTAAGTGATCAGCCCACCACTGCATCATTTTTATTCTCTCCGGCATGTATTCGGCATGGTTGTAAGTTGCGCGGATTCCATTCCGCTCCCCATGTGCGAGTTGCCTTTCGATGGCATCGATGTGCCACAAGTGTGATTCGTTCAACTGTGTGCTGGCAATTTTCCGAAAACTGTGGCCGGTAAATTGCTCCTTGGTATATCCGAGACGGCGCAGCGCCGCATTTATCGTGTTCTCACTCATTGGGCGTTCACGTGTGCGTTCGGACGGAAAAACATATCGTCCGCTCCCGGTTAGCGCATAGATCTCACCTAGTAGAAGCAATGCTTGTCGGGATAGTGGAACAATGTGTACAACTCGACTTTTCATCTTGTTCGGTGGTATCCGCCATTCCGCCTTTTCAAAGTCAATCTCTGTCCACTCGGCTTGCCGTAGCTCGCCAGGTCGGACAAATGTGATTGGTGCAAGGCGAGCGGCAATACGAACCACTACTGAACCTGTCAAGCCATCAATTGCCCGCAGAAGTTCCCCAATCTCATGAGGGGCGGTAATCGTTGGGAATGCAGTTTGTATCGGGCGCTGAAGTGCCTCTTTCAGCAAATCCGCAGGATCGCTATCACAGAGGCCACAGGCGATGGCATATCGAAAAACCTTGCTGCACGACCAGCGGACGCGGTGTGCAGTCTCAATCGCGCCGCGGTCTTCAATTCGGCGCAGGCAGCTCAATAGCTCGTGCGGCCGTATGTTGCCGATCGGACGTTTTCCGATCCATGGGAAAATGTCGGAAACGAGGCGATTCAAGGTGCGTTCACGATGGCTCTCCGATTTTCCCTTCAGATATTTATCGAACCATGTCAAGGCAACAGTTTCGAAAGAGTTTTCGGTGGCGAGTGTTGCAGCCTCTTTGGTGATTTTGCGTTGTTCTGCAGGATCAATGCCTTGTGCGAGCTGCGAGCGTATCCCTTCCCGCTGTCGACGTGCATCACCTAGCGAGATCTCCGGGTAGGGGCCAAAGGAGAGCAACGACTCCTTGCCGCTACCCGGCTGCTTGTACTTCATGCGCCAGAGCTTCGAGCCATTCGCTTTGACCAGCAGGAATAGTCCACTTCCATCAAACAGTTTCCGATCCTTGTCGCCGGGCTTGGCATTTCGGCATTCCGGATCCGTTAGCGGTCGTGTAACGCGTGGCATGGGCGGCGCCTCCTGCGTGGTTTGGGGGTACGCAGGCCATTTTAGTCCGTACTCTCACAAAAGTACCCCTAAAGATACCCCCAATACGCTGCGATGCCATAAGTTCTTTTGAGACAGTATGGACATGAAAAAACCCTCAGAGCGTTGATTCTCTGAGGGTTTTGAGATGTTTCGGAGCTCTCCGGAACAAGAATGTGGTGGAGACGGCGGGAGTCGAACCCGCGTCCGAAAGCCCTCCACGAAGGGTTCTACATGCTTAGCCAGGCCGATTGGATTTAACCCTCGACACGCCGACCGGCGGGCTTGTTTCGGGCGAGTCACCTTGAATTTAACCCCCGATCAAGTGACCCGACCGGAAGCGATCCCAACTTAATGACTCTGCTGCCAGTTACCTGGCCTACCCATTGGGAGAGATAGTGCAGAGTCCAGCGCGATTAAGCAGCTAGAGCGTAAGTTTCGTCGTTTGCGACTAACTGTTTTCAGCGTTTTACGGGCTGCTGAGACCCCGGCATGCACCCACCCGCTTTGAAACCCCCGTCGAAACCATGGCGTCCCCGAGTGAAGCAATAACAGTATACCCGCAAGCGCGGCGCCGGTCGAATGCGGGCCGGGTGTGAATCTTGCGATGGCTTGCCGTTGCCTTGTGCTTTAATCCTCTTTTGTCTGACCGCCTCTGGAGCCAGCATGAACCAGCCTGATACGGCTTTGCTGCCGGATGCCGGCCTGCGCGATGCCGCACGCCGGGCGGCTGCTTGCTTGCGTGGGGCCGATGCCTTGCTGATTACCGCGGGGGCCGGCATGGGGGTGGACTCGGGGTTGCCTGATTTCCGTGGTAATCAGGGGTTCTGGCAGGCCTATCCGGCGCTGGGACGGGCAAAACTGGCATTCAGTTCGATTGCCAATCCGCAGGCGTTCCGGGCTGATCCGGCGTTGGCTTGGGGTTTTTGCGTAATTGCATGGTTTTGAACGCCAAGTTGCACAACATTTGCTCACTCTGTTGTATTCGTGGTGCGCATCAAGCGCGCAGTTCTCGCAATGGTATTTCTCCTTGCACGTGATAAATGCAGAATCCAGCCATTCGTGACTGCCCGTCATACCGCTCGTGTCATAGCCCTCCTCGCAGGTAGCAACTCGAACAAAGATGCCGGCCATGCCACTGTGCAGGTATGGCTGTATTCGGCCAAAGCAGAGATCCGGCGAGCCACTGCCTGCGATTGCAGCGTGGTCTTGCTGTCATATGGCGAAAGCATATACAGTTGCCACTGTCGGCCAAGAGC
This sequence comes from Andreprevotia lacus DSM 23236, assembly GCF_900176275.1. Classification (GTDB taxonomy): domain Bacteria; phylum Pseudomonadota; class Gammaproteobacteria; order Burkholderiales; family Chitinibacteraceae; genus Andreprevotia; species Andreprevotia lacus. Next base: position 1,435 of record NZ_FWXD01000018.1, on the reverse strand, counting down.
GGTAGTTCAGGCTGGCTCTACTTCACCGCTTTTGCCGCCCGAGGCGCTGCCTTCGCAATAAAATGGGTATGAGCCGATGAACGAACAGCTACCAAACCGTACGCAATCATCCATGAAATTTGCGCACGGCTTTGTGCCAACAACAACTGCAGATCTAAACAGAGAGTAAGCATGCCCAAGGTTGACAAAACGATACGCTGGCTGCACCTATCCGACTTCCACGTTGGAAAGGACGACTACGCTACGCTTAAAATGTTCAATTACATAATCAACCATGTATGCCAACGAGAGGGCGAAGGATTCGTCCCTGATTTGCTGTTCATCACTGGAGATATAGCCAATAGGGGCCTCGCCAGTGAGTACGAAACCTTCTGGCAAGATTTCATCCTGCCACTGCAAGAAGAGATCGGTGGCGACATCGAGAAACATACCTTCATCGTGCCGGGTAATCACGATGTCGATCGCACCAAATATCAAGCCTTCAGCCGGGAAGAGATCACCAAGCCGGGGACGCATTATTTGGACCCCAACGAGGAAGGGGCCAGACTGCGCAGGGAAATGCTGATACCCCGCTTCCAGGCCTATCTGGACAACGATTTAACGTCCGTCAGAGACGCGTTTGCCAAGCCGGAAGGTGCATATGCACAGCGTTTAGAGATCCGCGGTCAGGACGTCGGCATCGTCGGCATCAACACTGCCTGGCTCAGCAAGAACGAGGAGGACGAGCGCCAACTCACCCCTGGTAAGCCGCTGCTGGAAACGGCATTAAATGTCATCCAATCGGCAAAATTGCGCATCGTCCTCGGCCACCACCCGATCGGCTGGTTCTGCCCCGAGCAACAGAAACCCATCATGAGCCTGCTGGGTCAACACCACGTGCTCTACCTGCACGGCCACCTGCACGATGCTTGGTGCGAGCCCAGCTACGGTGGCGGACATGGCTATCTCGCCATTCAGGCCGGGGCGGGCTTTCAGTCACGAGAAGACGAGCCATGGCGCAACGGCCTAGTTTGGGGTGAAGCGGACCTGAACGGCGGGGAAGTCCGATTACAGCCTTGGCGCTGGATTGCCTCGCAACAGGCTTGGACTCCGGCAACGGACGCCTTCCATGAGTATCATCGGCACGGCGACTGGTGGTGCTACCCATTGCCTAGCTGTGAAGAGTCAAGACGTTGTTTCCTGCGAGTGGGAGACGGGACGCTGGCGTCTTGCAAGCAATCCCATGATGTTGCCGATGCCAGTTGTAGAAATGCGTCCATACGGGCAGGGCCGCCCGGCGTTGCGTCGAGTTCGAATAGGCACACCCATACGCCCATTCGCGCAGGGCTGATTGGATAAAGCGCTCCGCCTTGCCATTGGTCTGCGGCCGGTAGGCCCGCGTGAAGCGCTGGCGGATACCCAACGCTGCGCAGGCATCCCCGAAGGCGTGCGAGTG
>NZ_FWXD01000052.1 GCF_900176275.1 Andreprevotia lacus DSM 23236 | reverse complement strand
GATGGGCAGATTACGAAACAGGGCAAGGCCGATGACGAGCCAGACCACATGTTCAGCTGGCAGCTTGCGCCTGCGGATTGAGGCTTTACCGGACGATGAGAGGGCTTGTTCGATCCAGTCGGGGTCGATCAGCGTACTGAGTCGATCCAGATTGGTGGGGATCCGGCTCAGGGTATGTGCGAGTTCGTGGTGCAGGGGGGTCATGTAAAAAGAGGGCGTGAATCACGTCCTCTTTTTAACTCAATACCAGCGGCTAGCGCTTAACTGACTGGCATTAGGCCATGCCGGGTTTTTTGTTGGGGGTGTTGATGCCGGTCATCCACAGATAGCCGCCCCCGCATGCATCACGGGCGCTTACCGCTTGCGCAGCAAGGTCATGCCATCGCCCAGCGGCAGCATGCAATGCTCGACGCGTTCATCATCGCGCAGCTGCTCGTTCAGTTCGCGCACGATGCGGATGCCGGGGGCTTCGTCATCTTGTGCGGTGGCCACACTGCCGCCCTGCAGCATGTTGTCGAGGATGACCAGCCCGCCCGGCCGCAACAATTGCAGTGCACGCTCGTAATATTCGGGGTAGGGCGGCTTGTCGGCATCGACGAATACGCAGTCGTAGCTGCCTGCCGCACCGTGCGCCAGCAAATCATCCATGGTGCGCAGGGCCGGTTGCAGGATCAGCGCGATGCGTTCGGCCACCCCGGCCGCCTGCCAGTGCTCGCGCGCCACGCGGGTGAAGGTGTCGCTGACGTCGCAGGCGGTCACCCGGCCGGTTTCGCCCATGGCCAGCGCCGCAGCCAGCGCGCTGTAGCCGGTAAAGGTGCCGACTTCCAGATAGCGCTGTGCGCCGATCAGCCGCAGCAGGAACATCAGCAGCAGCCCTTGCTCGGGTGCCAGTTGCATCTTGCCCAGTCTGTGGTCTTGGGTGGCGGTGCGCAATTGGATCATGGCTGCGGGTTCGCGCGAAATGCTCAGCCAGTAGTCGGCCAGGGGACCGTCCAGCGGCAGGGTAGTACGGGTCATGAACTAGGTATTGTGTTGTGAGGGGTGGATGGCCAGTTGCTGCAGGCGCACACGTTCAAGCTGCAGTTGCAGGTCGACCTGGCGCAGCTGCTGCACGACCTGTTTGGGCAGGCGCAGCGCGCCTTGCTTGAGTTCGCGCGACGTGACCGCATCATGCAGGCGCTTGTGGTGGACCAAGGCCTGGCGATAGTCACCGACGTCAAGGAACAACTGTGACAGCAACTCCTCGGTTTGCAGGCGCAATTGTGCCAGATTGGCGCTCTCGCCGATCTGGTTGGCGGTCTGCAGACATTCCAGCGCGGCCTTGGGGCGCCCCAGTTTCTGGTAGGTGCGGCCCAAGTGCAGCAGCACGCGCCCCTCGCCCCACTGGTTGTTGGTATCGCGGTAAATGCGGTAGGCATCGTTCAGGAAGCGTTCCGCGTGCTCCAGATCGCCTTGCTCGAAATGGATCAAGCCGTAGTAGTAAACGATTTCCGCGCGCCAGACCGGGCGCACGATGCCCTGGTCGAGCCATGCCTCGGCAGCACCCAGCGCGGTCATGGCCGTGGCGTGGTCATGCATGCGATAGGCGTCGCCGGCAATATTGATCTGGATACCGCAACTCAGTAGCGGCTGATCCAGCGGCCGGGCAATCTGCTCGGCGGCGCGGTGGAAATGCAGCGCGTTCGCATAGTCATCAAACGCGTAATACACCTTGCCGATGCCGATATAGGCCAGCGCGCAGAACTGGCGTTCATCACGCTCGCCGGCCAGTTCCAGGCAGCGCAGCCAGGCATCGAGGGCCTGGTGATAGTCGCCCGCGTGGTAATGCATCTCGGCCTGCTCGTTGTGCGCCCAGGCCAGCAGATCCTGGCGGTTCTCGCGCTGCAACAGGCGAATGGCCTCCTGCATGATGGCCGCGCCCTGGCGTGGCCGCCCGCCAAGGCTGGCGGCGCGCGCACGCTCGCGCTGGGTGCGGGCGACCAGCGCGGCATCGCCCAGCGCTTGCGCCTGCGCCAGCAATTGATCGGCGCTTGCGAGCGCGGCATCGCGCGGCTGGCCCATGTCGATGCGCTCGCGCAGCGTATCGATGGCCATGGCCAGCTCGGTGGGCGTGATGTTTTCCATGGACGCCCTCATGCCGTCGCTGCTTCACGCACGCGGTTGCGCCCGCCGCGCTTGGCGCTGTAGAGCGCCTGATCGGCTAGCGCGATCAGTGATTCGATCGTATCGGTGGCGCGCAGTTGCGCGCAGCCTATGCTGACCGTCACGCGCAGGCCGGGTGCGATCTCGTCCCAGTCGAAATTGGCCACCCGCTGGCGGATACGCTCGGCCACCTGTACCGCCACCGGCAGGGTGGCGCCGGGCAGGACCAGTGCAAATTCCTCGCCGCCGTAGCGGGCCAAGAGGTCGGCATCACGTATGCCCTCCTGCAGCAGCAGGGCGCCCTCCTGCAGCACACGGTCGCCGGTCTGGTGCGAGAAATTGTCGTTGATCAGCTTGAAGTGATCGAAGTCGATCACCAGTATCGCCAGCGGCGTGCCGCTGCCCTGCGCCAGTTTCACCAGATCAGGCAGGCGTTGATCCAGCGTGCGGCGGTTGTAGATGCCGGTCAGCCCGTCGCGGTAGGCAGCGGTTTCCAGTTGTTTCATCTGCTGGCTGGTGGCCTGGCTTTGCTGGCGCAGTTGCTGCACCTCCAGCTCGGACGACATCAGCCGCAGCTTGATTTCCAGATTGGCCAGCCGGCGCGCCGAGCTGCGCGTGGCCTGCGTGGCCAGCCCCTCGCGGGCGATCTGCATGTAGTGATCGTGAAAACCGATGTAGTGCATGACCGCGCGCGCATGGTCGCCGCGCGCCTCGTAGAGCTTGGACAGCTCTTCGTGGATCTGCATGATGAGGTTGGCCGCGCCAAAGCGCATTACTACATCCAGCGCGCGCTTGAGGAAGTTCTCGGCCTCGGCATCGTTGCCCTGCTTGCGCGTCATGCGCCCCAGCGACAACAAGGTCACGGTCTGATCCCACAAATAGCCTGTTTCGAGGTTGATCTCGTAGGCGCGATCCAGATACCGGCGGGCCAGCTCGAACTCGCCCGATTCGCTATAAATCAGACCCAGGTAATTGCACATCTCGGCCAGCCAGTCGCGGCGCAGCGGCAGGATCAGGTGTTGCTCGGTGCCCAAGAGGACGCTCTTGGCAATATCCAGCCGCTTGAGCTTGATCAGGTCTGAGGCGAGGAACAGGCTGCTCTTGGCGCACAGGTCGTCATCGCCCAGCAGCTGCGCGAACTCATGCGCCAGAGAGTGGTAGTAGAACGCCTGCTGGCGATCATCGTGCACGACATACAGATCGCCTATACCCAGGCAGGCTTCCACCACGGTGGCCACGGATTCGGTCTGCAGTGCGCCATTCAGGCATTGCAGCCAGCTTTGTAGCGCCAGCGCAGGGTGGCCAGCCGCGACGTGGCACTGGGCAACCACATGCTGCAACTGCGCGCGCAAGGCACCGGCCGTTTGCTCCGGCGCCAGCTTGAGGGCGCGGGTGACGAGGGGCTTGGCATCGCGCCAGCCGGACAGTACGAAGGCGGACTTGGCCCACCACAGCAAGGCACGTGCTTCGCCCTCGGCATAGGCTGCCTTGCGTGCAAGCTCGACCGCCTGCTGCGCCAGCACCAGCGTTTGCTCGCAGCGGGGCGCGTAGGAGGCTTGCGCCTCGTCGATAAGGCGCTCGATATCGCTGAAAGGGGCGGGTGTGGCTGTTTTCATCGGCAGTGTCGGTGTCACTGCCATTGTAGGCATTGTGCTTGCTGACTGACAGTGGGGAAGCGCTCTAGTGTCGTCGTACACAAAACCCTGCTGGCTGCGTTGCACTCACTTGCCGTACCACTTGTACTGTCTGCGTTTCGCGCGCCTTGCCAGCACCGCTGCGCTGGGTTTTGTGTGCGACGCCCCCGCGCCTGTTCGCACTGGCCGCCCTTTGCACTGGGCGAGCCGGCATCAAGAACCCGGCAGAGCCATGTTCTCAACGGTGGTGGCAAGTTAAGCCGCGGTTCTTCTCGCTTGAATCCACCCCCCGCCCCCGCCACTGCGAAGGGGCCTCGCTGACGCTCGTCAGTGGCACGGAAGGGCGATGCCGGGCTGAAGCACCATGCCACCGTTCTTTCTCGGGCTATCCGGGCCGTAGTGGTGGTCCTGCCAGCTGGTGAGAGCCGACGAACGGTCAGCCGTTCAGCTGGCCGAGCAGCTCGCGCAGCTCTTCAGTGTCGTAGCTGTCGCGCATGCGGGCGATCAGTGGCTGTATCTTGCTCAGGTCGGTGGTCAGTACCTGCTGTTTTACCTTGAGCAGTTGCGCCGGCAGCATCGAGAAGCGCCGCAGTCCCAGCCCCAGCAGCAGGCGGGTCAGCGCCGGGTCGCCGGCCATTTCGCCGCACATCGACACCGGCTTTTCCAGCCGGTTGGCGGTGTCGATCACATGGCCCAGCAGTGAAATCACTGCCGGGTGCAGCGGGTCGTACAGGTGGTTGACCGCATCGTCGTTGCGATCCACTGCCAGGGTGTACTGGATCAGGTCATTGGTGCCGATCGAGACGAAATCGAGCTGTGCCAGGAAGGACGCCACAGTCACCGCTGCGGCCGGTACTTCGATCATGCCACCCAGCTCGATCTGCTGGTCGAAATGCACACCTTCTTCCTTGAGCTGTGCCGCCACTTCGTTCAGGTGCTTGCGGATCTGCTTCACTTCACCCACGTTGGACAGCATGGGAATCAACAGCTTGATCTTGCCAAAGGCCGATGCGCGCAGCAGCGCGCGCAACTGGGTGCGGAACAGTTGCGGCTCGGCCAGGCACAGGCGGATGCCGGTCAGCCCCAGCGCCGGGTTGGGGGTTTCCACCTCTTCCTGCCACTTGGGGATCTTGTCCTTGCCCAGGTCTATGGTGCGGATGATGGTGGGCTTCTTGCCCATGGCCTGCGCCACCTGCTTGTAGGCCTCGAACTGTTCGTCCTCGGTCGGCAGGTCGTCTTCTTTCAGGAACAGGAATTCGGAGCGGAACAAGCCGACGCCGTTGGCGCCGTTGGCCAGCGCCTGCTCGCTGTCCTCGGGCAGTTCGATATTCGCGAACAGCTCGATTTCTGTGCCGTCGCGCGTAACCGCCTTCTTTTTCAGGATGCCCTGCAGCGCATCCTTCTTTACCTGCCATTGTTCCTGGCGGGCGCGGTATTCAGTCAGCGTGGCTTCGTCCGGGTCGACAATCACCGTGCCGTTCACGCCATCGACGATGATGGTTTCGCCATCGCGGATCAGCGCGCGTGCATGGCGCAGCGCCAGTACCGACGGCAGATCAAGGCTGCGCGCGAGAATGGCGGTGTGCGACGTCGGGCCGCCCACATCGGTGACGAAAGCGACGTAGTGACTGTCCTTGAACAGCACCATGTCGGCCGGCGACAAATCGTGCGCCACCAGAATGCCATCGCCCGAATGCGGTACTGGCAGCGGCGACAGCGCATCATGCCCGGCCAATGCCTTGAAAATGCGCTCGGCCACCTGCAGCACGTCGGTACGGCGCTCGCGCAGGTATTCCTCTTCGATTTCGTCGAACTGCGCCAGCAGCACATCCAGTTGCTGCTGCAGCGCCCATTCGGCATTGCATTTCTGCGCGGCGATCACGTCGCGCGGCTCGCGCGACAGCGTGTGGTCGTTGAGCAGCATGATGTGCAGGCTGAGAAAGGCGCCCAGCTCGGTTGGCGCATTCTCGGGAATGCTGCCCCACAGCTGCTCCAGTTCCTGGCGCGCATGGCGGATGGCCACATCGTAGCGGTGCTGCTCGGCCGGGATGTCGGCATCGTGCAGCATGTAATGGTCGATTTCGATATCGGCCTGCGAAACGAGGTGCGCGCGGCCGATTGCGATGCCGCCGCCGATACCGATGCCGTGCAGAGAGATACTCATTCGACTTCCTCGTTCCTGTTGCCCTGTGGGCTTATCGCTTTATGTATGACTGCTGTGCCGGCCCCGGGGCCGGCCGGGGCTTACTCGCCCTCGCCGAACTTGTCTGCCACCAGTGCTTTCAGCGCTTCCAGCGCCTCGACCTCATCCGGGCCATTGCTGGTGTCGATGGTGATGACGCTGCCCTTGCCGGCAGCCAGCATCATCACACCCATGATGGATTTGGCATTCACGCGGCGCTGGTTGCGGCTGATCCACACCTCGCACTGGAACTGGCTGGCCAGCTGGGTGAACTTGCTCGATGCCCGCGCATGCAGACCGAGTTTGTTGACGATTTCGACTTCTTGACTGGGCATATCCTGGTTCCGTTTTATTCGTTGCTGCCCGGCAGCATGTAAAGCACGCCTTCCAGACCACCGGTAATGGCCTTGCTGACCACGGTTTCCAGCGGTTGATGGCAGTAGGTCAGCGCGCGCACCAGCATGGGCAGGTTGACGCCGGCCACGGCCTCGACCTTGCCCGGCACGATCAGCCGGTTGGCGACGTTGGACGGGGTGCCGCCGTAAATGTCGGTCAACAGCAGCACGCCGCTGCCATCGTCGAGCGATGCAATCATCTGGCGTGCCCGTTCGACAACCTTGTCCGGGTCATCTGCCTTGCTCACGGCCAGTTGCGCCACGTTGGACAGGGGGCGTCCCATGATGTGCTGAGCACACGACATGAGCGCGTCGCCAAGCGATACGTGGGTAACGATGATGATGCCGACCATGCGGATGGCTTTCCTTTCGCGTCGTTGTCTTGATGACGCCTGAGTATCATGAATTGATGAAGTTATACCGCAATCCGGCCTGCCTTCCCAGCCGGGGGCGTTGGCCTTGTGCTGACTGCAACAGCGTCAGCGCAGACGGTATAGATGAGATGGTTTTTTCTTCCATTCCAGTCGTTGTTGCAAGCCCGGGGTGACGTAAATACTGCCGTCCGTGGCAATCACCAGTGCCTCACGGCTGCCATAGTTGCCGCTGTACAGCATGGTCTCTTCCCGCCCGCCGATAAAGGCAGTGCGCGCGGCCACCTGTGCCAGCGTTGCCGCCTGCAGCGATGGCGGGGTGAGCACGACGGTCAGCCTGGTCTTGTGCGCGGCCTGGCCGCTGCGCGGGTCGATCACCGGGCTGACGCCGGCCAGACCCAGTGCCTCGCCCGGCTTGAGTGCCAGCATGGCCAGTGTGCCACCCGACGGATCGGGCAGTGCAACCCGCCACGGCGCCTCGCCGCGCTTGCCCTGCGCCAGTGCCACGTCGCCCAGCTGCAGCAGCGCGTTGAAGGCACGATGGCGGCGCAAGGTGGCGGCACTGCGGTCCAGCGCCCAGCCGTGGCTGAAGCCATCCAGCCGGATGGCGCCGGCCACGTCGCCGCTGAGCGTGTTGCCGTCGAATTGCTGCTCGGCCAGCCGGGCCGGGCCGACCGGCGGCACGGCTTCGACCGCCGAGGCATCGCTGGCGGCCACGGCACGGCGCGGGCCGGCCGGAGTGAACAGGCCATCGCTGCGCTGCTCCAGCGCGGCCGCCAGTTGCAGTGCTTCGCGCAGTTCGTCGTCCAGTGCGGCGGGTTCGCCGCGTGCCAGTACGGCATTGGCAGCGCTCAGTGCGGATTTGGGGCCGTTGCCCAGCTTGCTTTCGGCCCTGGCCACCTCGGCCAGCACCGCATCGGCTTGCTGTGCGGCCACGTCGGGCTGCAGGCCCCACAGGGCGAGCTGCATGCGCTGCCCGAAAGCCGGGGCATCGCGTTGATAGAGCGGCTCGCGGTTGCAGGCGCCCAGCAACAGCACGGCGCCCAGACACAGCGCGGTGCGCAGCGCACTACCCGGGCGCCTGTATGCACGACGCACCGCAAGCCGCGCGGCGGGCGGGCTGCGGCGCGGTGCACTCACTGCGGAAGTCGGGTACACGGCTGGCCCTCAGCCAAGCTGGCGTTCCAGCGCATCGATGAACAATGCGGCAACGTCGATGCCCGATTGCGCGGTGATTTCGCGGAAGCAGGTCGGGCTGGTGACGTTGATTTCGGTCACCTTGTCGCCGATCACGTCCAGCCCCACCAATAGCAGCCCTTCGGCGGCCAGCCTGGGGCCAAGCGCTTCGGCGATGGCACGGTCGCGCTCAGTCAGCGGGCGGGCTACGCCGGTGCCACCGGCGGCCAGGTTGCCGCGCGTTTCACCCGCCTTGGGTATGCGCGCCAGGCACCAGTCCACCGGCTTGCCGTCGATCAGCAGGATGCGCTTGTCGCCTTCCTTGATGGCGGGCAGGTAGCGCTGCGCCATGATGGTCTGGCTACCGTTGGCGGTGAGGGTTTCGATGATGCTGCCCACATTCGGGTCATCGCTGCGCACGCGGAAAATGCCCATGCCGCCCATGCCGTCCAGCGGCTTGAGGATGATGTCGCCGTGCTCGGCCAGAAAGGCACGCAGATCGTCTTCCTGCTGCGTCACCAGGGTGGGCGCGATGAATTCCGGGTGCTTGAGGATGGCGAGTTTCTCGTTGTACTCGCGCAGCGTGCGGCCGGGGTTGAACACACGTGCGCCCTGCGCCTCGGCCAGGGTCAGCAGGTGCGTGTTGTACAGATACTGCTGATCGAACGGCGGGTCCTTGCGCATCACCACCGCGTCAACGTCGCGCAGCGCCAGCGTTTGCGGCGCGCCGGAGATGAACCACTGGCCGTATTCCTGCGTGTCGCTCAGCGCGAACGACTGCGCCTGAACTTCGACCACGCCGTCCTTTGCGCGCAGGCTGTCGGCCTCGCAGGTGTAGAGGGTGTAGCCACGCCGGCTGGCCTCGACCAGCATGGCGTAGGTGGAATCCTTGTAAATCTTGAACTTGACCAGCGGATCGGCAATGACGAGCAGTTTCATGCAGCCTCCAGCGGCTTAGATGGCCATGGCCAGCGCGGGTTCCGGGGCGGTGGCTTCCAGTTCGTGCGCGCCGGCCAGCAGTGCCAGCCGCGCGATCACGCCATAGGCGTAGAAACGGTTGGTTTCGCAATCCGGGTTGCCGTCGCATTCGGGCGTGTTGGGCGGCGAGGCAAACGCCAGCGGCACGAACTTGGCGCCGGGTGCGTTCAGGTTCTCGTCGATGCCGCGTTCGGTGTGTACGCGGTAGAAACCGCCCACCACGAAGTGATCTACCATGTAGACCACAGGCTCGGCAATCGCGCCGTCGATGCTCTCGAAGGTCGGTACGCCTTCCTGCACGATCACGTCGTGCACTTCCAGCCCTTCCTTCACCACCGACATCTTGTTGCGCTGCTTGCGGTTGAGGCCGATCAGCTCTTCGCCCGACTTCACGCTCATGATGCCCATGCCATAGGTGCCGGCATCGGCCTTCACGATGACGAACGGCGTCTGGTTTATGCCGTACTCGGCATATTTGGCGCGGATGCGCGCCAGCATGTCGTCCACGGTGGCGGCCAGCTTTTCCTCGCCGGTGCGCTCGTGGAAGTCCAGCCCGCCCACTTTGGCAAAGTAGGGGTTGATTACCCACGGGTCGATGCCGATCAGTTTGGCGAATTCGTTGACTACCTTGTCATAGGCGGCAAAGTGATTGGTCTTGCGGCGCATGTACCAGCCAGCGTGCAGCGGCGGCAGCACGGTTTGCTCGATATCGCGCACGGCATCAGGCACGCCGGCCGACAGGTCGTTGTTCAGCAGTACCACGCAGGGGTCGAAATCAGGCAGGCCAAGGCGCTTGCCACGGCGCACTACCGGCTCCAGCAGCAGTTTGCCGCCATCAGGCAGTTCGAATTCGGTCGGCTCGGTGATATCCGGGTTGACGGTGCCGATGCGCACCTTGAGGCCGGCATGGCGCAGGATGCGCGCCAGTGCGGCCACGTTCTGCAGGTAAAACTGGTTGCGGGTGTGGTTTTCCGGGATCAGCAACAGACGGCGGGCGTCCGGACAGAAGCTTTCCGCCGCGCTCATCGCAGCCTGTACGGCCAGTGGATGGAATTCGGGGTTCAGGTTGTTGAAGCCGCCCGGATAGAGGTTCATGTCCACCGGCGCCAGCTTGTAGCCCGCATTGCGCAGGTCCACCGAGCCATAGAACGGCGGTGTGTGCTCCTGCCACTGATTGCGGAACCAGTGCTCGATGTCCGATTGGGCGTCGAGAATCTTGCGCTCCAGATCGAGCAGGGGGCCGGATAGCGCGGTAGTCAGGTGGGGGACACTCATGATCGGTTCCGTTGGCGTTCTACGAGTGCAGCATATGGTGGCGGATGCAGCAAATTCAATGCCGGTTAACGGCTGGACAGCAGCAGGCGTGCCGTGCTGGTCACGCCTGCGCAAAGGGAATGGTATTGCGGCCGCTGCCGGGGCGGCGGGCCGCGAGGTTCAAGCCCGGTCTGGCAGGGGCGCCAGAGCCGCGGTGTGACGGCCGCTTCAGAGTACGGCCAGCACCGTATCCAGTGGCTTGCGCGGTTTCTGCGGCCAGTTGCCACCGGCGTCATGCCCCACGGTGACCAGTATTACCGGCACGTCGTGGGCGTCCAGCGCGAATTCTGCCGCCACCCCGGCGGCATCAAAGCCGCTCAGCGGGCAGCTGGCCAGCCCCATGCCTTCAGCGGCAAGCATCAGTGTCATTGCGGCCAGCGAGGCAGAACGGATCGCCTCGTCGCGCTGGCCTTGTGGATTGTTGTCATAACCCTGAGTGGCATAGTCCACCATGCTCTGGCGCAGTGCTTCGTCAAACAGGCCGGCATCCACCGTGGCCTGCAGCGTGTGGTGCAACTCGCGGTGCGGTGCCAGCCGGCCGCAGATGATGAAGGTGACCGAAGCATCCACGACCTTGCGTTGCCCATAGGCCTGCGGCAGCAGGCGTGCCTTGGCCTCCGGCGTCTGCAGTGCGATGAAGCGCCAGTTCTGGCTGTTGTAGGCACTGGGGGCCTTGGTGGCCAGTGCCACCAGCGAGCGCAGGCTGGCGGCATCCAGCGGGCGGTCCGGGTCGAAGTGGTTGCAGGAACGACGTTGTGCGATCAGTTGCTGAATGGTCATGGGACCTCTCCTGGCGGATGGGGAATGGAAACCGTTGCTGATGCAGGTCGGGCTCACTGTTGAGGCCCGGTTGCTGATGCGCACATTGTTATTGCGAACAGTTTTTGAATAAATATGAATACAATTTCGACATTCATAACCATTGGTTAGTAATGTGGACAAATTGCGCTGCATGCAGGTTTTTGCCGCCGTGGTGGATGCGGGCAGCTTCAGTGCTGCTGCAGATACGCTGGACATCACCCCCGTCATGGTGGGCAAGCATGTCCGCCAGCTTGAAAGCCAGCTGGGTTTGCGCTTGATCGAACGCAGTACGCGCCGGCACAGCATTACCGAGGCCGGCAAGCAGTACTACGCCAGTTGCCGGCAGGTGCTGGAGTTGATTCAGCAAGCCGATGCAGCGCTGGAGCCATTGCATCATCAGCCACGCGGTTTGTTGCGCGTCAGCGCCCCGGTCACGATGGGGAGCCAGGTGATTGCGCCTTGCCTGGCCGCGTATCTGGCGCGCTACCCGGAGGTGGAGGTGGAGCTGTTGCTGAGCAACAGCATGGTTGACCTGATCGGCGACAACTTCGACCTGGCCGTGCGCGTCGGCCCGCTGCGCGATGAAGGGCTGGTGGCCAAAGCGTTGCCGCCCCACCAGCTTGCGCTGGCGGCGTCACCCGATTATCTGGCCAGATACGGTACGCCGGCGCATCCGGCCGAGCTGGCCGAGCACCACTGCCTGACACACCGCTTGTGGAGCGAGCGGCAGGGCTGGACCAGCATTACTGACCGTGATGGCAATCAGTGGCCGACCCGCAGCAGGCTGGCCTGCAATGACAGTCAGGCGCTGCGGCAACTGGCGCTGCAAGGGGCGGGTATCACGCGGCAACCGCTGGTGTTGCTGCGGGCCGATCTGGCCGCCGGGGCGCTGCTGCCGGTGCTGCCGGACTACTGGCCGGCACCCTTGCCATGCAATCTGGTCTACCTGCCGGACGTTCGCCCGCGCCCCAAGCTGCACAGCTTGGTCGATTACCTGCTTGAAGTACTGCCGGACTGGTTGGCATGTTGAGAGCCTGTTATGCATCCACAGCCGTCATCCGGGGATAAACCGGCATCAATCACCCGGCAAAGCCGGGTGCTCACCGGTTGCTAAAGGTGAAGCAGCGGCTCTCATCCGTTTGATTCCGCGCCCCCCGCCCTCGTGTATAGACCGGAGACATGGGTCACAGGTGTTCGGGGACATGGGTAACACTTCTTGTCATCCCAGCACCTGTGGTGCGCATGTCAATTGTCCCAATTTCGAAGCGGCTGAACCAGACCGTCCAGACCCCATCCATCAAGGTGGGCCGTAGTCCAATGCGTTGGCCAATGAAGGCACGGCCGATCTTGAAGCGCTGCCCCTGGAAGGTAATCAGCGCCGCCTTATCCACCTTGTAGGTCTTGTCGCTGGCCAGGTATTCCGGCTGCGGCAGGACCTCGGGGTAAGCGATCTCACTCGTACGATAGCGTGTGATCGGCGTCGCCATCCCCAGGGCCTCATGGGGCCGCACCGTGTTGTATGTCAGGCGCCAGCGGTCAAATTCCCGCTGCGCCTCGCCGTTGTCGAT
>NZ_FWXD01000057.1 GCF_900176275.1 Andreprevotia lacus DSM 23236 | reverse complement strand
GCTAACAAAACCCAGTGTAGCGGTGCTGGCAAGGCACGCGAAACGCAGACAGTACAAGGCGTACGGCAAGTGAGCGTAACGCCGCCAGCAGGGTTTTGTTGGCGGCGCTTACTGCGGGCGAGCCTTGTAAAAGCTGATGGTCTGCACTGGCACGTTGGACGGCGGGGCGGATTTGAAAATGTGCGGCTTCATTTTGCCGATCACGTGCATCTCGCACGGCTTGCAGTCGAACTTGAGGGTGTAGGTTTCGCTGCCCGATTTCAACGTCATCGGCTCGGCGCGCACCTGGCCCTTCACGCCGATCACGCCCTTGGCCTGCTTGGGGCACAGATTGTACGAAAAGCGCAGGCAGTGCTTGGTGATCATCACACTGACTTCGCCCGGCTCTTCATGTGCCTCGTAGGCGGCGGCGATGATCTGCACACCGTGCCTGGTATAGAAATTGCGCGCGGCCTGGTTGTACACGTTGGCCAGATAAGTCAGCGAGGTTTCCGGGTAAACCACTGGCGGCTCGACGGCGGCCTTGCGCTCCGGGCGTGGCCAGGCGGCAATGCGCGCAGCCTCCAGTTGCTCGATGGCATCGCGGCGCAGTGCGTTGATGGTCGAGGCGGGCACGAACCACGGCTGCGACAGCGCCAGTCTGGCTTCGTGCGCAATGAACATGGTATTACCCAGCTTGGCCAGACTGTCCTTCAAGCCGCTTTCGGCCTTGGCGGCATCCTTGGCCGGCTCCAGCGCCATGTCCACGCGCGCGGTGGCGCTGCAGCCGTCTTCATCGGTCACGGTGAGTGACAGCCCCTTGGCATCATCCGCCAGGGTCAGCCACGCGCCCACGCGGCGGTCGGACGATTTCTGTGTCAGCGCTTTTTCCCACGCGTGGTCGCGGTTGCGGTTGATGCGCAGGCCCACTTTCAACCCTTCCAGGCTGCTCATGGTTTCGTTGGGGAACACGCGCCAGATGGTGCCGTCCTCGCCCTTGCCGACCTTTTCCACCGTATTGGCCTGCAGGCCGACCACTTCACGCTTCTTCATGTAATTGAGGCCATCGCCGTTCGACAGCGGCTCGGCCGCCTCCAGCTCGAACCACTTGGGGCCGATCCGGGTGACGTGGCCCAGTTCGACGCCAACATACTTGGGCGAATCGAAGGCGCCGATATCGCCATCCTCGCGGCCATTCACGAAGTAATCGGTGTGGCCGCGATGGAAGTTCTTGTCCACGTTCGGCGTGAAGTGGATGTCGGTACTGCCGCTGGAGGCGCGTGCCAGCTCGGGGCGGCGCTCCAGGATTTCGTCCAGCAGCACGCGGTAATGGGCGGTGATGTTCTTCACATAACCCATGTCCTTGTAGCGGCCCTCGATCTTGAAGCTGCGCACGCCGGCATCGATCAGCGCCTCAAGATTGGCGCTCTGATCGTTGTCCTTCATCGACAGCAGATGCTTGTCGAATGCCACTACGCCGCCATTGGCGTCGGTCAGCGTATAGGGCAATCGACAGGCTTGCGAGCAATCGCCGCGGTTGGCACTCCGGCCATTGTCTGCATGGCTGATGTTGCACTGGCCGGAATACGCCACGCACAGCGCACCGTGGATGAAGAACTCGATGGTGGTATCGAGCGGCAGCGTTTCGCGCACCTTGGCGATCTTGCCCAGCGTCAGCTCGCGCGCCAGCACTACCTGGCTGAAACCAGCATCGGCCAGAAAGCGTGCTTTTTCCGGCGTGCGGATATCGCACTGTGTGCTGGCATGCAGCTGGATGGGGGGGATATCGAGCTGCAACACACCCATGTCCTGCACGATCAGTGCATCCACGCCCGCGTCGTACAGCTGGTGAATCAGCTTGCGCGCCGGCTCCAGCTCGGCATCGTGCAGGATGGTGTTGAGCGTGACGAAAATGCGGCTGTGATAGCGGTGTGCAAACTGCACCAGCTGGGCGATCTCGCTCACCTCGTTACAGGCATTGTGCCGCGCGCCAAAGCTCGGCCCGCCGATATACACAGCATCCGCCCCGTGCAGGATGGCCTCGCGGCCGATTTCGACCGTTTTGGCAGGGGAGAGCAGTTCGAGGTGATGCAGCGGGAGACTCATGAGGCTGGACGGCTGGGGTAAAGAGGCGGAATTATAACGGAATCAAGGGATTGGCGTTGGAGCGTTCCGACGGAGCGCTGCTTGCTTCCGCTGGTCTGGTGTAGCAGGGGCCGGATGCGCCGGCCTCTTCGTGCCACAGACGGGCGACGCGAGGCCCTTGCACTGTGACCGGGGTGGGGTATGGCGCAGGGGAGTGCCGCTGCTGCATCTGCAACAGCATCAAGACCCCGGCTTTGCCGGATTCTTGATGCTGGCGGCGGGTAGTTAAGGCTGCTTGATGTGCATCACAGGTGCCTACGCCTTGTGATACACCTGCGCCCCGGCCTTCACGAATTCAATCGACTTGGTTTCCATGCCTTTTTGCAGCGCCTCTTCGGCGGCAATGCCTTGTTGCTCGGCGTAGTCGCGCACGTCTTGGGTGATTTTCATCGAACAGAAGTGCGGGCCGCACATCGAACAGAAGTGCGCCACCTTGGCACCTTGCTGCGGCAAGGTTTCGTCGTGGAATTCACGCGCGCGGTCGGGGTCTAGGCCGAGGTTGAACTGGTCTTCCCAGCGAAACTCGAAGCGGGCCTTGGATAGCGCGTTGTCGCGGATCTGCGCGCCGGGGTGGCCCTTGGCCAGGTCGGCGGCATGGGCAGCCAGCTTGTAGGTGATGATGCCTTCCTTCACGTCGTCCTTGTTGGGTAGGCCGAGGTGCTCCTTGGGCGTCACGTAGCAGAGCATGGCGGTGCCGTACCAGCCGATCTGCGCGGCGCCGATGGCGCTGGTGATGTGGTCATAGCCGGGGGCGATGTCGGTGGTGAGCGGGCCGAGCGTGTAAAACGGCGCTTCGTCGCACCATTCCAGCTGCAGGTCCATGTTTTCCTTGATCAGCTGCATCGGCACGTGGCCGGGGCCTTCGATCATGGTTTGCACGTCATGACGCCATGCCACCTGGGTGAGTTCGCCCAGTGTTTTCAGCTCGCCCAGCTGCGCGTCGTCGTTGGCATCCCACACGCTGCCGGGGCGCAGACCGTCGCCCAGGCTGAACGATACATCGTAGGCCTTCATGATTTCGCAGATTTCCTCGAAGTGCGTATAGAGGAAATTCTCCTTGTGGTGCGCCAGACACCACTTGGCCATGATGGAACCGCCGCGCGACACGATGCCGGTCATGCGGTTGGCCGTCATCGGTACATAGCGCAACAGTACGCCAGCGTGGATGGTGAAGTAGTCCACGCCTTGCTCTGCCTGCTCGATCAGCGTGTCGCGGAACAGTTCCCAGGTCAGGTCTTCGGCCTTGCCATTGACCTTTTCCAACGCCTGGTAGATGGGCACGGTGCCAATCGGCACCGGCGAATTGCGCAGAATCCATTCGCGTGTTTCGTGGATGTTCTTGCCGGTGGACAGGTCCATGATGGTGTCGGCGCCCCAGCGGATACCCCAGGTCATCTTGTCCACTTCCTCGTTGATGGAAGAGGTGACGGCGCTGTTGCCGATATTGCCGTTGATCTTCACCAGGAAGTTGCGGCCAATGATCATCGGCTCGACTTCGGGGTGGTTGATGTTGGCGGGGATGATGGCGCGGCCGCGCGCCACTTCGTCACGCACGAATTCCGGCGTGATCAGCTGCGGAATGCTGGCGCCGAACGATTGGCCGGGGTGCTGGCGCAGCATCATGGCGGCCATTTTCTCGCCCTTGGCACCAATGGCCTTGAGCGATGCCATGTATTGCTCGCGCTGCAGGTTTTCGCGGATGGCGATGTATTCCATCTCGGGCGTGATGATGCCCTGACGTGCGTAGTGCATTTGCGTGACGTTGGCGCCGGCACGGGCCTTGCGCGGCTGGCGCGTCAGCTCGAAGCGCAGCGGGTCGAGGCTGGCATCGGCCTCGCGCATGCGGCCGTATTCGCTGGTCAGGCCGCTCAGCAGCTCGGTATCACCACGCTCTTCGATCCAGCCGGCACGAATTGGCGCCAAGCCCTTGCGCACATCGATGCGTGCTTGCGGGTCGGTATAGGGGCCGGAACAGTCGTAAACGTAGATGGGCGGGTTTTGCTCGCCACCGAAGGAGGTGGGCGTGTCGGTCTGGGTGATCTCGCGCATGGGCACGCGCAGATCGAGCCGGCTACCCTGTACGTAGACCTTGCGCGAGTTGGGCAAGGGCTGGATGGCTGCTTCGTCCACGTGGGCGTCGCTGGCGCGGAATTCAACGGATTTGTTCAAGATGGTGCCTCCTGCAAAGCATGTAGAAGGCGCAGGAGAACGGATGCAGGGCATGAGCACGCCCTGCAGATTCGCTTCCCTACGCCGGTATGAGCCGGATCAGGTGCTGAGGGACTCTCTCATCCACGCCGGCAAACCGGCACGGAACCCCTAGCGAAAATACTGTGCATCGACGTTACCCGAAGTTATGGGATAATCGCAAGTTATTCAGTTGACACGCCGGCCGCTGCCGGCCGCCACCAAGGATCAGAGACATGGATTGGGACCGCGCCCGTTATTTGATGGTTGAACAGCAGATTCGTCCGTGGGACGTGCTGGACAGCAAGGTGCTGCAGCGCCTGTTCGACGTGAAGCGCGAAGAATTCGTGCCGGCCGACAAGAAAGAGCTGGCCTTCGTCGATGTTGCGCTGCCGCTGCCCAACGGCAACAGCATGCTGGAGCCCAAGCTCGAAGCGCGCCTGCTGCAGGACGTGGAGCTGAAAGCCAGCGACCGCGTGCTGGTGGTCGGTGCAGGCACCGGCTATCTGGTGGCACTGGCCGCCGGCCTTGCCAAGCAGGTGATCGGCGTCGAAATCGATCTGGACCTGAAGCACGCTGCCGAGGCCAACCTGCTGCGCGCCGGCATCAAGAATGCGCGTATCGAAGAGGGCAATGGCCTGGCTGCTGCCAACCCGGGCGCGCCGTTCGATGCCATCATCCTGACCGGCAGCGTGGCCGAAGTGCCGGTGGTGCTGCGCGAGCAACTGGCCGACGGTGGCCGCCTGATCGCCATCGTGGGCGAGCTGCCCATCATGTCGGCGGTGCGCGTGACCCGTGCCGGTGCCGCGTTCGGCGACACCAAGCTGTTTGAATTCAACCTGCCGCGTCTGCATAGCGCGTCCGACAAGTCGCAATTCGTGTTTTGACCGTCGCCGCCGCGACTGCAGCCATTCCAGCCCAGCCCGGCCGTTTTACCGCCGGGCTGGTGGTTTATTGCACGCCGGTAACGGAACTATTACCGTTGTTTGATTGCTTGCAGGCCGAGCCCGGTCTGGCGGCTTTTGGTATATTCGATAATGGTGATGATCCGGCCTTGCGCGCTGAAGTGCTGCGGCGCGGCTGGGTTTACCTGAGTGCCGGGCGCAATCTGGGTTTTGGCGCCGGGCATAATCGCATTTTTGCCACCATCGGCGCGGTTGCGGAATTTCATCTGATCGTCAACCCCGATGTTTGCTGGCAGGCTTCCCCTATCATGGCTTTGTTGGGCCCCCTGATGCGGTACCCGCAACTGGCTGCCGTAATGCCGGACGTATTTGGTCTGGACGGCCAACGTCAGTATCTGGCCAAGCGCATGCCTACGCCCGGCATTCTGTTCGGTCGCCGCTTTCCCCTGGGTTCTTTCTTTTTTGGAAAGCAATTCCCATGGTATGAATTACGCGACTTCGACTTCGCCTGTCCGGCGGTCGTGCCGATTGCTTCGGGTTGTTGTATGCTGTGCCGCAGCAACGCATTGCAACGGATACATGGGTTTGACGAAGGCTACTTCCTCTATCTGGAAGACTACGATTTGTGTCGCAGATGGCGACGTGATGGTTGGCAGGTGGCAATTGCTCCTGCGGCGCGCATCACGCATGGTCATGCACGCAGCTCCTATCGTTTGGGCAAACCCCTCTACTGGCATCTGTGTTCCGCGATGCGCTATTTCTCCCGCTGGGGCTGGTTTCACGATCAGGCACGCAAGGCGGATATCGAGCGCTTGCCCGCGCACTGAACCGCAACTGCAGCCGGTTCTCCACCACGGCGCGCCCTGAGGAGCCCTTACCGAATGGCCATTGCCTACTTCTTTATCGCTTTTCTGCTGTCCTTCATGTTTTGCTTGCTGTTGTTGCGATATATCAAGCTGCATGAGCATCTGAGTGCTGACTTTGAGCTGGATGGCGTACAGAAATTCCATGTACGCGCCGTACCGCGCATCGGTGGTCTGGCGATTTGTGGCGCGCTGGTGTTGACGGTGCCGCTGATGGCTGCACTCGAATCATCTCGCCAGTGGCCAGCCATTGCCATGCTGTGCGTGGCAGCCTTGCCCTGTTTTCTCGGCGGTTTTGCCGAAGATCTGCTCAAAATTGGCCTGATCAAGACCCGCTTGGCCTGCATGGCCGTGTCGGCCTTGCTGCTGTTCCTCGGCTGCGGTATCGGCGTGTTCCGGCTTGATGTGTCACTGCTTGATCAGGCCTTGCTGCAATACAGCTGGCTGGCGGCGGCATTTACCGTGTTTGCCGTGGTGGGCATGATCAATGCCATCAATCTGATCGATGGCTATAACGGCCTGGCGGTTGCGGTATCGCTGATCATTCTGGGCTCAATCAGCTATGTCGGCGTGCAGGTAGGTGATCGCATGGTGGTCATCGTTGCCATGACCATGATTGGTGCCGGCGTCGGCTTTTTGCTGTGGAACTGGCCGCGCGGGCTGATTTTCCTTGGTGATGGCGGTGCCTATCTGTATGGCTTCGTAATTGCCGCGCTGGTGGTTGCGCTGGTGCAGCGCCACCCGCAGATTTCCGCCTGGTATGCGGCGGTACTGCTGATCTACCCGGTGATGGAGACCGTGTTCACCATCCACCGCCGTATGCAACGCCGCCATCATGTTGGCTTGCCCGATGCGGCGCATCTGCACCAGCTTATCTACAAGCGCATGATGCGCTGGGCGGTGGGCAGCAGCCACCCGCACCACCGCACCATGCGCAATTCAATGACTTCGCCGTATCTGTGGCTGCTGTCGTCGCTGGGCGTGATTCCTGCGACGATTCTATGGTCCAATACCCATGCCTTGCAGCTGGCCCTGCTGGGCTTTGCAGTGCTGTATATCTGGCTGTACCGCAGCATCGCGCGGTTTCGCTCGCCGCGCTGGATGATTTATCGCCGGCCGGCTTATTTGATCGAGAAGGAATAAACATGATTCTGGTTACAGGGGGCGCCGGCTTTATCGGCGGCAATTTTGTGCTCGACTGGCTGGCTGGCTCGGATGAGCCGGTGCTCAATGTCGACAAGCTCACCTACGCCGGCAATCTTGATACGCTCAAATCACTGGATGGCGATGCGCGCCACGTCTTCGTTCACGCCGATATCGGCGACCGTGCGCTGATTGCCAGCCTGTTGGCAAAACACCAGCCGCGTGCCGTGGTCAATTTCGCCGCCGAATCGCATGTAGACCGTTCCATCCATGGCCCGGGTGATTTCATCCAGACCAATGTGGTCGGCACCTTCAATCTGCTGGAGGCCGTGCGCGCTTATTGGAGCGAGCTGCCGGCCGAACAGAAGGCCGCGTTCCGCTTCCTGCATGTATCGACTGATGAGGTCTATGGCACCCTGTCGGCCGATGATGCCCCGTTTGCGGAAACCAATCCCTACGAGCCGAACAGCCCGTACTCGGCCAGCAAGGCGGCCAGCGACCATCTGGTGCGCGCGTGGCACCATACCTATGGCTTGCCGGTGCTGACCACCAATTGCTCGAACAACTACGGCCCCTATCATTTCCCGGAAAAGCTGATTCCGCTGGTGATCCAGAATGCGCTGGGCGGCAAGCCGCTGCCCATTTACGGTGATGGCCAGCAGGTGCGCGACTGGTTGTACGTGAAGGACCATTGCAGCGCCATCCGCCGCGTGCTGGAAGCAGGCAAGGTGGGCGAGACCTACAACGTGGGCGGCTGGAACGAAAAGCCCAATCTGGATGTGGTGCACACCATCTGTGCGCTGCTGGATGAGCTGCAGCCGCGCGGCGACGGCCAGTCCTACCGCACGCAGATCACCTTTGTGCAGGATAGACCCGGCCATGATCGCCGCTACGCCATCGATGCGCGCAAGCTGGAGCGCGAACTGGGCTGGAAGCCGGCCGAAACCTTCGAGAGCGGCATCCGCAAAACCATCAGCTGGTATCTGGACAACCTGCAATGGGTGAGCAACATCACCAGTGGTGCTTACCGCGAATGGATCAGCCAGCAGTATGGAGCGTGACATGAAGACCATCCTCGTTACCGGTCGGCATGGTCAGGTGGGCTTCGAGCTGCAGCGCAGCCTGGCGGTGCTGGGCAAGGTGGTTGCGGTGGACCGCGAAGAGTGCGATCTGACCGATGCTGTTGCTGTGCGCGCATTGCTGGACCGGGTGCAGCCCGACATCATCGTCAACCCGGCGGCACATACCGCGGTCGACAAGGCAGAGAGCGAGCCGGCGCTGGCGCAGCTCATCAATGCCGATGCCCCGCAGGTGCTGGCCGAATGGGCGCGCGCGCATCAGGCGCTGCTGGTGCATTACTCCACCGATTACGTGTTCGACGGTAGCCAGCCGGGCTGGTACACCGAGGCGGACCGGCCGAACCCGCAGTCCGTCTATGGCAAGACCAAGCTGGCGGGGGAGGATGCCATCCGCGCCAGCGGTTGCCGCCACCTGATTTTCCGCACCAGCTGGGTGTTCGGTGCGCACGGCGGCAACTTTGCCAAGACCATCCTGCGGCTTGGACGTGAGCGCGAAGAGCTGAAAATCGTGGCCGACCAGCGTGGTGCGCCAACCGGCGCCATGCTGCTGGCCGATGTTACGGCACAGGTATTGGCGCAGTACCTGCATCGCAACGCGCCGGCGGATTTCCCGTTTGGTCTTTACCATCTGGTGGCTGCCGGCAGCACCAGCTGGTATGAATATGCACAGGCAGTCGTGACTGCGGCGCAGGCACGCGGCGCGGTGCTCAAGCTGAGCGTCGATGCCATTCAGCCGATCCCGACCAGCGCTTACCCGCTGCCGGCACCACGCCCGGCCAATTCCTGCCTGTCCACCGACAAGCTGCGCAGCACCTTCGGCCTGGCCCTGCCTGACTGGCAGCAGGGGCTGGCGCACGTCATGCAACTGATTTGCTGAGAACACCATGAAGAAGCGTAAAGGCATTATTCTGGCCGGGGGCTCGGGCACCCGTCTGTACCCGGCCACCCTGTCCGTATCCAAGCAGCTGCTGCCCATCTACGACAAGCCGATGATTTATTACCCGCTCAGCACGCTGATGCTGGCGGGCATCCGCGATATCCTGATCATTTCCACCCCGCAGGACACGCCGCGCTTTGAGCAATTGCTGGGTGATGGCAGCCAGTGGGGCCTGTCGCTGCACTACGCGGTGCAACCCAGTCCGGATGGGCTGGCGCAAGCCTTTCTGATTGGCGAGGAATTTCTCGGCGACGACAATGCTGCGCTGGTGCTGGGCGACAATATTTTCTATGGCCACGATTTTGCGCCGCTGCTGGCCCGTGCTGCAGCCGTGCAGGATGGTGCCACCGTATTTGCCTACCGCGTGAATGACCCGGAGCGCTATGGCGTGGTCGAATTCGACGCACAGGGCCGCGCGCTCAGTCTGGAAGAAAAGCCGGCCAAACCGAAGTCCAATTACGCGGTAACCGGTCTGTATTTTTACGATAGCGACGTGGTCGAGATCGCCAAGTCGATCAAGCCGTCGCCACGTGGCGAGCTGGAAATCACCGACCTGAACGCGGTCTATCTGCAGCGTGGCAAGCTGGATGTGCAGACCATGGGGCGTGGCTACGCATGGCTGGACACCGGCACGCACGAATCGCTGCTGGAGGCCGGCCAGTTTATCCAGACCATCGAGGCACGCCAGGGCCTGAAGGTGAGCTGCCCGGAGGAAATCGCTTATCGCGCCGGCTGGATCGACGATGAACAGCTGACCCGCCTGGCCGAGCCGTTGAAAAAAACCGGCTACGGCCGCTATCTGCT
Source organism: Andreprevotia lacus DSM 23236 (assembly GCF_900176275.1). GTDB lineage: Bacteria > Pseudomonadota > Gammaproteobacteria > Burkholderiales > Chitinibacteraceae > Andreprevotia > Andreprevotia lacus. Next base: position 783 of record NZ_FWXD01000057.1, on the reverse strand, counting down.
TAATTTGATGCAAGAGAAGTTGTTCTGATGAAAATCATCGATACCGCCATTCCCGACGTCAAGATCATTGAACCGACCGTGTTCGGTGATGATCGTGGTTTTTTCTTTGAAAGCTTCAACCAGACCAAATTCAACGAGGCAGTCGGGCGCCAGGTTGAATTCGTGCAGGACAACCACTCGCGCTCGCAGCGCGGGGTGTTGCGTGGCCTGCATTACCAGATCCAGCAGGCCCAGGGCAAACTGGTGCGCGTGGTCGCCGGTGAGGTGTTTGATGTTGCAGTCGACATCCGCAAATCGTCGCCGACCTTTGGCCGCTGGGTAGGTGTGACGCTGAGCGCCGAGAACAAGCGCCAGCTATGGGTGCCGGAAGGCTTTGCGCATGGTTTTGTTGTCACCAGCGATTCGGCCGAGTTCCTCTACAAAACCACCGACTTCTGGGCGCCGCAGTTCGAGCGTGCCATCATCTGGAATGATCCAGCGCTGGCCATCGCTTGGCCGGAAGTGGGAGTGAGCAACTTCCTGGTGTCCGGCAAGGACGCCGCCGCCAGCTTGCTGAGTAACGCCGAGCTGTTTGCCTGATGAGCCAGCCAGATAGAAAAAGCCCGCGCGATGCGTAATGCCAGTCAGTTAAGCGCTAGCCGCTGGTATTGAGTTAAAAAGAGGACGTGATTCACGTCCTCTTTTTACATGACCCCCCTGCACCACGAACTCGCACATACCCTGAGCCGGATCCCCACCAATCTGGATCGACTCAGTACGCTGATCGACCCCGACTGGATCGAA
>NZ_FWXD01000043.1 GCF_900176275.1 Andreprevotia lacus DSM 23236 | reverse complement strand
ACTGGGAGTCACCATAGAGCGTGTCATCACTGACAATGGACCGGCGTTCCACTCGCACGCCTTCGGGGATGCCTGCGCAGCGTTGGGTATCCGCCAGCGCTTCACGCGGGCCTACCGGCCGCAGACCAATGGCAAGGCGGAGCGCTTTATCCAATCAGCCCTGCGCGAATGGGCGTATGGGTGTGCCTATTCGAACTCGACGCAACGCCGGGCGGCCCTGCCCGTATGGACGCATTTCTACAACTGGCATCGGCAACATCATGGGATTGCTTGCAAGACGCCAGCGTCCCGTCTCCCACTCGCAGGAAACAACGTCTTGACTCTTCACAGCTAGCTTCCATGACCTCGTCCTGTTCAGGCGAGCAGTGCCTGTCTGTCTTTCGCTGGTCTTCCCTGTGGGGCATCCCCAATAAAAAACCGGCCCTCAGGCCGGTTTTTTATTGGGGAGCAAAGCAATCAAACCGCAATCCGCTCGCGCAGATAGGCCTTGATGGCTTCGGCATCGGCTTCCAGCGCATCAAAGCGCTGCGGCAGTTGCTCCAGGCCTGCCAAGCCAGCCGGGCGGGCGGGGTTGATGCCGAGGGCTTCGCGCATGGTGTCTTCGAACTTGGCCGGCAGCGCGGTTTCCATGATCACGGTGACCACGTTGCTGTCGCGGTGGGCTTTGGCAGCCTTGTAGCCGTCGGCGGTGTGCGGGTCGATCTGCACGCCGTATTTGTCGAATACTTCGCGGATGCTGGCGATGCGGTCGGCGTGGGTGCTGGCTTCGGAGCGGAAGCCGTAGGTGTCGTGCAGCAGCGCGAACTCGGATTCAGACAGCTTGAAGCCTTCGCCCTTGTCCACCGAACGCCACAGTTCGGCCAGCTTGTTGCTGTCGCGGCCGACCAGGTCGAACACGAAGCGCTCGAGGTTGGATGCCTTGCTGATGTCCATCGACGGGCTGGTGGTCTCGTAGGTCTTGTCCACACCGCGCGGGAAATAGCCGCCGGTCTTGAAGAATTCGTCCAGCACGTCGTTTTCGTTGGTGGCAACGATCAGGCGGCGGATGGGCAGGCCCATCTGGCGCGCGATATGGCCGGCGCAGATGTTGCCGAAGTTGCCCGACGGCACGACGAAGTCCACCGGGTCGCCCACGGTTTTGGCGGCGGAGAAGTAGCCCTTGAAGTAGTACACCACCTGCGCAACGATGCGGCCCCAGTTGATCGAGTTGACCGCGCCGATCTTGTACTGGGCCTTGAAGGCTGCGTCGTTGTTGATGGCCTTGACGATGTCCTGGCAGGCGTCGAAGAAGCCCTTCACCGACAGGTTGAAGATGTTGGCATCCTGCAGGCTGAACATCTGCGCACGCTGGAACGGGCTCATCTTGCCGTAGGGGCTGAGCATGAACACGTTCACGCCGTGCTTGCCGCGCATGGCATATTCGGCGGCCGAGCCGGTATCGCCCGAGGTGGCGCCCACAATGTTGACCTGCTCGCCGCGCTGGTTCAACACGTATTCGAACAGATTGCCCAGCAATTGCATGGCCATGTCCTTGAAGGCCAGCGTCGGGCCGTTGGACAGTTCCTGGATGAACAGCGTGTTGTCGAGCTTGATCAGCGGGGTAATGTGCTCGGATTGCGCCTTGGAGCGGCCGTTGCAATACACGGCAGGCGTATAGGTCTTGTCGATCAGTGCCTTGAGATCGGCAGCCGGGATGTCATCGACAAAACGGCTGATGACGGCAAAGGCCAGATCGCGGTAGTTGAGGCCGGCCAGTGCCTGCAGTTGCGCCAGATCGAACTGCGGATAGGTCTCGGGGATCGACAGGCCGCCATCGGGGGCGAGGCCGCCCAGAAGGATGTCGCTGAACGCTTGCGGGGCCATGCCGCCGCGGGTGGAGATATAGCGCATGTTCTACTCTGCTCGCTGCAAGTTCACCGGCTGATAATGCTCAACCGTGGGAAAGGGATGATAAAAATGGTGCAGCAGTGCTTTCCACTGCTGGTATTGCGCCGAGGCGCGGAAACCGACCGTGTGTGCCTCCAGGCTGTCCCAGCGCACCAGCAATGCATAGTGCGCCGGGCGCTCCACGCATTGTTGCAGCTCGTGGCCCAGATAGCCGGGCATGCCGGCGATGATGGCCTGTGCCTGCGCAAAGGCCGCTTCGAAAGCTGCAGTTTGCGCGGGGATCACATCCAGATGGGCGATTTCCAGCACGGCCATGGTGATCAGGGGGCAACCAGTTGTTTGTTCATCTGATCGGCCATGCAGTTGAAGGCCTGGGCAAACATCTTGGCGCCGATAAAGCGCTTGAACCTGGGTGTTTCCACCTCGGCCGCATCCTTGACGCGCAGCAGCCGTGCGGCAACCACCTTGTCGCCGACGAAGCGATCCGCCATGCAGGTACATAGCGCGGGGCCGTCCATCTGCAGCTCGAATTCCTTCAGGATGCCGCCCAGCTCGGAGAACTGGTGGTCTTCATCCTTGCTGCAGCTGTCGAAAATCGCCTTGCGATAGATCTCCAGCGTGCTGCCATCGGCACTCTTGCCGGCGGCGCTTGCCAGCGGCATGGCAGCGAGCAGTGCTGTGGTCAGGACAACCTTCAGTGTATTGCGCATTGCCATGTCTCCGTGTGGGTCTATTGCCTGATCAGCCGTTCAGATGCTCAAGCCGCAGCTTGACCACCTTGCCGTTGATCGAATCCAGTGCCTCGATCTTGGCCAGTGCGGCGTTGACGTTCTTCTCCACCGCCAGATGGGTGATGATGATGATGTCGGCGCGGCCGTCGTCCGTCACTTCCTTCTGCAGCATGGCGTCCACCGAGATGCCACCATCGGCCAGCAATCGGGTGACATCGGCCAGCACACCAGGCTGGTCTTGCGCGTTCAGGCGCAGGTAGTAACAGGTTTCTACTTCGTCGATCGGCAGGATGGGCAAGTCAGCCATCGCGCTGGGCTGGAAGGCCAGGTGCGGCACGCGGTGTTCCGGGTCGGCAGTGTGCAGGCGGGTGATGTCGACCAGATCGGCAATCACCGACGAGGCCGTCGGCTCGGCGCCGGCGCCCGGGCCGTAATACATGGTGGCGCCCACGGCGTCGCCCTTCACCAGCACGGCGTTCATCACGCCGTCCACATTGGCGATCAGGCGCTTGGCCGGGATCAGCGTCGGCGCTACGCGCAGCTCGATGCCGTGCGGGCGGCGGCGGGTCACGCCCAAGAGCTTGATGCGATAGCCCAGCTCTTGCGCGTATTTGATGTCGGCCGCATCCAGCTTGCTGATGCCTTCCAGATAGGCCTTGTCGAACTGGACCGGAATGCCGAAGGCAATCGCGCTCATGATGGTGAGCTTGTGTGCCGCGTCATGGCCTTCGATGTCGAAGGTCGGGTCGGCTTCGGCATAGCCCAGGCGTTGTGCTTCTTTCAGCACGTCGGCAAAGGCCGCGCCCTTGTCGCGCATTTCGGTCAGGATGAAATTGCTGGTGCCGTTGATGATGCCGGCCACCCATTCGATAGTGTTGGCTGTCAGGCCCTCGCGCAGCGCCTTGATCACCGGGATGCCACCGGCAACCGCAGCTTCGAAGGCCACCATCACGCCCTTGGCTTGCGCCTTGGCAAAGATTTCGTTGCCGTATTCCGCAATCAGCTTCTTGTTGGCGGTGACCACGTGTTTGCCGTTCTCGATAGCCGCCAGCACCACATCCTTGGCAACGGTGGTGCCGCCGATCAGTTCAACCACGATGTCGATATCGGGGTGACGGGCAATGGCCAGCGCATCGTCGAGCAGCTCGACGCCTTCGCCCAGTGCGGCGCGGGCGCGGGCCAGATCACGGCTGGCTGCAGCGCGCACCACGATGGGACGGCCGGCGCGGCGGGCGATTTCCTCGCAGTTGCGTTTCAATACGGTGGCGGTGCCGCCACCTACAGTCCCCACGCCACAGATGCCTACATGGATCGGTTTCATTGCGCTCTCTCTCTTTCAATTTCAATGCTTGTACGTGGCGCGAGGCGGACCACAGGGCCGCCTCGCGCAGAATGCCAGTATCAGTTGCTACCGTGACGTTTTCGATATGCCGCGAAGAAACGGTCCAGCCGGCCCAGTGCCACGTCGAGATCATCGGCGTTGGGCAGGAACACCAGGCGGAAGTGATCCGGTGTGGGCCAGTTGAAGCCGGTGCCCTGCACCAGCAGTACTTTTTCTTCCTGCAGCAATTCCAGCATCAGTTGCTGGTCATCGGTAACCGGGTAAATCTTCGGGTCCAGCTTGGGGAACATGTACAGCGCGGCCTTGGGCTTCACGCAGCTGATGCCCGGCACGCTGGTGAGGAAGTCATAGGCGATATCGCGCTGGCGCGCCAGCCGGCCACCCGGCGCCACCAGATCGTTGATGCTCTGATAGCCGCCCAGCGCGGTCTGGATGGCGTATTGCGCCGGCACGTTGGCACACAAGCGCATGGTGGACAGGATGTTGAGACCGTCGATGTAATCGCGCGCGATCTTCTTGTTGCCCGACACCACCATCCAGCCGGCACGGTAGCCACAGGCGCGGTAGTTCTTGGACAGGCCGTTGAAGGTAACGAACAGCAGGTCGTCGGCCAGCGAGGCGATCGAGGTATGCGTGGCGCCGTCGTACAGCACCTTGTCGTAGATTTCGTCGGCGTAGACGATGAGCTGGTGCTGGCGGGCGATCTCGACCAGCTCTTTCAGCACGTCATCCGGGTACAGCGCGCCGGTCGGGTTGTTCGGGTTGATGATGACGATGGCCTTGGTGCGCTCGGTGATCTTGGCGCGGATATCGTCCAGCGCCGGCAGCCAGCCATTGCTTTCGTCGCAGATATAGTGGCGCGGCTTGCCGCCGGCCAGGCTGACCGCTGCAGTCCACAGCGGGTAATCGGGCGCCGGCACCAGCACTTCGTCGCCATTGTTCAGCAGGCCCTGCATGGCCATCACGATCAGCTCGGACGCGCCATTGCCGATATAGATGTCATCCACCGTCACATCGGCAATCTTTTTTTCCTGCGTGTAGTGCATGACGGCCTTGCGGGCCTGGAACAGGCCCTTGCTGTCCACATAGCCGGCCGCATTGGGCAGGTTGCGGATCACGTCCTGCACCACCTCTTCCGGCGCATCGAAGCCGAAGGTGGCCAGGTTGCCGATGTTCAGCTTGATGATGCGGTGGCCGTCCTCTTCCATCTGGCGCGCTCGCTCGGGCACCGGGCCACGGATTTCGTAGCAGACGTTGAGGAGCTTGCTGGATTTGAGAATGGCTTCCATCGGGATTGCGCCAGGTGCGTCAGGGAAACCTCGTATTCTATCGAAAGAATGGCCGCTGCGGCGCGACAAACTCACCGTGATGGCAGCGTTACAGTTCCGCTAAAATGATGGCCTGAACAAAAGGCCCGCGCATGAAACTCCACCACACCTCGGCAGACCACCTGAATCAGTTCACCACCTATGGCGATGGCTTCGTCAAGATCAATGGCGTTGACTATCGCGGCAGCGTGATCGTGACGCAGACCGAGGTGCGCGAATGGCGCCCGGCACGCTTTGAAGACCTCACCGAGGCCGATTTTGCCTGCCTGCTGGAACTTAAGCCGGAGATGGTATTGTTCGGCACCGGCAAGGGCATCCGCTTTCCGCACCCCAAGCTCACGCGTGCGCTGGCCGAGGCCCATGTCGGCCTCGACATGATGGATACCGGCGCGATGTGCCGCACCTTCAATATCCTGACCGCCGAAGAGCGGCGCGTGGTGGCGGTGTTGCTGGGCGAGTGATGGCCGGAGCGGTGCTCAGGCGGTAGCGGAGGGGTTGCCGGCTGGCAGGGCAGTGGCCACATACAGCCCGGAAAACAGCGCAACCGTTTCTCCTTGCGCGTCCAGCAGCGTGACCTGCACCGACAGCCGCGCCTTGTTGCGGCGGCTTAACGTTTGCAGGAAGCGCTGCGCGGTGTATTGATCCACCGGCAGCGGCCGGGCGAACAGATCGTCACGCAGGGGCGCGATGAACTCGGTGTTGCCGGTCTGGATCACCACATCGTAACCATCGCCGGCCAGCACACTGGTGCTCATCCAGCCCGCAATGGTGGCCAGTGTCGACAGGCTGCCACCAAAGGCAGTGCCATGGTCGTTGTGGTTGGCGGCAAACGGTGCAGTCAGATACCAGGCAAAGGGGGTGCCCTCTACTTGCACCTGCATCGCCGCCAGCACCGGAAAGCCGTCATTCAGACGGCGGGTCCAGTGGCGGGCGAAGTCCACCATGTGCGCTGCTTACTCTTTCGGCGCGGCCGGCTTGCGCGGCGGCAGGAAGAGGGCGGCGATCTGCTGTAGCGGTTGCTTGCGGATCAGCGGCATGGTCGGGATATCCAGATCATCCGGACGCGAGCGTTCGCGGCGCGGCGCCTGCTCTGCGCGCGGTGCGGCGGTGTAGGTGCGATGCTCGTTGTTGTCCTGGCGCTGGGCACGCTCATGGCGGCCAAAGCGCTCTGCCGGGCGGTCGCTGCGCTCGGCGCGATGTTCACGGCTGCGCTCGTTACGCTCATTACGCTCGCTGCGTTCCGGGCGGGGCGGTGGTGCCAGCGGTTCGGTACCGGGCGAAAAACCGGGCACCGGGATCAGCGGCAGTTCTTTCTTGATCAGCTTCTGGATCAGCGCGTAAGGCTTGTCCTCACCCGGATCGACCAGCGAGATCGCCACGCCCTTGGCGCCGGCCCGGCCAGTGCGGCCGATGCGGTGCACATAGTCTTCCGGGTTGTTGGGCAGCTCGAAGTTGACCACGAAGGGCAGCTCGGAAATATCCAGACCGCGTGCCGCCACGTCGGTGGCAACCAGAATCTGCAGTGTGCCGGCCTTGAAGCGCTCCAATGTTTCCATGCGCGAGCGCTGGTCGCGGTCGCCGTGGATGGCCTCGCAATCGAAACCGCCGCGCTTGAGCGCGCGCGCCACAGTGTCTGCACCCTGCTTGGTGCGGTTGAACACGATGACCTGGCTCATTGCATGGCTGCGAATCAGGTGGGCCAGCAGTGCCGGCTTGCGGAAGGTCTCGCACGGGTGCAGCAATTGCTCGACGTTCTCGTTGGTGGCGTTCTGTCGTGCCACTTCCACTAATGCGGGGTTGGTCAGGAACTCGCTGGCGAGTTTCTTGATTTCGGGCGAGAAGGTGGCCGAGAACAGCAGCGTCTGCTTGCGGTTGGTCAGCAAGCCGATGATTTTCTTGATGTCGAGGATGAAGCCCATGTCCAGCATGCGGTCGGCTTCGTCCAGCACCAGGATCTCGACCTGCGACAGGTTCACGTTCTTTTGCTGTACGTGATCAAGCAGACGGCCGGGGGTGGCGACCAGCACTTCAACGCCGGCGCGCAGGGTAGCGGTCTGATCCTTGATGTCCACGCCGCCGAATACCACGTGCGGGCGCAGAGCCAGATGCTTGCCATAGGCCTTGACGTTGTCGAACACCTGGTCGGCCAGTTCGCGCGTCGGCGTCAGCACCAGTGCGCGCACCGGGTGGCGTGCCGGCGATGCGCCGGTATTGGCGTGCGGTGCCAGCTTGGACAGGATGGGCAGCGTGAAGGCAGCCGTCTTGCCGGTGCCGGTTTGCGCCGCGCCGAGCACGTCGCGGCCAGCCAGCACCAAGGGAATGGCTTGCGCCTGAATCGGGGTCGGGTTTTCGTAACCGGTGTCGGCCACGGCCCGCAGCACCTCGGGAGCAAGCCCGAGTGTGGAGAATGTCATGCGTTCAATACTCCGGCGGCGCGCAACATCAGGGGAGACGCGCCAACAGCTTGATGGAAAAGGCAGAAATGTACACCAAGCCCCTGTTTCTGCATACCTTGAAGGGTTAATCGGCTAAACTGGCGCCCAAACCGGTTCCAAGGAGGCTGCCATGTACGATATCGCCCAGCAACAACTCGTGACCCTGCGTGACTGCCTGCGCTTTGCCGTCAGCCGTTTTGGCGAAGCCGAGCTGTTCTACGGCCACGGCACCGACAACGCCTTTGACGAGGCTGCCTACCTGCTGCTGTCGCTGCTCAAGCTGCCCATCGACCAGCTGGAACCGTTCCTGGATGCCCGCCTGCTCGACGAAGAGCGCGCCGCGGTGGTGGAGGCCATCCGCCGCCGCGCCGAAGAGCACGTGCCGGTAGCCTACCTCACTCACGAGGCCTGGCTGGGCGAATACAAGTTCTTTGTCGACGAGCGCACCATCGTGCCGCGCTCCTTCATTGCCGAGCTGCTGTTCAACGACGCGCTGGAGCCTTGGATCGAGCACCCGGAGCTGGTCAATCGTGCACTCGACCTATGCACCGGCTCGGGCTGCCTGGCCATCCTGCTGGCCGAGCACTACCCGGCAGCCGAAGTTGACGCGGTGGACCTGAGCCCGGATGCGCTCGATGTGGCCGAAATCAACGTGGCCGACTACAACCTGGGCGAACGCATCGATCTGATCGATGGTGATCTGCTTGAGCCGCTGGCCGGCGAGACCTATGATCTGATCGTATCCAACCCGCCCTATGTCGATGCGCCGAGCATGGAAGAACTGCCGATGGAGTACCGGCACGAACCGCAGATGGCACTGGGCAGCGGCGTGGACGGCCTCGACATCACCCGTCGCATCATCGAGAAAGCCACCACTTTCCTCAACCCGAACGGCGTGCTGGTGGTCGAGATCGGCCACAACCGCGACGTGCTGGAAGCGGACTATCCCGAGCTGCCGTTCGTGTGGCTGGATACCGCCAGCGGCGACGGCTTCGTGTTCCTGCTGACGCGTGAGATGCTGGAAGAGGCTGGGTTTTGATCCTCTTGGCCCACCGACAATAAAAAAACCGCCCACAGGGCGGTTTTTTTATTGGGCAGAAGCGGCTACTTCGCTTTTACGCGCGCCACCACCTGATTGCCCTTGCCCTGATACTCCACGTGATCGAATGACAGCATGCGTGCCATCGAAATGCCACGGCCGTGGGGGTCGAAGGCACGGTCGGGCGAGAATTCGAGGAAGGGCTTCCAGTCGAAGCCGTTGCCCTCGTCGGTGATTTCGAATACCAGATGGTTGTCGTCGCGGCGGAAGCGTACGCACACGCGCCGGCTGGCGTAGCTGGGGTGGCCCAGCCGGTCGCTCACTTCATCGTGCCAGCGGCCCAGTTGCAGCAAGCGGGTTTTCTCACCGTAGCTGATGCCGAGGTTGCCATGCTCGACCGCGTTGACCAGCAGCTCGGACAGGCCAAGTGCGACTTTTTGCGGGTCCGGGCAGGCGTTGGAGAGCAGCAGGGTGAGCTGGCGTGCTTCGTCCAGGGTCTGAAACTGGAATTCGCCGCTCTGCAGCAGGCGATAGCTAGAGGCCTGGTTGGAGACTTGCGCTTCGAGCTGTTTCTTTTCTCGGTGAAAACTGACCGCGGCAGCGACGATGGCCAGCAGCATGTCGCGCTGGAAGGGCTTGATCAGATAGTAATACGCACCGGCGGCCAAGCCCTCGCGCACGTTCTCGGCCGCGCCCACGGCGGTCTGCATGATGATGGGCACGTGCTCGAACTCGGGGCGCTGCTTCAGGCGTGCCAGCAGCGCCATGCCGTCCATGCGCGGCATCATGCGGTCGAGCAGGATGGCGTCGAAGGCTTTGTCGTTGGCCAGCACGTTCCAGGCCGCTTCGCCGTCGTCGGCGGTGACAACTTCATAATCTTCATCCAGCAGGTGTTCGCTGAGGATTTCCAGATTGAAGGGCTCGTCGTCCACGATCAATACGCGGGCGCGCTCGCTCTGCGTCGGCATCGGCGCTGTCCTTTCCAGATCAGTCTGCAACATGGCTAGTATAGTAGTAATTCCTGATTTTTCTTACGCAGGCAAGGCTGCGTAGAGGGCGGCAAATTCGTTGGCCAGCTTGTGCTTGGCGTCCATGTACACCACGGGCAATGCCCGCTCATGCGATTCGCGTATTTTGACTGATGCAGACAGAAACTGGGTGAGTACCGGCAGCCCCTGCTCCTGCAATTCGCTCACCATACGCTGCGGCAGGTTGGCGCGTGGCTGAAACTGGTTGACCACAATGCCCTCGATCTTGAGCGCTGCGTTGTGGTCGGCGCGGATTTCGTCCACCCGCTCGATCAGCCCCAGCAGGGCCTGGCGCGAGAATGCATCGCAATCGAAGGGAATCAGGCAGCCGCTGGCGGCAATCAGTGCCGACAGCGTGAAAAAATTGAGCGCCGGCGGCGTGTCTATCCACACCTCGTCGAAGCGGTCTTCCAGCTCAGCGAGTGTCTCGCGCAGCTTGTAGATCTTGTAGCGCGCTTCCAGCTTGTTTTGCTGCTCGGCAATCGACGGGTGCGACGGTAGCACATACAGATTGTCGAACGGCGTGGCGTGGATGAAATCGCCGCTGTCCTTGGCGTAAAGGCTGTAGTTGAGCAACTGGTCGAAAAAACCGCCCAGATGTGGCTCTATGCTGGTGGCGGCGTCGCCCAGCAGATAGCGGCTGGCATTGCCCTGCGGGTCCAGATCAATCACCAGCACCCGCTTGCCGGCCTGCGCGGCGGCAGCGGCGAGGTTCACGGTAATGGTGGACTTGCCGACGCCACCTTTCTGGTTGAACACCACGCGCTTTTTCATGGACTGGCCTGCCTGGATCGAATGGACTGCATTCCGGCTACTATAGGTAGCTTGCTGTGGTGCAACAAGCGTGGCGTGCATGTCATGCGCCTTACACAACAAAAGTGCGTGGCTTATTGTTCTACGTAGTTCTTGTTCAGGCCGTCGTGCGCAGTTGTTTCAGCCTCGATGGCCTGCATCAAGATGGCAGCATTGGCAGGTTTTTTTGCCACCAGTGCCCATTGCACTGCCGTGCGGCCTTTGTTGTCATGCATGCGTGGATCGGCCCCCAGTGCCAGCAGGCAGGGGACCAGTTCCGGCAGGGAAGACTGCGCCGCTTGCATCAGCGCGGTAACGCCATATTCTGCGGCAGCATTGACCGGTACACCGTGTTGCGCCAGCACGCCAAGCCACTGGCAGGCTTCATCACCCGGCAGGGCGTTGTCGTCAAAGACCAGCGGCGAAGTCGCCATATGCAGCAGCGTTTGTTGGCGAACGTCGGTAACCAGCCAGTCTTCAGGGCGCTGGACCAACTCCTGCAGCAGGGTGATGCGCTCGAACAGCGCGGCAAACTGGATGGCGTTCCAGTGCATCGTGCCATCCTGCTTGTAGCGATCAGCGCCGCGAGCCAGCAACTGTCGCGCCAGTGCATCATTGCGGCCACCGATGGCCAGCTGCAGCGGGGTGATGCCTTCCAGTCCGCATTGATTGAGGTCGGCCCGCGGCGAGTTGATCATGGCTTGCAGTGCACGGTTGCGCCACGGGCTGTCGCGCAGGGCTATCAGTTGAAACAGGGTGGGCGCCTTGGCAAAAGAGATAGCCAGATCGCGCTGGAACTTGCCCGGCTGGGTTGCCGTGGCCAGCAGCTCGGCATCGGACATTGTTGGCTCGGGGCAGCGCGGTGGCGCGGCCACCGAGCAGGTGGCAACGAGCAGTGCGAGGATGAGCAACGGGCGCATGGGCGCGGTCCAAAGCGAAGGGACGGTATGCATCATGGCATAACCCTGTGCATTACATGGTCTTGAAACTGCCCGCATAGCCCCCATGTCATTGCCACTTCCGGCGCGCAGCGCCATGTTGTCTACAAGTGATGCCAGGAGATTCAAGCAATGTCCAAGGAAACATTGGGCTTTCAGACCGAAGTGAAGCAACTGCTGCAGTTGATGATTCACTCGCTGTATTCCAACAAGGAAATTTTCCTGCGCGAGCTGGTGTCGAACGCGTCCGACGCGTGCGACAAGCTGCGCTTTGCCGCTACCCAGCATGCCGACCTTTACGAAGGTGATGGCGAGCTGCAGATCAAGGTGTCGTTCGACAAGGATGCGCGCACCATCACCATTGCCGACAACGGCATCGGCATGAGCCGCGACGAGGTGGTGGCGCATATCGGCACCATCGCGCGCTCGGGCACCAAAGAGTTCTTCAGCCAGCTTACTGGTGATTCGGCCAAGGATTCGCACCTGATCGGCCAGTTTGGCGTCGGTTTCTACTCGGCCTTTATCATTGCCGACAAGGTCACGCTGACCACCCGCCGTGCGGGTGAAAAGGAAGCCACGCAGTGGGAATCGGCCGGTGATGGCGAATACACGCTGGAGCAGGTCGACAAGGCCGGTCGCGGCACCGAGATCGTGCTGCACCTGAAAGAAGGCGAGGACGAGTTCCTCAACGACTGGCGCCTGCGCAGCATCATCACCAAGTATTCGGATCACATCAGCCTGCCCATCCTGATGCAGAAGCGGGCCGAATACGATGACGAAGGCAAGGAAATCCCCAGTACCGAGCTGGAGGCCGTCAACCAGGCCAACGCGCTGTGGACACGCAGCAAGAGCGAAATCAGCGACGAGCAGTACAAGGAATTCTACAAGCACGTCGCGCATGACTTTGAAGACCCGCTGGCGTGGAGTCATGCCCGCATCGAAGGCCGTCAGGAATATACCGAGCTGCTGTTCGTGCCCAAGCGCGCGCCGTTCGATCTATATGACCGTGACCGCCGCCATGGCGTGAAACTGTACGTGAAGCGTGTCTTCATCATGGAAGACAGCGAAAAGCTGATGCCGCAATACCTGCGCTTTGTGCGCGGGGTGATCGATTCGGCCGACCTGCCGCTCAATGTCAGCCGCGAAATCCTGCAGCAATCGCGCGATGTCGACAGCATCAAGACCGGTTGCGTGAAGAAGGTGCTGAGCCTGCTGGAAGACCTGCGCGACAACCGTGCCGACGACTACGCGGTGTTCTGGCAGGAGTTCGGCAAGGTGATCAAGGAAGGCGTGGGCGAAGACATCGCCAACAAGGAGCGCATTGCCGGTCTGTGCCGTTTTGCCTCCACCGCTGACGAGGCGGCTGGCGAAGTGGTCGGCCTGGCCGATTATCTGGGCCGACTGAAAGAAGGCCAGGACAAGATTTACTACATCACTGCCGATACGCTCGCGGCGGCCAAGAACAGCCCGCACCTTGAGGTCTTCCGCAAGAAGGGCATCGAAGTATTGTTGCTGGCCGATCGCGTGGACGAATGGCTGGTGAGCAGCCTGAACGAGTTTGATGGCAGGAAACTGCAATCGGTCGCCAAGGGCGAGCTGGACCTGAGCCAGTTCGAGGACGAGGCCGAGAAAAAGCAGCAGGAAGAAGCGGCCAACAACCTCAAGGATGTGCTGGAGGCGATCAAGGGCGCGCTGGGCGAGCAGGTGAAGGATGTGCGTGTCACGCATCGCCTGACTGACAGTCCGGCCTGCCTGGTGGTGGAAAACCACGACATGAGCGCCAATCTGGAGCGCCTGCTCAAGTCGGCCGGCCAGGAAGTGCGCAGCAGCAAGCCGATTCTGGAAATCAATCCGGAGCACGCGCTGGTGCAAAAGCTCAAGGCCGAGGCTGCGGGCGAGCGCTTTGGCGACTGGTCGCAGCTGCTGCTCGATCAGGCTCTGCTGGCCGAAGGCGCACAGCTGGAAGACCCGGCCGCATTCGTCAAGCGGCTGAACAAGCTGGTGCTGGCCTGATTCATCGGGCGCATCAAACAAAAAGACCGCCCTCGGGCGGTCTTTTTGTTGTCTGGCTTGCGCTCAACTGTTGGCTGGCTTGAATGGCGCCGGGTTGCGGCCGGCCAGGTTGCGCTCGAGGAATTGCTTGCCGTCGGCCTTGAACTCGCCAAACTGCACGCCGGTGCGGAACAGGTTGAATTCGCCCGACAGCACGGTATAGACCACGCGGCTTTTGACTTCGACCACCTTGGGAGCCTGGCCGGTGGCCATGGGTGGAATGGAGATCAGTACCGTGACACGGTCTGCAACCGGCAGGCTGTGTTCGGAATGCAGGCTGAAGCCGCTTTTGGAGATATCGAAGATACGGCCGCGAAACGACAGGCGCTGGTCGGCATCCTGATAGACGATGGCAACTTTCCAGTTCACCAGATAGCGCGTTTCACCGCGCGCCTCCCAGTCCGTGCGCAGCTGGTCGGAGAAATCGTCGTTCATCGTGGTGGCGTCGTGCATGGGGGCGTACCCAGGAGGAACACTGTTCCATCATACGACAAAGGCCAAGCCGTTGCGGCCGGGAAACCGCAGAAATGCAAAACGCCGGGATTAACCCGGCGTTTCTGTATCTGGTGCCGACAGTGAGACTCGAACTCACACGGCCTAAGCCACTACCCCCTCAAGATAGCGTGTCTACCAATTTCACCATGTCGGCAGCACCAAATGCGCGATCTCTTGGGAAGATCGACAAGGAGCGCAATAATATATGTGTGACGCGTGGTTTGTCCAGTGCAGATTCTGGGTTCGCCAAGCGGCATTGACTGTGACACACTCGCAGGGAAAACTTTCTTTTGAATTCAGTTTCTTACTTACACTCACCATGAGTCAACGCTTGCGCGCGCTGCTGCAGGACATCGGGCGGCAGGAGCGCTTTCCCGAAAAGCTGGCCGCCCAGTATCCACGCATTGTCGAGAAAATTGCCGACATGTGGGGGCAGGACGCGCTCGACGGTTATTTCGAAGACTTGTTGATCATGGATCGCAATGACCGGCAGGGCTTCCCGCCGGAAATCGGTGCCGAGCTGATGCTGCTGTCGGTGGCGTATCACGAATCGCGCCGCAAGCCGGACCAGGCCGAGGACATCTGGTCCAACGAGCTGATTGCCGCGCGGGATGAGCTGGAGCAGCTCGGCTTTGCGCATACCGTGCAGGACTTTCACCAGAGCGTCAGCACCGGCCAGCAGCAGGCGATGGACCTCTACCTGCGCTCGGGCATGACGCTGGAAACCGAGGATGACCAGGGCTGGACGCCGTTGATGCGCGTGTCGGCAGAGGGCAACAGCCCGATG
The DNA here is from genome assembly GCF_900176275.1 of Andreprevotia lacus DSM 23236. GTDB lineage: Bacteria > Pseudomonadota > Gammaproteobacteria > Burkholderiales > Chitinibacteraceae > Andreprevotia > Andreprevotia lacus. The sequence continues at coordinate 11,497 of NZ_FWXD01000043.1, read as the reverse complement.
CTGCAAACCTTGTTGCTGCGCGGCGCCAGGCTGGATGTGCATGATCGTGACGGCTATGGCCCCTTGCACTGGGCTGCCTTGCACGGCCAGGAAGATGTGGTGCGCATCCTCATCGAACACGGCGGGGCGGTGGCCGTGAACGCGTCCAGCCGCAATGGCTTCACCCCGCTGATCCAGGCCGCCAGCGGCGGGCATGTTGCCGTGATCCAGCGCCTGATCGAGGCCGGCGCCTATGTGAATCAGACCACACTGGATGGCTGGACTGCCATGCACAAGGCGGTTGCCAATGGTCAGATTGATGCTGCGATCAAGCTGCTTGATCTGGGGGCTGATCCGCTGGCGGCCTATGCCGATGGCACCACGCCGCTGCAAATGGCACAGGATGCCGGCATGCGCAAGTTGTGCGATGTGATCCGGCTGACGCTCAAGCTGCGCCAGCGGCTGGAGCGCGCCAGCGCCAACAAGCCGGGGCTGGCCCCGGGCTGATCGGTGTCGTTGTTTTGCGGGCGCCGGCTCAGTCGTCGCGCGTCAATACGTCCAGTAGTTCGATTTCAAACACCAGATCGCTGTTGGGCTTGATGTGCTGGCCGATCTGGCGATCGCCGTAGGCGAGGTGCGCCGGGACATAAAGTTTGCGCTTGCCGCCCACCTTCATGCCCATGATGCCCAGATCCCAGCCCTGAATGACGCGGCGGGTGCCGATCACGCACTGGAAAGGCTTGCCCTTGGTGCGGCTGGATTCAAACAGCGTGCCGTCTTCCAGATAGCCGTCGTAGTGGGTGGTGATCAGTGCGCCTTTCACGGCGGTCTTGCCGTCGCCTATGATCAGGTCTTCGATTTCCAGTTCTTCAAACATCGCTTATTCCTTGCCGCGTTCCGCCGGCCAAGGCGCTGTTGTCGCAGAAAAGCGCCGGGCTGGCAATGCATCGGCCGGGCAGGCAACAAAAAGCCCCGCCGGAGCGGGGCTTGCTGCAAGTCGGGCAGGAGGCGGATCAGCTCACGCTGACCACGCGGCCACGACGGTTGGTGGTGGTAAAGGCAGCGATCTTCACCGTGCCGCTCACCGCTACCGGGCCGGTGTACTCGGCCGAGCGGGCCGTCGGCTCGCTGCCATCGGTGGTGTAGCGCAGCGCGAAGCCCGGCGATTCGATATTGGCATGCAGCTTGCCGCCTTCGAGCTTGGCGCCCGGCACCGGCACGCGGTAGCCATAGCCACCGAGGAAGCCATCCAGACGCGGCAGTTCGCGCTGGCCCAGACGGTTGGCAAACTGGTTCCAGTCTGCATCCATCTTTGCATCGCGTGCGGCCTTGTCGGCGATCTGTGTCCAGCCCGGGTCCTTGGCCCAGGCGCGTTCGGCCAGTGCCACGATACGCGGCATGGCCAGGTATTCGAGGCGGCCGGCGTCGCGCAGGTTTTCGCCCCACAGCTCACCCTGGATGCCGATCACGTTCTTGGTACCTTCAGCAGTCAGGCGGGCCTTGTCCTTGAGCGAATCGCCCAGGTCATGGCCGAACAGGTTGACCGTGGCCGTGGTGTAGATATCCAGCGGCACAAACTCGTAAGCCTTGCGCGTGTTGATGAAACCGCCCCAGTAGTAACCCGGCTCGGCCGGGTCTTTCTCGTAGGCGAGGTCGAAGTAAAGGTTGGTGACGTTGCACAGCACTACCTTGTAGCCGGCGTTGGCCAGCTGGTAGGCAAAGTCTTCCTGGCCCCAGCCCCACACGTTGTTCCAGATGTAGGGGCGGAAGTTGGCATCGACGAACTTGGGGTTCGGGCCGTGGTGGGTCACGCCTTCGATGGTTTCTTTCTTCAGCGCGATTTCTTCCCAGCCGCCGAAGGTCAGGCCGTATTTCTTCAGGATGTCGCGATAACGGGCGAGGAAGTGATCCTGCAATTCCACGATGCTGGTCAGGCCGTTGTCCTTCATGAACTTCTGGCAGATTGGCGAGCCTTCCCATGCGCCGTGCGGGACTTCATCGCCACCCGTGTGCATGGTCGTCCACGGTGCACCAGCCTCGGCGTACATGTCCTTCACGTCGTGGATCACGGTTTCGATGAAGTTGTAGGCACCTTCACGCGCGATGCAGATCACGTTGTCGGTCCACAGCTGTACCGATTCGTACTTGGACTTGTCGTCGAAGTCGATCAGCAGGTATTTCTCGGCTTCGGCTTGCTGGCCTGCCTGCACCAGACGGTCATAACGCACGTTCATCGCCTTGATGGCCGAGCGGGCGTGGCCCGGTACGTCGAATTCCGGCACCACTTCGATATGGCGTGCGGTGGCGAACTTGAGGATTTCGACAAACTCGGCACGGGTATAGAAGCCGGTGCCGTGCGAACCTTCGACCTCGGCGCCCGAGCCGAAGCACGGCACCAGGTTGTCGGTTTCGGTAATGGTGAAGCCACGGCCTGAGCCGATCTCGGTCAGCTCCGGCAGGCTCGGAATCTCGACACGCCAGCCTTCGTCGTCGGTGAGGTGGAAGTGGAACTGGTTGAGCTTGTACAGCGCCATGCAATCGAGCAGGCGCAGCACCGATTCCTTGCTGGAGAAGTTGCGGCCCACGTCCAGATGCACGCCACGGTATGCAAAGCGCGGGGCATCGATGACCTTGCCGTGCGGCACAGCCAGTGTCGGCAGCGGGTTGGTGAAGGCATCGACCGGCAGCAACTGGCGCAGCGACTGGATGCCGTTGAACACGCCATGCGCCGAAGCGCCAGTAATCACGATGCCGGCTGCGCCGATATCCAGCTCGTAGGCTTCGTTCGGCGCCAGAGTATCGGTGGTGTTGACCGCACCGACCTTCAGCGTGATGCCGCTGCCGCTGGCAGCGCGTTGCAGCCATACGCCGCTGACGTCGTGAATGATCGATTGCAGCAGCGCCGCTTCGCCGGCCAGATCGCTGCCGTAAACGATGGCGGTACCGGCGTCGATCACATAGCTGCCGCCGCCAAACTGGGCCGACAGCGGAGTAGGGGTAATCTTGCCGACTTCCGCAGCCGGCAGCACGCTCAGTTTTTCATTGGCGGCATAGCGTGTGGCCGGGGTAACCGGTGCAACCTTGTCGGCGCCGTTGCGGTTGAGCACTTCCGGGCGGGTGAACGGCACGATGTGCGGATCGCCAATCGCCTCGGCGCGCGCATTCGGCGTACCGTCGTTGTAGACGATATAGAAGCCCAGCAGCGCGTCAGTCTCCTGAATCACCCAGAAGATGCCGGTGTAGCGGATCACGCGCGATTCGCCCGGTTGCAGCGTGCCGAAATCAGCGGTAGGAGTGAAGCGCGACAGGTCGCCATTCACGTGAGATACCGCAACGCCGCCGGTGACGCTTTCCGGGCGGATCTTGCGCGCGGTGTTGAAATACAGCCCCCAGCCGGAGGCGGACAGCGGAACAGCGGAGCGGTTGGTGAGGGTCAGTTCGGCAATGAAATTGTCGCCATCGTGACCGTTCTGGATACATTCCCACTTGAGTTGCAGTTGGGCGCCGGCGGGTTGACTCATTGTTGTTGGCTCCGTGCGGATAGGATCGACTCGGCTGCCTGTAACCCAGGCAGCATCGGCTACAGTGTAGAAGTAATGACCGATAGCCGCCAGCCGACGCGAGGCCGCGCCATTTCCGGTACAATTACGCCTTTGATTTCCTGCTAATTTTTTGGAACCCCCTGATGGCAGACGTTCTCAGCTTGCGCGGCGGCAACGCGCTTTCCGCTTTCCGACTCGAAAAACTGCGTGCAGCACTGGCTGCCGAAGGCATCACTGCCAAGCTGTACGGCGAGTACTGGCACTTTGTGGAAGTGAATGCACCGCTCGACGACGCTGGGAAGTCAACGCTGGATCGCATCCTGCATTACGGTGATCCGGCGCAGCCGGGCCAGGATGTGGGCAGCCTGCTGCTGGTATTGCCGCGCCTGGGCACCATTTCGCCTTGGTCGTCCAAGGCCACCGATATCGCGCAGCACTGTGGTTTGCCGCAGGTGGCGCGTGTCGAGCGCGGCCTGGCCGTCTACGCCAGCAAGGAAGGCGGCGTGCCGCTGTCCACCGCCGAGAAGAATGTACTGCGTGCACTGGTGCACGACCGCATGACCGAGCAGGTGTTCGAGACACTGGATGCCGGCAAGGAGCTGTTCCGCCATTTCGAGCCGGCACCGTTCACCACTGTCGATGTGCTGGCGGGTGGCAAGCCGGCCCTGGAAAAGGCCAACGTCGAATTCGGCCTGGCGCTGTCCGACGACGAAATCGACTATCTGGTGGAGAACTTCACCAAGCTGCAGCGCAACCCGACCGACGTCGAACTGACCATGTTCGCGCAGGCCAACTCCGAGCACTGCCGCCACAAGATTTTCAACGCTGGCTACGTCATCGATGGCGAGGCACAGCCGTACAGCCTGTTCGGCATGATCCGCGAATCGCACAAGGCATCGCCGGAAGGCACCGTGGTGGCGTATTCCGACAACTCGTCGGTGATTGAGGGCGCCAAGATTGGCCGCTTCTATCCGCAGCCGGGTAGCAATCAGTATGCATATCAGGAAGAGCAGACCCACATCCTGATGAAGGTGGAAACGCACAACCACCCGACCGCCATTTCGCCCTTCCCGGGCGCGGCCACCGGCAATGGTGGTGAAATCCGCGACGAGGGCGCGACCGGCCGTGGCTCCAAGCCCAAGGCGGGCCTGACCGGTTTTACCGTCTCCAACCTGAATATCCCCGGTGCCATCCAGCCGTGGGAAGACCCTGCCTATGGCAAGCCCGAGCGCATAGCCAGCGCGCTGGACATCATGATCGAAGGCCCGATCGGCGGCGCCGCATTCAACAACGAATTCGGCCGCCCCAACCTGACCGGCTACTTCCGTACCTTTGAGGAAGACTTCAACGGCGAGCGTCGTGGTTATCACAAGCCCATCATGCTGGCCGGTGGTCTGGGCAACATCCGCGACATCCACGTCGGCAAGCACAGCCTGCCGGAAGGTAGCCTGCTGATCCAGCTGGGCGGTCCGGGCATGCTGATCGGCATGGGCGGCGGCGCGGCATCGTCGATGGCGACCGGCGCCAACGCGGCAGACCTTGATTTTGACTCGGTGCAGCGCGGCAACCCGGAAATCGAACGCCGTGCGCAGGAAGTAATCGACCGCTGCTGGCAGCTGGGCGACAACAACCCGATCCGCTCGATTCACGATGTGGGCGCGGGCGGTATCTCCAACGCCTTCCCCGAGCTGGTGAACGATGCTGGCCAGGGCGCGATCTTTGACCTGCGCAAGGTCAATATCGAAGAAAAAGGCATGAGCCCCAAGGAAATCTGGTCCAACGAATCGCAAGAGCGCTATGTGCTCGGCATCGCCCCGGCCGACCTGATGCAATTCGAGGCCATCTGCGAGCGTGAGCGTTGCCCGTTCGCGGTGATCGGCCGCACCACCGATCGCAAGCAACTGGTGGTGGAAGACCCGCACTTCGGCAACAAGCCGGTTGATATGCCGATGGACGTGCTGTTGGGCAAGCCGCCGAAGATGACGCGCGACGTGCAGCGCATCAAGCCCGAGCTGGCCATGTTCGATTCGTCGGCGCTGGAAATCAAGGAATCGCTGTACCGCGTGCTGCGCCTGCCGGCGGTGGCCAGCAAGAACTTCCTGATCACCATTGGTGATCGTACCGTGGGCGGCTATACCGCACGCGATCAGTTTGTTGGCCCGTGGCAAGTACCGGTGGCCGACGTGGCGGTGACCGCCATGGGTTACGACACCTGGCTGGGCGAAGCGATGGCCATGGGCGAGCGCACCCCGCTGGCGCTGATCTCCGGCCCGGCCTCGGGCCGCATGGCGGTGGGCGAGGCGCTGACCAATCTGGCTGCGGCATCCATCGCCAAGATCGGCGACATCAAACTGTCCGCCAACTGGATGGCCCCGGCCGGTCACCCGGGCGAAGACGCCAACCTGTATGACACCGTGAAGGCTGTCGGCCTCGACCTGTGCCGCGAACTGGGTATTTCGATTCCGGTCGGCAAGGACTCGATGTCGATGAAGACGGTGTGGGACGAGCAGGGCGCCAAGAAACAGGTGACTGCACCGTTGTCGCTGGTGATTTCGGGCTTTGCCCCGGTTACCGACGTGCGCAAGACGCTGACCCCGCAACTGGTCAACGCCAACGATACCGATTTGCTCCTGATCGATCTGGGTGATGGCAAATGCCGTCTGGGTGGTTCGGCACTGGCGCAGGTCTACAAACAGGTGGGCCAGTGGTCGCCGGATGTGGTCAGCGTGCCGCACCTGAAGGCTTTCTTCGAGACCGTGCAGAAGCTTAATGCCGAAGGCAAGATTCTGGCTTATCACGACCGTGGTGATGGTGGCCTGATCACCACCGTGGCGGAAATGATGTTTGCCAGCCATGTCGGTGTGACGCTGGAAATCGACGAAGCGTGCATCGAGCGCCGCCGCCGTGCCCGTGAAGACGGCGAACTGAGCGAGGACGATATCGCCCGCGCCGAGAACGGTCGCGCCATGGGCGTGCTGTTCAATGAAGAACTGGGCGCCGTGCTGCAGGTGAAGCGCAGCAATACCGCTGCCGTGATCGCCGCGTTTGCCAATGCCGGCATCCGCAGCGAGCTGCACGTGATCGGTTCGGTCAACAAGGATGACACGCTGAAGATCAAGAAGCGCAACCGCCTGATTCTGGATGAATCGCGCGTGGCGCTGCAAAAGGCCTGGGCGGAAACCAGCTGGCAGATCCAGCGCTTGCGCGACAATCCTGCCTGCGCCGACAGCGAGTACGCGCGCCTGGATGACAAACACGACAAGGGCTTGTTCGCCAAGCTGAGCTTCGACCCGTCTGAGGACGTGGCTGCCGCCGTAATCGCCAAGGCCGGCGACAACCGCCCGCGCGTGGCAGTGCTGCGCGAGCAGGGCGTGAACGGCCACGTGGAAATGGCGGCTGCGTTCAATCGCGCCGGTTTTGCCGCCGTTGACGTGCACATGAGCGACATCATCAGTGGTCGCGTGTCGCTGAAGGATTTCCGTGGCATCGCCGCCTGCGGCGGTTTCAGTTACGGTGACGTGCTGGGCGCCGGCGAAGGCTGGGCCAAGAGCATCCTGTTCAACGCCACCGCGCGTGCCGAATTCGAAGCCTTCTTTGCCCGCCCGGATACCTTTGGCTTGGGCGTCTGCAACGGTTGCCAGATGATGGCCAACCTGGCTGGCATCATTCCGGGTGCAGAGGCTTGGCCGAAGTTCACCCGCAACCAGTCCGAGCAATTCGAGGCCCGCTTCGTGATGGCCGAACTGCCGCAATCGCCGTCGCTGTTCTTCGGCGGCATGGCCGGTAGCCAGTTCCCGGTGGTGGTCAGCCATGGCGAGGGTTTTGCCAACTTCAGCCAGCAAGGCGACATCAAGCAGGCCATCGTTGCCATGCGCTATGTGGACAACGCCGGCAAGGCGACCGAGGTCTATCCGGCCAACCCGAACGGCAGCCCGCAAGGCATTGCCGGTGTGACGACTGCAGACGGCCGCTTCTCGATCATGATGCCGCACCCGGAGCGCGTGTTCCGCACCGTGCAGAACTCGTGGCACCCGGAAAACTGGGGCGAGGATGGCCCGTGGATGCGCATGTTCCGCAATGCACGCAAGTGGATCGGTTAAGCCGCCACGATGTCCGCCGTATCAATGATGCGGCGGACGACAAAAAAGCCGGTGCAATGCACCGGCTTTTTTTATTGCTACAGGCGTGCCGATCAGGCCGTCACCGTGACCTGATTGCTGGTGCTGCTGCTGTCGCTCGTGCTGCTGGTACCGCTGGTGTATTGCTGTAGCAGCCGCGAGATGAAAGCCAGGCGGTTATCGCCTGAGTTGCTGCTGGTGCTGTCCGTGCTGCTGCTGGCGCTCGTGCTGCCATAACTGCTGGTTGACGAGGAGTCGCTGCTGGCCTGATGGTGGTGATGGCCATGACGGCCCTGTGCCTGCATCTGCTGGGCAAAGGTATCGAACTCGCTCTGGCTGATGCTGCCGTCGCCATCGGTGTCCATCTTCTTGAACAGTTCATCGAGCTTGCTGCTGCTCGATGCGCTACTGGCCGAGCTGGTGCTACTGGTGGCATCGGTCGCACTGACGCTGCTGCTGTCATCGCTGTCGCCGTCACCATCGCCCTCCGGCGGCGGGGGCGGCGGCATGCCGCCAGCCTGCATGCGCATTTGCTGGAACTGGCTGGACAGCTGGTCGTGCATGGCTTTCAGCCCGCTGGCCAGCTCGTCCTTGCTGACGCTGCCGTCGCCATCGGTATCGAGCTTTTTCAGCATGTCGGCGGCAGACACGCTGCTGCCGCTGCCCGATTGCGGGGCTTTGTCGATCAGCGATTGCAGCTCGTCGCTATTGAGCGAACCACTGCCGTCGGTATCTATTTCGGAAAACAGCTTGCTGAAGTCGGGGCCGCGCTTGTTGCTGGCGGAAGACGTCGCATAGCTGGCATAAGTGCTACTGCTTGAGACACCACTGATGCTCATGACTAACCTCCTGTAGATGAAGGCCCGCACCGAACCGCGTCGCCATCTATCCATGTGGCTTGGGCCGGGGCTCATCTGCTGCTCAGGATGCGTGTCCCATTCTCGCATCCGGCGCTGCGCCTGTGCCGCACATGATCGTCATGTACGGGCCGGGCGACTTGCGGGCCTTGTCATCTTCCACCTGCCATGTATGCATGGCATGTCGGTTTTGTATCTTCTCTTTACAGTCAAACAAGCGGCTGACGGGGGGGCGCGCTGGTGTGCTGGTCAGGGCTCAGTGCGGGCGCTGTCGCGGCAGCACCAGTGTGGCGATCAGCCCCTCTGGCTGCGCATTGTGCAGTGTCAGGCTGCCACCATGTGCCAGTGCGATGTCGCGGGCGATGGATAACCCCAATCCCACGCCGCCGGTCTGGCGGTTGCGCGAATCATCGATGCGATAGAACGGTGCAAATACAGCTTCGAGCTGATTGTCAGGCAAGCCCGGGCCATGGTCGTGTATCTCGATGCAGCACTCGTCCCGGCTGTCGATGATGTGCACTTCCGCGCCGTTGCCGTAGCGCTGGGCATTTTCCAGCAGGTTGTTCAGGCAGCGCTTGAGTGCAACCGGCTGGGCATGAATGGCTTGCGCCTCGCCGCTGACTCGCAACGGTGCCTGCGGATTGTCCAGATCATCGGCCAGGCTGTGCACCAGTGCGGCAATATCCAGCAGTTGCCGTCCCTCGGGCTGCGCCTGGCCGCGCAGGTAGTCGAGCGTGGCCGTCAGCATGCCGTTCATTTCTGCCAGATCAATCTGCACCCGCTCGCGCAGCTCGGGTGCCTCGATGGCCTCACAGCGCAGGCGCAAGCGGGTCAACGGGGTGCGCAGATCGTGCGATACCGCTGCCAGAAAACGGCTGCGCTCGTCGATTTGCGCGCGCAGCTGGGCCTGCATGCGGTTGAAGGCATCGGCGGTATGACGTGCCTCGGCAGGGCCGGTTGGTGCCAGCGGTGGCGATTGCAGATTCTGCCCCAGCGCAACGGCTGCGTCAGACAGCCGGCTCATCGGCTTGGAGAGCCAGCGCGCGCCGATCCATGCCGTCAGTGCCAGCACCAGCAGGCGGATCAGTTGATCCAGCCACACTATGGGGTGGCGCATCGGCGGCGCCTGCAGTATGCGCGGCGGAAAGTGGAACTCGGGTGGCGGCGGGCGATCCTGCATGTGGCCGACCGGTGGCGGTGGCCCCACCCACTCGCTCCGGTGCGGTGGCGGCCGGTGTGCTTGCGGGGCCAGCGTGAAGAACACCACGCTGCCCAACAGGTGGCTGGCAATCAGCCCGACGAAAAACAGCACGAACAGCCGGGCAAAGAAAGTGTCCGGTATCAGTCGGCGCACGCAACGACCTCGGCGTCAAACACATAGCCTTCGCCGCGTATGGTCTTGATGAGCTTGGGTTCGCGTGGATCGTCCGATAGCTTCTGCCGTACGCGCGACACCAGCAGGTCTATGCTGCGGTCAAAGGCCTCGATGCTGCGGCCACGGGCCAGGTCCAGCAGAAGGTCGCGGCTCAATACCCGGTGTGGCGCATCCAGAAACACCATCAGCAGGCGGAACTCGGCATTCGACAGCGGCACCACCATGTTTGAGGGTGTGGTGAGCTGGCGCCGCAGCACGCTCAGATGCCAGCCGGCAAAACGGTAGGCAATCGGCGCGACATCCTGCTTCTGCTTGGCGCCGTTGCGGCTGCGGCGCAGCACGGTCTGGATGCGCGCCACCAGCTCGCGCGGCTCGAACGGCTTGGGCAGATAGTCATCCGCGCCCATCTCCAGCCCGATCACGCGATCCAGCGGATCACCGCGTGCGGTCAGCATGATGACGGGCAGGTCGGATTGCTGGCGCAGGTTGCGGCACAGCGACAGGCCGTCCTCGCCGGGCAGCATCAGGTCCAGCACCAGCAGCTGATAGTGATGCTCGTGCATCAGTGCATGCATCTCGTCGCCATTGCCGGCCTTGTCGACCTCATAGCCATAGTCGCCCAGGTAGGCAGCCAGCAGATCACGGATATCGGGATCGTCGTCGACAATCAACAGGCGGGTCACGCTGGCAGCGGCCGTCGATGGGGTGGGCAAAGCAGTCAATCCGACCTTCCTTCTAGCAAATTCAAAACTGGCACGGCTCAGCATACGGCTTCATACCGCAGCGTATATTTCTGCTTTGTATCGCTGCTGGCAGTGCCCCAATTGCATATATATAACCGAGCCGCAGCCCGGTATGTAAACAGCTCACCTTAGTGGTGGTTGAACGGAGCGACCCGATGCGCTGCGTTTCACCACTGCGGCATGAAGTGCATCTTGCATATATACAACGCGCGCTCGCGCGGAAACGAAGACAGCCGGTGAGAGGGTGGCATCTATATGTGCATATCCCGCCCGCCAGGCAGGATGATCATCAAACAAACAGCCCCGCATCGCGGGGCTGTTTGTTTTCGGGGTGTCTGCGCGGTTTCAGGTGTCGCTGATGGTGTTTGGCCTGCTGCACAGCCCAAGGCCGGTGCTTTTCGCGCTGTTTGGTCGTCTTACTGTCTATTTTTTGAGCAGTTCGTGTGTCTGGCCGGCAGATTTGGGGGCGGCGCAGGCATTTTTGGCCTGTTTTGCAGGGTTGGTGCTTCAAGGTGCGCTGGAGAGACTGCAGAGGTTCACTGATTCTGGCGCCAGACGGCGGTGGTCTGGTGTGTTACAGATCAATGACTTAGTGGTTTAGGTGAAGAATTTTGCGTTGAAGTGTTGACGACTTCAGAGGGGGTGCGTATATTTCGGTTTCTCCGCTGCAGACACAGCGAAAGACGAAGCGAAACGAAGAGTTTAGCAGAGTTTTTCGGTGGCGCAGCAAACGATCTTTAACAAATTACAGCCGATGAGTGTGAGTGCTTGAAGAAGACATCAAGTGCTCGCACTAAGACAGAAAGAAACAAAGTACAACTTTGTTGATTTCTTGAGTTTTGTGAGCGCGAAAAGTAGTAACAGAGATTGAACTAAAGAGTTT
>NZ_FWXD01000037.1 GCF_900176275.1 Andreprevotia lacus DSM 23236 | reverse complement strand
CTCATTGCGCTCATCAGGGTACCAGCGGTGTCATCACCATCCAGCTCCCAGCTGAACACGCCACCCAGACCACTCGACTTCACATAGCTCACCTTGGTGGCAATGTCCGCCGGCGTGTCATACGACCAGAACGTGCTGCCATCGAACTTCCACGATTGCTTGGTGATCGCGTTGGTGTACACCGTACCCGCTGCGTTCTTCAGCACCTTGTAGTCTTCGATGCCCGCTTCGTAGGTACCGGTGGCTGCCTTGGCGGCCGGTTGGTACAGACCGTTGTTGGCGTTGGTCACACCCGTCCAGCCACGACCGTAGAACGGTACACCCACGATCAGCTTGCCAGCCGGTGCACCGGCAGCGATCAGGTTCTTCACTGCGCTGTCGATGTTGTAGGTGGCGCCCAGGCCCGGTTGACCGGTCTTCGGGTCGTTGTAGTTCGGGCTGGCCGGATCGGCGTACAGGTTGCTGTGGAAGTCGGTCGGACCCGTGGCTTCCCAGCCGCCATGGAAGTCATAGGACATGATGTTGATGTGATCGAGGTACTGGCTGTAGGCAGCCGGCTCGGTCATGTCGATCTTGTCCTTGCCCGCGCTGATCGCGACGGTCAGGCCGTACTTCTTGCCGGTGGTGGCAGTGACTGCATCCAGCTGGGTGCGGAATTCCTTCAGCAGCAGGGTGTAGTTCTGCTTGTCGGCCGCCGAGACGGTGTTGTAGCCGAAGCCTTGTACGCCCGGGAATTCCCAGTCGATGTCGATGCCGTCGAATACGCCGGCAGCGGCACCCGTACCACCTGCACCGTCATACACCGGCAGGTTGCCCTTGATGTAGGTGTTGATGCACGAGGAGACCAGTTGCTTGCGCAGGGCGTCGGTCGCGGATGCGGCCGAGAACCACTTGGACCACGACCAGCCGCCGACCGAGATGTACACCTTCAGGTTGGGGTTGAGGGCCTTCAGGCGCTTGATCTGGCCGAAGTTGCCGCGCAGTGCGTCGTCCCACTTGTCAGCCACGCCGTCAACCGACGAAGCGGCATCGAACGATTTGCTGTAGTCGGCAAACGGATCGCCACCGTCACCATTGCCCGATTCGGTACGGTACTGGATGTCGCATTCGTAGCCGCCGTTCTTCTGGTAGACGTTACCGAAGGCGTAGTTCAGGAAGGTCATCTTGGCCGCGGAGCCGCTGGTCTGGATGGCCTTTACCTGGTAGTTGCGGCCGTAGATGCCCCACTGAGCGAAGTAGGAACCGACTTCCTTGCCGCCTGCCGACGGAACCGGGGTCGCGGTCGGGGTGCCCGGGACCGGTGTAGCAGTCGGCTTCGGTGTAGCAGTCGGCACATTGGTCGGCGCCGGGGTAGCGGTCGGAGCCGGTGTTGCGGTCGGCTTCGGTGTCGCTGTCGGGGTGCCAGTCGGGGTGGCTGTCGGTGTCGCGGTCGGAACCGGCGTAGCAGTCGGTGCGCTGGTCGGCGCCAGGGTCGGCTTCGGCGTAGCGGTGGCAACGGCCGTCGGCACCGGGGTGGCAACAACGCCAGCACCCAGCACCAGCCATACCTTGCCCGAACCTGCCTCGCCCGAGCTGGTCGCCGGGCTGTCGCCACGGGTCCACCACTGCGCCTTGTAGCTCTGGCCGTTCAGCGAGACGCACTCACCACCCACATAGGTCGCGCTGGCATCCCATGCGGCACAACCCGCTGCCGGCGTTGCGGTCGGCTTGGGTGTTGCCGTCGGGGTAGCGGTCGGCACCGGCGTTGCGGTCGGGGCCAGCGTCGGCTTGCTGGTCGGGGTCACGGTCGGTGCAACGGTCGGCGCCGGTGTGGCAACGACGCCCAGCGGCAGCCAGACCTTGCCGGTACCTACCGCGCCGGCATTGGTGGCCGGGCTGTCACCCTTGGTCCACCACTGGGCCTTGTAGACCTGGCCATTGAAGCTGACCATTTCGCCACCCAGATAAGTCTGGTTGGCATCCCATGCCGGCGTACCGGACGGCACGCTGGTTGGTGCCGGGGTCGGCTTGACGGTGGGCACTGGTGTGCTGGTCGGCAGCAGGGTCGGGGCTGGTGTCGGTACCACGGTCGGCACCGGGCTTGCGCTCGGCTTGGGCGTCGCTACCGGGGCCGGCGTCGCTGTCGGCAGCGGGGCGGCCGTCGGCACCGGCGTAGCTGCCGGGGAGCCGCCGTTGGCCGACTTGAACGCATTCCAGAACTGGAAGTTGCTGGTGTTCACGCCGCTGTACAAGGCCAGATCGCCCTTGCCGATCTGGTCGCGCTGCATGGCCCAGTACGACAACAGACCAACGCCATTGGCCTTGGCAAAATTGGCGACGGTTTGGGCGTGCGCCACGGTGAAGACTTCGGCCGAGATGTCGTTGATGCCGATCATCGGTGTAATGCCGATCAGATCCCACAGCTGCGCTTCGCTATAGCCGGGGAACAGCGGGCGCATCTGCTCGCGGGTGCGGGTGGCTGCGTCGATGGCCAGCTGGCCGAGGTCGCTGCGGCCATTGGTGGCGTACGAGCCGTAGTCCATCGCCATGATGTTGACGCGCGCAACCTTCACGCCGGCGCTGACGGCAGACTGCACCACCGCCACCGAAGCTGCCGACAGGCCGCCCGGATCAGTGCCCCAGCTATAGGTCACCGGCGGCACCACGGCCAGGGTGAAGGAGATTTTCAGCTCGGGATACCTGGCTTGCAGGCGCGCCAGCGCGGTCGAGCGCACGGTATTGGCTGCCGTGTTACCGACGGCGCCGCCTTCAACGTCGAAGTCCAGCGTCTTGATGCCCGAGCTTTGGATCAGTGCGTCGATCTGGCTGACCATCTGGTCTGCCGTGCATGCCGCTTCCAGATAGGTGCCGTTGGCGCCGCCAAACGACAGGATGAGCTTGCCACCCGAGGCCTGGAACGACGCAATGTCGCTCTTCATCACACCGGTGATGGCATTGCTGCTGCCGTCGGTGGTGGCCTGGCAGCCGTTGCTGCCGTTGATGATGAATGCCAGCGTAGCGCCGTCTATGCCCTTGGCTTTGGCATCGGTCAGCGACGTGACCGGGTAGACGGAGTTACCGAAGCCCCACGTATAAAAATACGGCGCCACCTGAGTGGCCTGGGCAGCGCCGGTCAACAGCAGCGAGGCTGCCAGTGACTTGAGCGCGAACGGGAAGAATTGGGAACGCATGTCGTGTCCATACTCCATATTTATCATTGGTTTTTGTGGGTTTCGGGCGGACCAACCCATTATTGTTTTTCTAAGCGCGGTCGCACCATGCTGCGGTGCGGCGCGCATACTAACATGACCGTATTGCGCATTTCTTGCCGGTGCTGCAGCGCAGCGATGCGGCAAAATCAGGGCCCGGCTGTGCATATCAGCAGACAATCATTCAGCCGGGATGGCAAAATCGCCACTTGTCCGCCATCTGACTTCACCATGCCCCCATCCGATCTGCTTAGCCGCAGCCTTGCCGCCGTCTGGCATCCGTGCACGCAAATGAAGCGGCACGAGGCTTTGCCGCTGGTACCCATCAGCCGTGGTGAAGGCGTATGGCTGTACGGCCCGGATGGCGAACGCTATCTGGATGCGGTATCAAGCTGGTGGGTCAACCTGTTTGGCCATGGCGCACCACGCATCAAGCAGGCCATCAAGGATCAGCTGGACCAGCTTGAGCACGTGATGCTGGCCGGCTTCACGCACGAACCCGTGGTGCGGCTGTCCGAACGGCTGGCAGCGCTCAGCGGCCTTGGCCACGCTTTCTATGGTTCGGATGGCGCATCCGCCACCGAGATCGCGCTGAAAATGGCCGCGCATTACTGGAAGAACCTCGGCCGGCCGGGCAAGCATCGCTATGTCTATCTGGCCGGCAGCTATCACGGTGAGACCATTGGCGCGCTGGCCGTTACCGACGTACCGGTGTTTCGCAGTGCCTATGCCGAACTGATCGGCCAGCACTATTGCGCAGCCAGCCCGGATGCGCGCCAGGCGCAACCCGGCGAAAGCGCCGAAGATGTGGCGCTGCGCGCCGCGGCCGATCTGGCACGCCTGCTGGCCGCGCACCATGGCGAGATCGCGGCGCTGATTGTCGAACCACTGGTGCAGGGCGCCAGTGGCATGGCCATGCATCACCCGCGCTATCTGGCCGAGGCACGCCGGTTGTGCGATCAATACGATGTGCTGCTGATCGCCGACGAGATCGCCGTGGGCTTTGGCCGCACCGGCACCCTGTTTGCCCACCAGCAGGCCGGCATCAAGCCTGATCTGCTGTGCCTGTCCAAAGGCATCACCGGCGGCTTTCTGCCGCTGGCCGCCGTGCTGTGCAGCGATGCGGTCTATGCCGCGTTCTACAGCGACGATGTCAGCCGTGGCTTTTTGCACTCGCACTCCTACACCGGCAACCCGCTGGCATGCGCCGCCGCCAACGCGGTGCTGGACGAGTTCGAGCAGGCCGATGTACTGGCCGCCAACCGCGAACGCGCGGCACGCTGGCAAGTGGCGTTCTCCACACTGGCGGCCCACCCCCGAGTGCAGCATTTCCGCCATTGCGGCATGATATGGGCATTCGACGTGCAGGACGCCGGGCACGGCTTCGCACCGCGCCTGTTTCGCGCTGCGCTGGCGCGCGGGCTGCTGCTGCGCCCTGTTGGCAATACCGTTTACTTCATGCCGCCTTACGTCCTGACCGGGGACGAAGCGCAATTTTTGACAGACCAAACGCTGGCAGCGTTGCAGGCTGCGCTGGCCACCGACACGGAAACGCCGGATGTCCCTCTCGCTTAACCTGCCGGAAATCGACCCCAAGCTAGCCAGCATGGTCGAAACCGATCCCAAAAAGCTGCGCGAGTGGCTGATCGGCCTGCCCATTGCCAACGTGATCGAATCCGGCCGCATGGTCAACGATGCGCTGGTCAGCTGCAACCGCACCAAGATCGACGCCGACGAGCGCATCAAGCTGCTGGAACACTATCGCACGACGCTGGAACTGCTGCATGGCGGGCTGGAGAACCTCTACACCATCAGCGGCCTGCCGCTGCGCGATAGCGCACGCCAGGCCTCGCAACTGGCTCGCTCGCTGTGGATGGCACTGGCTGATGGCTACAAGCGCGCCATTACCGACAAGCTAGAAAAGCGCAGCCTGTTCAGCTCCAACAAGCAGATTCCGCCCCTGATCCAGGCCGCGTTGCTGGTGTATTACCGCGTCGTGCAGCTCAGCAGCCGCGTCTACAGCCCGGTGCCTACCGGCATGTGGCAAGAGGCGCACCGGCTGTTCCGCTATGCCGCAGAGAGCAAGATCCTCGACGAGCCGGAAGAAACCAGCATCGCACTGCAGTACAAACGGCTGCTCATGCTGGCCCTGGCCGATCCACAGCGCTATGCGCCAGCCGAGCTGGACAAGGTGATCGAACTCACCGACAACTATGCGCATCTGGTGCACTTTCAGGCCCTGAGCGAGCTGAGTTCATCAGCCGGCTTCTTCCTGGTGCAGCTCGACCGCGATGCCGGCCCGCATTATGTCGGCTCGCGCAGCGGTGATCTCTACGATGGCACCGTGGTGCTGATCGACACCATCGAGCTGGGCAAGAAACTGCACCGCGCGCTGGCTGCGCTGGAGCAGAAGATCCCGCAGGCCACCGACCGTGCCAAGGCCATGATGTGGCTGGAGCTGCTGCGCCGTGTTTCCAAGCAGTGGACCATTGCGCCCAAGCGGCTGTTCAACCGCATCCTGGCCGATGCAGAAGTGGAAATCTGCCTCGGCCTGCAGGCCAGCGCGGCCTGCACCGGATCACGCCCCATCGACCCGACCGCCGACGATGACGAAGCACCGCGTCCGGCCGGCAGCCGCTGGCGCGTGCTGAACGAAAGCCCCGGCGGCTACGCGGTACGTACCCGTGCAGCCCCATCAGAAGGGGTGCGCGCCGGCGAAATCGTCGCACTGCGGCCACCGTTCTCGGATGACTGGCTGGTTGCTTCGGTCCGCTGGATGCAACAAAGCGAGCAGAACCAGATCGAAATGGGCTTGCAGATCATGACTGCCAACGCGCAGGGCGTGCTGATCAAGCCGCTGACCAGCAACGATGCAGGCCAATACCAGCATGCACTGCTGTTGCCCGAGGTATCCGCCCTCAAGCAACCGGCACAGATTGCCGCCATGCGCGGCATTTATGCGCCGCTGCGCGAACTGTCGGTGCTGACGCCGGATGGTGAAGTCGTGCTGCGCGCCACCCGGCTGGTCGAGCAACAGATGGGCTACGACCTGTTCCAGTACCAACCGCGTTGACGACAGCGGCGCGGTCGCATCATTGCCGCCCGCGCGGGCTTTACTTTGCTTCGGGCTGCCGGCCGCCGATACCACACTGGTGCAGGCCGGTCGCCAGTGCCTGCGCCAGCAGCGTGCGCGTGGCGGGCTGACGCAACAGGGCTTCCTGCTGCGGATTGACGATGACACCGGCCTCGAACAACAGCGCCGGTTGCGTGGCCGTTTTCAGCACCACCAGATCATCAAACCAGTAAATGCCACGCTGGGCGTCGGCCAGCGGGCGGTTTTCGCCGGCAATCGGCTCGGCATGGTGCAGCGAGGGCTTCAGGCCGGCGGCCAGCAAGGCATCGCCCACCCTGGTGGCGCAAGCCAGACTGGCGGCAGGATCGACATTCTTGCGCGACACGAACAGCGAATAACCGGCAAAGCGGCCGGCCTGCGGCAGATACTGCGGCTGCACAGAATCATGGTGGATGGACAGAAAGAAATCGGCGCCGGCCGCCGCACGCGTGCGCTCGGTCAGCACGTCCATCTCGCCATCGGCGCCAATCAGCCTGACCTCGTGACCATCCTGCGTCAGCGCGTCGCCCACCACGCGGGCCAGCGCCAGATTGAACTCGAACTCCGGTCGCCCACCGGCACTGGTGGCACCGGATTTGCTGTGCGAGTGCCCGACATCAACCGCCACCAGATCGGCAGCGCCCGCCGTCGCCGCTGCCAGCAGCGCGGCCAGAACCAAGCTGCGCATCATTGTCGCTTGGCCCTGGGGTGGAATTGATCGTAGCTTTTCATCAGGTAATCGATATCAAGGTGGGTATAGACTTGGGTAGTGCTCAGGTTGGCGTGGCCCAGCAGCTCTTGGACCGCGCGCAGGTCATGCGACTCCTGCAGCAGGTGGGTGGCGCAGCTGTGGCGCAATTTGTGCGGATAAAACGGCTCGGCCAGCCCCACCACGCGCGCCGCATGCTTGCAGCGCAACTGCACTGCGCGCGTGCTCAGCGGTTTGCCGGTGCGGCCAACAAACACTTGGGCCACCTCGCCATGGCGCAGGCAAACCGGGCGTTCGGCCAGCCAGTCCTGCAGCGCGCGGCAGGCGGCACCGCCGACCGGCACCTGGCGGATCTTGTTGCCCTTGCCCAGCACGCGCGCCAGCCCGGCCTGCAGATCCAGATCAACCAGCTTGAGGCCAACGATCTCGGACACACGCAGGCCGGATGAATACGCCAGTTCGAACATCGCGCGGTCGCGCAGGTCGAGGGCGGTTTCGGCAGGCAGTGCATTGAGCAGACCCTGTGCCGCATCCTTGTCAAAGGCTTGCGGCAAGCGCTGGCCGCGCTTGGGCGGGCGGATGCCGAGAGCAGGATTGCCCGGCCAGCCGCGATCCCGCTGCATGATGCGGTAGAACGCGCGCCACGCCGACAGCATGCGGGCAATGGTGCGTGCGTCGTACTGCCGGCTGCGCAGCTGGCGTACGAAACCACGGATGTGCCGTGCCTGCAATTGCGCCGCCGGCACGGCATCTGCGGCAGCCAGCACCAGCAATTGCTCGACATCGCGGCGATAGTTGCTGCGGGTATGCGGGCTGGCGGCGCGTTCGCCTGCCAGCACCTGATCAAAGTGGGTCAGTTCTGCCGCTGCAGCCAGCAGTGCCGGATCGGGCTGCGTGGCTTTGGCGGCGACCTGCCTGCGGCGTCGCTCAGGCCTCGTCGCCATCGAACGCTGCTGCACGCTCCACGGCAGCTTCAACCGCTGCCGGCGTTACGCGGCGAATGGCCGCCGACACCAGATCGGCCAGTCGCTGCAGGTACAGCGTGCCCATGTCCGGATAAAAGCGCTCGACATCATCACTGGCCATCACCAGCAGGCCGAACGGCTCTTCGCCGGTGCGCAGTGCAAACTGCGCGAACGACTTCAGATTGTGCTCGGGGTCGTCAAACCAGCCGTGCACCTCGTCGGTGACATAGGGACCACAGTACGGCGACACCAGATTGGCCGACAGCTTGCGCACCGCATCGCCCACCGGCGCAAACTCACGCAGGTTGGATTCGGACTGCAGCCACAGGCGCATCGCCACCTGCGGCACCTGGAAGCGTTCTTTCAGATGGAATTCGAGCGTGCCCACGATGCCGGCCAGATCGCCAGCCTGCATCAGATCGACCGCCAGCCGGTGCAGGCGCTCGGAAATCAGGTCGTTTTCTTCGCCGAACTGCAGCAATTCGCCCAGGCGCAGTTCCAGCGCGCGGTTTTTGTCGCGCAAGGTCAGCAACTGGCGCTCTGCCAGCGAAATGGCCTGACCACGATGAGAGTGGGGCACGTAGATTTCGGCCACATCATCGGCGTATTCGTCGAAGAAGGCCGGGTTGTCCCGCAACCAGCCCAGAATGTCGTGCGCTTGCATCGTATCCCCTTGTTCCACGGCGGAAGCTCAGGCTTCCGGGAGGTTGATCACGCCTTCAAATACCGTTACGGCCGGGCCGGTCATCAGCACCGGGGCATCACCGCCCGCCCATGCAATGGTGAGATCGCCGCCGCGCGTGCTCACGCGCACGCGGCCATTGAGCAAACCACGCTGGATGCCGGCCACCACGGCCGCACATGCGCCGGTGCCGCAGGCCAGTGTCTCGCCCGCGCCACGCTCGTACACGCGCAGCTTGATCGCGTCACGGCTGACAATCTGCATGAAGCCGGCATTGACCTTGCGCGGAAAGCGCGCGTGCTTTTCAATCAGCGGGCCAACACGTTGCACCAGGTCGGTATCGACATCGTCGACCACCTGCACCGCATGCGGGTTGCCCATCGATACGGCGGTGATATCGAATACCTCGTCACCCACCTGCAAGGGGTGAATCACCGCCTCGTGCTCGGCCAAAAATGGCACTTCGGCCGCGTGCAGTTCGGGCGGGCCCATGTCGACGGTCACTTCGCCATTGTCTTCCAGCTTGGGATAGATCACGCCGCGTGCGGTTTCCACTGCCAGTTCGCGCTTGTCGGTCAGGCCCTGATCGCGCACGAACTTGAGGAAGCAACGTGCGCCATTGCCGCAATGCTCAACCTCTTCGCCACTGCTGTTGAAGATGCGATAGCGGAAATCATGGCCGGCTTGCTGCGCGGGTTCGACCAGCAAAAGCTGGTCAAAGCCCACGCCGAAATGGCGGTCACCCAGCTGCTGCACCTGGGCGGCATCAAGGGCGATCGGGTTGCGCACGCCGTCCAGCACGATGAAATCGTTGCCGAGGCCCTGCATCTTGGTGAAGCGTAGTGTCATAAGCACCGACTGAAACTGTTTACCGTGTAAGGCTAACCGGCCGGGCCGGCGCAATCAAGCCAAGAAAACTCAAGCAGAAAAACCATTCGGATTGGCCGACTGCCAGCGCCAGCTGTCCGTGCACATGTCCTGCAGGTTCTTTTCCGCCTTCCAGCCCAGCAGTTCAAATGCCCGCGCCGGGTCGGCATAGCAGGCGGCGATGTCGCCGGGCCGACGTGCCACGATCTGGTACGGAATCTTGCGACCGCTGGCATTCTCAAACGCCTGCACCATGTCCAGCACCGAATAGCCCTGACCGGTGCCGAGGTTGGTGGTGATCAGGCCCGGCTTCTGCGCCAGCTTTTCCAGCGCCTTGACGTGGCCGCGCGCCAGATCGACCACGTGAATATAGTCGCGCACACCGGTGCCATCGGGTGTCGGGTAATCGTTGCCGAACACGCTCAGTTGCTCGCGCTTGCCGACCGCAACCTGGGCGACGAACGGCATCAGGTTATTGGGGATGCCTTGCGGATCTTCACCGATCAGGCCGCTTTCGTGCGCGCCCACCGGGTTGAAATAGCGCAGCAGCGCCAGATTCCAGCTTTCGTCCGATACGTGCAGATCACGCAGCATGTCTTCGATCATCAGCTTGCTGCGACCATAGGGATTGGTGGCCGACAGCGGGAACGATTCGGTGATCGGCACCGCGTGCGGATCACCATAGACGGTGGCCGAGCTGGAGAACACCAGGCTCTTCACGTCGGCCGCCTTCATGGCTTCCAGCAGACGCACCGTGCCGACCACGTTGTTGTCGTAATACTCGAGCGGCTTCTGCACCGACTCACCCACCGCCTTCCAGCCAGCAAAGTGAATCACCGCATCAAAGCGGTATTGCGCAAACGCGGCGTCCAGCGCGGCGCGGTCGCGGATATCGCCCTCGATGCACAGCACCGGCTTGCCGGTGATGGTTTCCAGCCGGCGCAATACTTCGGGCTTGGCGTTGTAGAAGTTGTCGAAAATCACCGGCGTGAAGCCGGCTGCAAGCAATTCGATATAGGTGTGCGAGCCGATATAGCCGGCGCCGCCTGTCAACAACACGTGCATGCGAGCTCCTAGCGCCGCTCCTGCCGCCAGAGCAGGATGAGCGCGATGATCATGAACAATACCGTCGGCACCGACACCACCAGCGGGGCCGGCCAGCTTTTGAGCTCGCCCAGGTAAACGACGATGCGATTGAGGAAATGGAAAGCCAGGCCGACCAGGATGCCGGCAAACAAGCGCACGCCCACATTACTGCTGCGGCGTTGCGTTTGCGCGAAGGGCAGCGCAATGATCAGCATGGACAGACAGGCCAGCGGGTAAAAGAGCTTGCCCCACAAGGCCAGCTCGTAGCGCTGCGTGGTTTGCTTGTTGCGCGACAGATGGTCGATATAGCTGTACAGAGAGCGCGCCGACATCTGGCTGGGCTCGACCAGCAGCACCGCCAGCATTTCCGGCGATACCTGGGTCTGCCAGGTGGTCTGCGGCATGGCCTTCACCTGCACGCCACCATCGCGTGGCTGGAAATAGGTTTCGCGCGCCTGATTGAGCTGCCATCGCCCGTCGCCGAGGAAGCGGCCCTGCTCGCCTTCCAGAATGCGCCGTATGCCCAGATCAGGGGTGAACTCGTAAATGCGGATTTTGAAAATGGTCAGATCGGGCAGCATTTCGGCAATGTTGACGATCTGCGCGCCGTCCTTCACCCATACGCCGGAGCGGAATTCGCTCACCAGCATGGATTTGGTGGCCGACAGCCGATACTGGTTGGCCATCTGCTTGGTGGCCGGTGCAATGTATTCGCCCAGCACGAAGGTCAGCGCGCCATAGGCGGTGCCCACCATCAGCAACCAGACCAGCAGACGGCGCACGGATACGCCGGAGGCGCGGATCACCGTCAGTTCGGATTGCCCGGACAGCGCAGCCAGCGCAAAGATGCCGCCGATCAACGCCGCCACTGGCATCAGCTCGTAGGCATTGGCCGGCGCCTGCAGCACGATGTAGAACAGTGCGTCCTTCAGGCCGTAGCCGCCCTTGCCCAGCGACGACAGCTCGGTAATCAGGTCAAAGAAGGTATACAGCCCGAGCAAGCCGGCCAGCGTGAACAGAATGTAGAGCGTCAGCTCGCGGAACAGGTAGCGGAACAGGATGGACATCACGCTGCCCTCACCCGGCCGCGCCAGGCAAACAGCGCCACGGTCATTGCCGCCGCAACGGCATGCAGCGGCCACATGCCCAGCCAGGCGGGGGTACGGCCATCGGCAATCCACGCCTGATTGATGTTGATGCAGTTGTAGTAGAGAAAATACAGCACGATGGCGTACAGCAGGTTGAGCGAGCGCCCGCCACGCGGGTTGAAGAAGGCCAGCGGAATGGCCATCAGCGACAGGATGAGCGCCGACACCGGAATGGCAATGCGCCATGCCACTTCAGCCTGTTGCTCGGGGTCTTTGCTGCCCAGCAGCTTCATGGTCGGGCTGGCCCGGGTGGACGGGCTGGAGATCGGCCGGTCGGGCGTATCGATGCGCAGGCGCGCCTGTTCGAACTGCACCGTTTCAAAATTGGGCAAACCCGGCGTGCCGCGATAGATGCGGCCATTGCCCAGCGACAGCCAGCGCTCGCCGTTGCCATCCAGCACCAGGCCACCACGCTGCGCCAGCACCACAGAGACCTGATCACCCTGCTTGAGCTGTACGAACACGTTCTGGCCCGTGGTGTGCTCGCCGGTGAAGTCCTCGACGAAATAGACGCGATCAGCCCCGGCCGATTCACGGAACACGCCCGGCGAAACCTGCGTGGTTTCCTGCCGTGCCAGCGAGCGCTCGCGGAATTCGTCTCCCTTGCTCAGCGCCCACGGCCAGCCATACAGCGACAAGGCAGCAATCAGCAGCACCACGGGAATGGCGAATTCAAGAATGGGGCGGATGAAATTCCTGATCGACTGGCCACTGGCAAACCAGATCACCATTTCGTGATCGCGCCACATGCGCGTCAGCACGGCCAGGATGCTGAGGAACAGCATCAGCGACATCAGCACCGGCAGATAACGGATGGCGGCAAAGCCCATCAGCGCCCATACGGCACTGGACGCGAGCGCGCCAACCGATGCCTGCCCCATGAGCTTGACGACCTGGGTCGTCAGCACCATCAGCAGCAGAACCGAGAAAACGGCGATCGCCATCCACGACAATTCGTGGATCAGGCTTTTTCGAAACAGCATGCGTACAGTAGCTCTGGGTTTGACTGGACAGGGGGGCTGGGAAATAATCGGGCGATCAAGCCTGTCGGATGCATGCAGCCGTCTCGCTGCACCACGATGCACCCACATTCTGCAAGCGGCATTGCTTCCTGACGGGAGCGCTGCAACTTGTCGCCACCCGCGCCAGCCTGGAGATCGCCATGGAATTTAGCATAAATCTCGCCTCCCCCGAAAAAGCCCAAGCCGAATACCTGGTTTTACCCCTTGCAGGCAAAAAATTACCAAGCGCACTGAGCAAGCTCGACACGGCAAGCAATGGCGCACTGAGCGCGCTGGCCAGCAGCGATGAATTCGGCGAAAAGGCCGGCAGCACACTGGCATCGCACCTGCCGGCCGCCGGCGGCAAGCTGCAAAAGCTGCTGCTGGTGCAAACCGGTAAAGAGGTGGATGCCGCCGGCGCGCGCAAGCTGGCCGACGTGATCGCCAAGGCGCTGATCGGCGCCAAACTGACCAGCGCAGCTGTCTGGCTGGGCGGCATCAAGGGTGCCAGCCTCGACGTGATCAGTGCCGCGATTTCGCAAGCCATCGTGTTTGAATCGTATCGCTTCACCGCGTTCAAGTCCGAACCCGATCCGGCCCCGGCGCTGACCCGCATCCAGTATCTGGTGACCAAGAAGGGCGAGACCGAGGCGGCCGAGGCCGGTCTGGCACGCGGTCTGGCCGTCGGCCACGGCATGAACTTCACGCGAGAGCTGGCCAACCTGCCACCGAACGCCTGCACCCCGACCTATCTGGCCGAGGAAGCCGTCAAGCTGGCGCGCCACTACGGTCTGAAGAGCACCGTGCTGGATACGCCCGAGCTGGAAGCGCTGGGCATGGGTTCCTTCCTGTCGGTCGCCAAGGGCTCGGTACAGCCGCCCAAGCTGATCACGCTGGAATACCGTGGCGGCGCCAAATCGGCCAAGCCGGTGGCGCTGGTGGGCAAGGGCATCACCTTCGACTCGGGCGGCATCTCGCTCAAGCCGGGCGAAGGCATGGATGAAATGAAATACGACATGGGTGGCGCCGCTGCCGTGCTCGGCACCTTCCGCGCCGTGGCCGAGCTGGGCCTGCCCATCAATCTGGTCGGCGTGATCGCCACCTGCGAGAACATGCCGGCCGGCAACGCCAGCAAGCCGGGCGACATCGTCAAGTCGATGGCCGGCACCACCATCGAAATCCTCAATACCGATGCCGAAGGCCGTTTGATCCTGTGCGATGCGCTCACCTACACCGCGCGTTTCGAGCCGGAAGTGGTGATCGACCTCGCCACGCTGACCGGTGCCTGCATCATCGCGCTGGGCCATGTCGCCAGCGGCCTGTATGCCAATAACGACGAGCTGGCCGATGCACTGCTGGCCGCCGCCGACGATACCGGCGACAAGGCATGGCGCATGCCGCTGTGGGACGATTACCAGGAGCAGCTCAAGTCCAACTTTGCCGATGTGGCCAACATCGGTGGCCGCCCGGCCGGCTCGGTCACGGCCGCCTGCTTCCTGGCGCGCTTTACCAAGGACTACAACTGGGCGCATCTGGACATTGCCGGCACCGCGTGGAAATCCGGCGCCGCCAAGGGGGCCACCGGTCGCCCGGTGCCGCTGCTGGTCGAGTACCTGTTGCAGCGCGGCCTCAAGAAGGGCAAGAAGTAAGCGCGTATCATGGAAGTGACGTTCTACTTCAACGTGCGCAACCGCGAGCAGGCGCTCTGCCAACTGGTCGGCAAGGCCGTGGCGCGCGGCATGCGGCTGAATGTGCTGGCCGGCAGCGAAGCTGCCGCAGCGGCGCTTGACCGCCTGCTGTGGGAGGTGCCGCAAACCGGCTTCATCCCGCATTGCGCTGCCGATGCCGACATTGCCGCAGCCACGCCAGTGATCATCGATCACCGGCATGAAAAGCTGCAGGTGCGCGATGCGCTGTTCAACTGGACGGACGGCGTGCCTCAGGGTTTTCAGCAGTATGCGCGCGTGGTGGAGATCGTCGAGCAGGACGAAGAACAACGGGCCGCAGCGCGCGAGCGCTGGCGGGCCTATCAGGGCCATGGCGTCACGCCGGTGGCCGTGGACATGCTCAAACTGGCACAAGGAGGCGCGGCGTGAGCAGTACGGACAATGACAGCATGAGTCCGCTGTTCAACAAGATGGACGCGCTGATGGCGCGCCATCGCGGCACACCCGCGCGCGACGAACACATTCCGGTGCTGACGCACGAGGCCGATGACCATCTCGACCTGACCCCGGCCCCGCCCGGTGCCAGCCATGATGAAGCCATTCCGGTACTGACCGAGACCGTCGATGCCGGCGGCCTGATGTTCGACCCCAACGAATTCCTCGCCCCGCCCCCGGTCAACGCACCCGCACCGGCCGTGGTCAAGCCCTCGCCGCCGCCACAACAGAAAGCACCGGAATTCACCGACCTGCCGCTGCTGGACCTGGATGCACTGACCGCCCAGCCGGCATTTGCACCGTCGTTCGACGCTAGCGCATTTGCCGACATCCCCCACCTGCAGCCGGAGCCATTGCAGGATGAAGCGCCGATACCGGTCGTCAGCGTGGTGGCCGATGAACTGCCCGCGCAGGACGAGGTCATTGAAGTCGCCGCCCCGGCAGGCAGTGCGGCTGCCGACTGGGATGAGCCGGCGCTGACACTGGACATGCCTGCGGCGGTGGAGGAGGAAATCCCCACGCTGCATTGGGACGACGGGGAAGAAACGGACTGGCCCGCCCCCGTCGCTGAGGTCGCTGAGGTCGCTGAGGTCGCTGAGGTCGCTGAGGTCGCTGAGGTCGCTGAGGTCGCTGAGGTCGCTGAGGTCGCTGAGGTCGCTGAGGTCGCTGAGGTCGCCAGCATTGTCGATGCCCCTCCTCCCGCATTGCAAGCGCTGGCCGAACCGGCCGGCGACGAGTTGCAGATCACCTTTGCCGATGACGCCAGCTGGGATCTCACGCTGGAAGGCCCGGCAGCAGAAAACATCGTCCCTGCCGCTGCCGATACGCCGGCGGCGCAGACCGTCGGCACAGACGAAGCGGCACCTGCCGTTCCGGACATGGAGCAGGCACGCCGCCACGGCGACGTGCCAAGCTTTACCCCGATGCGCCAGCAGGGGGGCGACGAGCACGGTTGGGACCTGGTGCTGGAAGACCCGGATACCACCACGGTAGCGCCAGCCGGCACCGCAGAGGCTGCAGCCTTGCCAGTCGAAGCGCTGCCGGTCGAAGCATTGCCAGCTGAAACCCAGCTGCCAGAAACAACTTCGCTCGCATCGGCACTGGCCGACAGTGAGACTCTCGCGGTTGCTGCCGCACTGCTGGAACAAGCGGGTTCGGCCGACTGGCTGACCGCTGCCACTGGCGAACCCGAAGAACTGCCGGACGAGCCGGGCAGCACAGCTACGCCAGTCGAGATCGTTGACGCCGCCGCCGTCGTGCTGCCGACGCCAGCGCCGCCCGTGCCGCTGCCTGTGGCGGAAGTTCTGCCCACGCCCGCACCGGTGCAGGTGGAAGAGCGCGACGTGTACGCCATCACTGCCGCGGTAGGCGCCCAGCTGGCCGTGGACATTGCCAGTGAGGTCGAACAGCTCACCCGCCAGCATTTCAGTGCACTGGTGGCCACGCTGTATGGCGATACGCTGCGCAAGCTCACCGAGGAAATCGCCCAGGAACTGGATCAGCGGCTGGCGCCACGCATTGCCGAGCTGGTGGAAGAAGAGTTGCGCCGCATGGGGCTGCGCTAGGTTCGGGCTGGCTGCCGGCAGTGCCTCACGATCACGAGGCTGGCAGAGAAAATGAAAAAGGACACCCGAGGGTGCCCTTTTTGCTGGCAGTGACGCCTGCTTACTTCACCAGTGCCTTCGCTTTGGCAACCAGGTTGTCGACCGTGAAGCCGAACAGCTTGAACAGCTCACCTGCCGGTGCCGATTCGCCGAAGCGATCCAAGCCGACCACGTCGCCTTCCAGACCGACATACTTGCGCCAGCCATCGGTCACGCCCGCCTCGATCGCAATGCGCGGCACGCCAGCCGGCAGCACCGATGCCTGATACGCCTTGTCCTGCTTGTCGAACACATTGGTGCTCGGCATCGACACCACGCGCGCGGCGATACCCTGCTCGCCCAGCACGGCAGCCGCCTTCACCGCCACATCCAGCTCGGAGCCGGTGCCGATCAGCACCACTTGCGGATTGGCGGCATCGCGCAGCACATAGCCACCCTTGCGGATGTTGGCGATCTGCTCGTCGCTGCGGGCCTGGAACTGCAGGTTCTGACGGCTGAAGATCAGCGTGGACGGGGTTTCCTTCTGCTCAATCGCGTGCGCCCATGCCACCAGCGACTCGACCGTATCGGCCGGACGCCATACGTTCATGTTCGGGATCAGGCGCAGCGTCGCGGTCTGCTCCACGGCCTGGTGGGTCGGGCCATCTTCGCCCAGACCGATCGAATCATGCGTGAACACGAACAGCGTCGGGATCTTCATCAGCGCAGCCATGCGCAGCGCATTGCGCGCGTATTCGCTGAACATCAGGAAGGTGGCGCCATACGGACGCCAGCCACCGTGCAGCTGGATACCGTTCATGATGGCGGCCATGCCAAACTCGCGCACACCGTAGCTGATGTGGTTGCCCACCAGCGCATTACCTTCACGCTTGAGCGGTGTGCTGCCCTTCCAGTTGGTGAATACCGAGCCGGTCAGGTCGGCCGAACCACCCAGCATTTCCGGCAGCGAAGGCACGAAGGCGTTCAGCGCGTTCTGGCTGGCCTTGCGGGTGGCAATGGTCTCGGCCTTGGCATTGGTTTCCGCTACTGCAGCCGCAACGATCTCGTTCCAGTTGCCCGGCAGCTCGTGCGCGTTGCGGCGCTTGAATTCGGCCGCCAGTTGCGGGTGCGCGGCTTCGTACTTGGCAAACAGTTCATTCCACTCGGCTTCCCATGCTGCGCCAGCGGCTTTCTTGTCCCAGCCGGCATAGACATCGGCCGGGATTTCAAACGGGCCGTGGTTCCAGCCGATGGCAGCACGGGTGGCAGCGATTTCCGCCTCGCCCAGCGGCGAGCCGTGGCTGTCGTGGCTGTCGGCCTTGTTGGGCGAACCCTTGCCGATGATGGTCTTGCAGCAGATCAGCGACGGTTTGTCAGTGACGGCCTTGGCTTCTTCGATGGCTTTCAGCACCGCATCCGGGTTGTGGCCGTCGATCGGGCGCACCACGTGCCAGCCATAGGCTTCAAAACGGCCCGGTGTGTCGTCGGTGAACCAGCCTTCCACGTGACCGTCGATGGAGATACCGTTGTCGTCCCAGAACGCGATCAGCTTGCCCAGGCCCCAGGTGCCAGCCAGCGCGGCGGCTTCGTGGCTGATGCCTTCCATCAGGCAACCGTCACCGAGGAAGCACCAGGTGTGGTGATCGACGATGTCCAGACCCGGCTGGTTGAATTCACGCGCCAGCAGTTTTTCGGCCAGCGCAAAGCCGACCGCATTGGTGATGCCCTGGCCCAGCGGGCCAGTGGTGGTTTCGATGCCGGGGGCGTAGCCGTATTCCGGGTGGCCGGCAGTCTTGCTGTGCAGTTGGCGGAATGCCTTGAGGTCGTCGATGGATACGTCGTAACCGGTGAGATGCAGCAGCGCGTACTGCAGCATCGAGCCGTGACCATTGGACAGGATGAAGCGATCGCGGTTGGCCCAGTGCGGGTTTTGCGGATTGTGGCGATACGGGCCTTCGCCCCACAGCGCCAGCGCGATTTCTGCCATGCCCATGGGCATGCCGGGGTGGCCGGAGTTGGCTTTCTGAACTGCATCCATCGCCAGCGCGCGGATGGCGTTGGCTAGGTCGGTACGCGATGCCATGGGAATTCCTCTCGTCGAAATAGTCAGGGCGGTTGCAAAAATCGCAGTCAGCGGGCCATGCGCCCATCTGCTGAACCGCCTGCATTATCCCCGACTGCGCCGAGAGGAAACAACCGATTCAACGGCAGTTTTTGTCCTCGGGCAAATTTATGCCGCATGCAGCCCTTGCTTCACCCTCAATAACGGGCAGAGCCCGGCTTTGCCGAGCCCTTGTTACCGCTTGGCTGGCAAGCCGAGACGACACTGCGGCTCCTACTCCAGCACGTAGCTGCCCGGCGCATCGCCCAGGTTGGGATACTGGCGGCTGGAGAGCTTGGGTTTGACCTGTCCGCCACCACGCTCGGCCAGCCATGCCGACCAGCTGGGCCACCACGAGCCGGCCGTCTTGCCCTGCCGGGCCAGCCAGCCATCGGCCGCCTCACCCTTGTTCACCGAGCCTTGCCAGTAACTGCGCTTGGACGTGGGCGACGGCGGGTTGACGATGCCGATGATGTGACCCGAAGTGGACAGCGTGAAGGTGACCGGCCCGCTGGCGCGCTCGGTCAGTTTCCAGGTCTGCAGCCACGGGGCGATATGGTCTTCCTCGGTGCTGACCATGAACAGCGGCGTACTGATGCGGCCCAGATCGATGGGCTGGCCGGCAATGGTGAGTGCATCGGGCGCAATCAGCTTGTTCTTGAAGTAGAACTCGCGCAGGTAGTAGCAGTGCATTTTCTCGGGCATGCGCGTGGTGTCCATGTTCCAGAACAGCACGTCGAAGGCCATCGGTGTTTCGCCCAGCAGGTAATTGCTCACCCAGTAGTTCCACACCAGGCTGTTGGCGCGCAGCATGCGGAAGCTGGCCGCCATTTCCTTGCCATCCAGATAGCCTTTACGGGCAATGGTCTGCTCGACGAAGGACAAGCCCTCTTCATCCAGAAAAACCTCGATATCGCCGGGGCGCGAGAAATCGGTCAAGGTGGTCAGCAAGGTGGCCGATTCGATCTTGGCTGCCTCGCCACGCGCCGCCAGCCAGGCCAGATAGGTGGCCACCAAGGTGCCGCCGATACAGTAGCCGGCCAGATTGACCGTGTCGCTGCCCGAGATCGCGCGCGCCACCTCGACGATGCGGTCGATGCCGTCGGTCACATACTCGTCGAAACCAATGTCGCGGTAGCTGGCATCGGGGTTCTTCCAGCTGGTGATGTAGACCGAGTGGCCCTGGTCGGTCAGCCACTTCACCATGCTCTTGCGGCTGTCCAGATCGAGCACGTAATACTTGTTGATCCACGGCGAAACGATGACCACCGGCACCTTGTTCACCGTGGGCGTGGTGGCCTCGAAGTGCAGCACCTCCAGCAGTTTGCCGCGATAGACCACCGCGCCGGGCGTGGTGGCAAGGTTTTCACCCACCTTGAACGCATCCATGTCGGTCATCGGAATATCGCCGCGCCCCATGTCGCGCGCGTAGTTCTGGTAGCCCAGTAGCAGGCTGTCGCCATGCGTGGCCAGCGCGCGCGCAATAGCCACCGGGTTGGTGGCGAGATAATTGGTGGGCGCCACCGCATTGAGCACCTGACGCAGCCAGAACGCGCTGCGGCTGCGTTCCTGATCACACAAGCTGGGCGTGGCGTAAAGCGCATCCTGCAGCCAGCGCGTATTGAACAGATACCACTCCTTGATGCCGTCCCAGAACGGCGAATCACGCCAGACCGGATCGGCAAAGCGTGTATCGTCCGGGTGCGGCGGGAACAGGTCGTTGTCCGGCGCGCCCAAGGTGCGGGCGAGGATCATCTTGTGCCACTGCGTATAGTCGGCCGACCAGTTCAGCAGCTGCCGCGACAGCGCCTCGGGGTGCAGCAGCCAGGCTTGCTGCGCCTTCAGGGTGGTGGCAACCAGGCCGAACGGGTCCAGCGCCTGCCGCAGCTCGTGCTGCAGCCCGGTCACGCGTTGCGCTTGTTCCTCAAAAAACTGGCGGTCCATTTCAGCCTCGCTCGCAGGGCAATCACTCACACCAGCTTACGTTGCGACGCAGCAAAACTCAAACCGGATGGATTGTATTTGTTGCCAATTCAGCAGCTTGCGCCAATCGCTCGACGGTGCCGACATCCAGCCAGAGGCCGTCGAAGCGCTCGGCGCTCACGCGCCCTTGCGCCATGCCCTCAATAAAGTGCGGCAGCAGTGGCGAAGGCTGGCCGGCAGGTACGCCGGCAAAGAAATCCGGGTGATATGCGGCAATGCCGCAGAACGTCATGGGTGCATCACCCTCTCCGCACAGTCTGGCCTGTCCGTCGCTGGCCAGCGTCAGGTCGCGGCCGGTCGGATACCCGGCTTTGGGGGTCAGCACCAGATGCGCCAGCGACGCCCCTTCCCCCCCCAGCGATGCTGTGGTTGCGGCGAGCGCGGCGAAGTCATAGTCGGTAAAGATGTCCCCATTGACGACGAGGAACGGCGCAGCGCCCAGCAAGGGCAGCGCGGTGGCAATACCGCCCGCCGTCTCCAGCGCAGCCGCCTCGGGCGAATAGGCGATGTGCACGCCATAAGCGGCCCCATCCCCGAGTGCGTCGACGATCATCTGCCCCAGCCAAGCATGGTTGATCACGATATCGCGGATACCGGCCGCAGCCAGGCGCTTGAGATGCCAGCCTATCAGTGGCGTGCCGGCGACATCGAGCAAGGGCTTGGGGCAGCGATCGGTCAGCGGCCGCATGCGCTCGCCACGGCCGGCGGCAAGAATCATCGCCTTCATCAGAAGGTGAACCCGCTCTGGATTTGCTCGCCGTTCAGGTCGAGCAACAAGCGGCCCAGCGGGGTCAGCTCGCTGTAGCGCTGGCACACGCTGCGCACATAGGCAAACACGCGCGGCATATCGGCCAGATAGCGTTCCTTGCCGTCACGCGCCTTCAAGCGGGCAAACAGGCCGAGGATTTTCAGGTGGCGCTGCAGCCCCTGCCACTCGAATGCGGTATAGAAATCGCTGAAATCGTCGTGCACCGGCAGGCCGGCGGTGCGCGCCTGCTCCCAGTAGCGGATGACCAGATCGAGCACAAAGGCTTCGTCCCACGCGATATAGGCATCGCGCAGCAGCGATACGAGGTCATAGCTGACCGGGCCGTTCACCGCATCCTGGAAATCCAGCACCGCCAGCGCACCGTCCACCACCATCAGGTTGCGCGAGTGATAGTCGCGGTGCATGAACAAGGTCGGCTGCGCGGTGTTTTTCGCCACGATCAGCGCCAGCGAGCGCTCCCACGTGGCGTGCTGCTTGTCAGTCAGCGGCTTGGCCAGATGCACGTCGATATACCAGTCACGGCAGATATCCATTTCGCGGCGCTGGAAAGCGGCATCGAACGCCGGCAGATGATCGAAGGCCAGCGCGGACTGCATCTTCACCAGGTTGGCGATGGCTTGCAGATACCACGCCTTGGCGCTGGCCTCATCCACCAGCAGCGGGGTCAGCTCCTGCGTGCCGAGGTCCTCCAGCGCAACCAGTCCGGCGGCCAAGTCTTGCGCCAGCAAGGCGGGCACGCGGATGCCTGCGGCGGCCAGTTCATCGCGACGGGCCAGGAAGGGGCGTGCATCGAAGGCGGCCGGGTCGGCCTGCATTACGATCACGCTGCGGTCAGGGTAGCTGGCACGCCAGTATCGGCGCACGCTGGCGTCAGAGCCGCCCATTTCAAGCGTGGCAGGGGCGGCGCCGAGCGTGCGGGCCAGCCAATCGGAAAGATCACTTGGAAGGTTCATGGCTTGCAAAGGGAAACCTAGATAGAATCGCCGGATTCTAAACTGAAGACCATCCGGCCGCATGTCCCGAATCCAGCTGCCGCCTTTCCGCGCCGCCCCATTGCTGCTGACGCTTGCCGCCGCCTTTGCGCACGCGGTCGACCCCAAGCCGCCCGTACACATCGAAGCCGACCAGGTTTCCGGCCAGACCGAATCCGGCGCCAGTGCGCAGGGTAATGTGGTCGTGACGCAAGGCGATCTGCGCGTTGAATCCGAATGGGGCAACTACGATGCCCCCAATGACAGATTGACCGGCGGCGATCATGTGACCATGACGCGGCCCGGCAGCGTGCTGCACGGCCGCACGCTGGACTACTACATCCAGCGCCACGAGGGCACGCTGACCGACCCGGACTATGCGATGAGTCCGGGCAAGATGCGCGGCGACGGTGCCGAATTGCTGTTTGAGGGCGAAGACAAATACCGTATCGATAGCGGCCGGGCAACCAGCTGCCGCCCAGGCGATGACTCATGGTATCTGCATGCAAGCACCATGTGGCTGGACTACACCAGCAATAGCGGCGTGGCGCACAATGGCTGGATCGAGTTCAAGGGCGTACCCATCCTCTATTCGCCGTGGATGAACTTCCCGCTCGACAACGGCCGCCAGACCGGCTTTCTGACCCCGTCACTGTCGTTCGACAACCGCAACGGCTTTGACCTGACCCTGCCGTTTTACTGGAATATCGCGCCCAACTACGATGCCACTATCAGCACGCGCTATCTGGCGCGGCGCGGTTTGATGATGGGCGGCGAGTTCCGCTACCTGCAACCGGGCTATACCGGCGTTTTGCAGGTTCAGGGCATGAACGACCGAGAAGATCAGGCCACGCGCTACAGTGTGCTGTTCCAGCACCAGCAAACTTTCACCGACCGGCTGTGGATGGCAGTCGATGTGCAGAAGGTGTCGGACGACAGCTTTTTCAACGACTTCGGCGAGCGCGCTGCCATTGCATCGCAAACCAATCTGCCGCGCCAGGTACTGTTTGGCTATAACGGCGATAACTGGAACAGCAATCTGCTGTTCCAGCGCTATCAGACCATACAGCAAACCAGCATTCCCTATGCGCGGATGCCGCAATTGACCTTCAACGCCAACCCGCAGTGGCTGGATGGGGTGCGTACTGGCGTCAGCGGCGAAATCACCGACTTCACGCATCCCTCGCTGACCAACGGTGTGCGCAGCTGGGTCTATCCAACCATCAGCATGCCCTTCGTCAGCAACTACAGCTTCTTCACGCCCAAGATCGGCGTGCATGCCAGCAATTATCAGCTGCGTGACGCGAGCGGCGGCAATTCACGCAACGAATCGCGCGTGTTGCCGGTTGTCAGCCTGGATAGCGGACTGTTCTTCGAGCGCGATCTGGACGTGGGCGGCAATGCGCTGACGCAAACGCTGGAGCCGCGTGCCTATTACGTCTACATCCCGTACAAGAAGCAAAGCGACCTGCCCAATTTCGATTCGGCCGTTACCGACCTGTCGTTCGCGCAGCTGTTCCGCGAGAACCAGTACTCGGGCAACGACCGCATCAACGACGCCAACCAGCTGACCCTGGCGCTGAGCAGCCGCATTTATACCGCCAACGACGGGATAGAGCTGTTGCAGGCCAGCATCGGCCAGCGCTTCTACTTCAAGGATCAGCAAGTCACGCTGTCGAGCAACGATCAACCCAGCAGCGCCAGCAAGTCCGATCTGTTGCTGTCGCTGGGCGGGCGCTTCTGGCATGACCTGTCGGCAGATTACACGTTGCAGTACAACACCGAAGATCGCAAGACCGTACGATCAACCGCCGGGCTGACCTGGAACCCGCAGCCGGGCAGCATTTTCAACCTGCGCTATACCATCAACCGCAACCAGAGCCCCAGTACCGAGCAAATTGATGTCTCGGCGCAATGGCCGCTGACGCGGAACTGGTACGGCGTGGCTCGAGTCAACTATTCACTGCCGGACAAGCAGCCCTTGGATGCCATCGTTGGGCTTGAATATAATGCCGGCTGCTGGGGTGTGCGCCTGGCCGCGCAGCGCTTCATCACCAGCGACGCGCAATTCAAGACCACCTACTTCGTGGTCCTGGAGCTGGACGGGCTGGGCGGCATCGGCAGCAATCCGGTCAATGCGCTGCGCACCGCCATTCCAGGCTATACCGCCGACTTCGACGGCCGCCAGCAATGACCGTCCGCCACATCGCCAACAGGATACACATGAACGCTCACCGCCTCGCCCGTCTCGCCTTGTGCAGCACAGTGCTGCTCAGCCAGCTGGGCCATGCTGCCGTAGACACCGTTGATCGCATTGTTGCCGTGGTCAACCGCGGCGCGATCACCGCACACGAGCTGGACAACCGGGTCGAATCGGTCAAGCACAACCTGGAAAGCCAGAAAGTGGCAATGCCACCGGAAGATGCTCTGCGCCAGCAGGTGCTGGACCGCATGATTACTGAAAAGGTGCAGGAACAGTACGCTGCCAGCATCGGCATCGGGATTGATAACAATCAGCTTGATCGAGCGGTGGCCGGCATCGCCGAGCAGAACAAGATGAGCGTGGCCGATTTCCGCAAGGCACTGCAGCAACAGGGCGTGGTCTGGAACACCTTCCGCGATGAGGTGCGCACGGAGATCTTGCTGACGCGGCTGAAGCAGCGAGAAATCGATGCCAAAGTACTGGTGACCGACAGTGAAATCGACGACGCGCTCAAGCTTGCCGAAGGCAAACAGCAAGTCGAATACCAGTTGGCGCACATTCTCGTATCTCTGCCGGAAAACGCCAGCTCGGACGTGATTGCGCAAAAGCGCGCCCGCATCATCGCGGCACGCCAGGAACTTGAAGCCGGCAAGGATTTTGCCGCCGTGGCCGCCGTGTATTCCAATGCCCAGGATGCCACCAGCGGTGGCACGCTGGGCTGGCGCGCCGGTGGTTCGCTGCCACCTGCAGTGACCGGCATGCTGGACAAGCTCAAGCCGGGCGAACTCACCGACGTGATCCGCAGCCCGGCCGGCTTCCACCTGATGAAGTTGCTGGACAAGCGCAGCAAGGATGCACACGAGGTTGTGCAGCAAACCCATGCGCGCCATATCCTGATCAAGGTCAATGAACTCGTTTCGGACGAAGAAGCCAAGCAAAAAATCAGCCAGCTGCGCGACCGCATTCTGCGGGGTGGCAAGTTCGAGGATGTGGCCAAGGCCTTCTCCGAGGACGGCAGCGCATCCAAGGGCGGTGACCTGGGCTGGATCAACCCGGGCGAGACCGTGCCGGAGTTCGAGCAGGCCATGGCATCGCTCAAGCCGGGCGAGCTCAGCCAGCCGGTTCGCTCTTCGTTCGGCTACCACTTGATTACAGTGCTTGAACAACGCCAGCAGGATGTCACCATCGAACGCAATCGCGGCCGTGTTGCCGGCGAAATCAAGCAGCGCAAGACCGAGGAACAGTACGAGGACTGGGTACGCCAGTTGCGTGACAAGGCCTTCGTCAGCATCCGTCTGAAGGATCAGTAATGACAGCCCGCGCGGTACTGGCCATCACCACCGGCGAACCCGCCGGCGTGGGGCCGGAGCTGGCGGCACGTATTGCCGCCGACGGCCATGCTGCGCGGCTGGTGCTGATTGGCGACCGGGCACTGATTGCCGGGCGCGCCACAGCCATAGGCATCGATGCGGACTGGCCCGAATACCGGCCCGATGCAGATGATGCTGTTGCCATCCTGCATGTGCCGCTCACCCGCCCTGCCGTCGCCGGCGAGCTGGATACCGCCAACGCGCGTTATGTGCTGGACACGCTGGACATCGCCATCGACGGCTGCCAGGAAGGCCGCTTCGACGCCATGGTGACCGCCCCGTTGCACAAGGGCGTGATCAACGAAGGCTGCCCGGGCAAGTTCTTTTCCGGCCATACCGAATATCTGGCCGACCATACCAACACCCGCCAAGTGGTGATGATGCTGGTTGGCGGCGGCCTGCGCGTAGCGCTGGCCACCACCCACCTGCCGCTGCAGGAAGTCTCTGCCGCACTCACCGCCGACAGCCTGGCTACCACGCTGGCCATTCTGCACGACGACCTGCGCAGCAAGTTCGGCATCGACAATCCGCGCATCCTCGTTGCCGGCCTCAACCCGCACGCCGGCGAATCGGGCCATCTGGGTCGCGAGGAAATCGACGTGATCGAACCGGTACTGGAAAAGCTGCGTGCCACCGGCATGCAGCTGACCGGCCCGCTGCCCGCCGATACACTGTTCCAGCCCAAATACCTGCAGAACGCCGACGCCGTGCTGGCCATGTACCACGATCAGGGCCTGCCGGTGCTCAAGTTCGCCAGCTTCGGCAATGGCGTGAACCTGACGCTGGGCCTGCCCATCATCCGCACCTCGGTCGATCACGGCACCGCGCTTGATCTGGCCGGCAAGGGCACCGCCGATGCCGGCAGCCTGCGTGCTGCCGTTGCATTGGCTGCCGAGCTGGCCAGCCACCACGCGGCCTGATCCGCCATCTACAGAGCAATCCCATGAGCAGTCATATTCCGCGCAAGCGCTTCGGCCAGAATTTTTTGCAGGACCAAGGCGTGATCGGCGCCATCATCGCCGCCATCAACCCGCAGCACGGCGACGTGCTGGTGGAAATCGGCCCCGGCCTTGCCGCGCTGACCGACCCGCTGATGCGCGCCGCCGGCAAGCTGCATGTGGTCGAAATCGACCGCGACATCGTCAGCCACCTGAGCGGCAAATACCCGCCCGAACAGCTGGTAATCCACCACTGCGATGCGCTCAAGTTCGATTTCGGCGCGCTGGCACGGGAAATCGGCCACAACGGCGTGATCCGGCTGGCCGGCAACCTGCCCTACAACATCTCCACGCCGCTGCTGTTTCATCTGGCCAGCTTTGGCAGCACCATTTCCGACATGCACTTCATGCTGCAGAAGGAAGTGGTCGATCGCATGGTGGCCGAGCCCAGCACCGCCGATTACGGCCGGCTGAGCGTAATGCTGCAGGTACGCTTCAATATGGAACACGTGCTGGACGTGCCGCCCACCGCCTTCTATCCGCCGCCCAAGGTCGATTCGGCCGTGGTACGCATGATGCCGTGGCCTGCCCCACCGTGGCCAGCCAACGATCTGGTCCACATGGAAAAGCTGGTCACGACCGCGTTCGCCCAGCGCCGCAAGACCTTGCGCAACAACCTCAAGGGCATCGTCAGCGATGACGAGCTGCTGGCCCTGGGCATCGATCCCGGCTGCCGTGCCGAAAACGTCACCGTGCAGCAATACGTGGCGCTGAGCAATTTCCTGCACGCACAGCAACGCTGACCGGCAGACGCCACCCGTCGGCAGATGGTTTGCTTACGGAATTTCCCTACTGGCGACTATGCTGGTAACACAGCCACAATCCGCGCCCATGATGACCGACACCACCAGCAAATCCATGATCCGCTTCGCCAACGTCAACAAATGGTACGGGCGCGATCACCACGTCCTGAAAGACATCTGCCTCGAAGTCCGTACCGGTGAGGTGGTGGTGGTGTGCGGGCCGTCCGGCTCGGGCAAATCCACCCTGATCCGCACCATCAACCAGCTGGAGCCGGTGAAGGATGGCGAAATCTGGGTGGGCGACGTGCAGGTGAACAGCACGCGCACCAATATCAACCAGCTGCGCGAAAACGTCGGCTTCGTCTTCCAGCACTTCAATCTCTACCCGCATCTGACGGTGCTGGAGAACATCACGCTGGCCCCCATCCAGGTGAAAAAAATGAAAAAGGCCGAGGCCGACGAGCAGGCGATGGAGCTGCTGCTCAAGGTGGGCCTCTCCAACAAGCGCGATGCCTATCCGGCCAATCTGTCCGGCGGCCAGCAGCAACGCGTGGCCATTGCACGCGGGCTGGCCATGCAGCCCAAGGTCATGCTGTTCGATGAACCGACCAGCGCGCTGGACCCGGAAATGATCGGCGAAGTGCTCAAGGTCATGAAAGACCTGGCCGAAACCGGCATGACCATGATGGTGGTCACCCACGAAATGGGCTTTGCCCGCGAAGTAGCCGACCGCGTGCTGTTCCTCGAACAAGGCGAGATCCTTGAGGACACCACGCCGGAAGCCTTCTTCACCGCCCCCAAGACCGACCGCGCCCGCCAGTTCCTCAAGCAGGTGCTGGCCCCCATGCACGGCGTTTGATGCGTCGCTGGCCGGTGCAGTGGTGGATGGCTATCATTGCCGTTTACCACGACCAGCCAAGCGCATGTATATCCGACCTGCCACGCTCGCAGATGCGCCGGCACTGGCGCAACTCAAGCACGCGCACTGATCCGCGATGAAGGCCATCGCAACGCCATGCGCCATGGGCCTGGCCGCGCTGACCGTGCGCATGCACAACTGGCCCAGCAGTGACTATCGCGCGCTACTGGCCGAGGCCGATGGCCGGATGCACGCCGACCTGCTTTATCGCATAAACCCCGATTACATTTACCTGCGCCAGCTCTACGTGACGCCAGGCGCATGCCGCCAGCGCTTGGGCGGCAGCTGGTCGAACAAGCCAGCCATGCTGCCGGGCCACTGCACCTGCGCATCGAGGTGCTGATCGACAACCACGGCGCGCGCTTTCTGGGCTGCACTCGGCTTTGGCGACTACTGCCTGACCATGGCGCGAGGCCCCACGGCCTGATACCGGCCGCAGGCCGGAGCATTGCATGCCGGCGCGCCGCGAACAGCCCGCCCCGCAAATCACGATGCAAGTTGGCAAAGACAGGAAGCCGATCACCCGACCGCAACATGAAATGGCTTGGCCGGCCCAAAGACAAACAGCCCTGCAAGCCATACGGCAGCCCCCATTGGCAGGGCAAACTGGTACGCGGCCCTCGTGGCGGAACGCATCGCAGCAACAGTGCAGATTGGGGTGATATCGGCATGCTGTCGCGCCATGTATCAAGTTTGTCACAAACACGACATATGCAAAACGTACATTGGCGCAGCCTGAATGTCGCCGCGCCATCACGAATGGGGCGGCTCCCTTTCCCTGTCTAGCGGTTACAGCCATGTCCAATACAATGAATCGTCGCAACGCCCTGAAACTTCTGGCGACCCCCCTGATGCTGCCCATCACCGGCGGCATCGCCGGCAGCCTGCTGACCGCCTGTGGCGGCAGTGATGGCGCCGCAGTCACGACTACCCCCACGCTTGCACCATCGATCGGCATGGCCTCGGCCAGTTTCGTATCGATGGCTGCGCCCAGCCTGGCCGTACCGGCCGACATGGCCAAGACACTGGTATCGTCCGCGCTGCAAGTCACATTCAGCGACAAAACCACCCAGACCTTTGCACTGGCCTACGCGCCCTTCTTCACCACCGGCGACCTGGTGCCGGATGGCAAGGGCGGCACCATCCTGGCCGGCGGCTACTACGACATCAACAACAAACCCATCATCGACACCTCGGTGGCCGGCAAAGAGCGCCAGTTCTTCAGCGATTCGCCGGACGGCACCTCGCTGCTGAAGTTGGACAAGCCGACCACAGTGGCCGGCATCAAGGGCAACGCCGTCTACGCCGTGGTGCAGTTTGAATACACCACCCGCGCCCAGGACGATGCCACCGACATGTACGGCAAGCTGCCGTCGCCGATCGCCGTGCTGACGCTGGATCAAGACCCGGCCACCGGCAAGCTCAGCCTGGTGAAATACCATAATGTGGATACCTCGTCGGCCATGGGCCTGTGGATCACCTGCGGCTCCAGTCTGTCGCCGTGGGGCACCCACCTCTCCAGCGAAGAGTACGAGCCGGATGCCTTTACCGTGGCAAGCAATGCCCAGTTCAAGGCCTACAGCAAGAATACTTTTGGCGACGAAACCAAGGCCAACGTTTATCACTACGGCCACCTGCCTGAGGTCACCGTCAATCCGGACGGCACCGGTTCGATCAAGAAGCACTATTGCCTGGGTCGCATCTCGCACGAGCTGATCCAGGTGATGCCGGACAACCGTACCGCCATCATGGGCGACGACGCGACCAACGGCGGCTTCTTCATGTTCGTGGCCGACAAGGAAAAAGATCTTTCGTCGGGCTCGCTGTACGTCGCCAAGTTCGGCGCCGGCTTCTCGCTGGACCCGGCCGCAGCAGGCGCACCGATCAGCTGGATCAAGCTGGGCTCGGCCACCAGCGCTGAAATCAAGGCGATGGCGGACACGCTCAAGGCTTCCGACATCATGGACGTGGTCACCACCGATCCGGCAGATGCCAGCTACACCAAGATCTGGTACAGCGGCAAGCCGCAGTGGGTGCGTGTAAAGCCTGGCAAGGAAAAAGCGGCAGCCTTCCTGGAAACCCACCGCTACGCTGCGCTCAAGGGCGGCTCGATGGCGTTCACCAAGATGGAAGGCACCACCGTCAACACCAAGGACAAGGTGGCCTACTCTGCGCTGCAGAACATGCAAAGCTCCATGGTCAAGGGCAATGCGGCCTGGAACCCGGATTACAACATCACCATCGACAAGGCGCTGAATGCCGGTGGCGTGCTGGCGCATACGCTGAGCGCTGGCCAGAAAGACACCACCGCCACCGCGATCAACAGCGAATGGGTGCCGTCGCTGACCAAGACCCTGCTGATCGGCGAAGACTTGGCTGTGGCCGATGCGCTGGGCAACCTGGCCAACCCGGACAAGATTGGCGCACCGGACAATCTCAAGTTCTCCGAAAAACTGCGCACCCTGTTCATCGGTGAAGACAGCAG
The DNA here is from genome assembly GCF_900176275.1 of Andreprevotia lacus DSM 23236. Classification (GTDB taxonomy): domain Bacteria; phylum Pseudomonadota; class Gammaproteobacteria; order Burkholderiales; family Chitinibacteraceae; genus Andreprevotia; species Andreprevotia lacus. The sequence continues at coordinate 3,898 of NZ_FWXD01000037.1, read as the reverse complement.
CTACCACGTCAACAACTTCCTGTGGGCCTACAACGTCGACACCAAGGTGCTGAGCCGCGTGGCCTCCATGCCGTCGGGCGCAGAAGCGACCGGTCTGGGCGTGGTGGATGACCTGAACGGCTGGACCTACATCACCAGCAACTTCCAGCACCCGGGCGACTGGATTGCCAGCCTGCACGGCAAGGTGCAAAGCACACTGGATCCGCTGGTGCGCGCCAACTACAAGAACCGCTTTGGCGCCCAGGTCGGCTACCTGACCAGCGTGGCTACCAGCGTGAAGCTAGGCAAGACCAGCTGATGCCTGCTTGATGGCCGAAAGCAAAGGGGCTGCAACTGCAGCCCCTTTTTTTTGCCCATGCCCAAAATCATGACAAAAACATGACAATCACGCGCCAAGCCGCGATTTGCTTAGGGTTTTCACGGAGCGCAGCCAGGGCGCGAGCTGCCTATACTGCGTAGCGATTCATATCCCCATGCAGGAGCACCCATCATGCGCAAGCTCATTCCCCTGGTTGCAGCACTGACCACCGTTTTCGCCTGCACGGCACAGGCCGAGGAACTGACCGGCACCCTGAAAAAAATCAAGGACAGCGGCACCATCGTCGTCGGCGTGCGGGATGCATCGCAGCCATTTTCCTATCTGGTCGGCAACAAGCAATACGTCGGCTACTCGGTTGATTTGTGCAACCACATCGTCGATGCGGTGCAAAAGTCGCTCAAACTGAAAACGCTGGAAGTCACCTACCAGCCGGTGACCTCCAGCACACGCATTCCGCTGATGCAGAACGGCACCATCGACCTGGAGTGTGGCTCGACCACCAACAGCATCGAGCGCCAGAAGCAAGTCGCCTTCGGCGTGAACATGTTCCTCGTGAACGTGCGCATGGCCGTCAAGGCCAGCTCGGGCATCAAGAGCGTGGCCGATCTGAACGGCAAACCGGTGGTCACCACGACCGGCACCACGTCGGACCGCTATATCAAGCAGCATGAGGCTGGCCAGAAGATCGACGTGAAGAACCTGTATGGCAAGGATCACGACGAAAGCTTTTTGATGCTGGAAACCGATCGTGCCGCCGCCTTCGTGATGGACGACACGCTGCTGTTCGGCAAGATCGCCAATGCCAGGAACCCCAAGGACTTTGCCGTGGTGGGCGAAGTGCTGTCCAGCGAACCGTACGGCATCATGCTGCGCAAGGATGACCCGCAGTTCAAGAAGCTGGTAGACGACACGCTGACCAAGATCTACAAGTCGGACGAAATCCAGAAAATCTACGCCAAGTGGTTCACTTCGCCGATTCCGCCCAAGAACATCAACCTGAACATGCCGATGAGCGACAAGCTCAAACAGCAGTTCGCCAACCCGACCGACAAGGGCGTCTGAGGTGAATCTGCACATCGATTGGGGAGTCCTGCTGCAGGAATCCCCCACCGGTGACGGCCCGTACTGGAAACTGCTGCTGACCGGCCTGAAGTGGACCACCGCCACGGCACTGTCCGGCTGGCTGCTGGCGCTGGTGATCGGCGCGGTGGCAGGCGTGATCCGCACCGCGCCAATCCGCGCGCTGGCACTGCTGGCCGATGCCTATGTGGAAGTGTTCCGCAACATCCCCTTCCTGGTGCAGTTGTTCTTCTGGTTCTTCGTGCTGCCGGAAATCCTGCCGGCCGGCGCCGGGCGCTGGATGAAGCAGGACATGCCGTATCCGGAATTCCTCACTGCTGCCGTGGGCCTGGGGCTGTTTACCGGCGCACGCGTGGCCGAGCAGGTGAAATCGGGCATCCTGTCGCTGTCGCGCGGGCAGAAGAACGCCGGGCTGGCGCTGGGGCTGACCTTGCCGCAAACCTATCGCCACGTGCTGCTGCCGATGGCATTCCGCATCGTCATTCCGCCGCTGACCAGCGAGTTCATGAACACCTTCAAGAACTCGGCAGTGGCGCTGGCCATCGGGCTGACCGAGCTGACCTTCCAGATGAAGCAGATGGTTGAATATTCCAGCCAAGTCATCGTCACCATCTTTGCCGTCACCGTGCTCTACATGTTCATGGCGCTGCTGGTAAACCGGCTGATGGCCTGGATAGAGCGCAGGGCTCGTGTGCCGGGCATGATCGCGGGAGGTGGCAAATGAGCAGCCATTTCCTCGGCGTGGACTGGCAACTGGTTGCCGACAACCACGAGCTGTTGCTGGGCGGCCTGCGCTATTCGCTCACGCTGACTGCCAGCTCGATGGCTTTCGGTATCGTGCTGGGCTGCGTGCTGGCGCTGATGCGCCTGGCCGACAACGCGCTGCTGCGCAATATCGCCGCCAGCTACGTGAACCTGTTCCGCTCGATACCGCTGGTACTGGTGATTTTCTGGTTCTACTTCCTGTTGCCGTTCTTCGGCTTCAAGCTGGGGCCGGACAAATCGGTTTTCATCACCTTTGCCATTTTCGAAGCCGCGTATTACTGCGAGATCATCCGTGCCGGCATCCAGAGCATCTCGCGCGGCCAAGTGGGCGCAGCACAGGCGCTGGGCCTCACCTACGCACAAAGCATGCGCTACGTGATCCTGCCGCAGGCGCTGCGCAACATGCTGCCGCTGCTGCTGCTGCAAACCCTGGTGCTGTTCCAGGACACCTCGCTGGTAACCATCATCGGCATCAAGGACTTCATGGGGTCCAACGTGGTGGTGGCCAGCAACAATGGCGCACTCAAGGAAATGTATACCTTCGCGGCGCTGGGCTATTTCTGCGTCTGCTTCCCGCTGTCGATGGCGCTGAAAAAGCTGCACAAGCGCATCGCGGTGATTCGTTAAGGGTTGGACATGATAGAAATCAACAAAGTCAGCAAGTGGTATGGCGAGTTCCAGGTGCTGACCGACTGCAGCACCAGTGTCGCCAAGGGCGAGGTGGTGGTGGTATGCGGGCCGTCCGGCTCGGGCAAATCGACCTTGATCAAGTGCGTGAACGGGCTGGAGCCATTCCAGTCCGGCACCATCAGCGTCGAGGGCACGTCGGTGGGTGACCCCAAAACCAATCTGCCCAAGCTGCGCGCGCGCGTCGGCATGGTGTTCCAGAACTTCGAGCTGTTCCCGCACCTGTCGATCACCGAGAACCTGTGCCTGGCACAGGAAAAAGTGCTGGGGCGCAATCACGATGAAGCGATGGAAAAGGGCCTGAAGCTGCTGGATCGCGTCGGCCTCAAGGCCCATGCCGGCAAGTTCCCCGGCCAACTCTCTGGCGGCCAGCAACAGCGCGTGGCGATTGCCCGCGCGCTGGCCATGGACCCGATTGCCATGCTGTTCGACGAACCGACCAGCGCGCTGGACCCGGAAATGGTCAACGAAGTGCTGGACGTGATGGTACAACTGGCCAAGGAAGGCATGACCATGATGTGCGTGACCCACGAAATGGGCTTTGCCCGCAAGGTGGCCAACCGCGTGATCTTCATGGACCGTGGCAGCATCGTCGAGGACGCGCACAAGGACGAGTTCTTCGGCCAGCCGCGCAGCGAGCGGGCGCAGGCCTTTCTGTCCAAGATCCTGCACCACTGATCGAACGTTGCAGCAACAAAAAAGCCGGGCTAGCCCTAATGCCAGTCAGTTAAGCCTGACTGGCATTTTTGTTTGGGTATTTCGCCGAACGCCGTTTGACCACTCGAGGATAAGTCCGCCCCTCGCGCCGAGGCGGCAGCACGAATAACCGTGCCTGTTCAAAGAGCAATGCCAGTCGTTTAGGCAGGTTTCCAGCAGACTCCAAGGGCGCAAAGCGCAGTAGATCGATGATCGCCATCGCTGCAACATGAAAGCCGATTCGCTGCGGGGCCACCTGCAGCTGCTCCGCCATCAGACGCATCAGCCGTCGCAACAAGGTGTAGGCAATCAACACGCCCCACAACTCCTGACGCACCAAGGCCGGTTGCT
>NZ_FWXD01000014.1 GCF_900176275.1 Andreprevotia lacus DSM 23236 | reverse complement strand
TATCCTCGAGTGGTCAAACGGCGTTCGGCGAAATACCCAAACAAAAATGCCAGTCAGGCTTAACTGACTGGCATTAGGCCATGGCCGGGTTTTTTTGGGGCGTGAAGTTTCGTCCTCAAACGTGTGCCGGCCGCACCCCGCCATGGCGCGGTGCTTCGGCTTGCGGCTGGCTGTGGTAACGATCCAGCGAAAGGCCGCTGGTTTCGATTTCCGGCTTCAGGCCGCTGACCAGATCGGCCACCACCTTGGCCGAGCCACAGGCCATGGTCCAGCCCAAGGTGCCGTGGCCGGTGTTGAGGAACACGCCGCGGATGTCGGTGGCGCACACCAGCGGCGTGCCGTCCGGCGTCATCGGGCGCAGGCCGGTCCAGGCGCTGGCCTGTGCGGTATCGGCAGCATCGGGGAACAGGTCGTGCGTGACCATTTTCAGTGTTTCGATGCGCTTGGGGTCCAGCTGGCGGTTGTAGCCCACCAGCTCGGCCATGCCGCCGACGCGCAGCCGGTTGTCAAAGCGGGTCAGCGCGATCTTGTAGGTTTCATCCAGCACCGTCGAAACGGGGGCCGAGGCCGGGTCGCGCAGCGGGATGGTCAGCGAATAGCCTTTCACCGGGTAGACCGGCAAATCCAGCCCCAGCGGCGCGGCAATGGCGCGGCTGGCACAGCCGCCGGCGATCACCACCGCATCGGCATACACCGGCTCGCCATCGTTCAGCACCACGGCGCGCAGCTGGTGGTTGCGGGTAACGATCTGCTCCACCGTCACGCCATAGCGGAAGGTCACGCCTTGCTGCACCAAGCGGGCGGCCAAGCGTTCGGTAAACAGCTTGCAGTCGCCGGTTTCGTCGTTGGGCAGGTGCAGGCCACCCACCAGCTTGTGCGCCACGCGTTCCAGCGCCGGTTCCTTGGCGGCCAGTTCATCGGTATCCAGCAGCTCGTGCGGCACGCCCAGCTGGTCGAGAATGGCGGCGTCGCGCTCGGCGGCGAACATCTGCTTCTCGGTACGCAGCAGCTGCAAGGTGCCCAGCGCGCGTTCCTCGTAATGCAGGCCCAGATCGCGGCGCAGCTCGCGCAGTTTGTCGCGGCTGTATTCGGCCAGCGGCACCATGCGGCGCTTGTTGCGCTCGAACGCGGCCTCGCTGCAGTTCATCAGCATGCGCGCCATCCAGGCGAGCTGGAACCAGCTGCCGTCGGGGCGGATGCGCAGCGGTGCGTGTTCCGACACCAGCCACTTCACGGCTTTCCATGGCACACCCGGCGCCGCCCACGGCGCGGCATAGCCGGGCGATACCTGGCCGGCGTTGCCAAAGCTGGTTTCTTCGGCCGCGCCCGGCAGTTTTTCCAGTACGGTGACCTGATGACCGGCGCTGCGCAGATAGTGCGCCGTGGTCACCCCGACGACGCCTGCTCCGATAATGACGACATGCATGGCAGATGCTCTATATATCCAGAGAATGACACCAGTATATGGAGAGTAAGCCAGTGATTTTCGCTATAGTTAAAGGGATTTTTGGAGGGAAGCACCATGCGCACCCAGTATCAGGGCAGCCGCAAGCTTGACCGCATCGATTACCGCATCCTGCGGGCGCTGCAGGCCGATGGCAGGCTGTCGATCACCGAGCTGGCCGAGAAAGTCGGCCTGACCGCCACGCCGTGTGCCGAGCGCGTGCGCCGGCTGGAGGAAGGCGGTGTCATCATGGGCTACCACGCCCGGCTCAACCCCAAGTTGCTGGACGCGCAGCTGCTGGTGTTCGTCGAGCTGCGGCTGGAGCGCAAATCGGGCCAGGTGTTCGATGATTTCCGTCACACGATTGCCAGCATTCCCGAGGTGCTGGAATGCCATTTGATTGCCGGCGATTTCGATTACCTGCTCAAGGCCAGATTGCCGGATATGTCACACTACCGGCGCCTGCTCGGTGATATTTTGCTAAGGTTGCCGGGGGCGGCAGAATCGCGCAGCTATATCGTGATGGAAGAAGCCAAGGAAACGCTGGCGCTGCCTCTGCCCGATTGACCCCTTTCTATCCACCCGTACTACGGCCCCGAGAGCTGCATGAGTGAAATGATCCGCGATGGTGAACAAAGCCACGTCTGGCAGCTGCCCGACGAAGGTTGCGCCAGCAACGATCTGGTGGCGTTCACCCAGCGACTGGACGCGCTGGCGGCGCGGCGCGGGCTGTTGCATACCACGCTGGCCGATACCTCGGGCGTGCAGATCAGCCTGCTGCAGTCCGGCCCCATGGTGCAAGGCCCGGCGTTGCTGATTGCGGCCGGCTTCCACGGCGAAGAGCCGGCCGGCCCGTGGGGTTTGCTGCGCTTTCTGGAAACCGCGCCGGATGACTGGTTTGCCCGTGCGCGGCTCTCTTTCCTGCCGCTGGTCAACCGCACCGGCTTTGCCGCCGGCCGGCGTTTCAACGCCTGGGGCGAGAACCCCAATCGCGGTTTTACCGCCAACCCGCGTGGCGAAACGCCATCGCGCGAGGGGCTGCTGTTACTGGCGCATGCGGCGCGGCTGCAGCAACTGGGGCGCGATGGCGTGCTCAGTTGTCATGAAGACGTGTTGCAGCAGCACGGCTATGTCTATTCTTTTGAACATGCGGCGCAGCCCGGGCCGTTCAGCCTGACCCTGCGCGATACCAACGCGCGCTTTTTTACCCTGCTGGCCGATGGCGAGGTGGATGGCTGCCCGGTGCAGGACGGCCTGGTGTTCAACCACCGCGACAGCTCGTTCGAGGCCTGGATGATGCAGAACGGCGCCGCCCGCACCGCCTGTACCGAAACCCCCGGCCTGCAGCACATCGCGCCGCGCATCGCAGCCAACGCCGCCATGATGGCGGCCTTTGTCGAACACGCACTGACGCCGGTCTGAGCTGCCCCTGGGCGCGATGGCCGGCAGGGAGAGCACGATGGCACTGACCCCCTCCACCATGTTGCCGCTGGATAGCCCGCTGCCCGCCTTTGCCCTGCCCGACGGTCACGGCGATCTGCATCACAGCCGCGATCTGGCCGGCCCCAAGGGCTTGCTGGTGATCTTCATCTGTAACCATTGCCCCTATGTAAAGCACATCAACCCGGCGCTGGCACCGCTGGGGGCCGAGTTCAGGCAACTGGGCGTGGGCATGGTGGCCATTTCCAGCAACGATGCCGATCAGTACCCCGAGGACGGCCCGGCACAAATGGCCAAGGCCGCTGCGGTGCTGGGTTACACCTTTCCCTATCTGCATGACGAAACACAGGTGGTGGCGCAGGCCTTCCACGCTGCGTGCACCCCCGACCTGTTTTTGTTCGATGACATGGGCCGGCTGGTGTATCGCGGCCAGTTCGATGCCACGCGCCCCAACCAGGGCGTGGCCGACGCTGCCGACATCCGCCGTGCGGTCGCTGCGCTGGCCGCCGGTGAGCCGCCGCTGGCGGAGCAAGTGCCCAGCGTGGGCTGCAATATCAAGTGGAAATAAGCACCGCTGGCAAAACCCTGCCGGCGGCGTTGCGCTCACTTGCCGTATCCGTTTGTACTGTCTGCGTTCGCGCGCCTTGCCAGCACCGTTGCACTGGATTTTGTCAGCGGCGCTTGCGCGGTCACGGATGGAACGCGTTGCCTTGATCGGGGTCAGTATTGCGATTGCCCGATTCCGTTATCTTTAGCTGCAATGCAGCATGAAGTTCATCAGACGCATGCATTCTGCGCTGCTTAGGCTGCGCGTTTTTCAATTCTGTAGAGTGAGTTGCCCATGGTCCAAGAGAACATCCTTTTCGACGACATCCGGCCCGGCATGCGTTACGAGCGCACGCACACGGTCCGCGCTGGTGATGTGACGCTGTTCGGCATGATTGCCGGCAGCCGTGGCGAGGGCGAAAACCTGGCGGTGCCTGCGCTGGGGGCCTTTCCGCTGTTTTCGTCGACGACGACCAATTTCTTCCCCGGCAATGGTTCGGTGCTGGCCGGGCATCAGCTCAAATCGCTGGGTTGGATTCACGAGGGCGATGTGCTGACCATCTCGCTGGAGGTCACCGAGAAGCACGAGGTCTCCAAGCAGGTGGTGGTCGAGGTGCACTGCCGCAACCAGCAGGGCGAGGAAATCGCCACCGGCCCGATCACCGTGGTGCCGCCCACCGAGAAACGCCTGAACCGCTTTGATGAACCGCCGCAACTCACCCTGCGCCAGCATCATGTATTTGCCCACCTGCGTGCCAAGGCGGCCAACTTGCCGCCGGTGCCCACCGCCGTAGTGCATCCGTGTGACCGCGAATCACTGCTGGGCGCGCTGGAGGCGGCCAAGGAGGGCTTGATCGAGCCCATCCTGATCGGGCCCGAGGCCAAGATACGCGCGGTGGCAGCCAAGGAGGGCTTCGAGCTGGGCAATGCCCGCATCATCGACGTACCACACAGCCATGCCGCCGCCGCCAAGGGCGTCGAGCTGTGCCGCAATGGCGAGGCCGGCGCACTGATGAAGGGCAGCCTGCACACCGATGAAATGATGAGCGCGGCCATGAGTTCGGCCAGCGGCTTGCGCATTGGCAAGCGCGTGTCGCACGTGTTCGTGATGGACGTGCCTGCCTATGGCCGCCCGCTGCTGGTGACCGATGCGGCCATCAATATCGCGCCCGATCTGGCCGCCAAGGTGGATATCACGCAGAACGCCATCAATCTGGCGCACACGCTGGGCATCCCGCAGCCCAAGGTGGCCATCCTGTCGGCGGTCGAGACCGTGTACGAAAAAATGCCGTCCACGCTCGATGCCGCGCTGCTGTGCAAGATGGCCGACCGTGGCCAGATCACCGGCGGCATCCTCGATGGCCCGCTGGCCTTCGACAACGCCATCTCGATGCAGGCGGCCAAGGCCAAGAAGATCGTGTCGCCGGTGGCCGGGCAGGCCGACATCCTGGTGGTGCCGGACATCGAATCCGGCAACATGCTGGCCAAGCAGATGAGCTATTTTGCCGGCGCCGATTCGGCCGGCATCGTGCTGGGCGCGCGCGTGCCCATCATCCTGACCAGCCGCGCCGACGATGCCAAGGCCAGACTGGCCTCGTGCGCGGTGATGGCGCTGGTGGCACATGCGGCCGGGCAGACCAAGGGGGCACTATGAGCGCGCGCGACAAGCAACTGGTGCTGGTGATCAACGCCGGCTCGTCCAGCATCAAGTTCTCGCTGTTCGGCGCGCAGGCCGATCCGCAACTGGTGTGCAAGGGCCAGGTGGAAGGCATCTTCACCGAACCGCATTTTTGCGCCAAGAACGAAGCGGGAGAAAAGCTCTCCGATACGCCACTGCCGCCATCCGGGCACAAGAATCATGACGCCGCGCTGCGTTACATCCTTGACTGGCTGCGTGGCCATACCGATGGCCGCAGCCTGGCGGTGATCGGCCATCGCGTGGTGCATGGTGGCAGCAGCTTTACCCAGCCGGTGTGCGTCACCCCCGAGGTGCTGGCCGCGCTGGATGAAACCGTGGCGCTGGCGCCGCTGCACGCGCCGCACAACATCATGCCCATGCGCGTGCTGGCCGAGCTGCTGCCCGCCGTGCCGCAGGTGGCCTGCTTCGATACCGCCTTCCATCGCACCCAGTCCGAGGCCGCGCAGCTGTACGCGCTGCCCTATGACTTCAGCCAGCAGCATGGCATACGCCGCTACGGCTTTCATGGTCTGAGCTATGAGTACATTGCCAGCGTGCTGCCGGCGGTGGATGCCTCAGCGGCCAAGGGGCGCACCGTCGTGGCGCATCTGGGTAACGGCGCATCGATGGCCGGTCTGCTGGCCGGCCGTTGCCAGGCCACCACCATGGGCTTTACCGCGCTGGAAGGGCTGATGATGGGCACGCGCGCCGGCACCTTTGACCCGGCGCTGGTGTTCCATTGCCTGACGCACCTGGAGATGAGCGTCGAGCAGGTGAGTGATCTGGTGCACAAGCAATCCGGCCTGCTCGGGGTGTCGGGCATCTCCAGCGACATGCGTGACCTGCACGCCAGTGACAACCCGCGTGCCGCGCTGGCCATCAGCATGTTCTGTCAGCACGTGGCGCGCGAGGCCGCGTCGCTGGCCGCCGCCATCGAGGGGCTGGACGCGCTGGTGTTCACCGCCGGCATAGGCGAGAACGACGCCGAGGTACGCCGCCGCGTTTGCCAGCAGCTGGCGTGGCTGGGCGTGGCGCTGGATGACGCGGCCAATCGCCAGCGCAGTGCCGCACCGCACCGCATTAGCACCGCCGACAGCCGCGTGCGCGTGTATGTGATTCCGACCAATGAAGAGGTGATGATCGCACGCCATGCGCTGGCTACGGCGGCGTGAGCCCTGCGGCCCCCGATTTGGCTGGCGGCCTCGTCGCATCGGGGGCTCCGCCCCTGCACCGTAGATGGCGCGGCGAGGGGCTGGCCGGCTGCAAAATGCCGGTCACGTACCGTTCACAATCGCCCGCCATACTCGCCGATTGGTCATCCCCTTGTTAGCATGGGCGCCTCTTCAGGTGATTTGAGCATACGGATGCAACTAGACGATATTGTCATCGACAAATCCATCGAGCCCCGCCGCCTGCCGGCCAGCGCCGGCTGGCGGTGGATCGTGCAGGCATTCCGGCTGTTTGGCCGGCACTGGACCGTATTCCTGCTGCAGAGCCTGTTATTCACGCTCATTGCGCTGTTTGCCATGCAAAACAGCATTGTCTTGCTGGTGTTTGCCACGCTGACCCCGATGCTGCTGGCCGGAACCAGTTATTCCGCGGCCAAGGCCGTGGAGGGCGAAAAGCCCATGCTGATCGATCTGTTTGCCGGTTTCCGGCTGGCCCCGCAGCCCTTGCTGCGGCTCGGCGCCATCTACTTCCTGGTCAGCCTGCTGGTGAGCGGGGGGCTGAGTCTGATCGAAGGTGCGCTGGGCGCCGACAAGGTGCTCAAGAGCCTGCAGGATGCGGTCAAAGCCGGCAGCGATGTCGCTACGCTGAACCTGGATGTCACCCCACTGGCCTGGCTGCTCATGGCGATGCTGGTCGCCGTTGCGGCTATCCAGAGCCTGTTTTACTTTGCCGCTCCCCTCGTGATGCTTAAAGGTGCGACACCTGGTGAGGCTGTGCGGCTGAGCACCACCGCCTTCTGGCGCAACCTCATGCCGCTGAGCGTGGCGGGCCTCGTATTCATGGGGCTGGCACTGCTGGGCTCGGTTGCATTGCCGCTGCTGCTGGCGATGCTGCCCGTGATGATGCTGTTCGGCTATACCAGCTATGCCGATATCTTTGCCATTCCGACAAGGAGCGAGTGAGTGTCCGAAAGTCCGTTCAAAGGCAAAACCGGTTTCCAGCGTGTACTCAATGCGCTGGGTTACTCCATCGACGGCATCAAGGCCGGCTGGGACAACGAAGCCGCGTTCCGGCAGGTGTCCTTGCTGGCGGTGGCCGGCATCATCGTGGCGTTCTCGGTGCATCTGCCGGCCTGGGGGCGCGCGGTGGTGATCGGCTCGCACCTGCTGACCATCATTGTCGAGCTGCTCAATTCGGCCATCGAGGCCGCCGTTGACCATACCTCGCTGGAAAAACACCACCTGGCCAAGCGTGCCAAGGATCTGGGCAGCGCGGCACAGCTGGCCTGCCTGACCAATCTGGCGGCGATGTGGGCGCTGGCCATTTTTGGGCATTGAGCCGGGTTGACCGGAGTCTGCAGTGGCAGGTGGGGCGGCATCAAGTACCCGGCAGAGCCGGGTTCGAAGCGAGTGTGGCAGACGGCAGACCGGCTCAATCCTGATTTCCCCCACACCCCCCGTCCTCGCCACACGAGCCTGTGCTACTTGCAGACTGCTGTGGTGAATCAAGCGGCATCAAGCCCCCGGCCAAGCCGGGGCTAGTCATGATCGGCAAGCGATACAACGGCTCTCCCTGTTTGATTCCACGCCCCCCGCCCTCGCCGCCGCGAGGGAGCCTCGCTGACGCTCGTCAGTGGCACGGATCAGGCGCTTTTGCGGGGCCACCCATGAAAAAGCCCCGGCATTCCGGGGCTTTTTAGCGTCTATGCCGGTTCAGCCTGCAGCCACAGGCAGAGCGTGCAGGCAGGCGCTCAAAGGCTGTCTTGCGGATTGCCGGCCAGCAGCTTTTCTTCCAGCGCGGCCACGCGGGCTTCGAGTGCGGTCAGCGTTTCGCGGGTGCGGGCCAGCACGTCCTGCTGGATGTCGAATTCCTCGCGCGTGACCAGATCCATCTTGGTAAAGGCGCTGCCCATCATGGCCTTGATGTTCTTTTCCACATCCTTGGCGGGGCTGTTGGCGATGGCTTCAGAGACCTTGGCGGCGATTTCGTCGAAGATTTTTTCCTTGATCATGGCGCGCTCCAGTGGCGTTGTGGGGTTACCTTCGAGTGTAGCAGATGCGGCAAGCCGGGCCGGTGAGCGCGTGCACCATGTTTGCGCACCATTGTGGTGCCCCAAACTGGTTCGTGGCGATTTTGCCGCGCCAGCCCGGTGCAGCGCAAAATCCGACACATGGCAAGTGATTGAATAAATGTGAAATTTACCGCTGGCACACTTTCTGCTGATGTTCAGCCCGTCAACCTTTGGCACACAGGAGTCTCAGTCATGAAATTCGTTACCGCCATCATCAAGCCGTTCAAGCTCGATGAAGTGCGTGAAGCGTTGTCCGCCATTGGCGTGCAAGGCCTCACGGTTACCGAAGTAAAAGGGTTTGGTCGCCAGAAGGGTCACACCGAGCTGTACCGTGGCGCCGAATACATCGTCGACTTCCTGCCGAAAGTGAAGCTGGAAATCGCCATTGCCGACGCGCTGCTCGACCAGACGCTGGAAGCCATCGAAAAAGCCGCACACACCGGCAAGATTGGCGACGGCAAGATTTTTGTCTTCGATCTCGAAAGCGTGCTGCGCATCCGCACCAGCGAGACCGGCGAAGCTGCCATCTAAGAACAAGGCCAGGAGAGAGCTAATCATGAAAAAACTGTTTGCGTGGGTCGCGCTGGTCGGCGCGATCGCTTTCGCGGCACCCAGCTTTGCTGAAGAAGCCGCTGCCTCGGCCCCGGTGGCTGAAGCCTCGGCTGCCTCTGCCGCTGCGGCCGACAAGGCTGTTGCTTCGGCACCTGCTGCTGCCACGGCCAGTGCTGCTGCGTCGGCCCCGGCTGCTGCCCCCATCGTCGATACCGTCAACAAGGGCGACAACACCTGGATTCTGGTGTCGTCGGCACTGGTCATCCTGATGTCCATTCCGGGCCTGGCGCTGTTCTACGGCGGCCTGGTGCGCAGCAAGAACATGCTGTCGGTGCTGGTGCAGGTCTTCACCATCTTCTCGCTGCTCTCCTTGCTGTGGGTCGTTTACGGCTACAGCCTGGCGTTCACCGAGGGTAATGCCTTCATTGGTGGCTTCTCCAAGGTGCTGCTCAAGGGGGTCACGCCGGATTCGATCGCGGCCACCTTCAGCAAGGGCGTGGGGATCTCCGAACTGGCCTATGTCGTGTTCCAGGGCGCATTCGCTGCCATTACCGGTTGCCTGATCATCGGTTCGTTCGCTGAACGCGCCAAGTTCTCGGCCATCCTGGTGTTCTCGGTGCTGTGGTTCACTTTCGCTTACCTGCCCATCGCTCACATGGTGTGGTACTGGGCCGGCCCGGATGCCTACACCACGCAAGCAGCAGCTGATGCAGCCAATGCCACTGGTGGCTTCATGTTCCAGAAGGGTGCGCTCGATTTTGCCGGCGGCACTGTCGTGCACATCAACGCCGCCATTGCCGGCCTGATCGGTGCCTATCTGGTGGGCAAGCGTGTTGGCTTTGGCAAGGAAGCGATGACCCCGCATAGCCTGACCCTGACCATGGTTGGCGCCTCGCTGCTGTGGTTCGGCTGGTTCGGCTTCAACGCCGGCTCGGCCCTGGAAGCCAATGGCACGGCCGCGCTGGCCTTCGTCAATACCTGGGTGGCCACTGCTGCCGCTACGCTGTCCTGGCTGTTTGCCGAATGGGTGTTGAAGGGCAAGCCGTCCATGCTGGGCGCGGCCTCGGGCGCCGTGGCAGGTTTGGTTGCGGTAACCCCGGCTGCCGGCTTCGTCGGCGTGGGTGGCGCGATCGTGATCGGTCTGGCTGCCGGCGTGGTCTGCCTGTGGGGTGTGCACGGTCTGAAGAAACTGCTGGGCGCTGACGATGCGCTGGACGTATTCGGCGTGCACGGCGTGGGCGGTATCCTCGGTGCGCTGCTGACCGGTGTGTTCGCTTCGCCGTCGCTGGGCGGTACCGGCGTGTGGGACTACGTGGCCAACAAGGTTGCCGCTGACTACTCGATCAGCAGCCAGCTGGTAGTGCAAGGCACCGGCATCCTGGTCACGCTGGTGTGGTCGGGCATCGTGTCCTTCATCGCCTACAAGGTGGTTGACCTGACCATCGGCCTGCGCGTGAAGGAAGACGAAGAGCGCGAAGGTCTGGACGTGAACTCGCACGGCGAGAAAGCGTACAACCAGTAAGTCTTGGGCCGGCTGCGGCGCAGGCTGCAGTCGGCGCAACAGAATAAAGTCGATAACTGCCCTGATATCAAACAGGAAAGCAAGGCTCAGCATAGGGCCGAGTGCGACCCGCCTTCGTGGCGGGTCTTTTTTTGCGTACTGTCTGTGGCACGATGTGGCCGGTATTGGTGCGGCAGGGGTGAAGCATGAAGGTTTTTCTGGATGATGAAAGGGCGACGCCCGAGGGCTGGGTGCGCACTTATTGGCCGGAGGAGGTCATTGCGCTGCTGGAAAACGGGCAGGTCACCGAACTGTCGCTGGATCATGACCTGGGCGACGACGCGCACGGCACCGGCTATACCGTTTTGCTCTGGCTGGAAGAGCAGGTGGCGACGCGTGGCTTTGTACCGCCGCTGCTGAAGGTGCATTCGGCCAACTCGTCCGCCCGCGTGAAGATGGAGGCGGCGATTGCCAGCATTGCACGGCTTGCTGGCCGCATGGGGTAGTGACTGGCTGAATATGTGCAGCGGCTGGATTTAGCGTTTGCGTTGCAGGCACCGAAGCCAGATGACGCTGGCTCTGCGCGACCAGCCTTGGCCAAAGCGCAGGTGCCCGTTCAATAAAATTTCTTCAAATCCATGCCCTTGTACAAACCGGCGACTTCATTGGCATAGCCATTGAACATCAAGGTCTTGCGGCGCAGGAATTCGCCGATGCGGCGCTCGCTGGCCTGGCTCCAGCGCGGGTGGTCCACTTCCGGGTTCACGTTGGAATAAAAGCCGTATTCCTGCGGCGCGGCCTTGTTCCATGCCGTCATGGGCTGGTTTTCCAGCAGGCGGATCTTCACGATGGATTTGGCGCTCTTGAAGCCGTATTTCCACGGCACTACCAGCCGGATCGGTGCGCCATTCTGGTTCGGCAGTACTTTGCCATAGAGGCCGACGGCCAGTATGGCCAGCGGGTGCATGGCCTCGTCGATACGCAGGCCCTCGGTATACGGCCAGTCCAGCACGTGCTCGACCACGCCCGGCATCTGGCTTTTATCCGCCAGCGAGGTGAATTCGACGAATTTGGCTTTCGACGTGGGCACCACCTGCTTGAGCAATTCGGATAGCGAAAAACCCACCCACGGAATCACCATCGACCACGCTTCAACACAGCGCAGGCGGTACAGCCGCTCTTCCAGCGGTGCCAGCTTGAGCAGGTGGTCGATGTCGAAGGTTTGCGGCTTTTCACAAGCCCCTTCCACGCGCACCGTCCACGGCCGGGTTTTCAGCGTGCCGGCATTGCGCGCCGGATCGTCCTTGTCGGTGCCGAATTCGTAGTAATTGTTGTAATGGGTGATTTGCTCGAAGGTGTTTTTTTCTTCGCCGCCCACGTTATAGCGGCCGGGTTTGTAGGCCAGTTCTCCGGCGGCCCGTGCGGTGGGCAATACGCTGGCGGCCACCAGGCCCGCACCGGCAGCCATCAATTGGCGGCGGTTCAGATAGACCGATTCGGGCGTGATTTCGGACGGCAGGATGTCGCTGGCGACAGGCAGGCGTGGCATGGCAGGGCTCCGGGTGGGCAGGCGCGATGCGCCTATCTGTCTTTGTAGTCGTTTCCGTTTGCCGGATATGACAGACCTTATCGGAAAAGGTGCCAGAGCAGTGCGCCTGCGCTGATCAATACCAGCATGACGGCGGCAATGCGCACGCCGCGATGGATTTCGCTTTTCAGCGTGGGCGACAGCAATCGCAGGCAAAGCCAGGCCAGCAACAACCAGGGGAGGAGACGGATCAGTTTGCCCAGCATGATGGACGGCGGAGGGGAGTTGCGCTGCGTGGATGGGATGAACTTAAAGTAACACTTTAAATTGTGAATTTAAGTGCTTTATTAATTTGATGTTTATATATCAACAATTTAGATGCGCTTTGTGCCGCTAAGTGATTGTATCAAAACGACTTTCCCAAAGCTGCCCACTTGTGGCGGCTTTTTATTTGCTCTATAGTGGGGCGAAGTGGGAAAAAGTGGAAGAAAGTGGATATTTTCCCCCAAAACACAGGTGGTTTGACGCATGGGCGTGGCAACTCTCAATCTCGACAGCAAGGGGCGTTTGGCGATTCCGGCCAAGCATCGCGACCTGCTGTCCGCGAAGAGTGCGGGCCGCCTGGTTCTGACCATCGATCCGGCAGGGTGCCTGTTGCTGTATGCCGAGCCGGACTGGCTGCCGGTGCGTGATCGCCTGAACCAGCTTTCCGGCGCGCAGGCACAATTGCGCCGCTTCGTGGTCGGTAATGCCGAGGAGCTGGACATGGATAGCGCCGGGCGCATTCTGGTGCCGCAACGGCTGCGCCAGCTTACCGGGCTGGAGAAAACCATCGCCTTTGTCGACATCGGCAACAAATTCGAGCTGTGGGACGAAGGCAAGTGGACCGAGAAGGATCTCTCGGTGCTGGCGATCAACGATGACGATCGCGAACAACTGATGGAAGGTGTGGTGCTGTGAGTTTCCTACACCGCACCGTCCTGCTCGAAGAGGCGGTCGATGCGCTGGCGATCAAGCCGGACGGTCTTTATGTCGACGGTACTTTCGGCCGTGGCGGCCACTCGCGCCTCATCCTGTCGCGCCTGGGGCCCAATGGCCGGCTGATCGCCTTCGACAAAGACCCGGCCGCGATCGCCGAGGCGCAAACCATCAACGACCCGCGCTTCACCATCGTGCACGACGGCTTTCGCACGCTGTCCGATGCGCTGGATGAACTGGGCATTCAACACATCAACGGGCTGCTGCTCGATCTGGGCGTGTCCTCGCCGCAGCTCGATGACGGCAGCCGGGGCTTCAGCTTCCGCTTCGATGCCCCGCTCGACATGCGCATGGATACTACGCGCGGCCAGACCGCCGCCGACTGGATCAACAGCGCCGATGAAAAAGACATTGCGGAGGTGATACGTGACTATGGCGAAGAACGGTTTGCTAAACAGGTTGCAGCAGCGATTGTTGCGCGTCGGCTCGAGCGGCCTTTCGCTACAACACGCGAACTTGCCACGGTCGTGGCAACGGCCGTCCGCACCCGTGAGCCGGGCCAGGACCCGGCGACGCGTACCTTCCAGGCTGTACGGATTTTCATCAATCGCGAGCTTGAAGAGCTCGCGCTGATCCTGCCGCAGGCGCTGGCGCGCCTGAGTACCGGCGGGCGGCTGTCCATCATTGCCTTCCACTCGCTGGAAGACCGCATCGTCAAGCGCTTCGTTCAGGACGCCAGCAAGCACGACCTGCCGGACCGCTTGCCGGTGCGCGCTGCCGACATCCCGGCGCCGCCGCTCAAGGCCGTCGGCAAGCCAGTGCGCGCCAGCGATGAAGAGGTTGCTGCCAATCCGCGCGCGCGCAGTGCCATCCTGCGCATTGCCGAGCGTACGGAGGGGGCGCTATGACACGGCTCAATCTCTTGCTGCTTGGCATCCTTATCCTGTGCGCGCTGTCGGTGGTTACCAGTCAGCACAAGGCACGCAAGCTTTATGGCGAGCTGCAAAAGGAAGCGCAGTATTCCAAGAAACTCGATGTGGAATGGGGGCAGCTGCAGCTGGAGCAAAGCACCTGGGCCATGCATTCGCGCATTGAATCCGAGGCCACCAAGAAACTGGGCATGCAAGTGCCTGGCAGCAACCGCACGCAAGCCATCTTGCCGCACGGCCAGGGTGTGGCGCAGCCCAGGGTGACAACGGAATGAAGCGCGTCTCCACGGCGCCGCAAGGGCGTCAGCGCTATGTGCAGCAGCTCAAGCTGGAGCGCTGGCGCGTCTGGTTCATGGTGGCCGCACTGGTCGCGCTGTTTGGCGCGCTGCTGGCGCGCGGCCTCTATCTGCAGGTTTACAACGAAGGCTTTCTGCAAGAGCAGGGCGATGCACGCTATACCCGCACGCTGCGTCTGGAAGCCGATCGCGGCAAGATTACCGACCGCAACGGCGAGCCGCTGGCCATCTCCACCCCGGTGCAATCGATCTGGGCCAGCCCGCGCGGCATCACCCTGCTGCCGCCGGGGCAAAAGCGCGACCCCGATTGGGAGCCCAAGAGCGACAAGGACCCGGTGCCGGTCTCGCGTGACGATATCGCCAGGCTGTCCAAGGTGTTGGGGGTTTCTGCCGACGATATCGTCAAGAAGCTGTCCGAAAGCCGCAAGAACGACAAGGGTGAGGACATCCGCTCCGACTTCACCTGGCTCAAGCGCCACATGTCGCCGGACGACGCCAAGGGCGTGATCGCCCTCGGCATTCCGGGTATCTACAGCCAGACCGAATACCGCCGTTTCTACCCGGCGGGCGAGGTAATGGCGCACATCGTTGGCTACACCGATATCGACGGCAAAGGTCAGGAAGGCTTCGAGCTGACGCGCAACGCCATGCTGGAAGGCAAGGCCGGCAGCCGCACGGTGATCCGCGATCGTCGCGGCTATATCGTCGAAGATATCTCCACCATCGTGCCGCCGCGCGATGGCGAAACGCTCACGCTGTCCATCGACAGCCGTATCCAGTACCTGGCCTACCGCGAGCTGAAGGCGCAGGTTGACGCTTTCCACGCTGTCGGTGGCGGCATCGTCGTGCTCGACGCCCGCACCGGCGAGGTGCTGGCACTGGCTAATGCGCCGTCGTACAACCCCAACAGCCGCTCGCGCATCGACCCGTCCAAGAAGCGCAACCGCGCGCTGACCGACCTGTACGAGCCGGGTTCGACCATGAAGCCGTTCACCATCGGCGCAGCCATGCAGGCCGGCACGATACGCGACACCACGGTGTTCGCCACGGCAGGGCAGATGCCCATGGCCGGTTACGTAATCAAGGACACGCACAACTACGGCGCGCTCACGCCTGAAGGCATCCTGGTCAAGTCCAGCAATATCGGTGCGGCCAAGGTCGCGCTGTCGATGCCGCGCGAAACGCAATACAACATGCTGACCTCGGTCGGTTTTGGCAGCCAGCCGCAAACCGGCTTCCCCGGTGAAGCTGCCGGCAAGCTGCGCCCGTGGAAAACCTGGTACCCGATCGAGCAAGCCACCATCGGTTACGGCTACGGCATTTCGGTCAGCCTGATGCAGATGGCCAAGGCGTATCAGATCTACGCCACCGACGGCCAGATTCGCCCGATCACTTTTACCAAGCAGGTTGCCCCGATGCCGGGCAAGCAGGTGATCCCGCCCGAGCTGGCGCAGGAAATCCGCGGCATGCTCGAAAAAGTCACCCAGCCTGGCGGCACCGCTACACGTGCGCAGGTGGTGGGCTACCGCGTGGCTGGCAAAACCGGCACGGCGCGCAAACAGGCTGCGGGTGGCTATGGCGAAAAGAAATACGTGGCGTCCTTTGTCGGCTTTGCGCCGGCGTCCGACCCGCGCCTGATCATCGCGGTGATGATCGACGAACCCGCGACCGACAAGAGCATCTACGGCGGCATGGTATCCGCCCCGGTGTTCGCCAATGTGGTGGCCGGCAGCCTGCGTTTGCTGGGTGTGCCGCCCGATGCCCCGACGACCAATATCCTGCTGCCCAACAAGGAAGAGGATGAAGACGTGAAGGAAGAAACCTAGATGAAGCCGCAGAGCTGGAATCTTCCCCCACTGGACCTGGCTGCCATCGATGCGTTGGCGGCCGGTCGTCGTTTTGTGATGGACAGCCGCAAGGTGCAGGCCGGCGACGTGTTCCTGGCCTTCCAGGGCGAATATGCCGACGGCCGCAGCTATATCGACGCGGCCATTGCCGCCGGCGCTGGCGCGGTGATCTGGGAAGCCGACGACTTCACGTGGAATCCGGCCTGGACCGTGCCCAATCTGGCCGTGCCGCAATTGCGCGCGCAGGCCGGCATCGTGGCCAGCCACCTGCTGGGCGACCCATCCGCCAGGCTGGCCGTGATCGGCATTACCGGCACCAACGGCAAGACCTCGATTGCCAACTGGCTGGGCCAGGCGCTGAGCGCACTCGGCCACCAGACCGGCGTGCTCGGCACCTTGGGTAATGGCCTGTATCCGGCGCTGATTGAATCGACGCATACCACGCTGGACCCGGTCGCGCTGCAGCAATGGCTGGGCGAGTTTGCCGCGCAGGGCGCCAGCCATGTGGCGATGGAAGTGAGCTCGCACGGGCTGGCGCAGGCGCGCGCGCACGGTACGCAGTTCAAGGTGGCGGTGTTCACCAATCTCACGCGCGATCACCTCGATTACCACGGCACCATGCAGCAGTACGGCGCCGAGAAGGCCAGGCTGTTCGACTGGCAAGGCCTGCAGGCCGCCGTCATCAATGCCGATGATGCATTCGGCGCTGAGCTGATCAAGTCCACCAGCGCGCCGCGCGTGTACAGCTATGGCATACAGGGTGGCGATATCCGCGCGCTGCGCATCGGCATGACGCTGGCCGGGCTGAATATTGACGTGACCACGCCGCTGGGCGAGGCCACCATCCATTCGCGCCTGATCGGCAGCTTCAACGCCTACAACCTGCTGGCCTGCCTGGGCGTGCTGCTGGCGCTGGATGTGCCGCTGGCCGATGCGGTGCAGGTGCTGGGCCAGATCGAATCCGCACCGGGCCGCATGCAGCGGCTGGGCGGCGACGGCAAGCCGCTGGTGGTTGTCGATTACGCGCACACGCCCGATGCGCTGGAAAAAGCGCTGGCCACGCTCAAGCAGTTGCTGCCGCAAGGCAGCCGGCTGTATTGCGTGTTCGGCTGTGGCGGTGACCGCGATCCGGGCAAGCGCCCGATGATGGGCGAGGTGGCATGCCGGCTGGCCGACGCGGTGGTAATCACCAGTGACAACCCCCGCAGCGAAACACCGCGCGCCATCATCAACGACATCATCAAGGGTGTGGCGGGCGTGCCCGGCACCGGCACCGACAACTACACCATCGAATCGGATCGCAGCGATGCGATAGGCGATGCGATTGCGCTGGCCGGCCCCGGTGACGTCGTGCTGATTGCCGGCAAGGGTCACGAAAACTATCAGGAAGTCAACGGCGTGCGCCATCACTTCGACGATGTCGAAGTGGCTGCTGCCGCGCTGCAAAGGAAGAAAGCATGATGTTGAATTTGCGTGAAACCGCACTGGCGCTGGCCGGTCATCTGACCGGGCCGGGCGAGGTCGCGTTTTCGCGGGTGACCACCGACAGCCGCGACATCCGCGCCGGTGATCTCTTTGTCGCCCTCAAGGGCGAGCGTTTCGACGGGCACGATTTTGCCGCCGCCGCGCTGGCGCAGGGCGCCGTGGCCGTGCTGGTGCAGCAGCCGCTGGATGGCGGCAACCATATCGTCGTCAGCGATACGCTGGCCGCGCTGGGCACCCTGGCGCACTACTGGCGCAAGAAGCTCAACCCCGTCGTCGTGGCCATTACCGGCAGCAATGGCAAGACCACGGTGAAGGAAATGACCGCCACCGTGCTGGCCCACTGTGCCGGCAAGGATGCCGTGCTGGCCACACAGGGCAACCTGAACAACCATATCGGCGTGCCGCTGACCCTGCTGTCGCTGCGCGAGGGCCACCGCTATGCCGTGGTCGAAATGGGCATGAACCACTCGGGTGAAATCGATTACCTGACCCGGCTGGCCGAGCCGGACGTGGCGCTGGTCAACAATGCCGGCAGCGCGCATCTGGAAGCACTGGGCAGCGTCGAGGGCGTGGCGCGCGCCAAGGGCGAGATTTTTGCCGGGCTGGGCAAGAAGGGTGTCGCGATCATCAATGCCGACGATGCCTATGCCGAGCTCTGGGCCCAGCTGGCCCTCGGTCACAAGCAGCTGACTTTCGGCACCCGCAGCGCCGAGGTGGCTGCACGCCAGATCGTGCCGCAGGCCGGCGCCAGCGACTTTATCCTGTCTGCCCCGCATGCCGAGGCGCAACTGCATCTGGCCGTGCCGGGGCTGCACAACATCCGCAACGCGCTGGCGGCCACCGCAGTTGCCTGCGCGCTGGGCTTCAACCTGAACGACATTGCCGACGGGCTGGAAAGCTATCAGGGCGTGAAGGGCCGTCTGCAAGCCAAGACCGCCTTCAACGGCGCACGGCTGATCGACGACAGCTACAACGCCAACCCGGATTCGATGAAGGCAGCCATCGACGTGCTGGTCGGCGCCGGTGAAGACACCGTGCTGGTGCTGGGCGATATCGGCGAGATCGGCAGCGATGGCCCGCGCCTGCACGGTGAAATCGGTGCCTATGCACATGCACGCGGCATCCGCACCCTGTACACGCTGGGCGAGCAGATGCAGCACGCCGCCGCCGCGTTTGCCGGCGCACAGCACTTTGCCGATGCCGACAGCCTGATTGCCGCATTGCGCCAGCGCCTGGCGCCGGCGTCGGTCGCGCTGGTCAAGGGCTCGCGCTTCATGCGCATGGAGCGTGTCGTCGATGCGCTGGCCACCAGCGAAGAGGGCCAATAATCATGCTGCTGCTGCTGACACAATGGCTGGGCGAATCGATCCGCGCCTTTAACGTCTTCAACTACCTGACCCTGCGCACGGTGTTGGCCACCATGACCGCGCTGGGCATCTCGTGGACGCTGGGCCCGTGGGTGATCCGCAAGCTGACCGAGCTGAAGGTCGGCCAGGCGGTGCGCAACGACGGCCCGCAGACCCATCTGGTCAAGGCTGGCACGCCGACCATGGGTGGCACGCTGATTCTGCTGTCCATCGGTCTGACCACCCTGCTGTGGGGCGATCTGCGCAACAAGTATATGTGGCTGGTGCTGCTGGTCACCTTGACCACCGGCATCATCGGCTTTGTCGATGACTACAAGAAGGTTGCGCTTAAGAACCCGAAGGGCCTGAGCGCCAAGGCCAAGATGTTCTGGCAGTCGGCGATTGCCATCACCGCTGGCCTGTTCCTGGTGAATGCCGGCCAGCTGCCGTCGCACACCGGCTTCATCATTCCGTTCTACAAGGAAATCCTCTACCCCTTCGGTGCGGTGGGTTTCTGCGTGCTCACCTATTTCGTGATCGTCGGCACCAGCAATGCGGTCAACCTGACCGATGGTCTGGATGGCCTGGCCATCATGCCCACGGTGCTGATTGCCGGCGCGTTCTGCATTTTTGCTTTCGTGGCCGGCAACGTGAAGTTCGCCACCTATCTGGGCGTGCCGCACGTGCCGGGCGCGGGCGAGCTGATGGTGTTCTGCGCCGCCATGGCTGGCGCCGGGCTGGGCTTTTTGTGGTTCAACGCCTACCCGGCCGAAGTATTCATGGGCGACGTCGGCGCGCTGGCGCTGGGCGCAGGTCTCGGCGCCGTGGCGGTCATCGTGCGCCAGGAAATCGTGCTGCTCATCATGGGTGGCGTGTTCGTGGTCGAGGCGCTGTCGGTGATGATCCAGGTCGCCAGCTTCAAGCTTACCGGCAAGCGCGTGTTCCGCATGGCGCCGCTGCATCACCACTACGAACTCAAGGGCTGGAAGGAGACGCAGGTCGTCGTCCGCTTCTGGATCATCACCATGCTGCTGGTCCTCGTCGGGCTGGCCACGCTGAAGCTGCGGTGATCCGATGCCCTATTCGAACCAACACGTCATCGTTATCGGCCTCGGGGAAACCGGGCTGTCTGCCGCGCGCTGGCTCAGCCGCCACGGCGCACGTGTGACGGTGGCCGACAGCCGGGACAACCCGCCCAACCTCGACGCGCTGCGCGCCGAGGTACCGTATGCGGTGGTGCGCGCCGGCAAGTTCAATGCCGAAACCTTTGCCGATGCCGACCTGCTGGTCGTCAGCCCGGGTGTGCCGCTGTCCACGCCGGAAATTTCCGCCGCCATTGCGCGTGGCGTGCCGTACGCGGGTGATGTGGAGCTGCTGGCGCGCGAACTCAAGCGCAGCAACAGCGCGGCCAAGGTGATTGCCATTACCGGCTCCAACGGCAAGTCGACCGTCACCACCATGGTTGGCCAGATGTGCGAGGCTGCCGGCCTCAAGACCGCTGTAGCCGGCAATATCGGCCTGCCGGTGCTTGATGCGCTGACGCAAATGCCCGATGCCGACGTGTTTGTGCTGGAGCTGTCCAGCTTCCAGCTTGAAACCACGCACACCCTGGCACCGGATGCCGCCACCGTACTCAACCTGTCCGAGGATCATCTCGATCGCTACGACGGCATGAGCGGTTATGCCGCTGCCAAGGCGCGCATTTTCAACGGTAACGGCACCATGGTGCTCAACCGTGAAGACAGCTACTGCCGCGCCATGGCGCAGGACGGCCGCTCCGTCGTGTGGTTCGGCCAGGATGCACCGCGTGCTGCGGACGAATATGGTGTGGTCGACGTGGCTGGCAATGCCCAGCTGCAGCTGGGCGCATCGGTCTTGATGGCGGCATCAGAGCTGCCGGTCGCCGGCCTGCACAATGCCGTGAACGCACTGGCCTCGCTGGCGCTATGCAAGGCCATCGGTCTGCCGACCGGCCCGCTGCTGGCTGCGCTCAAACACTTCAAGGGCCTGCCGCATCGCGTCGAGTTCGTCGCCGAGGTGGCTGGCGTTGCCTATTACGACGACTCCAAAGGCACCAATGTCGGCGCGACCGAAGCAGCACTCAAGGGCATGACGCACCCGGTGGTGCTGATTGCCGGTGGCGATGGCAAGGGGCAGGACTTCCGTCCACTGCTGCCCGCGTGCGAGCGTATCTGCCGCGCCGTGGTACTGATTGGTCGCGATGGACCGCAAATTGCCGAAGTGCTCAACGACGCACAGTCGGCGCTGGTGCACGCCAATGACGAAGGCGAGGCCTTCCTGCCGGTGCTACAGGTGCCCACGCTGGAAATGGCCGTGGACATGGCAGCCAACCTGGCCGAGCCGGGTGATGTGGTGCTGCTCAGCCCCGCTTGCGCCAGCCTCGACATGTTCCGCAACTATGCACACCGCGCGCAGGTATTCATTGAGGCGGTGAAGGCGTTGCAGCCATGAAAGCACTCTTCTACCAGGCCCTCAAGCGCGCCCGCCCCAGCATGAACGCCTATGATCAGGCGCTGCTGTGGGGCGTGCTGCTGCTGCTCGCCTTTGGTCTGGTGATGGTGTATTCGGCATCGATAGCAATGGCCGAGGTCGACAAGGACACTGGCTACCGTGCCACCTATTTCCTGATCCGCCACGCGATCTTCCTGACCGTGGGGCTGGCAGCCGGCTTTGCCGCGTTTACCGTGCCCACCAAGGCCTGGCAGCAATATGCGCCGGCACTGTTCATCGTTGCCGTGATCCTGCTGGTGATGGTGCTGATCCCGCACGTCGGCCGCGAGGTGAATGGCTCCAAGCGCTGGCTGTCGCTGTTCGTGGTCAACCTGCAGCCGTCCGAGCTGATGAAGTTCGTTGCCTGCATTTATGCCGCCGACTACACGGTGCGCAAGGCCGCGTTCATGGGCGGCAATTTTGTCGAGAGCATCACCAAGGGCCTGCTGCCCATGTTGGCGGTGATGCTGGTGGTCGGTGGTCTGCTGCTGCTGGAGCCGGACTTCGGTGCGTTTGCGGTGATTACCGCCATCACCATGGGCCTGCTGTTCCTGGGCGGCTTCAACTGGCGTTTGTTTGCCGGCCTCGTGGTGCTGCTGGCCGTCGGCTTTGTCGGGCTGGTATCGAGCTCGCCCTATCGCCGGGCGCGTGTGCTGGGCTTCCTCAACCCGTGGGACGACCCCTACGGCAAGGGTTACCAGCTGTCGCACTCGCTGATCGCATTCGGCCGTGGCGAGTGGCATGGCGTGGGCCTCGGCGCCAGCGTCGAGAAGCTCTCCTATCTGCCCGAAGCGCATACCGACTTTTTGATGGCCATCATTGCCGAAGAGCTGGGCTTCATCGGCGTGGCCTTCGTGGTGCTGATGTTCGGCTTTATCGTGTTCCGCGCCTTCATGATCGGCGTACAGGCTGCCAAGCTGGATCGCGCCTATCAGGCGCTGGTGGCGCAGGGCATTGCGATCTGGATCGGCGTGCAGGCGGTGATCAATATCGGCGTGAACATGGGCCTGATGCCCACCAAGGGGCTGACCCTGCCGCTGCTGTCCTTTGGCGGCTCGGGCATTGTGGCCAACCTGCTGGCGCTGGGCGTGCTGCTGCGCATCGACTATGAAAACCGGCAATTGATGCGGGGGTATGGCCAATGAGCACATCCCGTACCCTGCTGATCATGGCCGGTGGCACCGGCGGCCACATCTTTCCCGCACTGGCGGTGGCGCAAGCCGTGCGCGCCAAGGGCTGGAAGGTGGTGTGGCTGGGCGCGCAGGGCGCCATGGAAACCCGCATCGTGCCGCAGCATGACATCCCGCTGGAAACGCTGGCGATTACCGGCGTGCGCGGCAAGGGCCTTGCCAGAAAGCTGGTACAGCCGTGGGTGCAGCTCAAGGCGCTGTGCAAGTCGTTCAGCGTGATCTTCCGCCATCGCCCGGATGTGGCGATCGGTTTTGGCGGCTTTACCGGCTTTGCCGGGGGGCTCGCCACGCGCTTGCTGTGGCTGCCGCTGGTGGTGCACGAGCAGAACTCGGTGGCGGGGCTCACCAACAAGACACTGGCAAAAATCGCCAGCCGCGTGCTGTTTGCCTTCCCCAGTGCCTTTCCGGCGCGTGACGGTTGCGTGGGCAACCCGGTGCGCGGCGAAATCACCGGCCTGCCCGAGCCGCTGGCCCGCTTTGCCGAGCGTAGCGGTGCGCTGCGCCTGTTGGTAGTGGGCGGCAGTCTGGGGGCACAGGTATTCAACGAACAGGTGCCCAAGGCGCTGGCGCTGTTGCCGGCCGAGCAACGCCCGCAGGTCATCCATCAGGCCGGCGAAAAGCATATCGAGGCGCTCAAGGCCAACTATGCCGCTGCCGGCGTGGATGCAGAGTGCGTGGCCTTCATCGGCGACATGGCCAATGCCTATGCCGACGCCGATTTGGTGCTGTGCCGTGCCGGCGCGCTGACCGTGGCCGAGCTGGCCTGCGTGGGGG
Organism: Andreprevotia lacus DSM 23236; assembly: GCF_900176275.1. GTDB lineage: Bacteria > Pseudomonadota > Gammaproteobacteria > Burkholderiales > Chitinibacteraceae > Andreprevotia > Andreprevotia lacus. The sequence continues at coordinate 103,261 of NZ_FWXD01000014.1, read as the reverse complement.
CTGCCAGCGTGCTGGTGCCTTTCCCGTCGGCGGTGGACGACCACCAGACCGGCAATGCGCGTTACCTGAGCGACGCAGGCGCGGGCCTGCTGTTGCCGCAAGCGCAGTTCAGTGCCGAGCGTTTTGCCGCGCTGCTGCGTGAAACAGATCGTGCAAGTTGCCTTGCAATGGCCGAACGGGCCCGGCAACTTGCCAAGCCTGACGCAACCCTAAGCGTTGTGCAGGTGTTAGAGGAATTGGCAGCATGAAACACAAAGTCAAACGCATCCATTTTGTCGGTATCGGTGGTGTGGGCATGAGCGGCATCGCCGAGGTGCTGCTCAACCTCGGCTTCGAGGTGTCCGGCACCGATCTGGGCAGCAACGCCACCACGCAGCGACTGGCTGCGGCGGGTGCGGTCGTGCATCAGGGCCACGCGGCCGAATACGTGCAGAACGCCGACGTGGTGGTGATTTCCAGCGCGGTGAAGGATGACAACCCCGAGGTGATCGAAGCGCGCAGCCGCAAGATTCCGGTAGTGCCACGCGCCATGATGCTGGCCGAGCTGATGCGCCTCAAGCAGGGCATTGCCATTGCCGGCACGCACGGCAAGACCACCACCACCAGCCTGACCGCGTCGATTCTGGAAGCGGCTGGCCTCGACCCCACCTTCGTGATCGGCGGCAAGCTGCACGCTGCCGGCTCGAACGCGCGGCTGGGCAGCGGTGATTTCCTGGTGGCCGAGGCGGACGAGAGCGATGCGTCCTTCCTGCTGCTGTCGCCGGTGATTTCGGTCGTCACCAATATCGATGCCGACCACATGGACACTTATGGCCATGACTTCGAGAAACTGAAGCAGGCCTTTGTCGATTTCCTGTACCACCTGCCGTTCTACGGCCGTGCCGTGCTGTGTGTGGATGACCCGGTAGTGCGCGAAATCCTGCCGCGCGTCACCAGCCCGGTGACCACCTACGGCACCAGCCCGGATGCCATGTTGCGCGCCGAGAACATCGTCGCTGCCGACGGGCAGATGCGCTTTGACGCGGTGTGGGAAAACGGCGAAACACGCCGCATTCCGGTCGTGCTCAACATGCCGGGCATGCACAACGTGCTGAATGCCCTGGCCGCCATTGGCAGCGCGCTGGAAGTCGGTGCGCCCGAGGCAGCCATCCAGAAAGCCTTGGCCGAGTTCCAGGGCGTGGGTCGGCGTTTCCAGCGCTATGGCGAAGTGGCGCTGGCCGCAGGGGGCAGCTACACGCTGGTCGATGATTACGGCCACCACCCGGTTGAAATGGCCGCCACGCTGGCTGCCGCGCGCGGCGCTTTCCCGGGCCGCCGGCTTTTGCTGGCCTTCCAGCCGCACCGCTACACGCGCACGCGTGATTGCTTTGAAGACTTCGTAAAGGTGCTCAACACCGTCGATGGCTTGCTGCTGGCCGAGGTTTACGCCGCAGGCGAAGCGCCCATCGTTGCGGCCGATGGCCGTGCACTGGCGCGCGCCGTGCGTGTGGCGGGCAAGGTCGAGCCGGTATTCGTTGAACAAATCGCCGACATGCCGGCTGCGATCGCAGCGGTGGCACAGGACGGCGACGTGTTGATCACCATGGGGGCCGGCTCTATCGGCGGCATCCCGGCAAAACTGGTGGCAGGTGTCTGAAGATGGATATGAAACAGAAATACGGCAAAGTTGCAGTGCTGATGGGCGGTTCGTCCAGCGAGCGCGAAGTTTCGTTGATGAGCGGCGGCGGCGTGCTGACCGCGCTGCTGGATCGCGGTGTCGATGCACACCCGTTTGACCCGAGCGAAAGGCCGCTGGCCGACCTCAAGCGTGAGGGCTATGACCGCGTGTTCCTCATCCTGCACGGCCCGTTCGGCGAGGACGGCACGGTGCAGGGCGCACTGGAGGTACTGGGCCTGCCCTACACCGGCTGTGGCGTGCTGGCATCGGCCATCGGTCTCGACAAGCTGCGCACCAAGCTCTTGTGGCAGGCCCTGGGCCTGCCGATTCCGGCTTTCGAGCTGGTGAATGCGGCCAGCGATTTCGACGCCATCGAAAAGAAACTGGGCCTGCCGCTGTTCGTGAAGCCGGCCACCGAGGGTTCCAGCGTCGGCGTGATCAAGGTCAAAGAAGCAGGCGGCCTGCGCGCCGCGTTTGCCGAGGCCAGCAAGTACGACAAGCTGGTGATTGCCGAGCAATTCATCGGTGCGGGTGAATACACCGCCGCCGTGCTGGGCGAGCAGGTGCTGCCCTTCGTGAAAATCGAGCCGGCCACCGAGTTCTACGACTACGAAGCCAAGTACATCCGCGACGACACCAAATACCTGTGCCCGGCACCGATTCCGGCCTGGGCGTCGGCGCAGATTGCCGAGGACGTCAAGAAGGCGTTCTGGGTGATCGGTGGCAAGAGCTGGGGTCGTGTCGATTTTCTGATGGACGAAGCCGGCAAGCACTACCTGCTGGAAGTGAATACCGCACCGGGCATGACCAGCCACAGCCTGTTCCCCATGGCTGCGCGCGCGGTCGGCCTGAGCTACGAGGATCTGGTGTTGCAGATCCTCGATACAACACTGTGAAACGGGACAAAAAGGAACAATGAAAAAAGTAGCGAACGGGCCTTGTCAGAACGTAGCGAGCGATCGCGGAACAAGGAGTCAGCAGCGCAGCCACCGCAACGTACATGAGTACGTGAGGATGGCGAGCAGCGCACGACGCTGTAGCGCGGTCGCGCAGTAGTTCTGGCGAGGCACGTATGTGGGATAAGCCGCAACTCTTGCTCTGGTTTGCCAACCTGTTGACCGCGCTGGCGGTGCTGTTGCTGTTCTATTCACTGCTGTTCCTCGGCGTGCATTCGCCGCTGTTCCCGATCCGGGGCATCAAGGTGGATGGCGAGCTGAGCCACGTGACGCGCGAGCAGCTGCAGTACGTGATCAAGAACGAGCTGAAAGGCACTTTCTTCACGCTCGATCTGGACAAGACGCGCGGCGCGTTCGAGAAGCTGCCCTGGGTGCGTCAGGTGAGCGTGCGCCGCCGCTGGCCGGACCGGCTGGAAGTGAGCATCGAAGAACACAAGGCGTTTGCGCGCTGGAGCAATGTGTCGCTGGTGAACACCTTCGGTGAGCGCTTCGATGCGGCCAGCAATGAATCATTGCCGGTGCTGGAAGGCCCGGATGGCAGCGAGAAGCAGATGGTCGATGGCTATCGCCAGTTGCAGGCGGTGCTGAGCCCGCTGCAGAAGAGTGCCACGCATCTGTGGTTGTCGCCGCGCCGGGCGTGGCGGCTGGAGCTGGATCACCAGCTGATTGTGGAAGTAGGGCGCGATGATGCTGTCGCGCGCGTGCAGCGTTTTGCCGAGGCGTATCCGAACTCGCTGGCGCTGATCGCCGAGAAGCACCCGTTTGAATACGTCGACCTGCGCTACCCCAACGGGTTTGCCGTACGCCTGCCGGGCTATCAGCCCGCCGAGCCGGCCAAGGGCAAGAAACCGGGGAAGGCATGATGACGTACAAAACGGTACATAAGAATTTAAGGAAAACGCAACAAAACCGTAGGTTGAGTGTGTTTTTTCAAGCAAAATATCAAGTATTGTAAAGAGGTTGTCAGTGACTAGAGACGCAAAAAACCTCATCGTCGGCCTCGACATCGGCACCTCCAAGGTGGTGGCCGTGGTGGCCGAGATTCAGGATGACGGCTCGCTCAACGTCGTCGGCATGGGCACGTCCGCCAGCAAGGGGCTCAAGCGCGGCGTAGTCGTCGATATCGAGAAAACCGTTGGTGCGATCCAGGCTGCGCTGGGTGAGGCCGAATTGATGGCGGACTGCAAAATCCGCGAGGTATACACCGGTATCGCCGGCAGCCACATCAAGGGCATCAATTCGGACGGCATGGTGGCGATCAAGGACAAGGAAGTCACCCAGGCCGACGTCGATCGTGCGATCGAAACCGCCAGCGCGGTCAACATCCCGACCGATCACCAGGTGCTGCACATCCTGGCGCAGGAATACATGATCGACGGCCAGGAAGGCGTGAAAGAGCCGCTGGGCATGTCGGGCGTGCGCCTGCATGTGAACGTGCACATCGTGTCCGGCGCGGTCAGCGCGGTGCAGAACATCACCAAGTGCGTGCGCCGCTGCGGGCTGGAGATCGCCGAGGTGATCCTGCAGCCGCTGGCGTCGGCCAATGCGGTGTTGACCGAGGACGAACGCGATCTGGGCGTGTGCCTGGTCGATATCGGCGGCGGCACCACGGATATCTCGGTGTTCATGAACGGCGCCATCCGCCACACGGCGGTGATCCCCATTGCGGGTGACCAGGTTACCAACGACATCGCCATGGCGTTGCGCACGCCGACGTCCGAGGCCGAGAACATCAAGCTGCAGCACGGCGTGGCGCTGCGCCACATGACCGACCCGCAAGCGATGATCGAAGTGCCGGGCGTGGGCGAGCGCGGTGCACGGCAAATGAGCCGCCACACGCTGGCCGAAGTCATCGAGCCGCGCGTTGAAGAGTTATATGGCCTCGTGCAGGCCGAGCTGCGCCGCTTCGGTTTCGAAGACCGGCTATCGAGCGGCATCGTCATTACCGGCGGTGCGGCGCTGATGCCGGGCATGACCGAGCTGGCTGAAGAAATCTTCCACATGCCGGTGCGTATTGGCTTGCCCAAATACGTTGGCGGCCTGGCGGAGGTGGTGAAGAACCCGCGTTATTCGACGGCAGTGGGCCTGCTGTTGCTGGCGCGGGAGCAGTACCAGAAAAATCCGACCGGGCGGCAAAGGGACGGGTCGTTCGGCGACATGCTGGGCCGCATGAAATCGTGGTTCCAGAACAACTTTTAATCAGTAAAGCAGTAGCAATATCGGGTCAGAGGAGAATCAAAATGGCATTGACGATTGAAGTTCAAGAGGTTGCACATCACGTCAACATCAAGGTCATCGGTGTGGGCGGTGCAGGCTGCAACGCAATCAACAACATGATCGAGCACGCGATGAGCGGCGTGCAGTTCATTTCCGCCAACACGGACGCACAGGTGCTCAAGCTGTCCAAGGCGCAGGATGTGGTGCAACTGGGCCACGACCTGACCAAGGGCTTTGGCGCCGGTTGCAATCCGGACATCGGCCGTGCGGCCGCTGAAGAAGATCGCGAGCATATCTCCGATCTGATCAACGGCGCCGACCTGCTGTTCATCACCGCCGGCATGGGCGGTGGCACCGGCACCGGCGCTGCGCCGGTGATCGCGCAGGTCGCGCGTGAAAAGGGCATCCTGACCGTCGGCGTGGTCACCAAGCCGGGTCTGGACGAAGGCAACCGCCAGAAAGTGGCGCAACAGGGCATCGACGAATTGAGCCGTTATGTCGATTCGCTGATCGTCGTCTCCAACCAGAAGCTGGAAGAAGTGCTGGGTGAAGACGTCACCATCGACGAAGCGTTCCGCGCTGCCGACGATGTGCTGCGCAACGCGGTGGGCTCCATCGTTGAAATCATCAACTACCCGGGCCTGATCAACGTCGACTTTGCCGACGTGAAGACCGTGATGCGCGAAATGGGCATGGCGATGATGGGTTCGGCACTGGCCTCCGGTTCTGACCGTGCCGTGGTCGCCACCGAAGAAGCGATCCGTTGCCCGCTGCTGGACAACATCAACTTCAAGGGCGCCCGTGGCGTGCTGGTCAACTTCTCGGCCAGCCGTGGCACGCTGAAAAAGTCGGAAATCCGCCAGGCGCTGGAAATCATCGAAGCCGGTGTGGCCGATGGTGCGCTGGTCAAGCACGGTGTGGTGTATGACGAAAGCCTGGGCGACGAGATCCGCGTGACCCTGGTCGCCACCGGCCTGAACGGCAAGGGCAAGCCCGAGCTGTCCGTCGTGCCGACACAAGCGCTCAAGACCGGTACCGATCATGCTGTGGGCTTCAACGCCGAAGACTACGACACGCCGGCCATCTGGCGTTCGCGTCGCGGCGCTGCACCGGCTGCCGAGCCGGCTGCCCGCCCGGCGGTGTCGAACATCGACATGGATATTCCGGCCTTCCTGCGTCGTCAGGCTGACTGATACGCGGCATGCCCCCGCGACCGGCGCACCCGCAGCGCGCCGCAAACCGGACGCCGACCCCGTCCGAGTGTGCGGCTGCGCGCAGAGCCTGCCGGCGTGGAATGCAGTGCGGCTATCGTGAACATTGCAACGATCAATCCAGTCGATGACCCGCGGCTGCTAGAATCGGAGCAGTTCAAAGTTTGAGCCGCACTGCCGGCGGCAGCCGGATGGCTGCGCCGGGGCGGAAGGAAAAGACCATGTTTTCGCAACGCACCCTGAAGAGCGCCGTGCGCGCGGTTGGTGTCGGCCTGCACTCGGGCGAGCGTGTCACGCTCGTCATGAAGCCGGCACCGGTCGATCACGGCATCGTGTTTGCCCGTAGCGATCTGCCCGGATCGCGCCTCTTCAAGGTGGGGCCCGACCTCGTCAACGACACGCGTCTCTCCTCTACGCTGGTCGATGGCGAGGTACGCGTCGGCACCATCGAGCACCTGATGTCCGCCTTTGCCGGGCTGGGCATCGACAACGTGCTGGTGGAAGTCGACGCGCCCGAAATGCCCATCATGGATGGCTCCGCCGCGCCGTTCATTTACCTGATCCAGTCGGCCGGCATCGTCGACCAGCCGGCGCCCAAGCAATTTGTGCGCGTGCTCAAGACCGTCGAAGTGGTCGAAGGCGACAAGTGGGTGAAGCTGGAGCCGCACAACGGCTACAAGATTTCGCTCACCATCGACTTCCAGCATCCGGCGTTCAAGAAATCGGCGCAGACGGTGGTGCTGGATTTCGCCAACACCAACTACGTGTCGGAAATCTCGCGCGCGCGCACTTTTGGCTTCATCCATGAAGTCGAATACATGCGCATGCATGGTCTGGCGCGTGGCGGCAGCATGGAAAACGCCATCGTCATCGACGAATACCGTGTGCTCAACGAAGGCGGCCTGCGCTTCGAGGATGAATTCGTACGCCACAAGGTGCTCGATGCAATCGGCGATCTGTACATCCTCGGCCAGCCGCTGATTGCCGCGTTCTCCGGCTACAAGAGTGGGCACGCCATGAACAACAAGCTGCTGCGCGCGCTGCTGGCCGACAAGAGCAACTACGAGCTGGTCAGCTTTGACAAGCGCGAAGCCGTACCCAGCGCTTTCCACGATCTGCCGCCGCTGACCATCTGAGCCATGTTCGCCATCGTCCGGCTGTTGTTCATCATTGCCGTGGTCTGGCTGGGCTATGCCGGGGTGAAGTACCGCCGCAGCGGCGACCGCTTCTGGTGGCGCATGATACTGATTACCATCTGGGTTTTGCTGGTGCTGCTCGCTGTTTTGGCAGGCTGGCTCATACTCGACAGGTTGGCGCACTGATGCCCCGTTTCTATCTCGATCAACCCTTGCAGGCTGGCGCCGGTCTTGGCCTGCCCGAAGGCGTGGCACGTCACGTGCAGGTGCTGCGCATGCAGCCCGGCGAAACCATCACGCTGTTCAACGGACAAGGTGGCGAATACAGCGCCACCATCACCGCCATGGGCAAGAAAACCGTCGATGTGCAGGTGGGCGAGCACCAGGCCGCAGAGCGCGAATCACCGTTGCAGCTGGTGCTGGTGCAAGCTGTGTCGGCCTCCGAGCGCATGGATTACACAATTCAGAAAGCCACCGAGCTGGGTGTGACGCGTATCGTGCCGGTGTACAGCCAGTACTGCCAGCAACGCATGAGCGGCGAGCGCGCCGACAAGCGCCTGGCGCATTGGCGCGCCGTGGCACAGGCCGCGTGCGAGCAATGCGAGCGTACCCGTGTGCCGCAGATCGATGCGGTGATCGCGCTGGACAAATGGCTGGCGCAGCCGCTGGACGCCGCGCTCAAGCTGTTGCTGTCGCCAGCTGGCGCGATACGCGCTGCTGAACTGCCCGCTGCTGCAGCCAGCGCCGCCGTGCTGGTCGGCCCGGAAGGTGGATTGTCGCCCGACGAAGAAGCCGCTGCGCGCGCCGCCGGTTATCAGCCCATCATCCTCGGCCCGCGCATTCTGCGCACCGAGACCGCTGGGCCGGCCATGGCGGCGATCCTCCAGGCAAGATACGGCGACTATTGAGCGCCGCGCCTTTTTGACTTGCCACCAGTTTGGCGAGCATGCTGCATCAGGAACCCGGCCAAGCCGGGTTCTTGCCGTTTGCTGCTGGCGAAACAGCGGCGCGACCTGCTCGATTCCACACCCCCCGCCCTCGCCGCCGCGAGGGAGCCTCGCTGTCGCTCGTTAGCGGAGCCAGCCGCATTCGGATGGCCCTGCGCGGCATTTTGACCGTGATTCCCTCCACGGCCGGTGCGGTCGGGCGGCTATAATCCGGACTTGGCATCCTCCGCGTGATACCGCATGAACAGTCGTCAGCTTTACCTGCGCCTCCTGGGCGAAATCAAACCCTATTGGCGGGTGATCCTGGTTACCATCTCCTGCATGGCGGTGGCTGCACTGGTTGACGGCGCGCTGCTCTCCCTGCTGCAGCCGCTGGTGGACAAAACCCTCTCCAAAGATGCGCTGGTGCGCAGCGCAGTGTGGGTGATGCCGGCGCAAATCCTTGTGCTGGCCGTGCTGCGGCTGGGTTCCAACTTCGGTAACGAATACACCAGCACCTGGTTGTCGGCACGAGTGATGCACGATTTGCGCGAAAAAATGTTCGGCCGCTACATGCGGCTGCCCACGCGCTATTACGATCAATCTTCCGTCGGCGTGCTGCTGTCGCGCGTGACCTACGACGTGAACCAGATCATGGAAGCCGGGGTGCAGACGCTCACGGTGTTCTGCCGCGATTCGATTGCCACTGCAGTCTATCTCAGCATCATGTTGTATCAGGACTGGCGGCTGACCTTGCTGTGCCTGTTCCTGCTGCCCGGCGTGGCAGCCAGCATCGCCATTGTCGGCAAACGGCAGCGCCGCATCTCGCGCGAGACACAGGCGGCCATGGGCGACATGACGCGCATCCTCGACGAGAGTCTGGCCGGCCAGCGCGTGGTCAAGCTGTTTGGCGGCATCAGCTATGAGGAAGGGCGCTTTTCGCTGCGCAACCGTGGCGTGAAGAATCTCAGCACCAAGCAGGCGGCGACAGCAGCGCTCAACTCGGGCGTGATCATGCTATTGATCGGCATCACGCTGGCGGTGATCGTCTACTTTGCCAGCCTGCGCGCGCAGGCGGGTGGCCTGACCCCCGGCGCGTTCATCGTGTTCATGACGGCGATGATGGCGCTGCAGCAGCCGATCAAGAACATCACCAAGATCAACCAGGTGATGCACCGTGGCCTGGCTGCCGCCGAGTCGGTGTTCGCGGTGCTTGATCAGGACATCGAACAGGACAAGGGCCAGACCCCGCTGGCGCGCAGCGAAGGCCGCATCGATTTCGACCACGTGTCGTTCCAGTACGGCGACGATGGCAAGCTGGCGCTGGACGATATCAATCTGTCGGTGGCGCGCGGTGAAACCATCGCGCTGGTCGGCAGCTCGGGCAGCGGCAAGACCACGCTGGCCAATCTGCTGCCGCGTTTCTACGAGCCAAGCGGCGGTGCCATCAAGCTCGACGGCGTGGCGCTGCCCGACTACAAGCTGGCTGACCTGCGCCGCCAATTCGCCGTAGTCAGCCAGGATGTGGTGTTGTTCAACGACACCGTGGCTGCCAATATTGCCTATGGCGACCCGCAGCCCGATGCTGCCCGCGTGCGCGCCGCAGCCGATGCGGCCTTTGCCACCGATTTCATCGCTGCCATGCCCGAGGGCTTTGACGCCATGCTGGGCGAGAACGGCGTGCGCCTGTCGGGCGGGCAGCGCCAGCGGCTGGCGATTGCGCGCGCCATCTACAAAAACGCACCGGTGCTGATCCTGGATGAAGCCACCTCGGCGCTGGATACCGAGTCCGAGCGCAAGGTGCAGGCCGCGCTGGAAAACCTGATGCAGGATCGCACCACCATCGTGATTGCGCACCGCCTGTCCACCATCGAAAACGCCGACCGCATCGTGGTGATGCGGCGCGGCCGCATTGTCGAGACCGGCAGCCATGCCGAGCTGCTGGCGCATGGCGGCGCATATGCGCAGATGCATAAGGTGCAGTTCGCCGAGGGGTGAGCGCCGGTGTACCTTTGGCTGTCATCTTTGGCGCAACCGGCATCAAGCACCCGGCAAAGCCGGGTACTCACTGGATATGGCAGGTGAAACAGCGACTCTCCCTGATTGATTCCACACCCCGCGTCCTCGCCACCGCGAGGGCGCCTCGCTGCGCTTCTCCGTGGCACGGGTTGGCGCTTGGCAAATCAGGTATCCGGGTATTGGCAGGTTCTTAAAAGGACGGTTGCATTGCGCTTACCCCTGCACCTGTTTGAACTCAAGCCCACCACCAATCCGTGGCGCAAGGCGTGGTGCTCGGCGCTGGCGGTGGGGCTGCCGGCGCTGCTGGCAATCTGGCTGCAGCAGCCGGCCGGCATCCTGTTCGGTGCGCTGGGTGGCCTCTATGCCACGCTGATCGACTTTGGCGCCACCTTTCGCCACCGTGTGACCTCCCAGCTCACTGGCGCGCTGCTCATCCTCGCCTGCGGTGCGTTTGGCGTCTACATGGGCCGGCACGAGGCATGGATATTGCCCCTGCTGGCGGCGCTCACTTTTGGCATCGGCTGGCTGGACGGCAATGACCTGGCGCTGGAAACCATCTTGCGGCTGGCTGCGCTGGTGCTGCTCATTTATGCCTACACGCCGGGCTTTCCGCTGTCGGCGGTGCCCTATGTGCTGCTGGGTTTTGCCATTGGTCTGGCGGTGACCGGGCTGGACAGCCTGCTGTGGCAGCGGGCCGACAGCAGCCATCGCGGCCTCAAGCTCGGGCTGGTGCGCATTTTGGCCGGGCGCAATGCCGGCCTGCCGCACGCGCTGTGTTTTGCCTTTACCTGCACCACGGCACTGGGCCTTGCGCTGGCGCTGGAGTTCCAGCGCCCGGCCTGGATTGCCGCCGTCACCCTGTTCGTACTCAAGCCCGACGGGCCGGACAGCCTGCGCCGGCTGCTGCAGAATGCGGTCGGCACCTTGGCAGGGGTGCCGCTGGCGTGGGCAGTGGTGCGCTTCAGCCATGATCCACGCCATCTGCTGCTGGCTGTGGTGCTGCTGGCCTTTCTGCGGCCGCTGGGCATGGCGCGCAATTACTGGGTGCACACGGCGGCGATGACCGCGCTGGTGCTTATCCTGCTCGACATCGTCTGGCTGCCCAATGGCGGCGACATCAGCCTGCTGCGCGTGCGCGTGATCGATGTGCTGGTCGGCTCGGCCGTGGCGCTGGTGGGGTTGATGATTTTCAACGCTGCTGCACGCCGGCATGTGCTCAAGCGCATTGCCGCAGATGATCAAGCAGGTCTGGGATAGCCCAGACCCCGCGCTTCGGCAGTGCCGGCGCGTGCAATCAGCCGGCCGACAATGATGGCCGCCGCAAGTGCAGCCAGCAGGTGCTTGAGGGTATGGCCGCTGACCATGTCCGTGGCCAGCAGGATGGGCATATCGGTCAGTTCTGCCGCCTTGGCCAGCACATAGCAGCCCAGCGCCAGCCCGAATGCCTTGAGGTCGGCATGCGAGCGGCTGCTCCACTGCCACAACGGCACCAGCAGCAGCGGCATGCCCTGCAGCAATAGATAGGGGCGCAGGTCTGCCGTTTGGGCCCACCATGCCACGCCGGCCACACCGAACGCGGTCAGCCCCAGCAGCGCTGCCAGCGCGGCAAAGGCGCTTACCGGCTGCGTTTCGGCATACACCGCAGCCAGCAAGCCGGCGCAGGCCAGTGCGATGGGCAATCTGTCCCACACCAGTCGGTGGTCATCCGGCGCCAGGTGATACCAGCTCGACCCGGCATAGGTGGCCAGCAGCGCCAGCAGGAACAGCAGCCACGCCGGCCAGCTGCGCGCCAACACGCCGTGCTGGCGTAGTGGCCACAGCCGCAGCAGCCCCCACAGCCCGACCAGTGCAAACGGCAGGTTGGACAGCACGTCGGCCGCGTGCGGCAGCCCGCCCCAGCCGCGCTGGTCGGCAAAGTCGTGATAGTGCTGAAACTGCGCAATCGGGCCGTGCCAGAGCAGGGCGATGGTGATCAGGGCAATTAGCGGGCCGGGCAGTGCGCGGGCAAGGTGGTGGAGCTTCATGGGCGGTTGGTCTCGTTATGGATGCCGCCAGCATTGCAGATGCCGCTGTCGTGGAAAACCTTGCCCGGCAAGGTCGCAGCATTTAGGCTGGCAGGTATCAAATCCTGATACTTTGCGATGAACGAAACCCGTCGGCTGCTCGATACGCTCAAGCTGCGCTTCAAGGCGCGCGGCCTTACCTACAAGCAGGCCGCGCTGCAGCTGGGCGTGTCCGAGCCCACGCTCAAGCGCATGTTCAGCGGCGACAGCATCGCCGTCGACCGGCTGTGCGCGCTGGCCGCGCTGGTCGATTACAGCCTGGCCGAGCTGGTAGCCGAGAGCCAGCAGCAGGGCGTGGCGCTGCAACAGCTCAGCGATGCGCAAGAGGCGCAGCTGGTGGGCGACCCCCGCTTGCTGCTGGTGGCCGTGCTGGCGCTCAACCATTGGCGCATGGCCGAAATCGTGGCCACCTATGCGCTGAGCGAACCCGAATGCATTGCCAAGCTGCTGCAGCTTGATCGCATCGGCCTGATTGCGCTGCTGCCGGGCAACCGCATCCGCTTGAATATCGCACGCGATTTCGACTGGCGGCCCGATGGCCCGATACGCCGCTATTTCCGCGCCGAGGGCCGGCCGGATTTCCTTGATGCCGACTTCCACGCCGACAGCGAACAGATGCTGTTCGTGCACGGCATGCTCAGCGAGGCCGCAGCGTTGCAGTTCAAGCACAAGCTGCAACGGCTGCGGCAGGACTTTGCCGAATTGCACCGCGAAAGCCTCAGCCTGCCGCTGGCGCACCGGCGCGGCACCGGCGTGCTGCTGGCCATGCGCGAATGGGAGCCACAGGCCTTTGCCGCATTGCGCCGGCCGGAGGGCACGGCATGAGGTTGCTGCCGTCGTATCGTGCGACCACCGTGTTCATGCTGCTGGTATTCCTTGCCAGCTGGATCAAGCCGCTGTGGCCGGTGGAGCAGGCGCTGCACAGCTCGCTCACCGTGCTCGGCTTTGCGGCACTGTGGTGGTATCGCCGCCGTTATGTGCTGAGCGAGCGCGACTATCTGCTGATTGCCGTGTTCATCGCCACGCACTGTATTGCCGCGCGCTGGCTGTATTCCAACGTGCCCTATGATCACTGGGCGCAATCGGCGCTGGGTGTGTCGCTCAACCAGCTGCTGGGCTGGCAACGCAACAACTTCGACCGGCTGGTGCATTTTCTGTACGGCTTCTGCCTGACACCGCCGATTGCCGCGCATGTGGTGCAGCGCTATCGGCAGAGCGGGCGCTTTGCCTTTGGCGTGGCGATTACCGCCATCATGGTCACCAGCCTGTGGTACGAATGGTTCGAGTGGCTGATCGCCGTCACCCTCTCGCCAACACAGGCCGAGGCCTATAACGGCCAGCAGGGCGATATGTGGGATGCGCACAAGGACATGCTCACTGCCACCCTGGGCAGCCTGCTGTGGTGGCTGCATTACCGCCGCCAGCGCGGCACAGCGGAGGCAGCATGTACTACCTGATCATCAAATACGGCATCACTGCCGCCGTCGTGGTGCTGGTGTCGGAATTTGCCAAGCGCAGCGACCGGCTGGGTGCGCTGATTGCCTCGCTGCCGCTGGTGACGGTGCTCACCTTGTGCTGGCTGTATCTGGAAAAACAGCCCGCCGACAAGATTGCCAACCACGCGTACTAGGGCCTGTTAACACTTATTTCACGCTTGCGTTCGGGGTAGTTCGGGATGGAGCGCAAGGCGCAGAACGCGCCGCGGTACGGGTACCGCAAGCGGTTTGCAACGCAGCGAACCGCCCGAAATACCCCGCACCCGCAGGGCTGGGCCGCAAAGAGGCCATCTACGGCGTTACGCGCCTTGGCAATAACCGGTTATTGCCTGCGTTGCGTGCCTTGTAGCTGACCTCTTTGCGGCCCAGCGTAAGCGCGAAATAAGTGTTAACAGGCCCTAAACCTTCTGGTACGTGGTGCCGACCTTGCCGATGTTCTTGCTGTTTCCGTGGCTGATGCAGCGCTGGGGTTTTGGCGTGGCGCTGGCCGCCAGCGTGGTGATCACCATGCTGTGCTTTGCGCTGTTTGCCTTGCTGGTGCGGCGCTGGGGCATCATGCTGTTTTGAGCGCTCAAGCGCGCTCGACGATGCTTGCCAGCGTGCGTATCGCCTGGTCCAGCTCGCGGGTGAACGGCTGGCCGCAGCTGATGCGCAGGAAGTGATCGAAGCGGTTGAGGTTGGAGAACATCAGCCCCGGTGCAATGCGGATGCCGGCCTGCAGCGCGGCATCGAACACCGCGTCGGACGAGCGCTGTGCCGGCATTTCCACCCACAGCGCCAGCCCGCCATCCGGCACGGTGAGGCAACTGCCGGCGGGGAAGTAGCTGGCGATGGCATCGGCCATCTGTTCGCGCTGCTCGCGCAGGCGGGCGCGCAGCCGGCGCAGGTGGCGCTCGTAGGCGCTCGATGCCATGTAGTCGGCGGCGGCGATCTGCGGCAGTGCCTCGTTGGGGCGTGATTGTGCGTACTTGAGCATTTCCACCCTTGCCTGCCAGCGCCCGGCGCTGATCCAGCCCAGCCGCATGCCCGGCGCGAGGATCTTGTGCAGCGATGCGCAGTAAATCACGTTGCCGCTGTGGTCCCACGCCTTGATGGCCGACAGCGGCACATCGCTATTGCCCAGCGCCGAATAGGTATCGTCCTCGATCAGCGCGATCTGCTGGGCCTCGCACCACTGCACCAGCTTCTGTTTGTGGCTGTCCGGCATGATGCTGCCCAGCGGGTTCTGCAGATTGGGCACCACCACCACACCCTTGATATTGGGGTAGGTCTGCGCCGCCAGATCGAGTGCCTCCAGTGAAATGCCGGTTTGCGGGCTGGTGGGGATTTCCAGCGCGCGCAGGCCCAGGCTTTCGAGGATTTGCAGCAGGCCATAAAAGGTAGGCGATTCGACCGCGATCACGTCGCCCGGCTGGGCAATGGCGCGCAGCGCCAGGTTCAGTGCTTCCACGCAGCCTTGCGTGATGATGATCTCGTCGGCACCGATATTGATGCGTGCATCCAGCGCGCGCCGCGCCAGCACGCTGCGGAAGGTGGCGTCGCCGTGCAGCGGCACTGCCCGGCCGAACAGGTCGGGGTGGTTGCGCAGCCCGCGTATGGCCGCATTGCGCAGCGCTTCGTACGGATACAGCTCGGGCGCGCCGACCGCACCGGAGAAATTGGTGTGCACCTGCGCCGCCTGCCCGCGCGTGAGGATGTCCGATACGCGCGCATGCACACCAACGAACTGCGCCGGGTCGGGCGTGGTGCATTGCGGCTCGCGCGCCGGGGTCAGCGTGCTCTTGGCCGGCTTGCGAATGAAATAGCCCGAGCGCGGCCGCGCTTCCAGCACGCCGCGGCTTTCCAGGTGGCGGCACATCTGCAGCGCGGTCGATAGCGAAACCTGATGCCGCGCCATCAGCACGCGGATCGATGGCATGCGCTCGCCGGCATTCAGGGTGCCGGCTTCGATGGCGTGCAGGTAGTGGCTGGCGAGCTGGCGATAGAGCGGTGCGGTATCCATGCCCCATTGTGCGCCAGCCAGCGGTGCAGAACACATACAGATGGTGCATAACTGCATCGAAACAGATGGCCGGTGCTGTGCTTGTTGTGGCTGCTGTTTCGCATCCTTGTGCCTGTTGGCGCGGGCGGTGATTTTTTAAGCTGGGGGCACGTCAAGGAGGTTGATATGACTACCCCCATCCAAGCGCAACAACTCCAGCTGGCTGCAGGCCAGACGCTGCATCTGCAAGCCCGGCGCGGTGCCGTGCTGCATGTGCATGATGGTGAACTCACACTGGCCGAGCCGACCATCTGGCTGTGCAGCTACGCCATGCGGCCACAGCGCCGGCTGCGCGCCGGCTGCGTGCATGTGTTGCCGGAAAGCGGCTGGATCACGCTGATGGCCGACCACAGCACCACGCTGTCGGCACGCGGGCTGAAAGAGCCATCCGGCGCGGGCTGGCTGGGCAAGGCCGTGCGCTGGTTGATCGGGCGTTTGCCGGGCGCGGCAGTGCAGGCCCGGCCCTGCCGCGATGCATAGTGCCCGCGCGGAAACCGGCCCTTACAAAGGCACACGCCGCAGCAATTGCCGCAGCAGCTTCAGGCCCTCCGGCCATTCGCCGTGGCCGGAGTCGACGTTGATGTGGCCTGCGCCTTCCAGCGTATGCAGCTGGCTGCCCCAGACCTCGGCCAGCGTGGTCGCGCGGTCGAGCGAGCAAGCGTGATCGTTGTCGCTGGCCACCAGCAGGGACGGAAAGGGCAGGCGTGCAATCGGCAACGGCAGAAAGCTGCCAAAACTGGACGGTGCATCTTCGCGCGCCACGTCGGCCGGGGCCACCAGCAAGGCGCCGGCCACCTTGTCGCGCAGCCGTGACAGCGCGGCCCAGTGGCCCGTGGTCACGCAGCCCAGGCTGTGTGCCACCACGATGACCTTGCCGCTGGCAGCCGCCACGGCCTCGCCCAGCCCGCGTACCCAGTCGCTGGCGACCGGTTCCTGCCAGTCGCGCTGCTGCACGCGGCCAAAGCGCGGGTATTCGCTGCCCCACTGGGTTTGCCAGTGCTCGGGGCCGGAATCCTGCCAGCCCGGTGCAATCACGATGCTGTTGCCGGCATCCAGCCAGCGTTCAATCAAATCCATCAGCGTGCCCCCAGTTGCGTCGACGAGCCGAAATAGCGCGGCTCGCCCAGATGAAAGCCCTGCACCGCATCGGCGCCGGCATCGAGCGCCAGCTGGTGCTGGGTGGATGTTTCAATGCCTTCGACGATGACTTCGGCCTCCAGCTCGTGCAGCAGCTCCACCAGCTTGGGCAACGCACGGCGCAATGGCGCGGAATGCTCGGCGCGGGCAATCAGCTCACGATCGACCTTGACGATGGTCGGTTCGAAAGTCCACAGCCGGTCCAGATTGGCATGGCGCGAGCCAAAGTCGTCAATGGCAATGCCATAGCCGCGTGCACGGTAGCTCTCGATGGCGGCACGCACCTGGCCCACGCGCGAATCGGGGATCGCATCCTCGGTGATTTCCAGCACCACGCGCTCGGGCGACCACGCCAGGCTGTCCAGAATGCGGCCAAAGGCCTCGCCATGGCGTGATTCCACCTGCACCAGCAGCTGCGGGTGCACGTTGAGGAACAGCCGTGTATCGCCATGCTGGAAGGTGGCGTAGTTGAGCAGGTGCAAGGTGCGGCACAGCCGGTCGAACGCCACCAGTTGCTGGCTGGCCGCGCTGGCAAAAGCCTGCATCGGCGGCAGCGGCCGGCCGCGCGCGGTGGCGCGCAGCAGCGCTTCCTGCGCCACTACTTGCCCGGCGGCATTGAAAATGGGCTGGAACACGCTGGCCAGGTTCAGCCCCAGCGCCTTCACGGTAATGCCGCGCGCCGGGTCTACCAGGAATTCGGCATTGGGCCAGTCTTCCAGTGTCGGCAGCGGAATGGGAACCGGCAATCGGTCCGCCAGATGTTCAGTCAATATGCTCATGGAATGCATCCGGAAGTGAAAAGGCCGGGGTTGCCCCCGGCCCGGCACGTCCTGTCGTCGTCAGCCGCATCATCCAGCCTCAACCCCGCCACGAACGGTAGCGAGGTTGGGAGGAATGAATCGATCAGGGCCAACCGGTGCTTCGCCTGTAACAACAGGTGAGAACCCGGCGCTGCCGGGGTCTTGATACCGGTTGCCTGCAGATCATGGCGGCAAGCAGCTTAGCGGTTCGGTTGCGGCGTCAGGCGCAGATAAGGGCGTACGGCTCGATAGCCTTTGGGAAAGCGCTGGGCGATTTCCGCCTCGTCCTGCAGCGACGGCACGATCACCACGTCGTCACCGTCCTGCCAGTTGGCCGGCGTGGCCACCTTGTAGCCATCGGTCAGCTGCAGCGAATCGATCACGCGCAAAATCTCGTTGAAGTTGCGACCGGTGCTGGCCGGGTAGGTCAAGGTCAGGCGGATCTTCTTGGCCGGGTCGATGATGAACACCGTGCGCACGGTCAGGTTGGCCAGCGAATTGGGGTGGATCATGTCATACAGCTCGGCCACCTTGCGGTCGGCGTCGGCAATGATGGGGAAGTTGACGCGGGTGTTCTGCGTTTCGTTGATGTCGTCTATCCACTTGTGGTGCGAATCGACCGGATCAACGCTCACCGCCAGCGGCTTGGCATTGCGTTTTTTGAACTCATCACCCAGTTTGGCGGTATAGCCCAGCTCGGTGGTGCACACCGGCGTGAAGTCGGCCGGGTGCGAGAACAGCACCACCCAGTGGTCGCCGGCCCAGTCGTGAAAACGGATTTCGCCTTCCGACGATTGCTGGGTGAAATCGGGGGCGGTATCGCCAAGACGCAAGCTCATGATCGGTTTCCTTCGTGGTGGGCGCGGGCACTGCCACTGGCAGTGCCCGCCGGGTGATGAGGTGGTTGATTACTTCTTGGCGGCAATTGCAGCCTGGATCTGGTCAAACACGCCACCGTCGTTGAAGTAGGTGGTCTGCGCCTTGGTCCAGCCACCGAACACATCGTCGATGTCGAACAGCTTCACGTTCGGGAACTGCTTGGCGTACTTGGCGTACACGTCCTTGTCGATCGGGCGGTAGTAATTCTGCGCGGCGATTTCCTGACCTTCCTTCGAGTACAGGTACTGCAGGTAGGCTTCGGCCACCTTGCGGGTGCCCTTCTTGTCCACCACCTTGTCGACCACGGCCACCGGCGGTTCGGCCTTGATCGAGATGCTCGGCGCGATGATGTCGAACTTCTCCGGCCCCCATTCCTTGCCGGCCAGCACGGCTTCGTTTTCCCACGCCAGCAGCACGTCGCCCTGGCCGCGTTCGGCAAAGGTCACCGTGGCGCCACGTGCGCCGGAATCGAGCACCGGCACATTGGCAAACAGCTTGGTTACGTAGTCACGGGCCTTTTCATCCGAGCCGTAGGTTTTCTTGGCCCAGGCCCAGGCAGCCAGGAAGTTCCAGCGTGCACCGCCCGAGGTCTTGGGGTTGGGGGTGATCACCTTCACGTCGGCGCGGATCAGGTCGTTCCAATCCTTGATGCCCTTGGGGTTGCCCTTGCGCACCAGGAAGACGATGGTCGAGGTATACGGCGAGGCATTGTCCGGGTACTTCTTCTGCCAGTCGGCGCCCAGCAAGTGGGCCTTGGTGTTCAGTTCGTCGATGTCGTAGGCCAGCGCCAGCGTCACCACGTCGGCCTGCAGACCGTCCAGCACCGAGCGGGCCTGCTTGCCCGAACCACCGTGCGATTGCTTGATCACCACATCGTCGCCGGTCTTTTTCTTCCAGTACGCGGCAAAGGCCTTGTTGTAATCCTGATAGAGCTCGCGGGTCGGATCGTAGGAGACGTTCAGCAGCTCGATGCTGGCGGCCCAGCCGGAAGATGCGACGGCAGCCAGCGTCAGGGCAGCGAACAATTTGCGATAAGACATTGCGAACTCCGTGTGTATTTGGAATATGAACACGACGGAGTGTGCCAGATGACGTTATATGCAATAAATAATGATGTTTTTTGTTTTTATTCTTTTTGGATATAAATCAACAAATCCGCGCTACAGCGGACGTGGCAGGCCAGACGGGGTGTTTGTTTTTCATCAATTTGCGTCAAATTCGCCGCTGCCGGCAGGTGGCCGTGCCGCACCAGTACATTGCGCTCCATGGGGGTGAGCTGCAACGGCTGACCGCTGCCGGCGTGCTCAAGATGGACCAGGCAGGTGCCGCAAGTGCCCTGCGCACAGCGCCATTGCAGCGTCAGCCGCCCCTGCCGTGCCAGCTCGCGCACCACGTCGATCAGCCGGCTGCCAGCCGGTGCGATGGCGGCCAGTAGCGGCTGGCCGTCGTGGTCGGCAAAGCGCAGCTGCACCGTGGCCGGGCCGGCTTCAGGCGCTGCGGTGCTCACGACTCCATGCCTCGAAAGCGGCCGGCGGCTGCGGCCGGGCAATGTGATAGCCCTGCGCCAGATCGCAGCCCATGCTGCGCAGCACGTCGAGAATCGCGCCATCCTCGACGCCCTCGGCCACCACCTGCAGGCCGAAGCTGTGCGCCAGACCGATGGTGGACTGCACGATCAGCGCATCGGGCTGGCTGGTGACCAGCGGTGCAATGAAGGTGCGGTCTATCTTCAGCACCTGCACTGGCAGGCGTTTGAGATAG
The DNA here is from genome assembly GCF_900176275.1 of Andreprevotia lacus DSM 23236. Taxonomy (GTDB): domain Bacteria; phylum Pseudomonadota; class Gammaproteobacteria; order Burkholderiales; family Chitinibacteraceae; genus Andreprevotia; species Andreprevotia lacus. Next base: position 82,962 of record NZ_FWXD01000014.1, on the reverse strand, counting down.
GCCAGCGATGAATAACCGGTGCCGAAGTCGTCAATCGCCATGCGTATGCCCAGCCCGTGCAGGCGGGTCAGGCGCGACAGCGCGGTTTCCGGGTCTTCCAGCAGCGCCGATTCGGTGACTTCCAGTTCCAGCAGCGCAGGCGGTACGTTGTGGCGGCGCAGGCTGTCCACCACCAGGCCGACCAGATCGGCGTCGAGCAGATTGCGCGCGCTGATGTTGACCGCCACCGGGATGTTCAGCCCGGCATCGAGCCAGAGTCTTACTTGCGCCAGCGCATGGTCGATCACCCAAGCGGTGAGCGGGCGGATCAGCTCGGAATTCTCGGCCATCGGGATGAATTCGACCGGCGAGATCATGCCGCGCTCGGGGTGCTGCCAGCGCAGCAGTGCCTCGCAGCCGGCCAGTTTGCCGTCGTGTACGTTGACCTTGGGCTGGTAGACCAGCGCCAGCCCGTCTTCGCGTATCGCCTGCGCCAGCTCGCCGTGCAGCGCCAGCCGCTCGGGCGTGAAGCGGTCCATGCCGGCGCGGTAGATGCTGACGTGATGGCGGTTGCGCTTGGCCTCATACATGGCAATGTCGGCGCAGCGCGCCAGCGATACGGTGTCGCTGCCATGCTGCGGATACAGCGCCACGCCGATGCTGGCCGTCAGTTCCAGCGCCAGATTGCCGGCCCACAGCGGCTCGCGGATCACGGCGGCGATGTCGTCGCACGCCTGTGCCAGCGTGCCGTCGTGGCCGTCGTAGGGCAGCACCACCGCCAGTTCGTCACCACCCAGCCGCGCGGTATCGGCGCCATGCTGGCGCACCCAGTCGGACAGCCGCGTACCCAGTGTGCGCAGGATTTCATCACCGGCCTGATGGCCCAAGGTATCGTTGATTTCCTTGAAGCGGTTCAGGTCCAGCACCAAGAGCGCCATCGGCTGCTGCGGCTGGCTGGCGATCAGGCCGTCCAGCCGGCGGCTCAGCCAGTAGCGGTTGGGCAGCTTGGTCAAGAGGTCATGGTTGGCCAGGTATTCCTGCTGTGCCAGGTAGTGCTGTGCCTCGGACACATCACGGATCGCCATCAGCAGCTGGCGTTGTTCGTCATGCTGGAAAGCGTTGAGGCGCACTTCGCTGTCGAAGGGCTGGTGGTTGTCCAGCCGCTGCAACTGCCAGTTGAAGCCGTTGAGTATGCCCTGCGCGGCGGCATCCAGCAGCTCGGCGCCGTGCAGGCCCGAGGGCTGGCCATCGGGCTGCAGCAATGGCGACAGCTCGGCCAGGCTGCGGCCCATCAGCGCGTCGCTGCCGAATACGCCGAACAGCTCGCAGGCGGCATCATTGGCATCGACCACCTTGCCCTTGTCCAGCAGCAGGATGCCGTCATTGACGGTGAGGAACATCTGCCGGTGAAAGCTGCCCTGCTGCACCAGCTGGCGCACAAAGCGCCGCAGCAGGTGCGAGAACAGCGCGATCACGCAGCCCAGAATGAACAGCGAGGTGATGCGCCATTGCAGCCGCTGCCGCCACATGTCGAGGTAAGTGCTGCGGTCAACGCCATAGAAGATGCTGTAGGCGTGCAGCGACGAGGGCGACAGCATGAACAGGCCGCGCCGCGGCTGTGCCGCCAGTGGCCCGCAGGGCGCCTGCAGCAAGGCGCCGAAGCTGTCCTGTTGCAATGTAACCGTCTGGCCCGAGCGTGGATCGTTGAGGGTAGGGATGCACAACAGCAGGCGGCTGTCGTTGCGCACCAGACCGAAGGTCAGGCCCGGGCTGCCGATCAGGCGCCGGTACATTTCGTCAAAGCGTTGCGGCGGCAGCAGCAGGCCCACCACGATGCGATGGCCGTTGCGCAAGGTGTAGTGGCGCAGCACCGGCAGCAGCAAGGGGCCATCGGCCTGCACCTGCAGCGGCAGGCCCAGCGTCTGGCCACCATTGGCCGCCACGGCAGCCTTGATGCTGTCCTGCACGCCCAGCCGACCTTCCAGCCGGCCGGTGCGGTCAATCAGCCACAGTTGCTGCTCGTCCAGCACGAACAGGTGGCTCGATTGCGTGTCGTAGCGCGCGGCGGTGCGCAGCACGTCCAGGTAATCGACGCCGTCCAGCGGGTCGCGGTTGGCGCGCACGGCCAGCTCGGTGCCGATGTTGTCGACGCTGGCCACGCTCTGCGTCATCGTCTGGTCGAACTGCTGGGTGATCAGCCGCGCGGCCGACAGCAAGCGGCGGCGGTATTGCGCTTCGCTTGAGCGGTAGTCATCCCAGCTCTCCCACGCCAGCAAAATCAGCGCCGAGGCGCACAGCATGACGCCGAGCAGCCAGACGTGGCGCCACTGGCGGCGGGTTTGCGAATCAAACAGGCTGGACGACGGCATTTAGTAGTGTTTTCTAATGTTTTTATGGCCATGACACCCGTGTGCTGGCGGCGACATTTCACCGGTGCAAGCGCGTACGAGTGTTTACAATCAACCATACAATAAAGCCTGCAGTGACATGGTGTCACATGATCAAGAAAATCCGTATCGATCAGCTCACGCCCGGCATGTACATCCACGATCTGAATCTGGCGTGGTTTGATCATCCTTTCGTGCGCAATCAGTTTCTGCTCGACAGCGATGCCGACCTGCAGCGCATCGTTGCGACCGGCGTGCAATCGTTGTATATCGACGCCGCACGCGGCCGCGATGTGGACGATGCGCCCACGCTGGAAGAGGCCGAGGCCGCCACCGAGGCCTCGTTGCTGGCCGCGCTGGCCGAGCCGGCAAAGCCGGCACCGCTGTCGCGCCGCGAGGAAATGTCGCGCGCCAGTCGCATTCACCAGCAAGCCGGCCAGATGGTGCGGCAGGTGATGAGCGACGTGCGCATGGGCCGCGCCATCGAGGTGGCGCAGGCCGAGGAAGTGGCCGAGCTGATCGCGGACTCGATAGACCGCAATGCCGGGGCGCTGATCGGGCTGATCGGCATCAAGAACAAGGACGAATACACCTTTTTGCATTCGGTGGCCGTCGGCACCCTGATGATCACTTTTGCCAAGAGCCTGGGGCTGTCGGCGCAGGAGGTGCGGCAGGGCGGTGTGGGTGGCCTGCTGCACGACACCGGCAAGATGCTGGTGCCTGACCACATCCTCAACAAGCCGGGCCGGCTGACCGACGAGGAATTCGCCGTGATGCGCTCGCACCCGCTGGAGGGCTGGAAAATCCTCAAGCAGGTGGAAGGCATAGACCCGGTGGCGCTGGAGATCACCCTGCTGCACCACGAACGGCAGGACGGCAGCGGTTACCCCGAAAAACGCAAGGCCGACCAGCTCAGCCAGATGGTGCAGATGGCCTCCATCGTTGACGTGTATGACGCCATCACCTCGGACCGCTGTTACCACAAGGGCATGCCGGCGCCGCAGGTGCTGCGCAAGCTGTGGGAGTGGAGTCCGCACCACTTCAACCCGCAACTGGTGCAGGCTTTCATCCGCACCATAGGCATTTACCCGGTAGGCACGCTGGTCAAGCTGCAGTCGGGCCGGCTCGCGGTAGTGACCGAGCAGAACGATGCCGCGCCGCTCACGCCGCTGGTCAAGGTGATCTATTCCACCAAGACCCCCGGCTATCTGCCGCCCGAGGACCTCGACCTCGCACTGGCCGCCAAGCAGGGCGGTGATCGCATCGCCGGTTTTGAATCCCCCGAAAAATACGGTATCGACGTCGGCCGTTTCCTGCTGGCCGCCTGATGCGCTATTGGCTGGCAGGTTTGTTGCTGATCGGCGTGTGGTCGACCACGGCCTTGGCGATCAACTGGAGCGTGCACGGCTTGCCGGTGCCGCTGGCGCTGGTGGGCCGCTTCGCGCTGGCCGCACTGGCGTGCTGGCTGTCGCTGCGCGTGTCTGGGCGCGAGCTGCCCATGCATGCCGCAGCGCGGCGCGCCTATCTGGTGGGCGGGCTGGGCACCAGTTTGTCGATGGCGTGCACCTACTGGGCATCGCGCTCGGTGTCATCCGGCACGGTGGCGGTGCTGTTCGGGCTGATTCCATTCTCCACCGCGCTGTTCACCCACTGGTGGCTGCACGAGAAGCCCGCCGCGCGCGAGTTGATCGGTGTGGCGCTGGGTGTGGCCGGGCTGTCCACGATCTTTGCGCACGGCTTTGGCGGCGCCGCGCTGGGGCTGGCGGTCACCTTGCTGGCGGTGCTGTTGCAATCGGCTGCCGCTGTGCGGCTGAAGATTGATTCGCAAGGATTGTCGGCGCTGGCGGTGAATACCGGCGCATTGCTGGTGTGTGCCACGCTCACCGGCGTGTTCTGGTTGCTGAGCGGTGCGCCGCTGCCGGACGTCAGGGCGCTGCCTTGGCGTGCCGTGGGGGCGGTGGCTTATCTGGCACTGGTGGGGTCGGCGCTGGGCTTCAGCGTGTATTACTGGATGATCCGCGAATGCCGCCCGGCGCAGGTGGCGCTGCTGTCGCTGGCATCGCCCGCTGCGGCGCTGTGGCTGGGCAAGGCGCTCAATGCCGAGCTGGTCACCCCGGCCATGCTGGCCGGCACCGCGCTCATCATTGCCGGTCTGGTGGTGCACCAGCTGCGCTGGCGCCAGGGCGGCGATACGCCGCTTGGGCTAGGCTGAAACCAGTTTCAGCAAACAGGGGGAATGATGGGTACGCGCCAGCATCTGGGGGCAGCGCTGGGTTTTTGCGTGTGCGCGCAGCTTGCCTGCGCGCTGACTTTTGTTACCGAGGACTACCCGCCCTTCAATATGCAGGTGGATGGCGAGGTGAGCGGCATCGCAACCGAACTGCTTGCCCAGGCGCTGCAGCGCGCCGGCCTGCAGGCGTCATTCGAGCTGATGCCCTGGGCACGTGCACTCTTCCTGGCGCGCAGCCAGCCGGATACCTGCGTGTACTCCGCCGTGCGTACCGCCGAACGCGAGCGTTTTTACCGCTGGATCGGCCCGCTGGTTGCCGACGAGATCAAGCTGTTTGCGCGTGCCGACAACCCGCTGCGCCTGAACAGCGCGGCAGACGCCAGCAAGTTCAGGGTGGGCGGTTACAACGGCGATGCCTATTCCGACCTGGCCGAGAAAATGGGCATACCGCTCGAGCGCGCCGCCAGCGATGTGCAGAACTTACTCAAGCTGCGCGCCGGCCGCATTGACCTGTGGGTGGCCGGCTCACGCGTGGGGCCATACCGGGCCAGGCTGGCCGGCTTTCAGAATGGCATCAAACCGGTGCTGACCCTGGCTTCCGGCAAGGACACGCAAATGTGGCTGGCCTGCAATCCGCAGCTGGGTGGCGCAACGTTTGACCGGCTGAATGCTGCCGTGCAGGCCGTGTTGAAGGCCGGCGAACTGGAACGGATTTCTGCCCGCTATCGTTGAGCGAATGCAGCGGCGCTAAAGCGCCTGCCCCAGATGTGCCAGCATGCGCGCGGTCGCGCCACGATGGGCGCTGGTGAACGTCATGCCGGCGGCACCCATGCGCTCGCGGCCGGCCGGGTCAGACAGCAGGGGGATGGCCAGTGCCGCAACCGCGTCGGCATTGTCGCCCTGCTGCGCTGCGCCGCAGGCCAGTGCCTCGGCAGCGGCCTGCGCAAAATTGTAGGTGGATGGCCCCAGCAAGACCGGCGTGCCCACCGCGCAGGCTTCGATCAGGCTCTGGCTGCCAAAGGGCAGCAGCGAGCCGCCGATGATGGCGACATCCGCCGCCGCATGCCAGGCCAGCATTTCGCCCATGCTGTCGCCCAGCAGTACCTGCACGTCGGCCGGCAGCGCGCCTTCATCCCACTGGCTGCGGCGGTGCACCCGCCAGCCGTTGGCCTGCAGTTGTTGTGCGGCCTCGTCAAAGCGTTGCGGGTGGCGCGGCACGACGATCCACAGTGCATTGGCCGGCAGGCCGGCGCGGCGCAGTGCGTCGCCCAGCAAGACTTCCTCGCCGTCGCGGCTGGAGGCCAGCAGCAGCACCGGCCGCTGGCCGAACAGCCCATGCCAGCGCTTGCCACGTGCCACCATGTCCGGCTCGGGCTGGTTGTCGTACTTGAGGTTGCCGGTCACGTGCACATTGGTGGCGCCCAGCGCGCGCAGCCGGCCGGCATCGGCATCGGCCTGCGCCAGCACGCCGCTCAAGCGGGCAAAGGCAGGCCCGGCCAGCCAGCGGATGCGGGCGTAACCGCGCGCCGATTTTTCCGACAGCCGCGCATTCACCAGCCATAGCGGCACGCCGTGCTTGCGGCAGGCGGTCAGCAGATTGGGCCACAGCTCCGTTTCCAGCAGCAGGCCCAGCACCGGCCGGTAGCGACGCAGAAAGCGGCGCATTGCGCACGGGTAGTCATAGGGCAGGTAAACGATTTCGGCGATGTCGCCATACAGCTCGGTAGCGGTGGCGCGGCCGGTGGGCGTCATGCAGGTGAGCAGCAGCGGGTGATCGGGGTAGCGCTCGCGCAGCGCCTTTACCAGCGGCAGCGCGGCGCGCATTTCGCCCACTGATACCGCGTGCAGCCATAGCGGCTGTGCGCCGTTGCGGGGGCTGCGGTCGTAAATGGCCCAGCGCTCGCGCCAGTGCTGGCGGTATTCGGGCTGCTTGCGCGCGCGTTTGAGCAGATAGCCCATGATGACCGGCGTGATCAGGTAGAGGCACAGCGAATACAGCCAGCGGATCACGGGCGCATTCCGGCGGTGACGGCTTGCCACACGGTGGCCACGTCGGGCGCTGCACCATGCTGGCCGAGGTTGACCGCGTAGCTGTCGGCCAGCACGCCGGTCTTGATGGGGTCAGAGGCGCAGAAAATCGCCACCACGGGCGCGGCCACCGCAGCAGCCAGATGCGCCAGCCCGGTGTCAACGCCGACCACGATGCGGCTGCCAGCCAGCAGGCCGGCAGCATCGCCCAGGCCCAGCCTGGGGGCTGCACATGCAGCAGGGATGGCGGCGGCCAGCCGTTCGGCGCGTTCGCGCTCGGCAGCGCTGCCCCAGGGCAGCACACTGGCGATGCCGCGCTCGGCCAGTTGCTGGCCCAGCGCAATCCAGTTGGCCTCGGCCCATTCCTTGTCGGCGCGGCTGGTGGCGGTGAGCAGTACCGCATAGGGTTGTTGCGGCAGCCAGTCCGGCGTAAAGGCCGGCACCCGCAGACCGTAATCGAGCGGACCACCCGGCGCATAGCCCACTGCAGCAGCCATCAACTGGCGGCTGCGCTCTACCGCGTGCAGATGGCGGCCAACGGCATGGCGTTGGCGGTAAAGCAGACTGGCCAGCGGCTCGCGTATGCTGTGGCGGTCGTAACCGGCCATGGGGCCGTGCGCGAGCTTGCCCACCACGGCGCTTTTCAGCAGGCCCTGGATATCGAGCACCAGATCGTAGCGGCTGCTTTGCAAGCGGCTGCGAAAGTCGGCAAATTCGCTGCGGGTGTGTGCGTTCAGCGGCGATTTGCGCCAGCGGCGCAGCGCAATCGGCAGCACCTCGCCCACGGCAGGGTGCAGGCGTGGCAACTCGGCAAAGCCTTCTTCGACCACCCAGTCGACCGTGGTGCCCGGCCGCGCGCGCGCCAGATCGCTGACCGCCGGCAGGGTATGGATGACGTCGCCCATGGACGAAAGGCGAAGCAGCAAGATTCGTGACATGGGCGCGATTGTACTTGCCGCGCTTACTTGCGGCGATGCGCTTTACATATTGCTGCCGACTGGCGGTGCGCCAGCCGCAGGCCCCGGTACTGCGCGGCTGCGGGCGCGGATGCAAATTCCTGCATCACCACTTACACTAATCCTAACGGCAGGAGTGGCTTGATGGGTGGCGACGACAACTGGATGGCAATCGCATGGGGCGTGGCAGCACTGGGCTGGCTGGCCGCGCTGGCGCTCGGCCTGTCGTGGCAGCGGGCGCGCCAGCGGGCTGCGCAGGCGGCCAACGAGTATGTCGATGCGCTCACCGGCTTGCCTACCCGCGCTGCCTTTCTGGAAAACGCCGGCCGCGAGGTGAACCGCAGCCAGCGCGCCGGGCATGTGCTGTCGGCGCTGCTGGTTGATGTGGACCAGATGCGCAAGCTGAACGAGCGCTATGGCACCCAGGGCGGCGATCTGGTGCTGCAATACGTGGCCGAGTGCTGCCGTGGCAGCGTGCGCGATTTCGACCTGATCGGCCGCTTTTCCAGCGAGGAAATCGCGCTGCTGTTACCCGATACCCCGCTCGATGGCGCGCAAACCGTGGCCGACCGTATCCGCCTGCGCGTGATGACCACGCCGGTCAAGCTGGAGGATGGCCGCGAGATCAAGGTGGGGGTGACCGTCGGCGCCGCTGCGATCAGCGACGAAACCGATACGCTGGAAGACCTGCTGCTGGCGGCAGATGCCGCCTGTGGCGTGGTGCATACCGACGATTGAGCGCTGGCGGACATGTGCCCGGCCTTTTACCGCCAGAGATGCGGCCGCATATCAGCGGCTGACGTAGCCGGACAGGGAAAAAACACATAACGGTGCTACACTCCGCGCCCTGTCAGGTGCCGGCGACAATCGCCGGTTAAACGGGAATCGGGTGAACCCTGAGGTGATCCCCGAGCTGCCCCCGCAACGGTAAATCGTGACGACGCTGCTTCCACATGCCACTGGCCCACGGGCCGGGAAGGCGAAGCAGACGAGCGATGAGCCCGGAGACCGGCCTGGCCCAGCAGTGCGGAAGACTCGGGGTGAAGTCCGAAGTACGACCGGCCAGTGGCCGGGCGCGGACTCATGCTGCGCCCGCACCGGCCCGTCGGTCTTTCGCACTCCCAACCATGTCCACGGGAGTGTGTTCCATGTTCCAACTGATTCAATGCCGCCGCCTCACGCCGCTGGCCGCCCTGTGCGCCGCGCTGGGTGCCCATGCCGCCGATCTGCCGGTGTACAACGCCGACCCGGTGATCATCACCGCCTCGCGCGTGCCCTCGCTGCAAAGCACCATTCCCGGCAGCGTGACGGTCATCACCGCCGACGATATCGCGCAATCGTCCGCCAGTACCGTGCAGGGGGTACTGTCGTCTGTCGCCGGCATCCACTTCTTCAGCACCAGCGGTTCGGCCGACGGCACCATCGACCTGCGCGGCTTCGGCATGACCGGCAGCAGCAACACGCTGATCCTCGTCGACGGCGTCAAGCAAAACACCAACGACCTGTCGTCGCCCAAGCTGGCCTTTTTGCCGCTGGCCGCCATTGCCCGCATTGAAATCGTGCGTGGCAGCGGCAGCGTGCAATACGGCGGCGGCACTACGGGCGGCGTGATCAACATCATCACGCGCGGCCCGTTCGAGGCGGCCGATACCGTCGAAGCGACGGCCACCGTGGGCAGCAACAATCTGCGCCAGCTCGACCTGGCCCTGCACAAGGCCACCGACAGCGTCGGTCTGGATGCCTATGCGCAAAGCATGAGCACCGACCACCAGCGTGACAACAATGCCGAGCGCCGCGACAACGTGGGCGTGAATGCCGCATGGCAGCACGAAGGTGGCAGTATCAATGCCTATGTGCGCGCCGGCAACCAGCACCTGGGCCTGGCGGGCAGCCGCAAGATCGACCCTGCCAAGGGCATCGACGAATACGCCAGCAACCCGGACGGCACATCCACCCCGCGCGATTACAGCGACGTGAAAAACCGCAGCGGCGGTGTGCAGCTCAAGCAGGACATCGGCACGGGCACCCTGTATGCAGAGCTGGCATTGCGCGGCAAGCAGACCGAGAGCTACTACAACAGCAGCTGGGGCGATTACTTCGACAAGCGCGACCTGCGCGAGAAAAGCGCCGCACTGCGCTACCAGTTGCCGTTCGGCAACGGCCAGCAAGTGGTGGCCGGCATCGACTGGCTGGGCAGCGATATGGACGTCGATCAGGGCGCCGTAGCCGTGCCGAGCATGAAAACCGGGCAGCGCCACACGGCCGTGTTTGCCGAAGCCAGCCTGCAGCCGTTTGGCGACACGCGCATCACCGTTGGCGCGCGCCACGCGTGGCTGAAAGATGATGTGACCGACCTGAGCGGCTATGGCACCAGCTCGCAAACCGATCAGGGCCTGAATGCATGGCAACTGGGCGTGCGCCAGCCGCTGGGCGCAGGCTTTGCCGCCTATGCCAAGGTGGGCCGCAGCTATCGCCTCGCCAATGCCGACGAGCTGGTTTACACCAGCAATCCGCTCAAGCCGCAAACGTCGAACGACAAGGAAATCGGCCTGGCGTGGGACGGCAAGGACGCCAGCGCGCAGCTGGCCTACTACCGCTATGACCTCGACAACGAGATCTACTACAGCCCGCTGGCCAACTTCGGCTATGGTGCCAACGTCAACCTCGACCCGACGCGCCGCGAGGGCATCGAGCTGTCGGGCCGCTACGCCGTCAATGCCAGCGTGACCATCTCGGGCAATCTGAGCTGGCAGCGTGCCACCTTCCGCGATGGTACCGTCAGCGGCATTGCGCTCGCCGGCAACCAGGTACCGATGGTGCCGGAATGGCTGGCCAACGCCGCTGTGGCCTGGCAAGTGCGCGAGGGCTCGCAACTGGCGTTCAACTTGCAATACGTGGGCGAGCAGCGGCTGGACAACGATCAGGCCAACCAGTTCGGCACCAAGCAGTCGTCGTATGCGCTGTTCGGCGCCAAGTACACCCAGCGCCTGAGCAAGAACTGGGATGCAGCGCTGACCGTCGACAACCTGTTCGACAAGAAGTACGCCAGCTACGGCATCCGTGCCGGCAGCACCGGCACGACAGGCGCCTATAGCCTGTACCCGGCCGAAGGACGCAGCTTCATGGCATCGCTGACCGCGCACTTCTGATCGCCGCAGTTGATTTGCCACTCAGGCAGTGAATGAAGCGGCATCAAGAACCCGGCCAAGCCGGGTTCTTGTCGTTTTGAGCCGGCGAAACAGCGGCGATCGCTTGTTTTATGCCACTTCCCCCGCCCTCGCCACACAGCCTTGTGTCTTTTTCCACTTCTTGGTGGTTCAGCCTGCATCAATAGTCCGGCTTGGCCGGACTCTCAAGGGCACAGCAGGGCGAAACAGCGGCTCTTGCCTGTTTGATTCCACTCCCCCCGCCCTCGCCGCAGAGCCTTGTGTCTTTTTCCACTTCTTGGTGGTTCAGCCTGCATCAATAGTCCGGCTTGGCCGGACTCTCAAGGGCACAGCAGGGCGAAACAGCGGCTCTTGCCTGTTTGATTCCACTCCCCCCGCCCTCGCCGCAGAGCCTTGTGTCTTTTTCCACCTCCTGGTGGTTCAGCCGGCATCAATAGTCCGGCTAGGCCGGACTCTCAAGGGCAATGCAGGGCGAAACAGCGGCTCTTGCCTGTTGGATTCCACTCCCCCCGCCCTCGCCGCCGCGAGGGGGCCTCGCTACGCTCGTGCGTGGCGCGGATACACGTTGCTGACGCAGTGCGCTCGGGCGGGGCTTGCCGTCCGCCACTCACCACCAAGGCGGGGGCGGTATAATGAGGCTCTGTACCAAGGAACCGCATCATGAAAGTCGTTCGCGCGCTCGAAGTCTGGGAAAAAGGCATGGAAGGGGGCTTCCTCGGCCACCTGCCGCTGGCCGATACCGTATCGCCCGCCTTTTTGTTCGACCTGTTCAAGCACGAGCAGGACAAGCCCGATCCGGACATGAAGCTGTCCTACATGCTCGATGCCGCGCGCATCGCCGCGCTGCAGCCCTATGTGGGGCAGCAGCTCGACATTGCCCAGTTCGATTACATCCTCACTGCCTACGGTGTGCCGGATTATTGAGCCGTTAGCAAAGCTCTGCTGGCTGCGTTGCGCTCACTTGCCGTACGTTTTGTACTGTCTGCGTTTCGCGCGCCTTGCCAGTACCGCTGCACTGGGCTTTGCCAACGGCTCCACGTTGGCATTTGCCTGATCAGCCCCAATCCTGCCCTGCCAGCAACTCCGCCAGCCAATCAATAAACACCCGCAGCCGTGGCGCCAGCAGGCGTTGCGAGCTGTATACAATGGACACGGGCAGCGGCGGGGGCGGGTAGTCGGGCAGGATGGCTTCCAGCCGCCCGGCGGCGATGTCGTCGCGCAGGCCGTGCAGGGGGGCCTGGATCAGCCCCAGCCCGGCCAGGCAGCAGGCCTGATACGCCTCAGCGCTGCTGACCGCCACGGCGCTTTGCAGTTTGATGGTCTTGCGCTCGCCATCCTGTACATATTCCCAGTCCAGATCGCGCCCGGTGCGGTTGGAAAAGAACTTCACTTCCAGGTGCCCGGCCAGTTCGGCCAGTGTTTGCGGCCGGCCGTGGCGGTCAAGGTAGTCCGGTGCGCCGCAGTTGATCTGGCGCATTTCGCCCACACGGCGCGCGATCAGGCTGGAATCGGCCAGCGCGCCAACGCGCACCACGCAATCGATGCCTTCCTCGACCAGATCGACCAGCCGGTCGGTGGCGCTCAGGCGCAGCTGTATGCCGGGGTAGCGACTGCAGAAGTCCGGCAGCGCCGGGATCACCACCAGCCGCGCCAGCCGCTCGGGCAGATCGACCCGCACCGTGCCGTGCGGCGCAGCCAGTGCGCCGCTGAACAGCGCATCGCTTTCATCCAGCGCCGCCAGCACGCGCTGGCAGTGCTGGTAGTACAGCGTGCCGTCGCTGCTCAGGGTGACCTTGCGCGTGGTCCGGTGCAACAGGCGCACGCCCAGATGCCGCTCCAGCTGCTGCACCGCATTGGTCACGCTGGCGCGTGGCAGGTTGAGCTGCTCGGCGCTCTGCGTGAAGCTGCCGGTTTCCACCACGCGGGCAAACACGCGCATTGCGTGCAGCTGGTCCATGCGGGCTCCAGATTGTTGGGTAAATTCGAATAATCATTTCAATTCTGGCTGGATTATTCAAGCGGCAGGTCGGCGCACAATCCGTCTCAGTTCCAAACGTCACGGCGGCCAGGCTGCCGGATGCCTTCAACTGAACGCAAAGGAAACCGGAAATGGAAAAGCGCACCCTGGGCCGCAATGGCCCGCAAGTCTCTGCCCTGGGTCTGGGCTGCATGGGCATGTCCGACCTGTATGGCCCGGCCGACGAGGCCGAGAGCATTGCCACCCTGCATGCAGCGCTGGATGCCGGCATCACCCTGCTCGATACCGGTGATTTCTACGGCATGGGCCACAACGAAATGCTGATCGGTGATGCACTCAAGGGCCGCAAGCGCGAGCAGGTGCAGCTGAGCGTGAAGTTCGGCGCGCTGCGCGATTACGCCGGCAACTGGCTGGGCTACGACGGCCGCCCGCAGGCAGTGAAGAACTTTGCCGCCTATTCGCTGCGCCGCCTGCGTACCGATTACATCGACATCTATCGCCTGTCGCGCGTCGATCCGGATGTGCCGATCGAGGACACCATCGGTGCGATTGCCGATCTGGTCAAGGCGGGCTGGGTGCGCCATATCGGCTTGTCCGAAACCGGCGCGGATACCATACGCCGCGCGGCGGCCGTGCATGCGATTTCCGACCTGCAGATCGAGTATTCGCTGATCTCGCGCGGGATCGAGGCCGAGATCCTGCCCGCTTGCCGTGAGCTGGGCATCGGCATCACCGCCTATGGCGTGCTGTCGCGCGGCCTGATCAGCGGGCATTGGGCTGCCGATACGCAGCTCGCCAAGGGCGACTTCCGCAGCGTCAGTCCGCGTTTTGGCGCAGACAACCTGGCGCATAATCTGGCACTGGTCGAGGCACTGCGCGCAGTGGCGGCCGACCTGGGCGCCACGGTGGCGCAAGTGGCGATTGCCTGGGTGCGCTCGCGTGGTGACGATATCGTGCCGCTGATCGGTGCACGCCGCCGCGAGCGGCTGGCCGAATCGCTGGGCGCGGCCACCTTGCAGCTATCGGCCACCGATCTGGCACGCATCGAGGCGGCAGTACCGGCCGGTGCGGCAGCGGGCGAGCGCTATATGGCGCAGCAGATGGCCCACCTCGATAGCGAGCGCTAATCAGCCTTTGAGTGGCAGGGCCAGGCCAGCAGCGATAAAGAACACCCGCTGGCTGGCCGCCGCCACTGCCTGATTCAGCCGGCCGGCCTCGTCGACGAACAGCCGGTTGCCGGCACCCAGCGGCACCACGCCCAGACCGATTTCGTTGCTCACCAGCACCACATCGCCAGTAGCTTGGGCCAAGGCCGCCAGCAAAGCGCTGCGTTCATGCTCGAACAGCGGCGAGGGGGCGGGGATGGCGTCTTCGGCATGGCTGTCGCTGCCGAACAGCGTATTGGCCAGCCACAAGGTCAGGCAATCCACCAGCACCAGCCGGTCTGGTGCGGCAGCGTGCAGGATGGCACTGCCCAGTGCGCAGGGTTCTTCGACCACCTGCCACTGGGCGGGCCGATCCTGCCGGTGGCGGACTATGCGCGCCGCCATTTCGGCATCGCCCGCCGTGGCGGTGGCGATCACCGTCACCGCCTTGCCGCTGGCCTGCGCCAGTTGTTCTGCATGGCGGCTTTTGCCCGAGCGCGCGCCGCCCAGGATCAGGGTGATGCTCATCGGGCTCTCCAGTCGAGGATGGTGACGCTGCCGCAGGGTACGCTGTGGCTGAGCATCTGTTCCACCTGCCAGCCATAGCGCGCCGCCAGCAGCACGCGGATCACGCCCGAGTGCGTGAGGGCCACCACGTCGCCGCCAGTGCTGGCGGCCTCGCCAGCCCATTCATACGCGCGCTGCTGCAGCTGGCGCAGGCTTTCGCCGCCGTGCACCGCGTCGTAACCGCTGGCGATCCAGTGATCAAGCGTGGCCGGGCCAATATCATCCCAGCGCAGGCCCTCCCAGCGGCCGAAATCCATTTCCTGCAAGCGCGGGTCGATCACGGGGCGCGGCGTGAGGGCTTCGGCCAGCAGCCGGCAGCGCTGCAGCGGGCTGCTGTGGCAGATGAATTGCGCCGGCAACTGCGCGCGCAGCGGGCTGGCATCCGCCGGGTCGAGCAGGGGGATGTCCAGGCGGCCGTAGCACACGCCGGCGGCAATGCGCGGCGGAAAGTGGCGGATCAGATAAAGCGCCATGCGTTGTGCACCCAGGCCAGCCAGCCCAGATAGAGCAGCAGTTCGGCCAGTTGTTGTGTCATGCCCAAGGCATCGCCGGTATAGCCACCGATGCGCTGGCGCAGGTAACGGCTCACTGCGATGCGCAGCAGCGCCAGCAGTGGCAACGCCAGCAGGGCGGCCTGCCAGCCCGGCAGCAGGCCCAGTGGCAGCAGGCCACACACGGTGGCAATCAGCAGGCCGGCACCGCCCAGACGTGTGGCCACCGGCTTGGCCTTGCCCTCGGGGCGCACGTAGTCGAGCGTGCACAAAAGGCTGACCGCAAGCCAGCGGCTGGCCGCGTGTGCGGCAACCAGTGCCGGGGCGATCCATGCTTGCGGCAGTGCTGCCAGCGCTTCCAGTTTCAGCCACAGTGCGAGGATGAGTGCGATGGCGCCAAAGCTGCCAATGCGCGAGTCGTGCATGATTTCCAGCACCCGCTCGCGCGTATAGCCGCCGCCGAAACCATCGATGGCGTCGGCAAGGCCGTCTTCATGGAATGCGCCGGTGAGCAGCACGCTGGCCACCAGGCTCAGCCCCAGCGCAACGCGCAGCGGAAAAACGTGTACACCCAGCCACCACACCAGCGCCACGATGCAGCCCACCGCGATGCCGATCAGCGGAAACCAGCGCGCGGCGCGGTCCAGATCGTCGTCGCGGTAGCCTACCCAGGCCGGAATGGGGATGCGGGTGAAATAGGCCAGCGCCACCAGCGGCGGGCGCAGGCTGCGTTGCAGCGCGTTCAGCGGCTGCTCAGCCATCCTTGTCGCTCACGCCAGCCGATTCGAACGAGGCCATTTCGTTGAGAATGGCTGCGGCCGCACGCAGCAGCGGAAAGGCCGTGGCGGCACCGCTGCCTTCGCCCAGGCGCAGGCCCAGATCAAGCAGCGGCTCGCCACTCAGCTCGGCCAGCAGGCGGCGGTGGCCCTGCTCGCCCGAGCAATGCGCATAGGCACAGTAGTCCAGCACGGCCGGGTTGATGCGGCTGGCCACCAGCAGCGCGGCAGTGGCGATGAAGCCATCCACCAGCAGCAGCATGCCGCTGGCCGCGCCGGCCAGATACGCACCCGCCATCATGGCGATCTCGAAACCGCCCACGGCGGCGAGGATGTCCAGCGGGGCACTCAGGCTTGCATGGCGCGCCTGCACCTGCTGCAGGACGGCCAGTTTGCGCGCCAGCCCGTCGTCGTCGTGCCCGGTGCCGCGCCCGGTGCAGTCGGCCAGCGGTACGTCGGTCAGCTGCGCCATCAACAGCGAAGCGGCCGAGGTATTGCCTATGCCCATCTCGCCCAGCGCCAGCACGGTGCAACCCTGCGCGGCCAGCCCGGCTACGATGTCCGCGCCGCGTTGCAGCGCCAGTTCGGCCTGTTCGCGCGTCATGGCCGGGCCATCCAGGCTGCTGGCTGTTCCGTGTGCCAGCGGTACGTCGATCAGCAGCGGGTGCGGGGCAAACTTGTAGTTTACCCCGGCATTCACCACCTTGAAGTCCAGCCCGTTGGCACGGCACAGCACGTTGACGGCAGCGCCGCCGGACAGGAAGTTGAGCACCATCTGAGGCGTGACTTCGGGCGGAAAGGGGCTGACGCCGGCACGCGCCAGGCCATGGTCACCGGCAAATACCAGCATGGTGGGCTGGACGATTTGCGGGTCCAGCCGCTGCTGGATCAGGCCCAGTTGCAGCGCCAGCGCTTCCAGCCGGCCCAGGCTGCCCATTGGCTTGGTCTTGCGGTCCAGCTTGTGTTGCAGCGCAGGCTGGAGGTCACGGGCGAGGGCAGGGATGGTGGTGGGCATGGGTGGCGCAGGAAGTTGGAAAATCAGCCCGGATGATAGCGCTGTTGATGCCGCTGCTGTGCATTCGTTACACGTGCTCGGCCATGCGTGTCTGCAAGGCATCGCGCACTGCGGCGGTCTGCGTTTTCACCATGTCGATAAAGGCAATGGCGGCCGGCGTGGGGTGTTGCGCCCACACGCAATACACGCGGCGGCGCGGCGCATCGCACACCGGCACGATGGCCAGGCCCTGCATGCCCACGGCGGTTTCCGCCGGCACCATGCCGATGGCAAGGCCGCGCCGCACGATGCGCTCCAGCAGGGTGGCGTGATCGACCTCGAAATGCACATGGCGCGCATGGCCGGCAGCGGCATAGGCCTCGTCGGTCTGACGCCGCGCACCACTGCCGGCACGGTAATCGACGCAGCGCTGCACCGACAGATCGCGCAGCGACACCTTGCCGCCCTGCGCCAGCGGGTGGTCGGGCAGCATCACCGCCACCAGCGCTTCGTCGGCCAGCAGTAGCGTATTCAGCCCCTCGATGCGCTCGCCCGGCCATAGTCCGACAAAGGCCACATCGCTGCGGTGCTCGCGCACGTCCACCAGCAGGTTTTCGCTCATGCCCGATGCCAGCCGCACGTCCACGCGCGGGTGCAGCGTGTTGAAACGGCCGAGCAGATCGACGGTATCGACCACGGTGAGCGCCGAAATCAGCCCCACCACCAGCGAGCCACGGATCTGCCCGGTGGCAGCGGCCACTTCATCGCGGATGCGTTGCTCGCTGTGCAGCAACTGTCGCGCGGCGGGCAGAAAGGCATGGCCGGCCGGGGTAAGGCGCACGCGGCGCGAGCTGCGTTCGAACAGCTGCGCGCCCAGTTCCTCTTCCAGCCGCGCAATCTGGTGGCTGAGTGCCGATTGCACGGTATGGCAGCGCTCGGCAGCGCGGGTGAAGTTTTCTTCCTCGGCCACTGCAACGGCATAGGCAATCTGGCGCAGGTTCATGTCATCTCAAAAAACGATGGATGGAATGAAAACAATACATTGGTGTCATGGATAAGGCCACACGCATACTGCGCTGCAGGTAACTGGAGCTGCCAAATGACAACAAAACCCGTACTGACCCCCGCGCTGGTGGGGCTGATGGCCTTTGCCACCGGCCTTGCCGTTGCCAGTAACTACTACGCGCAGCCGCTGCTGCAAACGCTGGCCACCACCTTTGGCATTACCCTGGGCGCGGCGGGCTTCATCGTCACTGCTGCGCAGCTCGGTTACGCTGTCGGGCTGGTGCTGCTGGTGCCGCTGGGCGATCTGCTCGAACGGCGCAAGCTCATCGTCGGCATGACGGTATTGGCTGCGCTGGGGCTGCTGATTACCGGCAGCGCCAACCATATCGGCATGGTGCTGCTGGGCACGGCGCTCACCGCCTTGCTGTCGGTGGTGGCGCAAATCCTGCTGCCGTTCGCGGCCACGCTGGCCGAGCCGGAGCAACGTGGCAAGGTAGTGGGCACCATCATGAGCGGCCTGCTGCTGGGCATCTTGCTGGCGCGCACCGTGGCCGGCCTGCTGGCCGGGCTGGGTGGCTGGCGCACCGTCTACTGGGTGGCCGCCCCGCTGCTGCTGCTGACCGCCGTTGCGCTGTGGCGTGCGCTGCCCGAGCACAAGGAAGCCAACCGGCTGAGCTACCCGCAGCTGCTGGCCTCGGTCTGGGGGCTGATGGTCGAGTTTCCGCAGTTGCGCCTGCGTGCATTGCTGGGCGGGCTGTCGTTCGCGATTTTCAGCGTGTTGTGGACACCGATGGCCTTTTTGCTCAGCGCGCCGCCGTATCATTTTTCCGAAGCCATGATCGGGCTGTTCGGTCTGGTGGGCGCCGCCGGTGCGCTGGCTGCACGCCAGACCGGCCACTGGGCAGATCGCGGCCATGCCGAGCGCAGCACCTTGTGGGGTCTGGGTAGCCTGCTGCTGTCGTGGCTGCCGATTGCGTTCGCGCCGTCGTCGATCATTGCCTTCATCATCGGCATCCTGGTGCTCGATTTCGCCGTGCAAGCCATTCACGTGAGCAACCAGAGCGTGATCTACAAACTGCGCCCCGAGGCACGCAGCCGCATCACCTCGGCCTATATGACCAGCTATTTCATCGGCGGCGCCAGTGGTTCGTTGCTGTCGGCGCTGGCTTATGCGCATGCTGGCTGGCTGGGGGTGTCGGTGCTGGGGGCCGGTTTGAGTGCAGTTGGCTTGGCGGTGTACCTGCTGGCCAGGCGCCCTAAAGAAATCGTGCAAGCCAAGGTAGCTTGATCGTTATCGCAATAACTGGTGCGAGCTTAAGTAGATAAAAAAACGGCGACCCTAAGGTCGCCGTTCAAGTTCCTGCTGCTCGGTTGTTACTTGGTGTTGTCGATCACGACCTGGCCATTGAACTTCACCTGGCCACGGAACATGTAATCGACGCATTGCTTGTAATCGCCCGGGTTGGCCAGCGAGAACGGCATCTGGTAATCCACCAGCGAGCACGCCCAGCTCACGCCGCCCGGGTTGTTGGCGTTGTAGCCCCAGTTCTTGTCCAGATAGGTCTTGGTGGCCGCGGCCGAGCCCGGCTGGAAGCCCTTCATGTTGGCGCAACCCAGTACTTCGTTGGCCGGAATCGTCACGCCCAGCTCGGCAGTGAACGATTTGTAGGCTGCGATACGGTTCTGCACCTGCGATTTTTCAGCACCGCCGCCACCGCACTCGATGCCGCCGTTGATGATCTGCACGGTGGCGCCAAAGCCAGGGCTCATGCCGTTGGCCACGTCCACTGCGTTCGGCACCCAAGTACCGTCAACCACCCAGGTCATTGGCGGCTTGGGCGATTGCGGATACACGGCAAACCAGATGGCCGAGGCAAAATTCAGCCAGGTGTCGGCAACCTGGCCCGGGTTGTCCAGCAGCACGTTCACGTCGCCATACAGCGATTTGCTGAACGGGCCAAAGTTGTAGTTCCACGACAGCTGCTTGGAGCCACGGCCGAAGTAATCGAGCGTCTGGCCGGCCGAGTTCTGGCCGCACGGGTAGAAGATCGAGAAGATCGAGCTGCCGGCGCCACGGAAGCAATCCTGGTATGCGCCAACTGCTGAGCCTTCGTTGTAACCCGACTCACGCAGATACCACAGTGCCTGCTTGTACGACGGGATGGCGGTGTTCTGGTCCATGGTCGCCAGCACCGGGTTGTTCTGCGCCGGGTAGGTGCGCGCGGTGGCCGGGGTCAGTGCCGGCCAGTTGGCACCGGTTTCCTGCGCAAAGTGGGCAAACGAGGTAGCCAGCAGCTTGCGGCAGATGGCATCGCTGTCGCGGCCGTCGGTGTAGGTGGTGCAATACGCCGGGAACTTGGCCACGCCACGCAGGAAGTTCACATAGGTGTAGGCCACGTTGCGCACCGGGAACAGCGAATCGAACTTCGCTTCATTCATGATGCGCTCGACGCGCTTCACATTGTCCGGGTTGTTGCTGTTGCCGGCGGTGACTGCGTTCACTTGTGCGTCCGGCAGCACGGCCAGTGCGGCGCGGATGCGGGCCAGCGTGCTCGAATCGGTGCCGACTTGCGAAGCCAGTGCGGTTTCTGCAGCGCTGAATTGTGCATCGGTCGGATAGCCGGCCGGTGCGGTGATGTAAGTGATCTGCGGCTTGTAGGCAGCCGGGGTCGAGGTCGGCACCGGGGTGGCAACCGGCGCCGGCGTGGCGGTCGGTGTGCCGGTCGGAACCGGTGTTGCTGTCGGTTTCGGTGTAGCCGTCGGCGTGTTGGTCGGTGTGGCTGTCGGGGTCGAAGTCGGTACCGGAGTGGCGGTCGGCTTCGGTGTGGCTGTCGGGGCAGCGGTCGGTGCGGGTGTCGCGGTCGGGTTCACGCCGCCGCAGGCGCCGAGGTCGGTCCACGGCAGGCCGTCGCCGGTGTTCGACGACGGGATATTGTTCTGGGTCCACCACTTGGCCTGATAGTTGCGGCCGTTGTAGGTCACCTTGTCGCCACCGTTATAGGCAGTGCTGCTGCTCCACGCGGTATAGCAACCGGCCGACGGTGCCGGTGTGGCAGTCGGTGCAGCGGTCGGGGCCGGGGTCGCAGTCGGCAGCGGGGTAGCTGTCGGTGCCGGTGTGGCGGTGGGCTTGGGTGTTGCTGTCGGTGCTGCAGTCGGGCTGGCCGTTGGTACCGGTGTTGCGGTCGGTTTCGGTGTCGCAGTTGGCTGCAGGGTTGCGGTGGGCGCCGGAGTCGGCGTCCCACCGCTGCTCACGCCCTGATCCTGCCACAGTGTCGGCGTGCCGGACGGGGTCCAGCCGGCGCCTACATAGGCAGTGTGCGTAACCAGACATTTGTAGTCATGGCCGTTGTAGCTGACGAAGGTGCCGGCGGTGTAGGTCGTACCTTCCTGCCAAGCCGGGTAGGCGGCATAGGCATGAACAGCAAACAGTGCAGCCGGAATGGCTGCCAGGGCGAAACGATTGAGCATTTACTCTCTCCATCCATTGTTTGGGTCGACCCGGCTTTTCGCCGTGGCCGGCGCTCGTCAGTCTTTGGTAAGAATGTCAGCGCTACAGGTCTGTGCATCCGCAGATACCAGCCATGGATGATGATTAGCGGGCAGGTATTGCGGCTTGTCAATAGCCTGCCTGACGCCATGAAAGTGCGTTTGTAACAAAAACAGCTACAACTACATTTCCCCTTGTGCACCTGCATGCTGCTGGTGCGATGCATGTTGTTAACATTTTGATAAGTATGAGTTTTTGTCTAATATTTTCATGCTGCATGGCAGCAATTAGTGCTTTCTTATGTAAGAAAATAACGTACAGAAATGTAGTCTGTTATGCAAAAAACAGCCGAGTGGCGTGCTTCGTGCTGTTGTAATGGTATTGTCTTTTTGTTTGTTTCTAACGTCGCGCTGACTTTTTGCTGTCACTTATTTCTTGCGGCTTGGCCACGCATAATCCCATGGCAATGACATGCCGCTCAGCAGCTGACTGAATGCCGGCGAGGTGAAGTGCATGCCGGCGGCCGGCGGTAGCCGATAGGCATGCGGCTGGCCGCGCCACAGAAAGGCCAGTGCATAGGCATGCAGATAGCCGCGGTCTGCCGCTGCGCCGCCATAGCGCACATCGCCGAGCAGCGGCGCGCCCAGGCTTTTCATTGCCACGCGCAGCTGGTGGGTGCGGCCGGATAGCGGGCGCAGCAGCAACAGGCGCTGGCCATTGCCCACGCCATGGCTGAAGAACTGCGTCACCGCGTATTGTTCCTGCCCCTCGCCCAGCCGCCAGCTGCCGCCGCGTGCCGGCAACATGGCGCCGGCCACCGTGCCCTGCTTTTTTTGCGGCGCGCGCGCGCTCAGCGCCAGATAGTATTTGTCCAGCCGGTGCGCGGCGAACATGCTGCCGAATTCGCTGGCCGCTGCGGCGTTGCGTGCCAGCAGCAGCAGGCCCGAGGTCAGCCGGTCCAGCCGGTGCAGCGGGTAGAGCTCGCCCTCGTGCAGCACGCGCAAATGGTCTAGCAGCCCGGGCAGCTCGCCCTCGCGGTGGAAGCTCATGCCGGGCGGCTTGTAGGCCACGATGAAATCGGCCTCGACCTGCAGCACTGCCGCGTGATCGGGCTCGGGCGTGTGCAGGGTCAGGCAATCGGGATAGGGGCTGTGGGCGGGATCGGTGGCGGACATGGGGTGCGGCGGCGGTTCTGGCGTAAAATCGTGTCATTTTAGCGATGCGCCTGCCATGAAGCTCATCATCATTGCCGTTGGCCACAAAATGCCGGGCTGGATCGAAGACGGTTTTGCCGAATACCAGAAGCGGCTGCCGCGCGAATTTGCGCTCAGCCTGATCGAACTCAAGCCCGACAAGCGCGCCGGCAGCAAAACGCCGCAGCAGGTGATGGCCGAGGAGGCCGAGCGCATCCTGGCCGCCGTGCCGCAGGGCGCGCGCGTGCTGGCCATGGACGAGCGCGGCGCCAACTGGACCACCATGCAGCTGGCCGACAAGATGAAGGGCTGGCACACCGACGGGCGCGATGCCGTGTTCATCATCGGCGGCACCGACGGGCTGGACCCGAGCGTGAAGCAGCGTGCCGACCAGTTGCTGCAGCTGTCGGCCATGACCCTGCCGCACGGCATGGTGCGCGTGCTGCTGGCCGAGCAGCTCTATCGTGCCTATTCCATCCTGCACAACCACCCTTACCACCGGGAATGAGCGGCTGGCTCATTTCACATATTCATATTGTTTCGGAACCCCCGCATGACCGACCTCTACCTTGCCTCTGCCAGCCCGCGCCGGCGCGAACTGCTGGCGCAAACCGGCGTGACCTTTGAAATCGTCAGCGCGCCAGTCGATGAAACCGTGCTGCAGGATGAAAACCCGCACGACTACGTGCTGCGGCTGGCACGCGCCAAGGCGCGCTCGGGCTGGCTGGCCGCGCAGGCGCAGGGCAAGCCGGCACTGCCGGTGCTGGGTTCGGATACCACCGTCGCGCTCGGCGCGCTCATCCTCGGCAAGCCGGAAGACGCGGCCGATGCCGCCGCCATGCTGCGCCAGCTATCGGGCAGCACGCATCAGGTGCTGACCGGCGTGGCGCTATGCCGGGGCGATGACATTGATGCGGTGCTGTCGGTCAGCGACGTGACCTTTGCCACGCTGACCGAGGCGCAGATCGCCGCCTACGTCGCCAGTGGCGAGCCGATGGACAAGGCCGGCAGCTATGGCATCCAGGGCTGGGGCGGGCTGTTCGTGTCGCAGCTCTCGGGCAGCTTTACCGGCGTGATGGGCCTGCCGGTGCATGAAACCGCCAGCCTGCTGGCGCGTGCCGGGCTGGGCCATCTGGCTTGAGCGCCTGTTTCTTTCCTTGGGGGCCGGGTGTTGATCAACCGGCAGCATGCGCCCGGCAAAGCCAGGTGCTCACCGGCTGCCGGGGGCGAAACAACGGCGCTCTTTTGATTGATTCCACACCCTCCGCCCTCGCCGCCGCGAGGGGGCCTCGCTATCGCTCGTCAGCGGCTCTGGCCGGGACTTGAGGTACCACTGGACATGCGGTAGTGGTCGGCAATCTGCATAAAAACCACACATCTGCGGATAACCCAGCAGTGCGGCTGCTGCGCAAGCAGCACTGCTGTCATCAGCAGGAACGGCAATAAAGGCAAAGGTTTACATGCCTTTCTGTATTGTTTGCTGATCATATAGTTCTATTTGTTTTATGGTGATGCTTATTAAGTATTAATTGGACTTAATGAGCATCGCTAGCATCGTTCATTCCCATAACGATCACTTCAGGGAGTGAATCATGCCTGTACACGGCAAATTGCCCGGCCGCTTCGGGAAAAGCGCGCTGTGCATCGCCATCGTCGCCGGTCTGGCGCTGGCCGGCTGCGACAGCTCGGACAGCAGCGCAGCCAATCCGACGCCTACCCCTAGCCCTTCGGTGGCCGATGGCCGCCCCAACATCCTCTACATCATGGCCGACGACCTCGGCTATTCGGACATCCATGCCTTCGGCGGTGAAATCGACACGCCGAATCTGGATGCTCTGGTGGCAGACGGGCGCATCCTCACCAACCATCACACCGGCACCGTCAGCGCCATCACGCGCTCGATGCTGATTTCCGGTACCGACCACCATCTGGTGGGCGAGGGCACCATGGGTGCGCCGCAGGATGAACGCAAGGGTCTGCCGGGCTACGAGGGCTATCTGAACGACAGCTCGCTGTCGGTGGCGCAACTGCTCAAGGACAACGGCTACCACACCTATATCGCCGGCAAGTGGCATCTGGGTTCGTCCATCGTCGGCGGCCCGGCAACGGCCGGCAAGACGCCGGACCAGTGGGGCTTCGAGCGCAGCTACACCCTGCTGGGTGGCGCGGCCAGCAACCATTTCGGCCACGAAGCCGCCGGCTCGAAGAACTACACCGAAGACGGGCGTTACGTGCAGCCGGGCCAACCCGGCCAGCCGGGTGGCACGGGCGGCAGCCCGGCGGTGTTTTACTCCAGCGATTTCTATACCGACAAGCTGATTTCCTACATCGACAGCAATGCCAAGGACGGCAAACCGTTCTTCGCCTACGCCGCCTATACCTCGCCGCACTGGCCGCTGCAGGTGCCGGAACCCTGGCTGAGCAAGTACAAGGGCAAATACGACCAAGGCTATGAGCCGATTGCGGCCGCGCGCTATGCCCGCCTGCAGGCGCTGGGCATCATCCCGGCCGGCCAGCCGGCCAGCACCGGCTCGCCCGAAACACTGGTGCGTCCGACTGCCACGCCGAACAACGGCACCGCCAGCGCCAAGTACACCAGCGCCGTCAATGCCGCTGCCGACGGCTTTGTCGACTACGGCCCGGGCCGCGTAGTGAAGAAGTGGGCCAGCCTGACCGCCGACGAGAAGAAGGCACAGGCGCGCTACATGGAAATCTACGCCGGCATGGTGTCCAACCTCGATTGGAACATCGGCCGTTTGATCCAGCACCTGAAGGACACCGGTCAGTACGACAACACCTTCATCCTGTTCCAGTCGGATAACGGCGCGGAAGGCTGGCCGATCGATTCGGGCGCTGACCCGCTTGCGACCGATACCGCCAACGCGCAGCCAGGCAAGTACGAGAAGCTGGGCACCGACATCAGCTATGCCAGCCTGCCGGGCCTCGCCTACGGCATCCGCTGGGGTGAAGTCAGCGCCACGCCGTTCGCGCAGACCAAGGGCCATATGGGCGAGGGTGGCATTTCCACGCCGGCCATTGCCAAGCTGCCGGGCCAGAAAACCGGCCTGCCACCGTTCAGCGGCTTTACGCATGTGACCGACAACACCGCCACCTTCCTGGCGCTGGGCAAGGTGACGCTGCCGACACAGGCGGCAGCACCCAAGCTCGATCCTGCCACCGGCAAGGATCTGAACAGCGGCAAGGTGGTCTACAACGGTCGCAATGTGTACCCGGTGACCGGCAAATCGCTGGTCGATGCGCTCAAGCAAAACAGCAGCAGCGCGGTGCGCGTGGTGCCGTTTGGCGAGGAAAGCTACGGGCGTACTGCCATCTACAGTGCCGATGGCCGCTGGAAGGCGCGCTTTACCGAGCCGCCGTTCGGCCCGCTGGACGGCCACTGGGAGCTGTTCGACCTGAGCGTGGACCGTGGCGAGACCAAGGACCTGTCGGCGCAGTACCCGCAACTGACCAGCACGCTGATCCAGCAATGGAAGAGCTATATGACGTCGGTTGGCGGCGTCAGCCCGTTGCGTCCGCGTGGTTACTATTGAGCGCCTTGATGCATCTGGTGCCCGTTGTGGTGGATAAGCGGCATCAAGAACCCGGCATGGCCGGGTTCTTGCGGGCGTCGGACGTTGCCCGCCGGCGCTCCCTGTTCGACTCCACTCCCCCCGCCCTCGCCGCCGCGAGGGAGCCTCGCTCAGGCTCGTCAGCGGCACGAAGCGGGGCGTCGTGAACCAGATGCACAGATAAGGAAACAGCATGAACCATGGCGGTCGCCTTCGGGCGGCTGCCATGCGCTCCGTCTTCATACCGATGAGCAATATCATTTCTCTTCATGCGCAGACGGCTACGGCCAGTGCATATGCATTCGCGTGCACCGCCTGCGGTCAGTGCTGCAATACGCCGCCGTTGCTGACCCTGGATGAAGCGCTGCGCTTCGAGGCGCAGTTCATCATCACGCTCGGCCTGCGCCGCGTACAGCCCTTGCGCGCCGGCCAGCCGGTGGAGGGCGTGGCTGCTGATGTGGCCGACGTGGCCGCTCAGCAGGCGCTGTTCGAACAATTGCTATACCCGGCTGCCAATGGCGCAGCGCTGCAGATTGCACTGCTGGCCACCGACTATCCGACGCGCACCTGCCCGGCGCTGGGCGGCGATGGCCGCTGCACCTTGCACACGGCCGGCAAGCCGCTGGCCTGCGACGTGGTGCCGCTGGATGCGCTGCAGCCAGACCGGCTGCAACATGCGGTGCTGGCCAGTCGCAGCGCCGGTTTCGCGCGTGCTGCGTGCATCAGCCCGGCCGCTGCGGGCGCTGGCCAGCTGCTGATCGACGGCACCCAGGTGACCGATGTCGGCTACGCGCATGATCTGCAGCGCCACCGCGCCGCGCTGGCAGCCGACAAGACCGCCTGGGGCAATGCCCTGCACCGGTTGCTGACTGATGCATTGCGTGATGTCGCACTGTGGGCGCGCATTCCGCAGGCCGGCTTTTACCAGATCCCCCCGGTGCCGCTGCTGGCCTTGCTGGCCGCCGATCCCGCTTATGGCCCGGCGCGCTGTGCGCAATTCGTGCGCGCGCAACTGGCGCTGATCGATGCCGCACTGGCTGCGGCACTGCAACGTAAACAAGCGGCGGACAAGCCGTTTACCCAACAACTGCGCGGCATGGCCGAAGCCTGCCGCTCCCTGCTGCCACGCCTGGCAGCCTGAGATGCCATCATGTACAGCGTAGAAACACAGCAGCACGCCAAACGCCTCAATATCAGCCCCGAGGCACTGCAGACTTATCTCGATGCCGGCCAGGGCAAGCTGGGGCAGGGCGTCAGCCGCTATATGCATGCCACGGTGAAGACCGTCGGTTCTGCGTGCAACCTCGATTGCAACTACTGCTACTACCTGAGCAAGGAAGGGCTGCTGGACCAGAAAAACCAGCGCATCGGCGATGCCCTGCTGGAAACCTTCGTGGCCGATTACATCGCCAGCCAGGATGTCGAGGAAATCGTGTTCACCTGGCACGGTGGTGAGCCAACTCTGCTTGGCGTGGATTTCTTCCGCCGTATCGTGGCGCTGCAGGCCAGGCACACGCCGCCGGGCCGGCGCATCTCCAATGACCTGCAAACCAACGGCACCCTGCTCAACGATGAATGGGGCGAGTTTCTGGCCGAGGCTGGTTTTCTGGTTGGCCTGAGCATAGACGGCCCGCGCGAGTTGCACGATGCCTACCGCCCTACCAAAGCCGGCAAATCCAGCTTTGATGCGGTGATGAATGGCGTGCAGGTACTGAAAAAATACGGCGTACCGTTCAGCACGCTGACCGTGATCAACCGCAAGAACGCGCTGCAGCCGCTGGAGGTATACCGCTTCCTGCGCGACGAGCTGGGCGTGAGCTATATGCAGTTCATCCCCTGCGTCGAGCCCACGCAGTTTGAGCAGGTGGCGCCGGGCCATGTCGAATCGACCCAGCTGGCGCCCGTGGGCAGCCCGCGCAGCAAGCCGGGCCATCCGCTGTCCATCGTGACCGACTGGAGCGTGGATTCGGCCGACTGGGGCCGCTTTCTGGCCACGGTGTTTGATGAATGGATCGTGCGCGACCTGAACAAGGTGCGCATCAACCTGTTCGAGACCACCATCGCGCAACTGCAAGGCAAGCCGGCCATGCTGTGCACCAGCAGTCCCTATTGCGGCAAGAATGTGGCGGTAGAGCAGGATGGCCGCGTTTATTCATGCGACCACTACGTCTACCCCGAATACGAAATCGGCAAGATCGGCGAACGGCCGCTGTCCGAGATGGTGTTCTCGCTGCGCCAGCTGGAATTCGGCCTCGACAAGTTCAACAGCCTGCCGGGCGAATGCCGCCGCTGCCCGCACCTCAAGCTGTGCTACGGCGAATGCCCGCGTACCCGCTTGCTCAAGACGCGGCCGGGCGAGGGCAACTTGAGCTATCTGTGCGAGGGCTGGAAGCATTTCTATGACCACGCGGTGCCGGTGATGCAGCGGCTACGTTGACTGGCGAGGGGCGGCCGGCTCGCGCTATCGCGTGCTCAGCACAGCCAGAGGATGGCCCCGTCCCCGCGCGCTGCAGCTGCAGCATAGAAGCTGGCCAGCTCCACGTAATATGTGGCCACGTAGTCCAGCGCTTCTTGCCCGTCGCGCACCCAGATGATGGCTGGATAGATATCCGCCGCCTCCATGGCTTGCGGCGCAAAGCGGCTGCGGAAATCCTGCTCGCTGATCGTCGCCAGGGCGGCAGCAACGGCTTGAACCTGCGCCGGTTCCAGCACGCGCGCCGGGCCATAGCCCACATCGTCGCCGATTTCCTTGCCACCCAGCACGGCCAGCGATAGCGGCTCTGCGCCGCCATAGTCCGTGCCGGTCAGCATGAAGTGGATGCCGTGCCATGCTTTGTCGACGTCGATGTAGTTGGGCGGTTCGCTGTCGCCGTCGTCCGGGTATAGAAAACCTTCGAGTAGTGCCGGCGATTGCTGCAGCTTGTGCAGCGAGTCCGGATCTACGGCAACAAAGCAAGCAGCCATGCCCATGCGCAAACTCCCGTTGATTACACCTGGCGCAACGATCCGTGCGCGAGTGCCGAATATATCAGGCAAATCTTGCGGCTTTTGTCGCGGGCATAAAAAAACGCCGGCCAAGGGCCGGCGTTTGAACGCTCATTGCAAGAGGGAGATAAATGAAGCCATTACCAGCGGCAAGCGCGCACCGGTAAGCAGCTTAACGCGACGGCTTGCGGCGCGTTGACAGCGCTGGCTGGCTGGCGGCCTTGCCCACGCGCAGCGCGGCAACCTCGGCCGGGGTCAGCATGCGCCAGGCCCCCTTGGCCAGCTCGCCCAGCTGTAGAGTGCCGATGCGCACGCGCATCAGCCGCAGGGTGGCAATGCCGTGCGCGGCCAGCAGGCGGCGGATATGCCGGTTGCGGCCTTCATCGAGCACGATTTCCAGCCAGGCGTTTTTCTCGCCACTGCGCAGCAGTGTTGCCTGCTTGGCGGCCAGCCGTTCGCCGTCTTCGATCACACCGGCGCGCAGCTTGTTCAGCAGGGCATCATCCGGCACATGGTCGATCTGCACGTGGTAGGTCTTGTCCAGATGGCTGGCCGGGTCGGTGAGGGCCGCCGCCCAGCGCGTATCGTTGCTGAACAGCAGCAGACCCTCGCTGGCCTGATCCAGCCGGCCCACCGGCCCCAGCCACGGCAGCTTTGCATCGGCAAAACACTGGTAGACGGTATCGCGGCCGCGTTCGTCTTCGGCGGTGGTAACGAGGCCGCGCGGCTTGTTCAGCATCAGGTAGACGAATGCCTGTTGCTGTACGGTCTGCCCAGCCACGGCCAGCTTGTCTTGCGTGGTGTCCACCCAGCGGTTCAGGTCGTGCTCCACCTTGCCGTTCACGCTGACCTTGCCGGCGGCCACCAGGACCTCGGCCTGCGTGCGCGAGCAAAACCCCAGCTTGGACAGCGCCCGCCCCAGCATCACGCGGCTGCCGCTTGGCGCAGCGGCCGGAGTGGCCGCCTTGGGGCGCGCCCTGGCGGCCAGCGGCGCAGCGCTGCCATTGAGCGCCTTGGCGGTGGACGGCGGGGCAGCAGGTTTTCTGGGTGGGCGGCGTTGGGTCATGGGCGTGGCCGGATGCAATCGTGCAGTGTACCTGCCTGCCGGTGAGTCAGTCCGGCCGCGCGGTAATTTCCTCGACCCGGTGGCAGGCCACCAGCTGGCCATCGAACGGCCGCAACTGCGGCACCTCGCTCTTGCAGCGTTCGGCCGCATACGGGCAGCGGCCATGGAAGGCGCAGCCGGACGGCGGGTTGAGTGGTGAGGGCAACTCGCCCTCCAGCTTGATCTTGGCGCCGCGATCCTTGGCATGGATGGCCGGCGTGGCCGACATCAGCGCGCGCGTGTACGGGTGCAACGGCTTGGCAAACACGGCCTGCTTGCTGCCGTATTCCACCGTGCTGCCGAAATACATCACCATCACGTCGTCCGCCACGTGCTCTACCACAGCCAGATTATGGCTGATGAACACATAGGCGGTGCCCAGCTCCTGTTGCAAGTCCATGAACAGGTTGAGGATTTGCGCCTGGATCGATACATCGAGCGCCGAGGTGGGTTCGTCGGCAATCACGATGCGCGGCTGCAGCATCATGGCGCGGGCAATGGCAATGCGCTGGCGCTGGCCGCCCGAGAACATGTGCGGATAGCGGTGATAGTGCTCGGGGCGCAGGCCGACCTTGGCCATCATCGCGCGGACTTTTTCCTCGCGCGCAGCGGCATCAAGGCTGGTGTTGAGCTTGAGTGGCTCGGCCAGCATGGCGCCGATCTGCTTGCGCGGGTTGAGCGAGGCATACGGGCTCTGGAACACCATCTGCACTTGCGGGCGCAGCGCCTTCAGCTGGGATTGGTCTGCATTGGCAATTTCCACGCCGCCTATCTGCAGGCTGCCGCCCGAGGGCTGCTCGATCAAGGTGAGCTGGCGCGCCAGCGTCGATTTGCCCGAGCCGGATTCGCCCACCACGGCCAGCGTCTTGCCGGCTTGCAGCTCGAATGACACATTGTTGAGCGCCTTGACGTCGGCATGGCCGCGCAGAAAGCCGCGCGATACGGTGTAGTGGCGCGACAGTTCGCGCGCGATCATCACCGGTGCGGTGTTGTTGGTCTGGGTATCAGCCATGTGTGGGGCTCCCGGCATCGTTCAGCGCATAAAAGCAACGCGCCGTGCCTTGCGGCGTGGCCTGCAGCGGCGGGTGTTCGGTATGGCAGCGCGGCTGCACATAGGGGCAGCGCGGGCTGAGCAGGCAGCCGGCCGGGCGGTCGTACTGGCCCGGCACCACACCGGGCAGGGTGGCCAGCCGGCTGGCGCCCTTGCTGTGCTCGGGGATCGATGCCAGCAGTGCCTGCGTATACGGGTGGCGCGGGGTGCTGAAAATGTCCGGCACCGGGCTGGTTTCCACCACCTCGCCGGCATACATGACCGCCACGCGCTGGGCGACCTCGGCCACCACGGCCAGGTCGTGGGTGATCAGGATCAGGCCCATGTCGTGCTGCTTTTGCAGCGACACCAGCAGGTCCATGATCTGTGCCTGTACGGTGACGTCGAGGGCGGTGGTCGGTTCGTCGGCGATCAGCAGTTTGGGATTGCAGGCAATGGCCATGGCGATCATCACGCGCTGGCTCATGCCGCCCGACAGCTGGTGCGGGTAGGCCGCCAGCCGCGCGCGCGCGTCGGGTATCTCGACCAGTTCCAGCAGCTCCAGCGCGCGGTTGCGCGCAGCCGCGCCGGACAGACCCAGGTGCAGCTTGAGCGTTTCCACCAGCTGCGCGCCGATGGTGAAGGCCGGGTTGAGGCTGGACAGCGCATCCTGGAAGATCATCGCCACGTCCTTGCCGATCAGCTTGCGCTTTTGCGCCGGTCTGGCGTGCAGCAGGTCTTGCCCGTCGAACTGCAGTGCGTCGGCCGTCACCACGCCGGGAGCGTCGATCAGCCCCATCAGCGCCAGCATGCTCACGCTCTTGCCCGAGCCCGATTCGCCGACGATGCCAAGGATCTCGCCCCGGTTCACCGTCAGGCTCACGTTGTTGACCGCACGGAAGGCGCCGAACTGCACGCTCAGGTTTTCAATTTGCAACAGGCTCATGGTCTCAGCCCTTCTTCAGCTTGGGGTCGAGCGCATCGCGCAGGCCGTCGCCCATCAGGTTGAGCGCCAGCACGGTGATCAGGATGGCCAGACCCGGCATGGTCACCACCCACCACGCGCTCTGGATGTAATCGCGTGCGGTGGCCAGCATGGTGCCCCACTCGGGCATCGGTGGCGGTGCGCCCAGACCCAGAAAACCCAGCGCGGCGGCGTCGAGGATGGCCGACGAAAAGCCCAGCGTGGCCTGCACGATCAGCGGCGCCATGCAGTTGGGCAGCACGGTATCGAACATCAAGCGCAGCTGGCCGGCACCGGCCAGCCGGCTGGCAATCACGTAATCGCGGTTCAGCTCGGTCATGGCCGACGCGCGTGCCAGCCGCACATAGGACGGCAGGCCGACGATGGCGATGGCCAATACCGTATTGCCCAGCCCCGGGCCGAGTACGGCCACGATGGCAATGGCCAGCAGCAAGGACGGCAGCGCCATCATGATGTCCATCAGCCGCATGATGGCGGTGCCGATCTTGCCGGGGTAAAACGCGGCCACCAGCCCCAGCACCACGCCGGGAATCAGCGACAGCAGCACCGAGGTAAAGCCGATCATCAGCGACAGCCTTGCGCCGTGCAGCAGGCGGCTGAGGATGTCGCGGCCGACCTCGTCGGTGCCCAGCACGAAGCGCCAGGCGTTGCCGCCTGCCCAGGGCGGGGGCGACAGCAAGGCATCGCGGTATTGCTCGGCCGGGGCGTGCGGGGCGATCCACGGCGCCAGCAGCGCGGCCAGCACCAGCAGCACGAAATAGACCAGCGCCACGGTGGCGCCTTTATTGACCTTGAACGACAGCCAGAATTCTTTCAGTGGCGACGGATAGGCCGGAGTAGGCAGGGTGTTGTCAGCCATGGCTTACCTCGCGTGGCGGATGCGCGGGTTGATGACGCCGTACAGCACATCCACCAGCAGGTTGACGAGAATGATGAGCGTGGCGACCAGCAGGATGCCGCCTTGCACCACCGGATAATCGCGGCGCGAGATCGAATCGATCAGCCATTTGCCGATGCCCGGCCACGAGAAAATGGTTTCGGTCAGCACTGCGCCGGCCAGCATGGTGCCTACTTGCAGGCCGATCACGGTGACCACCGGCATCAGCGCATTGCGCAATGCGTGCACCAGCACGATGCGTACGGGCGACAGGCCCTTGGCGCGCGCGGTGCGGATATAGTCCTCGCGCAGCACTTCCAGCATGGCCGAGCGCGTCATGCGCGCGATCACCGCCAGCGGAATGGTGCCCAGCACGATGGAGGGCAGGATCAGATGCATGACGGCGGATTTAAAGGCATCCAGATCGTGCGCCAGCAGGGTGTCGATCAGCATCAGCCCGGTGCGCGGGGCGATGTCGAATTCCAGATCGATGCGGCCGGAAACCGGCGTCCAGCCCAGATTGACCGAGAACACGATGATGAGGATCAGCCCCCACCAGAAAATCGGCATCGAATAGCCGGTGAGCGCGGCGCCCATCACGCCATGGTCCAGCACCGTGCCGCGCCGCGTGGCGGCGATCACGCCGGCCGCCAGGCCAAACACGGTGGCAAAGATCATCGCGCAGATCGACAGCTCCAGCGTGGCGGGGAACAGCTTGAGGAATTCGCTCAGCACCGGCTCGTGCGTAACGATGGATTCACCCAGATTGCCGTGCAGCATGCCGGTCAGGTAATGCCAGTATTGCAGGTAGAGTGGTTGATCCAGCCCCAGCCGCGTCATTGCGGCCTTGTAGAACTCGGGGTCTAGCTTGCGCTCGCCCACCATGACCAGCACCGGGTCGCCCGGAATCAGGTGGATCAGCGCGAAGGCCAGTACGGTGATGCCGAGAAAGGTCGGTATCACCACGGCCAGCCGCCGCAGGATGAAAGTGAACATGGTTATGTCTCCCTGCGCTGCCCGGCAGCGCTGGTGGCCATCCCCTTGCGGGGTCAGGATTTAAATCTAGGTTTGAAACAGGCTGTCGGGAAGCTGCCGTGTGGCACGGCAGCAATGACAACGGCCCGCGAGCATAACGCGGGCCGTATTTGGGCGCGCGGCAACCAGAGCGGTTACCGGCACGTTTACTTCAGGCCAACCCCGTAGAACGAGGTCAGGCCGAACGGGCTGATCTTGTAGCCGGTCACTTCCTTGCGCATCGGCACATAGACGGTGGAGTGCGCGATCGGCGTGAACGGCACCTGCTCCTTGAACACCACTTGCGCTTGTTCATACAGCTTGGTGCGCTCGGCCTGGTTGCTCAGCGAGCGGGCTTTCACCACCAGATCGTCGAACTTCTTGTCGCACCACTGCGAGTAGTTGTTGCCGCCGACGGCCTCGCAACCCAGGTTCACGCCCAGCCAGTTATCCGGGTCGCCGTTGTCGCCGGTCCAGCCTATGGTCATGGCATCGTGTTCGCCGCCCTTGGAACGCTTGATGTACTCGCCCCACTCATAGGTGACGATCTTGGCTTTCACGCCGATCTTGGCCCAGTCGGCCTGGATCATTTCGGCCATCAGCTTGGCGTTGGGGTTGTAGGGGCGTTGTACCGGCATGGCCCACAGCGTGATTTCAAAGCCATTGCCCACACCGGCCTTGGCCAGCAGCGACTTGGCCTTGGCGACGTCGAGTGGTGCATCCTTCAGCGTCTTGTTGAACGACCACTGCGTGGGCGGCATCGGGTTGGTGGCCAGTTGGCCGGCACCTTGATACACCGCGTCGATGATGGCTTTCTTGTTGATCGCCATGTCCAGTGCCTGGCGCACTTCCAGCTTGTCCAGCGGCTTGTGCTTCACGTTATAGGCAATCCAGCCTTCGTTGAACCCCGCCTGGCTGGCCACGGCCAGTTGCGGGTTGGCCTGCATGGCCTTGAGGTCGGCCGGGCGCGGGTAGGCCATGACCTGGCACTCGTTCTTCTGCAGCTTCTGGTAGCGCACCGAGGCATCCGGCGTGATGGCGAAGATCAGCTTGTCCAGCTTCACTTCGTCCTTGCGCCAGTAGCCCGGGTTGGCCTCGAAGCGGATCGCGGCATCCTTCTGGTAGCTCTTGAACACAAAGGGGCCGGTGCCGACCGGCTCGACGTTGATCATGTTGGCCTTGCCGGCCTTGAGCAGTTGCTCGGCGTATTCGGCCGATTGCACCGACGCGAACGACATCGCCAGGTTCTGGATGAAGGCCGCATCCACGGCCTTGAGCTTGACCTGCACCGTGTACGGATCAAGCTTGCTCACCGCGACGATATTGGTATCCAGCCCCATGTCGGTGGCGTAGCTGTATTCGGCTGGCGCGGCCTTGTTGAACGGCAGGTTCTTGTCGATCAGGCGTTGCAGTGTGAACACCGCGTCGTCGGCGTTGAAGTCGCGTGTCGGCTTGAAGTAAGCAGTGGTGTGAAACTTCACGCCCTTGCGCAGGTTGAAGGTGTAGGTCAGGCCATCGGCGCTGACGCTCCACTTTTCGGCCAGACCGGGGCGTACCTTGGTGCTGCCCGGTTCGAATTCGCTCAGGCGGTTGAAGACAGTTTCGGCACTGGCATCGAAGTCGGTGCTGGTGGTGTAGCGCGCCGGATCGAAGCCGGCCGGGCTGCCTTCAGAGCAGAAAATCAGGGTCTTGCCTGCTGCGGCAGCAGTACCGGCGGCCAGGGTAATGGCCAGGGCAAGTGCCAGTTGGCGTGGAGCAAATCGCATGGGTGTCTCCAAATTGCACGCATGAAGGGCGTTATTGGCGCGAATGCTAGGTGTTGCTGCATTGCGGGGTTATCGGGAATAACCCTGACTTTATCGATGGTTAGCGCAAGAACAGCTTCGTGTAGCGCTTGGCCGACAGGCGGCGCAAGTCTGCATCTGCCATTCAGCACTTGCTGTTGTAAGCGGCGCTGGCTAGGGTATTTGTAGAGATTTTCTTTCCTGTTGACGATGCCGCCCAAACTTCCTGTTCGTCCACTGCTGGAGCCCGTCTGGTGTTCTGACCGTCGTTGGGTGGGCTTGCGCCTGCATGTCGACCCGGCAGTGTTGCCGCTGACCACCGAGCGGATAGCGGGGGAATATCTGCTGCGCGATCTGCCGCTGCTCTATCCGGCCGGACTGCTGCCGCCCGAACCGGTGGCCGGCAATCTCCTTGCGCTGTGCAATGCGCAGACCGAGCCATTGCCGCCCCATGCCGTGTGGCAAGCAGAGTCCGAGCAGCCCGGGCCAGCCGGCATGCAGCAGTTTGTTGCCGATGTACACAGCCTGGCGGCATTTTCCGCGCTGCCGGCCAATGCCTGGTGCTGTGGCGCGTGGCCGACCGTGGCCAGCGCGCGCGGCAGCAAGCCGCAGCCCACGCAGCCGGTATTGCTCGAATTGCTGGGCCTGATCGCCCGTGATGCCGACAGCCAGGATCTGGAGGCGGTATTTGCCAAGGCGCCGCAATTGACCGTGAGCATGCTCAAGCTGGTCAACTCGGTGGCCATCAGTGGCAATGCCAAGGCAGGCAGCCTGCGCCAGGCCATCACCCTGCTGGGGCGGCGCCAGTTGCAGCGCTGGTTGCAGCTCCTGATGTATGCCGAGCAATTCGGCCCCGGCGAGGCCATGCCGCCCCTGCTGGTGGTGGCTGCGCTGCGTGCGCGCCGGTTGGAGCTGTGGGCAGGCAGGGGCTGGCTGGGCAGTTGTGCGCCGGACAGTGCGTTCTTTACCGGCATGCTGTCCTGTCTGGATTGTTTGTTCGGCATCCCGTTGGCCGATTTGATTGCGCCGCTGCCCTTGCCCGAGCAGGTCAGCCGTGCGCTGATCGACAACAGTGGCGAGCTGGGTGAAGCATTGACGCGGCTGAACCGGCTCGAGCACGGCATCACCGATGACTTTACCGACTGGCCGGGCGGCAGCGCATGGCGCGACTGGCTGGAATGCGAGGTGGGGGCTGCGTTCTGGACCCGGCAGCTTTTCACCATGGTGGCCGCATGATGCTGGCGCCCGACGATCTGCCTGGCGATATCCACTTGCCGCAGACATTGCTGGGGTCGCTGGAGGCATCGCTGCTTACGCTCGACCTCGATGGCTATATCACCGGCTGGAGCCGGGGCGCCGAGCGGCTGTTTGGCTACACGCCGGAAGAGATCATCGGCAAGCACATCCTGGTGCTGTACGCCAACGAGAGCGAGCGCGAGGCCGAGCTGCTCAATACCGTGATGCAGCAGGGGCGTGGCGAGATGGAAGTGCTGCGCCGGCGCAAGAACGGCGATGCTTTCTGGGCCAATGTGCACCTGTCGCTGACGCGCGATGCCGAAGGCCGGCCGATCTACATGATCGGCTATCTGCGCGACATCACCGAGCGGCTGGCCGCCGAAGAAAAAAACCGCCTGTACGGCATGATTTTCGAGCAGGCCAACGACGCGGTGGCGGTGATCGATGCCCGGCTGCAGATCGTCATCGTCAACCAGGCCTACGAATTCATCACCGGCTATCGCGCCAGCGAGGCGGTGGGCAAAACGCCGCGCTTCCTGCGTGAAGACGCATTGAATGCGCGCGCCAAGGCCGAGCTGGACGCGGCGCTGGCCACTGTCGGCCATTGGGAGGGCGAGCTGGTTGATACCCGTGCCAGTGGTGACCAGTATCCGGTGCGCCTCAACGTGACGGCGGTGAGCAACGAGCGTGGCCAGCTCACCCACTATCTGGCGGTGTTCAACGACCAGACCGAGCGCGTGGCGGCCGAGGCGCAAATCCACCGGCTGGCCTACTACGACACGCTGACCGCCATGCCCAACCGGGCGCTGCTGTTCATCCTGATCGAGCAGGCGCTGGCCGAGGCGCGCCGCTATCATCGCCACGGCGCCATACTGTGCTTCAATATCGCTGGCTTCAAGGACGTAAACGATTCATTTGGCCACGCTGCGGCAGACCGGCTGCTGGCTGAAATCGCCGCGCGCATCAAGGAATGCCTGCGCGAAGAGGACGTGATATCGCGCTTTGGTGGCGACGAGTTCTACATTGCGCTGTTCGATATCCAGCAGCGCGAGGATGCCGTCATCGTGGCCGAACGTATCCTGCGCCGCATCGATGAACCCTTCATGATCGACTTCCACGGCGTCGCCACCGAGGTGGCCTTGCTGGCCAATATCGGCATCAGTGTCTATCCGGACGACGGGCTGGATGCCGAGAAGCTGATCAACCAGGCTTCGGTCGCGATGTACCGTGCCAAGCAGGGCAACCATGCGCACCTGTTTTACTCGCATGAGATGAACCGGCGCTCGCTGGAGCGCCTCAAGCTGGAAACCGATTTGCGCTTTGCGCTGGAACGGCATGAGTTCGAGCTGTTCTACCAGCCGCAGCTCAATCTGGCGTCGGGCCATATCGTCGGTGCCGAGGCGCTGCTGCGCTGGAAGCACCCGGTCAAGGGTTACGTATCACCGGCCGATTTCATCCCTTTTGCCGAAGAAACCGGCCTGATCGTGCCCATCGGCGCCTGGGTGGTGGAAGAGGCGCTGCGTCAGCTGCGCGCGTGGGACGAAGCCGGGCTGTATATCCAGCGGCTGGCCATCAATGTGTCCGGCCTGCAGTTCCGGCCGCTGTTTGCCGAAACGGTCACCCAGCTGCTGGCCCAGCACGGCATTCCGCCGGGGCGGCTGGAAATCGAAATGACCGAAACCGTGCTGATGCGCAACAACGAACGGCTGGAAGCCATGCTCTCCACCTTGCGCGAGGCCGGCTGCAGCTTTGCGCTGGATGATTTTGGCACTGGCTATTCCAACCTGGCCTATCTGCAGCAGTTTTCGATCGACTATCTGAAAATCGACCGTTCATTCATTCGCAACGTGCCGGGCACGCGGCGGGATGAGGCCATCGTGCGCTCCATCATCGACATCGCCGACAACCTGGGGCTGGGCGTGATTGCCGAGGGCGTGGAAACTGCCGAGCAGGCCGACTTTTTGCGCGGATTGGGTTGCCAGCTGGCGCAGGGCTTCCATTTCCACCCGCCGCTGCCGGAGATGCAGTTCACCAGCTTGCTGGCGGTGAAGAATCCGCTGTGAGGCTGCAAGGTCAAGAATGATGGCGTTTTGCGGGCAATATGCCCGGCGGCAAGATGCGCGATACACGCAGCAATTAAAAAACCCCGCACAAGCGGGGTTTTCTGTTGCAACCGGCCCGGAGGGGCGACGATTACTTGTGCTTGCGATGCTTCTTGGCTTGCGCCTTTTGAGCATGCGCCTTGTGATGCTTGTGCTTCTTGGCTTGTGCCTTTTGCGCAGCCGAAGCCTTGTGATGATGCTTCTTGGCTTGTGCCTTTTGTGCAGCCGAAGCCTTGTGGTGATGCTTCTTGGCTTGCGCTTTTTGTGCAGCCGAAGCCTTGTGGTGATGCTTCTTGGCTTGAGCCTTTTGTGCAGCCGAAGCCTTGTGGTGATGCTTCTTGGCCTGCGCCTTCTGTGCAGCCGATGCCTTGTGGTGATGCTTCTTCGCTTGGGCCTTCTGGGCAGCGGAAGCCTTCTTGTGATGCTTCTTGGCTTGGGCCTTTTGTGCGGCCGATGCCTTCTTGTGGTGCTTCTTGGCCTGCGCCTTTTGCGGCTCGGAAGCGTGCTTCTTGGCATGGTGAGCGTGGTGCGCCGGCTTGTGGGCCGGGGCGGATGCGTCGGCAGCGAATGCGGTGCCGGTCAGCATCAGGCCTGTTGTGGTCAAGGCCAGCAGAATGTTGCGCAGTGCTTTCATGGTCGATCTCCGGGGTAACGAGCGGTGGGCACCTTTGCCCTACCAACGATTCCAGCATTGCACCGGCCTTGGGGGCTGTCTGTGAGGCTTGGTTCGCGCTGTGTGACGATTGGTTTGCCGTGTCAACCGCTTATGACATCAGCACGTTGATGCCTGTCGTGCTCCGAAAACCGCCCGGCTGGCTGACACGCAAGCGCCATCTGCTACCGCTACATTGAGTGCTGGGCAGCGGAATCGGTTCCGCTGCAAGCACAAGGAAACTGACCATGAGTTTGCTGGATCAACTGGGTGGATTGCTGGGGCAGGACAACGGGCAGCAGGGCATGCTGGGGGCAGTGTCGCAACTGGTCGAACAGCATGGCGGGCTGGGCGGGCTGGTCAATGCCTTCCAGCAAGGCGGGCTGGGCGAGCTGGTGCAGTCCTGGGTCTCGACCGGGCAGAATCTGCCGGTTTCGGCCGATCAGCTGCAAGGCGTGCTGGGCAGCGATGCACTGGCCGGGATTGCGCAAAAACTGGGCGTCGATCCGCAGCAGGCTGCCAGCCAGCTCTCCGGCGTGTTGCCGCAGCTGGTTGATCAGCTCACCCCCAACGGGACCCTGCCGACCGAGGGTGGCGATGTAAACGAGTTGCTGGGCGGGCTTAAAAACCTGTTCGGTTGAGCCTGTTGTGAGCCGCGCCACAGCTTCAGTGTGGCGCGGCGTGACGTCGCCCGGCGCGCGGGTTTGCATCGCCTGCCGCTGCTTGCTATGGTCTGCTCCTTGCTGGCTTGATGCGCGGCCCTTTGCCGCGGCGCAGCCAATCATTACTTCAGGGCACAGGCGCATGAGTTGGCGCAGGCAAATCATCAAGGCTGCTTCGGTGGGGCTCGTCGGCACCGGCATCCAGTATCTGACATTGTTCATCGGTGTGCGCTATCTGGGCGCGAGCGAACCGGGTTCGTCTGCGGTCGGCTTTTTGCTGGGCTCGATTGCCAATTACGTTCTCAATTACATCTTTACCTTCGAGAGCAGCAAATCACACCTGCATGCCGCCACGCGCTATTACGCCGTGCTGGCCGTGGGCTGGGTGCTCAACTACCTGTTGATGTCGCTGCTCACCGGCTACCCCTTCATGAAGCGCAACTATTTTGTGGCGCAGTTCATTACCACCGGCATCTGCTTTGTATGGCACTTTGCGGGCAGCCGCCTGTGGGCGTTCAAGGAGCACCCGACGCAGGGCGAGGCTGCTGCCGAGCGCTGATTGCGCCTGCCGTTGGCCGGTGCTGGTCGACTGCGTGTGAATGTGGTATCAATGCAACGCGGCATCCTTGTAAGGGGATGGCTGACAACTACAAAAAAAGCAATCGAGGGTGGAGAACGAGATCGGGGGGCCAGCGCTGCGCGCGGCACTCACTGGCCGGCGCCATCCTCGTACCCGGAAGAGGATGAGGAATTGAAACACCCACTGCTATCCATCGTTGTACCGTGTTACAACGAAGAGGAAGTCATCCAGGAAACGATCAAGCGCCTGAACGCCTTCAGCGCCACCTTGACCGATCTGGATGTCGAGCTGATTTTCGTCGACGACGGCAGCCGTGACGGCACGCGTGCCTTGCTCAAGGCAGAGGCCGCCAGCAATGCCAATGTCCGCATCGTCGGTTTTGCGCGCAACTTCGGTCACCAGATCGCCGTCTCTGCCGGAATCGACGCCGCGCGTGGCGACGCCGTGGTGCTGATCGACGCCGACCTGCAAGACCCGCCCGAAGTCGTGAGTGAAATGATCGCCAAATGGCGCGAGGGCTACGACGTGGTCTACGGCGTGCGTACCGAGCGCCCGGGCGAGACCGCCTTCAAACGCGCCACTGCACGCAGCTTCTATCGCCTGCTCAATAAACTCTCCGATGTGCCCATCCCGCTTGATACCGGCGACTTCCGCCTGATGAGCCGCAACGTGGTCGACGTGATCCGCGCCATGCCCGAGCGCGACCGCTTTGTGCGCGGCATGGTCAGCTGGGCCGGCTTCAAGCAGACCGCCCTGCCGTACCGCCGCGCCGAGCGCTTTGCCGGCGAGACCAAGTACCCGCTGCGCAAGATGCTCAAGTTTGCCACTGACGGCATCATGTCCTTCTCCAGCAAGCCGCTGCAGATGTCCATCGGCCTTGGCATGGCGGCTGCCAGCCTGTCGCTGTTCGGCATCCTGTATGCGCTGTTCCTGCGCGTGTTCACCAATGTGTGGGTGGAAGGCTGGACCGCGCTGATGATCGCCGTACTGTTCATTGGCGGCGTGCAGCTGGTGTGTGTGGGCATTCTGGGTGAATACATCGGCCGCATTTACAGTGAAGTGAAGCGTCGCCCGCTCTACGTGGTGCAGGAATACATCGGTTACCCGGGTGACCATGCACCTCAGTTCAGCCGCAGCCCGGTCGTCGATCGCAAATGACGAGATCGGCCCATCCGGGCCGGTCGCGTGTGAGTCCGTCATGAAAAACAAGAAATCCTGGCTACGCCTGATCATCGGCGCCGTGCTGGCAGCGTTGTTCTGCTGGCTGATTGCGCGCAACCTCGACTGGCACGAGCTGGGCAATACACTGGCACAAGCCCGCCCGGGCTGGATAGCCGCCGCCTTGCTCGCCTTCACGGTGGGCTATGCCTGCCGCATTTCGCGCTGGCATACCATGCTGCAGCACGATGCGCCGCAGCTGACGCGTCTTGCCTGTGCAGGGCCGTTTCTGGCGAGCTTTGCCGCCAACAATGTGTTGCCTTTCCGCGCCGGCGACGTGATGCGCGCGTTCGCGTTCAACCGTCGCCTTGGCACTACTTCGGGCACGGTGCTGGCCACCCTGTTTGTCGAGCGCCTGCTCGATCTGCTGATGGTCATCGTGATGCTGGGCGGCGCGCTGCTGGCTTTCCAGCTCAATGCCGCCACGTTTGCACGCTTTGGCGTCGGTTTTCTGTTTGCTGCAGCGCTGATCATTCTGGTCGCTTTGCTGTTCCCGCAGGCTTTTGCACCGCTGGTGCGCCTTGGCGTCAAACTGGTCAGCCGCTTTGCGCCGGCCGTCGGCGCCAGATTGCAGCAAGAGGCAGACAAGGGCTTGGGCACGCTGGCACAGCTTGCCAAAGGTGCGACCATGCTGAAGCTGCTGGGCTGGTCGCTGGCGGCATGGCTGGCCGAAGGCACGCTGTTTTATTGCGCCGCGCTGGCCCTGCCCGCCGTCGTGACGCCGATACTGGGCTGGCTGGCCTTGCCGGTGGGCACGCTGGCCACGCTGATCCCGAGCACGCCGGGCTATGTGGGCACCTTTGATTTCCCGGTCAGGCTGGCGATGACGGTCTGGCACACCAACAGTGTCGAGGCTGCGACTGCGTTTGCCTTGCTGGTGCATGCACTGTTGTGGCTGCCGCCCACCATCGCGGGCGGGCTCTACCTGATTACCCATCGTTCACCGAAATCCAACGCCGAACTACAGACGGACCCGCAATCATGACTCAGAACGCACTTCCTTCCAGCACCCGCGTGGCCGTGATCGGCGGCGGCTTCTCCGGCCTGTCGGCGGCGTATGAACTGGCCAAGAAGGGCATTGCCGTCACGGTGCTGGAGGCCGAGAACGAGCTGGGCGGCCTTGCCGCCGCCTTCGACGTGGGCGACGAAAAGCTCGACCGCTTCTATCACCACTGGTTTACCAACGATCTGGCCGTGATGGGCCTGATCGACGAGCTGGGCCTGAACGAGCGCGTGGCGATCAACCCGACCAATACCGGGGTGTATTTCGCCAACAACTTCTTCAAGCTGTCCACGCCGATGGACTTGCTCAAGTTCACCCCGCTGCCGTTTTTCGACCGCATCCGTCTCGGCCTCTTGGCGCTGCGCGCGCGCAAGGTCGAGAACTGGATGGAGCTGGAAAACAAGACCGCATCCGAATGGCTGACCGAGCTGGGCGGCGAGAAGGTCTACAAGGTGGTGTGGGAGCCGCTGCTCAAGGGCAAGTTCGGCCCGGTGGCCGACCAGATCTCGGCCGTATGGTTCTGGAACAAACTCAAGCTGCGCGGCGGTTCGCGCGGCAAGGGCGGTGAAGAGCGCCTGGCCTATTTCAAGGGCGGCTTCGTGGCGCTGGCCGATGCGCTGGCCGCCAGGTTCGAGGCGCTGGGTGGCGTGATCGTGCGCAACAGCCCGGTGAACAAGTTCGAGCAGGTTGATGGCGTGTGGCAAGTGCACACCCCGCAAGGCGTGTTGCAGGCCGAGAACGTGATCGCCACGCCGGCATTGCCGCTGATTGCCGACATGGTGAAGGACTGGGCCGAGCCGGAATATCTGGCCAAGCTCAACCGCATCAACTATCTCGCCAATGTCTGCCTGGTGCTGGAACTCAAGCAGAGCTTGTCCAAGACCTAC
The DNA here is from genome assembly GCF_900176275.1 of Andreprevotia lacus DSM 23236. Taxonomy (GTDB): domain Bacteria; phylum Pseudomonadota; class Gammaproteobacteria; order Burkholderiales; family Chitinibacteraceae; genus Andreprevotia; species Andreprevotia lacus. Next base: position 38,890 of record NZ_FWXD01000014.1, on the reverse strand, counting down.
TGGCTCAACGTCAACGACCCGACCTTCCCCTTCGTGGCGGTGATCGAGCACACCAACTTCGAGCACGCCGAGACCTATGGCGGCCGCCATATCGTCTATCTGTCCAAATACCTGCCGCATACCGAGGCGATGTATGCCATGAGCCCGGACGAGGTGCTGGACTACGCGCTGCCGCATATCCAGAAGATGTTCCCTGCCTTCCAGCGCGAGTGGATCATCCGCCACAATGTGTGGAAGGCGCGCTGGTCGCAGCCGGTAGTGGAAAAGCGCTACAGCTCGCTGATCCCGGCCGAGCAAGGCCCGAAGCCGGGGTTGTACCTGTGCTCGATGGCGCAGATCTACCCGGAAGACCGTGGCACCAATTACGCGATCCGCGAAGGCCGCAAGCTGGGCCAGAAGCTGGCGCAAACGCTGGCCGGTTGATTCCCGCTGGCAGGCAAAAGGCCGACATTGCGTCGGCCTGTCTGGCGTGAGGGGTAGCCTGCAAAGCAAGGCGCAGCCCGTGCCATGAACGATAGTCGGCGAGACCCCCTCGCGGTGGTGAGGGCAAGCGTCGGTGCATCGCTTGCTGTTGCCGGCAAGCACCCGGCCTGGCCGGATGCTGGATGCCGGTGGCTTGCCAATCCGGGCGATCAGACCCTCAAGGCTGGCAGGTCGGGTCGGTGCCGGGCGGGATATAGCCCAGGATGGCGGTCACCTGCTTGTCGTTGCGCGGATCGGGGAAGACCCAGTTGCAATCGGGCGCGCGCACCGGGCCGGTGGACTGGCGAGCTTCGTCCAGCAAGCGGGTGCGACCGGCGATGATGCGCTGGAACTGCATGTTGTAGGTCAGCCCGTCGTTGCCCGCCAGCTGGCGGTTCACGCCATACAGGGTCTGGCCCATCACCATTTCGCGACCCCAGATGCGGATCGAGACCGGGTCGACCGACCAGAACATGCGTACCACCATCAGCGCTACCCCGAGGCTCAGCAGCAGGGGCCTCAATGCGCCGCTGCGATCGAGCCAGCGTGAAATGGCCATGGTGGCCGGCACCAGCAGCAGCACGGCGGCCGGCGTGACATAGCGGGTGATGGTGTAGGTCTGGAAGGTGAGCACCAGCAGCGCATAACCGCTGCCGAACAGCAGCATGGCCGGCCACGGCGTGGCGAACAGCGCCGGAGTGACGGCGGCTTCGTCGTCCTTGCGGTGGAACCAGTGCCACAGGCTGCCGCTGATCAGGAACAGCGCTGCCAGCGTGTATACCCACTGGAAATTGAGCACGAACAAGTGCAACCAGTTTTGTACCGCGTAGTCGTTCCACAGCTCGCCGGTACGGATATTGGCCATGATGGTGCCAAAAGCGCCCAGCTGATTGCCGGTGGGGGCAAAAATCCAGTCGCTCCATTCCGGGCGGCCTTGCAGTTTCAACGATACTATCCATGCCGCCAGCGTGCCCAGCGCGGCGATGGGTAGCAGCAGCTTGCGCCATTCGGGGCGCGGCGCACCGGCGTGGCGGGCCACCAGCCAGCCCAGCAGCCATTGCAGGATGAAGGCGGCCGGCAGCAGCGCAGCGGTTTCCTTGGCCATCACCGCACCGATCATGGCGGCCAGCCAGATGCGCCAGCGCTGGTGCGCGTAGGCGGCAAACGAGGTCAGCGACAGCGCAGCCACCATCAGGTCGGTCATGGTGAATTGCGCGATCGAGTTGAACAGCGGATCGCAGGCCAGCAGCAGCGCGCCGATGCGGGCGGTGCGCACGTCGGCGATTTTTACCAGCAATTGGTGGAAGGCAATCACGCCGATGGCAAAGAACACCGCACCGGGAAAGCTGTAGCTGCGGGCGGTCACGCCGAACAGATGAAAGCTCATCGAGCTGAGCCAGACCTTGAGGGGCGGGTGGTCAGACATCCAGTGGGCGAACAGCTGATCAAAGCCGCCGCTGTGATAATCCATCACCTTCACGAAGTCGATGGCGCCGTCCATGTATGGCGTGCCGCCGCCATAGGCCAGCCAGATGACGATGGTCCAGATGACGGCAAAACCGAGTACCGGCTCGCGCAAAAGCAGCGGGGGTATCACCCGCCGGATACCGCTGTGCAACATGTTGATCTCCTCTTGGCGGCCGCCGTTTGGGCGGCCTGTTCTTGTTTTCTGCTGTCGGCGCGTCTCTGGCGCCAGCATGCCGGATGAATATAAGTGTTTACCCGCGGGTGAAATAGTAAGTGCGTCACTGCCCAGCAACCGGCTTGCATAAATAGGCTGGCGTATGCAGGTCGGGTGATTTTGTTACATAAAAACAATGATCTGCGTTCTGCTGCTGTGTATGGGCGCCCGTGGTCGGGCAGCGGTTTTACAACACTGCCCGCGCAAATGGCCGCCGGATCAGGACGCCTCTTTGGCCAGCGCCTGTGTGGCCGTATCGCGCACGTACTGCCGCAGCAGCGGCAGCACGCGGCGATAGCCCTGCGCCAGCGCAATCGGCCCGAACAGGCCGGCCAGCAGGTAGAGCATCCAGGTTCGGTCGGCTTCGTAGCGGAAATAGACGTTGGACAGGTCGTCAAAACGTACCAGGCCCAACAGGTGCAGCATGACGTTGAGCAGCAAAAAGGCGGCAAAGTGCCAGATCATGATCGCAAAGGTGTTGCGGCCGATCAGCAATAGCCACGATTGCTCGCTGCTGACTTGCGCCAGATGGTGAGCCAGCACGTATACCTGCAGGATGATGGCCAGCGTGCCGACGATGGGCACCCACACCAGATCGTTGCCGATATTGCCCAGGAGGATGCTGTAGCCGATGTTGCCAAAATGCACGATCAGCATATTGGTCAACACGAACAGGCAGATCACTGCGGCCGGGCGCAGCAGTAGCGGCTTGATTTGCGCTTCGTACAGGCGGAAGAAATAACCCAGGCCGAAAAAGAAGAAGCCAAAGCTGCTGCGTATCGCCTGCAAGCGCCAGTCGCCCACGTTCTGCTTGCCCAGATCCAGCATGAAATACAGCAGCACGGTACCGCCGGCCAGGATGAACAGGTCAGCCTGGCGCTGGCCGCTATAGAGTGCACCGGCCGCTACATTGACCAGAAACAGCGTGAGCAGGAACCACGCGGACAGATACAGGTTGAACTGGTCGGCACGGCCGAACGGGCCCCACAGCAGGCTATCTGCATTCATGTCGCTGCCGACATTGATGCCGACATGGCGCAGCAACAGCGTGATCACGCCAAACAGCAGTAGCAGCGCGTAATAGGGCAACAGCTGCGTTTGTGCCTTGCGGCGCAAAAACTGCCATTTGCCGGCCAGCGTGGACTGCGGCTTGAAGAAATAGCCGGAAATGAAGAAGAACAAGCCCATGTGGAAGGAATAGGCCGGGTAGAACAAAAAGGCCGGCTGGTGGCTGTGGCCCATCAATACAAAAATGATGCCGATGGCCAGCATCAGATCGAACTGCGCGTTTCTCATCATCGTCTCCTCGTATCGGCCGGCTTTATAAGCCTGACTCGACGGGCGACAAATGCTTGCTCTGGACTGAGTTGAATCACCCGTGCAGGCAGAATATCAAAATGTATCTGCCTGCATACACAACGGCGCGGTACATACACCAATGGTGTGTCAATTTTGCAAAAATATATTAAAAATCAATAATATATGATTGTTCTTTTGCGGCAGTGAATACACGGGCGGCAATAAAAAAACACCGGCCGGGGCCGGTGTTTTTGCTGGGCGGGGGCGGGAGTACCCAGCGCCATGCAAGCCGTGACTAGGGCCTGTTAACACTTATTTCACGCTTGCGTTCGGGGTAGTTCGGGATGGAGCGCAAGGCGCAGAGCGTGCCGCGGTACGGGTACCGCAAGCGGTTTGCAACGCAGCGAACCGCCCGAAATACCCCGAACCCGCAGGGCTGGGCCGCAAAGAGGCCATCTACGGCGTTACGCGCCTTGGCAATAACCGGTTATTGCCTGCGTTGCGTGCCTTGTAGCTGACCTCTTTGCGGCCCAGCGCAAGCGCGAAATAAGTGTTAACAGGCCCTAGTTGACCTTGTAGATGCGCGTATTGTCCTTGGGGCTGCTGAACACCAGCGGGAAGGTCTGGCCGATCAGCAACTCGTTGGTCGGATACTCGCGCGAGTTGCGGTTGGCATCGTCGACGATGATGTAGTCGATATGCTCGCCGCGCGCGATCAGGCGCAGCTCGTCGGCGCTGGTGGTGCTGTACATCTGCTTTTGCCAGCGGCCGCGCGTATCGGTGTCATACCCGGCCGACCAGGCATAGTAGGGCCAGCCGTTGTAGATGGGGCGGCCGGCAAATTGCGCCGCGTGCAGCACCGACATGTCGGTGAGGAACACGTCCTTGGGCTTGGTATTCTGGCGTATCCAGTCCACCACCGGATCGTTCATCGGCACGAGTACATTGCCCTTGTTCATGTTGTACAAGGTCTTGAGGTCAACCAGGCCGGTGATGGTCAGCAGCGCCACGAAGATCAGCGCCAGCGCCTTGAGCGCCCCGTCGCCGCTGCGCAAAAAGCGCGCCAGCAGCGCGGCAATGTACACATTGGCCAGCATCACGCCGATCATGATGAATTTGTGATTGGCGTTGATGTCGGTAGTCAGCGACACGAAGGTGGCAAACACATAGGGCGAGACCAGCGCCAGTGCCAGCCAGCGCGTGCCGCGCGGCGCACCGCAAATGGCCACCAGCAGCAGCGGCAGAAAAATGCCCAGCAGTTCCAGATTGAAGGCGGTGATACCCGGCCAGGTCTTGAACTCGGCCAAGAAGCCGAAGTACAGGGTGGGGTGCACGGCCGACGCGCCGCCGCCGATGAACAGCTTGGATTGCAGCACCGACATCACCACGGCAATCACCGCGATGACGAGGAACTCCAGCCGGCGCGCGCAGGCCAGTGCCAGCACGAACAGCACGATCAGCGTGGTGATGACCACCGCGCCGTTCCAGAAGCCGATCGCGCCCAGCAGCACGCCCAGGGTGATGGCGCGGCGCCAGTCGCCCACCAGCCAGTTGTCCAGCCCGCCAAAGGTGGCAGCGATGCGGCCGCCGATGTCGGTGGCCTTGTTGCTGGCGGCCATGCGTTGCTGCAGCAGCGGCAACAGCGCCAGCAGCACCAGCACCAGGATGGAAATCGAGAAGGCAAAGTGGCGCTGGTTGGCGTAAACGTTCTGCGCCCACAGGCCCCAGCTTTCGTGCTCGGTCTTGCCGATATGCAGCGAGACATTCCACAGCGCATCCCACAGATCGCCGTTGAGGTGATCCTTGGCAAAGCTGAAAAACGCGAAGGAGCTGCGGAAAATGAACAGTACGCCGGTCAGCACGCCGGCCAGCCGCGAGCCGACGATGGCGACCGCCAGCACGTACAGCAGCAGGAACAGGCTGACCAGCGACAGGATGCTGGGGATATTGAACGCCCAGTCGATGCGAAAGCCCAAGGCCTCCAGCGTGGCCGCCAGGAACTGGAACAGGAAGTGATAGCGGATGGTGCCATCCGGGTAGTGCGGGTATTGCGGCGGGAAATTGTCGCCGAACGAGAACGAACGGATCATCGCCAGGTGCGGGCCGAAGTCACTCCACACCGTGCTGCCGACGAACAGCGCGCCGTCCTTCACCATCAGGGTGTAGAAGGCGATGAAGCTGGACATCAGCAGTGCGCCCAGCAGATACAGGCCCTCGATGCTGCGCAGCGCTTGCACTGCGGCCAGCAGCTTGTTGCGCCACGCACGCCATGCATCGCGCTCGGCCCAGACGATGGCGCCGGCCGCCACCACGCCCAGTGCCAGCACCATGTAGGCGCCGGTGCGCATGCTGCGGGTCAGGTCGCAGGCAAAGAAGGTGGTCCAGTTCATCACCAGCGCGCCCAGCAGCCAGGCAGCCGGCACGCGGATCAGCCATTGCGGCAGGCGGATGGCCGGGCCGAATACGCTCTGCCGCTGCGGGATGTCCAGCAGCCACGGAAAGGCGGCGCGCAGCAGGCGGTCGCCCAGGATGAACACGATCAGCAGGTACAACAGGGCCGACATGGCGGGCTCCGGGTCAGTCGGTGGAGGAGGAGTGCGCTTCTTCGCTGACGAGGTAGCGCGGGCGGCCCTTCACTTCGTCGTAGATGCGCGCCAGATAGGTGCCGATGATGCCGAGGCTGAACATCAGCGAGCTGCCGATGATGAGCTGCAGCAGAATCACCGTGGTAAAGCCGCTGAAGGCATGGCCGGAAAACTTCATGTAGAGCGTCTGCAGTGCGATGGCGAGCGAGGCGACGAAGAACAGCCCGCCCAGCACCGTCACCATCTGCAGCGGCAGTGCCGAGAACGAGGTGATGGCGGAAATGAACAGCTTGCCCAGCTTCCACGGCGACCACTTGGTGACGCCCTCGGTACGCGGTGCCACCTCGAACGGCAGCCGGTAGCGCTTGAAACCCACCCAAGCCGACATGCCGCGGAAAAAGGTGTCGCGTTCTTTCAGCGATTGCCACGCCTCGACCGCACGGCGGTCCATCAGCTTGAAGTCGGATGCGCCGCGCAGATCAAAGCCGGACAGCTTGTGGAACAGCTTGTAGAACGCGTGCGCGCCCAGCTTGTAGGTGCCGCTTTCGCGCCCGCGCGAGGCCTTGACGCCCTCGACCACATCCCAGCCCTCGCGCCACAGCTTCACCATTTCGGGGATGCAGGACGGCGGGTGTTGCAAGTCGGAATCCATTACCACGACCGCGTCGCCGCCGGCGCGCTCCAGCCCGGCGCACAGCGCAGCCTCCTTGCCGAAATTGCGCGACAGCCGCAGCGCATGGATGCCCGGCAGATCGTGCGACAGCTGCTGCAGCGCTTCCCAGCTGTTGTCGCGCGAGCCGTCGTCGATCAGCACGAATTCGTGCTCGATGGCATGCTCGTTCAGCAAGGCGTGCACGGTGCGCACGCTGGCCTCGATATGCGGGCCTTCGTGGTAAACGGGCATGACGATGGATATCAAGCGGCCCATGGCATCACCTGTAGATCACGTACTTGTAGATCGGAAAATTCCACGCCACCATCAGGCCGGTGACCAGCACCTTGGCCAGCTCCGGCCACAGACCGAGGTGGTGGCTCAGCAGATAGAGCAAGGCATTGGTGGCGACGAAGTTGAACGCCAGCAAGGCCAGATAGCCGGCCGCCTGCTTGTGCACCGCGCCGCTGGAGCGGAAGGTCCAGAAACGGTTGACCGCAAATACCCACAGCGCACCGGCAATGAAGCCGGTGCTGTGGGCAATCTGCACGTGCAGCGTATCGCGCCCCAGCAGGTAGAGCAGCGTGAAATACAGCCCGTATTCAATGGCCGCCGCCGCGCCGCCGGTAATTGCGTAGCGCGCGAACTGGTGCAGGGCGGGGCGGGCCAGCGTGGTCACCGCTTGCGCACCCAGAAGCCCACCGGCGGCTGGCCGGCCGGGCTGAAGTTCACCCAGGTGTAGCTGGGTGCCAGTTCTTGCTGCCACTTGGTCCACGCGGCGATATTGGCCGACTCCTTGGCTTTCCACGCCACATAGCGCACGTCATGCGCAATCAGCCAGGTGCGGGCATCGGGCAGGGTGCCGTTGTAGAAATTGCGCATGGCATCGCGCGCGATCCATGCCTCGGGCACGCTGCCGTGCCAGGTCATCAGGTGCGACGGCCAACCCAGCACCGACGGCTTGAGCGTGAAGGTGCTCAGGATTACGCCATCGTTGAAGGCGTCGGTTTCCATGTTTTCCATCACCAGCCCATCGGGTGCGTTGGTGAGGTACTGGAACATGTCGCGCATGGTCGGGTCGTTGGTGTAGCTGCTGCTGGCGTAGAGCTTGCCGTAGTCGGCCGGGTTCTTCGAATACCACATGTAGTTGGCCACATCGACCACGTAATAGCAGGTGATGCCCAGCGCAATGCCCACCACCCAGCGTACTGCGCGCGAGGCGGAGCCCAGCAGCAGGCTACCCAGCGAGATCAGCACGCCGGTCCAGATCCAGCCCCACCATTTCATGGTGGTATTGGTGCGCTCGAACTTGCCGCCGGACGGGTCGTCAACAAAGACCATTTCCGAAATGAAGAAGCACAGGCCGAAAGCAATGGCGAAGAAGGTGGCCAAGCGACGCGTTTCCTTGCGCCACAGACCTATGCCTATCATCAGCAGCATGGGCCAGTGTTGCGCCAGGAAAGGGCGCCACGGCGAGTGGTCGGACATCGGCACCAGCTTGATCGGCGTGGCCAGCGATTTCACGGCAAAGAAGGACAGGAAGGGGTAGAGCAGCACGAAAGCGGCCAGACCGCCGGCAAACAACGCCGGCCAGTCGGTGTGCGGGCCATCGCTGCGCTTGCGGTCACCGCGCCAGATGGCCCAGCCGGCGACGAGGATGGCCTGCAGCGGGAACACCCAGGTGTTCGAACAAATGGTGGCCGGCACGGTAAAGGCCAACATCGCGGTATTCACGCGTGACAGCCCCACGCCGGTTTCCAGCATGGCAATCAGCGCAATCGCCAGCGCCAAGAGGAAGAAGCCGGCCAGCGGCGGGTGATAGTCGCCAAGGAAGTACTGGTAGCCGAATGCTTCCATCGGCAGCTCGGACGCTTCGGTGCCCGGTGCTTCGGTCTTGGGGAAATATTTGGCGGCGAATGGTGTGTTGGCCTGATCATGGTCGTACAGGCCGATAAAGCGCGCACTGCCCCACATGCGGTTGTTGGCTTCGCCCCAAGTGCTGTAGTCACCCTGGTGCACCAGGTGCACGAACGGCGTGGCGCCGGTGCCGCCTATCATCAAGGTGGCCACCAGCAGCACCTTCCAGCCGGTGTGCTTGATGAAACGGCTGCCGAAATCCCAGGTCAGCGCCACGGTCATGCCCATCAAGAGCGGCATGGCAAAGTTGTAGGCCAGACCCGGCTTGAGGTTGAAAATCCGCCCCATCAGCGCAGCACCATAGTGCTGGAACGCGTAGTAATAATCGAACACGCGCTGCGGGAACCAGTGGTCCGGCGGCGGCAGCGTAGCGCCCGGCATGTAGTTGCCGATGAAGAACAGGTCGGTCACGCGCTCCGAGGTCGGGTAGACCGCCGGGAAGATCCATTTCCAGAACAGGCCGTAGGCCACAAAAACCCAGAACACCAGCTCGGCGCGCACAAAGCCGCTGTCTTTCAGGCGGGTGCGGTTCTGCCACAGCACCACGGCAGAGGCGGCGCTGGAGATCGGCCACAGCCAGCTCAGCTGGCCCCAGCCATGCAAGTGCTCAAGGAAGAAGCAGCTCAGCGTAAAGATGAGGATGCCGGCTGCGCGTGCCACGTGGAACGAGGCAATCCAGCGCGACAGGAAAGCCGATACCGCCGCAAAGTGCAGCAGGATCAGCCCCAGCGTAAAGGCGTAGTAGATGGCGGACATGTCGATCTCTGGTCAGGCTGGGGCGTGGTTAGTTGACGCGCTTGAAGATGCCGTACTGCCCCGGCAGCGTGCCGTACAGCGGAATCCACACGTAGTCCGGCGCCAGTTGCGTCTGCAGCTGCGGCAGTGCCTGCGGCGCGCGTGCGATGTCAAAGCTGCTCCACACCATGTAGCGCACGTTCTGTGTTTTCAGCCATTCACGTGCATCGGGCAGCTGGCCCTGATACAGCGCGCGCAGCGCATCGGCACGCTGGCCGACAAAGGACGGGTTGTTGCGCCACAGGTTGATGTGGTCAGGCCAGCCCAGTACGGATGGCTGGTTGGCATGGAGCGCAAAACCGGTTTGCGGGCTGTACGAACCACGATCGAAGCCTTCCAGCACCAGACCGCGCGGCGAGCCGCGCAACCAGTTGAGGATGGCGCGGTTGCCTTCGTCATCACGCAGCCAGCCATCACCCTGCAGGCGGCCGGCGTGGATACGCGGCGTGCTCTTCCAGTGGTAGGCCTGCGGAATCAGGTACAGCGATACGGCCAGTGCCGGCACCAGCGCCATGCAGCGCACCCACAGCTGCCTTGACATCAGGTTGAGCGACAGCAGCCACAGCATGGCCACCGGGTACAGCCACGACCACCACTTGAGCACGGTATTGAAGCGCTGGTAGCGCCCGCCCATCGGGTCATCAATGGTGACGAACTCGGCCAGCAGCCAGATCAGCGCCACGAACCAGGCCGACCACCAGGCCAGTCGCTGCTTCGGCCCTTGCGCGATGGTCAGCACGAACAGCCACAGCACCGGCCACCAGTAGCCCAGACCCTGGCGCAGCGGCGTGCGATCGAGTGCATCGGTCAGCACGATGGGCGTGGACAACACATTGGGCACGTATTCGCTGAAATACGGATAAATCAGCACCATCACGCTCGCGCCGCCGGCAATCAGCCACGGCCATTGCAGCGCGTGCTTGCCGCGCCAGCGGTACAGCAGCCAGCCCAACACCAAGAGGCCCTGCACCGGCAATACCCATACATTGAGCGCCAGCGGCAGCACTGTGCTGGCGCCGATGGCGAAAATCAGCGGGCGCTCGTCCAGCCTGGCCTCATCCTCGCGACGCTCCAGCCGGGCGAACAGCGCCAGGGTCAGGAACACCAGCGCAAAGCTGCCCAGCGGCGGGTGGAAGTCACCCAGATACAGATAGTACGACAGCGTTTCCAGCGGCAGGTCACGCGGCTCGAAGCCAGGCACCGGCGCGGTTTCCGGCGTCAGCTTGGGGAACAGGTGCTGGCCGAATTCGGTCTGGATGTCCTGATCGAACATGCCGGCAAAACGCGTGTTGCCCCACATCTGCGCCACCGGGTTGCCCGGGAACAGCTTGGGCAACACCGGCGACAGGCCGGTGCCGCCGGCAATCACGGCCACCACGATGATGATCTTGAACCAGCGATTGGCCACGAAACGGCTGGCCACACTCCACGCGAGACTGCCCAGCAGGCCGAAGATGAACACATCGCTGAGGTTCATCGCCATGCCGGCGCCCACGCCCAGCCAGCGGCCCAGCAGCGCCGCGCAGTAGGGCAGGAAGCTGTAGTAGATATTGAACTTGAAGCCCGGCAGCCACAGATCTGGCGGCGGCAGGGTATCGCCAGCCGCATAGTTGCTGACGAAATACAGGTCGGTCAGGTGTTCGGTGGCGGCGTCGATGTCCGGATAGGCGAAACGCCAGGCCAGCGCCCACACGAAGGGAATGATGAAGGGCAGCTCGGCTTTCCAGAAGGAAAGATCAAGCAGCTTGCTGCGCAGCAGCGCGGCTGCCGCCAGCGTGGTGATGGGCCACAGCCAGCCCAGCTTGCCAAGGCCCACCATGTGCTCGATAAAGAACAATGGCGTGCAGATGGCAAAGATGCCGACGATACGGGCTATGTGACGGTCGCCGAACCAGCGCTGGAACAATTGAGCCAGACCAGCCGAATTGACGAACAAAATCGCTACCGTCAGTGCGAGGTAGATTGCGTTCACTTCCACTCCTCCATCGAACCCGGCCATCGCTTGGTGGATGGTCCGGTGTTCTCGATTCCCCGGCTACGGCCTGTGCCGCGCCCGGTGTGATCGTACCGTGTTTGCGCTCGACGAGCGGACGGTTTTTTCGTTGTAAGCGTCGAGCTTACTACATCCGGCCGCAAGGGTCATCGTGCCGGTGGTCGGATGCACGTAAAAGCAACTTGCCGCTGTGAGCCAGTTCGCGTTCAATCGCGCCCATGTTGCATCAAACCACCCTTTCCTGCCGCCCGCACTGCGGCGCCTGCTGTATCGCCCCGTCGATTTCCAGCCCCATACCCGGCATGCCGGATGGCAAGCCGGCCGGTGTGCCGTGCGTGCAACTCGACGACGAACTGCGCTGCAAGATATTCGGCGACCCGCGCCGTCCCGCCGTGTGTGGCGGGCTGCAGCCCGAGCGCGAGATGTGTGGGGACGATGCACCGGCGGCGATGGTGTGGTTGACCCGGCTTGAGGCGCTGACCCGGCCTGCGAGGGAATAGGGTACTTATCGATCCATAATCACCAGTACGCCATGGCTGCCCGCCGCAACGGCGTGCGCCGTGCCGACCGGCACCACAAACAACTCGCCCGCGCGCACCGTAATCGCCTCCGCGCCCAGCGTCAGATTCAACTGCCCTTCAATGACCAGCAGCGACTCTGGATAGTCGTGTATTTCTTCCGGATAGGGGCTGCCATCCATGCGCAGCACCTTGAGATTGGCATCGCCAGCCGTGGCCAGCACGCGCGATTGCCATGGCGCAAGGCTGGCCGCCTGTGACTGGAGCTTGATGAGGGGCATCTTGATCCGCTCGCTTTGGGGTAGACCGATTATGCCAGCCCACCTGTGAAGCTCAATGCCGGATGCTTGATGACGGGCCGCCGCAGATGGCGGCTGCCCGCTGGATAGCTGCGGCCTACAGCCTGAACCGCGTTACCGAAGCGCGCAGCTCGCTGGCCAGTTGTTCCAGCGCGCGTACGTCCTGATTGGCGGCGCGGACCGAGTCGGCGGCGTTTTCCACCATGTGGGCGATGCGTTCGACATTGGCCGCAACGGCGGCGCTGGCCTGACTCTGCTCCGAGGTGGCCATGGCCACGTCGCGGATCTTGCCCAGGGTATCGAGCGTGCCGCTGTTGATCTCGCGCAGCGCGTCTGCCGCCTGGCCGGCCTTGGCCACGCCTTCGGCCACTTGCGGGGTGATGGCCTGCATGCTGGCCACCACCGAGCCGGTGTCGGTCTGTATGCCCTGGATCATTTCGGCAATCTGGCCGGTGGCCTGGCCGGTGCGTTCGGCCAGCTTGCGGACTTCATCGGCCACCACGGCAAAGCCGCGCCCTTGTTCGCCGGCGCGGGCGGCTTCGATGGCGGCGTTCAGCGCCAGCAGATTGGTCTGGTCGGCAATTTCCTTGATCACGCCGACGATGCCGCTGATCTCGCGCGACCGCTCGACCAGGCCTTCGATCTGTTGCGAGGCCTGCGCCACGTCACCCGAGATACGCTGGATTTCATGCGATGCCTGCGCCACCAGGTCGGCACCGTTGCCGGCCAGCTCGGTCGAGCGCAGCGAATTGTGTTCGCTCTCGCGCGCGTTGGATGAAATATGCGTGACGCTGACCGACATCTGCTCGATAGCGGCAGCGGTGGATGAGGTGGCATCGGCCGACTGGCGGGCGGCGCTGTCGATCTGCTCCATGCGGCCCAGCAGGCTGTGTGCCGAATCGCCCAGCTGGCTGGCCCCTTGCTGGATGCCGGTAATCATCTGCCGCAGGCTGGTCTGCATGCGGGTCATGGCATCGAGCAGGCTGCCGGGCGGCGCCTGCCCCTCGACGCGCCGGCCCAGATCGCCGTCGGCAATCGCGATGGCCACTTCGGCTGCATAGGCCGGCTCGCCGCCCAGCTGGCGGAAGATGCTGCGCGAGATCAGCACCGTCAGCGCAATCACAGCGGCGACAATGACGGCGCCGATCAGCAAAAAGGTCAGTGCGTAGTGGCGGAAGGTGTTGTCCACATCGTCCATGAACACGCCGTAGCCGATGATCCAGTCCCAGCCCTGTACGCGGATCAAACCGTTGAGCTTGGGGACTTCGACATTGCCATTAGGGCGCTTGGTGGTCAGCTCGACAAAGCCGAAATCGCTGGTAGACAGCGCATCCAGATAGGCTTGCATGCTGGTGCGGCCGTCGGGCAGCTTGGAGCCGGGGTCTTTCTTGCCTTGCTTGCGCGGGTCGGGGTGCACCAGTACGGTGCTGTCGGGCAGGCGCACGAATAAATAGTCATCGCCTTCACGCAAGGCGGCGACGGCGGCCTTGGCCCGGTCTTGCGCCTCTTGTTGACTGAGCCTGCCGGCGTCGGCCTCCGCCTTGAAGTACTTCACCTCGTTGGCGGCCAGTTGCAGCAACAGGCGGATTTCCGAGCGGTGCTGATCGAGCATCGTGGTGCGTAGCGAACCCAGCGCCACGGCGGCAATGATGATCAGGCCCAGCACGGTACAGCCAACAACAAGGCCAAGACGGGTTGACAGCTTCACAAGGCAATCCTTTGCATTAGAAATATCTAATGCATTTTGCCAGTACGCGCCTCGCCATGCACCCAACACCTGCGCTAGGGCCTGTTAACACTTATTTCGCGCTTGCGTTCGGGGTAGTTCGGGATGGAGCGCAAGGCGCAGAACGCGCCGCGGTACGGGTACCGCAAGCGGTTTGCAACGCAGCGAACCGCCCGAAAAACCCCGAACCCGCAGGGCTGGGCCGCAAAGAGGCCATCTACGGCGTTACGCGCCTTGGCAATAACCGGTTATTGCCTGCGTTGCGTGCCTTGTAGCTGACCTCTTTGCGGCCCAGCGCAAGCGCGAAATAAGTGTTAACAGGCCCTAGGGAATACCCGTAGCCGGTGTCTCCGCGCTATGCAGCAGCGCTTTGCCAACGGGCGGCACGGCATGGTTCAGGCGCAGCCGGGCACCAGGGGAGCAAGCAGCTTTCAGTCAGTCTGCACGGCGGGGGCAGGTTCGCCAGCGGCACCAAACCAGCTTGCTGACGACCGGAGGGGATCAGCTGTCGGAGGCGGGCTCAAGCTGCTGGCGCAGCCAGTCCAGCAGTTCGTCTGCCGGCATGTGCAGCGCCTCGGCGCGCTGCTGGATCAGGAGCAGCGCCTGGCGGCGGGCGGCCTGGCGGGCAATGCGCTGCTGGTTGGCCTGTTCTTCCTGTTGCTTGAGCGCTTGCCAGTCATCGGCTGGCGGCGGCGCAGCCGCAGGCGCTTCCGGCTCGGTGCGGAACAGCACCGACGGGTGGTCGGTGGGTTTGACTTCGGCTGGCCATGTGAATTTCATTGCGGTCGCAGGCCTTGGTTGGCGATCAGGCAAAAGGGCTTGCTGACATTATCCGCCTAAAATCGCTTTTTTTGCTGCATTTTTGTAAGGATTGTTTGCGCCAGCTCCACACCATCCGGCTGGTACAACAGGCTGGCTGGCGTGGCGCCGTTCAGCGTGCTTTCCGGGTTGCGGAACCAGGCCACGGCGCTGTGCAGGTCGCCCAGCACGCTTTCGGCGTGCTCGACCACGTTCAGCCACGGCAACAGCTCGTGCGGCGCGTTCTCGGCGAGCATCATCAGCTCGGCGCGCAGCTCGGGTTGATCGGCCAGTTGCTCGTCCAGTTCCTGGGCGATACGGAGGATTTTCAGGTGATGTGCCATTGACGATCTCGGTGCTGCCGGGAGCAGCGCCGGCCACCATGCCGGAACACGCTGCGGCCCCCGTCTTCCAATTATGGTCCTGCCGCGCAAAAACCACAGGCGGCCGGCCTGCCGGTGGTCGGCAAACAACCGGCGTAGATCGTTGACCGGGCTGGGGGGCGTTGGCGTCTGCAACCCCCCATCGGTGCTGCCGACGGACAGTCTGCGGCGGTGGGGCTGCCCGGCAAATGACGTTTGGGCAGTGTTCCCCAAGGCGGGAGCAAGCAGGTGCCTTGCTTTGCGCGGCGATGCAATGCATTGTTTCAGCGCGGGTTTGTACGCGTGTCGGACTTGTTAATTGATAACGATTCGCATTAAACTGCCGGTTTTATTTTCATTGAAATGCGCCTGGCGCAGCTGGACGATCAGACATGGAACAAAATCCTTACGGTATTGCGGCGATGTGGGCACAGGGCGATGTGGTGACCCGTGGGGTGGCCGTGTTGCTGATGCTGATGTCCATTGCCTCGTGGTGCGTGATCGTGCTCAAGGCTGTGCGCCTGGTAAAGCTGCGCAAGCAGGCGCGCGCCGCCAGCCACGATTTCTGGCACCAGCGCGACTTTGCCGCCGGTCTTGCCACGCTGGGCGATACCCGCCACGACAATCCCTTCCGCAGTCTGGCGGAAGAAGGTGCCGATTCGGTGGCCCACCACGCGCAGAACAAGAGTGATCTGCACGGTGCGCTGAATGTCAGCGACTGGGTGACCAGCAACCTGCGCCGCGCCATCGACGATGCATCGCAGGTCATGGTGTCCGGTATGGCCATACTGGCTTCGGTGGGCTCCACCGCGCCGTTCGTGGGGCTGTTCGGTACCGTCTGGGGCATTTATCACGCACTGGTCAGCATCGGCGTCTCCGGCCAGGCCGGCATCGACAAGGTGGCTGGCCCGGTGGGCGAGGCGCTGATCATGACCGCCTTCGGTCTGGCGGTCGCCATCCCGGCCGTGCTGGGGTACAACGCCATCAGTCGTGGCAACAAGTCCGTGCTGGCACAGCTCAACCGCTTTGCGCACGACCTGCACGCCTACTTTGTCACCGGTGCGCGCGTCGGCAGCCATGGCAGCACGCCGGCGCCGGCACTGAACGTGGTCGGGGGGCGCTGAGATGGCTTTCGGCACGCTCGACGACGACGGCGATGACGTGATGAATGAAATCAACATGACGCCGCTGGTCGACGTCATGCTGGTGCTGCTGATCATCTTCATGATCACCATGCCGGTGCTGTCCAACCAGATCAAGCTTGATCTGCCGCGCGCCGCGGCCTCGCCGCCCGATCAGAAGAAACCGCTGGTGCTCAATGTGGCCATCGATGCCAACGGCCAGCGCTGGCTGGACGGCAAGCAGATCAGCGAGGCCGATCTGGAAGCACGCTTCAAGACGGCGGCTCCGCAGCAGCCGCAGCCCGAGCTGCATCTGTCGGCCGACCGCAATGCGCGCTACGAGCTGGTGGCACAGACCATGGCCATGGCGCAGCGCGATGGCCTGGGCCGCATCGGTTTCGTCACCGATCCGTCCGGCCAGATGACCGGCTTGACCACGGGCACGCCTGCGGCGCCACACTGATAGACTCTGCCGCGGCATGCATCATGCCGAATAGACAACAGGCCGCCCGCAAAGCGGCCTGTTGTTTATTCCCGTTGGCATTCTTGCCTCGACGCTCCTGCCGGCTTGCGGCATGCTTGCCGCCAATGCCGGCCCTGCTTGCAAGGTGCAAGCCCGCCTGCCCACAGAGAGGAACTGCCATGGAAGCCATTCTGCGCGACATGACAACCACCAGCAGCGAAACGCGTGCATTCGAGCTGCTGCGCGATTTGATCGACGCGATCCGCCCCCGTGACGTCAACGATGCCCAGGCCGCCATCAATGGTGTGCAGGCGCTTACCTATCTGCTCGAAGCGCATGTCGAGTATCGCGCTGCGCTGCGCGCCCACTTGCTGCACCTGCTGGCCACGCGCCGGCAGGTCAGCCTGTATACCGATACCGGCGTATTCTCGAACGAGAGCTTTTTCAGCGCGCTGGTCAAGCGCATCGGCCACCGCCTGCTGCCGCCGGTATTCAATCCGGCATCGCTCAAAGACCTGTTTGGCGCGATGTTCCACCGCAAGAACGACTATGTGTGGCTGGAGGCGATTCCGCGCGAGGTCTGGCTGGATCTGGGCCGCTCGCTGCACATGGGCGAGGAAACCGATCAGGACAGCATCAACCAGACCCGCTTGCAGGCGCTGGAGGCCGCGCAAGTGCTGTCGTGCCGGTTGTCGGCCATCGGTGTCGAGCCGGAGATCATCCAGAACCACCCGGATGGCGACCGCTTTGAATCGCCCTTCGTGCGCCAGAACGTCGAAACGCTGGCTTATATCGAGGGCTACCGGCAGGACATGATCGAAAAGCGCCTGCCGGATGAGGACGTCAAACCCATCCTGGTGCTGCTGGATCAGTGCGAGGCCTTTGTCAGCCGCGTGCGCAAGAGTGCAGCGCGCAACGGCGTGTCGGTCAGCCTGACTTATCACTTGCTGCGTATCAGCCAGCATATCGAGCGCTTGCGCACCGTGCTGCTGCTGCTCGATCCGGCCTCGTCGCCGGAAAAAGCCGACCTGATGATCGATGCGGCGCTGACCTTTGTACGCGCCGAGAATCGCCGCTATGCGCTGCGCGATGTGTTTGCCGAAAACACCGAGCTGCTGGCGTTGCAGGTCACCGAGCACGCCAGCCATACCGGCGAGCACTACATTGCCGATACGCGTGCCGAGTGGGGGGCCATGTTCCGCTCGGCAGCCGGCGCGGGCTTCGTAGTCGGCTTTATGGCGCTGTTCAAACTGTTGATCGGCAAGGCACACCTGCCCATGCTGCTGGAAGCACTCGCCTTCGGCCTCAATTATGCGTTCGGCTTCATGCTGATCCACATGCTGCATTGCACGGTGGCCACCAAGCAGCCGGCGATGACGGCGGCACGCATTGCCGGCGCCATCCACCAGACCACCCGGCAGGGCAAGAAATCGGTGCAGCTCGATACCCTGACCGAGCTGATCGTGAAAGTGGGGCGCACGCAGTTTGTCGCCATCCTCGGCAACGTGGTGGTGGCCATGCCGGTGGCACTGCTGATCGCGCTGGCATGGAAATACGGCGTGGGCACGCCGGTGATCGACGCCGACAAGGCCGACCACCTGCTGCATGACCTCAACCCGGTGGCCAGTCTCGCGCTGTTCCATGCCGCCATTGCCGGCGTGTGCCTGTTCCTGTCCGGGTTGATCTCGGGTTACTACGACAACAAGGCCATCTACAACCAGATTCCGCAACGCATTGCCGCGCTGCCGTGGCTGAACAAGCTGGCGGGCGAGGCGCGCACCTTCCGCATCGCGCGCTATATCGAAAACAACCTGGGCGCGCTGGCCGGCAACTTCTATTTCGGCATGATGCTGGGCGTGATCGGCACCATAGGCGTGCTGCTGGGGCTGCCAATCGACATCCGGCATATAACTTTTTCTTCTGCTTATCTATCCTACTCAGAAGTTACCTACAACTTTGGACTGGATTGGCAGGTGGTGCTGGTGTCGGTGGCCGGCATTGCGCTGATCGGCCTGACCAACCTGCTGGTGAGTTTCTCGCTGGCGCTGTGGGTGGCGCTGCGTGCGCGGCGGCTGAGCCTGGTCAACGCGCGACCGCTTGCCGGCAAGCTGTTCCGCCACTTCCTGAGCCGGCCGGGTGATTTCTTTGTGCCGCCGCAGCCGGTGGCCGAGGGGGAAAAGCAGGATGCACGCTGACCTGTACACCGCGATTGCCGATGCACTGGCCGGGCAGGGCTGGATTGCACTACCGGGTTTTCTGTCCGAAGCCGAAGCAGCCGCGCTGCTGGCGCATGCACGCGAGCGGCGCGAGGGTTTCAGTCGTGCCGGCATCGGCCGGGAAGGGCTGCACCAGCTCAACGCGGCCATCCGCAGTGATGAAGTGCTGTGGCTGGACAAGGAAGACGCCGCCGACCAGCTGGCCCTGATGCGGCTGGAAGCGGTGCGCGAAATGCTCAACCGCGATCTTTATCTGGGCCTGGTCGAACTCGAATGCCATCTGGCTGTCTATCCGGAGGGCAGTTTTTATGCGCGGCATATCGATCAGCACCGCAATCAGGACACGCGCGTGGTCACCATCGTGCTGTACCTGAACCCGGACTGGCAGCCCGAGCACGGCGGCCAGTTGCGCCTGTATCTGGACGACGGCAGTCATCAGGACATCCAGCCCGAGGCTGGCAAGCTGGTGGTGTTCATGTCCGATCGCTTCGAGCACGAGGTGTTGCCCGCAAGGCGCGAGCGCTGGTCGCTGACCGGCTGGTTCCGCCGCCGCAAACTGTGACTTTATTTACTGCTTTCGCCGGTTCAGCGGCGTAGCATGATCGTATCCCCTCGTGGGTTTTCGGAGCAAGATCATGAAGATAACCAGCCTGATCCCGGCGCTGCTGCTGGGCGCCATGCTGGCTGGCTGCGCCAGCGACTCGGCCAACGTCTACAGCAAGGACCAGATGCGCCAGCTGGCTACCGTGCAGTCCGGCGTGGTCGACAATGTGCGCAGCGTGAAGATGCAGAACCCATCCGGCGTGGGCGCCGCAGCGGGCGGCGTGATCGGCGGCGTGGCAGCCGGCGGCAATATCGGTGGTGGTAACGGCCAGATCGTCAGCGGCATTCTGGGCGCCATCATCGGCGGCATCATCGGCAACACCATTGAAAAGAACGTGAACAGCTCGGATGCACTGGAGCTGACCGTACGGCTGAGCAACGGCCAGCGCGTGGTGGTGGTGCAGGAGGCCGACGTGCAGTTCCAGCTTGGCCAGTGCGTGGACGTGATTTCCAACGGCCGCTCCAGCCGTGTGGCCCCGGCAGCACGTTGCGATGGCGATACCCCGCCGGCCAAGAAGACCAGCAATACCGTCACGACGTTCTGAGTTTGAACTCAAGACACGCAAAAACGCCGGCAGCTGCCGGCGTTTTTCTTTGGTGCTTCCGCTTCAGGCCGGCTTGCTGGCCACCACTGGTGGTGCCGCCAGCTTGCCGCGTTCGGCCCAGTAGACCCCGGCCAGCGTCAGCGCACCGCCCAGCCACAGCGATGCGGGCAGCGGCTCGTGCAGCACCAGCGCGGCCAGCAAGGCGGTCAGCGGTGGCAGCAGGTTGAAGTACAGCGTGGTGCGCGCCGGCCCGAGCAGGGTCACGCCGCGCATCCAGGCCAGCGGCGCCGCCATTGATGCCAGCACGCCGGCATAGGCGATCAGTGGCAGGCTGGCCGCCGTGACGCCCACGCGTGGGGTCAGCAGATACAGCGGCAGCAGCAGCAAGATGGCAAACACGATCTGCACATAGGTCATCTGCAAGGCCGGCAGTGGCACCTGCCAGCGCTTGAGCAGCACGCTGTAAATGCCATAGGCCAGGGTGGCGACCAGCATCATTGCATCACCCGTGCCGATGCCGTGCGCCAGCAAGGCCGCCAGATCGCCCTGCGAAATCACGATCAGTACGCCCAGCAAGGACAGTACGCCGCCCAGCAGCATGGGTGTGCCGGCCGGCTGGCGCAGCACGATGCTGGACAGCAGCATGGTCATCAGCGGCATCAGCGCCAGAATGATGCCCATATGGCTGGCATTGATCATGTGCGCCGCGTAGTAGGCCAGGCTTTGATAGACCGCCATGCCCAGTGTCCCCAGTACCGCCAGCTTGCCCAGTTGCGGGCGGATGGCGGCGCGGTTGCGCCACACCACCGGCAGCATGAACGGGGTGAACAGTAGCCCGGCCAGCAGCCAGCGATAAAAGCCGATCTCGGCCGGGCCGATGCGGGTGGACGCCAGCTTGTTGACGATGGTGTTGCCAGACCAGATCAGCACGGCCAGCAAGGGAAAGAGGGAAGGCATGCGCAACTCCTGCGGAATGCCGGTATTTTCAATCTGTCCGTAATGCGGCATATAGTGAATTCCGGACAAGCTGCCATTCAAAACGGACGATGCGTCATCACTTGCACGATCTGGGCATCAAGGTGCTGTTGCCCTGCCCGGTCTATTTCCGCTACGACGAATTCCCTGCCGATACGCATTATGCGGCGCACAGCCACGACTGGGGCCAGCTCAACTACGTGGCGCGCGGTGTGATGCAGCTGGAGATCGACGGCCAGCGCTTTCTGTCGCCGCCACACTACGCGGTGTGGATACCGCCCAACGCATCGCACAGCAGCTACAACGCGCAGGCGCTGGTCTATCGTTCGGTCTATCTGGCGCGCGAGCTGTGCGGCGCCTTGCCGGCCAAGGCGTGCACCCTGGCGATCAGCCCGCTGCTGCGCGCGTTGCTGGATGACTTTGCCGTGCGCGATGTGGCCATACCCAAGAGCGACGCCGATTTGCGGCTGGCGCAGGTGCTGGTCGATCAGCTCGCGCTGGCGCCGGTCGAAACGCATTTCCTGCCGCTGCCGAGCTCGCCGGTGCTGACCAGGCTGCTGCAACGGCTGCAGGATGACCCGGCCGATACCCGTACCCAGCATGAACTGGCGGCGGAGCTGGGCATGACCGAGCGCACGCTGGCACGCTACTGTCAGCGCGAGCTGGGCATGAGCCTGGGTGACTGGCGGCAACGGCAGCGCTTGCTGCATGCCATCAGCGCGCTGGAGTCGGGCCGCACCATACAGCAGATCGCTTTTGACCTTGGCTACAGTACGGCCTCGGCATTCAGCGCGATGTTCCTGCGCCAGGCTGGCTGTACGCCGGAGCAATACCGCGCCGGCCTGCGCGCATGAGGAGCGGCCTTGCGCCCAATTGCACGATGAATCAGCCGCTGACGAGCATCAGCGAGGCTCCCTCGCGGCGGCGAGGGCGGGGGCGTGGGATCGATTCAGTGGGGAGCGCAGCGGGTTCGCTTGCCCAAACATGCGAGAACCCGGCTTGGCCGGGTTCTTGATGCCGGTGTATTTACAGCGGCAGGTTCGATGGCCAGGCGCTCACAACCCCAGGCGCTGCCACACCGTCGATACCGCGCCAGCGGCATTGAGCGTGTAGAAATGCAGACCCGGCGCGCCGTTCTGCAGCAGGCGGTCCGACAGCTCGGTAACGAAATCGAGGCCGAAGGCGCGGATCGACGCTGTATCGTCGCCGAACGACGCGAGCCGCAGCCGCAGCCAGCGCGGGATTTCGGCACCGCAGATATCCGAGAAACGCGCCAGCTGCGCAAAGTTCTGGATCGGCATGATGCCCGGCACGATGGGGATGTTCACCCCGCGCGCCTGCACTTCATTCACGAAGTGGAAATAGGCATCGGCATTGAAGAAATACTGCGTGATGGCCGAATCGGCGCCGGCATTCACCTTGTTCACGAAGTTGCGCAGGTCTGCCTCGGCATTCTGCGATTGCGGGTGGTATTCGGGGTAGGCGGCCACTTCGATATGGAACCAGTCGCCATGCTGCTCGCGGATGAAGGCCACCAGCTCGTTGGCGTAGCGGAATTCGCCTACGTCAACCATGCCGCTGGGGATATCGCCGCGCAGCGCCACGATATGGCGGATGCCGTGGTCACGGTAGCGCTGCAGGATCTCGGCAATGCTGGCGCGCGAGCTGCCGATGCACGACAGGTGCGGCGCAGCGGCAAGGCCGTCCTTGCGGATATCGAGCACGGCATTCAGCGTACCTTCCTGCGTGGTGCCGCCGGCGCCGAAGGTCACCGAGAAAAACTGCGGTTTGAACTGGGCCAGCTGCTGGCGCGTGATGCGCAGTTTTTCCGCGCCCTCGGGGGTCTTGGGCGGGAAGAATTCAAAACTGAAAGTAGGAGCGCTCATGCAGCGTGCCCTTGAAATGCGTTGGATTGAATGATGGTAACAGCCGGCACGCGGGTGCGTGGCCGGCCGTACTCAGTGCAGCATGAATCGTGCTCATGCCCCGGCTGGCCGGGGCAGGGCGGCGATCAATAGCGGTAGTGTGCCGGCTTGTACGGGCCGTCCTTGGAGACGCCGATATATGCGGCTTGCTCGTCGCTCAGCGTGGTCAGCTTGGCGCCGATTTTCTTCAGGTGCAGGCGGGCCACCATTTCGTCCAGGTGCTTGGGCAGCACGTATACGCCGACCGGGTATTGCTCCAGCTTGGTGAACAGCTCGATCTGCGCCAGTACCTGGTTGGCAAACGAGTTGGACATCACGAAGCTCGGGTGGCCAGTGCCGCAGCCCAGGTTCACCAGACGGCCTTCGGCCAGCAGGATGATGCGCTTGCCGTCAGGGAATTCGATGTGGTCAACCTGCGGCTTGATGTTGTCCCAGTTGTACTGGCGCAGGCTGGCGACTTCGATTTCCGAATCAAAGTGGCCGATGTTGCAGACGATGGCGTTGTGGCGCATGCGCTTCATGTGATCGTGCGTGATCACGCCGACGTTGCCGGTGGTGGTGACGAAGATGTCGGCCTGATCGGCGATTTCTTCCATCAGCACCACGCGATAGCCTTCCATGGCCGCTTGCAGCGCGCAGATCGGGTCGATTTCAGTCACCCACACGGTGGCGCCCAGGCCGCGCAGCGATTGCGCACAACCCTTGCCCACATCGCCATAGCCCAGCACCACGGCAACCTTGCCGGCGATCATCACGTCGGTGGCGCGCTTGATGCCGTCCACCAGCGATTCGCGGCAGCCGTACAGGTTGTCGAACTTGGACTTGGTCACCGAGTCGTTGACGTTGATGGCCGGGAAGGCCAGCTTGCCCTGCTCGTGCATCTGGTACAGGCGGTGCACGCCGGTAGTGGTTTCCTCGGTTACGCCCTTGATCGCGGCCAGACGGGTGGAATACCACTTCGGGTCTTTGGCGATCTGCGCCTTGATGGCGGCGTACAGCACGGTTTCTTCTTCGTTGGTCGGCTGGCCGACCAGGCTGATGTCCTGCTCGGCACGTGCGCCCAGATGCAGCAGCAGCGTGGCATCGCCGCCGTCGTCCAGGATCATGTTGGCATATTCGCCGTTGCCGAAATCGAAGATGCGGTGGGTGAATTCCCAATACTCTTCCAGCGATTCACCCTTGTAGGCGAATACCGGCGTGCCGGCCGCAGCGATGGCCGCAGCGGCATGATCCTGCGTCGAGAAGATGTTGCACGATACCCAGCGCACCTCGGCGCCCAGTGCCTGCAGTGCCTCAATCAGCACGCCGGTCTGGATGGTCATGTGCAGCGAGCCGGCAATGCGCGCGCCCTTCAGCGGCTGGCGTGCACCGTATTCGTCGCGCACGGCCATCAGGCCCGGCATTTCGGTTTCGGCGATGTTCAGTTCCTTGCGGCCCCAGGCGGCAAGGGAAATATCGGCAACGTGATAATCGTTGAATTCAGCCACAGTGCATGTCCTTAGCATGTGGCCGGGGGGATGCGGCTCACCCGTCATCCCGCGCCCGGCACGGGTTGAAAGATGAGCGCCGTTGAAGCGCCAGCCGTGTGGGCCGTCGCAGGAAATCCGAGCCTGGGGGCGATCGGTAGATCGCAGCCTCGCAGCGCTCCTCGGAAGTGGGCGGGATTATAAAGCCATTGACGACACTTTGCCGAGTCAGCCGCCAACCGGCAGCCGGGTTACCAGGATCTGGTCGATGCGGTGATGGTCGATATCGACCACCTCGAAGCGATAGCCGGCGCAATCAATGGCCTCTGCCTTGCGCGGCATGCGCTTGAGTTGCACCATCAAAAAGCCGGCCAGCGTCTCGTACATTTCCTCGTCCGGGAGCGCATCCAGACTCAGCGCGCGCATCACGTCCTCGATGGGCGTGATGCCGTCGATCAGCCACGAGCTGGCATCGCGCTGCACGATCTGCTCGTCTTCCAGTGGCGCCAGCAGGCCGCCCATCAATTGCCCGGTAACGTCACCCAGCGTGATCACGCCGACCACCAGCGCATATTCGTTGACGATCAGCGCGAAGTCCTCACCGCTTTCCTTGAAGCGTTCCAGCAATTCGGATAGCGATAGCGTATCGGGTACCGCCAGCAAGGGCTGCACGGCCAGCCGGCGCAGGTCTGTCAGCAAGTCTGCCTGCGGCTCGCCCAGCAGTAGCTGCAGCAGGTGCTTGGCATCGAGATAGGCAAAGGCGCTGTCGATGCCGGCCTCGCACAGCAGGTATTTGCTGTGCGGTTCGGCCACGATCTTGGCGCGAATGGCCTCGGGCGCCTCGGTCAGCGCGAAGAACACCACCTGATCACGTGGTGTCATGGCCGAAGTCACCCAGCGCTCGCCCAGCTCGAACAGGTTCTCGATCACCCGGTGCTCCTCCTTGAGCACGGTGCCGGCCACGGTGCCGGCATCGACCATGGCGACGATTTCCTCCGAGGTGATGGCGTCGCTGCGGCTGGCCGGCAGGCCGAACAGGCGGAAGCACAGATTGGCAATGCCGTCGAACAGCCACACCAGCGGTCGCAGCAACAACGCACACAGCAGCATGGGCCGCACCACCAGCAGTGCCATGCGTTCGGGCATCAACAGGCCCAGCCGCTTGGGAATCAGGTCGGCAAACTGGATGAACAGCGTGATGGTGAGCAGGAAGGCCACCAGAAAGCCCAGCCGGCCCGCCAGCGGTTCGGTCAGCCCCGCTGCCAGCAAGGTCTGCGTGACGGCGGGGGTAAAACCCGCCTCGCCGACAATGCCGCCGAGGATGGCCACTGCATTCACGGCCACCTGCACCACGGTGAAGAAGTCACCCGGCTTTTCCTGCAGCGCCAGCACGCGCGCGGCGTTGGCGTTGCCCTGCTCGGCCAGCGCATGCAGCTTGAATTTGCGCGCAGCCGCCAGCGAGATTTCGGCAATCGAGAAAAACGCGCTGGCCAACACCAGCAACAACAGTGCCAACAAGGTCTGGCCCGGACTCATGTCTACTCCCGATACAAGCTACTGCCACTATCGGCTATCCATGCATCACCGTTTGTCCGGCGAAAGCTGGCAGTTATTTTTACCGTAACCGCCCGTCATTTTGACGGATCAAACGCTGGCTCATGAGGACTAACCTAGGTCCACGGGTTCACTGCCCTACACAAAGGAGCTTACGCATGTTTGCCAATCAAACCCTGATCGCCGGTCTTTTGTCGCTTGCCCTTGCCGTACCGGCAATGGCGGTCGATGCACCGCAGTCGAACAACGGCAAGACCGAACAGCAAGCCCAGAAAAGCCCGAGCGAGCGCCGCGCCATCATCCGTGAAAACACCAGGCGCACGCTGGAAGAACTCTACGCTGCGCACCCGGAAGCCAAGGCCGGCATCGAAAAGGCCGCCGGCTATGCGGTATTCCGCACCGGTGGCGTGCAGTTCGTGTTTGCCGGTGCCGGCGGTGGTGAAGGTGAAGCCATCCGCCACGGCAAGGAAACCTTTATGAGCATGGCACAAATCAAGGCCGGTCTGGGCCTTGGTGCCAAGGAAAGCCGGCTGGTGCTGGTGTTCATGAGCGAGAAGGCCTACAACAAGTTCGTAACGTCGGGCTGGGCGTTCTCGGGTGACGCCACCGCTGCTGCCAAGCTGGGCGACTCGGGCGCCGGCCTGAGCGGCGCCGCGCTGATTGCGCCGGAAATCTATGCCTACCAGTTTACCGAGAACGGCCTGACCGCCGAGGTGACGGTGGCCGGCACCAAGTATTTCAAGGAAAAGCGCCTCAACGGTGCCGATTGACCGCTAGCGCTGCTTGAGGATGAAAAGGGGCGCATGGCGCCCCTTTTTATGCCCGCAGGATGCGCCGCGCAGCGGCATCGCCCCACCAGGCGGCCTCCTCAAAGATGGAAAAGCCCGATAGATCGCTGTGGGCAAACTGGATGGGGCCATCGCAGGCACGCAGCGCCGCCAGCCCGGTATTGGATAAAAAGCCCGGCGTGGGCGATGCCATGGCATGGCCGCGTACGGTGATTTCCACCTGTGCCGCGTTCTGCCACAGCTTCCAGCCATACACGGCGGCCAGATCGGTGGCGGCAAGTTGATAGAGATCGTCATCACTGGCCTGTTGCAGCCAGCGGCGCGCCGCCTCGGGCGTGTTGTCGGCCAGCGCGTGATAGGCGGTGAATACCGTTTGCTCGGGCCGTGCGGCACGGATCAACTGGTGTGTGGCTACCACGTAACCCAGGCTGCGGCTGCCGTACACCACGTTGTCCCATGCCAGCGGCACGCCATGCGCCTCGGATGGAAAGTGGTCAAAAGCGAAATTGCTCACCAGCCATGGCGCATGGGGCGGCATATGGGTTTGGGCGTCAAAGCCGAGCGCGCCCATGCCCTCGACCACGTGGATGGCCACATGCAGCGGCATCGCGCAGATCACCCGGCGCGCGTGGATGCGCAACATGCGTTGCTGCTGCGGCTGCCACACCAGCGTCTCGACCTTGCCCTGGCGCTCGCTCACCCTGGCCGCCAACCCCGGCAAGGCGCGCGCGGCGCCGATGCGTTGCTGCATGTAGCGCGCCAGCGGATTCAGCCCGCCCGGCCAGGTCAGCACCGCGTCGTTGTCGGCATTGGCGGCGCGACCGTCGCGGCTGCAGAAGTAATGCAGGCCGGCCCACGCCGAGGTGCGTGCCGAGGTTGCGCCGAAATCATCGCGGCAGGCGTAGTCCAGATACCAGCGCAGTTGCGGTGAGGTATAACCCTCGCGGTCCAGCCAGGCATCGAAGGTGATGCGGTCCAGCGCGCGCCATTGCGGGTCTTGCGAGGCGAGCGCGCTGGGGATTTCGAATATCCGTTTGCCATCGCTGCCGCGCTTTTGCTTGAGCTGATCCACCAGCGCAAAGAAGCGCTTGATCTGCGCGTTCTCGTCCGCATTGCCCGGCTGCAGCAGACCGCTGTGCCACTGGCCGTTTTGATACAGCCGCTCTTCGGGCGCGTGCACCAGAGAGCGTTCGTCGTAATAGGGCGCTGGCGTGCCGGCGCCGCGCTCGATCACCCCCATCTCGGCCAGCAGCTCGCGTACCTGCGTGGCGGCCATGCCGGGTATGGGCAGGTAGTGCGCACCACGCGGGCAATCGGTGCCGGCCAGATGCGCAGCGCTGGCGTTGCCATGGGGCTCGGGGCCGCTCAGCAGCAGAAAGTCCTGGTAGCCCTGCTGCGCCAGCCGCCAGCCAGCCGTGAGGCCCGCGATGCCGCTGCCCAGTATCAGCACATCGGTGTGCAGCTCGGCCGATGGTGCCGGCAGCGCCTTGCGGTCGCGCAGCGCGTGGCCTTCTGCCATGCCGGGGGCGTAGCGGTGGATGGCCAGCCGGGGTGGCAGGGTACAGCCGGCCAGCATGCCGGCCGAAAGCAGCAGGAAGTCGCGGCGCTTCATCGCAGCACGTTATGCCAGTCTTCTTCGAAGTAATGCACCAGCGATTGCGAGTTGAGCCGGTTCGGCTCCACTTGCACCCGCCGCATGTCGGCCGGGAACTGGAACATCAGCCGTGTGCTGTCGGCATCCAGAAAGCGCATCGGCAAGGCGTAGTGCTCGGGCGGCTGGTAATTGGGCGTCTTGCTGAACAGGATGAAGCCCCACTCGCCGAACGATGGCACATAGGCGTGGTAGGGCCAGGTATTGAAGCCCACCTCGCGCAGGGTGGCGTCGATGCACCAATAGCTCTTGGGCGCAAAGTAGGGTGACGTCGATTGCACCACCGCCAGCCCGTGCTCGGCCAGGTGGCGCTGCACCAGCCGGTACATCGGCACCGAATACAGCTTGCCCAGCGCGAAGTTGGTCGGGTCGGGGAAGTCGATGATGATGGCGTCGAAGGTCTCGGCGTTGCCCTCCAGCCATTGCGCTGCATCGGCATTCACCACCGTGGCGCGCTTGTCCTTGAGCGAGCCCTTGTTCAGCGCGGTCAGCATGGGCGCCGTGGAAAACAGCGTGGTCATGGCGGGGTCGAGATCAACCAGGGTCACATGCTCGATATTCGGGTAACGCAGGATTTCGCGCAGTGCCAGCCCATCGCCGCCGCCCAGCACCAGCACGCGCTTGGCCCACGGCAGGCTGGCCAGCACCGGGTGTACCAGTGCCTCGTGATAGCGGTGCTCGTCGCGGCTGGAGAACTGCAGGTTGCCGTTCAGGTACAGGCGCAGGTCGTCATGCCAGCGTGTTACCACCATGCGCTGGTAGCGCGTGGTTTCGGCATGGATCACGTCGTCGCCGAACAGGCCCTTTTCGGCCAAGGTGGTCAGCTTGTCCGAGAAGGCAAACGCAGTCAGCAGCGCCAGCAGCACCAGCCCGGCGCGGCCCAGCTTGCCGGCCAGCTGCGGGATGTCGCGGCGGAAGGCCCAGCAGGTCCACATGGCAACCGCAGCATTGAGCACGCCGAACAACAGCCCGGTGCGCGCCATGCCCAGCTTGGGCGCCAGCACCAGCGGGAACAGCAGCGACACCGCCAGCGCGCCCAGATAATCGAAGGTCAGCACGCGGCTGACCAGCTCCTTGAATTCGGCCTGGCGTGCGTTCATCACCCGCATCACCAGCGGGATTTCCATGCCCACCAGCACGCCGATGCAGAACACCAGCGCATACATCACGCTGCGGAACGGCGCCGAAGCCCACGCAAACACCAGAAACAGCACGGTGGCCGACAGCCCGCCGATCAGGCCGACCAGCAGTTCGATCTCGACAAAGGCCGCCAGCGTGCGCTCTTCCTTCACATACTTGGAAAGGTGCGAGCCCACGCCCATGGCAAACAGATAGCAGCCGATGATGCTGGAAAACTGCAACACCGAATCGCCCAGCAGGTAGCTGGTGAGTGCGCCGGCAATCAGCTCGTACGCCAATCCGCACGACGCCACCACAAATACCGACAGGACAAGAATGCGATCCAAATGCGCTCCGGTAGAATCTGACTTAATATTGACGGCGATTACGCCACATATCGCAAGGACTGCGGCATGTTACAACAGCTCTACGCCTATCTGATCTACCTGATGACCATCTTTGCACTGCTGGCGGTGTTTGCCGTGGTGTATTGCAAGGTCACCCCCATCGATGAGCTGGGCCTGATCCGGCAGGGCAAGGTGGCTGCCGCGCTCAGCTTTGGCGGCGCACTGCTGGGCTTTACGCTGACATTGGCGGCTACGGCCATTTACCATGCCAGCTATCTGCCCTTTCTGGCGTGGGCGGGCGGCGCCATGGTGGTGCAGTTGCTGGCTTATCTGGTGTTGTCGCACGTGATACGCGGCATGAACGAAGCGCTGGAGCAGAACAACGTCGCCATGGGCGCGCTGATCGGCACCGTTGCGCTGGTGGTCGGGATCGCCAACGCGGCCTGCCTGTCCTAGATGGGGCGCTGACAATACCCGCGCGCGCAACACAGCCAGCAGGGCTTTTCTGGCCGCGCTTTATTTCTTCCCAACTGACCTCAGGAGTGTAGTCATGGGTCTCGGTTCATTCATCAAGAAGCAGTTTATAGACGTCCTGCAGTGGAACGAGGACGGCGATGGCGTGCTGTCGTGGCGCTTCCCCATGGAAGGGATGGAAATCCAGAACGGCGGCAGCCTGACGGTGCGCGAGTCGCAACTGGCGGTGTTCATCAACGAAGGCCAGGTGGCCGACGTGTTCGGCCCCGGCATGCACAAGCTCACCACGCAAACGCTGCCGGTGCTCACCTACCTGAAGAACTGGGACAAGCTGTTCGAGTCCCCCTTCAAGAGCGATGTGTACTTCTTCAGCACCCGAGTGCAGCTGGGCCGCAAGTGGGGTACGCCGCAACCGATCACCGTGCGTGATGCCGACTTCGGCATGGTGCGCCTGCGCGCTTTCGGCGTGTATTCGTACAAGCTGGTCGACCCCAAGCTGTTCTTCAGCGAAATCAGCGGTACGCGCGATATCTACACGCGCGATGACCTGGAGCAGCAACTGCGCAATCTGGTGGTGTCATCGATGACCACTGCCATCGGTGGCTCGGGCGTGCCCTTCCTCGACATGGCGGGCAACCAGGGCCTGATGGCGGAAAAGATCAGCGAAGTGCTGGCACCGACCTTTGCCAAGTATGGCCTGGCACTGGACAACTTCGCGGTCGAGAACATCTCGCTGCCGGAAGAACTGCAAAAAGCCATCGATACCCGGATCAGCATGGGCATGGTGGGCGACATGCAGAAGTTCACCCAGTACCAGACCGCACAGGCGATCCCGCTGGCTGCGCAGAACGAAGGCGGCCTGGCCGGTCTGGGCGCCGGGCTGGCTGCCGGCGTGGGTTTTGGCCAGGTGATGGGCAACGCGATGCAGGGTGTGGTCAACCCGCAGGTACAGCAGGCCGCGCCGGTCGTGGCCGCTGCTGGTGTGGCGGCGGCAGCAGCGCCGGCAGCGGCCGACCCGCTGCAGGCCAAGCTGGCGCAGCTCAAGGGTTTGCTGGATCAGGGCCTGATCACGCAGGCTGATTTCGATACCGCCAAGGCGGAAGTCCTCAAGAAACTGATCGGTTAATCCTGCATGTATCGTACCCCTTGCCCTGCCTGTGGCGCCGAGGTCGTATTCCGTT
This sequence comes from Andreprevotia lacus DSM 23236, assembly GCF_900176275.1. Classification (GTDB taxonomy): domain Bacteria; phylum Pseudomonadota; class Gammaproteobacteria; order Burkholderiales; family Chitinibacteraceae; genus Andreprevotia; species Andreprevotia lacus. The sequence goes on along the minus strand of NZ_FWXD01000014.1, from coordinate 7,375 downwards.
CTGCCGCATCGGTGATGGCGGTTTGCAGTTATTGCCAGAGCACCTTGCTGCGCGATGCGGACAGCGTGCGCGATCAGGGCAAGATGAGTGCGGTGCTGGAGGACTACAGCCGCATCCAGATCGGCACGTCGGGCAACTGGCAGGGCCGCCACTTCAGCGTGGTCGGCCGTATCCAGTTGCGCTACGAGGACGGGCTGTGGAACGAGTGGTACGTCTGGTTCGACGACGGCAGTGCCGCCTGGCTGGCCGATGCATCGGGCCAGTACGTGATGACCAGCGACCTCGGCCCGGCGCCGGACGCGCCGGCGTTCGAATCGCTGCGGCCCGAGGTACGTTACAACCGTGATGGCCGCAGCTTCATCTTCTGCGATGTGCGCACAGCGCGCTGTACCGGTGGCGAGGGCGAACTGCCGTTCCGTGTCGGCGAGGGCTGGCAGGCGCGCGTGGCCGACGCGCGCAGCGGCAAGCAGTTCCTGACGCTGGATTACTCGGATGGCCCGGCCAAACTCTATCTGGGCGAGGCGGTCACGCTGGAAGGCATGCAGTGCCAGCTCACGCGCGAGCCGGACAAGATCGCCGAGACCGCCGGGCGCATGCCGGGGCGCAGCAATGTGCTCGATTGTCCCAGCTGCGGCGGGCCGCTCAAGTATCAGGCTGGCCGCGCCACCCAGATCATCTGTCCGCAATGCCAGGCGCAGGTCGATTGCACCGGCGACAAGGCCGAGGTGCTGCAGAAGGTCACACAGCTGGAGCGCGTGCGCACCACGCTGTCGCCGGGGGACGAGGGCAAGATCGACGGGCTGACGTGGAGCGTGATCGGTGTGCTGCGCTGCAGCGAGCGCGACGACCCGTCATCGCAGTGGACTGAATACCTGCTGTACAACGTCAATCGTGGCTTCCAGTGGCTGGTCGAAACCGCCGAGGGCTGGGAGCGCGTGATGGTGCTGGACGAATGGCCCGAGCGCTTTACCGCGCTGGAGGCCAGCTATCGCCAGCAGGACTACAAGAATCTGTACAACTACGCCGCCGTGGTCAACTACGCCGTTGGCGCGTTCAACTGGCGTGCCAAGGTGGGTGATGTCACGCACATTGCCGACTACACCGGCCCCATGGGCAAGCTGACCAAGGAAAGCACCAGCAGCGAGGCCGGCTGGTCGCTGGCCAAACCGGTGCCGGCGCAGCAGATCGGCCAGTGGTTCGGCAAGGCGCAGGGCAGCATGCCGCAGCCGGCAGAATCCGGCACAAGCGAGTCGCTGAAAGTGGCTTGCATCGTCGCTATCGTGGTGCTGCTGCTGATCAACGTGCCGCTGTGGTTGGCATCCGACGACGGGGACGGCATCTTCTTCGTCACGCTGATTGCCGGCTTTTTGCTGTGGTGGCCGGCTTCAGGGGAGTTCAAGGATTAATGTCGCGTTTTTTTTACGTCATTTATGCCATCGTGGTGGTGCTGGTTTCCACCGGCATCAACGGTTTTCAGACGGGAGCCCACGGCAGCGCCGGTCGTGGCTGGGGCAGCAGCGGCTATCACAGCGGCGGCAGCGGTTGGTCTTACGGCGGCGGGCACAAGTGAGCGCGGGAGTGTGTGCGTGAACGAGGTCGTACATGCCGCCTGCGGGCGGCATTTGTTGCTGGACGCGCACGGTATTGCGCCGGAACGCTTGAGTGATGCAGCCGGCATCGAGGAGGTCTTGCGTGGCGCAGCGGCAGCAGCAGGTGCCACGGCACTATTTGCGCACTTTCATGCCTTTGGCGTCGGCCAGGGCGTGACCGGGGTGTTGCTGCTGATGGAATCACACATCAGCATCCACACCTGGCCCGAGCACGGCTACGCGGCGCTGGACATCTTCATGTGCGGCCATGCGCGGCCCGAGCGTGCGGCCGAGCACCTGCTGGCCGCACTGGCACCGACCTCACACGCGCTGCGTGATGTAGCGCGCGGGCTGGACACCGTTTCCGGTCAATAACGCGGAAAAGCCGGGTCGACCTGATCGGCCCATGCGGCCACGCCGCCGGCCAGATTGAACAACTGCGCAAAGCCGTTGTTACGCTCCAGGAACATCGCCACCTGATAGCTGCGCATGCCGTGATGACAGATCACCACCGTCGGCGCGTCCGGGTCCAGCTCCTGCTGGCGCACCGGAATTTCATTCATCGGGATGTGCGTGATGCCGGGCAGCTGGCACTGGGCGATTTCCCAGCTTTCGCGCACGTCCAGCAGCACGGGTTTTGCGCGACTGTCATCGGCCAGCCAGGCGGCCAGATCGTTGGGGTTCAGTTGTTGCATTGCTGTTTTCCATGAAAAACGGGGTGGCAAGCCACCCCGTATCGTTGCATGCGGCTCTTACAGCTTGGCCGCGTCGGCGCGCAGTGCTTCGGCCTTGTCGGTGCGTTCCCAGCTGAAATCCGGCTCTTCGCGGCCGAAGTGGCCGTACGACGCGGTGCGGGTGTACACCGGGCGCAGCAGGTCCAGCATCTGCACGATGCCCTTCGGGCGCAGGTCGAAATGGCGCTCGATCAGGCCGACGATCTGCTCGTTGGTCAGCTTCGAGGTACCCCAGGTATCGACCATGATCGACACCGGCTTCGATACACCGATCGCGTAGGACACTTGTACCAGACATTGCTTGGCAATACCGGCAGCCACGATGTTCTTGGCGACATAGCGGCCAGCGTAGGCCGCCGAGCGGTCGACCTTGGACGGGTCCTTGCCCGAGAACGCGCCGCCGCCGTGCGGTGCAGCACCGCCGTAGGTATCGACGATGATCTTGCGGCCGGTAAGACCGCAATCGCCCATCGGGCCGCCGATGACGAAGCGACCGGTCGGGTTGACCAGATACTTCGGGTTCTTCAGCCATTCGGCCGGCAGCACCGGCTTGATGATTTCTTCAATCACGGCTTCGGACAATTGTGCGTGCGACACATCCGGGTGGTGCTGGGTGGACAGCACGATGGTGTCGACTTCCAGCACCTTGCCGGTTTCGGCGTCGTAGCGCAGCGTGACTTGCGACTTGGCGTCGGGGCGCAGCCACGGCAGGCGGCCGTCCTTGCGCAGTTCGGACTGGCGCTGCATCAGGCGGTGCGCGTAGTAGATCGCGGCCGGCATCAGTTGCGGGGTTTCGTCGCAGGCATAGCCGAACATCAGGCCCTGGTCGCCCGCACCCTGATCCAGATCCAGCCCCGCGCCTTCGTCCACGCCCTGAGCGATGTCCGGACTTTGCTTGTCATAGGCCACCAGCACGGCGCAGGTCTTGTAGTCGAAGCCGATGTCGCTGTGGTCGTAGCCAATGCGCTTGATGGTGTCGCGCGCGATCTGGATGTAGTCGATATTGGCTGTGGTGGTGATTTCACCCGCCAGCACCACCAGACCGGTATTGACCAGGGTCTCGGCCGCCACGCGCGCATTTTTGTCCTGACTCAGGATGGCGTCGAGAATGGAATCGGAAATCTGGTCGGCAACCTTGTCCGGATGGCCTTCGGAAACCGATTCGGAGGTAAACAGGAATTCTTTCATGGGCGCGCGGGGCTCCTAAGTGTCTTGACGGGCGCAAAGCCGATAAAATCCTGCCTGCTGCCTATTCATGGATACAACATGCTTGTTCGCTTGCTTCGACCGCTGGCCTGGTTGCCGCTGTGGCTGTACCACGCACTGGGCACCTTGCTGGGCTGGCTGGCCTGGGTGCTGGACCCAGCCTATCGCCGGCGCCTGGCCGAGAACCTCGGGCAGTCGAAACTTGCTAAAAATGGCGTAGATTATAACCGGTTGTTGCGGCGCAGTGTGTCCGAGCTGGGCAAGGCGGCGCTGGAAATGCCGGTGCACTGGCTGCGCCCGGCGCAGCGCGTGGCCGATCTGGTGACCGAGCGGCGGGGTTGGGAGCATGTCGAGGCGGCGCTGGCGCGACCCGAGCCCATCATCTTCGTATCGCCGCATCTGGGGGGCATCGAAGCCTGCGGCATCCACATCAGCATGAGCATCGACCGGCAGCTGGCTGCGTTATATCGCCCGCCCAAGATCAAATCGCTGGAGCCCTTGATGCTGGCCTCGCGCGACCGCGAGAAGGGATTGGCCGCACCGGCCAACGCCAAGGGTGTACGCCTGTTGCTCAAAACGCTCAAGGCCGGTCAGACCGTCTATCTGCTACCCGATCAGGCGCCGGGCGGCGGCGATGGCGTCTGGGCGCCGTTCTTCGAGCGGCCGGCCTACACCATGACCTTGTTGCCGAGGCTGGCGCGCCAGTTCAATGCCACCGTGCTGTTCTGTTTTGCCGAACGTCTGGGCTGGGGGCGGGGCTATCGCCTGCATGTGTTGCCCATGCAGTGCGAGTTCGACGGCGATGCGGCAGCTGATGCCGCACGGATGAACGCGCAGATCGAAAACCTGATCCGGTTGGCACCCACGCAATATCTGTGGAGCTACAACCGTTATAAACAGCCAGCGGGTGCACCGGCGGCGCCGGAGCTGCGCACATGACGCGCGCGTTGCTACCCGCGCCGGTACTCAGTTGGCGCGCGCGGCTGCTGGCGTTGCCGTTCCGCGTGCTGGCCTGGCTGCCCATGCCGGTGCTGCGCACGGTTGCAGCGCTCTGTGGCGAGTTGTTGTATCTGCTGGTCAAGCGCCGTCGCCAGATCGGGCTGGTGAATATGCGCATCTGCTTTCCCGGGCTTGATGACGCGGCCCATCGCAGCCTGTTGCGCCGGCATTATCGCGAGCTGGTCAGCTGTGTGCTGAGTTACGGCAAGTTGTGGTTCGGTAGTGCGCGCAGTCTGGAAAAGCTGGTGCATTACGAGGGTTACGAGCACTACAAGGCGGTGCACGGCAAGCAGCCCGTCATCTTGCTGGCGCCGCATTTTCTCGGGCTGGATGCCGGGGGTATCCGCTTGAGCCACGATGTGTGGGGTTGCAGCATGTATTCGGCCTCGCATGAGAACCCGTTCGACGAGCTGTTGCTGGCCGGGCGCAGCCGCTTTGGCCAGACGCTGCTGGTGCGCCGCAACGATGGCATCCGCCCCATCGTCAAGGCGCTGCGCGATGATATCTCGTTCTATTACCTGCCCGACCAGGATCTGGGGCCGCGCGAATCGATCTTTGTGCCGTTCTTTGGCGTGCCGACGGCCACGGTGCCAGCCATGGGCAAGCTGGCACGTTTGTCCGGGGCGGCGGTGGTGCCCATGATCACGACCCTGGAGGGCAATCGCTTTGTCTGCCGCTTCTATCCGGCGTGGCAGGATTTTCCTGCCGGGGATGACGTGGTGGATACCGCGCGCATGAATGCCTTTATCGAAGCGCAGGTGCGCGCATTTCCCAGCCAGTATTACTGGCTGCACCGCCGTTTCAAGACACGGCCGGAGGGCGAAGCGCCGTTCTACTGACGCCAAGGCCGTGTTTCACTGGAATTTCATGCAAGCGTGGCTATTCTTGTTGCAGTGCAAACAACAAGGATCATGCGATGTCGCAACACAAGAAGGCGCTGGTGATCGGCGGTGGCGCCCCGAACATGCCGCTGATGGCTGGCGCGCTGGCGGCCATGCTGCGCCAGAAGGTCGACTTCGACGTGATTTCCACCTCCGGCGCCGGCGCGTTGATCGGCCTGCTCTATGCCGCACCCAAGGGCGGCACGCCGATCGAAGCGCTCGCCAACATCGTGCAGATGGGCGTGGCCGATCCGATCTACAACGCCTACCCGATCAACTACAAGATATTCAACAAGCCCGGCGTGCTGGCCGACCTGTTCCGCCAGCAGCTCAATGCATCGCCCTATGCGCAGCTGGTCGAGCAATTGCATGCCATCAGCCCGGGCTTTCGCATCTGGAGCGACTGGCAGCAACTGATGTGGGCCATTGCCACGCCGAGTGACCTGAGCGCCGATAGCCTGGGCCTCTGCGCGCATGTGCCCTTTGTCGAAGAGGTGGTCGATTTCGCCAGGATGCGCGACTTCAATGGTCATTTCTACCTGAATGCCTACAACCTTGATCGCCACGAAATGACCATCTGGCACGGCAAGGATGTCGATGCCACGCATTTCCGCGCCGCGCTGTCCTTCCCCTTCCTGTACCCGCCGACCGAGCTGCCGGGCAAGGACGGCAAGATCGAGCGCTACATCGAGGGCGCCGCCATCGACACGCTCAACTTCAAGGCGCTGCTGGCCGATCATGGCCCGTGCAGCGATGTCGATACGCTGATCGTGTTCGACGTGCTGGGCGCCGAGCAATTGCTGCGTGCGCCGACCAGCCTGTACGACGCATGGGTGATGTCCATCATCACCCCGCTGACCGAAATCGCCCGCGATGACCTCAAGCTGTTCGAGCTGGTGCACAACCGCAAGCCGGACGGTAGCGCCAAACGCGCGCTGCTGAAGGTACCGTTGCTGAGCAAGGACCTGCCGGCCGAGCGCTGGCAGCAGATGTTCGACTGGTCGTATTCCAATATGCACACGCTGTTCCGCATCGGCTTCGATGTCGGCCTCAAGTTCGCGCAGGAGCATGCCCAGCGCTTGGACATCAGCTACGACCCCTCGGTGCAGCCGTTGCCGGAAGGCTGGGTAACTGCCGACGTGGTCGGCCCGGCCGACGCGGCCAGGTCGCCGGCCAAGCCCCAACCTGGTGCCGCAGTCCGGCCCGCGCCGGCAGCGCAAGCCGTGGCCGCCAAACCTGCTGCGGCAAAACCCGCAGCAGCCAAACCGGTGGCGGCGAAAGCTGCGGCGCCGAAGGCGGCTGCACCCAAGGCAGCGGCTGGCAAGACTGTAAGTGCCAGTACTGCAGCGGCGAAGCCGGTTGCGGCCACCGCCGCTGCGCAGCCATCGGCTGCAGTCAAGCCGGCCCCGAGACCCACCGCCGCAAAACCGGCGGCGGCAAAGCCCGCAGCTCCCAAGACCCCGGCAGCCAAACCCGCCCGCGCCAAGACGGCCACCGCACGCCAGCCGGCAGCAGCCAGGCCGCCTGCCGCTGCGGCAGATGGCACACGCAAGGAAGCCGATCCTGAAGCGGTTTGAGGGAGGCAAGCACTGGCGTAGCAACAAAAAACCCGGCCATGCCGTAATGCCAGTCAGTTAAGCCTGACTGGCATTTTTGTTTGGGTATTTCGCCGAACGCCGTTTGACCACTCGAGGATAAGTCCGCCCCTCGCGCCGAGGCGGCAGCACGAATAACCGTGCCTGTTCAAAGAGCAATGCCAGTCGTTTAGGCAGGTTTCCAGCAGACTCCAAGGGCGCAAAGCGCAGTAGATCGATGATCGCCATCGCTGCAACATGAAAGCCGATTCGCTGCGGGGCCACCTGCAGCTGCTCCGCCATCAGACGCATCAGCCGTCGCAACAAGGTGTAGGCAATCAACACGCCCCACAACTCCTGACGCACCAAGGCCGGTTGCTTGCTGCGCAACA
>NZ_FWXD01000030.1 GCF_900176275.1 Andreprevotia lacus DSM 23236 | reverse complement strand
ACGACAGCCAGTTTGAAGGCGAGGGTGTAGTCCCGTTGTGTGCGCTTGATCTTTGATTCCATGACACTTGTCCTTGTGTGAGGGGAAAAGTGTCAACGTATTTCAGGACGGGTCACTGCAATGAAAAAGGGCACGCCTGGGCGTGCCCTTTTTCATCAAACACTACCGATCAAGGATTGATCAGCGGCTTGAGCTGGTTGGCAAACGGCCAGCCCTGTTCTTCGTCAGTACCGATCTGCCAGTCAAACGCGCCCAGCAGATTGGGGTGCGCCGCCTTGACCTGCTTCCAGGTCGATACAGCCTGGTCGATGCTCATGTAGTTGGTGGCACTGTTCACGCCCAGACCAACCACCAGATGCGTCTCGCCAATCAGGCCCACCCACTCGTTGACGCTGTTCACCACGTAGGCCGGATCGGCCAGGTTCGGGCCGTCGTAGTACTGCGGTGCGCAGTAATCGAGTGCGCCGGACTGCACCATGGTCTGGCAGAAGGTCTTGTCTACCGAGTTCCACGGTGCCGGCGGGGCCGAGATGATGAAGCCCGCATAACGGCGCTTCAGTTCCTGGCTGATCCAGATCATTTCACCGGTATCTGGTGCCTGGCTGCCCTCGAAGGTATTCCAGTCCAGACCGTCGAAACCGCCCAGCTGGTTATAGATACCGACGATGCTGTCGACGAAGTTCTGCGACTTGGTGCGGTTCGGGAAGCTCATGCCATTGCCTGCGCCGCCTACCGACAGGATGATGCGGCGACCCTGCACACCACGGGCATACTGGATGTCCGACACCAGATTGTCAGCCGCGCCACGGCCGTTGCCCGGCGCGTTCCAGATCACCCGGCCGGTGGTACCCGGCGCACCGCCTTCCGGCACGGCTGCAAACAGATAGATCAGGTTGTAGTTGGGATTGACGTCCTTGATGCGGACCGGCGAAGACGGCCAGTACGGCCAGTAGCCACCAACGATCTTGCCCAGCTTGCCCGGCACCGGGGTCGGCCCGGGGGTAGGCACTGCGGTCGGCACCGGCGTAGGGCCATTGCCGCAGGTAGTCGGTTGCCAGTAATAGGTGCTGATGGTCGGGTCGGTGGCGTCGCTGCCATTGCTGCCGACGGCGACTTCCTTGTAGTACTGACCATTGGCCGGGTATTTGACGATGGTACCCAGCTGATAGATCACGCCGCTGGTCCAGGTCACGTAATTGCAGCCCGGGGCCGGGGTCGGCGTGACGGTCGGCACTGGCGTGCTGGTGGGCTTGGGGGTGGCCGTCGGTGCCGGGGTGACGCCACCACACGTGGTGGGCTGCCAGTACCAGGTGCTGATGGTCGGGTTGGTGGCATCGCTGCCGTTGCCGGCCACTTGCACCACCTTGTAGAACTGGCCGTTGGGCAGGTACTTCACCACTGCGCCCAACTGATAAATCACGCCCTCGGTCCAGTTGGTAAAGGTGCAGCCAGCCGGCGTCGGGGTGACCGTTGGCGCGGCCGTGGGCTTGGGCGTGGCTGTCGGCGCAGACGTTGGCGCCGTGGTCGGCTTCGGCGTTGCAGTCGGCACCGGGGTGGCGCTGCCACTCGACGGGCCAAGGTCTTTCCACAGGGTCGGCGTGACCACCGGTGTCCAGCCTGCGCCCACATAGGCGGTGTGGGTAATCAGCGCCACATAGTCGTGGCCGTTGTAGCTGACATAGGTGCCAGCGGTGTAGGTATTGCCCTCGGCCCACGCCGGGTAGGCCGCCTGCGCATAAGCGGCGACGCCGCACAGCGCGGCCGCCCCCAGCGCGATCAGGTTTCTGGTTTGCATATTGCCTCATCCATCCATAGGGTTATCGTGTCGGGAATCGGCAACGCCCTCGCAGTGGCTTGTTGGAATTGCTCGCCAATTTCCCGCTACGTATGCTGCGGTGATAAAGCAATGAAATGAATGTCCGAGTGTGATGCAGTGATTTGTCGCAATTGCGCATGCATGGACAGCCGTCCGGACTAGTTGAGTCGAAAGAACAGACGCTGCGTCAGCGCAAAGCCGGCCAGCACCGGCGCGATGGCCAGCACTACCGCGGCCATGGCCAGATTGGCCGAGGTCGCGAACGGCCCGGTCAGGTCGTTGAAAATGCCCACCGCCAGCGGCAGCTTGGCCCGGTCGCTCAGTACCACGGCCGGCCACAGGTAGTCGTTCCACGCCAGCACAAAACTGAAAATCGCCAGGGTGCTCACCGCCGGCAGGGTTAGCGGCATGGCGATGCGCCACAGCAGCTGCCATTCGCTGGCGCCATCGACCCGTGCGGCATCCAGCATCTCGGTCGGCAATCGCAGAAAGGCCTGCCGCATGATGAACACGCCCAGCGCTGCTGCAATATTGGGCAGCACCGCTGCGGCATGCGTATCGAGCAGGCCCAGCCGCGCGCTGGTGATGAAGTTGGGGACAAGATTGACCTCCATCGGCAGCATCAGGGTGGCCATCAACGCGAGGAACAACCAGCGTTTGCCGGCAAAGTCGTGCTGCGCCAGCGCATAGCCGCACGGAATGGACAGCAACAACACGCCGGCCACGGTTTCCAGCGCCAGTTGCAGCGAATTGCCCAGATAATCCGTGAACGGCATGGCATCGAACACGCGCAACAACCAGAACGGCGTGAAATGGAAGCGATCCAGCTGCGCCTGCAGCCCGGCCAGCATCACGCCAGTGCCGGGGCGGGTAAACGGGCTGTTGGCGCCGCCATACAGCGCCGCAGCATCGGTGCCCTGTGCTGACACGGCAATCAGCAGCGCCCACAGGAAGGGGAATACCGCCACCACGGTCAGCAGCAGCAATGCGGCGTAGCGCAGCAACAGCCAGCCGCGTTGCATCAGGTCGCGCCGCATCATTGCACCCTCGCTTGCAACAGGCGTTCACCAAACAGGCGGAACTGCAGCGCCGCCAGCAGCAAGCACGCCAATGTGAGGATGAGCGCCGCGGCACCCGCCAAGCCCAGGTTCTGCCCGCTGAACGCGGTGGCATAGGTGTAATAGAGCACGGTCAGCGTTTCGTGGCTGCCTTTGGTCAACACCAGCACCTCCTGAAAGACCTTGAGCGCGGTAATGGTGGACAGCACCGTGCACAGCAACAGATAGGGCTGCAAGGTGGGCAGGGTGACGTGGCGAAAGCGCTGCAGCGCGTTGGCGCCATCCAGCGTGGCAGCCTCGTGCAATTCGCGCGGCACCGTCTGCAGGCCGGCCAGATACAGCACCATGTAATAGCCGGCGTGCTTCCAGAACGCAAAGGTGGTGACTGCATACAGCGCGGTGGCCGGGTTGCCCAGCCAGTCCGGCTGGCTGTCCGGCAGCAGCTCGACACTGTCGAGCACGGCATTGAGCACGCCGTCATAATGGAAAATCTGTTGCCACACCACGCCGGCAATCGATACCGCAATCAGTACCGGCACATAGTAGGCAGCGCGGAAAAAGGCGCCGCCACGCAAAGGCTGGTTCACCAGTAGCGCCAGCCCCAGCGCCCCCACCTGCAATAACGGCACCAGCAGCAGATAGCGCAAGGTGTTGCGCATGGCTTGGGCAAAAGTGGCGTCGTGCGCCAGCGCACGGAAGTTGTCCAGCCCCACCCAGTCCATGTCGCCGGTGGGCAGGTCGAACCAGTGGCAGGACAGATAGATGTTGTACAACATGGGCCACAGCGTGAACACGCAGAAAAAGGCCACGAAGGGGCCGATCAGCGTGTACACCGTATAGCGATTGACGCCGGGCTTGGCCATGGCCGCCCTCCTTGGATCAGGGTTTGCACCACTGTGGGCCGGAACGGCATGGCGGTAAACCCTGGGCGCCGATCATTCATGCGGGTTTTGCCGTTCTGCACATTCCTGCTGCCGATTTGCCACCCCGACGCGCGCGCGACCGGCCTAAAGTGACAGCACAAGGACAAGACAGGGGGTGCCATGCGCAGCATCATGATCTGGCTGGGGCTGTTATGCGCGGCAAACGCACACGCCGACCGGCTGGTTTTCGAGGAAAACTTCGAGCGCGATCTGGCGCAGTGGGTGGGGCAGGACGGGCCGGATGGACGCGCCATCGTCACCCGCATCACGGCCGACCCGCTGCGCAGCGGCAACAAGGTGGCCCAGCCCTTCGACAAGACTTTTGGCGGTGACGCCTTTACCCGCGAGCGTTTTCCCGCCGGTCGCTACCTGCTGGAATTCGATTACCTGGGGCGCTGCCAGCTCGATTGCGGCGGGGTGGTCGGCTACAGCAAGCAATACCCCGGCCGCCATACCTGGATCGCCGGCACCGATGGCGAGCAATTCCCGGTCAAGCTGATCGACAACGGCCACTGGCAGCACAAGCGGCTGACCTTTGCCAGCAGCTACGCCTTCCATCTGATGTTCGAGCAATGGGTGGAATCGCGCGGTGAACTCGGCAGCGTCTATTTCGACAACTTCCGTCTGTGGCAGGTGAGCGAATGAGCGCCGCACGCTGGCTGGCCGCCCTGCTGCTGGCAACCGTTGCCAGTGCCTCACTGGCCGACCCGCATTATGAAAAAGCCGTCATGCACAGCGCCGCACTGCAGCGCGACATGCGGCTGTATGTTTACCTGCCACCGGATTATGACCCGGCCAAGCGCTACCCGGTGCTGTACTTCCTGCATGGCAAGGGCAACAACGAGTATGCGTTGATGAACCATCTGGCACTGGGCGACATTGCCGATGACCTGATTGCTGCCGGTGAGATCAAACCGCTGATCATCGTCGCACCGCAGCTCGACAACAGCTTCGGCCTCAACCTGAACGACAACGACCACGCGCCGCTGGCCGACGGGCAAGGCGGCGGCCGCTATCAGGACTATCTGGTGCAGGACGTACCAGCCTGGGTCGAGCAGCACTGGGCCGCACGCAGCGACCGCGAGGGCCGCATGATAGGCGGCATCTCGATGGGCGGTTATGCCGCGCTGGTAGCCGCCTTCCGCTACCCCGAGCGTTATGCCCGTGTGGGTGGGCACAGCGCAGCGGTCAACCCCGGCTATACCGGCGGCTGGCTCTACCCGCTGCCCACCTCGCGCGCCGAGCGTGACCCGCTGCTGCTGGCCGAAAGCCCCGCGCTGGGCGGGCTGAAAATCTGGCTTGACTGCGGCCGTGATGACCCGCTGTTTGCCACCAATCAGGCGCTGGCCGGCATCCTGCGCAAACAAAAGCGCGACGTGCAATGGTCTACCGGCCCCGGCGGGCACGACAGCCGCTACTGGACCGATGCCAGACTGATCGAGTACCTGAAGTTTTACGGGCGCTGAGCGCTCGCCCCCCACACACAGCTGCGGTGCATGCCCCGGCATCTGCCCGCCCGGCCCGGGAGCTAGCCGGGTTTTGCAGCTGACGCAGCGCCCCCTTCCGGCTTGATTCCGCGACCTCGCCACCGCGAGATAGCCCCGCTGCGCTCGCCTGCGGCATGCGCAACCCGGGCAAATCAAGCACGCGGGCATGTCACGGTCACCGGGTAAATCCGCCGCATTTGATTCGGGTCAAGCTTCGTGCAGATAGCGCAGTGGCAGCGATTTCAGCCCCAACAAGCGGTGCTAGCATTTCACTGCGGCTGGTCGATCTGCTACCGCGGCGCCCGTCCGGATAGCCCGCCAGCGCAACCCTGGCAGCAAAGCAGCACCCGCCCGAGGACAAACCATGAGGTCAGTGACGATGGAAAAACCACCAACCCGCCTGCTTGCCGACACGCAACGCACGCGCTGCGAGGTGTGGACGCGCGTGATGGGCTATCACCGCCCGGTGGCCTCATTCAACCCGGGCAAACAGGGCGAGTTCAACGAGCGGCGTTTCTTTCTGCAGCAACCGTTGCGCTGGACACCAGCCAAGCCGCTCGCAACCGCCAGCCATGGATAATCCGCCGTGAACCACATGCATCCAACAGGCGAGAATGGCCGCCCCCAGTGCTATCAAGTGCCACCAGCGGGCACAGCGGGGCCAGATGCCCCGGCACTGGCCGGACTGGTGCCGTTTTCCAGCGTCGACTGGCCGGGCCAGCTCGCTGCGGTGGTGTTCATCGCCGGTTGCCCGTGGCGCTGCAGCTACTGCCACAACCCGCATCTACAGGAACGATATGCGTCCTATGACTGGCCTGCCATCAAGGCCTGGCTGCGCAGCCGGCAAGGCTTGCTGGATGGTGTGGTGTTTTCCGGCGGCGAGCCGTTGAGCGAGCCCAAACTGCCACAACTGGCACGCGAGCTGCGCGAAATGGGCTTTGGCGTCGGCCTGCATACGGCCGGTATTTACCCGCAACGGCTTGGCGAACTGCTCGCCATGCTCGACTGGGTGGGCCTCGACATCAAGAGCGACCGGGAGGGCTATGATGCCCTCACCGGCCGGCCCCGCAGTGAATGGCTGGCTGGTGTATCACTGCAGATATTGCTGGATGCCGGCGTCGACTTCGAATGCCGCACCACCTGGCACCCGGACTGGCTGAGCGAAGCCCGCCTGCTGGCCATGGCTGACGAGCTGGCCTGGCGCGGCGTCAAGCACTACGCGGTGCAGCTGGTACGCAGCAGTTCAAGCCCGGCCGCAAGGCTGCAGCTCAGCGAAACGGCCCTGCGGCAACTCGATGCACGCTTTTGTACTTTTGCATACCGCGCTGCGGGCTGATCGCGGCCTCAGAGCCGGTTATGCACGTTCGTCCGTCATCCGTGAATAAACCGCCCTCAGGTCCACGACCAAGCCGGGTGCCTACCGGTTTTTGAGGGTGGCAGCGGCGCTCCCCGATTGATTCCACGCCCCAGCCTGCGCGGGGGGCCTCGCTTCACTCGCCAGTGACGCGAATCGGATCTTTGCAAATCAAGCATTTAGGCGCATGACAGGCTCTCAGGGCGACGTTGCGCTCTGATCCAGTCGCCCCAGCGCTGCCGCCAGGCGCAAACGGCTGATATTCCAGTTGCTGTTGGCCTGAATCTGCAACAACTGCGCGTTGGCGAGCGCCTTCTGCGCGTTGAGCAGCTCCAGAATGCTGCCGACACCGGCCTGATAGCGTTCCTGCGTGGCTTCAAAAGACTGGCGAGCCGTATCCTGCAACGATCTGGCTGTATCCAGCGACAATACATCCGCCTGCAGCAGCTGATAACTCTTCCAGACACTGCTGGCAATATCCCGTTCCAGATCATCGACCACGGTTTTGGCGTTTTCTGCATCAGCCGCCGCGCCCTTGGTCTGGTAAGTCCGCGAAAACCCTTCAAACAGCGGAATCGTCAGGGTAATGCCGATAAATCTGTCATCGTTTCTGGCGGGCAGGGAAAAGTCGCGGAACAGGGCATATGGCTGGTTATCCAGTGTATAGCGGCCGCTCACACTCAAGATCGGCCGGCCCTGCGCTGCGATATAGTCCCGCTTGGCCAATGCAGCGCTGGCGCGCGCGCGCGCAGCCAGCAATTTGGGGTGATGCTCGCTAGCCTGTTTGATCAGCTCGTCAATCGATTGCATGAACAGAGGATCAGGCTTGGCGTTGAATGCATCGCCCAGCTGGATGTCCGCACTGGGCGACAAACCGACATCGCTGGCCAATAGCCCCAGCGCGGCCTTGCGTTCGGCCTCGGCGCGTTGCCTGTCATAAGTCGCCTGCGTAAATGCCGTTTCGGATTGCAGCTTGTCGCTTAGCGATACGGCGCCAACGGTGAACTTGGCCAGCGCGACGGCATGACTGTCGCTGGCGGCCTGCTCGTTTTCCCTGGCTGCTTTCAAGCTGGCCTGGGCGGATGCAGCGGTGAAATAATCGATGGCGGTGTTGAGGTAAACCGTCTGGATGGCGTCATCCCGCGACGCTATGGCGGCTTGCAGCTGAAATCGCGCGGCCGCCACATTGGCTTCCCTGGCACCAAAATCGTACAGCTTCCAGGACAGATTCAGCTGCCCCTGCCGTACCCGCGTACGGGCGGTACTATCGTCCATACCCTCCACCCGGGAGCTCTGCAAGTCTTCGCTGTACTGCCCCACCAGATTCAAGGTTGGCAGATATGCCGACCGCGCCACGCCAAGCTGTGCCTGCTGCGCATTGATTGAAATCCACGCGGCACGGGTTTTGGGGCTGCTGCACAGCGCATGGCGCACTGCATCGGCCAAATCCATTTTGGCTGCCGGATTGGGGGCGGGGCAAATCTGCGCGACCTCGCCATCGGCGCCCATGCCCCCGGGCGGCAATGCCAGATCGGGGTTTTCTGCCAGCAAGGGATCATTGACCAGCCGCAACAGCAGGTTTTGCGCGGCGGCCGGGCAGGCCAGCAGCAAGGGCAGCGCGCCCGCCAACAACAGACTGACCATGCGCACGCCAAGCACAGCGCGGGCCCGGGTGGTTACAGAGAAATCACGCCACATCGACAGGCAAACCCTTGCGTCGCAAGACGCCCTTGCGCAGTAAATTGCCCTGGGGATCACGGCGAGCAAACTTCACCTCGGCCACGTGCTTGAGCGTGTGATCACGCAGCATCCTGGCGCAAGCCTGCATGTAAGGGCGCTTGACGCAGAAATCCATGATCCAGACGATATCGCCCTCCTTCCATTCACTGGGGTGCAGAATATAGTCGGGGTCTTCCAGCATCTTGGCTTCGGTATGCGGGTTGACCAGTGCCCAGGTGGCGAAGCCTTGTGGAATGCCGTCGGCATCAAAGAAAAACTCGATCTGCCGGTGAATGATGGGTATCCGTATCCAGATCGGCACGCTGGCAAACTGAAAACCGCAATATGCGGGATGCGTTGCCATCAGGTGCGTGGCGTATCCGATACGGGCTCCGATTTCTTTTTGTGCGGGATTGGGTTCCAGCTGGATGTTCATTGCACTACCTCGAGTTTGAATGTTTGCAGCCCGGCCGCCAGCGATACCAGCGCCACGACGCGTTGCGTGGCCGCGCCAGCCGAAATGCGGATATCCCACTCCTGCCTGTCTTGCCCGCCCAGTGGCAGCATCAGCGCAAGTTCACGGGCTGTTGCGCTGGCATTGAGCGCCAGCGCGCGCTGGCTGTGGCCATTGATGCTGATTGCAGCCCCGTCCGGCTCGCCCAGCGCCAAACGCGCCGCGCCAAGGCGCAGGCTGGCGCCCAGCAAGGGCAGCACCAGCAGCAATTGTTCCGTATCGCTGTCGGCATCAAACACATGCAGCAAACGATATTCGCAGCCAACAGGCTGAAAATGGCCGAGCACCGCGTATTGCTCGGGTAGCTCCCTGAAAAAGCGGCGCGACTGATTGAGCGTATCGGCCACATGATCTGCCACCGCCTTGGCCAGCCCGTCTGGATTGCTGCGGCCGGCCTGCAAGAGCGCTTCGGTCCCGGTCAACAAACGGTTGCGGTACAACATCGGCGTATGCTTGCTGCGCGTAGCTGCGTTGATCTCGACCAGGCGGGCATACGCCGGCCTGGTCCAAGGCACCGCCGCCTGCGCTTGCTGCCAGTACGCGGCATAAGCCGCGGTCAGCGCCTCGCGCAAATCGGCATCGGCGATGGCTGCTGCCAGCGCCTCATGCAAACCGTCTTGTGTCTGGCTGGCAGCCAGCAATACCGCAACCTCGGCCAGATCATGATCGCCCATGCGCTCCGGTACGGTGCTCAAGGGCAATACATTCATGCAGCCGGACACAATAAGCTGCTGCAAACATTCAAACAGGCGGGTGTGCTCGGGCTGCGCAGCCAGCTCGCGAATCACCGAGCGCGGAAAACCCATGCCGTGCAACAGCTCGCACTCAAATTCCTGCTTGAGTACATGCTGGAATTGGGCAAACAGCTCCAGCGTGGTGAGCGGCATGGCTTCGCCTTGCGGGCGGAAGGCGTACTTTTCCACAAAGAACAAAAAGACCTGGAACAGCCCGGCAAAGACCTTGTGATCCTCCCAGAACGAGGAGAACCCCTTGGCAATGATGTAATTGCCATAGCCGGACAAAGCCGTCATGGTGCCAAAATCGATATACCGGCCAGAAATGTCGATATTGGATGTACTGATCGCACCATGCACAAAGCGACGTGCCCGGGCATAGGCATGCTGGCTGGCAAATCGCCGGGCCATTTCCTGCAAACCGGCAATCAGCGCAGCTGAGCCAGCTTGTTCCTCTTGCCCGTTTGCAACAGGCAGCGCCCGCACCAGCCGACTCACTGCTGCCTCGGTGCGGATTGCATCGTGGCACATGGCGTTTTCCAGGCCCGGGTAGGGGCGGAAATAGGTTGCCCGTTCGTAATTGGCCGGGCGGATATTGACCTGGCGCACAATGATGGCGCCCTCGGGGCTGATCTGGTCGGCATTGCCCTGCAGGCCAAAGTCAAAATTGGTTTCCTTGCCCGTGGCGATGACGGCCAGGATGCGCACGCCGCCGTACGGGAACTCCTGGTGCGTCATTTCGCCCCAGACGGCCTCGCGTATGCCCTCTTCTATCGTGGCGCCGCCATGGGTATGCCAGAAATCCATATCCCGCCCAGCCAGCGGATTTCTGCCTATGCCCTTGAGCTGGAACTGGCCATTGAGGCCACAGCGCACCCCGCCACCATTGCTGGCCTCACCCTGGCCACCGTATCGCTCGGCCAGAAACTGCCTGATTTCCTGCGTAAAATATTCTTCTTGATCACTTTCACCAGGCACCATATAGGCAAAGGAATCAAGCAATTGTGCTTCCAGTTGCGCCGGGGGCAGATCAACATCCATATCATTGAGCAGGGCATGGTTGACCCAAACCAGGCGAGCCTTGCTGAGCCGGCGTGCACCAAACGTCACAAACGATTCTGGCGGCAATTCCTTGTCAAACAGGGCGGTATTGTCCTTGTTCACCTGCGGGTGCGTTAACAAACAACGAGTCATGGCGTGAGGTAACCTTGTTTCGGGTGAAAAGAAGCGGCAGAAGTTGTTACTGCAAGTCCAGCTCGGCCACTTTGGCGGTCGGCACCCGCGTCAGCGCCGCACCATCCTTCAGCATGACGATGCGGCCAGCCATGGCGATGGTTTCCGGCCGGTGTGCGATGATCAGGCGGGTGATGTTCAAACCCTGCACGGCCACGTTGACGGCCTTTTCGCTCTCGACATCGAGATGGCTGGTCGCTTCGTCCAGGATCAGGATGCGCGGGCGCTTGTAGAGCGCGCGGGCCAGCAGCACGCGCTGTTTTTGTCCGCCAGAGAGCACGGTGCCCATATCGCCAACCAGCGAGTAATAGCCCATGGGCATTTGCATGATTTGCTCGTGGATACCGGCCATGGCAGCACACGCCTCCATCCAGGCGCGATCAGGCTCCTTGGCAAAGAAAGTAATGTTTTCCTCGATTGAACCGGAGAACAACTGATCGTCCTGCATCACGGTGGCCACCAGCTTGCGCAGGTTATCCATGCCCAGTTTCTGGATCGGAATGCCACCGATCAGCACCTCGCCTTGCTGCGGCTGCAAAATACCCAGCGCAACCTTCATCAATGTGGTTTTGCCACCGCCCGACGCCCCGACCAGTGCAACGGATTCACCGTCCTGCACCTGGAAGGAACAATCCTTCAGGATGTCCCGCTCCTGCGGCGCATAGCGGTAGTGCACACCCTTGATCGTCAGATCGGCTTTCAGATCTGCCGGCAAGGGGATGAGCGATTCGGTTTTTTCGCGTTCGGTCAAAACGATGTCTGCCAGGCGCTCGCATTGCAGGCTGAGCATGCGCAGTGCAAACAGGCGGTCGATCAAGCCGCCAAATCGCTGGGTGAACTGCCCCGAATAGGTGGTGTAGGCCACCAGCATGCCGACCGACAAATCACGCGACAGCACCAGATTGGCGCCGAGCCACAGAATCAGCACGCCATGCAGACCGAAAACGGCCGCATTGACCACGTTGTAAAGCAGCGTCAGCTTCTTGGTTTGCAAATCGGCGTTGATCTGGTCGACAGACAGATTCAGCCAGCCCGAGCGCCGATCATCCTCCTTGCCAAACAGCTTGATGCTGCGCACGCCGCGTATGGTTTCCAGGAAGTGCGTTTGCTGCTGCGCGCCGATGATCAGGGTTTTTTCATTGGCCGCCTTGAGCGGCGCATACCAGATCGCCCGGAAAAT
The DNA here is from genome assembly GCF_900176275.1 of Andreprevotia lacus DSM 23236. Classification (GTDB taxonomy): domain Bacteria; phylum Pseudomonadota; class Gammaproteobacteria; order Burkholderiales; family Chitinibacteraceae; genus Andreprevotia; species Andreprevotia lacus. Next base: position 29,576 of record NZ_FWXD01000030.1, on the reverse strand, counting down.
ACCGTAGAGCACCACAACCGTCAGCGTGATCGTCGCCAACACGGGGCTATAGAGAAACATGACCGCGATCAGCGCCAGCGACGTCAAGCCATCCAGCACCGTTTCGACGAAGCTGCTGGTCAGCGTTTCCTGGATTTGATGGATGGCGCCAAAACGGGAAACGATATCGCCGATATGCCGTCGTTCGAAAAACTCGACCGGCAGCCGCACCAGGTGGGTAAAGACGTTGGCCACCCACTGCAGATTGATGATGGTGTTGAGATAGAGCAGAAACCACGAGCGCACCGTACTGAACAATTGCTGCAACAGCAGCGTGCCCAGCAAAGCAATCCCCAGCACCATCAGAAAAGCTTTGTCACCGGTCACCAGCACATTGTCGATGATGGTCTGGCTGAAAAAGGGCGTCACCAGCGACAGCCCCTCCAGGCAAAACGCCAGCGCCATAACCTTGAGCACGGTGCGCTTGAGCCCGCGCACCTCACCGATCAGCTTTTTCAGCTGTATGGATTGCCGCTCTTCCTTGGCCTCGAAATTGATCGTCGGGGTCAGTTCAAGCGCAACGCCGGTAAAACGCTCGCTGGCTTCACGCCAGGTCAGCTTGACCTTGCCAGCGGCCGGATCGTGAATGACGATATGCTTCTTGCTGGTGCTCTTGAGCACGACAAAGTGATTGAAATTCCAGTGCAGAATGGCAGGCAGCTGCAGCTGTCCCATTTCTTCCAGATCCAGCCGCAAGGCGCGCGATGCCATGCCCAGGCGCGAGCCCATATCGGCCAGATCACTGATGGTCGACCCGCTGAGCGATATGCCAAACTTTTGCCGCAGTGTCGGCAAATCCAGCCGGTGACCATAGGCGGATGCCACCATGGCAAGGCAAGCCAGACCACACTCCGAGGCTTCGGCCTGGTACACCAGCGGCAACTCGCTCTTGCGCCCGAATGCAAGCTCATCCAGATGCTGATTGATGGTCATTGCCATGCCCCCAGTTTGTCGGAGGCCGCGTAGAGCGGGTCCAGCATGATTTGATAGATCTTCTTGGTGTTGACGGCCACATTGGCCTTGACCGACATGCCGACTTGCAGCGGAAAATCCTTGCCGTAAGCATGTGCAACCTGTTTTTTCAACGCTACCAGCACCCGGTACATGGGCGCAGGTTCTTTCATGAAAATACCCAGTTCATTCGGATTGAAAGTATTGCTGGAAATGGCGGTCACTTCGCCCTCCTGCAAACCGAATTTTTCATGGGGAAAGGCGTCATAACGCAGGCTGACCCGATTGCCTTTCTTGATGTATCCAATATTTTCGCTGGGCACATACAGCTCGGCCAGCAGGGTTGCTTGCTCCGGAACAATACTGAGCACGATTTGTCCGGCATGGCCACGCTGGCCTTGCTGAATCAAGATACCGGCGATAATGCCGTCACTGGGCGCCACCACCTTGATTTCGCGCTCGGATTCATTCCGTGTCAGCGTCGCTTCACTGGATGACATATCGCGCTGTATTGTCAGGCGCTGCTGGGCCAGCTTGGCCGGTAATTGCGCGATATCGGCCTCCAGCGCATGCATCTGGATGCGCAATTCTGACTTTGACCGCTCCATATCGGCCAGGCGGCCTTGTTGATCGAGCAAGACGCCCTGTTGTTGCTGCAATTCAAGGTCGGAAATGTATTTCTTCCTGTTGAGCTGCTCATAGCGCTCGACAATACGTTGGGCGATTTCTATTTTTTTGTGCTGGTTGTCGATCTGGCTATCCACATTCCCTGCCTGCATATTGAGCTGTAACAGTTTCTTTTTGGCATCATCAAGCTGCAGGCTATACAAGGTGCGCTGGTTATCCAGCTGCGTATCCATATTGCGCAACTGATCCTTGACACTTTGACTGATGGCAGCATGCAATTGCTGGCCATCGGCCGTTTCCGTTTCGGTCGACAGCAGGTACAGCACCTGGCCTGCCTTTACCCGCTCGCCCTCTTTGACATACAGGCGCTTGAGCGTGGCAGGCTGCTCGATCTGCAACTTGGATAGCCCCTCGCGTGGTTGCAATACCCCAATTGCGGGAATTTTTTGCGTGTACTGCCCAAAAATCAGCACCACGCCAAATACCAGCACAATGCAGAGTGCAAACACCGCAACAATGCTGAAAGACACGGGCTGAATCAGGACAACCTTGCCTAGCCCACTGCTTTGCTGGGCCTTGAGGGCCTCGGGTCTGAAAAGATTTGACATGGGTTGCAGAACATTAGCCTTGTGCCGATGCGAGATGAAGAATCATCATACCCGCGAGAATTTCCAAGTACTGCTTGTTTTTTTAATCTATCTAGATGCCACTACTGATCAGCCAGTCCAGGCCAAAGCTCAAGCAACACACATTTTTTAAATCATCCATGCAAGAACACACCGGCTGACGCGTTTTTTGTCGCAGACCGGTCTGGCCAGACCAGGCCGGTCCATATCAAGCCAGCTATGCACCTTGCCAGCCAATGAGGATATTGCCTTCGATATAAATCGGTGTCGCCCAGCCAGTTACGGATGTAAAATAGCCACTTTCATCACGCACCCCGTAGGTTGCCCAATAGTAGGTGGTCCCTTCGAAACTAGCGGTCTGCCCCATATAAGTGCCATTCGGTATCGGGAGCGAGCCACCAGCGACTTGCCGCATCTCTTGTGTGTTCAAAAGACGCATTTTTTACATCCACTTGAAAAATAGATAAGCATGAAATCGGCACGCCCACACCTTGGAATAAATGTCGCGCAACGCCTGTTTTCAAAATAATTTCGGCATCAAAATCCGCGAGTGTTCCCAAGCCCTGCCATGCCGTACCGGCCCATTTCAAAAACCTATGCGGCCTGCCAATTTACGAGTTGATGGTACTCGTTATAAACCGGGACATACCAGCCCGTAAGCCACCGTTCTACACCGGATGAGTCAGTAACTCTGACCGTTTCCCAATAGTAAGTAGTGCCTTCAAACCAGGCTGTCTGGCCAATATAGGTGCCATTTGGCAGCGGAACCCCGCCTCCAACTGCCTGTTGCATTTCTTGAGTATTCAGAAGACGCATTCTTATTTCTCCAAATAGGCAAAATATTACTTTCAGAAAGCATGCTCTCCAAAACCCGAGCCATGCTTTTTCCAGACTACCTATCATGAAAAGCCGGGGCATCCCGGCCTTCCAGAGCAAACCCATATTCGGTTCAGCTCAATTCAGGCACGCACCTTATGCGCCTTGCCAGCCAATCTGGTTGTGGCTCTCGTCATAAACCGGGGTAGCCCAGCCTGTCACAAATGTGCCTTCGCTGCCACCTTCACCGGCAACCAGATAGGTTTCCCAGTAGTATGTGGTGCCTTCAAACCAATAGGTCTGACCGATATAGGTTCCATTCGGAAATGGAGGGGTTCCACCGGCGACTTGTTGCAATTCCGGATTGTTCAGAATACGCATTTTATTGATTTCCTATTGAATATAAATAAAGATGCATTTCAGCAGATATACCCTGCAAAAATTCAAGGCACACCCATGCGCAAGCCATCCCTGCATTGAAAGCCGGGGTTACCCCCAGCTTTCTGGATCAATTCGGCAATGCCGGCTCAACCCACTTCAGGTACGCAGCTTATGCGCCGATCCAGTCTTTAATGTGATGCTCTTCGTCGTAGACCGGAAGAGCCCAGCCAGTCACATAGGACACTTGACCGCCTTCACCAACAACCTTATAGGTTTCCCAGTAATAGGTATTACCTTCATAGATGACGGTCTGGCCGATAGTGGTACCATTCGGAACCGGAATCGAGCCACCAGCAACTTGTTGCATTTCTTGAGTGTTCAGAAGACGCATTTTTTATATCCGCATTAAGAATTGATAGATTTGCATTTCGGCACACATGCTCTGAACTACAGGGCCGGAGCAATGCATACCTTCAAGCTATTCAAAGATTGAATGCCAAGAACCAGCCCCGGCTTTGCAGGTTTATTCTGCAATCCATGGGGTCAGCTGTTTCAAGAACGCAACTTATGCGCCTTGCCAGCCAATCTGGTTGTGACCTTCGTCATAAACCGGAGTGGCCCAGCCAGTCACGGTCGTGATTTGACCGCCTTCACCGCGAACCTGATAGGTTTCCCAGTAATAGGTGGTGCCTTCAAACAAAACAGTTTGGCCAGTATAAGTGCCATTCGGAACCGGAATGGAACCGCCGGCGACTTGTTGCATTTCTTGAGTATTCAGAAGACGCATTTTTTACATCCATAATTAATAGGTTGATAAAAGTTGCATTCCGGAATGCATGCCTATAGTGTCATGCTCAAAAAAACAAGTCAAAAGATTCACGTAATTATTTTGTACGAAATACTTACTACATCCATGCAAACATAACAAAATCAAGCACTAAGCTACAAAAACCGTAACGAAAATGATGTAGCAATTGCCACAAACCCTGACAGACAGCATCAGAAACGCAATGAAGGGGATACGGTTTACAGGCCACGCACGTCAGCACGGGCAGGCAAGAGCACGGGGTCGCCTGGACGGCCAAATCGGCCAGCAACCGCGGGGAGGGAGAAGCAGAAGGGGGGAAGATGCCGCGGGCCACTGCAGCGCCCAAAGCAAAAACCCCCGACCACATTCGTGATCAGGGGTTTTGGTATTGGTTGCGGGAACAGGACTCGAACCTGTGACCTTCGGGTTATGAGCCCGACGAGCTGCCAACTGCTCCATCCCGCGACAGAGAACGAGATATTAGCGTGTCGGCAGGCACTCGTCAAGCCCTGCCGACATCTTTCGGTAACACGCTTACTTCACGAGGTCTTTGTAGGCGATCCAGGTGGCATGGCCCAAGATGGGGAAGATCACCGCGAAGCCCACCAGGAAGGTGGCAAAGCCGATGACGGTCAGCACCACGATGGTGGCAGCCCACAGCAGCATGGCCGGCAGGTTTTCTGCCACCACGCGCACACTGGTCATCATGGCGGTGATGACGTCCACTTCGCGGTCGGCCAGCATGGGAATCGACACGGCAGTGAGCGCAAATACAACACATGCAAGCACCAGTCCGCCGATGAACCAGGCCACGGTAAACAGCGCATATTCACCCGTCAGCGCGTGGATGAAACCATCCATGGTGACGGCCTCGCCGCCATAAAAAAGGGCGAACAGAATGGCCGAAACACGCTCCCAGGCGATGGCGATCATGCCCAGAATGGCCCCCATGAAAGCGAGCTGACCGAAGTTCTTCATCAGGTCGTGTATCGACTGCGCAAACGACGTTTCGCGCCCCTCTTCGCGCTCGCTGGTCAGCTCGTAAATGCCCGCCGCACATAGCGGCGCAAGCAATAGATAGCCCGTGACCGAGAACGTGGACAGGTAGACGTAGCTTGCCGCCACCAGCAGCACCAGCCAACCTGTCAGCACGGTCAGAATGCCGTAACCAAGACTGGGCAACGGGTGGGCCATAAAATCGGCCGCGCCACGGCGCAGCCAGCTGAACGGACGCATCATTTCAACCTTGCCGGTTTTGGGCAGACTGAAATGCCGGTCCAGCGTATCCAGATGTAAATCCATGATTCCCCTCCCCATTTCGAGTAGACGCAACTTGCAGTACGTTGTGATTTTGTAGTCCAATCTGGTGCACTACTGCACCAAAATCCGACAGACGGCGTTTGTCAAGCCAAATTTGTGCAGTGCAAGATTGCTATTCGCTGTTTTTTTGCTAGCTTGATAAGAAAGCATAAGGGGGCGCCTCGGGCCAGACATCTGTCTGCGTGCCTGCCACCCCCCTTTGTCAGATAGACGCCGGCCGCGTGCAGCAAGCATTCACAAGCGCGAGCCGACGCCATGTAAACACTGGGAGGTGCATGGATGCGTGTTTGGCGTAGTGGGGGCTTGTTGGCCCTGTTTTCTTCATGGGCCTGTGCTGACAGCAGGTTCGATTTCCAGCCGGCGCAGACGAGTATCGCGCAGGACATCCACGACCTGCACAGCTGGCTCATGGTCGTGATCCTGGTGATTTTCTGCCTGGTATTCGGCGTGATGTTCTACGCCATCTTCAAGCATCGTCGCTCGCTCGGGCACAACGCGAAGCCCTTTCACGAAAACACCGCTGTCGAAGTCGCCTGGACGCTGATCCCGGCGCTCATCCTTGTGGTGATGGCCTGGCCGGCCGCCAAGGTAGTACTGGCGCAGAAGGACAGCCACGATGCCACGCTGACCATCAAGGCCACCGGCTACCAGTGGTTCTGGGGTTACGACTATCTGGACAGCGGCTTTGGCTACAAGTCCAAGCTGGTCACACCGCGCAGCCAGATCGAGAACTACAAGTCGGCCGGCGACGCCAAGGGCGAGCACTACCTGCTTGAGGTCGACGAGCCGCTGGTTGTCCCCGTGGATACCAAGGTGCGCATCCTCACCACCAGTAACGACGTGATCCACTCCTGGGCCATGCCGGCATTCGGTGTGAAGCAGGATGCGATTCCGGGCTTCATCCGCGATACCTGGTTCAAGGCCGAGCGCACCGGCATATTCCGTGGCCAGTGCTCGGAACTGTGCGGCCGCGATCATGGCTTCATGCCCATCGTGGTCAAGGTGGTCAGCAAGGATGACTACAAGACATGGCTTGGCAAGAAGCAGGCCGAAGCCAAAGCTGCTGCGGACGATCCGAACAAGACCTGGACCCGCGACGAGCTGATCGCCCGTGGCCAGAAGGTGTACGAAGCCAACTGCGTGGCCTGCCACAAGGCAGACGGCAAGGGTGGCGGCCCGTTCCCGGCGCTGGCTGGCTCCAAGATCGCCACCGGTCCCAAGGAAGGTCACGTCCACATCGTGCTGACCGGCAAGAACGCGATGCCGTCGTGGGCCGGGCTGACCGACACCGAGATCGCCGCCGTCATCACCTATGAACGCAACAGCTTCGGCAACAAGACGGGTGACTTCGTCCTGCCGAAGGATGTCAAAGCCGCGCGCAAGTAAGGGAGACCACAAACAATGTCCGCAGCGACCGAAACCCTGAACCCGGCCGGCCACGCCGACGAGCACGGCCATGATCACGGGCACGACCACGATCATGGCCATCACGCGAGCACCGGCTGGCGCCGCTGGGTGTATGCCACCAACCACAAGGACATCGGCACCCTGTACCTGTGGTTTGCCTTCACGATGTTCATCACCGGCGGCACCATGGCGCTGGGCATCCGCGCCGAGTTGTTCCACCCCGGCCTGCAGTTCTGGCAACCGGAGTTCTTCAACCAGCTGACCACGCTGCACGGCGTGATCATGGTGTTCGGCGCCATCATGCCGGCCTTTACCGGCCTGGCGAACTGGATGCTGCCGCTGATGCTGGGTGCGCCCGACATGGCGTTCGCACGCATGAACAACTGGAGCTTCTGGCTGCTGCCACCGGCAGCACTGCTGCTGATCATCTCGCTGTTCGTGCCGGGTGGCGCGGCAGCGGGCGGCTGGACACTGTATCCGCCACTGTCCATCCAGGGCGGCATGGGCATGGACTTCGCGATTTTTGCGATCCACCTGCTCGGCATCAGCTCCATCATGGGCTCGATCAACATCGTCACCACCATCCTGAACATGCGCGCACCGGGCATGACCTTGCTGAAGATGCCGATGTTCGCCTGGACCTCGCTGGTGACGGCCTACCTGCTGATCGCGGTAGCCCCGGTGCTGGCCGGCGCAGTCACCATGCTGCTGACCGACCGCCACTTCGGCACGCATTTCTTCAAGGCGGCAGGCGGTGGTGACCCGGTGCTGTTCCAGCACATCTTCTGGTTCTTCGGTCACCCCGAGGTTTACATCATGGCGCTGCCAGCCTTCGGCATCGTCAGCCAGATCATCCCCACCTTTTCGCGCAAGCCGCTGTTTGGCTACGTGTCGATGGTGTATGCCACCGCGTCGATCGCCATCCTGTCCTTCATGGTTTGGGGCCACCACATGTTCGCCGTGGGCATGCCGGCCACCACGCAGCTGTTCTTCATGTTCATGACCATGCTGATCGCGGTGCCGACCGGTGTGAAGGTGTTCAACTGGATCGCCACCATGTGGCAGGGCTCGATGAGCTTCGAAACCCCGATGCTGTTCGCCATCGGCTTTGTCTGTCTGTTCACCGTCGGCGGTTTCTCGGGTCTGGTGCTGTCCATCGCCCCCATCGATACCGAAATGCAGGATACCTACTACGTGGTGGCGCACTTCCACTACGTGCTGGTGGCCGGCGCGCTGTTCAGCCTGTTCGCCGCAGTCTATTACTGGCTGCCGAAGTGGACCGGCAACATGTACAGCGAGAAAGCGGGCAAGTTCCACTTCTGGTGGTCCATGGTCTGGTTCAACGTCACCTTCTTCCCGATGCACTTCCTGGGGCTGGCCGGCATGCCGCGCCGGATTCCGGATTACCCGCTGCAATACACCGACTTCAACAGCGTGGCCTCGGTGGGTGCGTTCTGCTTCGGCCTCGGTCAGCTGTTCTTCCTCTATAACGTGATCCATACCATCCGTGGTGGCGTGGGCAAGGCGCCGGCCAACCCGTGGGACGCCCATACGCTGGAATGGGAAGTGCCGTCGCCGGCGCCGCACCACACCTGGGAAAGCCCGCCAGACGAAGCGCTGGTGAAGAAGGGCCTGGTGGCCCAGGCGCTGGAGCACTGAGATGAGCAAGAACGCCAAGACCGCACTGGTGCTGGCCCTGATCGCCATCGGTTTTTTCGTGGCCGTCATCGTCAAGCAGGCTGGCCAGGCGGGTTGATGCCATGAGCACGCTTGCACAGCAACCAGCCGGCCGGCCAGACCGCAGCGGCGCCAACAAACGGCTGGCGCTCAAGCTGGGCCTGGCTGCAGCGCTGATGTTCGGCTTTGGCTACGCCATGGCGCCGATGTACGGCCGCTTCTGCCAGTTCCTGGGCCTCGACCGGGCGCGACCCGAGCTGGCCGATGTGAATGCGGCAGCGCTACGGCTGGAATTCGATACCAACGTGGCCGATGGCCTGCCGCTGACGGTGGAAGCACTCGAACCCATCGTCGCGGCACGGCCGGGCAAGCTGGTGAAGGCGAAGTTCCGCGTCACCAACACCAGCGACCAGTCCATGGTCATCCGTGCGGTGCCCAGCTTTGCGCCCCCGCGCTCGGCCGGCTACCTGAGCAAGCTCGAATGCTTCTGCTTCAACGCCATGACCATGGCGCCCAATGAAGCACGCGAAGTCACGGTGGTGCTGGCCGTAGCGGCCAAGCTGCCCGACGAGCTGGGCGCAGCCACGCTGTCCTACACCTTCCACAGGCTGGAGGGCGAGATGGCAAAAACCGGGGGCAACCCGACATGATGGCGGCAATCCGCGCCGTGCTGGCGGCGTTTTTTGGCGTACGCGGGCGTAACGACGCAGAAAGAAACAAACTCAAACCCGGCCAGATCATCGCGGCCGGACTGATCTGTGCGCTGGTGCTGGTAGCACTGGTGCTGTTGCTGGTACGAACACTGGTGGCAAGCCAGGGAGGCTAGAGGAATGAACGTCGAAAACGGGATCCACGACCCGCATTATTTCGTGCCGGCGCCATCGCGCTGGCCCATCGTCGGCTCCATTGCCCTGTTCTGCATGGGCATGGGCGCCGCGTTCTGGATGAATGACGTCGGCGCCGGCAAGTACGTGCTGCTGACCGGCTTCGCCATCCTGATCTGGATGATCTTCGGCTGGTTTGGCGATGTGATCCGCGAAGCGCAGGCCGGCCAGTATGGCACGCAGGTCGATCACTCGCTGCGCTGGGGCATGAGCTGGTTCATCTTTTCCGAGGTGATGTTCTTTGCCGCCTTCTTTGGCGCGCTGTTCTACGCCCGCGTGATCTCGGTGCCCGAACTCGGCTTTTTCTCGCACACGCACGATCTGCTGTGGCACAACTTCAACGCCGTATGGCCCACCAGCACCGGCCCCAAGGTCGACCCTTACCAGCCGATGGAGGCATTCGGCCTGCCGGCCATCAACACTGCCATCCTGCTGACCTCGGGCGCCACGTTGACCTGGGCGCACTGGGGGCTGGTCGAGGGCAAGCGCGATCACCTCAAGATCGGCCTCGCCATCACCGTGCTGCTGGGCTTGTCCTTCCTCACGCTGCAGGCCATCGAATACCACCACGCATGGACCGAAATGAGCCTGCATCTGGCCTCGGGAGCCTATGGCGCCACCTTCTACATGCTGACCGGCTTCCACGGCATGCACGTGCTGGTGGGCACCATCATGCTGATCACCATGCTGGGCCGTGCACTGCGCGGGCACTTCACCCCCAAGCATCACTTCGGCTTTGAAGCCGCCGCGTGGTACTGGCACTTCGTCGACGTGGTATGGCTGATCCTGTTCGTGTTCGTTTACTGGCTGTGATGTGATTGCGGCCGCGCCAAGCGGCCGCATCAGCAACGCAGTACCAGCAGCGTTGGCGATCTTCAGAGACCGTGCGGCGTAATCCAGCCAAAGTGGCCGGCCAGCAGCAGCAGAATGAAAATCGCAATCGACAGCCCGATACGCCAGGTCAGTGCCCTGACCAGCTTGGGCGAGCCCGAAGGGCCGCGCACCAGCTGCAGCAGTGCACTACCGAGCACCGCAAGTACGATCAGCAGCAAGATGATGATGAGCAGTTTCATGGGCAGTTCTTCTCCTTCCAGCGTCACAGTATCGTCACACGCTAGCACAGCGACGGGCACGCTGCACCGCAGCCAGATCAAGAAGCCGTGGTTTCTTTACGCGCTGATCGGGCTGACCTTGCTGCTGGGTGTCTGGCAGGCGTATCGCGCGCACTACAAGCAAGGCCTGGCCGATGCCTATGCGGCCGGCCAGCAACTGGCGCCGCGCACATGGCACGGTGGCCCCCTCGCAGACTGGCAACGTGTGCAGCCGCAGGGCCGCTGGCTGGGCGACAAGACCTTTCAGCTCGCACCGCGTTTTCATGAAGGCCGGCCCGGCAGCGAAGTCGTCACCCCGCTGGCGCTGGTCAGTGGCGAGATCGTGCTGGTGAACCGCGGCTGGATTGCCGACGGGCAAACACCGCCCGCCGCCCCCGCTACCGTGCCGCAGATCGAAACGCAGAGCTGGCCACGCTTTTTCGAGCTGGGGCCGACACCGCCGCAGGGCCGCCGCCTGCAGAACCTGACCGCCGAGCGCGCAGCCCAGCTCGCCGGCACCGCACTCCCCATCGCCTATGCGCACCAGCTCGACGGCGCTGCCGACGGCCTGCTGCGTGACTGGCCCAAACCCGATTTCAAGGTGGCCCGCCATCTCGGCTACATGCTGACCTGGTGGGCCTGCAGTCTGTGCGGCCTCCTGTTGCTGCGCCGCCTCAAACAAGGAGCTCCGCGATGAATGCCCCCCAAGCTCCCAAAAAGAATGGCCGACTGGTGTTGCTGGGCCTGTTTGCCATTGCCGCCATTCCCATCCTGGCCGCACAGGCAGCTTATCAATGGTGGCGCCCGGCCGGTGGTCGCACCTTCGGCCAGCTGATCGCCCAGCCTGCCGCACCGCAGGCCGCCACCTGGCGGCTGGTGACGGTGGGCGCCGATTGCGGCAACGACTGGCAGAGCCTGCTGGTCGCCAGCCGGCAGCTGCGGCTGGCGCAGGGGCAGGAAACCGACCGCATCAGCCGCGCTACCAGCGGCCGCTGTGGCGATGCCCAATTGCCGGCACTGCCAGCCAGCACCCACATGGACAAACCCGGCCTGTATCTGGTCGACCCGCACGGCAATGCCGTCACCTATTACACCAGCGCACAGCTGGGCGACGTCGAGGGTCAACGCAAGGTGATCAAGGAAATCGGCAGCCTGCTGAAGAACAACAAAGGGCTGGGTTGATGAAGGCCATCCGTATCATCTTGTGGTTTACCGTGGCGTGGACCTTTTGCCTGGCCATGCTGGGCGCCTATGTGCGGCTGAACGATGCCGGTCTGGGCTGCCCGGACTGGCCGGGCTGCTACGGCCGCATTACGCCGCCGCAGGAGCATCATGAAATCGCCCACGCCGAAAAACACTTCGGCGGCGATGTCGACCCCGGCAAGGGCTGGAAGGAAATGATCCACCGCTATGCGGTCGGCGGGCTGTCGTTCTTGTTGCTGGGCACACTGATTGCCGCCACACGCAAGCGCAAGGAGCTGCACATCGCCCCTGCCATTCTGGCGGCGCCGGTGGCCGTCATCGTGTTCCAGGCACTGCTGGGCATGTGGACGGTGACCATGAAGTTGATGCCCATCGTCGTCACCGCGCATCTGGTCGGCGGGCTGACCCTGCTGGCCAGCATCACCGTGCTGGCCGGCCGCGCCAGCCTGCCGCAACAAACGCTGGCGCTGCGCAACTGGGTGTGGCTGGCACTGGCCGCCGTTGCCGCACAAATCGTGCTGGGGGGCTGGGTCAGCAGCAATTATGCCGCGCTGGCCTGCGATGGCTTCCCGGCCTGCCGTGGCGGTTTTGCCCCGCCCGAGGGCCTGCTGCAGGCACTGCACCCGGATAGACAGCTGGGCCTGACGGCCGATGGCCAGGCGCTCACCATCAACCACCTCGCTGCCATCCACTGGCTGCACCGCCTTGGCGCGTTGCTGGTGACGGCCATCGTCGGCGCGCTGGCGTGGTCCTTGCGCCGCAGCCAGCCGCGCTGGGCGCTGCTGCTGGGCGCCGCACTGTTCATCCAGCTGTCCCTCGGCATCATCAACGTTGCATTCGGCCTGCCCATGCCGGCCGCTGTGGCCCACAACGGCGGCGCTGGTGCACTGATCATCCTGCTAACCGCACTGCTTGCTTCCACCCGTTCGGAGAAGACCCATGCAAACATTAGCCCTGAACTCGCGCTCGCTCGCTGACCTGTGGGCGCTGGGCAAGCCCAAGGTCGTCTCGCTGATCGTGTTCTGCGCGGCGGTCGGCGCCGCCATGGCGCAACCGCAATGGCATGACCTGCCGCAACTCACCCTGGCGCTGGTCGGCATCGGCCTGATCGCCATGGGCGCGGCAGCCATGAATTGCCTGTTCGAGCGCGACAAGGATGCCAACATGCGCCGCACGCAGGCACGCCCGCTGGTACGCGGCGTGGTCGGCACGCGCGAGGCCGCAGTCTATGCCGGTGCGCTCACCTTGGGCGGCACCTGGCTGTTGCTGGTGTTCGCCAACCCGCTGGCAACCTGGCTGACGCTGGCGACCTGCTTTGGCTATGCGGTGGTCTACACACGCTGGCTCAAGCCGGCCACGCCGCAGAACATCGTGATCGGCGGCGCGGCTGGCGCCATGCCGCCGATACTGGGCTGGGCCGCTGCCAGCGGTCATGTCACGGCCGAGGCGACCGTGCTGTTCCTGATCATCTACACCTGGACGCCGCCGCACTTCTGGGCGCTGGCGCTGTACCGCAAGCTGGACTACGCCAAGGCCGGCCTGCCCATGCTGCCCAACACGCACGGCAACGAGTTCACCCGACTGTCCATCCTGCTCTACACCTTCGTGCTGGCAGCCGTCACCCTGATCCCGTTCGCACTCAGCTGCTCGGGCTGGCTGTATCTGGCGGCGGCGCTGTGGCTGAATGGCGGTTTCATCACCCGCGCCTGGCAGCTCAACCGCAACTACAGCGACGAAGCTGCGCGCGCGCTGTTCTTCTTCTCGATCCGCTACCTGAGCTGGCTATTTGGCGCACTGCTGGTGGACCGGCTGGCCACGCTGTTCCTGTTCTGATCACACCTCAGCAAGCAAAAAGCCCCGCACTGGCGGGGCTTTTTGTTGGGTGGTATCAGCAACTGCCGCTGGCACCACCCGAAAGAACACTATCTATATATAGCGAGTGGCTTGCTCACACCGACCAGCTGACCAGCCCACTGTAGGCGGTACCCAGCACTACCAGGCCGAAGGCAATGCGATACCACGCAAACGAAACGAAGGTATGCGTGGAAATGAAGCGCAGCAGCGCACGCACGGCAATGAAGGCAAACACGAAAGACGCCACGAAGCCGACCGCAAATACGCCCGCATCGCCCGCCTCCAGCAGATGGCGCTGCTTGTACAAGCTATACAGCGATGCGGCACCCAGCGTAGGGATACCAAGGAAGAACGAGAACTCGGTGGCCGCGGTGCGCTTCAGACCAAGGAACATGCCGCCGATGATGGTGGCGCCCGAGCGGCTGGTACCCGGAATCAGCGCCAGGCACTGGCAGAAGCCGATCTTGAGCGCGTCCTTCAGGCTCAGGTCATCGACGGTTTCGGTGGTGATCTTGTGCTGGCGCTTTTCCGCCCACAGGATGATCAGGCCGCCGACGATGAAGGCAATCGCCACCGGCACCGGTGCAAACAGCACTGCCTTGATCTTCTCGTTGAACAGCTTGCCAAGGATGGCGGCCGGGATGAAGGCAATCACCACCGCCAGCAACAGGTTGCGCTCGCTGCCCGGCTTGCCGGCGCCGGCCAGCGTCTGGCCGATCTTGCTGCGGTATTCCCACACCACCGCCAGCATGGCGCCAAGCTGGATGAAGATTTCGTAAACGTCGCGCTTGTCCTTGCTCATGAAATTGAGCAGATCACCGGTCAGAATCAGATGCCCGGTACTGGAAATGGGCAGGAACTCGGTAATGCCCTCGACCATGCCCATGATGAGCGACTTGAACAGCAACAACAGATCCATATCCCACCCCCGAAAATTGTGCCGCGATTATAACGGGGGAGCTCTGCCGCAGTGCAGCAACTTTGCAGGCCTGAGAACCTGCTTACGATCTCGGCGAGCGGCGGCCCAGCGGGGTGAAGCACAGCGCAACAACTGGAATGTACTGGAGTGCATGGGGATCAAGCAGCGCATGAGCCATGATCCGCTTCGCGTAGCCAGATCATAGCCAGGCGCCAAGCGGCGAGGTGTCGTCAGCGTAACTTTTCACATCGCACTTGGGAACTTCGTGCACGCCCCCACGTCTTACTCCGTGTGCGATGTATTGCGCATTTTTGCTCATCTCCTCCCTGATAACGGGCGCCCCTGAATAGGCGCCCGTTTTTTTGCGCGCCGTTTTTGTGGGGCCGGTATTTGGGGGCGTACCTGCATCATTAAGCCCGGCAAAGCCGGGCTCTCACCTGGCGCCAAGCTTGAACCATCGCGGCGCTTCCTGATCGATTCCGCTCCCCCCGCCCTCGCCGCCGCGAGGGGGCCTCGCTGACGCTCGTCTGTGGCTCGAACCACGGGCAGCAAAACCCCGGCTCAGCTGATGGCAGTGGCACCAAGCATGCTCATTCAACAATACACGGCAGCGTGACTGACCATTAAAAACGGCCCTTGTGGTGGGACAGCAAGGTCTGTAATGCGCCGGCGATGCCCGGATCATCGATGCTTTTCGACAGCCCTTCCAGCGCGTCGATGGCGGCTTGCGACATGTGCAAGTCCTTGGTC
This sequence comes from Andreprevotia lacus DSM 23236, assembly GCF_900176275.1. Taxonomy (GTDB): domain Bacteria; phylum Pseudomonadota; class Gammaproteobacteria; order Burkholderiales; family Chitinibacteraceae; genus Andreprevotia; species Andreprevotia lacus. The sequence goes on along the minus strand of NZ_FWXD01000030.1, from coordinate 14,223 downwards.
TTGTTGGTTTTTTCCAACTGCAAAGCCACTTGCACCTTGGGGACAATTGCGCTAACTTGCCAGCCACCCGCTGCCATTGCTGCAATCAGCGCAGGCGCGGCCAGGCGGATGCGTGCGGCAGCGGCAGACGAAGTCACCCCGATCAACAAGGCATTGCCCGCCGGGCGGCTGGTATCCAGCGTGGCATTCAGGCAGGCCGTGGCCAGTTCGGGCGGCAGCGCAGCGCGCACGGCAGTTGTCAGGCGGTTGAGCTCGCTCACCTTGGCCACCAGCTGCAGCAACTCCCTGTCCTTGCCGACAAAGGCTGGATAAGCAGGTTTGTAACGCGGGGCTGCGCTCATGATCGTGGTTCAGTACAGGATGAAAGATTGAACATTATTCTCGTTTCCAACCGGCTCGCCAAAGCCGTCACGATAGGCCCGCTGGGTCTGGCGCTGGCCGGCGTGGGCGCAGCGCTGGCACTGCTGGCCGCCGGCATCGGCATCGGCAGCCTGTTCGGCGCCACGCCGGTACAGCCCCTGTGGCATTTCAGCAAAAGCCGCCAGGTGGATATCGATGCACTGGCCGTCAAGCTGGGCGAGCTGCAGGCCAAGCTCACCCGCATGGACGGTCTGGCCCAGCAAGTGGGCGCCAAGACCGGCATCGACGTCAAACCCTTTCTGTCCAGCCAGCCGGCGCCGCGTGGCGGCCTCGACAGCCATGATCGTGCCATGAGCGCCACCGAGCTGGCCAATGCGCTGACCATGGCCGACAAGCAGGCCAGCGCCTATCTGGATCAGCTTACCCTGTCCGAATCCCCGCTGCTCGACAAACAGAACTGGCAACTGCCCACGCATGCGCCGCTGTCGGGCGGGCTGCAGTCCTCCAGCTTTGGCTGGCGCATCGACCCGTTCAACGGCCATCAGACCTTCCACGAAGGTATCGACTTTGTGGGTGATGTGGGCACCGCCATCCATGCTGCAGCGGCCGGCAAGGTGGTGTATGCGGCCTTCCACCCCCAGTATGGTAATATGGTCGAGATCGATCACGGCAACGGTCTGACCAGCCGCTACGCCCACGCCAGCAAACTGCTGGTGGCCGAGGGTGACAGCATCAAGGCAGGTCAGCCGGTCGCTGAGCTGGGTAGTACCGGACGGTCCACCGGCCCGCACCTGCATTTCGAGATCCGCTACAAGGGTGTGGCACAGAATCCGCTGCGCTTCATCACGGCGGCCAATGCACCGGTGCTGGCAACGGCCCAGCCGAGCGATTGATGCCGAAAGTCGTCGACAGGGGATGGAAATCGGCGCTGCTGCCCATATCTGGCAAGCAGGCAGCACACGGCCGATGCACATGAGACAGGCGGCGGACAGGGTGACCTATCCGCCGTTGTTGTAACTAAAAACAGACTCCGCCACACACGCGGGCAACCCGGTAATTGCAACCATGATCAGCACCTTGCTCAAGAAAGTTTTCGGCAGCCGTAACGACCGTCTGTTGAAGGAATACCGGTCCATCGTCGCCAAGATCAACGGGCTTGAGCCGCAAACCGAGGCGCTGTCCGACGACGCGCTGCGCGCCAAGACCGACGAATTCAAGGCGCGTTTCGCCAAGGGCGAATCGCTGGACTCGCTGCTGCCGGAGGCCTTTGCCGTCTGTCGCGAAGGCGCCCGCCGCAGCCTCGGCATGCGCCACTTCGACGTACAGCTGATCGGTGGCCTGACCCTGCATCAGGGCAAGATCGCTGAAATGCGTACCGGCGAAGGCAAGACACTGGTTGCCACCCTGCCCGCCTACCTGAACGCGCTGTCGGGCAACGGCGTGCACGTGATTACCGTCAACGATTACCTGGCCCAGCGCGATGCCGGCGTCATGGGGCAGTTGTTCAACTTCCTCGGCCTGAGCTGTGGCGTGATCGTTGGCCAGATGCCTCAGGATGCCAAGCAGGCCGCCTACGCTTGCGACATCACCTACGGTACCAACAACGAATTCGGTTTCGACTACCTGCGCGACAACATGGTGTTTTCGGCGTCCGAACGCGTGCAGCGCGGCCTGGCCTTCGCCATTGTCGACGAAGTCGACTCCATCCTGATCGATGAAGCGCGTACCCCGCTGATCATCTCCGGCCCGGCCGAAGACAGCACCGAACTCTACCTCGCCATGAACAACCTGCCGCCCAAGCTGGTGCGCCAGCAGGAAGAAGAAGGCGAAGGGGACTACTGGGTCGACGAAAAAGCCAACACCGTGCTGCTGTCGGAAACCGGCCACGAGCGCGTCGAAGCCATCCTGACCGAAATGGGCCTGCTGGCCGAGGGCGACAGCCTGTACAGCGCCACCAACATCAGCCTGATGCACCACATGTATGCATCGCTGCGCGCGCATGCACTGTTCCACAAGGACCAGCATTACGTGGTGCTGGATGACGAAGTGGTGATCGTCGACGAATTCACCGGCCGCCTGATGGCCGGCCGCCGCTGGTCGGAAGGCCTGCATCAGGCCGTGGAAGCCAAGGAAGGCGTGAAGATCAACCAGGAAAACCTCACCCTGGCCACCATCACGCTGCAGAACTACTTCCGCATGTACGGCAAGCTGTCGGGCATGACCGGCACGGCCGATACCGAAGCCTACGAATTCCAGCAAATCTACGGCCTGGAAACCGTGATCATCCCGACCAACCGGCCGATGGTCCGTCAGGACAAGCAGGATCAGGTCTTCAAGACTGCCAATGAAAAGAACAACGCCATCATTGCCGACATCAAGGGTTGCGTCGAACGCGGCCAGCCGGTGCTGGTAGGCACCACCTCGATCGAGCAATCCGAGCTGCTGTCCAACATCCTGAAAAAGGATGGTATCGAGCACAACGTGCTGAATGCCAAGCAGCATGCCCGCGAAGCCGACATCGTTGCACAGGCCGGCAGCCCGGGCCAGGTCACCATCGCCACCAATATGGCCGGCCGTGGTACCGACATCGTGCTGGGCGGCAATATCGAACGCCAGATCAAGGCCGTCGAGGCCGACGAGGCGCTGGACGAAGTCAGCAAGCGCAGCCAGATCGCCGCACTCAAGACCGAATGGCAACTGGTACACGACAAGGTGCTGGCCGCTGGCGGCCTGCACATCATCGGCTCCGAGCGTCATGAATCGCGCCGTATCGACAACCAGCTGCGCGGCCGTTCGGGCCGTCAGGGCGATCCGGGCTCCAGCCGCTTCTACCTGTGTCTGGAAGACCCGCTGCTGCGCATCTTTGCCGGCGAGCGCGTTGCCTTCGTGATGGACAAGCTGAAGATGCCGGAAGGCGAACCGATCGAAGCCGGCATCGTGTCGCGCGCCATCGAATCGGCACAGCGCAAGGTCGAAGGCCGCAACTACGACATGCGCAAGCAGCTGCTGGAATACGATGATGTATCCAACGAGCAGCGCAAGGCCATCTACAGCCAGCGCAACGAGCTGCTGGAATCGGAAGAAGTCACCGAAACCATCGCCGCCATGCGCGACAGCTACTTTGCCGATCTGGTCGATCAGTACATCCCGCCGGGCTCTATGGAAGAGCAGTGGGATCTGTCCGGCCTGGAAAAGGCACTGACAGAATTCAGCGTCGAAGCTCCGGTGGCAGCATGGCTGAAGGCCGACAGTGCGCTGAGCGAAGACGGCATCAAGGCCCGTGTGCAGGAAATCGCCACCACGCTCTACGCCGCCAAGGTGGAAGAAGCCGGCGAGCAGACCTTCCGCCAGTTCGAGCGCTCCGTCCTGCTGCAGCATCTTGATCAGCACTGGCGCGAACACCTGTCCGGCCTGGATCACCTGCGCCAGGGCATCCACCTGCGTGGCTATGCGCAGAAGAACCCCAAGCAGGAATACAAGCGCGAAGCCTTCGAGCTGTTCGAGGCATTGCTCGGCAACGTCAAGCGCGGCGTGGTGCAGATCGTCATGAACGTGCAGGTCCGCAGCCAGGCCGATGTGGATGCCGTTGCGCCGCAGGGTGTGGCTGCCGCCGATATGCAATATCATCACGATGATCTGCAAGCATTGCTTGCCAGCGGTGATGATGCAAAAATCAACGAAGCCCTCGGCGCACTTGCTGCTCAGCAAGGCAGCACCGACATCAAATTCTCCGGTATCGGACGCAACGACGCGTGCCCGTGCGGTAGCGGCAAGAAGTTCAAGCAGTGCCATGGCAAGCTTGGCTGATTCGGCACCATCCAAGACCCCTGCCTAAGAGAGACGCCCGGTGATCCCGGGCGTTTTTCTTTGCGCGCTACGCACATCCGCGGCCGGTTGACCCGATCGGAGCGACAGCCTAACGTGATCTGAACGGGCCGATCACTCAACCATCGGGAGGGCGCCGCGTTCGCAGTGCGGAGCATGCGGGTCTCCCCTTGTGCTGCACCGGAACGAAGCGGTTGAGCAGCAAGGAGCGCCTGCAGCACGCGCGGCCATGCCCGCGCGACGCCAACCAGCCTCAGGAGCGCAACCATGCCCTATGTGTCCGGCAACTACATGCACAACCGCGCAGCCCCGCCCGGGCTATGGGCCTGCGCACCCGGCTCGACCATGAGCCCGTCCGACAATCCGCCCACCGGCCAGAAAACCGGGTACCGGCACTGCTGCGGCCAGCCCGCATCCTATGTCCAGACCGTCTGCCCCAACCTGCCGGCCAGCGCATTCTGGCAACGCGGTGCCGCAGTCAGGGGCAATACCGCCCTCCCGCCCGGCACGGTCATCGCTACCTTTGATGCGCAGGGCCACTATCAGGGCCACGTGGCCATCTTTGTCTGCCAGAGCAGCGATGGCATCCATGTTTATGATCAGGACGTGGCGCTCCCCAAACCCAAGCCGGTCGGCCCGCGCCTGCTGCCCTGGGGCGCTGCAGAGCATGCCAGCAACGGTGACCGGTTTTATGTGGTTGAGTAGCGGTCTGGCGGGCATGCTGCTGTGCCTGCTTTGCAACAGCGCGCAGGCCGCGCCCGTCCCGTCGTGCCCGGCCCGCGCCGGGCACGCGCTGCACAATGTGACGGTGTTCGACGGTGACCCGGCCGAGCTTGCCAGCCTGGTGCCAGAGCAAACCAGCCGCCGCAAAGGCTACTGGCCGCTGGCCTATGTCTACGCGCAGGGCCGGCATGTGACGCTGCGCTGCACCTACGCCGACCAGCAAACCGTGGACGTGCCACTGTCTGCCAGGGTCGAGCGCTGCGACTACACGCAGAACGGCAACACGCTGAAATTGAGCTGCCGCTAACACCAACCGCCTGCGCTGCCACCTGCCTGCAGCACGGCATCCCCCGATTTTCCTCGACCGCAGGGATGCGCCCTTCTAGAATCATCCGGCCCGGCATGCCTGACAAGACATGCCAGCATCTGACGATTACCCGGTTCGAGGCTCTTTCTTGCATTTATTCCGGCATTTCCGATACACCGCAGCACTGCTGCTGACTGCGGCCGGCCTGTTGCTGGCCACCTTGCCGTCGACTGCGCTGGCAGCGGCGGATGCCCAGCAAGTTTTCCAGCGATACAAGGATGCGGTACTGCAGATCCGCATCGTCGATACGCGCAGCGGCAACCGCATCTCGCTGGGCACCGGCTTCGTGGTCGATGCCGAGGGGCGCATGGTCTCCAACTTCCATGTGGTTTCCGAGTACGCCTATCACCCGGAGTGGAACCGCATCGAGGCGGTCAGCAGTGGTGGCGCGGTCATCCCGCTCAAGCTGCTGGCTTTCGACGTGGTGCACGATCTGTCGTTGCTGCAGGCAGGCAGCCGCATGCCGCAGGCACTGACGCTGGCCAGCGAGCCGCCCGCCAAGGGCACCCCGCTGTACGCGTTCGGCATTCCGCTCGATCTGGAGCTGACCATCGTGCAGGGCCTGTACAACGGCCTGCTGGAAAAGAAACTGCGCGAGCAGGTGCACTTCACCGGCGCCATCAACCCCGGCATGAGCGGCGGCCCGGCCGTGGATGAAAACGGCCACGTGGTGGGCGTCAACGTCGCCACGGCCGGCAACGGCGTGGGCTTTCTGGTGCCGGTGAAATATGTGGCGGCCCTGCTGCAGCAACGCAATACCGCTGCACTCACCCAGTCGGCGCCGATGCTGACGCTGATGCGCAACCAGCTGCTGGCCGAGCAGCAACGCATCATGGCCGATCTGCTGGCCCGCCCCATCATCACCGGCGAGGTGGGCAACTACCGCACGCCCAAGGACTGGTCAGAGCATTTCAAGTGCTGGGGTGGCGACGTGCACGCCGAGGACAAGCTGTATACCGTGGTATCGATCTCGTGCGACATGCAGAGCGACATCTTTTTGTCCGGCAAGCACCGTACCGGCACGCTCAGCTACAGCCGCAGCTTTGTACAAGCCAAGCCCGGCCTGAATGACTGGCAGTTCGACCGCCTATACGGCACGCTGTTCAACCAGGACCCGGACATGCCCGACGCCGGCAAGGACGACGTGGGCAACTTCAGTTGCCGCAGCGGCTTTGTAAAGCAGGCCGACGGCCTGCCGCTGAAAACGCTGTTCTGCCTGCGTGCCTACCGCAAGCTGACCGGCCTGTATGACATGGTGCTGCAAAGCGCCACGCTCGACGGCAAGCGCAGCGGCCTGATCAACCGGCTGGTGGCAGGCGGGGTCAGCTATGACGATGCGCTGCGCATCAGCAAGAAATACCTGGAGGCGCTGACATGGAACAAGCGCTGATCCTCGAACTGCTGGACCGGCACGGCAAGGTGGTGCTGCGCCAGCGCTTCACGCAGTTTCCGGTGCGGGTAGGCCGCGATTACGGCAACGACCTGATTCTGGACGACGAAGCCGTCTCGCCGCGCCATCTGCAGATCGCGCCGGCCGGAGACGGCCAGTGGCAGATAGAGGACCTGCAGAGCGACAACGGCACCTGGCGACATGGCAGCAAGCAGCGCATCGACAAGGACCGCATCGCCAATGACGGCCTGCTGCGCCTTGGCAGCAGCACGCTGCAACTGCGCAGCCCGGCATCACAGGTTGCGCCCACGGTCCGCCATGCGAGCAAGGCGTACCGGCTGCGGCGCACGCTGGGCAGCTGGTGGCTGGCGCTGCCGCTTTTGTTGCTGACCATCGCGCTATCCACTTTCAACGAGTATCTCAACCATGCCGACAAGGTGCATGCCAGCGATTTTGCCGGCGACGCCGTTACCTGGACAGGCATGTTGCTGCTGTGGTCCGGCGCCTGGGCCTTGCTGGGCAGGTTGCTGAATCAGCGCCACCTGTTCGTCGAGCTGCTGTCGCTGGCAACCATGTGTCTGCTGGCCGTGTTCGCAGCGGGCGCCACCGTGGATCGATTGCATTATCTGGGCGGCCCCGGCTGGTGGAATACCCCCCTTGATCAAACGGTCTGGCTGCTGCTTGCCGCGCTGCTGCCACTGCACCTTCTGCTCACAACGCGCCTCAGGCAGCGTACGCTGCTGACCTTGTGCATCGTGCTGTTCTGCCTGTTTTCCGGGCAGGACGTCATCAAGGGCTATGTGGGCGAACGCAAATTCAGCGACGAGTTGTCGTTCAACAGCCAACTCAACCTCTTGCCGGCCAGCATGCTGCCCTACGACAGCGCCGACGAATTCCTGCGCAATACCCGGTCCGTGCGCGAGGATGCGGAACGCCGCGCCAAGCAGGAGTAGGCAAACGACAAGCCGCCCGCCCCCAAACCGGCCGGGCGGCCTGATGCATCAATGCCGCATCATGCGGTTTCGACCGGCTTGCCCAGCACCTGTTGCAGTGCGGCCGGCTCCTTGATCGCATCGCGCAGTGCCGATCCCATCAAGGCCTGCAACAAGCCCATCGCATTGGCTTCACCACCGACGCTGATCTGCGGCACGATGGGCAACTTGGCCTCCTGGATGGCCTTGGCAAAAGCCTGCCCCAGCTCCTGCGCCAGACGGTAATCCGGGCCGCCATAGGCATCCACCTGCAGTTGCGCTGCCTCGGCGGTGGCTTTACCCACCTTGCCGACACGGTTGGCATCGGCCTCGGCCAGCAGGTTGATCTGGCGTGCATGCGCCTCGGCCTCGATGGTGACACGGTCGGCATCGCCCTTGGCCAGCGCACGGATTTCGTTGGCCTTCTGTTCTGCCTTGGTGGCGGCAGCCTTGCCCTCGTTCTGGGCGATTTCGATGGCAATGGCCGATTGGGTCAGCGTGGTCTGCTGCTTGGCCTTGGCTTCGGCCTCGCGCAGTTCGCGCTCGGTATAGGCCGATTCCTGCTGGCGCTTGTAGGTGTCGATCTGCTCCAGCGCAATCTGCCGCTGACGCAGCTGCGCCAGAATGTTCTCGATCTGGTTGTCGCCGGCGGCCGACTTGGGTGTGCCGATCAGCACTTCCTGCAGCTCAAGGTTGTACAGCGCAAAGCGCTCTTTCATCTCGTTGGCCGCTTGCGTCTGGATGTCGCTGCGCTGCTGCAGCAGTTCGATCAGTGTCTTGGTCTGCGCCACGTTCTTGAAGTAGGCACTCACCATCGGGTCCAGCGTCTGTTCAACCAGCTTCTGGATGTCGCCAAAGCGCTGCACCACGCGCGGTGCCTTCTTGTAGTCGATGTGTACCACCACCGACAGCGGCAGGCTGGGCTCAAACGCATCGCGGGTGATCAGCGAGACTTCTTTCAGGTTCTGGTCAAACTGGCTACCCGCTGTCGCGGCCTCCCACTTCAGGATGAAGTTGGTGGTCGGCACCTTGATCAGATTGCCGGCATAGGTATTGAACGCATACTTGCCCGGCAGCAGCGGCTCTTGCCACACGCCGCGCTGGCCGGTTTCGACCAGCTCGCCATGCTGGTAATCAACGCCCGACAGATCCTTGCCATGCGCCCCGTTGTACGACACCACCACCCCGGCATAGCCGACATCGATGATGGTCTTGGGCACGGCCTCGACGGTGGCAAACAAGCGGTTCAGATAATAAGTGCCCTCCACCAGCACCTGCAGCTGGCGGCCGCGATAACCGCCGGCAGCCAGAAAACGCTCCGGCTCCTGGAAGTTGTTGTGATAAATCGCCGCGCCGACATTGGTACCGCCCACGGCCGGCGCAATGATCTGCCCTTCCGGCAGTGCCGGGCCATCATGCACGGTGACCACGCCGATCAGGTCGGCCGAACCGCTGATGACCACCGGCTTGAAACCCGCGCGGCTGGCAATCAGCTCGTGCATGGACTGGATCACCGTGTTGTCATGCTGACCGAGGCCCAGCGCGTAAATCTTGTCCGGCGTGATGACCACGAACTGCGCCAGGTTGATGGCATACAGCCCCTCGCGCAGGATCTTGCGCTGCGGGCCTTTCTGCCCACCGGCAGCGAGGAAGGTACGCACATCTTCGAATTGATTGGCGCGGCCGTTGTCGGCCAGCGTTTGCGAGGTGCCCAGCACCAGGCCGTCCCGCGCAAACACATAGCCGATACAGCCCTGCGGGATGGTCACCAGATCGACGAAGTGGATGGCGTACTGGAATGGCACCATGAAATGGAAGCCGCCACGCAGCACTTCGGGCTGGAAGCCCGCCTCGCCATTGAGCGCGATCAGGCCGGACTGGATGGAGCCGGCGCCGCTCCACAGCTTTTCACGTATCCCGATGCGGTTGTTGGGCACATAAACGATGGCGCGCGAATAGTAGACCAACGCCGCCAGCACTACGGCGATGCCGCCATAAATTGCCCAGATAAAGCTCGACATGCATGTTCTCCACACGATGTCGCCGCCGGGTTACTGCGCAGTGCCGAAGTGCTGCTGCGCGGTGCGTGCCGCCGGCCGCCACACCCGTGGCCTGCCGGCAGCCGGGGCCCGCCGGGTATGGCAGGCCGCCCGCTTCACCGCGTCGGCGACATAGACCGGCTCTCGTGGAGCCGTATTCGGGGTATAGCTCATGCTGCACCGCAACACAAAACAGCGCTACATGCCCCGAAAATCGGCGGATGTGGTGCCGGCATTTGCGGGACAATCGTTGCATTGCACAAAATCAAGGTGTTAGCACATGCCCGCGCCCCGGCGATGGGCACCGGCAGCCAGCCACCGCCTGCGGATGATCGCTGGCGAACAGCCGACCAGCGGCAACCAGTGTCCACACCAACATCACATCACATCTGCCACCAGCCGTTTGACGAAGCGGTGCGCGCCGATCACCCGATCCAGCAATACCAGGCCCTGTGCGATTTCGTCTGCCGTACTGTTCAGCGTCGGCATGAAGCGCAGGCAGTGGTTGCGCGGCGCATTCAGCAGGAAGCCATGCTGGCGTGCGGTCTCGACCATGGCCGGTGCATCATCGCCGCCCACCTCCAGTGCCAGCAGCAAGCCCTTGCCGCGCACCTCACCCAAGGCGTAGCGCGCACTGATCTCGCGCAAGCCCTCCCGCAGCTGCTTGCCCCTTGCCTGCACATTGGCGAGGAATTCCGGCGTATCCAGCACCTGCAGCACCGCCTCGCCCACCGCGCATACCAACGGGTTGCCGCAGAAGGTGCCGCCCTGGTCGCCCGGCTCGAACACGCAAGCGTGCCGCTTGGCCAGCAGCGCCGAAATCGGCACGCCTGCGCCCAGCCCCTTGCCCAAGGTCATGATGTCCGGCTCGACGCCGTATTGCTGATAGGCAAACAAGGTGCCGGTGCGCGCGCAGCCGGTTTGCACCTCGTCGAAAATCAGCAGCAGGCCATGCCGGTCACACAAGGTGCGCAGCCCCTGCACGAAACCGGCCTCGGCCGGCCGCACGCCGCCCTCGCCCTGCACCGGTTCGAGCATGATGGCCACCGTCTGTGGCCCGATCAGCGCGGCCACGCTGGCCAGATCGTTGAACACCGCCTTGGGAAAGCCCGGCACCTGCGGCGGGTAGTACACATCCCAGCCCGGCTTGCCGGTGGCCGACATGGTGGCGATGGTACGGCCGTGGTAACCATTGTCGAAGGTGATGATCTCGTGCGCCCCCGCGCGATTGAGCTTGCCCCACTTGCGCGCCAGCTTGATCGCGCCCTCGTTCGCCTCGGCCCCCGAACTGGCAAAGAACACCTCGTCCAGCGCACTGGCCCGCACCAGCTGCTGCGCAAGGTTCATTGCTGGCCGGTTCAGATAGGCCGGGCTGGGGTTGAGCAAGGTCGTGGCCTGCCGCGCCAGCGCCGCCGCCACCACATCGGGGGAATGCCCCAGGCAGTTCACCGCCCAGCCCTGCACCCAGTCCAGATACGCCAGACCGATTTCGTCGTACATATAGGCGCCACGCCCGCTCACGAACACGGTTTCGGGGCGCACGACGGTATTCATCAACACATGTTGCGACTTGGGCGGGGTGGGGTGCAGGTGGTGCATGGTGTTCTCCAGGGGCAGGGGCGGGTAGTGCACGGACAAAGAAAAAGGGCCACGGTGTGAACCGTGGCCCTTGTCTGGGTAAGCGGGGTGGAGTGGCTTAACGCGTCGGCGTCATTCCGGTCTCCGGCCCTGCGCATCTTCCAGACGAAGCGCCACGGCCGCTACGGGCTCGTGCGGCGGCGCTGGTACGTCGGAAGGTGGCTGGGGCGATATGCATGTGGTTGATCATGCGGGTAAAAAAAACCAACTGTCAACACATGCGCTAAAGTTTGTAACAAGCGAGCGCTAAGCAGCCCCCGTCCGGATGGGGCCGAAACTGGCAGCCGGCATTGCGGGCGCGGTATATTTCACCTTTCGGTCAACGCTAAGCGCGGCCGTGCGTTGATGCGCAGGCTACCTGCGCACCACTGACTGGAGACCCCCTTGTCGCAACGTATTCTGTTCGTCGAAGACGATCTTGAGCTCGCCGAGCTGATTGGCGGCTTCCTCCGCTCGTTTGAATTCACCATCGACCACCGCGCCGATGGCAACAATGTGGTCGAATCGGTCAAGGAATCCCCCCCTGATCTGGTCCTGCTGGACGTAATGCTGCCCGGCAAGGACGGGCTGACCATCTGCCGCGAGCTGCGCACCTTTTACGGCGGCCCCATTGTCATCCTGACCTCGCTCAACAGCGACATGAACCAGATTCTCGGCTTCGAGATCGGCGCCAACGACTACGTGGTGAAAACCACGCCGCCCGCCGTGTTGCTGGCCCGCATCCGCGCGCACCTGCGCCAGACCACGCAAGCGCCGACCAGCTCGCCGCAGGCCGCATCGCAAGCTTCGCAAGTGAATTTCGGCCAGCTGCAGATCGACGTGCGCAACCGCACCGCGACGTATCGCAACGAGCCGTTGCACCTGTCCACCGGTGACTTCGACCTGCTGTGGGAGCTGGCACGCCACGCCGGCGACATCCTCAGCCGCGACCAGTTGCTGAAAACACTGCGCGGCATCGAGTATGACGGACTGGACCGCAGCATCGACGTGGCCATTTCACGCCTGCGCAAAAAGCTGGGCGACGACCCGAACGAGCCGCGCAAGATCAAGACGATCCGCCACAAGGGCTATCTGTTTGCCACCGATATCTGGTGGCAGGAATAAGGCGCCTGCAGATGGGCTGCCAGCCGGGAGCAGCAGCCCGTCGTTGCCCCTTGTGCCGAACTCGGCACTGACTACCGTAGCCCCTTGGCATGCAGCCAGCTGGCCGGCTAATCGCTAAACTGAGGTTGCATCGGCACTTGGCCGGTGTGGCCCGCCGTGGCAGCCTTGATCTGGCCCGGACTTTCACAGGCTCTACGCGATGCGCCGCATTTTCCTGCGCTTTTACCTCACCGTCGTCATCTGCTTTCTGGTGTCTTCGCTGTTGATCGGTGCGCTGTACAAGCACATGATCGAGCGCACCAACGAGCACTACCTGTCGGACATTTTCCAGACCACCATCAGCATCGTTGAATCCGAGCTGGGCGATCTGCCGCAATCGTTGTGGCATGACGAAATCTCGCGGTTGCGCTCCAAGCTGCCGGTGCCGGTACAGATCGAGGCCATCGACGCCTACACGCTCACGCCGGCCAACAAGCAGGCGCTGGCAGACGGCGACATCATCCTGCTGGAAGACCAGGGCATCTACCTGCACCGCATCCCCGATGCCGAGCTGATGGTGGCACTCGGCCCGGTGCCCTATCTGGAACGCATCGACAATTTCTCGTGGCCCGACTGGATTGCACTGGGCCTGATGTGCGCCGCACTGGGCCTGCCCACCTGGCTGTGGCTGCGCCCGTTCTGGCGCGATCTGCTGGCGCTGATCCGCCAGAGCCGCCGCTTTGGCGCGGGCGAATTCGGCACCCGCGTGGCACTGGACGATGATTCGCCGCTGGGGCCCTTGGGCGCCACCTTCAACCGCATGGCGCACGACGTCGAGCAGTTGTCGAGCAGCCGGCAAGCGATGATAGACGCGATTTCGCACGACGTACGCACGCCGCTGGCCCGGCTGCGCTACCGGCTGGAAGCGATCAAGGCTGGTGCACCCACCCCGCCGCAGGTCGAGGGCATAGAGCGCGACCTCAACGTAATCGACCAATTGATTGAGGAATGGCTGACCTTGCGCCGGCTGGAACACCAGCGCTTCGAGATGGAAATGCAGCCGCTGGAAATCGTGCCCTGGCTGGAGCGGCAACTGGGCGAACTGGCCACCGGCGGCGATCCGGTCGCACTGCGCAACCTGATTCCGGTGAAGGCACCATGGCTGGAAGCCGACAGCTACTATCTGTCGCGCGCGCTGGGCAATCTGGTCAGCAATGCCCGCCGCTATGGCAAGGGCCATGTGAGCGTGACGCTGGACTGGCGCGACGGCCGCATCCTGCTGATGGTGGACGACGATGGCCCCGGCATCCCGGTGACGGCGCGCGAACGGCTGCTGCAACCATTTGAACGACTGGAAGGCAGCCGCAATGTCGCCACCGGCGGCTATGGCTTGGGGCTCACCATTGCCGGCATGGTGATGCACGGCCACGGCGGCGAGCTGCGCATCGACGACGCTCCCGGCGGCGGCGCCCGCGTGATCCTGACCTGGCCATCGCCACTCAAGGACGCCAGCAAACTGGTCTGATCCGTTCGTCAGCCCAAGCGCACCGTACAGCCTGTTACACGGTGCTACCAACCACGCATCGACCGCCACGGCGCAGCGCACAATAATCCGCATCAACACAGTTTGTGTTTTTAAGGATCAATGATCATGAAAAAGCTGTTTGCTGTTCTGGTTGCTGGCGTTTTCGCCGTTTCCGCCGCTGCAGGCTTTGCTGCTGATGCGTCGTCCGCTTCGTCCGTGAAGCCGGTCAAGGTGCAAAAGCACAGCCACAAGAAGGCTTCCGCTGCTTCCGCTACCAAGGCTCAAGCCAAGAAGGCTTCGGG
>NZ_FWXD01000001.1 GCF_900176275.1 Andreprevotia lacus DSM 23236 | reverse complement strand
CGAGGCATTGGCTTCGAGGAAGTGCTCGGGGTTGACCGTATCCGGGGTGATCAGCGTGATGTCGTACTGGTGCAGCTGGTTGATGCCATCGCGGCCGCGCACCACGGTGGGGACCAGGGTGGGTTCGCCGTTGGCGAGCGGGATGGCGGGGCTGGCAACGCTGAGGGTACGGGACATGGTGTCAGGCCTGATCGGTGTAACTGCTGTCGTGCTGGCCGGCGATCACCTTGGGGGGTGAGGGGCAGGCGCACTGGACGATGTCGTCATGCAGGGCAACTTCTTTGCCATCGCCGATCAGCCGGCGCGCACCGCCGGATTTGGCGATTGTTCCTACCCCCTTGCACGCCAGGCAGGTGGCCATGCCGCCGATGATGGCGGTGCGCCGGCCGAACAGCAGCGTGGTATTGGCGCCGTGCGGCAGCACCACGCCACCGGTGGTGGTGAGGTCGCCGACGCAGGCAATATGCCGCTCACCCATCAGCCACCCCTGCGGGTGTAACGGGCGCAGGCACGCGCCGTGCCAAGCTCGGAAAAAAGGGGGAAGTGCTTCATTAGCAAAGAATTGTTTTTATGTCGACAAAAAACAGCAAGAGTATAGACAGCTTTTGCTGTGTTTGGCTTTTTACTGAGTTGCAGTGTTACATACAACACACTGGCGATGAGCGGTAGCCAGATCCATGCCAAGCGGCACGGGTCTGCAACCGGCAGCCAACTGCACCCTACCAGGAGCCGCTGACAAAACCCAGTGTAGCGGTGCCGGCAAGGCACGCGAAGCGCAGACAGAACCTGGCCGTACGGCCAGTGAGCGATACACCGCCAGCAGGGTTTTGTTAGCGGCTCTAATACCGAGCGGGTCTGATCTGGCGAGGCAGCACGCGGTATGGGAATCACCGCGCGCCCCTACCCTGCCTTTGGCCCGGCAGCCCTTCTGGCAACGTCAATAGTCTGGCCAACGCGGCTCGATACCGTGGCAACCCTACCCTTGCTTGGGAAACCGCCAAAACAAAAACGCCGAACCAGCATAGCTGATTCGGCGTTTCATATTGGTCGGAATGGCGGGATTCGAACTCGCGACCCCTTGCACCCCATGCAAGTGCGCTACCAGGCTGCGCTACATTCCGAGAGAGCGGCGATTATAACCACACATCGCCGCTTGCGCCAATATTGTTGTCACTGCAGCCTGCTGGTCGCCGCAAAAAACCGCATGGCGACCCCTTGCAACCCCATGCAAGGGCGCTGGCGCACCGGCCGGAATCCGGCCGCAGACGCCATAGACACCAGAAACCGCATCGGCAGGCAGCAATGCCCCCCCACAGGCACCGGTATTTCGCCAGCCGCAAAACAAGAAACCCGGCCAGGCCGGGTTCTTGATGAACTGCACCACGATCAAGCAGGAGCGATCAGGCCTGCAGCCAATCCAGCAGTGCGTGCAGTTCTTCACGCACGGTGGCATTGGTCACCACGGCACTGGCTTCGTCCTCGCCCAGATGGGCAAGCTGGTTGCGCGCACCGCTGATGGTAAAGCCCTGTTCATACAGCAGCGAGCGAATACGGCGCACCAGCAGCACCTCGTGGTGCTGGTAGTAGCGCCGGTTGCCACGCCGCTTCACCGGCTTGAGCTGGGTGAACTCCTGCTCCCAGTAGCGCAGCACATGCGGCTTGACGCCGCACAGCTCACTGACTTCACCAATGGTGAAGTAGCGCTTGGCCGGGATGGAAGGCAGATCAGATGTCGGTACGACGTTGCTGCTGGCGCTTTGCATAATGCAGTTCAACCAGTCCCTTCAGTTTCTGGCTTGCGTGGAAAGTCACGACGCGGCGGGCCGAGATTGGAATCTCTTCGCCGGTCTTGGGATTGCGACCCGGGCGCTGCGGTTTGTCGCGCAACTGGAAATTGCCGAAGCCCGACAGCTTCACCACGTCGCCTTCCTGTAGCGAGGTGCGGATTTCTTCGAAAAAGGCCTCGACCATGTCTTTGGCCTCGCGCTTGTTCAGGCCGACCTTGTCAAAAAGAAGATCGGCCAAATCAGCCTTGGTAAGCGTCATTGCATTAAACCCTGTACAACCTGTTATGCGCGGAGCGTAGCACCGCATCCTTCCCCGCGGCGGATCAGCTCCGCCACCACGCTTTCGACTTCTTCGTCCGTCAGCGTTTTCTGAGTATCTTGCATCAACACCTTGAATGCAAGGCTCTTTTTGCCATCTTCAACCCCCTTGCCACGGTAGACATCGAACAATTCGATGCCCGTGATCAGCGGCGATTTCACCTTGGCAAACGCGGCCAGCAGATCGGCCACCGGCAGCGCCTCATCCACCACCAGCGCCAGATCACGGCGCACCGGCTGGAATTTGGACACCGGCTTGCTGGCCTGCTTGCGCACCGCCAGCAGTGCAGCCACATCCAGCTCAAACAGGATGGGCGCGCTGCCCAGCTCGTATTCCTGCACCCAGCGCGGGTGCAGCTCGCCCAGCACGCCGATGGTCTTGCCCTCGACGATGACCTCGGCCGAACGTCCCGGGTGCAGCGCCACATGCTCGGCACGGCGGAACTTGGCCACGCGCGGCGCAAGCAAGGCTTCAATATCAGCCTTCACGTCGAAGAAATCGACTTTTTCCTTACCGGCCCCCCACTGCTCTGCCTCACGCGTGCCCCAGGCCAGACCGGCGATCTTTTCCGGCTGCGCATCGGCAGCAATACCGTTGAACACGCGCGCCACTTCAAACAGGCGCGCGCGCTCGTGGCGGCGGTTCAGGTTGTGCTTGAGGCCATTGATCAGGCCACCCAACAGGGTCGAGCGCATCACGCTCATCTGGCTGGCAATCGGGTTGATCAGCTTGACCGGGCTGCTGTTGCCGGCCAGATCAGCTTCCCACTTTTCCTCGACGAAGGCGTAGTTGATCGCCTCCTGATAATCGCGCGCAGCCAGAATGGCCTTGAGCACATGCTTGCCGCGCAGATTGCCCGGCTGCGGCAGCATGGACAGCTTGGCCACCGAGGCGCTCACCGGCACGTTGTCATAGCCGTATACGCGCGCCACTTCTTCGATCAAGTCTTCTTCGATTTCGATGTCGAAGCGGTACGACGGCGGCGTGACGGTGATCACATCACCAGCCAGCACGGTCTCCAGACCCAGTTTGTTCAGGATGGCGATGATCTCGTCGGCCGGCAATGCCAGCCCCAGCACCTTGGCCACGCGCGATACGCGCAGCGCCACTGGCAGGCGGGCCGGCAGGGTGGCGACGGTTTCAACGACCGGGCCAGGCTGACCGCCGCAAATGTCCAGCACCAGCTGCGTGGCGCGTTCCAGTGCATCGCGGCAGGCGCCGAAATCGATGCCGCGCTCGAAACGGTGCGACGAATCGGACGAGAAGCCCAGGCGGCGCGCCTTGCCCGCGATCACGCCCGGCGCAAAGAAAGCCGACTCCAGGAAGATGTCCTGTGTGCCGGTTTCGACACCGGTATGGCCGCCACCCATGATACCGGCCAGTGCGACCGGTTTCACCTCATCGGCAATGACCAGCATGTCGGCTTCGAGCACCAGCTCCTTGTCGTTCAGCAGGGTGATTTTCTCGCCCGGCTTTGCAAAGCGCGCATTCACGCCACCTTCCAGCTTGGCCAGATCGAAGGCGTGCATGGGCTGGCCCTGTTCGAGCAGCACATAGTTGGTGATGTCGACGATGGCCGAAATCGAGCGGATGCCGCTTCGCAGCAGGCGCTGCTTCATCCAGTCTGGCGTCGGCGCAGCCTGGTTCACGCCTTTGACCACGCGGCCGGCGTAGCGCGGGCAGGCTTCCGGCGAACCCAGGGTGACGCTGCGCACGGCATCGATCTGCGGCGCAACCGGTTTGATCTCGACGGCGCTTTGCGTGCTGCCGGTCAGCGCGGCCACTTCGCGCGCGATACCCTTGATCGACAAGCAATCGGTACGGTTGGGGGTGAGCTTGAGCGTCAGCAGACGATCATCCAGCTGCAGGTAGTCGCGGATCGGCGTGCCGACCGGCGCATCAGCCGGCAGCACCAGCAGGCCATCGACGCCATCCGGAATGCCCAATTCGTCGCCCGAGCACAGCATGCCGAACGATTCGACACCGCGCACCTTGGCTTGCTTGATCTTGAAATCGCCCGGCAGCACGGCGCCGATGCGCGCGCACGGCACGCGCAGGCCCGGCTTCACGTTTGGTGCGCCACACACGATCTGGATCGGTTCGGCCTCACCGACGTTGACGCTGCAGACGTTCAGGCGATCGGCGTCCGGGTGCTTGGCAGTGCTCAACACCTCGGCCACGAATACGCTGGTGAATGCCGGCGCAGCCGGTTCGTTTTCTTCCAATTCCAGCCCGGCCATGGTCAGCAGGTGGGCCAGTTCATCAGACGACAGCGCCGGGTTGACCCAGCTGCGCAGCCATTGTTCAGAGAATTTCATCGCGTGCGCTCCGGCTTATTTGAATTGACCGAGGAAGGACAGGTCGTTGTCGAAGAACAGGCGCAGGTCGTTCACGCCGTAATACAGCATGGCGAAGCGATCCAGACCGATGCCAAAGGCAAAGCCGGTGTACTTCTCGGCGTCGATGCCGACATTCTTCAGCACGTTCGGGTGCACCATGCCGCAGCCGCCGACTTCCAGCCAGCCACGCGCGCCCAGCACGTCGATTTCGGCCGATGGTTCGGTAAACGGGAAGAACGAAGGGCGGAAACGCACTTGCAGATCGTCACGCTCGAAGAAATTACGCAGGAAATCGACGATCACGCTCTTGAGGTCGGCAAACGACACGCCCTCGTCCACCCACAGGCCTTCCATCTGGTGGAACATCGGCGAGTGTGTGGCATCCGAATCCACGCGATAGACGCGGCCCGGTGCGATGATCTTGATCGGCGGCTGGTTGTCCAGCATGTAGCGCACCTGGATCGGGCTGGTGTGCGTGCGCAGCACCAGCGGCTCGTCAGCGCCCTCTACATAGAAAGTGTCTTGCATGGCGCGCGCCGGGTGATCCTTGGGGATGTTGAGCGCGGCAAAGTTGTGGAAATCGTTCTCGATTTCCGGGCCGTCGGCCACGTCGAAACCGATGGAGCGGAACAGGTTCTCGATGCGCTGTTGCACCAGGGTCACCGGGTGCAGGCCACCGGCACTGCGGCCACGGCCCGGCAGGGTGATGTCGAGCGCTTCGGCCGCCAGCTGGCGGGCCAGCTTCTCGGCGGCCAGTGCTTCGCGGCGTGTGTTCAGTGCCGCTTCAAACGCCTGCTTGGCCTGGTTGACGGTGGCGCCAAAGGTCTTTTTCTCTTCCGGCGGCAGCGCGCCCAGCTGCTTGAGCAAGGCGCTGATGGCGCCTTCCTTGCCGACATAGCGGGCTTTGGCGTTTTCGAGCTCGACCGGGTCGTTGGTCGCGGCGAGCGCGGCAAGACCTTCTTCGAGTATGGCTTGTACGTTGGCAACCATGGTGGCCCCATCTGGGTCTGAGATACGTTACGCAAATCGCCTGCGGCAGGCGCACTTGGGTAATGCATCGCGGTACTGGCCGCCGCGGCGGCGCAGCAGAATAAAAAAGGGAGGCGGAAAGCCTCCCTTTTTAAAGCACTTGCCGATCAGGCAGCGAGGCTTACCTTGGCTTGCTCAACAAACTTGGCAAATGCCGGCTTGTCGAACACGGCCAGGTCGGCCAGCACCTTGCGGTCAACTTCAATACCAGCCTTTTTCAGGCCGTTCATGAAGCGGCTGTACGCCAGACCCAGCTCACGGGAAGCCGCGTTGATACGGGCAATCCACAGTGTGCGGAACTGACGCTTCCTTTGACGACGGTCGCGGTAAGCATATTGACCGGCCTTCATCACCGCTTGCTTGGCGATCCGGTATACGTTCTTGCGACGGCCGCGGTAACCCTTGGCCAGTGCGAGTACTTTCTTGTGACGAGCGCGGGCTGTTACACCACGTTTAACGCGAGGCATCTCTTATCTCCTTGAGTTACGCGTAGGGCAACATTGCACGTACGTGGCCCATATTGGTCGGATCGACCATGCTGGTGCCGCGCAGTTGACGCTTGTTCTTGGTGGTTTTCTTGGTCAGGATGTGACGCTTGAACGCGTGAGCGCGCTTGACGCCGCCACCGCCGAGAACCTTGAAGCGCTTTTTGGCGCTGCTCTTGGTTTTCATCTTGGGCATGGAATGCTCCTAATGAAGTTAAATTAGGCAACAGGCGCCCCGCCGCATTCGCATTGGGGACTTAGTGGCCTGGCACCACGATTTTTTGCGACAACCGGCAGAAAAAACCTGCCTTGGCGGGGGCTGTCGCCACCCCGCTATCCGGTACTACCTGCGTAAAGTGCGGCGCGCTTACTTCTTTTTCGGCGCCAGCATCATCACCATCTGGCGGCCTTCCAGGCGCGGGTGTTGTTCCACCACGGCCAGTTCGACCAGATCGGCCTCGACGCGCTTGAGCTGCGCCATGCCGATTTCCTGGTGGGCCATTTCACGGCCGCGGAAACGCAGCGTGATCTTGGCCTTGTCGCCGTCTTCGAGAAAGCGGATCAGGTTGCGCAGTTTGACCTGGTAGTCGTTTTCATCGGTACCAGGACGGAACTTCACTTCCTTGATCTGGATCTGCTTCTGATTCAGCTTTGCCGCATGGTCTTTCTTGGATTTCTCGTACTTGTACTTGCCGTAGTCCATGACACGACAAACCGGCGGCGTTGCCGTCGGGGCGATCTCAACCAGATCAACCTCGGCTTCTTCAGCCAGCGCCATGGCTTGCGCCAGGCTCACGATACCCAGTTGTTCGCCATCCAGACCTTGCAGGCGCACCTCGCGCGCGGTGATCTCACCATTGATGCGCGGTTCTTTATCCGAAGCAGCTATCTCTTTTCTCCAAGTCGTAAAACAAAAACCGTGCGGCTGACGTGGGCGTCAATCCTTGGGGGTTTCGGCCTGCAGACGCTCCATGAACGCTGTCAGACTGATTTGCCCGAGGTCTTCGCCACTGCGGCTGCGCACGGCCACCAAGCCTGCTTCTTTTTCCTTGTCGCCCACGATGAGCTGGTAAGGAACGCGTTGCAAGCTATGTTCGCGAATTTTATAGGTAATTTTCTCGTTTCTCAAGTCGGCTTCTGCACGAACACCTGCAGCTTTCAGCTGAGCGGCAATATTTTGCGCATATTCACGCTGCGATTCCGAGATATTCAGCACCACCGCCTGTGTCGGTGCCAGCCACGCCGGGAAGGCGCCGGAGAAGTTTTCGATCAGGATACCGAGGAAACGCTCCATCGAACCGACGATGGCACGATGCAACATCACCGGGCGCTGGCGGGTGTTGTCTTCCGCCACATACTCGGGGCCGAGGCGCTCCGGCAGCACAAAGTCGAGCTGCAGGGTACCGCACTGCCACGAACGACCAATCGCGTCCTTGATGTGGTATTCGATCTTGGGGCCGTAGAACGCACCCTCGCCCGGCAGCTCTACCCATTCCACGCCGCAGGCGCGCAGTGCTTCGCGCAGGCCGTCTTCGGCGCGATCCCACACCGCTTCTTCACCTGCACGCTTTTCCGGGCGCAGCGCGAGCTTGATCTGGATGCCTTCAAAGCCGAAGTCTTCATACACGCTCATCGCCAGCGCATGAAAGGTCTTGGCTTCGTCAATCAGCTGGCTTTCCATGCAGAAGATGTGTGCATCGTCCTGCGTAAAGCCGCGCACGCGCATCAGGCCGTGCAGCGAGCCTGTCGGCTCGTTACGGTGACAGGCACCGAACTCGGCCAGGCGCAACGGCAGATCGCGGTAGGAGCGCAGATCGCTGTTGAAAATCTGCACGTGGCCCGGGCAGTTCATCGGCTTGACGGCATAAGTGCGCTTTTCCGACTCGGTCACAAACATATTGTCGTGATAGTTTTCCCAGTGACCGGATTTCTCCCACAGGCTGCGGTCCATCATTTGCGGTGTACGCACTTCCTGATAGCCGGCCTTGTTCAGACGGCGACGCATGTATTGCTCGACCGACTGCCACAGCGACCAACCCTTGGGGTGCCAGAACACCATGCCCGGTGCTTCTTCCTGCATGTGGAAGAGGTCGAGCGCACGGCCGATCTTGCGGTGATCGCGCTTTTCCGACTCTTCCAGGCGGTGCAGATAAGCCTCAAGGTCTTCCTTCTTCGCCCAAGCGGTGCCGTAGATGCGGGTCAGCATCTCGTTCTTAGAGTCACCGCGCCAGTAGGCGCCGGCTACCTTCATCAGCTTGAAGACCTTGAGCTTGCCGGTGGACGGCACGTGCGGGCCACGACACAGGTCGGTGAAATCGCCCTCGCGGTACAGGCTCAGCACCTGATCCTGCGGGATCGATTCGATGATCTCGGCCTTGTAGGCCTCGCCGATGCTCTTGAAATAGGCGATGGCCTCGTCACGCGACAGTTCGTAGCGCTCGACCGGAACGTCCTTCTTCGACAGCTCGAGCATCTTCTTCTCGATGGCTTCGAGGTCATCCGGGGTAAACGGGCGCGAATAGCTGAAGTCGTAATAGAAGCCGTCTTCGATGACCGGGCCGATGGTGACCTGGGCATCCGGGAACAGGCTCTTGACCGCGTAGGCGAGCAAGTGGGCGGTGGAGTGACGGATCACTTCCAGGCCATCGGCATCGCGCTCGGTCACGATGGCCAGCTGCACATCGCGGTCGATCAGATAGCTGGTATCAACCAGCTGGCCATCCACCTTGCCGGCCAGTGCGGCACGGGCCAGACCGGCACCGATGCTGGCAGCGACGCCGGCTACGGTAACGGGCGCGTCAAATTGACGTTGGGAACCATCGGGGAGCGTAATCGTCGGCATGTCAGCCACCTGTTCTCGTGAGTTTTGTTTTGCTGCGTCCCGCACGGACGAAAAAAAAGTGCGGGCTAAGCCGCACTTTTTTCAATCAAGCTCTGGTTTGACCAGCGCACGGCTACCCTGCATCAAATTGGGGTAGTGGTACGGGTTCGAAACATGAGCTTGATTCCTTTAATTCGTTGGTAGGCACGATTGGACTCGAACCAACGACCCCCACCATGTCAAGGTGGTGCTCTAACCAGCTGAGCTACGTGCCTAACGAAGAAGTCGAACTATATCGGGATTCAACATACCCCGCAAGCCTTTTGCCGCAGAAATTTCGCCTATCTGCGTCAAATGCCGGGTTTACGCCAGAAATAGCGCCATACGAAGCCCGGCCAGGCCAGCACGACGAACAAGGCCAGCGTGGTGGCATAAAACTGCCAGTTTTGCGGGTGCACATCACTCACCCGCCCTTCCAGCAGGCGAGCCACACCCAGCAGCAGGAGGTAATAGACCAGCCATTCCAGCAACTGCCAGCCAAAGTGCTTGCGCGCGAGGGACAACAGGCCAAACAGCCTGCCGGTCACAAAAGGCACATTGGCAGCCACGGCTGCCAATGTGCAGATCAGGATGGTTTCAAACATCCGCGCGGCTGCTTAGAACAACACCAGCGAC
Source organism: Andreprevotia lacus DSM 23236 (assembly GCF_900176275.1). Lineage (GTDB taxonomy): Bacteria > Pseudomonadota > Gammaproteobacteria > Burkholderiales > Chitinibacteraceae > Andreprevotia > Andreprevotia lacus. The sequence continues at coordinate 340,132 of NZ_FWXD01000001.1, read as the reverse complement.
GACAGCTTGACCGCTTCACCCAGCTTGGCCAACAGATAGCCCGGCACCAGGCCCAGCGCCAGCAGCAGCAGGCAGTTCAGCGACAGGATGATACGCACATCCCAGCAAGCCGAAATCGGCGCGGTATCGGTCGGCTCATCAAAGAACATGACCTTGACCACACGCAGGTAGTAGAACGCACCTACCAGCGACATCAGCACGGCCACCACGGCAACCCACACTAGACCACTATGATCGATGTCAATGCCGGCGCCATCAACACCCGGCACCAGCACGGCATGGTTCAGCAGCGCCTGCAGCACCGACAGCTTGGCAAAGAAGCCGACGAACACCGGGATACCGGCCATCGAGAACAGCACCATCAGCATCATGAAGGCAAACCACGGGCTGCGCTTGGCAAGGCCCTTGAACGCGTCGATGGTATCGGCCTCGAAACCTTCACGCGACAGCAGTTGCACCATGCCGAAACCGGCGGCTGCGGTCAGCACATAGGTAAAGGCATAGAAGAACGATGCCGAGTAGCCGACTTCGTTGGCCACCAGGATGCCCAGCAGCAGAAAGCCCATGTGCGAGATGGTCGAATAGGCAAACATGCGCTTGATGTTGGTTTGCGCAATCGCGGCCAGGTTACCGATCACCAGCGAAGCAACAGCCAGCACCATCAGCATGCTGCTCCAGCTCGGCAGCAGCATCGGCTGCTGACGGATCTGGCTCAGGTCGATACCGGCCAGGCCCAGTGCTTCGGCCAGCAGGCGCATCACGAATGCGAATGCGGCCAGCTTGGGGGCAGTACCGATCAGTTGGGCGATCGGGGTCGGCGCGCCTTGGTAAACGTCAGGCACCCACATGTGGAAAGGCACGGCGCCCAGCTTGAACGCGATACCAGCCACGATGAACACCAGACCGAACACCAGCAGCGTCGGGTTGGCAGCCTGGGTGGCAATCTTCTGCGCGATGATGACCACGTCCAGCGAACCGGTGGCACCGTATACCATGGACATGCCGTACAGCAGCATGCCCGAGGCCAGCGCGCCCAGCACGAAGTACTTCATCGCCGCCTCGGTGGCGTTGGCCGAATCACGGCGCAGCGCAACCAGTGCATACAGCGACAGCGACAGCAGTTCCAGGCCGACGTACAGCAGCAGGAAGTTGATCGCCGAGGTCATGATCATCATGCCCAGGGTGGCGAACAGGGTCAGCGTGTACAGCTCGCCACGATACATCTGGCGGGCAGCGGCGTAGCTGCGGCCATAGATCAGCGCCAGCGCGACACCGATCAGGATGCCGCCCTTGGCCCAGGCGGCCATCGGGTCGGCCACGAACTGACCGCTGAACGCGGTAACGCGCTGCGGAATGTAGCCGGAGTACAAAATGGCACCGGTAACGGCCAGCGCTGCCAGCGTCAGGCCATGCGTGATGCCACGCTTGGCATCACTTACAAAAACATCAATCAGCAGGATCGCGCACGCGGCGATCAGGAGGAAAATCTCCGGATACGCGATCCCTGCATTCAAACTGGTCCAGGTCATGCTCTAAACCCTTATCTCGCTATCACTGTTATTGGGGGAGCTTGGATTGCGACACGTGCCAGATCAGGTCATTGACCGATACGTGCATCAAGTCGACAAACAGCTTCGGATACAAGCCCATACCCAGCACGGTGACGGCCAGCACGGCCAGTACCAGGAATTCGCGTGCGTTCACATCCTTGAGCTCTTCGACGTGGTGATTGCCCACGTCGCCGAAAATCACGCGCTTGTACATCCACAGCGTGTAGGCCGCACCGAAGATCAGCGTGGTGGCGCCGGCGACGGCGTACCAGAAGTTGACCTGCACCGCGCCCAGGATCACCAGGAATTCACCCGAGAAACCCGAAGTACCCGGCAGACCGGAGTTGGCCATGGCAAACAGCATGAAGAATGCGGCAAAGATCGGCATCTTGTTGGCTACGCCGCCGTAATCGGCGATCTTGCGGCTGTGTACGCGGTCGTACATGACACCGATACAGAAGAACATCGCGGCCGACACGAAGCCGTGCGAGATCATCTGGGCGATTGCACCTTCCACAGCCCAGCTGTTCAGCTCGTTGTGGTTCAGGCCACCCATCATGAAGAAGCCGAGGGTAACAAAGCCCATGTGCGAGATGGACGAATAAGCCACCAGCTTCTTCATGTCGGTTTGCACCAGTGCCACCATGCCGATGTAAACCACGGCAATCAGCGAGAACAGCACGAACACCCAGGCGTATTCACGGCAGGCATCCGGCGCGATCGGCAGTGCGAAACGCAGGAAACCGTAAGCACCCAGCTTCAGCGTGATGGCAGCCAGCACCATCGAACCGCCAGTCGGCGCTTCAACGTGCGCATCCGGCAGCCAGGTATGTACCGGCCACATCGGCACCTTCACCGCGAAGGCAAAGAAGAAGGCCACCAGCAACAGCGACTGCTCTTTCAGTGTCAGGTGCAGGCCGGCGAAGTCGGCCACGGCAAAGCTGCCGTTGGACTGGTAGTGCAGGTAGATGAAGGCAACCAGCGTCAGCAGCGAGCCCAGCAGCGTGTACAGGAAGAACTTGAACGACGCGTAAACGCGGTTCGGACCACCCCAGATACCGATGATCAGGTACATCGGAATCAGCATTGCTTCAAAGAAGCAATAGAACAGGATGGCGTCCTGCGCGGCAAACGCGCCGTTGATCAAGCCCGACATGATCAGGAACGCGGCGTTGTAAACGCTGACGCGTTGCTCGATCACTTGCCAGCCTGCCAGGATCACCATCAGCGTGGTGAAGCTGTTGAGCAGCACGAACCAGACCGAAATGCCGTCGACACCCAGGCTGTAGTTGATGTTGTACGTCTCGATCCACGGCTTGAGTTCTACGAACTGCATGCCGCCGTTGAGGACATCGAATCCGGTGTACAGCGGAATCGTGACCAGAAAGCTCGCCAGCGCGCCCAACAGCGAGCCCCAGCGCGCGATATTCGAGCGCTGGCCCCCACCGATGGCGAGCACCACGAGGCCCGCCAGTATCGGCAGCCAGATCGCGAGGCTCAGAAGATTACCCGTCATAGTCTTACCTGCTTGTTATTTCATGAAACCGTTACGATCGGCCGCTTAGTGCAACGTACCCAGCACGTGCCACACCCACCAGGTCACCAGACCGAGCGCGCCCAGAATCATGGCGAACGCGTAGTGATAGATGTAACCCGTCTGTACGCGGCGCACGACGCTCGAGAAGAAGCCCACAACCTTGGCGGAACCGTTGACCAGCAAACCGTCGATCAGCAGTGCGTCGCCCACCTTCCACAACACGGTACCGATGGCGCGACCCAGCGCGGCAAAGCCGTTGATGTAGAGGTGATCCATGTAGTACTTCTCTTCCAGCAGCTTCTTGACACCGATCCTGGTGAAGAAGCGGTCGCAGGCGGCCGGCAGTTCCGGCTTGACCATGTAAAAGAGGTAGGCAGCAGCCACACCGGCAGCAGCCAGATACAGCGGCAGCGTCTTGAACGCATGCAGCACCATCCCGAACCAGCCGTGGAATTCTTCCTTCATCATTTCCAGCGCCGGGTGGGCTTCATGATTGATGAAGATCACGCCGTCGAAGAAGTTGCCGTAAAGCATGGGCTTGATCGCAATCGCACCGATGATGACCGACGGAATCGCCAGCAGCACCAGCGGCAGGGTCACGACCCAAGGGCTTTCGTGCGGCTTGTCGTTCGGGCCAAGGCCGTGATGATGTTCATCTTCATCATGCGCGTGATCATCGTGCGCATGGTGATGGCCCTTCTGCATCCAGCGTTCCTTGCCGTGGAAGACCAGGAAGTACATACGGAACGAGTAGAACGCCGTCACGAATACACCAGCCACGACAGCGAAGTAGGCAAAACCAGCACCCGGCAGGTGCGATTCGGCCACGGCTTCGATGATCGAATCCTTGGAATAGAAGCCCGCGAAGAACGGTGTACCGATCAGCGCCAGCGAACCAATCAGCGAGGTCAGCCAGGTCCACTTCATGTATTTGCGCAAGCCACCCATGTTGCGGATGTCCTGGTCATGGTGCATGCCCATGATCACCGAACCCGCGCCAAGGAACAGCAGCGCCTTGAAGAAGGCGTGCGTCATCAGGTGGAACACGGCGACAGAGTAAGCCGACGCACCCAGCGCCACGGTCATGTAACCGAGCTGCGACAAGGTCGAATACGCAACCACACGTTTGATGTCGTTCTGGATGATGCCGAGGAAGCCCATGAACAGCGCGGTAATCGCCCCGATCACCAGCACGAAGTTCAGCGCGGTGTCGGACAGTTCATACAGCGGCGACATGCGCGACACCATGAAGATACCGGCCGTCACCATGGTGGCGGCGTGGATCAGCGCGGAAATCGGTGTCGGGCCTTCCATCGAATCCGGCAGCCACACGTGCAGCGGGAATTGCGCCGACTTGCCCATGGCACCCACGAACAGCAGGATGCAGGTCACGGTCAACAGCGACCAGCTATGGCCCGGCAGCAAGGTGATGGTGACGTCTTTCAGCTCGCCGGCCTTGGCGAACACCGCGGCGTAGTCCAGCGTGCCAAAGTGCGCCAGCACCAGGCCGATACCCAGCAGGAAACCGAAGTCACCCACGCGGTTGACCAGGAAGGCCTTCAGGTTGGCGAAGGTGGCGGTCGGACGCTTGAACCAGAAGCCGATCAGCAGATAGGACACCAGACCCACCGCTTCCCAGCCGAAGAACAGCTGCACGAAGTTGTTGGCCATCACCAGCATCAGCATGGAAAAGGTGAACAGCGAGATGTAGCTGAAGAAACGCTGGTAGCCCGGATCTTCTTCCATGTAACCGATGGTGTAGATGTGCACCATCAGCGACACGAAGGTCACCACGCACATCATCATGGCGGTCAGTTTATCGACCAGGAAGCCGACGTTGAGATCAACACCGTTGACGGTCAGCCAGGTGTAGACGGTGCCGTTGTAGCTGGCGCCGCCGTCGATCAGGTACTTGAGCACGTAGGCAGACAGCGCGAACGCGACGGCCACACCACCAATGGTGACGGTGTGTGCCGCACGCCGGCCGATGGCCCAGCCGAACAGACCTGCCACCAGCGCGCCCAACAACGGCGCCAGCGGGATCAGCAGGTAGATTGTTTTCATATCCATGGGTTAAGCCCTGTTGTTATCTTGGCCGGTAAACCGGTTAGCCCTTGAGATGATCGAGGTCTTCGACATTGATCGAACGCAGGCTGCGGAACAATGCAACCAGGATCGCCAGACCGATCGCCGACTCGGCCGCAGCCACAGTCAGGATGAAGAACACGAAGATCTGTCCGGAGGCGTCACCCAGGTACTGCGAAAACGCGATGAAGTTGATATTGACCGCCAGCAGCATCAGCTCGATTGCCATCAGCAATACGATCAGATTCTTGCGGTTCATGAAGATGCCGAATACCGAGATCGCGAACAGGATCGCGCCCAGCACCAGGTAGTGTTCAAGTGTCAGCATGTCTGTTCCCTGCCCTTATGCTTGTTGCTCGCCATCGGCCGGCTTGGGCGGCTCGATGACGGCGCGGGCTTCAGCGTTCACAGACACGATGGTCAGGCGCTCATCGCGCTTGACCTTGATCTGGTCGGCCGGGTTGATGTACTTGGTGTTCTTGCGCTTGCGCAGGGTCAGTGCAATGGCGGCAACCATGCCCACCAGCAGCAGCACGGCGGCCAGCTGGAACGGCAGGAAGTACTGGGTGTAGATCAACTGACCCAGCACCTTGGCGTTGTTGTAGCCGGCAGCCGGCTCGGCCACTGCAGCACCACGCAGCTGCGCCGACGGGTGTGTCAGCACCATGACCATTTCATACGCCATCAGCACCGCCACGGTGCCAGCCACTGGCAGATAGCGCCAGAAGCCCTTGCGCAGCTCTTCGAAGTTGATGTCGAGCATCATCACCACGAACAGGAACAGCACCATGACCGCGCCGACGTAAATCACGATCAGCGACACAGCCAGGAACTCGGCCTTGGTCAGCATCCACAGCACGGCACCGGTGAAGAACGACAGCACCAGATACAGCGCAGCGTGCACCGGGTTCTTGGCGGTAATCACGCGGAAGGCGGCGAATACCAGAATCAGGGCAAACGAATAGAAAATTACCAGTTCAGTCATCGTCGTCCCCTTAGCGGTACTTCGCGTCCGCGGCCTTGCGGGCAGCGATTTCGCTTTCGTACTTGTCGCCAACTGCCAGCAGCATCGGCTTGGTGTAATACAGGTCGCCGCGCTTCTCGCCGTGGTACTCGAGGATGTGCGTTTCGACGATGGCGTCAACCGGACAGGCTTCTTCGCAGAAACCGCAGAAGATGCACTTGGTCAGGTCGATGTCATAACGCGAGGTACGGCGGGTGCCGTCGTCACGCGTTTCCGATTCGATGGTGATCGCCATGGCCGGGCAGACGGCTTCACACAGCTTGCAGGCAATGCAGCGCTCTTCGCCGTTGGCGTAGCGACGCTGTGCGTGCAGGCCACGGAAACGCGGACTGTACGGGGTTTTTTCTTCCGGGAACTGCACGGTGATCTTGCGCTGGAAGAAGTGCCGACCTGTCAGCATCAAGCCCTTGACGAGCTCGACCAACAGGAAGGTCTTGAAGAAGTGATTGATTTTTTCCATGTCTCTATCCTCGCCTTACTTCCACAGCGTCAGCGGGGTTTGCATCCACGCGCCCACCAGCACGATCCACACCAGCGTGACCGGGATGAAAATCTTCCAGCCCAGACGCATCAACTGGTCATAACGGTAACGCGGGAATGTTGCGCGGAACCACAGGAAGCAGAACAGCAGGAACGCAACCTTGAGCACCCACCACAGGAAGCTCGGCGCACCCAGAATGCCCCAGTTGGCCGGGAACGGGCTCAGCCAGCCACCCAGGAACATGATCGAGGCCATGGCCGAGATCAGGATCATGTTGGCGTATTCGGCCAGGAAGAACAGCGCGAAGCTCATGCCCGAGTATTCGATCATGTGGCCGGCGACGATTTCCGATTCGCCTTCGGTCACGTCAAACGGCGCGCGGTTGGTTTCAGCCAGGCCCGAGATGAAGTAGACAACGAACAGCGGCAGCAGCGGCAGCCAGTTCCAGCTGAATACCGAACCACCGGCAATGCCGTGGCCCTGCGCATTCACGATTTCGGTCAGGTTCAGCGAGCCGGACACCATGATCACGCCGACCAGCGCAAAACCCATCGCCAGTTCATACGAGATCACCTGCGCCGCAGCACGCATGGCGCCGAGGAAAGCGTACTTGGAGTTGGATGCCCAGCCGGCCAGAATCACGCCGTAAACGCCCATCGAGGTAATGGCCATCACGTACAGCAGGCCCACGTTCACATCGGCCAGCACGAAGCCGGGATAGAACGGCACCACTGCCCAGGCGGCCAGTGCCGGCACCAGCACCATGACCGGGGCCAGGAAGAACAGGCCACCGCTGGCAGCGGACGGGGTGATGATTTCCTTCAGCAGCAGCTTCACGCCGTCGGCGATCGGTTGCAGCAGGCCGAAAGGACCGACACGGTTCGGGCCGATACGGATCTGCATGTAGCCAATGACCTTGCGCTCGGCAAAAGTCATGTAGGCCACGGCGCCGAAGATAGGCGCAACAATGCAGACGATCTTCAGCAGCGTCCACACGATGTAGGCTGCGGTCGGCGCCAGTGCGGCCGACAGGCCGACTTGCTGGAACAAATGAGTCAGGAATTCCATGCTCGTCTCCCCTTAAGCCTTGGCAACCGACAGTGCGCCGGTCGACAGGTTGCGGGTTGCCGGCGCGCCATTGGCGATACGCACCACCTGATCGAGCAGACCCTTGTCTTCCACTGCGACCAGCACGGCTTCGCCACCCTGGCTCACGCGCACCTGGTCACCGGCAGCAACGCCCAGCGATGCCAGGGTAGTGGCGTTGGCACGCAGCTGGCCGGCCACTTGTGCATCGGCAGTAGCCTGCAGGCTGACGGCGCGACGGACGATGCCGTCAACGAAGTAAGCCGGCACTTCGGCAAGGCGCACCAGACCCGAAGCGGCCTGCGGCTTGACGTGCACGGCAGCAGCCGGTGCGTTGTCGAGCTTGGCGTCGACGCCGGCGGCAAGGATTTCGTCGCGGACTTCTTCCGAGCTGTTGTAGTGGAAGTTTTCCAGACCCAGCACGTTGCCGAGCACGCGGAACACCTTCCACGCCGGACGGGTTTCACCCAGCGGGCGCACCACGCCGTTGAAGCTTTGCGGCTTGCCTTCCATGTTGACGAAGGTGCCCGAGGTTTCCGAGAACGGCGACACCGGCAGGATCACGTCAGCGTAGTCGAACGCGCACGACTGGAACGGCGACATCACGACAACCATGTCGGCCTTTTCCAGCGCGGCAACGGCTTGTGCACCGTTGGCGGTATCGAAATCGGCTTCGGCATGCAGCAGCACGTAGGCTTTCTTCGGCTGGGCAAATACGTTGCCCGCGCCCTGAAAGCCGACCAGCTGCGCACCAACCGTGTTGGCCGCGTCGGACAGCACACCCAGCTTGGCACCGGTCAGCTCGGCCAGTGCGGTGGCAGCGGCGTACAGCTCGCTGGCACGCGCGTTCTGCAGCGTGATGTTGCCCAGCACGATGGAGACGGTTTCCTTGTCCTGCAGCGAAGCAGCAACCTGCTTGGCAGCTTCGGTCACTTCGATGCCGTTCAGGTCGATATGGGCCGGATGCGCGGCACCCTTGGCTTCAACCACGGCCTTCAGCACTGCCAGCACGCCTTCGACCAGTTGGTCCGGGCGGGTAACGACCTGGCCAGCCAGCTTGGTGAGCAGATCGTCACCATGCGGGTTGATCACCGACAGCGCAGTACCCTTCTTCACCGACTGGCGCAGACGTTGTGCGATCAGCGGCTGTTCCTTGCGCAGTGTCGAGCCGATCACCAGCACGGCATTGCTGGCAGCCAGCTCGGCGATGGTCTGACCCAGCCACTGCACACCCTTGGTGGCAACCGGATCGGTGACGCGCAGGCGCGATTCGACGTTGCTCACGCCGACGCCGGCCAGCAGCTTCTTGAACAGGAACAGCTCTTCCAGTGTCGACGACGCCCCGGCGACGCCAGCCACGCTGTTGGCACCATGATCGGCGACGACCGACTTCAGGCCGTTGGCGATGTATTCGAGTGCGGTTTGCCAGTCGGCTTGCTGCCATTGGCCGCCCTGCTTGATCAGCGGGGTGGTCAGGCGCTCGTCCGAATTCAGCGCTTCGTAGCTGAAGCGGTCGCGGTCGGACAGCCAGCATTCGTTGATGGCATCATTTTCCAGCGGCAGTACGCGCTTGACCTTGTGGTCCTTCACTTGCACCACCAGGTTGGCACCCAGGCCATCGTGCGCAGCCACGCTCTTGCGGCGCGACAGTTCCCAGGTACGGGCGCTGTAGCGGAACGGCTTGGAAGTCAGCGCACCGACCGGGCACAGGTCGATGATGTTGCCGGAGATTTCCGAATTCACCGTCTTGCCGATATACGGCATGACTTCGGTGAATTCACCACGGCCACCCATGCCCAGCTCCTGGAAGCCGGCAATTTCTTCTGTGAAACGCACGCAGCGGCTGCAGTGAATGCAGCGCGTCATGTCGGTGGAGACCAGCGGGCCGAGGTCCTTGTTCACCACCACGCGCTTTTCTTCCTGATAGCGCGAGCCGGATTGGCCGTAACCGACGGCCAGATCCTGCAGGTTGCACTCACCGCCCTGATCGCAGATCGGGCAGTCCAGCGGGTGGTTGATGAGCAGGAATTCCATCACACCCTTCTGGGCCTTCACGGCCATGTCGGAGTGGGTATGGACTTTCATCCCGTCAGTCACGGGCGTGGCACAGGCGGGCAGCGGCTTGGGCGCTTTTTCGACCTGGACCAGGCACATGCGGCAGTTGGCAGCAATCGACAGTTTCTTGTGGTAGCAGAAATGCGGGATGTACACGCCGACGGAGTTCGCCGCGTCCATCACCGTGCTGCCGCCCGGGACTGTCAATGTCTTACCGTCGATTTCAATTTCCAGCATGATCGACTCGATTCAATGGCAAATTTTTAAACCAGCGCAAATCAGTAGCCTGGAACCAGGCAGGATTTGCTATGGATGTGGTGTTCGAATTCAGCGCGGAAGTGCTTGAGCATCCCCTGCACCGGCATCACGGCGGCGTCGCCCAGCGCACAAATGGTGCGGCCAGCGATGTTGCCACCCACGGACAGCAGCAGGTCCAGATCTTCCGGACGGCCCTGACCGTGTTCGATGCGGTGCACCACGCGGTACAGCCAGCCAGTGCCTTCACGGCACGGCGTACATTGGCCGCACGATTCTTCGTGGTAGAAGTAGGACAGACGCTCCAGCGCCTTCACCATGCAGACTGTTTCGTCCATGACAATGACCGCACCCGAGCCCAGCATGGAGCCGGCCTTGGAGATCGAATCGTAGTCCATCGTGCACTGCATCATGATGTCGGCCGGCAGCACCGGGGCGGACGAGCCACCCGGGATCACTGCCTTGAGCTTCTTGCCGTCGCGCATGCCGCCGCACATTTCCAGCAGCTCGCTGAACGGCGTGCCCAGCGGAATTTCATAGTTGCCCGGACGGTTCACGTGGCCGGACACCGAGAACAGCTTGGTGCCGCCGTTGTTCGGCTTGCCCAGCTCCAGGAACTTCTGGCCACCCTCGCGGATGATGTAGGGCACCGACGCGAACGTCTCGGTGTTGTTGATGGTGGTCGGCTTGCCATACAGGCCGAAGCTGGCCGGGAACGGCGGCTTGAAGCGCGGCTGGCCTTTCTTGCCTTCCAGCGATTCGAGCAGCGCGGTTTCCTCGCCACAGATGTAGGCACCGTAACCGTGGTGACCATGCAGCTGGAAGCAGAAATCCGAACCCAGGATGTTGTTGCCAAGGAAGCCGGCAGCGCGGGCTTCTTCCAGCGCTTCTTCAAAGCGCAGGTAGGCGCCGAACACTTCACCGTGGATATAGTTGTAACCGACGGTGATGCCCATCGCGTACGCGCCGATGATCATGCCTTCGATCAGCGCGTGCGGGTTGTACATCTGGATGTCGAGGTCCTTGAAGGTACCCGGCTCGCCTTCGTCGGTATTGCAGACCAGATACTTCTGGCCCGGGAAGCTGCGCGGCATGAACGACCACTTCAGGCCGGTGGGGAAGCCCGCACCGCCACGACCACGCAGGCCCGACGTTTTCATCTCGGCGATGACTTCGTCCTGGGTGATCTTGTTTTCAATGATCTTTTTCAGCGCGGCATAGCCGCCACGCTTTACATACGCGTCCAGTTTCCAGCTGTTCGGATCGTCGAGATCGACGTTCTCGAACACGACGCCTTTTACATATACGGTCATGTTATTCGAGCTCCGCCAGTTTCTTGTCGATCGCCTCGGGCGTCATGTGGTTGCACATGGTGTGGTTGTTCACCAGCAGCACCGGCGCATAACCACAGGCACCCATGCACTCGCCTTCCTTGAGGGTGAACTTGCCGTCGGCAGTGGTCTCGCCCATGCCGATACCCAGCTTCTGCTTGAGGTAATCGGCGGCCTGATAGCCACCCGACAGGGCACACGGCAGGTTGGTACAGACGGTGATCTTGTACTTGCCGACCGGCTTCATGTCGAACATGTTGTAGAAGCTGGCCACTTCATAGGCGGCAACCGGCGGAATGCCGACATAGTTGGCAACGAACTCGATCAGATCGTTGGTCAGCCAGCGCTTTTCGGTTTGTGCGATACGCAGCGCGCTCATGGTGGCAGAGCGGCGCTGGTCGGCCGGGTACTTCGCCAGTTCCCGGTCGATTTGCGCGAGAGATTCTTGAGTCAACATCAGCGGTCGATCTCCCCAAATACGATGTCTTGCGTGCCGATGATGGCGACCGCGTCGGAAATCATGTGGCCACGCGCCATTTCGTCCAGCGAGGCGAGGTGGGCAAAGCCCGGGGCGCGGATCTTCAGGCGGTACGGCTTGTTGGCGCCGTCGCTGACCAGATAGATGCCGAATTCACCCTTCGGGTGCTCGACGGCCGCATACGCTTCGCCTTCCGGCACGTGCATGCCTTCGGTGAACAGCTTGAAGTGGTGGATCAGCTCTTCCATGTTCGACTTCATGTCGACACGCGAAGGCGGCGCCACCTTGTAGTTGTCCACGATGACCGGGCCAGGATTGGCCTTCAGCCATTGCACGCATTGCTTGACGATGCGGTTGGACTGGCGCATTTCTTCGACGCGCACCAGATAGCGGTCGTAGCAGTCGCCGTTCTTGCCAACCGGAATGTCGAAATCCAGCTTGTCGTACACTTCGTACGGCTGCTTCTTGCGCAAGTCCCAGGCGATGCCCGAGCCGCGCAGCATGGCGCCGGTCAGACCGAGGTTCATAGCGCGTTCCGGCGTCAGTACACCGATGCCGACGGTACGCTGCTTCCAGATGCGGTTGTCGGTGAGCAGGGTTTCATACTCGTCGACATAGGTCGGGAAGCGGTTGGTGAAGTCTTCGATGAAGTCGAGCAGCGAACCTTCGCGGTTGCTGTTCATGCGCTTGATCGCGGCAGCGTTGCGCACCTTGGATGCCTGGTACTGCGGCATGCTGTCCGGCAGATCGCGGTAAACGCCACCCGGGCGGTAGTAGGCTGCGTGCATGCGCGCACCCGACACGGCCTCGTAGCAGTCCATCAGGTCTTCGCGCTCGCGGAAAGCGTACAGGAAGATGGTCATCGCGCCGCAGTCGAGGCCGTGCGCACCGATCCACATCAGGTGGTTCAGGATGCGGGTGATCTCGTCGAACATCACGCGGATGTATTGCGCGCGCAGCGGCACTTCGATGCCGCAGAGCTTTTCGATCGCCATGCAGTAGGCGTGCTCGTTGGCCATCATCGACACGTAGTCGAGACGATCCATATACGGCAGCGACTGGATGAAGGTCTTGGATTCAGCCAGCTTTTCGGTGCCGCGATGCAGCAGGCCGATGTGCGGGTCGGCACGCTCGATGACTTCGCCATCGAGTTCGAGCACCAGACGCAGTACGCCGTGTGCGGCCGGGTGTTGCGGGCCGAAGTTCAGCGTGTAGTTACGGATTTCAGACGCCACCGTAGTTCTCCTCGCGAATGATGCGCGGGGTGATTTCGCGCGGTTCGATGGTGACAGGCTGGTAGATCACGCGGGCCTGCTCCGGGTCATAACGCATTTCGACATAACCCGACAGCGGGAAGTCCTTGCGGAACGGATGGCCGACAAAGCCATAGTCGGTCAGGATGCGACGCAGGTCCGGGTGGCCTTCGAAAACGATGCCGTACAGGTCAAACGCTTCGCGCTCGAACCAGTTGGCGCCCGACCACAGGTCGGTAATCGAGGCAACGACCGGGAAATCATCATCCGGCGCATACACACGCACGCGCAGGCGGAAATTGTGCGCATACGACAGCAGGTGATAGACCGCAGCAAAGCGCTGGCCTTCCCACACGCCATCCTTGTAGGCGCTGTAGTCGACGCCGGCGACGTCCAGACAGGCTTCAAAGCGGAAATCGGCATGGTCACGCAGCGTTTGCGCCACGTCGTGCCAGTTGGCAGCGGCGATTTCGACGGTGACTTCGTTCAGTGCGGTCTTGAGCTCGGCAACCTTGTCGCCCAGCACGGCCTGCAGACTGTCAATCAGTTGATTCAGGGTAGCCATGCAAACCTCACGCCTGACGAGCCAGCTGGCTGGCCCGTGCTATGGTGTTGGTACGCTTGATCTTGTTCTGCAACTGGATCAGGCCGTACAGCAGCGCTTCCGCAGTCGGCGGGCAGCCCGGCACGTATACGTCCACCGGCACGATGCGGTCACAGCCGCGCACGACGGAATACGAGTAGTGATAGTAACCACCGCCATTGGCACAGGAGCCCATCGAGAGCACCCAGCGCGGTTCCGGCATCTGGTCGTAGACCTTGCGCAGCGCCGGCGCCATCTTGTTGCACAGCGTGCCGGCCACGATCATCAGGTCGGACTGGCGCGGCGACGGGCGGAACACGATGCCGAAACGGTCGAGGTCATAGCGCGCCGCACCGGCGTGCATCATCTCGACCGCACAACAGGCCAGACCAAAAGTCATCGGCCACAGCGAGCCGGTACGGGTCCAGTTCACCACCGTATCGACGGTCGTGGTAATGAAACCCTTGTTTTCCAGTGTTTGTGCATCCATCTCGCTTACTCCCACTCCAGCGCGCCCTTCTTCCACTCGTAGGCAAAGCCGACGACCAGAACGGCCAGGAAAATCATCATGGAGATGAAACCAAAGATACCAATCTCTTTCAGAACCAGTGCCCAGGGAACCAGGAAGGCCACTTCGAGATCGAACAGAATGAACAGAATGGCGACGAGGTAGTAGCGCACGTCGAACTGCATGCGCGCATCTTCGAAGGCTTCGAAGCCGCACTCATAGGGCGAGAGCTTGGCCGCGTCGGGCCGGTTGGTTCCAAGCACCATGCTGAGCCCCTTGCCAAGCAGCATCGGCAGGACACCGACGACAATGGCAATGATGAGGAACAGCAAGATGGGGAAGTAGTTCTGCAGCATGTGTATCCCCGACAATCAATAAAAAGAGAATTCCGGTTTTTCTAGTTTTTGTGTGGGCGCGCAGAGCGCGCACCCGAAATGATTGGTGCCGACAGTGAGACTCGAACTCACACAGCCGCAGCCACTACCCCCTCAAGATAGCGTGTCTACCAATTTCACCATGTCGGCTTGCAGTACTACCCGAACAGCCTGAGCTGCTTATTCGGGGATCTGTTTGGTGCCCGATGCAGCTTGCGCCGGCACAGCGCTGGCAGCAGATGCGGCAACAGCCGATGCAACCGGGGCAGCCTTGCTGCCGGCCATCAGGCTGGACGAGTGCGACATGATGTAGGTCAGGCCAAGACAGCTGGTAAAGAATACGAAGGCTGCAACGGCAGTGGAACGGCTCAAAAAGTTGGCCGAACCGGCGGAACCGAACAGACTGCCGGCCGAGCCGCTACCAAAGGCGGCGCCCATGTCGGCACCCTTGCCATGCTGCAGCAGCACCAGCACGATCACCGCACCAGCGGAGATCACGTTCAAAATCAGGACGATACTTTGTAGAAATTCCATTTTTTTCTCGGTAAATTCGGCGCGAATTCTAGCGCCGGAGCACTAATTTAGCAATGTCAGCGCGCCTGACTGCAGATCTTGAGAAACTCGGCCGCCGACAACGCAGCACCCCCAACCAGCACACCGTCGACTCCGTCTGTCGCCAAGACCTGCGCAGCATTGTCGGCCTTCACGCTTCCGCCATACAGCACCCGGGTTCTTGTATCCAGGGTCTGCTTGATGAAAGCATGCATTTCGGCAATCTGTTCCGGCGTGGCGATCACCCCGGTCCCTACCGCCCACGATGGCTCATAGGCCACCGCGTACAAACTCGTCGGCACGCCGGCGAGTACTTGCAATTCTTCTGCGATCACATCGCGCGCAATGCCTGCATCGCGCTGCGCCTGAGTTTCGCCCACGCAATACACCGGCAGCAGACCGCCATCCAGCGCAGCCTTGACCTTGCGGGCGGCCATTTCACTGGTTTCGTTGAAATAGCGGCGGCGCTCGGAGTGCCCGACGATGACCAGCTCGCAACCCACATCGGCCAGCATGGCCGGCGATACCTCACCGGTATAGGCGCCGATGTGGAATTCGCACACGTCCTGCGCGCCCAGCTGGATTGCCGACTCGCTCAGCAGGCTCTTGGCCAGCGCCAGATAAGGGTAGGCCACGCAGATGGCAATATTGCTGCCCAGCTCGGCACGGACCAGCTCGGGCAACACCGTGCGCACCTGGCCGACACTGCCGTGCATCTTCCAGTTACCGATCACGAGTTGTCTGGCCATGGTCTGTTCCAAAGGCGGCGCGGGAAACACGCAATTCTAAGCCCGCCCCACCCCAGCGTCAAACCAGCTTACAGGGATAGACGACCCACACGGCCCGTCTAGCGACTTGTAATATTTCAGCAACATGAAGCCGATAGCATCCGTGCCGTACCGTCAACACCTGTCCTTGCATTGCTGCAAACAAAAAAGGAGTTTCACCATGTCGTATGGGCGCAACCTGCTCGTCACCTTCGGCGTCGCCGCAGGTCTGTTCACCGTCAACGCCATGGCTGCCGACATCACCGGCGCCGGCGCAACCTTCCCGTATCCGCTGTACGCCAAGTGGGCCGAACAATACAAGGCCAAAACCAGCACCGGCCTGAACTACCAGTCGATCGGTTCGGGTGGCGGCATCAAGCAGATCCAGGCCAAGACCGTTGACTTCGGCGCTACCGACAAGCCGCTGACTGCTGCTGAACTGGACAAGGCCGGCCTGGCCCAATTCCCGACCGTGATGGGCGGCGTGGTACCGGTTGCCAACCTGGAAGTGGTCAAGGGCGGTGAACTGAAGCTGGCTCCGGCCGTGCTGTCGGACATCTTCCTGGGCAAGATCACCAAGTGGAACGACCCGGCGATCGCCAAGCTGAACCCGGGCATCAAGCTGCCGGACCAGAACATCACCGTGGTTCACCGCGCTGACGGTTCGGGCACCACCTGGATTTTCACCAACTACCTGTCCAAGGTTTCGACCGAATGGAAGGAAAAGGTTGGTAACGACGCATCGGTGTCGTGGCCGGTTGGCGTGGGCGGCAAGGGCAACGAAGGCGTAGCCCAGTACGTACAACGCATCAAGGGCGCCATCGGCTACGTTGAGTATGCCTACGCCAAGCAAAACAAGATGGACTACACCCAGCTGCAGAACAAGGCTGGCAACTTCGTGCTGCCTGACGATGCCACCTTCAAGGCTGCTGCTGCCAACGCTGACTGGAAAAACACCCCGGGCTTCGCCGTGGTCCTGACCGACCAGGCCGGCAAGGAAGCTTGGCCGATCACCGGCGCGACCTTCATCCTGGTTTACAAGAAGCAGGACAAGCCGGAAGTTGGCCACGAAGTGCTGAAGTACTTCGACTGGGCTTACAAGGAAGGCGACAAGACCGCTGCCGATCTGGACTACGTGGCCCTGCCGGACGTGGTGAAGAACGAAGTGCGCGCTTCCTGGAAGCAGATCGTCGGCGCTGACAACGCACCGGTGTTCAAGTAATCCGCGTAGTAGCCGGCGACTCGCTTACAATCGCCGGCCCGGACGCAGGAACAACAGGAGCGGGTTTCGCTCCTGTTGTTTTGTCACCCCGTCCAAGCCAAGCATAACAGCCCGAACGGGCAGCCAGACTCTGCGGAGCTTTCCATGACCACCCAAGCAGCACGCCTCAAGCAACAGCAGCTCCAAGACGTTGTGTTCAGAGGCGCGACCCGGTTCTTTGCCTTTCTCGTGCTTGCCATCCTGGCCGGCATCATCATCTCGCTGTGCATTGGCGCCTGGCCTTCGATCAAGCAGTTTGGCCTGGGCTTTCTGGTCAGTGATCAGTGGAACCCGGTCACGCATGTGTTTGGTGGGCGCAATTCCATCATCGGCACCTTGCTCTCGTCGCTGATTGCCTTGTTGATCGCCGTACCGGTCAGCTTCGGCATCGCCATTTTCCTCACCGAACTGGCGCCCGTGTGGCTGCGTCGCCCGTTCGGCATCGCCATCGAACTGCTGGCCGGCGTGCCGTCGATCATTTACGGCATCTGGGGCCTGTTCATCTTCGCACCGTGGTTTGGCGACAACGTGCAGCCGTGGCTGCAGCGCACCACGCATGACATCCCGCTGCTCGGCACGCTGTTCGACGGCCCGCCCATGGGCATCGGCATGCTGACCTCGGGCCTGATCCTGTCGATCATGATCATCCCCTACATCTCATCGGTGATGCGCGACGTATTCGAAGTCGTGCCGGCCATGCTGAAGGAATCGGCTTACGGCCTGGGCTGCACCACCTGGGAAGTCATGTGGAACGTGGTACTGCCGTTCACCCGCAGCGGCGTCATCGGCGGCGTGATGCTCGGCCTTGGCCGTGCACTGGGCGAAACCATGGCTATCACCTTCGTGATCGGCAACTCGCACAGCTCCATCCATTCGCTGTTCGACCCCGGCACTTCGATTGCCGCCACCCTGGCCAACGAATTCACCGAAGCCAGCGATGACCTGCACGTTGCCTCGCTGATTTACCTCGGCCTCTTGCTGTTCGTGATCACCTTCGTGGTGCTCGTCCTGTCCAAAATCCTGCTCCTTCGCCTGCAAAAGGGCGACGGTGCTCATTCCTGATCGAGGCCACCATGAATCTCTATATGCGTCGCCGCATCGTCAATTACGCCAGCATCGGCCTGTCCGTTCTCGCCATGGCCTTCGGCGTCATCTGGCTGCTCTGGCTGCTGTACACCCTGTTCCTGAAGGGTTTCGGCGGGCTCTCCATCAGCCTGTTCACCCAGACGACACCCGCCCCGGGCAGCAACGGCGGCCTGTCCAACGCGATTTTCGGCAGTATCCAGATGGCCGCCATCGGTACCGCCATCGGCACGCCGATCGGCATTCTGGCCGGCACCTATCTGGCCGAGTTTGGCCAGCGTGGCTGGCTGGCGCCGGCCACCCGCTTCATCAACGACATCTTGCTGGCAGCCCCGTCCATTGTGGCCGGCCTGTTCATCTATGAGATTTACGTCTCGAAAGTCCAGCACTACTCCGGCTGGGCAGGCGCCCTGGCGCTGGCCATTCTGGTCATCCCGGTTGTGGTGCGCACTACCGAGAACATGCTGCGCCTGGTCCCCAACACCATGCGTGAGGCAGCTTATGCGCTCGGTGCACCGCAGTGGAAGATGACTTACTACGTGACCCTGCGCGCAGCCAAGGCAGGCGTGGTTACCGGCATCCTGCTGGCCGTGGCGCGTATCGTCGGCGAAACCGCGCCGCTGCTGTTCACTGCGCTGGGCAACCAGTTCTACAGCTCGCTGAATCAGCCGATGGCCAGCCTGCCCAAGGTCATCTACGACTTCTCCATGACGCCTTACGATGATCTGCACGCACTGGCCTGGGCCGGCTCGTTGCTGATCGGCCTGTTCGTACTCGGCCTCAACATCGTTGCCCGTATTCTTGTTCGCCCGGCGAACCAGCACTAATTCAACAGGACGCAGATCCAATGAGCCAAAACGCCAAACTTGCCGTCAAGAACCTGAACTTCTACTACGGCAACTTCCATGCGCTGAAGAACATCAACCTCGACATCCTCGAGGGCAAGGTCACCGCCTTCATCGGCCCGTCCGGTTGCGGCAAATCGACGCTGCTGCGCACCTTCAACCGCATGTATGACCTCTACCCCAAGCTGCGTGCCGAAGGCGAGATCCTCCTGAACAAAGAGAACATCCTGCGCTCGGGCATCGACCTGAACATGCTGCGCGCCAAGGTGGGCATGGTGTTCCAGAAGCCGACGCCGTTCCCGATGTCGATCTACGACAACATCGCCTTCGGCGTGAAGTTGTACGAGAGCCTGTCCAAGGCCGACATGGATGACCGCGTTGAATGGGCGCTGCAAAAGGCCGCACTGTGGAACGAGGTCAAGGACAAGCTCAAGCAGTCGGGCCTGGGCCTGTCGGGCGGTCAGCAACAACGTCTGTGCATCGCCCGTGCCGTGGCGGTCAAGCCGGAAGTGCTGCTGCTGGACGAGCCCACCTCGGCGCTGGACCCGATCTCGACCGCGCACGTTGAAGAGCTGCTGCACGAACTGAAGCGCGATTACACCATCGCCATCGTGACGCACAACATGCAACAGGCCGCGCGCGTGTCCGATTACACCGCTTATATGTACCTGGGCGAGCTGATCGAAGTCGGCGGCACCGACACCATCTTCACCACCCCGAAGATGAAGGCGACCGAAGACTACATCACCGGCAAGTTCGGCTGATCCACCATCGGCAACGCGTGCAAAAACGGCGACCGGATGGTCGCCGTTTTTGTTGCCCACCCTGCCCCGCTCACTGACCGGCGGTATTGGTGGCCCATACCGGCACTGACGGCTCGTACACCACCACATTGCCGTCGTTCTGCACGATGAGGGTGGAGTTGGGCTTGCCGTTGGTGCGCGACGACCACAGGGCATCCGGGTAGCCGTAAATCACGAAATTGCCATCCTGCTGCATGATGGCCTTGGAGACCGCCTTGCCATTGGTGCCCGATGCCCAGATCGGGCGATGGTCGGTCAGACGGTACAGCACCAGGTTGCCGTCGTCTTGCAGGATCAGCTGGTGGCGCTGGTCTTGCGACAGCAGATAGTCTTCCTTGGCCAGGAACTGGTTGGTCAGCAGGGTTGTGCCTTTGTAAGCCATGTCGATCTCCATTCACGAATGAAACAGAAACAACCACGCAGCCGGCATGTGCGGGGCAGCACCAAACCGCGCAGCAACCCGGGCATCCGGCAGAGCGCCGAAGCAACACGGATGCAGCAACAATGCTGCACCACCCCAGCCGCGCAACGCACCCTTCCGGTCGCCACACCGGGCTGAGACCAAGGTATTTTTACCAATCAAACAATGTAAGAGTAAATTTACAGAAATTTAAAAGACAGACGGTTTTAAATATACATTTAATAAATCCCAGAAAAATACAAACTGTGTAAGAGAAAAACACTAGCGAGAGACGCTGCCCCTCCCCTGCCGGCACTGCGCAAGCGCGCAAGCAAAGACCGGCTGGCAGACCACCGGCACCACCTGGCCAGCCCGGGGCGCAAGCCAGCCCGGCAACACCGCGATCCGACCAACCAGCACGCCACAGCACCTTGCTGCCGCACGGAAGCGGCGGCGGCTGCAGTGCAGCATGCAACGGATGAACGGCTGGCATGGCGAGCTTGCCGGCGCGGTTTCCCGCTGGAACGGCTGTCTTATCCTGACGGCTGCAGGCCGGGCGACCTTTATCGCGCAGCAACAATCGACAGGTTCAATACCCTGCAGAACGGCCGCCGTGCGGCCACTCCATCACCCGCAACAAGGAAATCGAAGTGAGCAAGACCTACAACGTGCTGTTTCTCTGTACCGCCAACTCCGCCCGCAGCATCATGTCCGAGGGCTTGCTCAACATCCTGGGCGAGGGGCGCTTCCGCGCCTACAGCGCCGGCAGCACGCCCTCCGGCACGGTCAGCCCCTATGCCATCGAATTGCTGCAAAAGATCGGCTACAACACCGACACGCTGCACTCCAAATCCTGGCGCGAATTCGAAGGCAGCGATGCGCCCCACATGGACATCGTCATCACCGTCTGCGATCGTGCCCACGGCGAAACCTGCCCCGTCTGGCCGGGTCACCCCATCAGCGCACACTGGGGCTACGAAGACCCGCACGGTGAAACCGATGATGAAAAACGCGCATCGTTCACGCATATTTTCCTGCAGATCAAGCAGCGCATCGAACTGCTGGTCAGCCTGCCGGACGACAAGATCGAGCATTTGGCCCACATCCAGGCCATCGGGGAGCAAAGCGCGGGCTGATTGCTCGCACACTCGGCCTGCGCGACAGCAGCTATTGGCGTCTCCCGCGAGATACGCTTTACGCCTTGCCCGCTAATGCACGGGAAGCACTCTCCAGCCCCAAACCAACCGCGCCTGCGGGCGCGGTTGGTCTGTCAGGGCTCAGGATCGCGCCCTGGCAATATACGGCAGCGCGAACAGATAAAGGCCGCTGAACAGCAGCAGGAAAAGCGGTGGCAATGGCAAATAGGTCACCCACGGCGAGGGTTCGCCCGGCACCAGCGCGCGGACGATGAAGTTGAGCGCTACAGTGACGGTGAACAGCATGGATATCCAGCGGTGACTTTGCCGAATCGGGCCGTTCCAGCTCATTGCGCCACCTTCGCCCCGGATTTGCCGGCGACCGCCTCGATGACCTTCCAGCCATTGCCGGATGGATCGCGAAAGCCGGCATCCACGGTGCCATAGCGCGCCATGGGGGCCTGGGTAAATTCCACGCCCAGCGTGTTCAGCCGCTCGTAGGTGGCGCGACAATCGTCGACCATGAGCACCAGCGGTGGCATTGCCCCCTTGGCCAGCACCTCGCGCAGGGTTTGTGCCGTGGCCGCATCATGGACCGGCGGGCCGGGCTGGAACAGGCCAAGCTGAAACGACGGCTGCTCCGGGTGCTGCACGGTCAGCCAGCGATAGCTGCCGTTGCGGATATCCGTATGTACGCGGAAACCCAGTTTGTCGACATAGAAAGCCAGCGCTTCGTCCTGATCCCGCACATACACGCCGACGACATTGATACCCTGAGTCATGTGATCTCTCCGTTGGGAAGTTCAGTAGATACAGGCGTAGTTATATCAACCGGCTTTCTCAGCCGCTTCTCCGAAACTGCTATGGTGAGATCCGGTCGCTGGGCCGCCCGGAGTATGCATTCCGGCACCTGCTGCAAACGCAGCGCATCGGCCTGCGTGCGCTCGCGCAATGCGGTGGGTGTGGTGCCGGTGATGTCCTGAAACACGCGGCCGAAGGTGCCCAGGCTGGTCCAGCCAGTCTGGAAGGCGATGTCGGTGATGGGCAAATCGGTTTCGCGCAGCAGCGCGGTCGCCCGCTCGATGCGGCGGGTGAGCAGATAACGATGCGGCGGCACGCCAAAAGCCTGCTTGAACGCACGGGCGAAGTGCGCGGGCGATACCGCGCTCACTTCGGCCAGACGGGGCACGGTCCAGTCCTCGTGCGGCGCGCCGTCCATGCGATCCTTTGCACGCAACAACCGCCTCAGCAACTCAGGGCTTTGGCCCATGCTCCCTCACCCTGGCTGGCGCAGCTGCGTTAGTCTGACGACGCTTCCGCCGTGACCACCTGCGCAATCGCTTCGCCCCATTCGGTGGCAATCGCCGTATCGCTGTGCTCGACCATCACGCGCACCACCGGCTCGGTGCCGGACGGGCGCAGCAGCACGCGGCCGTTGTTGCCCATGGCGGCCTCGGCCTCGGCCACCTTGGCCTTGATGGCGGGCGATGCATGGCAATCAAAACCCTTGGCGATGCGCACGTTCTTGAGCACCTGGGTGGACAGGGTCAGCTCGCTGCACAAGGTGGACAGGCTCTTGCCCTGCTCGATGACGGCCTCCAGCACCTGCAGTGCCGAGATGATGCCGTCGCCAGTGGAGTGGCGGTCCAGACTCAGCAAATGGCCCGAGCCTTCGCCACCGATCAGCCAGCCATTCTCTTCGAGCTTTTCCATCACGTAGCGGTCACCCACCTTGGCGCGCATAAAGGCAATACCGCGCGCCTTCAGTGCGTTTTCCACGCCCAGATTGGTCATCAGCGTGCCGATCACGCCGCCGCCCAGGGTGCCACGCTCGTTGCGGTAGCGGGCCACCACATAGAGCAGCATGTCGCCGTCGATCACCGTACCGTCGCGATCCACCATGATCAGGCGGTCACCGTCCCCATCCAGCGCGATGCCGTAGTCGGCGCCTTCGGCCAGCACCTTCTTGCGGATGGTATCGACGTGGGTTGCGCCGACTTCCTCGTTGATGTTGAAGCCGTTGGGTTTGTCGCCAATGGTAATGACCTCGGCACCCAGCTCATGGAACACGTGCGGCGCCACCTGATAGGTAGCGCCGTGTGCGCAGTCGATCACCAGCTTGAGGCCGCGCAGGTCAAAGTCGTTCGGGAAGGTGGATTTGCAGAATTCGATATAGCGGCCGGCGGCGTCGTTGACGCGGCGTGCCTTGCCAAGCTGCTTGGAGCCGACACAGGGTTGCAGCTCGTCGATGGCGGCCTCGATGGCCAGCTCGACGTCATCGGGCAGCTTCTTGCCACCGGCACCGAAGAACTTGATGCCGTTGTCGTAGTACGGGTTGTGCGAGGCCGAAATCACCACGCCGGCCGACAGGCGAAACGCGCGTGTGAGGTAGGCCACACCCGGTGTGGGCAGCGGACCGGTCAGCAGCACATCGACGCCGGCCGCGTTGAAGCCAGCCTGCAGCGCAGCCTCCAGCAGATAGCCGGAAACACGGGTGTCCTTGCCCACCAGCACGGCGGCGTGTTCGCCATGTTCGCGCTTTTCTGCTGCTGCCAGCACCCGCCCGGCGGCGTAGCCCAGCTTCATTGCGAAATCCGGGGTGATCGGGTATTCGCCGACCAGACCGCGAACGCCATCGGTGCCGAAATATTTGCGTGCCATTGAGAGACCTTGAGACCTGAAGTAGATAAAACCGGAATTGCGCCTATTGTAAGGCCCGCAGTACCTTCAATGCATCCACGGTTTCCTTTACGTCATGTACGCGCACGACGGCAGCGCCGGCCTGCGCAGCGAGCAACGCAGCAGCGACGCTGGCCGGCATGCGCTCGCCCACCGCGCGGCCGGTGAGGTCGCCCAGCATGCGTTTGCGCGATACGCCGATCAATTGCGGGCAGCCCAGCGCAGCAATGCTCTGCGGCAGCGCCCTGAACAAGGCGATGTTGTGCTCCAGGTTCTTGCCGAAACCGAAGCCAGGGTCGAGCACGATGCGCTCATGCGCAATGCCGGCAGCCAGCGCGGCATCACGCCGTGCCGCGAGATAAGCTGTGACCTCGGCCACAACATCATCGTAGTGCGGCTGTGCCTGCATGGTCTGCGGCTCGCCTTGCATGTGCATCAGGCACACGGCGGCCTGCGACTGCGCCAGCAGCGCCAGCGCGCCCTCTCCTTCCAGCGCGCAGATGTCGTTGACCATATCAACCACGCCAGCCGCCAGTGCGGCCTGCATGACCGCCGGCTTGCGCGTATCGAGCGACAGCGGCACGCCCAGCGGCGCCAGCGCCTGCAGCACCGGCAGCACGCGGGCAATCTCCTCATCCTGCGGCACATAGGCCGCGCCGGGGCGGGTGGATTCACCGCCGATGTCGAGCAAGTCAGCCCCATCGGCAAGCAGCTGCCGCGCATGCGCCACAGCGGCAGCGGTGCTGTCGTGGTGGCCGCCATCGGAAAATGAATCGGGCGTGACGTTGACGATGCCCATCACCAGCGGCCTGTCCAGCACGAGCTGGAAACGACCACATTGCAACGTGGTTTGCTTCATGTGGAATTCCGTAATGGAAAAAGGCGGCCGTAGCCGCCTTTTCAGGGTGTGATAGCGATCAGCCTTCGGTTGCCGGCGTGGTGGTAACCACCGCGCCGTCACCCGGCTGGTCACCGTCAGTCGGCTTGCCCGGCTTCACCGGTGGCAGCGACTTGGGCGGGCGCGGCTGGCGGCCGGCCATGATGTCCAGCACCTGATCGCGGTCGATGGTTTCCCATTCCATCAGCGCTGTGGTCATGACCTCGACCTTGTCGCGGTTCTCTTCGAGGATTTTCTGCGCGGTCGCATACTGCTCGTCGATGATGCGGCGGATTTCGCCATCGACCTGCTGCATGGTGGTTTCGGACAGGTTCTTGTGCGTCGTCACCGAGCGGCCCAGGAACACCTCGCCATCGTTCTCGCCATACACCATCGGGCCGAGCTTTTCGCTCATGCCGTAGCGGGTGACCATGTCACGCGCCATTGAGGTGGCACGCTCGAAGTCGTTCGATGCGCCGGTCGAGATACGCTTCACGAACAGGTCTTCTGCAATCCGGCCACCAAACAGGATGGCGATGGTGTGCAGCATCTGGTCCTTGTAGAGCGAGAAGCGGTCACGCTCCGGCAGCTGCCAGGTCAGGCCCAGCGCGCGGCCACGCGGCATGATGGTGACCTTGTGGACCGGATCGGTGCCTTCCAGCATCTCGGCCACCACGGCATGGCCCGATTCGTGATACGCCGTGGCACGGCGCTCGTCCTCGGTCATCACCATGGAGCGGCGTTCCGGGCCCATGAAAATCTTGTCCTTGGCATCCTCGAAGTCGAGCATGTCCACCAGACGCTTGTTGCGGCGGGCGGCAAACAGCGCAGCTTCGTTCACCAGGTTGGCCAGATCGGCACCCGACATGCCCGGTGTACCGCGTGCCAGCACCGACGGATCGACGTCGTTGGCAATCGGCACTTTCTTCATGTGCACGCCCAGAATCTGCTCGCGGCCACGGATGTCCGGCAGCGGCACCACCACCTGGCGGTCGAAACGGCCCGGGCGCAGCAGCGCCGGGTCCAGCACGTCCGGACGGTTGGTAGCAGCGATGACGATGATGCCCGAGTTGCCCTCAAAGCCATCCATCTCGACCAGCATCTGGTTCAGTGTCTGTTCGCGTTCGTCGTTGCCACCGCCCAGACCGGCGCCACGCTGGCGGCCGACTGCATCGATTTCATCGATGAAGATGATGCACGGGGCATTCTTCTTGGCATTCTCGAACATGTCGCGCACGCGGGCAGCGCCGACGCCGACGAACATTTCAACGAAGTCGGAACCCGAGATCGAGAAGAACGGCACCTTCGCCTCGCCGGCAATCGCCTTGGCGAGCAGGGTCTTGCCGGTACCCGGCGAGCCCACCATCAGGATGCCGCGCGGCATGCGGCCGCCCAGGCTCTGGTATTTGGACGGATCGCGCAGGTAGTCGACGATCTCGGACACTTCTTCCTTGGCTTCGTCGCAACCGGCCACGTCGGCGAAGGTCACCGCGTTGTTGCTGTCATCCAGCATCTTGGCACGGCTCTTGCCGAACGAGAACGCCCCGCCCTTGCCGCCGCCCTGCATCTGCCGCATGAAGAAAATCCACACGCCGACGATAAGCAGGATGGGGAACCAGTTGACCAGGATGTTGAGCAACATACTGGGCTCTTCTTCCGGCTTGGCGCTGAATTGCACCTTGCGGCCCAGCAGCGTGTCGACCAGCTTGCTGTCATAGGGGGCGAACGTCACGAAGCTGCTGCCATCGGTGCGCTTGCCACGGATGATCTGCATCGAGCCACGCAGAGAGGTTTCAATCTCGACCTGCTTGACGCGGCTGCTGGTCACCTCTTCCATGAACTGCGAATAGGGGACTTGCGCAGTGGCGTCCTGACGCTTGTTGATCTGCTGGAATACCGTCATCAGCACAACGGCGATGATCAGCCAGACCAGAATGTTCTTGCCGAGATTGTTCACGGCCTGCTCCTTGCGGCGCGCCTGCGGCGCGGGTGATACGACAAGGGGATTTTAATCCCCTCAGCCCTTCTTTTGCTTGCCCAATAAGTACATTTCAGTACTGCGGTCGCGTGATGCCTTGGGCTTGCGCGACAAAACCTGGGTAAATGTCGCACGCATTTCGGCGATATATTCGTTATAACCCGAACCCTGAAATACCTTGACCAGAAAATCGCCGCCGGGTTTCAAATGATCGCGGGCAAATTCGAGCGCCAGCTCACACAGATAAAAGCTGCGCGCCTGATCGGTGACGGCATTCCCGCTTATATTGGGGGCGATGTCGCAGATCACAAGGTCTACTTCGCGGCCATCAAGCAAGGCGGCGTACTGTGCCAGCACGGATTCTTCGCGAAAATCACCCTGGATGAAATCCACACCGGGAATGAAGGGCATTTCGAGGATATCCAGCGCGAACACGCGCCCCTGCCGCCCCACCAGTTGCGCAGCCACCTGCGACCAGCTGCCCGGTGCGGCGCCCAGATCGGCCACCCACATGCCGGGCTTGATCAGCCTGTCCTTGTCATTGATTTCAAGCAGTTTGTAGGCGGCGCGGGCACGATAACCGTCCTTTTGTGCCTGGTGCACATAATGATCGTTCACGTGTTCTTGCAGCCATGCGTTGCTGCTTTTGGTGCGGGCCATGTAAAATGCCTGATTATTCAAAGAGATTGCAAAAATGGAACTCACGCCAGACCAGCGCCGGCACCTCAAGAGCCTGGCGCATCACCTGAACCCGGTGGTGATGATCGGCAACAATGGCCTGACCGATGCGGTGTTGCGCGAAATCGCCGTCAACCTCGATGCCCATGAGCTGATCAAGATCCGCGTACTGGGCGACGACCGCGAACTGCGCGAGCAATACCTGCAGCAAATCTGTACCGATCTGGGTGCCTCGGTGGTGCAACACATCGGCAAGCTGCTGATCATTTACCGCGCGACCGACAGCGACAAACCGAAGATCGTACTTCCCAAGGCCAAAAAGACCAAGGCGGGCTGATCAACGCAAGCAATGCGCGATCACCGCGCACGCAAAGGGGGCACCACGGTGCCCCTTTTTTACGCCCGCCCTGACTGCGGCCTACTTGCCGTCACCGCGCGCCACATAAAACAAGCCCATCACCGCCTGCAGCAGATAGATCAGCGTGGAAATAGCGCGCCAGTTGCTCAGGCCACCGCCAAATACGCCGGTTGCTGCCTCGCTGATACCCGGCTTGATCTCGGCAATGATGGGGAATACCGCAAACTGGTTGATCAGCGTGCATGCCAGCATGCCGATCACCAGCCACAGGCGCGCCCCCTGAAAGGCGCGCAGCCCGTCCACATACAGCCAGTAGAAGAACAGATAGGCGCCAGCCACAATGCCCACCCAGCCTATGGCATGGAACAGGCGGCTAGTAATGGCCAGCGCACTGCCGTCATTCAGCGACTTGAACAGAATGGGCGCCACCAGCACGCCGATGATCCACATCCCGCCTATCCACAAGGCAGTCAGGATGTTCTTCAGTGCCACGCCCATGCCGCGTTATCCCCGTGCTTGCCGCTACTGCGTTACAGATACTTCACGTCGAGCACTTCGTACTCGCGGATGCCGCCCGGCGCCTGCACCTCGGCCACATCCTCGACATACTTGCCGATCAGTGCGCGCGCAATCGGGCTGGAAACCGAAATCTTGCCTTCCTTCAGGTTGGCTTCATCATCGCCGACGATCTGGTAGACCACTTCTTCTTCGCTTTCCAGATCGAGCAATTGCACGGTGGCGCCAAACACGATGCGGCCTTCGGCGGTGGTTTCCAGCTCTTTCGGATCGATGATCTGGGCATTGGACAGCTTGCCTTCCAGATCGGCGATGCGGCCTTCAACAAAGCCCTGCTTTTCCTTGGCGGCATCGTACTCGGCGTTTTCCGACAGGTCGCCGTGCGAACGGGCCTCGGCAATCGCGGCAATCACGGCCGGACGGTCGACGCTCTTCAGGCGCTGCAGTTCGGCCTTGAGTTGTTCCGCACCGACAACGGTCAGCGGGATCTTGATCATGTTCTTCTCCATACGGCGGGCCTTGTACCACCGCAATAAAATCAAAGGGCCAAGACGGGCTTGGCCGGTTCATCCAGTCAAAACGGCCGGAACATCCGGCCGCGGGGCGCTTTCATGCGCCGGCAAAAGCACAGCCGCCGTCCCATGGGACGGCGGCTGCAGACTGCGCCGATAAATTATCAGGCTTTGAGCAACTGGTGCAAGCCCTGCACGTCGTAAACGCGCATTTCGCCCAGATCGCGGATGCCGATGCACGCAGCGCGCGCGCCGGCGATGGTGGTATAGATAGGCAGGCGGGCCTTCATCGCCTCATGGCGAATCGAGTAGCTGTCCTGGATGGCCTGGCGACGCTCGTCCACCGTGTTGAAGATCATGGCGATTTCACCATTCTTGATCATGTCCACGATATGCGGGCGGCCTTCGGTCACCTTGTTCACCGGGGTAACGGCCACGCCGGCAGCGGCAATCGCTGCAGCGGTGCCCTTGGTGGCGATGACCTTGAAGCCCAGCTCGACCAGGATGCGTGCGCATTCGATTGCGCCCGGCTTGTCGCCTTCACGCACCGAGATGAACACGTTGCCGCTGTGCGGCAGCACGATGCTGGCCGCCAGTTGCGACTTCACGAACGCCTCGGCAAAGGTCTCGCCCACGCCCATCACTTCACCGGTCGACTTCATTTCCGGGCCGAGGATGGTATCGACACCCGGGAACTTGGCAAACGGGAACACCGCTTCCTTCACCGAGTAGTACGGCGGAATCACTTCCTTGGTGACGCCCTGGCTCTTGAGCGACTGGCCGGCCATGCAACGCGCAGCAACCTTGGCCAGCGAGATGCTGGTGGCCTTGGACACGTACGGCACGGTACGCGACGCACGCGGGTTCACTTCCAGCACGAACACGGTCGCATCAGCGCCCTTGCCCTGGATGGCGAACTGCACGTTCATCAAGCCGATCACGTTCAGCGCCTTGGCCATGGCCACGGTCTGGCGGCGCAGCTCGTCCTGCAGCTCGGCAGACAGGCTGTACGGCGGCAGCGAGCACGCCGAGTCACCCGAGTGCACGCCGGCTTGCTCGATGTGCTCCATGATGCCGCCGATCAGCACATCCTCGCCGTCGCTGATCGCGTCGACGTCGACTTCGATTGCGTCGTTCAGGAAGCGGTCCAGCAGCACCGGGCTGTCGTTCGATACCTTGACCGCTTCACGCATGTAGCGGGTCAGGTCGTCTTCGGAATGCACGATCTGCATCGCGCGGCCACCCAGCACATAGGACGGACGCACCACCAGCGGGTAACCGAGGTTGGCCGCCAGTGCGATGGCGTCCTTTTCGGTGCGGGCAGTGGCGTTCGGGGGCTGGCGCAGGCCGAGGTCTTGCAGCAATTTCTGGAAGCGCTCGCGGTCTTCGGCAGCGTCGATCATGTCCGGCGAGGTACCGATGATGGGCACGCCATTGGCTTCCAGCGCACGCGCCAGCTTCAGCGGCGTCTGGCCACCGTATTGCACGATCACGCCAGCCGGTTTTTCAACCGCAACGATTTCCAGCACGTCTTCCAGCGTCAGCGGCTCGAAGTACAGGCGATCGGAGGTGTCATAGTCGGTCGAGACGGTTTCCGGGTTGCAGTTGACCATGATGGTTTCGTAACCATCCTCGCGCAGCGCGAGTGCCGCGTGCACGCAGCAGTAGTCAAACTCGATACCCTGGCCGATACGGTTCGGGCCACCGCCCAGCACCATGATCTTCTTGGCGTTGGTTGGCTGGGCTTCGCACTCGTCCTCGTAGGTCGAGTACATGTAGGCGGTATCGGTGGCAAATTCTGCCGCGCAGGTGTCGACGCGCTTGTACACCGGGCGGATGTTCAGCGCATGGCGTGCCTTGCGCACCGCGTTCTGGTCGGTGCCGAGCAGCACGCCCAGACGGCGGTCGGAGAAACCCTTGCGCTTGAGGTTGCGCATTTCGGCATAGGCTACGCTTTCCACGCTGCGACCGCGCAGGCCGTTTTCCAGCTGCACGATTTCTTCGATCTGCGACAGGAACCACGGGTCGATGCTGGACAGCTTGAACACTTCGTCCAGCGACAGGCCGATGCGGAATGCGTCGGCAACGAACCACAGGCGATCCGGGCCCGGTGCAGCCAGTTCGGATTCGATGGCCTGGCGGTCGGTCGTCACTTCGTCGAAGCCGGACATGCCGGTTTCCAGACCACGCAGCGCCTTCTGCAGCGATTCCTGCAGTGTGCGGCCAATGGCCATCACCTCACCCACCGACTTCATCTGCGTGGTGAGCTTGTTGTTGGCCTGCGGGAATTTCTCGAACGCAAAACGCGGCACCTTGGTGACGACGTAGTCGATCGACGGTTCAAACGAAGCCGGCGTCTTGCCGCCGGTGATTTCGTTCTTCAGCTCATCCAGCGTGAAACCGACGGCCAGCTTGGCCGCAACCTTGGCGATAGGGAAGCCGGTGGCCTTGGAGGCCAGCGCCGACGAACGCGATACGCGCGGGTTCATTTCGATGACGATCATGCGGCCATCGACCGGATTGACCGAGAACTGCACGTTGGAGCCGCCAGTATCCACACCGATTTCACGCAGCACCGCCAGCGAGGCGTTGCGCATGATCTGGTATTCCTTGTCAGTCAGCGTCTGGGCCGGTGCGACGGTGATCGAGTCGCCGGTGTGCACGCCCATCGGGTCCAGGTTTTCGATCGAGCAGACGATGATGCAGTTGTCGGCACGGTCACGCACCACTTCCATCTCGTACTCTTTCCAGCCCAGCAGCGATTCTTCGATCAGCAGTTCCTTGGTCGGCGACAGGTCCAGACCACGGGTACAGATTTCGATGAATTCCTGAATGTTGTAGGCAATACCACCGCCCGAGCCACCCATGGTGAACGACGGACGAATGATGGCGGGGAAGCCCAGGTTCGCCTGAGCCGCCAGCGCCTCTTCCAGCGAGTGGGCAATGGCCGACTTGGCCGAGCCGAGGCCGATCTTGTCCATCGCGGCCTTGAACTTCTGGCGGTCTTCGGCCTTGTCGATGGCCTCCGGCGTGGCGCCGATCAGCTCGACCTTATACTTGTCCAGCACGCCGTTGCGCCACAGGTCCAGCGCGCAGTTCAGCGCGGTCTGGCCACCCATGGTCGGCAGCACCACGTCCGGGCGCTCCTTGGCGATGATTTTCTCGACCACTTGCCAGGTAATCGGCTCGATATAGGTCACGTCCGCCATGTTCGGGTCGGTCATGATCGTGGCCGGATTGCTGTTGACCAGGATGACCTTGTAACCCTCTTCGCGCAGTGCCTTGCAGGCTTGCGCGCCGGAGTAGTCGAATTCGCACGCCTGGCCGATGACGATGGGGCCGGCGCCGATAATGAGAATGCTCTTGATGTCTGTACGTTTTGGCATGTCGTTACCTGTTACTTGCGCTCTGCCATCAAGGCGATGAACTTGTCGAAGAGATAAGCCACGTCGTGCGGGCCCGGGCTGGCTTCCGGGTGGCCCTGGAAGCTGTAGGCCGGGGCATCGGTCAGCGCAATGCCTTGCACGGTGCCGTCGAACAGGCTGCGGTGCGTCACGCGCACATTGGCCGGCAGGCTGGTTTCATCGACCTGGAAGCCGTGGTTCTGCGACGTGATCATCACTTGCTTGCTGTCGAGGTCTTGCACCGGGTGGTTGGCACCGTGGTGGCCGAACTTCATCTTGCTGGTCTTGCCGCCGGTGGCGAGGCCAAGGATCTGGTGCCCCAGACAGATGCCGAAGGTCGGCAGCTTTTTGGCGATGAACTCCCTGGTGGCAGCAATCGCGTAATCGCAAGGTTCCGGATCGCCGGGGCCGTTGGACAGGAACACGCCGTCCGGATTCAGCGCCAGCACCTCGGCAGCGGTCGTCTGTGCCGGCACCACGGTCAGCTTGCAGCCGCGCTCGGCCAGCATGCGCAGGATGTTGGACTTCACGCCGAAGTCATAGGCAACCACGTGGAACTTCGGGTTCGACTGCACGGTGTAGCCCACGCCCAGCTTCCACTCGGCGGTGGTCCACTCGTGCGCTTCGGCAGCGGTCACAACCTTGGCCAGATCCTGGCCGGCCATCGAGCCGAAGGACTTGGCTTTTTCGACCGCAGCGGCCGCATCGATATTGTGGCCAGACACGATACAGCCCGGCTGTGCGCCCTTCTCACGCAGAATGCGCGTGAGCTTGCGGGTATCGATGTCCGAAATTGCCACGATGTTGTGGGCCTTCAGGTATTCACCCAGACTCATGGTGGCGCGGAAGTTGGAGTGCAGACGCGGCAGATCACGGATGATCAGGCCGGAAGCGAACACGGCACGCGATTCGGCATCTTCCGGGTTCACACCGTAGTTGCCGATGTGCGGATAAGTCAGCGTGACGATCTGCTTGTTGTACGACGGGTCAGTCAGGATTTCCTGATAACCGGTGAGCGAGGTATTGAAAACGACTTCGCCGATGGTTTCACCATCTGCGCCAATGGAAAGACCATGGAAAAGGGTGCCGTCGGCGAGCGCGAGCAAGGCAGGGGTAGACACTGGGCGGCTCCTGAATTGAGGATTTTTGGGGCCGCACACGTAGAAAAACGGGACAGGTGGCCCCATCCCGTTTCGTGTGCAAAATTTTACGAATGTTACCGGAAAACCCCTTTTCCTTCAAGGCTGCACCCGCTGGCAAGGCGGGTTTTCCCTTCTTGGGCGGCCCAAACCGTGCCGGCTATCACCGACAAAACAGCAAGCTGGCGCCAGCGGTCAGGCCGGCGAAACAGCGCAGTGGTAATGTGCCGCTGGTATGGCAGGTCAGCGGCACTCCGCCTCGGCCGTGATCATTCAAAGCGCCCGACCAGCGTTTTCAGCCGGCCCTCCTGATCAAACTCGAGCTTGTCCACGCCGGTAAACAGCTGGTCGCCGTTGGCGCGCTCCATGCGCCACGGGCGCTCGAACACATCACCCTTCCACACGGCCGGCCCCAGCCAGCGGGCCTGCAGATCATTGTAGTGATGGCGCACCTCGACGATGTAATTGATCAGGCTCTCGCGCCCCTGTTTGTACGCGCCCGGATCGCGGTAGCTGAAATCCGTGCTCACCGCTTGCTCGAGCAATTGTTTGCGCTGCGCCGCATCATCGGTCACCCAGGCCTGCAGATATTTATCCATGGCCTGCGCGCTGCCTGCCGGCAATTCAGCTGCCTGCGCCATTTGCACACTCCCCGCCAGAATCACACCACCCAAGATCGTTGCCACCAGCTTCCCCAAACGCAAGTATTTCATGATCGCCTCCTGTACCGAACGTTAGGTACAATTTTTGGTGCATGCGGCATCATGTGTCAAGCGAGGGACGGTCGTTCCCCTCTACAATTGTGGTTTTGCACATTTGCCCCCAGCCATGACCCGCGAAGAACTGCTGACGCGCCTGAGTGCCGTGTTCCACCAATACGGCTATGACGGTGCGACGCTGGCCCGCCTGTCCGCCGCCAGCGGACTGGGCAAAGGCAGCCTGTATCACCATTTTCCGGGCGGTAAGGAAGAAATCGGCGTGGCTGTGCTGCAAGCCGAAGGGCTGCGTTTTCACCATTTGCTGGCAGCACTGCAAGGCAGCGGGGATATCAAGGCGCGGCTGGCGCTGTTTGCCCACCGCCTGCGCCTGTCGCAAGCAGAGCAATTGCAGGCCAGCACGCTGGATGTGTACAGCATGGGCGATGCACGGGCGCGTTACGGCCATGACATGCGCGACTCAGTGCTGCTGCTGACCGACCGCTTGAGCGTCACACTGCAGGAGGCGGGCCTGGACGCCACAACAGCGCACGAGCGCGCCTATACCGCACTCGCCCTGATCGAAGGCATGCGCCTGACCTGCCGCTGCCTTGGCGACTGGTCACGTTACGATCAGTTGCTGGACCAGCTACCCGGCAGACTGCTGACCAGCGCTTAGCACCGCCCCGGCGGGCTGTCAGCGCGCCCGCCACTGCGCCAGCTTGCCGGCAATGGTCTGGCCGATATAAAGCTGCGGGTTGGAGGGGGTGATGTGCTCGCGCCGCTCGCGCGCACTGACTGCAATGCGCGCAGCTTCGAATGCGGCTTGCCAATCCGCCTGGCGGCCCAGCGCGTCGTATAGCGCATGGCCGTAATAGGTAAAGTCGTTTTCGTCCGCGCAACCGAACGAGGTATGCGTGGCATCGGCCGCCGTGGCAACCACGGTATCGTCCGCCATCAGCGGTTGCACGTAGCCACCCGAATAGCAGGCCGACACCACGACGATCTTCCAGCGTATGCCCGCATCCTTCAGCGCGCCCGCCAGCCAGTCCGGCGTGATCTGCGCCAGATCCAGCGGCGCGTTATCGACAAGGAAATCATGGTTCTGCCCGCCGTGCGAGGTCATGTACAGCACCAGCACGTCTTCGTCCTTGTTCATTTGCTCGCCGATGCGCTGCAGCGCGGCGGCCAGGCTGGTGCGGCTGGCCACCGGAATGCGCCCGGTCACGCTGTCGTGGTTAGCCAGCAGGATGCTGTGACCCTCACCGGCAAAGCGCTGGCGCAACAGCTTGTCGAACGAGGTCGCCTCGCGGACGAACACGCCCTGCTCGGCATCGCCGCCCAGTGCAATGGTGTAGACCTCGGGCACGCCGGGCTTGCCAGGCTGGATGGCCTCCAGCGCGTCATCCAGCAGTGCGGCCTCGCCATAGAATGCATCTTCCTGCGCCAGCCGGGGCGGTTGGTACTGTGCCGCCGGGTCTTCGACCGGGTCCGCCGGCCGCACCAGCGCCTCTTGCGTGGTGGTCCACCAGGCCAGCGCCACTACAGCCGGTGCAAACAACAACACGAACAACAGCCCGCGCCAGCGCACCCAACCGATGCCACGCACCGCCGCCAGCCCGATGGCCACACCCAGCCAGGCATTGAGGATCCAGAATGCGTAAAAGCCCACCCAGGCCTGCATCTGCTCGGACAGCCAGTGCTGCCCCAGCAGCGCGATGCCATACATCAGCCAGCTCAGCGCCATGTCGGTGGACAGCAACAGACCGCACAGCAGCCAGCCCATGTCGGCGCGCTCGCGCCCGTCCAGCCACTGGCCAAGCGCGAACAGCAACAGTGGCGGCAATGCCCAGGTCGCAATACCTGCGGGATTGAATACCTCGCCCTGCCCGAACAGCGCGGCCAGCACGGTGCTCGAGACAAGATGCAGTACCAGCAGCAACAGCAGCCACCAGCGCGGCAAACGCCCCTGGCGCGATACCGGCAGGAACAGCAGCGCGCGCAGCGTAGAGCGGCAGGGGGTGGCTAGCGCGTGACGGGGTGCGGACATGGCAATGACAAAGGCTGCAAACAGCCGCCATCCTGCCCGCACGGTCAAAGGCAGGCAAGCCGGCCGATGTGTTTACAACGCCACCGTCAAGGGCACAGCTGCCTGAACCAGAGCCTGCCCCTGTTCTGTCAAATAAAGGCCCGGGCCGGAGTCGAACCGCCCCGCACCCATACGCCCTCAAAGCAGGCGTTCGATCTCGTCGGCCAGTTCTTCAGGCGCCGTGGTCGGCGCATAGCGCTTGATCACCTTGCCATCGCGGCCAACCAGGAACTTGGTGAAGTTCCACTTGATGGCCTCGGTGCCGAGGATGCCCGGCTCCTCTTTCTTGAGAAACTGGTACAGCGGTGCGGCATCGGCACCGTTGACGTCGATCTTGGCAAACAATGGAAAGGTCACGCTGTACTGCGTTTCGCAGAAATTGGCGATTTCGGCCTCGCTGCCCGGCTCCTGTCCGCCAAACTGGTTGCACGGGAAGCCCAGCACGGCAAAGCCGCGCTCGCGGTAGCGGTTGTACAACGCCTGCAGCCCCTGGTATTGCGGCGTGAAGCCACACTGGCTGGCGACGTTGACGACCAGCAGTACCTGCCCCTCGAAATCCTTGAGGGGCTTGGCTGCGCCGTGGATGTCGTTGACCGAGAAATCATGAATGGTGGCCATGCTGCAGCTCCGCAATGTGAATGGAAACGTGGATGGAAAGGCGTGATAAGCGGAAAATACCCCATTGCCCGCAGTTTGAAGAGTAGACCCGATGTTGTTCAACCCCTCGCGCGATCAGGCGCGGCGCTTCTTTGTCGGCACCTGGCGCAAATTCCAGGCTGGCCAACCGCTGGAAGACCTGGAAAAGCTGATTGCCGGCGTATTGGCGCGCCACCCCGAATACCACGGCTATCTGAGCGAAGAATATCTGGACCGTGACTGGCCGCCCGAGCACGGCGAAACCAATCCCTTCCTGCATATCAGCATGCACCTTGCCATCGAGGAGCAACTGTCCATCGATCAGCCTGCCGGCGTAAAGGCCGCCTATGCCGCGCTGTGCCTGGCGGCGGGTGACGAGCACACGGCCATGCATGAAATGATGGAAGGACTGGGTGAAATGATCTGGCAGGCGCAGCGCAACGGCCACGCGCCCGATCCCGCGGTATATCTGGACGTGTTGCAGCGCCGGCTAAACGCAATACGTGGTTGAGCTCCGCTTATGTTCTTGGCCATGATCGGGAACAAAGCCAGCTCAATACCCAGGCCCTGCCTGGCTCGGCCCGTTTTTTGCGGCCGAGTCAGCAAAAGCCCCCTGCCCCAGCCTGCTTCCGCCACGCTCGTGCCCTTCCGGGTCGGCCTGCTGCTGCAGCTCACGCAGTCGTGCCTCGATGCTTGACTGGGTGTAAAAGTCGCCATTGGGCAGACGCTGTGCCATTTGCAGCTGTTCTATCGCCGGCATGAATTCGTTCAGCCGCACATAGTATTCAGCCTGTGCACGATATTGCTGCTGTTGCCGCCCGGCCTTGGCGTGAATGCGTGCCTCGC
Organism: Andreprevotia lacus DSM 23236; assembly: GCF_900176275.1. Lineage (GTDB taxonomy): Bacteria > Pseudomonadota > Gammaproteobacteria > Burkholderiales > Chitinibacteraceae > Andreprevotia > Andreprevotia lacus. The sequence goes on along the minus strand of NZ_FWXD01000001.1, from coordinate 302,278 downwards.
GCTGGTAAAACACCGCATCGGCCGGATAAACTTGCTGGTTCTCCTGCGCGACCTTGAGGGCCTGATCCAGCTGGCCCGCCGCCATCAAAGCATCGACCTGCCCATAGCGCAGCACACGGTATTCCGGATATGCGGAGATGGCGCGCGCATAGTGGGCAATGGCATCGCCATTGCGCCCCGCAGCCAGCAATATCTGCCCCTCTAGCGCCTCCAGCACCGGGTTGGAGCGGGTCAGGCCGAAGGCAGCATGCGCGTCCTTGAGCGCCTTTTCTGCCCCGGCCGCGTCGCCTGCCTGCAATAGCGCCAGAGCCAAACCGTAACGGAAGGCGGTTAGATTGGTGTAACGCTTTTCGGCCAGTGATTTGCGATAAAACACCGCCATGTCTTGCGCCTTGTCCTGCAACACCCGTGCGCGTTCGCGCATGAACAAGAAATCGGCCGAATCGGCCACCTGGCGGTAGGGAGCATCTTTTAGGCGCGCTTGCGCATCGGCAATGCGTTTATACGTGACCGGATGGGTGCGCAGAAACTCCGGCGCGTTGACTTCATAGATGCGGTTGGCTTTTTGCAGTCGCTCGAAGAAAGCCGGCATTGCCGACGGATCGAACCCCGCCGCCGTCAGCGTTTCCATGCCAATGCGATCCGCTTCCTGCTCGAATGCGTAGGTAAAATCGAGCTGTTTCTGCATCGCCAAAGCTTGCGAGCCAGTGATCGCCGCCGACACCGCATTACCGGTATTCCCCGAGCGTGATGCAAGCAGCGCCACGCCAATCGCGGCCAACACCATCCACGGGGTAAAACGCGTACCATCGATCAGCCGGGCGATATGGTGCTGGGTGACGTGGGCAATTTCATGGCCGAGTACGCTGGCCAGCTCAGACTCATGTTGCGCCGTCACCAGCAGCCCGGTGTTGATGCCGATATAGCCGCCGGGAATGGAAAACGCGTTGACCTCGCGGTTATTCACCGGAAAGAAAGTAAAGCTGATCCCTGAACCCGAGGCATCAACCAGCCGGTTGCCGATTCGGTTCAGATAAGCCTGCAGCTCCGGGTCATCCAGCATTTCGCCGCTGCGGCGCAGCTGTTTCATCGCCGATTCGCCGATCTCGCGCTCTTGCGCCGGGCTCAGCCCTTCTTGCGATACATCGCCCAGATCGGGCAGGCGCGTGGAGCTGACATCCGCGTGGACCGGCACAGCCAGCAGACCGCACAGCATGGCCACCCCGAGGCGGCGCTTCAGACTTGTCTTCAAGCGAACTCCCTGTTCGAGCTTGATGGAAAGGACACTATCGCTGCAGCCACCACAGGCCGGCACCGGCGATCACCACATAGCGCGCCAGCTTGCCCAGCACCAGCCAGGGCCAGATGCGCCGCCACGGCCAGCGCAGCCAGCCTGCAGCCAGACAGAACGCATCACCGATCACCGGCAACCAGGTGCCCAGCAACACGACCGGCCCCCAGCGTTGCAGCAATTCAACCTTGCGTGGTGATTCGGCGGGCGGAATACGTCGCCCCATCCACACGGTGACCGCGCCGCCGAGGCTGTTGCCCACGGTAGCCACGATGACGGCCGGCCACAGTTGTTGCGGCCACTTGAGCACATAGGCCGCCAGCGCGGCCTCCGAGTTCCCCGGCAGCAGGGTGGCAGACAGGAATGCCGAGGCAAACAGCCCGCCCAGCCAGCCCAGATCGGCCCATGCAATCAGAACTGAAACGCCTCACCGCCTTGCTGGCTGACTGCAGCGGCCAGATCGGCAAAAAACTCGCCTTCGCCGCGGGTATTGCGCCACACGCCATCCACCTGCCGATAGTGATAGCCACCACTCTTGGCGGCGATCCACATTTCCTTGTTCGGCACATGGCGGTTGACGATGATCTTGCTGCCGTCGTCGAACTCGATTTCCAGCACATTGCCGGCCAGCAGCGTTTCCACATCCAGCCCGGCTTCTTCGAAGGCGGTATCGATGCGGGCGAAGATGGCGTCGGACAGGTCGAGGAATTCGGATTCGGTCATGATCGGTGGGTCACAGTGGGGTGATATGATGCCGATTTTGCCACCAATCCCCCTGCCATGCGTGTTTGCGCCCTGTTATTACTTGTCATTGCCTCGCTGACCGCCTGCGGCTTCAAGGGGCCGCTGTATCTGCCCAAACCGGGCGAGACCGCACCGGCCAAGGCCAGGCCAGCGGCATCGCAGGCCAGTGCGGTCGGCGTGTTTGGCTAACCGCCCCGTTCATCCGCTTCGAGAGCAACCATGGCAGTTGGCAACTTGCTTCCCAAGATGGGCTGCCTGTTCATCATCGGCTACGGCATCTATGTGATCGTGACGCAGCGCATCTCGTTCCGCACCTACCATGAGCGCGACAATCCGTTCGAAGAGGGCGAGGAAGAGATCAACTACGGCTGGCGCGCCGTGCTGGCCGGGATCGTGATTATCAGCACGGGCGGCTGGGGCATGTGGCGGTTGCTACACGGCCACTAGGGCCTGTTAACACTTATTTCACGCTTGCGTTCGGGGTAGTTCGGGATGGAGCGCAAGGCGCGGAGCGCGCCGCGGTACGGGTACCGCAAGCGGTTTGCAACGCAGCGAACCGCCCGAAATACCCCGAACCCGCAGGGCTGGGCTGCAAAAAGGCCATCTACGGCGTTACGCGCCTTGGCAATAACCGGTTATTGCCTGCGTTGCGTGTCTTGTATCTGACCTTTTTGCAGCCCAGCGCAAGCGCGAAATAAGTGTTAACAGGCCCTAGCACACGCTGTGCTGCAGCAAGCAACCCGCCTTCTACGCACAAGCTGCTAGCGCTGACTCTTGCGGTATTCCCACGGCGGCGTCGGGTTGCGCTCCGCCCATAACCCCTTGCCGGCCGACTGCGCCGCCTGTTGCGCAGCCTCATAGCGATCAAACTCCGCGCCGGATTGCTTGCCCTTGGCGTATTGCTGGTAGTGCCAGGCCAGCCCGGCTGCCACCTGCGCATAGTTCACCGCCTGCCCGTTCACACTGATCACCGCCACGCCGCGCTGATAGCGGTCAACGTCGATCACCTCGGCTGTGACCTGCTTGCGAAATACCAGATCGGACAGCGCGCGCTTTGCGTCCTGACCGTGTGGCTGGCTCTTTTCGGGTGCGTCGATATACGCCAGGCGCAGCTTGTATTGCTGCTGCTTGGCATCGAGCAAGGTCACCGTATCGCCGTCGGACACACCAACCACTTCGCCCTGCAATTGCTGGCCACGGCTCATGCTGCCCGGTTGGCCGCCACGATGACCGCCCAAGCCACCGTTCTCGCGCTGATACCAGCCCCAGACAAAGGCCAGCAGCACCACCAGCGCCGCGATGCGGGCCGGCCAGCCACGGCCGGAGAATAGCGTTTGCAACGCCTGCGCTTCGCGGCGGCCGAATTGGGGAGAACGGGCCATGTCAGCGCTTCCGCAGTGCGCGCCACAGCAGGCGCGGCCAGTCGCTGGCGGTGAGTTTGGGACGGTGCTTGAACATATCGTATTGGCGGGCTTCGAGTTGATCGAGGATGGTCGCCCCGCCCAGCACCGTCAGCCGCAACTCCAGCCCGATGCGGCCGGGCAGCAGATTGGCCAGCGGCGCGCCGGCCTTGAGCATGCGGCGCGTGCGGTCTACCTGGAAGGCCATCAGCCGTTGCCAGTGGATATCCGCCCTGCCCTCGGCAATCTGTGCCTCGCTCACGCCGTATTTGGCCAGCTCATCCTGCGGCAGGTAAACGCGGTCTTTCTGCCAGTCCACTGCCACGTCCTGCCAGAAGTTGATCAGCTGCAACGCGGTGCAAATGCCGTCCGACATGGCCATATTGCGTGCATCGGTTGCGCCGAACAGGTGCAGCATGAAGCGCCCTACCGGGTTGGCCGAGTGGCGGCAATACTGCACCACCTCGCCAAAATCGGCGTAGCGCGCCTTCACCACATCCTGCTCGAAGGCGGTGAGCAGATCGCCGCACAGGCTCAGCGGCACCTTGTAGGCCGCCACCGTATTGGCCAGCGCCTGATAACGCGGCGTGAGCGGTGGCTCGCCCGCAGCGATGCGCGCCAGCTCGGCGCGGCATTCGGCCAGTGCGGCCAAGCGCTCTGCGGGCGTGGCATCCCCCTCGTCGGCCAGATCGTCGGCGTGGCGGGCAAAGTGATACAGGCTGGCCACCGGCTTGCGCAGGCGGCGTGGCAACAATAACGACCCGACCGGGAAGTTCTCGTAATGCGCGACAGATTGTTGGGCAGAAAGTGCGGGCATGAAACTGAATTTAATCTGACAAATGAACGGAGCTTGCTATAGTGATGCCGTCGGCGCTGCTGCCGGCGCCACCACGCACATATTCCGGGAGATACATCATGAAAAAATGGCTCGTCGCACTGTTCAGCGTCTTCGCACTGATGGGCAGCGCCCTCGCCGCGGTGGATATTAACACCGCCAACCAGCAACAGCTTGAAGCCATCAAGGGCATCGGCCCGGCCAAGGCCAAGGCCATCATCGACTACCGCACTGCACACGGCGCATTCAAGACTGCTGAAGACATCCAGCAAGTGCCGGGCATCAAGGGTGGCACCTTCAAGAAGATTGCCCCGGAAATCACCGTCGGCGGCAAGGGCGCAGCCCCGGCACCGGCTGGCAAGGCCAGCGCCCCGGCCAAGGCGGCACCGACCGCAGCACCGAAGGCCAGCGCACCTGCTGCCAAGCCGGCCAAGAAGTAATCAGCCGCACAGGCAATCTAAACGGCGCCCAAGGGCGCCGTTTTTCATGGCCGATTCGCTATACTTGGCCCATCAATACCGCTCAAGGAGAACGACATGAAAAAAATCGAAGCCGTGATCAAGCCCTTCAAGCTCGACGAAGTGCGCGAAGCCATTTCCGAGCTGGGCATCTCCGGCCTGACCGTCACCGAAGTCAAGGGCTTTGGCCGCCAGAAAGGCCACACCGAGCTCTACCGTGGCGCCGAATACGTGGTGGACTTCCTGCCCAAGACCAAGGTGGAAGTGGTGATCGCCGACGAACAGGTCGACGCCGTGATCGAAGCCATCGTCAAGGCCGCCCACACCGGCAAGATCGGCGACGGCAAGATTTTCGTCACCCCGGTTGAACACGTGGTACGGATTCGTACCGGCGAGACGAATGAAGCGGCGATTTGATTGGCTGCTTGAATGAAAGAAAGCCACGCTGATGCGTGGCTTTTTAGCTATCAAGGTGCAGGATCAACCAGCTCCATTTCATCTGCCATCAACGCCAATGAATGATTGATCGTCATCACGCCATTGCGCTCCCATCATTTCTCGATCCACGCATGTCCATGCAGGTCTATTTCATAGACCACAAACACCTCTCCGATCATTGAACGCAGTTCACCAATTTCCTTGTCGGAAAGCGGTGCAAACACATCAGCACCAAGCTTCAGCAACCGGATCGATGAACCGGCAAGCACTGGCTTGCCATTGATATCGCAGGCTTGTGCCACATCCTTGCCTATAGGGTCGCCCACCTTCAAATCGCCCGATGCAGTACCAAACCACCTTGCAACAGCACCTGCTCGACGTGGCAAAAACCCGCATTCGTCAACGCATCACGCTGCTCGGCGACCGTCATGTACAACTGGTCGTTCTTCATCCCGTTGTCGCCTGCAAAGTGATCGCACACCAGATATATGCCACCGGGGACAAGCAAGCTCCTCGCTTGAGTATGCAACTCCCGCGCATGGCGCTTGTGTCGTAACTCGTGTACGGCCTGATTGGTGACAATCGCATCAAACAAGCCCAGGCCCTGTGTCCATTCCGGCTCCTTGAAGCTGCGTTCGACAAATTGCACCCGTGTAGCAAGCGCCCCCAAGCGCTCACGCGCAAGCTTGTGCATGGCGGGAGAAAAATCGAGCGCTACACAGGCCAGCGACGGCATTTCATTGAGCAGATGTTCAGCCAGGAAACCCGGCCCGGAACCCAGCTCAAGCACACGGCCAACCGGTGATGTCGACACCTTGAGTACAGAAGCAAAAGCAGCAAAGAACTCGCAGCGCCACGGGCGCTTGACCATGGCAGTCGCAGCCCACTCGCTGGCATCATCCATCAGCCGCAGATCAACCGGGCTTGGAACATCGTCTTGTAGCAAATCCATCATGCAATCACTCTTGTCCACACCGCTTGCCTTTGCCGCCCACGGGGCTTTGCGCCGCATGCAGCAAAGGGCGGAAATCGCTTAGTTTGAGCGCTTTTTCCTGTATCAGTTTCTGCACCTGCACTCCATTCCACACCGCAAAATCCGCCAACCTCAAATTCAAATCCGCAATCGCCGCCCGTGCACTGGCGCTGTCCTCGGCCGGATGAATGATCAGGTGGTTGATGCCGGGCGGCAGTTGCGCCAGCACGCGGTCATAGCCGTCGTAGCGCTGGCCGGGCAGGCGCTTGGCCGGATCATAGAGCATGGTGAAAGTATCGGGGGTGAGGATGCCGCCCCGCTGCAAATCACGGGTAAGCTGTAGTTGCCGGGCATAGGGCAGGCCGCCGAACTGGGCCAGCACCGGCAGGCCCGTTTCTGCTGCCAGGCCAAAATAGAGATCAGCCAGTACCGGGCTGCCGCTGGGGAAAATCATGTGTGCATCCAGATGGCTGATGGTCAGCCCGGCTGCCTTCACCTTGGCGATCTGCGCCAGCAGTTCCTTGTGCACTTCATCGGGCTTGGCGTGCTGCGCCAGCTCTTCCACCGTGGCCCACAAGTACCCCTTGGGATTGTAGAGCGATGGCACTGCGCTTTTGGGCAGCACGGCGCCCCACGGTTGTTTGTCCTGCCATTCATTGGTGAGGGTGAGGTGCACGCCCACCGCCATGCCACGCGCCTTGGCCATAGCGGCGGCGTTGGCAAAGTTGGGGGTGGGCGGCATCATCGAGATGTCCTGGATCAACCCCTTGTCGATCAGCTTGAAGGCGGCGGCGTCCAGCGCCGGGTGCATGCCGACATCGTCGGCGTTGACGATGAGCACCTTGTCCTCGGGCTGATAGCCGAGACATTCACTGAGTGGGGTGGCAACAGCAGGCAGGGCAAACAGCGCACAGCAGAGGGCAACAGCAAGTTTCATCATCAAGCGAGTTATAGTCAGTTTATTGCTTAACTATATGCCAGCAAATTGAAAGCAACCAGTTGGCATGCAACGGTGCTGTGCAGCTTGACGGGAAGGCGGTTTGCTTTTTTACTGACGGGCCATCCTGCAGGAGCAAGCATGCGTATCGCCCACACATTCACCCCCCTGTTGCTGGCCGCCGCAGCCCTGCCCGCGCTGGCCGAGGTCACCGAGCTGGATGCCATCCAGGCGCAGATCGGCAGTACTTTGGCATCGGTCGATTTTGCGCAGAAGAAATGCCCCGACCTCCACATCGACCAGGCGCGGCTGCAGGCGCAGATCAAGCGCACGCACAAGACGGCAGACGAGCTGCGCAAGGGCGAGGACTATGCCGAGCAACGCGATGTGCTGATCAGCATGGACAGCAAAGGCAGCAAAACGGCGCTGGTATGCAGCGTGCTGCCGATGGCACATGGCGGTTATGGGCGGGACATCATTGAGTGATGGCGTGCGCCAACAAAAGAATGGCTGCCCCGGGGTAGTCATTTTTTTTGGCTGCGATATCGCACATGCCCAAGCATCGCGGCTATCTACAAGCAGGCACACCGCATCAGCCGCTGAAACAAGCCGCAGGCCTGAATTGCTCCTGCGAAGGTGACGGCGTACCCGTTGCCGTAAGCGAAAGCCGTATCGGTTACGCCAAAGCGTTACCTTGGCAGCTTTATCTTGGTCTCAACCGCCACATCAGCGTAAACGCCCCATTCAACGCGCCTCCCCTGTCCCCTCCCGAGCAAGCCGCTGACAATGCTTGCGCCCTCCCGGCCGAGCCTTTAAGAGCCTTGATCGCGGCACACCGGCAGATATGCCAAACGCATTTATCTGATGCGCACCCAAGAAAAATCACTCATAATTTCAATAAATTTACTACAAAATTTCAAAATTTAAACAAATTTATAATATTTTATGACATTGCGTGAAAATATTCCGTTTTCGCGCTCCTTCAGGGAGGTAACCTTTGAAAACAACGTTTAAATCAGCCAGCCCTAGCAGCTGGCTCATGCGCCTGCTGGGTGCACTGGTGTTGTCCTGTTGGCTGCCGCTGGCCCTGGCAAGTGCGATGGTCGGCAATATGCAGACACCTCGTTCATCACAGACAGCAACCCTGCTCGCCGACGGCAGTGTGCTGGTTGCCGGGGGCGATACCGCCAGTGGCAGCTTGAGCAGCATGACCGCAACGGCAGAGCGCTACGCGCCGGCAACGTACACCTTCTCCCCTACCGGTAGCTTGCAAACCGCCCGCAGCGGCCACGCGGCCATTCGCCTGAATGATGGTCGCGTACTTGTACTCGGCGGCCTGGGCTATATCAACGGTCAGTCGGTTACACTCAAGAGTGCAGAGCTGTACGATCCTGCTACCGGTAGCTGGACGCCAACAGGCTCTATGTTGACTGCGCGACGGAGCCCAGTCGTGCTGTTGCTCAGTAGCGGCAAAGTACTGGTGGTGGGTGGTGGCAGCTCGATCCAGAGCACCGAAATCTATGACCCGGCCACCGGCAGCTTTGCAGCCAGCGGCTCACTGCAGACGGCACGCGACCAATTCGCTGCCACGGTACTGGCCGACGATCGGGTTCTGGTCGCAGGGGGCGCCCTCGGCATCGGCGGCACAACCGCAAGCGCAGAGCTCTGGACACCGGGCAGCGGCACCTGGGCATATACCGGTTCCATGCTGTCAGCTCGTGCGTACGCAAGCGCCACGCTGCTCAAGAGCGGCAAGGTCCTGATCGCAGGCGGTAACGCAAGTAGCACCTTCCCGTCCGGCACCGAGCTATTTGATCCGGTCAGCAACACGTTCAGTGCGGGCCCGGTCATGCAGACACCCCGCAGCACTCACCAGGCGTCGTTGCTGGCAGACGGCAGCGTCCTGGTCACTGGCGGCTGGAATTCAAGCTATGTCACACAAACCAGCGCCGAGCTTTATAACCCGCAAAGCAACAGCTGGCAGCAGACCGGCACCACCAGCTCGCGCAACTGGGGCATTGCAACCGTGCTGGGTACTGGCGATGCCATACTCATCACCGGCAGTAGCTCCAGCAGTCTCGCGGCCACCGCGGAATGGTTCAGCCCCGCATGTGGCCTGATCAGCAATGCAACCAATCCTGCATCGCTGCTGTTCCCGCAAAGTGGGGGCCCGGGGTCGTTTACCGTTACTTTGCCTGCCAACTGCCTGTGGTCTGTGAACCGCCCCTCAGGCTGGCTCAGCATTACCGGCAGCGGCATGGGCAGCGGCAATGGCATCGTTACATTCAACGTTGCAAGCTTTACCCCGCCACCCAATCAGATTGGCCGGGGCGCTACGCTATTCGTCAATGAAAGCGCCGTATCAATCAACCAGAACCTGGGCACCAACACCGCAGCCATGACGCCCGCCTCGCAGGCATTCACTGCAGCCGGGGGCAGCGGCAATATCAGCGTCAGCGTGCCGGCCGGCACCAATTGGTCTGTCACCAATATTCCTGCCTGGATCAGCACATCCCAAACGGCAGGCAATGGCAGCGCAACGCTCAGCTTTACCGTAGCGCCAAACAGCGGGGATGCGCGGATCGCCTGGCTTCAGATTGCCGGCCTGAGCTTTACCGTAACCCAGGCAGCCGCAGCACCAAGCTGCACCCCTACCCTGTCGAGCAACAGCGCCAGTTTTGGTCCAGCCACCGTCAGCGGCAATGTTGCCTTGACCGTTGCCAGTGGTTGCACGTGGAGCGTTACCGGCGTTCCGGCTTGGGTCACCGTCAGCCCGCTTGCGGGTAGCGGTGGCGCCCAGATCAGTTTTACCCTGGCCAGCAATTCCGGCGCGGCGCGCAGCGCAACACTTGCCATTGCCGGGCAGAATTACACCGTTTCCCAAGCTGCTGCTTCGGCGTGTTCTCAGCCATTGCTGTCGACTTCGACCCAGAACTTTGCGGCTGCCGGTGGGCCGGGTAGCGTCAATGTCTCGGCTACAGCAGGTTGCAGCTGGACGGCTACCGGCCTGCCCGACTGGCTTACCCCGACGGGCAGCGCCAGTGGCAATGGCAACGGTGTGTTCAACTATACCGTCGCACCGAATACCAACAGCGCCAGCCCGCGCGTCGCCACGCTGCAAATTGGCGGCAGCAACTACACCGTATCGCAACCGGCCGGACTCTCCGTGGGCTGCGTCGGGTCCACCAGCGGTGCGGCGCCGGCAACCGCAAACAGCCAGGGCGACACCCAGTCGATTTTCATTTATGCAAGCAATAGCTGCAGCTGGACGGTCGGTGCTTTGCCTGGCTGGATTACGCTCACCTCCCCAGCCAGCAATGTGGGGCAAATCTCCCTGAAATACAGCGTAGCGCCCAACGATGGCCCCGCCCGCAGCGCCATACTGGCAGCGGCAGGTCTGAATATCACGATCAATCAGGCGGCAAGCAGCCAGCCGGCCGCATGCCTGCCTGTCGAAATACGCCCAGGCATCGCACAGAGCGGTTCCTTGTCGTACTCATCGTGCACGGCGGGCGCACGCGGCAGTAGCTACTTCACCAATCGCCACAGTTTTTACGCCACGGCGGGCCAGGCTATCAGCATCCAGCTCAATGGCGGTTTCGACACTTATCTGTACCTGAAGGACCCGAATGGCATCGTGATCGCCAGCAATGACGATGACATCGGCAGCGGGCTGAATGGCAATTCGCGCATTCCACCAGGTGCGGGCAGCTTCACTCTCCCTGCCAGCATCAGTGGCACCTATGTGATTGAAGTAACGTCATATCTGCAGCGGATCATCGGCAACTACAGTTTGAAGCTGAATACCTACTAAATCCTGCAATGCAAAACGGCCATGGTGCATGCCCATGGCCGTTTTTTTCAGATCGCCACAGGCAGAACCTGCCAGGGTTCTGCGCTTACATCGCTTCCAGCGCCTGAATACCCAGCAGGCCCAGACCGGTTTCCAACGTCTTGCCGGTGAGCTTGGCCAGTTGCAGGCGGCTGGCTTGCACGTCGCCTTCGCTCTTCAGAATCGGGCAGGCTTCGTAGAAGCGCATGAACTGCGTGGCCAGCTGGTAGAGGTAACCGCACAGGAAGTGCGGGCAGGCATCAAGCGCGGTGGCGTGCAGTACGTCGCCAAAGCGGGCCAGCTCCAGCGCCAGTGCGTGTTCGGCCGGCTCCACGACGTTGATCGGTGCTGCGGCGACATCGCCAGCCTTGCGGAAGATGCCGGCAATGCGGGTGCAGGCATATTGCAGATACGGCGCGGTGTTGCCCTCGAAGGACAGCATGGTGTCCCAGCTGAACTGATAGTCGCTGGTGCGGTGCTTGGACAGGTCGGCATACTTTACCGCGCCAATGCCGACGGCCTGCGCAACGTCCTGACGTACCGAGGCTGGCAGGTCGGGGTTCTTTTCCGAGACCAGTGCGTAGGCACGGCTGACGGCTTCGTCCAGCAGCTCCACCAGCTTGATGGTATCGCCGCTCCGGGTTTTGAACGGCTTGCCATCTTCACCCATCATGGTACCGAAGGCGACGTGTTCCAGCTGCATGCTGGCCGGCACGAAGCCCGCCTTGCGGCCGAGGGTAAACAGTTGCTGGAAATGCAGCGCCTGCCGCGCATCGACCACGTAGAGCGAGCGATCCGCATGCAGCACGCCATGGCGATAGCGCAGCGTGGCCAGATCGCTGGTGCTGTAGAGGAAGCCACCGCCCTGCTTCTGGATGATGTAGGCCGCGGCTTCGCCGTCCTTGTTCTTGAATTCGTCCAGGAACACCACCTGCGCGCCCTGACTTTCGGTCAGTAGCCCTTGCGCACGCAGGTCTTCCACCACCTTGGGCAGGTCGTCGTTATAGGCCGACTCGCCACGCACGTCGGCACGGGTGAGCTGCACGCCCAGCTTGCTGTAGACCGCCTCGCAGTGGGACATGGAGACATTGAGGAACTGCAGCCACAGTGCCTGCACTTGCGGATCACCGCTTTGCAGTTTCACCACATATTCGCGCGCGGTATCGGCAAAGGCCGGGTCTTCGTCGAAGCGTACCTTGGCGGCACGGTAGAAGTTTTCCAGATCGTCCAGCGCGATGGCGGCACCGCCGGCCTTGTCCTGGTCGACCAGATAGGCGGTGAGCATGCCGAACTGCGTACCCCAGTCACCCACGTGATTCTGACGCACCACCTTGTGGCCGAGGAAATCCAGCAGCCGCGCCAGCGCATCGCCAATGATGGTGGAGCGCAGATGGCCGACGTGCATTTCCTTGGCGAGGTTGGGCGACGAGTAATCGACCACCACGGTCTGTGCAGCCGGCAGCGGCACGCCCAGTTTCGCATCGGCCAGCGCGGCATTGGCACGCGCAGCGAGGAAGCCATCGGCCAGCTTGATGTTGATGAAGCCGGGGCCAGCGATTTCCAGCGTGTCGGCAATCCCGGCCAGGTCGACGTGATCGATCACCGCCTGCGCCAGTTCGCGGGGGTTCTTTTTCAGTTGCTTGGCCGCGCCCATGGCGCCGTTGGCCTGATAGTCGCCGAACTCGGGGCGGGCTGCCGGCTGGATGACGGGGTTGGCATCAGGCGCGCCGGCGGCGGCAAACGCAGCGGCAAAGCGCGCATTCAACAACTGCAACAAAGTGGTATCGGTCAACACTGCTACTCCGGTTCTTTTGACTTCATTCAGCGGCCCTGCGGCCATCAGAATTCCTGTGGATCGATGTCGGTCGTCACGCGGACGCCCGACGGTATTTGTGCGCTGTGCAGCCAGTGATCCAGCGCCTGCTGCAATACGCCGCGTTGCGGCGCGCTCAGCACCAGCTGCGCACGCTCTACGCCGGCCTTGCGCACCAGCGTGGCGGGTACCGGGTCATTCACGGTGATGCCGGCGGCGCGCAGATCGGCCTGTGCGGCCTTGAGCACGCCCATGGCGCGCGGCATCTGCCTGGCCTCGGCGCGCAGCATGGCCCAGTGGCTGGCGGGTGGCAGCAGCAATTGCTTGCGCTGCGCCAGTTGCTCGTCGGCAAAGGCGGCATAGTCGCCCCGCACCAGCGCGCCGAAAAACGGGTGCTCGGGATAATGCGTCTGGATCAGCACGCGGCCCGGCTGCCCGGCACGCCCGGCCCGGCCGGCCACCTGCAGCAGCTGCGCATACAGGCGCTCTTCGGCGCGGAAATCGACGCTGAACAAGCCGCTGTCTGCGCCCAGCACCAGCACCAGCTGCAGCTTGGCAAAATCATGCCCCTTGGCCAGCATTTGCGTGCCGACCAGCAAGCGCGCTTCACCTGCGTGCACCTGCGCCAGCATTGCTTCCAGGCTACCCTTGCGTCGCGTGTTGTCGCGGTCGATGCGCAGCGGCGGCGTTTCGGGGAAACGGCTCGCCAGTATATCCTCAATCCGCTGTGTGCCCTGCCCCAGCGGCTGCAAATCCTGATTGCCGCAGTCCGGGCAGGCGACGGGCGGCATGATCTCGTAGCCACAATGGTGGCAGCGCAGGCGGCGCTCGCTCAGGTGCAGCACCAGCTTGGCCGAGCACCGTTTGCAGCCGGAAATCCAGCCGCAGTCTCGGCACGAGAGCACCGGCGCATAACCACGCCGGTTGATGAATACCAGCGCCTGCCCACCACTATTGAGTGTGCGCGCCAGCGCATCCAGCGCCAGCGGGTGGATGCCATCCGGCATGTAGACGCGGCCGGTAGGCAGCAGCTCGATCTTGGGCGCCACTGCGCCCGTAACCGCCCGCTGCTTGAGCTGCAGCAAGCGATAGCGGCCCTCGCGCGCGTTCTTCCAGCTTTCCAGGCTGGGCGTGGCCGAGCCCAGCAGCACCGGCACCTTGCGCTGATTGGCGCGGTACACCGCCAGATCGCGCGCCGAATAGCGCACGCCTTCGGATTGCCGGTAGGAAGGGTCGTGCTCTTCATCCACCACGATCAGCCCCAGCGCCGGCAGCGGTGCGAATACCGCCAGCCGCGTGCCGAGTACGATGCGCGCCTCGCCGCGCGCGGCCATCAGCCAGTTGCGCGTGCGTTCGCCCTCCGCCAGCCCGCTGTGCAGGCTGACCACGCACTCCTCGGGAAAGCGCTGGCGAAAGCGCCCTTCCAGCTGCGGGGTGAGGTTGATTTCCGGCACCAGCACCAGCGCCTGCTGGCCACGCTGCAATACCGCCTCAATACTGCGCAGATAGACTTCGGTCTTGCCGCTGCCGGTAATGCCATACAGCAGCCAGGGAACAAAACCTTGCGCTGCGCCGAGTGCATCCACCGCAGCAGCCTGTTCGGCCTGCAACTCGGGGCGCGGGCCGGTATGCACCTGGCCCGGTGCGGGCGGCTGCCATGGCCGGGTGATGACTTGCCCGGCCGCCTGCCAGTCCTTCAGCCAGCGGCTGGCATCGCTCGCCACTGCACGCAGCTCGTCGATGCGGCGCGGCTGGCGCAATGCCTCGGCCAGTGCGCGTTGCTTGCGCGCGCGGGCAGACAACGTGGCGAGCAGTGCCTCGACATCGGGCGCCGCATAGGCCAGTTCGGCCTCGAAGCCACTCCACACCTTGGGCTGGCGGAACACGGTGGGCAGCGCCCCTGCCAGCACCTGGCCGATGGGTGCCAGGTAATAGTCGGCCACGAAGCGGCACAGCGCCAGCACGTCGGCCGGTAGTGCCGGCATGTCGCCGGGGGCGGATTCGATATCGCGGATGCCGGCAAAGTCCGGCGCGATCTGGCTGAGTGCGGTCACCACGCCCGACAGCCGCTGGCGACCGAAGGGCACCACCACGCGCTCGCCCACGGCCGGCAGCACACCGGCCACGCGGTAATCAAAGCTGCGGGCCAGTGGCACATCCAGTGCGACGGCGGCATAAAAATCAGCGGCGTGATCGGTCATGTCGTAAGCATAAGTTCACGATTTCTTCACAGACGAACGATCCACAGAAGCTGTGGATAATTTTGTGGGCAAATCACGATTATCTGCCCTGAAGCGAAGCGTGGCCTTGATTGCAGTTAAGTTGCTTATTTTTTAAACCGAAAAATTTAGTCTTTACAAATCAAAGACTTGATCATTTTGCTGCTATATCAGCAAACACTGCGCGGCGGCATTGACAAGCTATTTTTCTTACGCTCCAAGTCTGTGCATAACTTAGCGCAGACTTTAAAGTGCTTGCTTGAGGAACAAGGTGCAAGTCCTTGTTCCCATGCAGTTTTTACTTTTAGCCCTGTTTACCCGAGAACCGATGAACGGCATTGACCAAGGCGGTTACATGCTCGGGATTGGTGAACTGGCTGATGCCGTGGCCGAGGTTGAACACATGACCCGTGCCACCACCGTAAGCTTTCAACAAGCGGGCGACTTCAGCCTCGATGGCCGCCGGTTTGGCGAACAATGCGTTGGGGTCGAAATTGCCCTGCAGCGCCACCTTGTCACCCACGCGGCGGCGGGCATCGCCCAGATCCACCGTCCAGTCCAGCCCTAGGGCATCACAACCAGTGGCCGCCAGTTCTTCCAGCCACAGGCCACCGCCCTTGGTGAACAGAATGACCGGCACACGGCGACCATCGGCCTCGCGCTTGAGGCCGGCCACGATGCGCTGCATATAGGACAGCGAGAATTCCTGATACTTGCCAAAGGCCAGCGCGCCGCCCCAGGTATCGAAAATCTGCACCGCCTGCGCACCGGCATCAATCTGCGCATTCAGGTACAGGGTCACTGCCTGCGCATTGATGTCGAGGATGTGGTGCAGCAGCTCGGGGCGGTCATACATCAGGGTCTTGACCTTGCTGAAGGTGTCCGAGCCACCGCCTTCGATCATGTAGCACGCCAGCGTGAATGGCGAACCGGAGAAACCGATCAGCGGCACACGGCCATCCAGCGCGCGGCGGATGCTGCCCACGGCATCGAACACGTACTGCAAGCTGGCCATGTCCGGCACCCGCAGCGCCTTGATCGCGGCCTCATCCACAAGCGGGCGCTCGAACTTCGGCCCCTCGCCCTCGGCAAAGTACAGACCCAGGCCCATCGCATCCGGCACGGTGAGGATGTCGCTGAACAGGATGGCCGCATCGAGCGGGAAACGATCCAGCGGCTGCAAAGTGACTTCGGTGGCAAACTCCTTGGACTTGCACAAATCCATGAACGAGCCAGCCGTTTTGCGCGACGCACGGTACTCGGGCAGATAGCGCCCAGCCTGGCGCATCAGCCAGACGGGGGTGTAGTCAACGGGCTGGCGCAGCAGTGCGCGCAGGAAGGTATCGTTTTTCAGTGCGGTCATTTTCTTTCCTACGCCGGCCCGTTCTGCGAACCGGCAAAAATCATCAGGCCAAAGCCCAGTGGCCATCGCCGTGGCAGTTGAGCACGCGATCATGGAAGGCTTTCAGCGTGCTGCGATGCGCCACGCTGATGATCACGCCCTCCGGCAAGGCGTCGATCACGGCTTGATAGACGGCCGCCTCGGTCGCTTCGTCGATGGCCGAAGTCGCTTCATCCAGCACCAGCACCGCCGGACGATGCAACAGGGCACGCGCCAGTGCGATGCGCTGCTGCTCACCCCAGCTCAATACGTGCGCCCATTGATCGGTATCGTCGAGACGGCTGACCAGATAGCTGAGCTGCATGGTGGCCAATACCTGCTGCAAACGTTCGTTGTCCTCAATGGCTGCGTGCGGATAAGACAAGGCCTCGCGCAACGTGCCCAGCGGCAGATACGGCCGCTGCGACAGGAACAGCGTATCGGGGTGATGTGGATAGGCTACGTCGCCCGCCGCAAATGGCCAGATGCCGGCCAAGGTGCGCAGGAACATGCTCTTGCCGCAACCGGAGCGGCCTTGGATCAACAGACGGTCGCCTGCAATCAGGTCGAGACTGAAATCAGCAATCACGGTTTCGCCATCCGGCTTGCGTACCGATACGTTCGCCAGTGCCAACCCTTGCTCGCGATCAGCCACCGGCAACACCGGCAATGTGGCGGCCTTGGCAATACCGAGATCAAAGGTATATAGGCGATCGATCACCGCCTTCCAGGTCGCCAGCGTCCCGAACGAATCAATGATGAACTGCAGCGCGTCATACACCCGCCCGAAGGTGGACGAAATCTGCATCAACTGACCCAGCGCAAATTCCTTGGCCAGATAGCGCGGCCCAGCCACGAAGAAGGGGAAAATGATCGCCAATTGGCCCCAGAAAGACGTGAATGAACCCAGCCGCTTCTGCATGCGCATCAACTGCCAGTAGTTCTGCACGATGCGGCCCAGCCGCAAATCCAGGCGTTTGCTTTCCTCGCCCTCGCCGCGATACAGCGCAATGGATTCGGCATTTTCGCGCAACCGCACCAGGCTGTAGCGGAAATCAGCCTCGAAGCGCTGTTGCAGGAAGTTCAGGCCGATCAATGGGCGGCCGATGAAAAAGGTCAGCACGGTGCCGATCAATGCGTACACCACCGCCACCCAGACCATATAGCCCGGAATGGACACGGCGTGGCCGGCCAGCGTGAAGGACAGTGCACCGGACAGAGTCCACAGCACGCCGACAAAGGACACCAGCGAGACCACCGAGCGCAGCAGATCAACCGACAGGCTGAGCGAAGCGCCAACAAAATCCCTGACGTCCTCGGCAATACGTTGATCGGGGTTGTCGGTCGCAGCATCGGTCAGCTGCAAACGGTAATAGCGTTGATCCTGCAACCATTTCTGCTGGAAATGCTCGGTCAGCCACTTGCGCCATTTCACTTCCAGCATCTGGCGGAAGTAGGTGCCATGCACGGCAAAGATGATGTAGAAGAAGGCGAGAATGGCGAAGCGCTTTTGCGCGGCCCAGAAAGCAGGCACGTCGTAATTCTGCAGCGCGGTATAAAAGTCGTTGTACCAGGCATTCACCTGCACCGTCATGTAGACAACCGCCAACGACAACGCGACCACCAGCGCAAGCAGGCCCAGCCCTTGCCATTTCTGGTCCGAGGTCCAGTACGGACGTGCCAGCGACCAGAACTGGTGCGCCAGATCACGCAGCTTGATCTTGGGGGCTTGAAACTCGGCAACGCGATCTGTCATTTCACCCTCATCAAAGAAAACGGGCTGAAGCCCAGCCCGTTGTGCATCACGGAAAACAAAGTCACTTGCAAGGCTTGTTGGTCCAGCCCTTGCCGCCACGGCGGCATTTCCAGTCCTGCTTGGCTGAGTCGATCACCCAGCCGCTTTCCTCTACATGCAGGGCCAACAGGTAGCGCTGGCTGGCGATGGCATCATCGGTCAGGCCGGCCATTACTACCTCGACCTGTACATGCTCGCGGTCTTCGCCCTTGCGCAGCTGCTTGATGCTGAGCGTCTGGTAGTCGCTCAGCCCCACCTCGTCGGCAATGCGGTCCTTGAGGTAGTCATAGACCACCGGCACCGGTGCCAGGCCGCGCTCGCCACGGAACAGCACCGGGGCAGGCGCGGCGTCTTCGGCCAGCGCAGCACCGGCAGTCAAAAGGGCAACGACGAGGGCGGCGATACGCATCATTTGGCTTCCTTGCCCGCCCACGCATCCTTGAGCGTGACGGTGCGGTTGAACACCGGTTTACCGCCGGCCACATGGTCGTGGCGGTCGGTGACGAAGTAACCCAGGCGCTCGAACTGATAGCGCGTTTCCGGCGCAGCACTGGCAACGACCGGCTCGACGTAGGCCGTAATGGTCCTGAACGATTCCGGGTTGATGAATTGCTTGAAGTCGACGTACTGGCCATCGTCGCCGCGCACTGCATCAGGGCGGGCTTCGGTGAACAGGCGGTCGTACAGGCGCACTTCGGCTTCGATAGCGTGCTCGGCCGAGATCCAGTGAATCACGCCCTTGACCTTGCGGCCCACCGGGTTCTGGCCAAGGGTGGCCGGGTCGATGCTGCACTTGAGCTCGACCACATTGCCGGCGGCGTCCTTGATCACTTCATCGCACTTGATCACGTAGGAGTAGCGCAGGCGCACTTCGCTACCCAATGTCAGCCGCTGCCAACCGGCCGGTGGGACTTCGGCAAAGTCTTCGCGCTCGACATAGATCGTCGGCGCAATCGGCACTTCGCGCTCGCCCCATTCGGCATGGTGCGGATGGTAAGGCGCGCTACGGCTGGCGGTGACGCCGGCCTCGAAATTGGTCAGCGTGACCTTGATCGGGTCCAGCACGGCGATGACGCGCGGGCAGGCTTCTTCCAGCGTTTCGCGCACCGACCCTTCCAGGATGCTGTAGTCGATGATGTTTTCGCCCTTGGACACACCAATGCGCTGCGAAAACAGCTTGATGCCTTCCGGCGAGTAACCACGGCGGCGCATGCCGGTGATGGTGGGCATGCGCGGGTCGTCCCAACCGCTTACCAGCTTTTCGGTCACCAGCTGATTGAGCTTGCGCTTGGAGGTGATGGTGTACAGCAGTTCCAGTCGCGAGAATTCGATCTGTTGCGGATGATGGCCCAGGCTGATGTTGTCCAGCACCCAGTCGTACAACGGGCGGTGGTCTTCAAACTCCAGCGTGCACAGCGAGTGGGTGATGCCTTCCAGCGCGTCCGAAATGCAGTGGGTGTAGTCGTACATCGGGTAGATGCACCAGCTATCACCGGTCTTGATGTGCGTTTCGCGCTTGATGCGGTAGATCACCGGATCGCGCAGGTTCAGGTTGGGCGACGCCATGTCGATTTTCAGACGCAGCGTCTTGCTGCCGTCGGCAAACTCGCCAGCGCGCATGCGGCGGAACAGGTCGAGGTTTTCTTCAACCGAACGGGTGCGATACGGGCTGTCCTTGCCGGGCTTGGAGAAATCGCCACGGTATTCGCGCATTTGCTCGGCGTTCAGCTCGCAAACGAAGGCCTTGCCGGCGCTGATCAGCTCTTCGGCATAGCCATACAGCTGCTCGAAGTAGTCGGAGGCATGGCGCACGGCGCCATTCCACTCGAAGCCGAGCCAGCGCACATCGGCCTCGATGGCGGCGGCGTATTCGTCTTCTTCCTTCTCCGGGTTGGTATCGTCCATGCGCAGATTGCACTGGCCCTGGTAATCCTGCGCGATGCCGAAATTCAGGCAGATCGACTTGGCGTGGCCGACGTGCAGGTAACCATTGGGTTCAGGCGGAAAGCGCGTCACCACGGACGTACGCTTGCCCGAGGCAAGATCGCCATCAATGATGGCGCGGATGAAGTTGCTGACTGGGGCTTCGGTGCTCATAAGCGCGGAAAAGGCGGACAGATTCAAAGGACAGATTGTAGCGGAAAGCGCCCTTTGTCGGGCCAGACCACGTGCAACTGGATTTATTCCACCCCCACGGGTCTAACACCAAGTCATAGCCCCACCTCGACCGCCCTCCCCTGCAGCCCTGCAGCGTCAAGGAGACTTGCCATGAAAGCCACCACCTATACCCATATGCTCACCTCGTTCCATGAAGGCTGGGACGAACTGCACGAAGCCCACCCAACTGCATTCAGCTTCTTCATCAAACTGGTGCTGCCGCTGTCGCTGCTGCCGGTGTTGATGGTGCTGTATGCCGGCAGCCGCTACGGCCAGTACTACGGGCCCACAGTCAGCATGTCGCACTGGGAAACACTGGCGGTCGCGTTCTTTGTGGCCGAAATGCTCACCGTGCCCAGCATGGCGTGGATCATCCGCCAGCTGGCCCGCGCCCACAAAGCACGCAGCGACTATGACGGCAGCTATGCACTGGCCGCGATTGCTGCCGTGCCGATGTGGCTGTCCTCACTGACCCTGTTCGTGCCCTCGGTGCTATTCAACCTGGCCTGTGCCTTCACCGGCCTCGCCATGGCCTGCGCACTGGTCTATCACGGCATCCCGGCCATGCTGGGCAAGGAGCGTGATGAAGACGTGCGCGACATGACCTATCTGGTGATGTGGATAGGCGGCGGCGCTTGGGCGATTCTGTGTGCGATTCTGTCGATGCCGTTTTTCAGCGCCTGAGCACGACACATCAATAAAAAAGCGGCCACTGGCCGCTTTTTTATTGGTCAACACACGCTATACATCCTGCCCCTCGGCAATACCGTCACGCGCCTTGCCCTCCAGCGGCAGCATTAAATGCAGCGCGATGGCCAGCAGGCTGACCAAGCCCACGCCCACCATGTTGAAATCGCCAATCTTCACCGTCAGGCCACCGATGCCACAGGTCAGCACTACGGCGACGATGACGAGGTTGCGCGGCTGCATCAGGTCGACCTTGGCATCGATCATGGTCTTGAGGCCGATGCTGGCGATGGTGCCGAACAGCAACACCATGATGCCGCCCATCACCGGCATGGGAATGGACTGCAACACCGCGTTGAACTTGCCGAAGAAGGCCAGCACCATGGCCAGCGCTGCCGCCCAGGTCATGATCACCGGGTTGAAGTTGCGCGTGATCATCAGCGCGCCGGTCACCTCGGCATAGGTAGTGATGGGCGGGCCACCGATCAGGCCGGCAAAGCATACCCCCAGGCCGTCACCGGTCAGGGTGCGGTGCAGGCCAGGCTTGGCGGTGTAATCCTGCCCCGCCACCTTGCCCACCGCCATCACGCCACCAATGTGCTCGATGGCGGGCGCAATCGCCACCGGCAGCATGAACAGCGCGGCAGCCCAGTTCACCTCCGGGCTGACGAAATGCGGCATGGCGAACCACGGCGCGGCGATCACGCCATGCAAATCGACCACGCCCAGCAGGGCTGCGGCAACATAGCCAACGATCACCCCGCTGAGGATGGGCACCAGCCGCAGCATGCCACCGGCAAACACCGCCACCACGATGGTAGTCAGCAGCGAAATGCCGGCCAGCAGGATGGACGTGCCATACGGAATCAGCTGCTTGCCACCCGCCTGCCCCATGGCCATGCCGGATGCCGCGACGGCCACTGACATCCCGATCACAATGATGACGGGGCCGATCACCACCGGCGGCAAAATGCGCTCGATCAGCGCCATGCCGCGCCAGCGGACGATGGCGGCGACCACGAAGTACATGAAGCCGGCGGCAAACAGGCCGAACTGCGTCGCTGCCTGCCCCCAGGTGTGCATGGCAAAAATGATGGGCGCGATGAAGGCAAACGACGAGCCGAGGAAGATCGGCACCTGCCGCTTGGTCACCAGCTGGAACAGCAAGGTGCCAACACCGGCGCCCAGCAGCGCCATGGCCGGGTTGAGCCCGGTGAGCAGCGGCACCAGCACCAGCGCGCCAAAGGCGACGAACAGGATCTGCGCGCCGGATACCGCTGTTTTCAGCGTATGCAGCATGGGATTCTCCGAAAAAGGGGCTTACTCGCGGGCACATCAACCAGGAATGACGGCGCACGACGAGCGATGGACAAGAAGAAGCCGGGTAACCCCGGCTCTGCTGCGCTTATTTGTTGATGGTGCCGAATATCTTGTCGCCAGCATCACCCAGGCCCGGAATGATGTAGCCATGCTCGTTCAGGTGACTGTCGAGCGAGGCAGCAACGATGGGCACGTCAGGGTGTTTCTCGTTTACCAAGCGCACGCCTTCGGGCGCAGCCACCATCACGATGGCCTTGATGTCGGTACAACCCTTGCGCTTGAGCATGTCGATGGTGGCCACCAGCGAGCCGCCCGTGGCCAGCATGGGGTCGATGATCAGCGCCAGCCGGTCTTCGAGATTACCGACCAGCTTTTCAAAGTAAGGCTCGGGCTGCAGCGTTTCTTCGTTGCGCGCCAGGCCCACCACGCTGATCTTGGCCGAGGGCACCAGATCGAGCACGCCATCGAGCATGCCGATGCCGGCGCGCAGGATGGGCACCACGGTCAGCTTCTTGCCCTTGATCTTCTTCACGTTCACCGGCCCGCACCAGCCCTGGATCACATGATCTTCCAGCAACAGGTCGCGTGTGGCCTCGTAGGCCAGCAGCCGCGCCAGCTCTGCGGTCAACAGGCGAAATTTGTTGGTGCTGACCTCGGCCTCGCGCAGCAACGCGAGCTTGTGCTGCACCAATGGGTGATCGACAACCTGTATCTGCATGGGCATCACCCCCTATATTCAATCGGCTTCATTGTAGACAGCGGCATGAGATAGGCTATTGGAGAAATCAGTTAGCCACGCAGAAAAACGCCTGGTGTTATCGCCTGTGCCCCCCCTCGCACCTCATCGCCCCGCAAGGGACTGGGAGCACCCGAAACGTCATCTCTCGCCACTTGGCGCCATTCCCACAGTGCAGGGACCATGCACCAAGCGCAAGCATGCAGGGCATTTTGCTCACGCCAATCCGGTCGTCGTCAGCTGACCGGAGCCGCGGCATGCAGCGCAGAGCTGATACGCCCCACCCGATCAAGACCATGTGGAGCAAAAGTGTAATGGTGCTCTGCAAGCCTTGCCTTCATTGAAAAAGCCGTAAAAAAGCTTTAGAAACTATTAAGAACAGAGAATGAGTGAAGTCAATATGGGCAAGATGGTTCTCACGGTTGATGATTCCGCCACCATGCGGCAAATGGTGGCGTTCATCCTGAAATCGGCCGGCTATCAAGTCATGGAGGCCGCCGACGGAGAGAACGGACTGCGTGCATCCAAAGCACAGCAATTTGATCTGGTCCTCACTGACCAGAATATGCCTGGCATGGATGGACTCGCCCTGATCAAGGCATTGAGGGCACTGCCGCAATATGAAACAACCCCCATCCTGATGCTCACAACAGAAACAGGCGAGACCATGAAGGCACAAGGACGGGCAGCAGGTGCCACCGGTTGGCTAGTCAAGCCATTCGACCCACAAAAACTGCTGGATGTAGTGCAGAAAGTAGTTGGCTGACGAGCGGCAGCGTAGCGTCAACATGGGGCGGGCAGTACATGACCATCGACATTTCCAGGTTTGCGCAGACGTTCTTCGATGAGGCGCTTGAGCACCTTGCATCCATGGAGTCGTTGCTGCTTGCCACAAACCTGAACGCCCCCGATCCGGAAGACCTCAATGGCATTTTCCGCGCAGCACACTCCATCAAGGGCGGGGCGGCTACCTTCGGTTTTTCTGCACTCGCCGAAATCACGCATATTCTGGAAAACCAGCTGGATCGCGTACGCAAGGGCATCATGCCCTTGCGGGCCGATATGGTGGATACCTTCCTGGAAACCAGCGACCTGCTCAAGGGCATGGTGCAAACCTATCAATCCGGCGATGAGATCAGCCCCGCCACAACGGTAGATGCCTGCAGCAAGTTGCATGCGCTGGAAACTGGGGGAACTGCCGCCAAAGGCTGGCACTTGCAGCTGGTCGCACCGGGGATCAGCCATGAACGCCTGGCTGGGCTGGCCGTCACACTGCAGGGACAGGGTTGGCGTGCAGATCCGGATTTCCCCCGCGATCACGCCTTCATTTGTAGCTCGCAAGCATCAGCCGCCGAGCTGACCGCAGCATTGGGCGCCATATTGGCACCGCATGAATTTGTTTTGCGGCCATTTTCAATGGCAAGAGCAGCGCCGGTGCCGCTGCAATCCCGGGTTGCAGACCCCGGGGTGCATGAGAAAGAAAGCGGGACCAGGCTGTTTGAAGCTCGTCAGTCGCCAGGCCAGCTCGATCTTGCCAACGACATTGCGGAGGAGGACGAAAGCTATGGCTTGTTCTCCCCGCGAGGCACTCTAGCAGCAGCCAGCTTTGCCGCCAGCAGCGCAGCCGAAGAGGATGGTCCGCCCGTTGCAGCCGTGCCGGATGGCACCCGGCCGCCCCCCGGCGTTCCCATGCCCGAAGCGGCCATATTGCGTACAGCCTCGGCCAGCACCGAAAGCGGCTCGATTCGGGTCAGCACGGAGAAGGTCGATGACCTGATGAATCTGGTTGGCGAGTTGGTCATTACACAGGCCATGTTGTCGCAGCTGGCAGGCCAACTCGACCCGGCCATCAATGAATTGTTGCTCAATGGCATAGGCCAGCTTGAGCGCAACACCCGGGAGCTGCAGGAAGCAGCCATGTCCATCCGCATGATGCCTATCTCGTTCGTGTTCAACCGTTTTCCGCGCCTGGTGCGCGACACCGCGAGCAAGCTGGGCAAGCGGGTACGTCTTGCCATGCATGGCGAACAGACCGAGCTGGATCGCGGCCTGATCGAAAAGCTGTCGGACCCCCTGACTCATCTGGTACGCAATAGTCTCGACCATGGCATCGAGACTGCGGAGGTGCGCCGAGCCAAAGGCAAAGATGAGGTTGGCGCACTGACACTCAGGGCCTTCGACCAAGGGGGCAATGTCGTAATCCAGGTGGCAGATGATGGTGCCGGACTAAACCGTGCCAGGATACTGGCCAAGGCGCAATCGCAAGGCATGAAAGTGCATGATGGCATGTCTGATGGCGAGGTATGGCAGTTGATCTTTGAACCGGGCTTTTCCACCGCAGAAACCGTGACCGATGTTTCCGGGCGCGGCGTGGGCATGGATGTGGTGCGGCGGAACATTCAGGCCATGGGCGGCCGCATCGACATCGAGACCCGCACCGATATCGGCACGATCATCACCATACGCCTGCCACTAACGCTGGCCATTCTGGAGGGCATGGCAGTGCGTGTGGATGGTGAGGTTTATGTCATCCCGCTCGCCTTTATCATCGAATCATTGCAGCCAAGCAGCAATGAGCTGCGTACCGTCTCCGGCCATGGCCGGGTGCTCGCGGTACGCGAGGAATACATGCCGGTAGTCACACTGCAGCATGTCTTCGGGGGAGCACCCCGAGCGTGCGATAAAGGCTTGTTTGTCATCCTTGAAGCCGAATTGGGCAAGATCGCGCTGCATGTGGATGAGCTGATCGGCCAATACCAGGTGGTAATCAAGAGCCTGGAAACAAATTTCCGCAAGGTGGATGGCTTGTCGGGAGCCACCATCATGGGTGACGGCCGCGTTGCGCTGATCGTCGATATCGAATCACTGGTGCGCATCGCACTTGGCCGCACCGTGAGCGAAGCAGCCTGAGCCTGCGCAGGAGGAAAGATGGATTACATCAGCACAGCAAACGGCGCCGCCGAGTACTTGGTGTTCACCCTGGGGCTGGAGGAGTATGGCATCGACATCCTCAAGGTCCAGGAAATACGCGGTTATGACCACGTCACACGCATTGCCAGTACCCCCGAGTTCATCAAGGGGATCATCAATTTGCGTGGCATCATCGTTCCCATCGTCGATCTGCGCATCAAATTTGCACTTGGCGAGCCAGCTTACGACCAATTTACCGTGGTCATCATTCTGAACGTGGCTCAACGTGTCATCGGTATCGTGGTTGACGGAGTATCCGATGTCATTGCGCTAACCCGCGATCAAATCAAGCCGGCACCCGAGTTCGGCGCTCACCTGAGCACCGAATACATCCAGGGTCTCGGGGCGCTGGAGGAACGCATGATCATCCTTGCAGATATCGAGCGGCTGCTAACCAGCCGGGAAATGCAATTGACCGATGCGCTGGTTGAGGCTTCTTCCTGAGAGCCCGTCATGCGCCCTCGGCCCGTCCTCTGTGGATAACCGGCATCAAGATCCCGGCTGGCCGCGTTTTGGCAGGAACCTTGCTCGTTCGCAGACTGACCGGAAAATGGGCACCCTGCCTCAGCTGCGGAACATGAAATACACCGCCCCCAGCAAACACAACCCCGCCCAAACAAAATCCAGCTTGAACGGCTGCCCCATGTAGAACAGCGAAAACGGCACGAAGACCCCCAGCGTGATCACCTCCTGGATGATTTTGAGTTGCGGCAAGGTATACACGCCGCTGCCGATGCGGTTGGCTGGCACTTGCAGCAGGTATTCGAACAGGGCAATTCCCCAGCTGATCAAAGCCGCCAGCAACCACGTACGATCCTGTACGTGTTTGAGGTGCCCATACCAGGCAAAGGTCATGAAGACATTGGAAGCGATCAGCAGCAGGATGGTGATCACACCGGGTGGCAGGTTCATAAGGCGGCCAGCATAAGGTTTTGGTAAACTCCGCCAGTTTAATGGCACTTGCTGATTCACCGGAACCACACCCATGTCCGTGCGCTGCTTTCCCCGTCTTCGCCACACTGCGCTGATCGCCCTGCTGGCCTGCGCCTTTGCTCATGCCGGCGACGCCGAGGACATCCAGGTCTTGCTGCGCGGCAAGCAGTTTGCACAAGTACTGGACAAGGCCGACAAGTCGCTGGCCAAGAACCCGAAAGATGCGCAGATCCGCTTCATGCGCGGCCTGGCGCTGACCGAGCTGGGCCGCACCGACGAAGCCATCAAGGCCTTTGTGAGCCTGTCCGAGGACTATCCGCAACTGCCCGAGCCGTACAACAATCTGGCAGTGCTCTACGCGCAGCAGAACCAGCTCGACAAATCGCGCGCCGCGCTGCAGATGGCCATCCAGACCAACCCGAGCTATGCCATTGCGCATGAAAACCTCGGCGACCTCTATGCGCGCCTCGCCTCGCAGGCCTATAGCAAGGCGTTGCAGTTGGAAAACAACAACAATGTGCAGACCAAGCTCAAGCTGGTGAGCGAGCTGTTCAGCCAGAATGGCACGCTGCCCAGGATCGCACAGGCACCGGCCACCAAGCCGGGCAAAACCACACCACCTGCGCCGACCGTAGCACCGCTGCCCACCCTGCCGCCGGTTGCCACACCGGTACCGACCGCCAAGGCCGCCCCGACGCCGAAACCATTGCCGACGCTGGCTCCTGCCCCGACGCCGGCCCCGGTCGCCACACCCGTACCGGCCAAGACCGAAACCGCCAAGGGCGGCCACGATGCGGCACGCCAGCAAATCATCGCCGCCATCGATGGCTGGGCCACGGCGTGGAGCAACAAGAACGTGAACGGCTATCTGGGTGCCTACAGCCGCCAGTTCAAGGCGCCGGGCGGCCAGAAATTTGATGCATGGGCCAAAGACAGACGCGAGCGCATTAGCGCCCCAAAATCCATCGATGTGGAAGTCAGCGACGTGAAGATCGACTTCGTCGACGACGATACCGTCAAGGTACGTTTCCGCCAGAGCTACAAGTCCGAGCGCCTCTCGACCAGCACCGGCAAAACGCTCATCATGCAGAAATCGGGCAATCGCTGGCTGATCGTCGAAGAACGCGCCGGCGCCTAATCGGATAGCAGGCCAGCCACATTGAAGTCGTTATCCAGATGGGCCAAGCGGCTCACCAGTTTCACCGCCGTATTGCTGCTCGCCACGGCAGCACAGACCAACTTCGCCAGTTTTGACGCGCCGGCGCGCGCCTATCTGGGCGAAAAGCCCGGCCGTGCCCGCAATGGCACGCCCGAGCAAATGATTGTCGCAGCCATAGATGACATTCGTGCGGGCAAGATGGGCGACGCACGTGCCACCGTCGACGCGCTGCTGGACAAACAACCCAACTATCGGCTTGCCCACCTGCTGTCGGCTGATCTCTATGCCATGCGCGCGGTGCCGCTCGACAAGATCGGTGGCGCAGCCAGCGCCCCCGCCGACCGGCTGGAAGACCTGCGCCGCGAAGCACTGGTGCGCAGCAAGCGTGAAGCGGCCCCGCCGCCGCTGGATCAGCTGCCGGCACCGTTGCTGGTGATGTCGCCCAAACAAAAGAACGTCATCCTCGTCGATGCCGGCGCATCGCGCATCTATATCTACGCCAACAACAATGGCGTACCGCGCTACGTCACCGATTTCTACGCCACCATCGGCAAGCTGGGCATGGGCAAACAGGTCGAAGGCGACCAGCGTACGCCGCTGGGTGTTTACTTCGTCACCAGCCACATGCCACGCGCGCAAATGGACAAGACCATGGGCGCGCAGGCCGCGCTGTATGGCGTGGGTGCGTGGCCGATGTCCTACCCCAACGAGTGGGACAAACGCCTGGGCCGCACCGGCCACGGCATCTGGCTGCATGGCGTGCCCTACGACACCTATTCACGTGCCCCCTGGGCATCCAACGGCTGCGTGGCGCTGACAAATCCGGAAATGCTCGCCGTGGCCGACTACCTGCAGATCGGCACCACGCCGGTCGTCATCGTACCGAAGATCGAATGGCTGAATCAGGATGCCTGGCGCGCCCGCAACCAGGAAGCGCAACAGACACTGGATGGCTGGCGCAGCGCGTGGGAAAACCGCGATACACGCAATTATCTGGCCGAATACAGCCGTGCCTTCGTCAGCGAGGATGGCCAGTCATTCGACAAGTGGGCGGTTCAGAAAGCAAGCGTCAATGCCGGCAAGCTGTGGGCCAAGGTCAAGTTGGGTGACATCAGCATCTTTGCCACGGGTGGCGACAAGCCGATGTGGGTCACCACCTTCGAGCAGGACTACAGCAGCAACAACCTGAACAACCGCATGCGCAAGCGCCTGTACTGGCAACGTGACGACGCGCAGTGGAAAATCGTCTGGGAAGGCGCCGCCGGGGCGGGCTGAGCGCCTGAACACCCCTGCGCGCAATGCCTTCTTACCGGCTATGCTGCAAATGTAACTGCAGCCAGCTGGGAGGCGGGATGGCGACAAGATTCGCTTGGGCGCTGCTGCTGGTCGGAGCCCTGGCTTGGGGCGGCAACGTCCTGACCACCGACGAAATGCCACCATACAGCTTCCGCGATGCAGACCGGCAGATGCAGGGCGCAGCCTACGCACTGGTCACGGCGCTGGCAGCGCGTATCCCCGAGCCACCGATGCTGGACATCGTGCCTTGGGCCCGCGCGGTGGAAACCACCCGCAGCAATCCCGGCACGCTGATGTATCCGCTTGCGCGCACCCCGTCGCGCGAGTCGAGCTATTCATGGGTCATGCCATTGCTGACCGACGACATCGTGCTGGTATCCAAGCCGTCATTCATTGCCGACCCCGGCAAGCCGATGCGTGTCGGCGTAATGCGTGGCTCGGTCATTCAGGAGCTGCTTGGCCCGCAAGGGGTCATGCGCTGGGATGAGTCCCCCGATCAGTCCACCGCGTTCCGCAAGATGGTCGCAGGGCGCACCGATGCGTGGATCAGCACCCGCGAGGTGGCCGAATACATCATTCGCAGTGGCGGCGGCGATACCACGCAGTACCGTTTTTCCAGCCCGGTAGCGCGCGTGGTGCTCTATCTGGCTGCAAACCCCGCCTACCCGGCCGAACAGGCGAAGCAATGGCAGGCCGCAATGAATGCAATCCGGCAGGATGGCACGCTGGCGGCCATCAAGGCCAGATACGAAAAAGGGCCACTGATCGTGGCCCCTTGATGCTTCCGGGTTGCTATGCTTACAGCGTCAGACCACCAGTCACTTCAATCGCGGCACCATTGATGTAGCTGGCATCGTCCGACGCCAGGAAGGCGTAGACATTGGCGATTTCGGACGGCTGGGCCAGACGCTTCATCGGCACGCGGTCTTCCATGGCCTGGATGACCTTTTCCGGCATCGAATTCAGGATGGGTGTGGCCACAAAGCCCGGACAGACCGCATTGGCGCGGATGCCCTTCTTGCCCAGCTCCTTGGCCCAGGTCTTGACGAAGCCGATCACGCCGAACTTGGCTGCGGCATAGTTGGTCTGGCCGAAGTTGCCATACAGACCCACCACCGACGATGCATTCAGGATCACGCCGCCACCCTGCTCGATCATGGTATCCACCACGGCCTTGGCACAGTTGTAGACACCCTTGAGGTTGATGTCGATCACGCGGTCGAACTGTTCGTCGCTCATTTTATACAGTTGGGCGTCGGCCACGATGCCGGCATTGTTCACCAGTACGTCAATGCGGCCGAACTGCGCCTTCACACCCTCGACCATGGCAGCGATATGGGCCTTGTCGGTCACATCGACCACGTAGCCGACGGCAGTCGCACCGGATGCCGTCAGTTCGGACACCACGGTATCAATCCCGGCCTGGTTCACGTCACAGACCACCACCTTGGCGCCTTCGGCGGCAAACTTGATGGCGGTTGCATGGCCGATCCCGCTGGCGGAACCGGTAATGATGGCGACTTTATCCTTGAGTTTCATCGTTTGCCCCTGTTGGCCGCGTGCAATCGCACTAATACGAACTAGCATAGCGCCGATTGTGCGACGCAACAACGATGAATCGATGAAAGCGGGGCATGAAAGCGACACAAAACGCACCAGCATGACGCGCCGCCGCAACGATGTGGTGCGCGTCACCCGCATCGATGCGGCAGCACCACGCTGCAATCAAAAAGCAAAAATGCCCGTGCAGCATACGCTGACGGGCATCATTGAAACAGACTGGACAGGCTCACCGGCCCCGGTCATCCTTCTCGCAATCAGATCGCAGGGATACTCTCAGGAATTGGTATCGGCCTGGTATTGATCAAGCAAGGTGCGGCAGTCAACAATGCGCAGGTCGTTGTCGCGCGCAAAAGTCATGATGAAATCGAATACACGCGGGTCGATTTTTTCCAGTTGCTTGTCGACGGCAACGCAACGCACGTTGTCGAGCACCATGGGGCGCACATAGGGCGCGTAGGACAGCTTCTGGTCAAAACCGAAGGTGGAGAGGATGCCGGACAGGCGTTCGGCCCAGTCACTGGGGCGGAACTCGCGACCGTTGCTGGTGATCCCTTGAATGATGATTTCGTACGGATTACAGATCATGGGGAGCTCGAACCGGGCGGCATCTCAGAATTGCTTCAAACGCGGATTATACACTGCCCCCCTGCTGCGATGCGATAAAAAGCACCATCGTCCGGAACAACGGCCCGCCCATGCCCTCAGGGCTTGCCGGCCATACCCAAATGGTTGAATAATGTGGGTTTTTCCACAAAATCGCCGCCCCGCAAGGACGCGCGCTAGACGCCTATGCGCCATTACCTGCAATTTTCCGACTTCACTCGCGAAGAATACGACTACCTGTTCGAGCGCACTCGCATCATCAAGCAACGCCTGAAGAGCGGCCAGCTGTATCAGCCCTTCATCGGCAAGGTGCTGGGGATGATCTTCGAGAAGTCGTCGACCCGTACGCGTATCTCGTTTGAAGCCGGGATGGCGCAGTTCGGTGGCCATGCGATGTTCATGCAGAGCAAGGACACGCAACTGGGCCGTGGCGAGCCGATCGAGGATGTAGCCAAGGTGATGAGCCGCATGGTCGACATCGTGATGGTGCGCACCTTCGAGCAAAGCATCATCGACCGCTTTGCCGAGAACTCGCTGGTGCCGGTCATCAACGGCCTGACCAACGAATACCATCCGTGCCAGATCATGGCCGACATCTACACCTATATCGAGCGTTTCGGCTCGATCGAGGGCAAGACGGTGGCCTGGATCGGCGACAGCAACAATGTGTCGCGTACCTGGCTGCAGGCAGCCAAGATTTTCAACTTCAAGCTCAACCTCGCCTGCCCGCGTGGCTATGAAATGACCGTGCTGGATGGCCAGAGCTATGGCGGCGAGCACTTCGAGCAGTTCTACGACCCGTACAGCGCTGCGCGCGATGCCGATATCGTCACCACCGACGTGTCGACCTCGATGGGCTTCGAGCGCGAAACGCTGCAACGCAAGAAGGACTTCATCAATTACAAGGTCAGCGAGAAGCTGATGCTGCAGGCCAAGGCCAATGCCATCTTCATGCATTGCCTGCCGGCCCACCGTGGCGAGGAAGTCGATCCGGAAGTGATCGATGGCCCGCAATCGGTGGTGTGGGATGAAGCGGAAAACCGCATGCACACGCAGAAGGCCGTGATCGAATACCTGCTGCTGGGCAAGATCGAGGATTGAGCACTTGAGCATACTGGGCGTCACCGACCTCGCCACCTATGTATTGGGCACCATCGTCATCATCCTGACGCCGGGCCCCAATTCCATGTTCGTGCTCACTACGGCGAGCAAGAACGGCGCGCGCACCGGCTTTGCCGCTGCCGCCGGGGTGTTCTGTGGTGATCTGGCCCTGATGCTCGCCGCCGCGCTGGGCGTGGCGTCGTTGATGCAGACCTACCCGCTGGCATTCGATTTCGTCCGCTATGCCGGTGCAGCCTATCTGGGCTATCTGGGTCTGAAGCTGCTGCTATCGCGCACCGGCAAGGCCGATGAAGCAGCCGTAGCGCAAGCGGCCGGCCCGCAGCGGGCCTTCCGGCAGGCGCTGTCGATCTCTTTGGTCAATGTGAAAGCCATTCTGTTTTTCATGGCGTTCTTTCCGCAGTTCGTCGATCCGCACTATCCGCACGTGGTGCTGACCTTTGCCACGCTGGGGATCATCGTGCAGGTGACCAGCATGGCCTATCTCACCCTGTTGATTCTGGCTGGCAGCCAGATCGTGCGCCGTCTGGCACAGCGACGATGGCTGGCGAGTCTGGGCGCCAAGCTGACGGGATTATTGTTCGTAAGTTTCGGCCTGCGGCTCGCCACCAGCAGGTAAAGCCCCACTGGCGGCCAACGTCGTCGGCGGGTAAATCAGTTAAGCAGTACAAGTATCGGCACTATCGTTCCGCCGCCACGCCAGTAGCGCGGCGGAGCTGACCAGCATCTGGCTTTTGATTTGGGGAATTCCATGTCTGACGTGAAAAAAGTCGTTCTCGCCTACTCCGGCGGTCTCGATACTTCGGTGATCCTGAAATGGCTGCAGGATCAGTACCAGTGTGAAGTGGTGACCTTCACCGCCGACCTCGGCCAGGGCGAGGAGCTGGAACCGGCACGCCAGAAGGCGCTGAAATTCGGCATCAAACCGGAAAACATCTACATCGACGACGTGCGCGAAGAATTCGTGCGCGACTTCGTGTTCCCGATGTTCCGTGCCAACACCGTCTACGAAGGCGAATACCTGCTGGGCACCTCGATTGCCCGCCCGCTGATTGCCAAGCGTCTGGTGGAAATCGCCCGTGATACCAAGGCCGATGCCATCAGCCACGGCGCCACCGGCAAGGGCAACGACCAGGTGCGCTTCGAGCTGGGTGCCTATGCGCTGATGCCGGAAGTGAAGGTCATCGCCCCGTGGCGCGAATGGGATCTGCTGTCGCGCGAAAAGCTGATGGCCTATGCCGAAGCCAACGGCATCGAAGTGGACATGAAGCACAAGAACGGCGGCGCGCCGTACTCGATGGATGCCAACCTGCTGCACATCAGCTTTGAAGGCCGTCACCTGGAAGACCCGAAGGCCGAAGCCGAAGAAAGCATGTGGCGCTGGACCGTGTCGCCGGAGCAGGCACCGGACGCGGCCGAATATGTCGATCTCGAATTTGAAAACGGCGATGTGGTCGCCATCAACGGCATCCGCCTGAAGGCGCACGAAGTGCTGGCCAAGCTGAACGAGCTGGGCGGCAAGCACGGCATCGGCCGTCTGGACCTGGTGGAAAACCGCTACGTCGGCATGAAGAGTCGTGGCTGCTACGAAACCCCGGGCGGCACCATCCTGCTCAAGGCGCACCGTGGCATCGAGTCGATCACGCTGGACCGCGAAGTGGCACACCTGAAGGACGACCTGATGCCGCGCTACGCCAGCCTGATCTACAACGGCTACTGGTGGAGCCCGGAGCGCAAGGCGCTGCAAGTGCTGATCGACCATACCCAGGCCCGCGTGAACGGCTGGGTACGCGTCAAGCTCTACAAGGGCGGCGTGAGCGTGGTGGCGCGCGACTCCAAGGACACCCTGTTCGACCAGACCATCGCCACCTTCGACGATGACGGCGGCGCCTACAACCAGGCCGACGCCGGTGGCTTCATCAAGCTGAACGCACTGCGCATGCGCATTGCCGGCAAGAAAGGCCGCTAAGCCCTGCCCCGGCCGCACCCTGACCGGGTGCGGTCTTTTCATGTTTTCGGGATAGAACCATGTCCGTGCTGACCGCACTCGCCACGATGGACGAAGAAGCATTTACCACGCTCTCCGTCAGCATTCTGTGCACCGGCCTGATCGCCTATATGTGCTTCATCATCTACAAGCTGGCCAAGGATTCCAAGGCCGGCAAGTATGGCACCATCGTGCTCGCCTTCGTGCTGGGGCTGGGCATGCTCGGTTTTATCGCCAAGACCATCCTCACCCAAATCCTGCAAAAATAAGAGAAATCCATGAGCCAGTTCGATAACGTCTCCGTCGTCAAGCAAGCCAACGTCTACTTCGACGGCAAATGCGTGAGCCACACCGTCATCCTCGCCGATGGCACCCGCAAGAGCGTCGGCGTCATCCTGCCGTCCAAGCTGGTGTTCAACACCGGCGCACCGGAAGTGATGGAGCTGCTGGCCGGCAGCTGCAAGGTCACGCTGAAGGGCGAGACCGAAGCCAAAACCTACAGCGGCGGCCAGTCGTTCGACGTACCGGGTGACTCCAGCTTCGACATCGAAGTGACCGACACCCTGCATTACGTCTGTCACTTCGGTTGAGCGCCTGACTGACTCTGGCCACCGGCATCCGCCGCGCATAAGCGACATCAAGCCCCCGGCACGGCCGGGAGCCCACCTGTGGCGAAGCGCGGTGCAGCCGCGAGGCAAAGCCCATGACCACGGTGTTCACGCATGCGCTGGTTGGCGCCACGCTGATACGCTGCCTGCCGGCGCGCTGGCGCTCGCCCCGGCTGTACGATCTGGCGATCGTCGGCGCCATGGCGCCTGATCTGGACGTGCTGTCGTTCCGGCTGGGCATCGCCTATGCCGATGACTTTGGTCATCGCGGTGCCATGCATTCGTTGCTGGCGGCATTGTTGCTCGGCCTGCTGTTGGCGTTGCTGCATGCCGGGTTGCGCGGCCGGGCTCCGTTCCGCGTCGCCTGGGCTGCGCTGTTTGCTGCCGTGGCCTCGCATGGCCCGCTGGATGCGTTGACCAACGGCGGTGAAGGTGTCGCGTTCTTCTGGCCATTCAGCAGCGAACGTTTTTTCTTTCCCGTCACGCCGATTGCCGTTTCACCCATCGGCGCACACTTTTTTTCCTCGCGCGGGGCGCATACGCTGATGAGCGAAGCGCTCTGGGTAGCGCTACCCTGTTTGCTGCTGTGGCTGGGCCTGCACCTGCGCGACAAGACCAAGGAATAATCATGCCCTCTTTCGATATCGTTTCCGAAATCAACGAAGTGGAAGTCCGCAACGCGGTCGAGCAGGCCAACAAGGAAGTCGGTACCCGTTATGATTTCAAGGGCTCGGATGCGCGCATCGAGCAGAACGACAAGGTGCTGACGCTGTTTGCCGACAGCGACTTCCAGCTCGAGCAGGTCAAGGACATCCTGATCGGCAAGCTGTCCAAGCGTGGCGTGGATATTCGCTGCCTGGACGAGGCCAAGCTGGAGAAGGTCTCGGGCAACAAGGTCAAGCAACTGGTCACCATCAAGACCGGCATCGAAAGCGATCTGGCCAAGCGCATCGTGCGCGAAATCAAGGATTCCAAGCTCAAGGTGCAGGCGGCCATCCAGGGTGACGAAGTGCGTGTGTCCGGCGCCAAGCGCGACGTGCTGCAGGAAGCCATCGCACTGGTACGCAAGGCCATCGACGATTTCCCGCTGCAGTTCCAGAATTTCCGCGACTAAACTGGCACAGGCGGCCCGACTGTTGCATTGCCGCAAACAAGCACGGGCCGCGATGCGTTTCACAGCAGATTCTAATACTTGCCGGCGGCCAACCCGTTAAACTGACCCGATGCGCTCACCGTACCTGTTCTGGTCCAGTCGTCAGTCGGCCGTGATTTCACTGGTCGGGGCGCTGTTCGGCCTGGGCATGGTATTCATCCTTAGCTACCAGGTCAGCAGCTCGTACAACGCCGAGGTACAACGCTCACGCCAGGGCACCGAGACACTGGCGCAGGTACTGGAGGGGCAGCTATCGTCGGCACTGCGTGAAACCGATCTGGTGCTGCACGATCTGGCGCAGCGGCTGAACGAGGCCGATGTGGCCAAAGCCGACCTGGGCGAGACGCGCAACAAGGAGCTGCAGGGCCTGCTGCTCGACAAGCTGGCGCTGATCCGCCAGGCCGACAACATCGCACTGGTGAACCCGCAAGCAGCAATGACACACCGCGCGCTGGATACCACCGGCGGCGAAGGGCTGATCGACCGCGATTACTTCGCCATGATCCGCGACAACCCCTTCCAGGAGCGCGTCTATTCACGGCTGGTGGTCGCCAACGATGCGCAGAAGCAAGGCATCGTGGTGGCGCGCCGCTACGAAAAGAGCGACAACCAGTTCGGCGGCCTTGTCGTCGCCAGCCTGACCACGCAATACTTCGACCGCCTGCTGGGCACCATAGACGTGGGCCACAACGGTAACATCCTGCTGCTTGATGACCATATGGGCATCATTGCCAGCTACCCCAAGCGCAAGAACGCCGCCGTATTCAAGCCGGACGCCAATATGGTCGCCCAGCTGAACAATGGCAGCCTCACCGGCACGCAGCTGGTACAAAGCCGTACCGATAGCGCCACACGCCAGACCAGCTACCGGCTGATTGCCGGCACGCCCTTCGTGATCATCGTCAGCGTATCGTCCGAGGACTATCTGGCGCACTGGCGCGATGCCACCATCTATTACCTGCTGGGCGGCGGTGCACTGCTGTGCATGGCTTTGCTGATGACCTATTTCTTCTGGCGCTCGCACCGTCTGGCACGCAATCTGCAGCAGAAGGAAATCAAGCTCAACGCCAGCGAAGCGCGCTTTCGCCAGATGATCGAAACCACACCGGTGGCACTGGTACTGGCCAAGCTGCCCGACTATTTCATCACCTATGTGAACCAGCGCGCGGCCGACCTGTTCGATATGCCGCAGGCCGCGGCGCTGTCGATGCGTGCATTCGAGCTGTACCTGAACCGGCTCGACTTCATGGATCAGGTGGAGCGCCTGCACGACGGCAAGACCATACGCGCAGTGGAAA
This sequence comes from Andreprevotia lacus DSM 23236, assembly GCF_900176275.1. Taxonomy (GTDB): domain Bacteria; phylum Pseudomonadota; class Gammaproteobacteria; order Burkholderiales; family Chitinibacteraceae; genus Andreprevotia; species Andreprevotia lacus. Next base: position 264,573 of record NZ_FWXD01000001.1, on the reverse strand, counting down.
TGCGCCTGCAGCGCCATAGCGGCGAGCCATTCTGGGGCAGCGTATCGCTGTCGGAAGTGAACACCAGCGAGAGCAGCACGGTGGTACTGGGCATCGTTGACATCACCGAGCGCAAGCAGATGGAAAGCGAGCTGCAGCGCCGTGCCACTACCGACAGCCTGTCCGGCCTTTATAACCGCGCGCATTTCATGGAAACCGCGAATCAGGAGCTGGCGCGCGCGCAGCGCTACGCCCGCCCGCTCAGCCTGCTGATGGTCGACATCGACCACTTCAAGCGCATCAATGACACCTATGGTCACGATGTGGGCGACAAGGCGATCCGTGCGCTATCCGACATCTGCAGGGGCGTGCTGCGCGACGTCGATCTGCTGGCACGGCTGGGTGGCGAGGAGTTTGCCGCACTGCTGCCGGAAACCCCGCGTGCGCAGGCCTTCAACGTGGCCGAGCGGCTGCGGCTGGCCATCGAGGCCAACTGCATCATCACCGACGATGGCCAGGAGGTACGCTTTACCTCCAGCATCGGCATTACCGAGCTGCGCGCGAATGATCCGCTGGTGGATGATTTGCTCAAGCGTGCGGATACCGCGCTCTACTACTCCAAGCACCACGGCCGCAATCGCGTGAGCATTGCCGAAGAAATCGACGAGCACGGCAACACGCAAGTTTGACCTTGCGCAAAACCAGCCGCGCCCGATGCGCGCATGCTGTCAACATACAACGTTGACTGGAGCGCCATCATGGAAAACACCCCACTGGAAACACTGTTCACATCCGACATCGGGTTGCTGAGCCTGTTTACCATCGGCTTCGTGATTGCCATGGCCGGCTATATCGGCTGGTTCGTGCACAAGAACGTGATCAACGCCAAGGTGCCGCAGGAAGAAAAGCACGACCATTGAGCGCTTGCCGCATGGCAAATGCCCATTGCCAGGCATGCATGGCACAAACACCTGGCAGAACGTAGAGCACCGGCGCTGACCGCAGCATGGCCGCGCCCGGACGCCCCGCCCCCTTCGGTATGGCGAGAGTGCGATGCCAGAGGCACCGGCACGACAAACTGTGCCGATCCCGCAGCAGCCCTGCCCCGGCAGCAGCCTGGCTTAACGGGTGGCCACGGCCGGATTCGCGTAGAGCGAGAACAGCTCCCGGCGCTCACCCGGCCGGCTCCCCTGCCAGATGGTCACGCTGCCAGCCGGCACCTGTTCCTGCGTCAGCAGCCACGGACATGCGGTGGCATTGCTACGCTGCAGCGGAATCCCGGCAAAGTAATCCAGCGATGCGGCCATCTTGTCGGACACACGGTCACCTCCCAAGCAGCCGTTTCGCCCCTGCAGCGCATGTGCTAGCGACAGGCTCACGCTGCGATAGCTCTTGGATGCATCCAGCCATGGCTGCCACAGGCCGATCAGCACACCCCACAGCAACGTAACCCCGCACACCCAGTTGGTAAGGGCACGCCGGCCCAGCGGGCGCTTGCGCGACAATACCCAGATCCAGATGGCAGAAACGATACCCGCAAAGGCAAAACCCGGTATGTGCAGATTCGCCGTGTACGCCGGACTGGCCATCTGCAATTCGGTCGACCAGCTCCCCGGCAAGCCCAGGTGTAACACCAGCCACCCCAGCCACAGCGCCCCAGTCAGCAAACCCAAAGTGAGCACGCCAAACCAGTTGAGCGCTGCCGCCGCGCCATGGCGCAAGCTATCAACCCCGGCCGTAGACAGCAATGCCAGCGCCGGCAGCATCAACAACAGATGCGCTTCCTCATTATCCGAAGCGCAGATCAGGAATAGGGTATTGAGGGCAATCATTAGTGCCGGCATGACAAAGGCGGCCGAGCGCAAATCACGGCGCATTACCCACCCCCCCCACAGCGCCAACGGTAGCGCTGGCCAAGCAAACCAGGGAACGGCCGAGAAAAAGTAAGTGGGCGAGCGAAAGAACTGCACGTGACCCCAGCCACCAAACGGTCCAAATGCATCCTGATGCAACCAAAGCGCAAATAGCGTAGGCGAGGTATGGGCGAAGTCGGCCAGCCACATCCCGCCTACCGGCAGCACAATCACCAGTGCGGTCAGCACCGTAGCGAGATAAGCACCGCGCCGCCAAGGTTTAAACATTGCGAGTAACAGCGCCGTCAGCACCCCAAGTGCAAACTCGGATAAAGAAGTCCCCAGAAACAGGACCAGCCATGCCCCTGCCAGCACCCAGCCAGCCAGCAAGGGCCGGCGACGCGCCAGCGCCAGCGCATAGGCCTGCCAGCAGAACCCAGTGAGCAAGAGGATGGGCGTAGCCAGATGATGCCCCCAGATGATCAGGCCGATGCAGCCCACCATCGCCATCACCGTCACCCGCCCGTTGCGACGGCCGTACAGCTCGCGCCCGGCCAGCCCTATGCCCCAGAACGCCAGCGCGCACCACAAGCCGGTGGTAATGCGTGCTGCATCGTGCACGCTCATGCCCAGCTTGCTCAACGGCCAGGCAAACAGCGTGGCCACCCAGTAATACAGCGGCGTATTGTCCAGATAGGCTGCATCGGCAAACCACGGGATCGCCCAGTGCTGCCCCGCCAGGAAGCGACCGATGACCGCAGCGGTTTCCAGCTCGCGCGGCTTCCACGGGTCATGCCCGACCAAGCCGGGCAGCAGCCAGATCAGGCACAGCAAAATCAGCAGCCAGGGCTTTTCTGCACTGGCAGGCGGGTTGATACGCTCGGCATCCGGGGAGTAGGTCAGCATGGCAAGGCAAAGAAGTGCAACGTGGGGAGCATAAACCGGGGGCAAGAAAAAAGGCAGCGTGAAAGCTGCCTTTTTCGGGTAAGCGCTGGCGCTTACTTGGTGCTGCTGTACATGTTGTACTTGCTGCGGAACTTCTCGATACGACCGGCGGTGTCGACGATCTTTTGCTTGCCGGTGTAGAACGGGTGCGATTCGGACGACACGTCCAGACGCACGACCGGGTATTCCTTGCCATCAGTCCACTTCAGGGTTTCGCCGCCCTTCGGGGTCATGGTGGTGCGGGTCAGGAATTTGAAGTCAACGCTTGCGTCGAAGAAGATGACTTCTTTGTATTCCGGATGGATATCGGCTTTCATGGCTTTTCCTAGGTTGAGCGCGCCGGGATTGTGCCGACGCTAAAACCGGGCATTATCCCAGAATGGCGAGGGGGCAGCAAGATGTGTGGCCGCGTGCCGATCAGCGGCCCGATGACTGTTTTGGCGAAACCGGATACGAGAGCAAATCGGTATTGGAGCCTGCGGCGCCAAGCGCATCAACCGGCAGGGTCCACACAAACAAAACAGCCAGCGTTTAAACGCTGGCTGCCTCGCCCTGCCACATGCCCAATCAACGCCGCATCGAGTCGAAGAAGTCGTTGTTGGTCTTGGTGGCCTTGATCTTGTCGAGCAGAAACTCCATCGCTTCCAGATCGTCCATCGGGTACAGCAATTTGCGCAGCACCCAGATTTTCTGCAGCTGTTCCTGCGGGATCAGCAGCTCCTCGCGGCGGGTGCCGGAGCGATTGATGTTGATGGCCGGGAACTGGCGCTTTTCTGCCATGCGGCGGTCCAGATGCAGTTCATTGTTGCCGGTGCCCTTGAATTCTTCAAAAATCACGTCGTCCATGCGGCTGCCGGTGTCGACCAGCGCGGTGGCGATGATGGTCAGGCTGCCGCCTTCCTCGATATTGCGCGCAGCGCCGAAGAAACGCTTCGGGCGTTGCAGTGCGTTGGCGTCCACACCACCGGTCAACACCTTGCCGGAGGCTGGCACCACGGTGTTGTAGGCGCGCGCGAGACGGGTGATCGAATCGAGCAGAATCACCACGTCCTTCTTGTGCTCGACCAGGCGCTTGGCCTTTTCGATCACCATTTCGGCAACCTGCACGTGGCGGGTGGCCGGTTCGTCGAAGGTCGAGCTGATCACCTCGCCGCGCACCGAGCGGGTCATTTCGGTCACTTCTTCCGGGCGTTCGTCGATCAGCAGCACGATCAGCACCACGTCCGGGTGGTTGGCAGTGATGGCATGCGCGATGTTCTGCAACATCACCGTCTTGCCGGACTTGGGCGGCGCCACCAGCAGTGCACGCTGGCCCTTGCCTATCGGGGCAATCAGGTCGATCACGCGGCCGGTAATGTTTTCTTCGGCCTTGATATCGCGTTCCAGCGTCAGGCGGCGGTTCGGAAACAGCGGCGTGAGGTTTTCAAACAGGATCTTGTGCTTGGAAGCCTCGGGCGGCTCGCCATTGATCTTGTCGACCTTCACCAGCGCAAAGTAACGCTCGCCATCCTTGGGGGTACGGATTTCACCCTCGATGGTATCGCCGGTATGCAGGTTGAAGCGGCGGATCTGGCTGGGGCTGACATAAATATCGTCCGGGCCGGCCAGATACGAGATGTCCGGGCTGCGCAGGAAGCCAAAGCCATCCGGCAACACTTCCAGCGTGCCATCCCCGAAAATGGATTCACCCTTCTTGCCGTGATTCTTCAGCAAGGCGAACAGCAGGTCCTGTTTGCGCATCCGGTTCGCGCCTTCGATCTGGCTTTGCGTCGCCATTTCCAGCAGCTGGGATACGTGTAGGTGTTTAAGGTCGGACAAGTGCATGGGCTGGGCTCATTGAGCTAAGAAACACAGGGGAGTGAGGCTGAATAGCGAGAGATATTGCTTGCGCGGGAAGAACCCCTGCGCACGAGATTGCTTGTAAGGTTATAGCGCTGCCAAGACGGGTGTCAAGGCAACCGCGCAGCCGGGTGTACCGGCTACGCAACACTTGGGGCATTGCGCCCCAAGTTGATGATCACAGATTGCTGTCGAGGAAGGCAGTCAGTTGCGACTTGGACAGCGCGCCAACCTTGGTGGCCTTCACTTCGCCATTGGCGAACAGCATCAGGGTCGGGATGCCACGGATGCCATACTTCGGCGGCGTGCCCTGGTTTTCGTCGATGTTGAGCTTGGCGATGGTCAGCTTGCCGGCGTATTCGGTCGCGACTTCATCCAGGATGGGCGCAATCATCTTGCAAGGACCGCACCATTCAGCCCAGTAGTCGACCAGCACCGGGCCCTGCGCTTGCAGGACATCGGCTTCAAAGCTGGCGTCGGTGGTGTAAACGATGTGGTCGCTCATGGCGTTCTCCAGTCTGGGTAGTGAATCAGGCACAGTATTGACTGCCCCTGACAAAATGAATGGCGCCATTTTATCGACTTTCAAGCCGCAATCGGAAAAAACGATTCAATCCCGTCAATAGTTTGCAGCTAACGGTCCGTTCGTCGGATCGTTGCATGCACGCTAGGGCCTGTTAACACTTATTTCACGCTTGCGTTCGGGGTAGTTCGGGATGGAGCGCAAGGCGCAGAACGCGCTGCGGTACGGGTACCGCAAGCGGTTTGCAACGCAGCGAACCGCCCGAAAAACCCCGAACCCGCAGGGCTGGGCCGCAAAGAGGCCATCTACGGCGTTACGCGCCTTGGCAATAACCGGTTATTGCCTGCGTTGCGTGCCTTGTAGCTGACCTCTTTGCGGCCCAGCGCAAACGCGAAATAAGTGTTAACAGGCCCTAGATGGCCTGCGCCACTGCCTCTTCCAGCCGGTCGACGGCCGTTACCGTCATGCCCTCGATGGGTTGGCGCGGCCGGTTGGCCTTGGGCACGATGGCGTGGGTGAAGCCCAGTTTAGCCGCCTCGCGCAGCCGCTCCTGGCCGCGCTGCACCGGGCGCACCTCGCCCGACAGGCCCACCTCACCGAACACCACCAGCTTGTGTTGCAAGGGCCGGTTGCGCAGGCTCGATACGATGGCCAGCAGCACCGCCAGATCGGCCGCCGGCTCGTTGATGCGCACCCCGCCCACCGCATTGATGAAGACGTCCTGATCGGCGGTGGCGATGCCGGCATGGCGGTTGAGCACCGCCAGCAGCAGCGCCAGCCGGTTCTGCTCCACCCCCACCGCCAAGCGGCGCGGCTGCGGCGACAGCGCATCGTCCACCAGCGCCTGCACCTCCACCAACAGCGGGCGCGATCCCTCTTGCGTCACCAGCACGCAAGAGCCGGCCACCGGCTCGGCATGCTGGCTGAGGAACAGCGCCGACGGGTTGGACACCTCACGCAAGCCCTTGTCGGTCATGGCGAACACGCCCAGCTCGTTCACCGCACCAAAGCGGTTCTTGATCGCGCGTATCAGCCGGAAACTGGAGTGCGTATCACCCTCGAAATACAGCACGGCATCAACGATATGCTCCAGCACGCGCGGCCCGGCCAGCGCCCCCTCCTTGGTCACATGCCCCACCAGCAGGATGGTGGTGCCGGTGCGCTTGGCAAAGCGGGTGAGCTGCGCTGCGCACTCGCGCACCTGTGCCACGCTGCCCGGCGCACTGTTGAGCGCTTGCGAATACAGCGTCTGAATCGAGTCAATCACCGCCACCTGCGGCTGCACCTGCTCCAGGGTAGTCAGGATGCGCTCCAGCCCGATTTCGGCCAGCAAGTTGATCTGGCCCGCCTCCAGCGCCAGCCGCTGGGCGCGCAGCGCGATCTGCTGCGGCGATTCTTCACCCGATACATAGAGCGTATTGGTTTGCGCCGACAACAGCGTGAGCGCCTGCAGCAGCAAGGTGGATTTACCGATGCCGGGGTCGCCGCCAATCAGCACCACACCGCCAGGCACGAGGCCACCGCCCAGCACGCGATCCAGCTCACTGATGCCCGTGGCCATGCGCGGCAGTTCTTCGATCTGCACATCTGCCAGCTTGCGTATCGCGCCATCGGCGGCCAGCGCCTCGAAACGCCCGGCGGGCTTGTTGTCCTCGACCGTCTCGACCAGCGTGTTCCACTCCCCGCAACCCGGGCACTGCCCCTGCCACTTGGGGGACAGGGCGCCGCAAAGGCTGCAGCTGAATACGGTTTTGGCGCGGGCCATGTGCGTTTCCTGAATCGGGATGGGCTGATTTTATCCCAAGTGCGGTCGTTGCCTGAGCATGGACTACCGGTCAGGTTGCGGGCGGGGTCACCAAAGCACGCCCGGCCGGCCGCAAAATCGCCTCAGCCAGTCGCAGCAAAATGCCATGATCAAGGGGTGTCATACTGGCGCCACCACAGATTTCCTCGTAACTGCGTGAGTCCAGCAAACCAGCTGCCAATGCGTACCGCAGCGACTGGTAAAGCGCACCATTGAGGGAGGCCGGCATGGTGCAGGCTTGCGCTACAGCCTCCAGTGCAAATTCCTGATCCGGTGCAACATCGGCCAGCACCAGTGCGCCCAAGCAAGCAGCCTTGACGTGCTCGCTGCCTGATGAGCGAACCTTTTCCTGCAGGGCAGATACGATTGTACGCATGGCCGGTGAGCCGCAGCGCGGCTCCCAAATCTGTTCGGATTGTGCGCCGACACATACCCAATAAACTGCCAGCAGCACCTCATCCAGCGCGCCCCCATCAGCCATCTTGATCTGCGGCACCAGCGAGAACACCTCATCATCACTCATTGCATCTCCTGATCGCGCCAAGCCTGCACGATCACAACCCGCCATTTAAAAACGACAATCTACGACAAGTCGTACATGCTGCTTTGAATGGCAGAGCCAAAAAAAGGGCCTGCCAAATTGGCAGGCCCCAAATGAGCGCTGGGGACTTCAAACACTAGATGTATTTGAACAGGCTCAATCCTTGCACTGCGGCGAAGCTTTGTTGCGCTGCCTGCAGCAGGGTCTGGTTCTGGCTGAAGTCGCTGATGGCCTTGGTGTAGTCAAGATCCTGCAGGCCGGACAGCGTTTTGCTGTATTGCAGATTCAGGTCGTCGTTGGTGGTCTTCACCGAATCAATTTCGTTCATGCGCGAGCCCTGATAGGACTGGCGGGTGAGCACGTTGCTCAGTGCATTGGCCAGATTGGAAACGACGGTATTAAGCTGGTTCTGGAAATCGGCCTGGCCGTTGCCCACGCTGTCGGTGGTGTAGTTCTTCAGTGCACTGGAGAACTGCGCAAAGGTGCTGAACAGGTCCACATTCTGGCTGGCCTTGAGATTGAAGGTATCGCCGGTCTTGGGTGTGCCGGTCACATTGGTCTTGACGCCAAAGTCCCAGCCCGGGATCAGTGGCGTGGCCTCGCCAGCCAGTTGCTTGAACTGGATGTCCCCCCCCGGCACGTAGGTGCGCGGGTAAGAGTTGACCCCCGCCACGACCGGGCGCGGGCCGCCGTTGTAGTCATAGCTGTCGATCATCGACTTCTTGTAATTCGGGTTGGCCGTGGCCGTACCCGGCAGGGTGGCACGGTTGTCGATGATGTCGTAGTTGGTGATGGTCTTGGTCGGGTCGGTCGGGTCCGGGATTACATTGAACGCGATATTGAAATCCTGCATGTTGGCCGCGTTTTTCCACTTGGTCGGGTCAACCACCTCACCCGGGCTGACAATGCCGCTGCCGGTATTGGCCGCGTTGTAGGACGTGGTGAAGGTGGCGTTGCCATCCTTGATGCGCTGGAACACGTCGCTGCCCGGCTCGGACACCGGCAGGTTGCGCGAGGCGGAAATCTGGATCAGCCGCTGGCCATCATCGCCGTTGTAGGTGACCTGGCCGAACGAGGTTTCGGTAAACGGCTTGGTGTTGCCCTGATAGCCAGAGAACAGATACAGGCCGTTGCCGTCGGTCTGGTTGGCCAGCGCCAGCAGCTCCTGATAGCGGCCCTGCAGCTCGTTATCCAGCGCGGCCTTGTCGGTGCCGATCTGGGTCGGGTTACCGGCATTGATGGCCAGCTGCTGCACGTTCTGGATCAACGTGGTGAGCTGGTTCATCGTCGATTCGGACACGCGCAGCGCCGAATCGGCGCTGGTGCTATTGGTCGAGAACTGACTGACGATGGCGTCGGTTTCAGTCACCTTCAGCGCACGCGACGAGGCAATCGGGTCATCCGACGGCGACAGGATGCGCCGGCCGGTCGACAGCTGACTCTGCAGCTTGGACTGGTTCGACTGCAGGTTCGACATCCCGGTGACGCCGTTGTTGTAGATGGTCAGTGTAGAAACGCGCATGGCGGTACTCCTTGCTTGCCGGTGCTATGCAGGTCAGACGATGGAGGCGATGGACTGGAATGCCTGGTTGGCAATCTGGATCACCTTGCTGGATGCCTGATAGGCCTGCTGATAGCGCAGCAGGTTGGCAGCCTCTTCATCGAGGTTGACACCCGAGGTGTCGTTGCGCGCGGTCTGCGCGTTCTGCAGCACGATTTGCTGGGCGTCCAGCTGGATCTTGGTCTGGTTGGTCTGCGTGCCGATATTGGCCACCATGGCCGAATAGGCATCCTGATAGGTGGCCGTGCCGCCGAACATCAGCTTGGAGGTTTGCAGTGCGGCCATCGCCAGCGCATTGCGGTTGTCGGCCGAGCCACCGGTATTGGCCTTCACGTCCACCACGTCACCATTGGCCGGCTGGCCATCCAGCTTCATGTTCCAGCCATTCACGCTGACCGTCATGCCTGCGGTATAGGCATTGCCGGTGCTGATGTTGGTGCCGCTGTTCACGTCGATCACGTCGAAGGTATTGGTCGAGGTGAACTTGATCTGGATCGGGTTGCGGATGGCCGGGTTGATGGCCGAATCCGTCGTGTTGGTAGTGATCAGGTTGCTGGTAGGCTGGTAGACCTTGAGCGTGCCGGTATTGGCATTGGACGGCGTGGCAGCCATCGGTGCGGCAGCGGCAATCTCGCGCGGGTCGGTAGTACGCACGCTCATACTGTTGATGAAGCCCTCGGTCGGCTTGATGGTGAAGCGGTCACCCGCGTTGATCGTGCCGCCGGTCAGCTCCAGATGCAGGCCATCCTGATTGATCGGCAAGGTGGCATACGAGGTCTTCACGCCATCCTTCAGGCGGGTCAGCACATAGTTGGTACCGTCATAGCCCAGCTCGTAATCGCTGGTCTGCATCTGGTTTACATCGGAGATATAGCCGCCGATCTGGCCAGAGCCGGTGTTGTTGGTGTTGTTGCGGATGGCGCCGATGGCCGGCGGGAAGGACATGCCGGTGGTGGCCGACGCAGCCGGCACGCCGGCAGTCAGCTGCACGGTCACGCCAAACGCGGTAAAGCCAGCCGCCATCTGCGCCGGTGTAATGGCCTGGGTCTGGTTGTCGGTCAGCCGGGTCAGCGTATAGCTGTTGGCCACGCTGTCATAGGCGATCGAGAAATCGCTGCTCGGGATGGTGGTGCCGGATGCGGTAAAGCGCACCGTGGCGCCGGACAGCGTGGTATCCAGGGTGCTGGCACGCTGGAAGTTGAAGAAGTTCTGCCCGATGTTGTTGTACAGGTCCTGACCGGCGCGCATCTGATCGTTGACGGTTTGGGCAACAGTCAGCGCCACCTGATTGAGGTTGGCCTTGGCCACCGCCAGGCCGCTGTTGCGGAAGGTCAGCAACCCTTGCAGCGAGCCGCCGGTGAGCTGTGATTCAGGCAGATAGATGGTGTTGGCATTTTGCTGATAGGCAATGGTGACCTTTTGCGGATCGGACGGCGATGGCACAGCCGCCAGCGTGAAGGCATTGCCGCCCACCACCAGGTTCTGGCCGTTGCCGATGAACACGTTGATCGAGCCATCGGTCTGCGAAATGGTGGTGCCTTTCACATACTTGTTCAGCTCCAGCACCAGTGCATCGCGCTGGTCGAGCAAATCGTTGGGCGGCTGGCCGAGGCCGTTGACCGACGAAATCTGCTTGTTGAGCTCGGCAATCTGCGCCGACAGGCCGTTGATGGTCGATACCGTGTTGGTGATCTCGCCGTCGGTCTGGACGGCCATTTCATTCAGGCGCGTATCGAAGGTATTCAGGCGATTCACCAGCGACTGGCCGCTGCTGATCATGGCCTGGCGCGAGGCGGTATCGGCCGGGTTGGTCGAGACGTCCTGCACCGACTTGAAGAAGTCCTGCAGCGCAGGCGATACCCCTGCTGTCGGGTCGGCGATGATGTCGTCGACTTCGGACAGATGCGAGTTCAGCGTATCCAGATAGCTGGTCTGCGTTTGCGCGGTCTGCACGGCACGCGTCTGGTATTCGTCGTAAATACGGCGAATGCTGTCGACGTGGACACCCAGACCGGTAAAGCCGCTGCCCGACAACAGCGGGTATGGCGCGCTTTGCTGGATGATCTGGCGCGAATACCCCGGCGTGTTGACGTTCGAGATATTGTGGCCGGTTACGGTCAGGCCGATGTTGGCTGCGTTGAGGCCGCTGACGCCAATGCCGAATACGCTGGAACCCATGATGTCACTCCAATCCTGTCGCCGGCGTTAGCCGATGTTGCTCGTAGCGTCGCCATACATACGGCTGACGCGATCCGCCACGCGGGCGAGTTTGCTGGCGTATGCCGGGTCGGTGGCATAGCCGTCCTGCTGCAGGGCCTGGCCAAAACCGGCCGCGTTACTGCCCTGCCCCATTGCATCGCTGAAACGGCGCTTGATGAGCTGCGCGTAATCGGCAAATGCATCCTTGTACGAGTCGTAGGCGCGAAATTTCTCTACCCGCTTTTGCGGCGCGCCGTTGACGTATTCGGTGGTGGTCACGTCCACCGTCTTGCCGGCCCAGTTGCTACCAGCCTTGATGCCAAACAGGTTGTGGCTGTCGGCACCGCTGGCATCCTTGATCGGCTTCTTGCCCCAGCCGGTTTCCAGTGCGGCATGCGCGGCCAGCACTTGCGACGACACGCCGAGCGCATCGGCCACCGTGCTGGCGGCATCGAGCACATTGCCCATGAAACTGCCGCTGTCGGCAGCACTTGCCGGGGTGTTGCCGCCGGTCTTGCCGGCATTCCCCAGCGGGTTGGCATTGCGCAATGCGCTGGCAGCGGCGGCATCTTTTGCCGTTGCCGGCTTAAATTTGCCGGTGTAGGCGGTGATCTTGTCGCTGGCGACATCCAGCCCCGGCACACCCAGCGGCACACTGCGCTGCGCCTGCTTGAGCAGGCTGGGGTCACGCTGAATCTGGATTTGCCGCACGATGCTGTCTGCCAGGCCGACGCCACCGTTCTGCGACCAGATCTGCGCGGTCTGCTGGTCCTGCATGCCACGGAACATCTTGGTGCTGCTGGAATCGAGCTCGTCTTCAACCGGCGAGGCTGCACGCATGCTGCTGAGCATTTGTTGTATCAGCAGGCTTTCAAACTGCTGTGCGGCCGCCTTGGTGCCCTGCTCCGGTGAGGTCTTGGCCAACTGGCGCAGGCCATCAACCGCCTGCACATCAATGGCGAGGCTGTTGTTGAAGCGGTTGGCGGTCTGGGTAATCATGGCGGCAATCCGGTAGCGGTTACCGGGTACTGAGCAATTGCCATGCCAAGCAGGATGAAAGGCGTAAACATCACCAGCACGGCAGCAAGGGCAACGCCGGACGCGTACAATACGTTTTTGCCCGCCCTGCCAAGACGCCATGACCGACACCCGCATCCGCCTTTCCAAACGCATGACCGAGCTGGGCCTGTGCTCACGCCGCGAAGCCGACGAGTTCATCGAACTGGGCTGGGTGCGCGTCGACGGCAAGGTGGTCAACGTGCTGGGCAGCCGCGTCGGCCCCGAGCAAGTCATCACCATCGAAAAGCAGGGCCTGCAGGCACAGGCCGAGCGCGTCACCATCCTGCTCAACAAGCCGGTGGGTCTGGCCTGCGATGCGCCGCCGGTGCGCAAGAATGCCGCCATCAACCTGATTGCGGCCGATACCCAGTACGCAGGCGATGCCGATCCGGCCAGCCTGCCGCCCTTCCTGAAAAAACACCTGACCAACCTGGTGCCGGTCGGCCGGCTCGACAACGAGGCCTCCGGCCTGATGGTCTACAGCCAGGATGGCCGCGTTGCGAAAAAGCTGGTTGGCGAAGAGGCCGAATTCGAGCAGGAATTCCTGGTAACGGTCGAGCAGTCCATTCCTGACGACGTACTGCGCGAACTGAGCCGTATCACCATGTGGGGCGATGATCAGCTGCGCCCGTTCAAGGTGACGCAGCCCAGCAGCAAGCAACTGCGCTTTCTGTTGCGCGAAAGCCGTCCGCACATGCTGTCTTCGTTGTGCGAACACGTGGAGCTGACCGTCAACAGCATTCGCCGCCTGCGCATCGGCCGCATCGGGCTCAGCGATCTGCCGGTCGGGCAATGGCGCTTTCTGGGGCCGAACGAGCGGTTCTGATTACCTGCCGTACAGCCCGAATCAACCCGCACAAGCCCGGCCACGCCGGGCTTGTTTCATTTCTGGCCCAGCCTGCCCGTCGCCTGCGACCAGCCCCACCAATCCCGCCACGACCCGTGTTGGCGGACTCTGGCCAAGCAACTGTTTGCGCCAGGTCAACAATGCTGCGCCTTGCGCTTGTGCCTGCTGACGATTTGCTTGAGCATCAAAAAACAATAATCGTTCTCAACAAGTGTCTGCATCATGACCCTGAATGACCTGACCCCCGGCCAGGCTGCCAGCCTGAGCCACCATCAACTCCCCGCCGAGCTGGCCCGGCGCCTGGCCGCGCTGGGCATGCGCGAACACAGGCAGATTCAACTGGTCCGGCGCGGCTGGTTGGGCGGACCCTTGCAGCTGCGCATTGGCAATACCGAGTTCATGTTGCGGCGCGCACACGGCGGGTTGGTGCACGTAAGCCAGGATTGATCAGCGTCGCCCCCCCCCAGGAGCCACCACATGGCCAGGAAAATAGCGCTGGTGGGCATGCCCAACACCGGCAAATCCACCCTATTCAACCGGCTGACGGGCGGCAACGCCCACGTCGCCAACTGGCCTGGACTGACCGTCGAGCTGGCCAGCGCTCGTCTCTTGCTCGGCAGTCAGATGGCCCAGTTGATCGACTTGCCGGGCATCTACGATTTGCGCGGCGGCGCAGAAGACGAGCAGGTTGCCCAGTCCATGCTGAGCAGCACCGAACTGAACGGGGTATTGCTGGTACTCAATGCCACCCAACTGGATCGCCAGCTGGGATTGGCATTGCAGCTCAAGCACCTTGGTGCGCGGCTGGTGCTTGCACTCAATATGGCCGATGAGGTCCGGCAAGCCGGGGGCCGCATCGATTTGCCCGCGCTGGCTGCGGCACTCGACTGCCCGGTCATCAGCATCAGCGCCAAGCATGGTGAGGGCATGAACGACTTGCGCCAGGCGCTGCAACAACTGCTGGCGGCACCGCCGGCTGCTGCGCTGGATGTGGCGCAAGCGCCGCTTGCAGATACCTGGCACGCGGCCGAGAGCGAGCTGTACCGGCGCCATGTCCAGCAAGCGCCTACGCTCAACGCTGGGGCAACCGCCCGGCTGGATCACTGGCTGCTGCACCCGCTGCTGGGCATCCCGCTGTTCGTGCTGATGATGTACCTGTTGTTCCAGCTCACCTACACGCTGGGTGCGCCACTGCAGGATGAACTGAAACTGGCGGCCGACGCGCTCAAGAGCCTGGCACTGCAGACACTGTCTGGCGCGTTGCCGGCGTTCTGGCATGGCTTGTTGCTGGACGGCATCTACGACGGCGTGGTGACCGTGCTGACCTTCGCACCGATCATCTTCCTGTTTTTTTGCCTGATGGCAATGATAGAGGACTCGGGCTATTTCGCCCGTGCGGCCTTCATGATGGATGGGCTGATGGCACGCGTGGGCCTCGATGGGCGCAGTTTTGTGATGCTGATGATGGGCTTTGGCTGCAATGTTCCCGCGTTGATGGGCACCCGCGTGATCCGTGACCGCAAGGCACGCTTGCTGACCATGCTGACCATTCCCTTTTCCCTCTGCTCGGCGCGATTGCAGATTTTCCTGTTTCTTGCCGGTGCGCTGTACAGCCCGGTGCATGCCGGGCTGGTGGTGCTGAGCCTTTATCTGGCGAGCATCGTCATTGCCATGGGCACGGCAGCACTTTACAGCCGCCGTTTCAGCAGCTGCGAACCTTTCGCTCTGGAGCTGCCGCCTTATCGCCTGCCTATATGGCAACAAGTGCTGCGGCGCGGCATGCAGGAGACCCGCGCCTTCCTGCGGCTGGCGAGCAGCATGATCGTGCTGGGTGTTGCGCTGGTCTGGCTGCTGACCCACTACCCGAATGCGCAACACAGCTATGCTGGCATGGTGGCAGACTGGTTCCAGCCCATCCTTGCCCCGATCGGCATCAGCGCGATTCTGGCGATTGCGCTGATCTTCGGCTTTGTTGCCAAGGAAATCGTGCTGGGCGCGCTGGCCGTGATCGTCGGTCACGATGGTGGCGCACTGGCCAGCCACCTGGCCCGTACGCTGGACCCGATCTCGGCCTACAGCTTCATGCTGTTCACCCTCACCTATGTGCCCTGCGTTTCCACCATTGCCACCCTGCGCAAGGAATCGCGCAGCAATGCCTTCACCGCATTTTCGGTCGTGTGGTCACTGGGGCTGGCCTGGCTGCTCAGCTTCGTGTTTTATCAGGGCGCGCGCGCACTGGGGTTTTAGCATTGCAAACCAATGGAAGGACGCCCGTGCAGCCGATATGGCCAACCCTCTCTGGGCTGCGACGACGGATAAAAAAACCGGGCCTGTGCCCGGTTTTTTAGTCGCTGCAGTGGAAGATCAGATGATTTCCAGCTCCGCCTTGAGCGCACCTGCGGCCTTCATCGCCTGCAGAATGGCCAGCAAATCCTGCGGCGTGGCGCCAACCGCATTCAGCGCGCGCACCACGTCACGCAGGCTGGATGACTTGGGCAAGCGTGCCACCGGCCCCTTGTCGGCGGCAATCTGGATGTCGGCGTTCTGCACCGCCGTGGTCTTGCCACCCGATACCGGATTGGGCTGCGACACCTGGTTGTTGGCGTTGATGGTGATGGTGAGGTTGCCGTGCGAGATCGCACACTGGTCCAGCTCCACGGCCTGATTCATCACGATGGAACCGGTACGCGCATTGATGATGACCTTGGGACCAACCGCAGCCGGGGTCACGTCGATGTTCTCCAGCTTGGACAGGAAGGTGACGCGCAGGTTGGGGTCTTGCGGTGCACGCACCTGCACCACGCGGCCATCCAGCGCGGCAGCCACCGGGCCGAAGGCGCCATTGATGGCGTTGACCACGCGACTGGCAGTGGTGAAGTCGGTCTGCATCAGCTCAAGCTGCACGAATTCGCTATTGTTCATGCCGTTGGGCACGGCACGCTCCACCGTCGCACCATTGGGCACGCGGCCCGTGGCCAGCTGGTTGACCTGGGTGCTGGAACCGCCTGCAGCAGCACCGGCGCCGGCCACCACCAGATTGCCCTGCGCCATCGCATACACCTGACCATCGGCACCCTTCAGCGGTGCCATGATCAGCAAGCCGCCGCGCAGGCTCTTGGCATTGCCGATGGACGATACGGTCACGTCGATCAGCTGGCCGGGCCGTGCAAACGGCGGCAAGGTGGCCGTCACCGTCACCGCCGCCACGTTCTTGAGCTGCATATTGCCTGCGTTGGGGATCTGTATGCCGACGTTATTCAGCATGTTGACGATGGACTGCACGGTGAACGGCGTCTGCGTGGTCTGGTCGCCGCTGCCGTCCAGCCCTACCACCAGGCCATAACCCACCAGCTGGTTGGGGCGCACACCAGCCACATTGGCCAGCTCGCGCAGCTTTTCGGCATGTGCCGCCGCAGCCAGGCCCAGGCTCAACAGCAGGGCAATCAGATAACGCATGTTTCACTCCGCGTGGCTTGCGCCACTGCCACACGGCCAGCGTGCGGCGGTTTATTCCGCTGGATCAGAACGGCAGCACGTTCAGGAAGAAGCGCTGCAGCCAGCCCATGGTGGTGGCATCGGCCATGGCGCCCACACCCACCTGTTCGATGCGCGCATCGGCCACCTTGGTCGACGAAATCACGTTGCCGCTCTGGATATCACGCGGATTGATCACGCCGGTAAAGCGCAAGGTATTGATCTGGTTGTTGATGGCAATCTGCTTCTCGCCACCGACAATCACATTGCCATTGGCCAGCTGTTCGATCACCGTCACCGTAATACTACCCTTGAAGGTATTGCTGTTGTTGGTCGCGCCGGTACCCTTCATGTCGTTGGCACCAGTGACGCCTACGCTGGCGTCGTTGGTGGTGAGGAATTTCTCGATCTGCTTGGGCACGAAGGGCAGATCGCCGGTGGTCTTGTAGCTCAGGCTGCTGGTACGGTTGGCGGCGTTGTCGCTCTTGTTGCTGGCCGACAGCGTTTCCTCGATGGTGATGGTGAGGATGTCGCCTGCGTACTTGGCAGTGCGCTCCTCGAACAGCATGCGGGCAGATGTCGGCTGGTAAATCGCGCCCGGGTTGTCGTTGCCGGCCAGTTGCGGCTGCGGCTTGGCCGTTACCGGGCCGGTGACCACGCTGGGCGGGTTGGCGCAGGCGGTCAGCAGCACGGCCAGCGCGGCGACAAGACCAAGGCGAAGACGATTCATGGCAGCCTCTTAAAGTTGCGTCAGCTTTTGCAGCATCTGGTCGGACGTGGTCACGGCCTTGGAGTTGATTTCAAACGCGCGCTGCGCCTGGATCATGTTGATCAGCTCTTCGGTCACGTTGACGTTGGAAGTTTCGACATAACCCTGGTTGATCGCGCCAATACCGTTGGTGCCGGGCGTGCCGACGGTCGGCGCGCCCGAAGCAGCGGTTTCCAGATAGAAGTTCTCGCCGATCGACTGCAGGCCCGGCGGGTTGATGAAGGTCGCCAGCTGGATGGTACCCAGGGTCACCGGCGCGGCCGAGTTGTTGTTGACGATGGCGGTCACGGTGCCATCCTTGCCCACGGTCACCTTGGAGGTGCCGGCCGGCACCTGCAGCGCCGGTTGCAGCGCATAGCCGCTGCTGGTGACCACATTGCCCTGGCTATCGACCTGGAACGAACCATCACGGGTGTAAGCAGTGGTGCCGTCCGGCTGGGCGATCTGGAAGAAGCCATCACCATTGATGGCCATGTCCAGCGCGCCATCGGTCAGCTGCAGATTGCCCTCGATATGGATGCGCGAGGTGGCCACGGTGCGCACACCGGTACCCAGCTGCAGGCCGGTCGGCATTTGCGTGGTCTGGCTGGTGGCGCCACCGGGCTGACGCAGGTTCTGGTACAGCAAATCCTCGAACACCGGGCGCTCGCGCTTGTAGCCGTTGGTATTGACGTTGGCGAGGTTGTGCGAGATGACGTCGATGTTGGTCTGCATCGCGTCCATGCCGGTCTTGGCAATCCACAAGGAACGCATCATGGCGTCGGTTCCCTAAAAAAGTCTTAGCTGAAGGCAATCAACTGCGCGGCAGAGCGCGCATTCTGGTCGGCGGTTTGCAGCAGGCGCACCTGAAAATCGTATTGGCGCTGCGCGGAAACCATGTTCACCAGTTGATCGACCGAATTGACATTGCTGGTCTCCAGCATGCCATTGGCGAGCTTGACGTCGGCCGAGGCCGGCGCGGCATCGCCGCTCCTGAGACGGAACAGGCCGTCGTAACCCTTTTCCACTTCATTGGCTGCCGGATTCACCAGCTTGAGCCGACCGATCTGCACCGACTGGGTCGGGTTGCTCAGGCTGGTGCCGGTGACGGTGCCATCCTTGGAGATGGTGACGCGGGTGTTTTCCGGGATGGTCAGCGGGCCGTTTTCGCCCAGCACCACCTCGCCATTGCGGGTCTTGAGCAAGCCATTGGCGTCGATCTCAAAGCTGCCATTGCGGGTATAGGCTTCGCCGGTCGCCGTTTGTACGGTCAGCCAGCCGTCGCCGTTCACCGCCACATCCAGGTCACGGCCGGTGGCTTGCAGGATGCCCGGCGTCAGGTCAGAACCGGTGCCTTGCTCGACGGCATAGGCCCGCGTCGGCAGACCGGTGCCGCCGATGGCCGGCACGGCACGGGCAGCGATCAGGTCGGCGCGAAAGCCCGGCGTGGCGACGTTGGCCAGGTTGTGGGCCACGGCGGCCTGCCGTTCCATCGTGTGCTTGGCGCCGCTCATGGCGGTATAAATCAGGCGATCCATATTCGTCTATCCCGTCGCGTTAACGCAGGCTCACCAGCGTTTGCAGGATCTGGTCCTGCGCCTTGATGGTTTGCGCGTTGGCCTGATAG
This sequence comes from Andreprevotia lacus DSM 23236, assembly GCF_900176275.1. Lineage (GTDB taxonomy): Bacteria > Pseudomonadota > Gammaproteobacteria > Burkholderiales > Chitinibacteraceae > Andreprevotia > Andreprevotia lacus. Next base: position 245,574 of record NZ_FWXD01000001.1, on the reverse strand, counting down.
TTGCGCTGCGCGGTAATCAGGTTGACCAGTTCACCGGTCAGGTCGACGTTGGAATCTTCCAGTGCGGCCGATTGCAACAAACCGAGGTCGGTGGTGCCCGGGTCGCCCACGCGCGGCTCGCCCGAGGCAAAGCTCTGCGCCCAGCGGTTGTCACCGAGCGGCTGCAGGCCCTGCACATTGGTGAAGTTGGCCAGCACCAGCTGCCCCACCACCTTGGTCTGGCTGTTGGAATAGTTGCCCTGGATGGTGCCGTCCTTGGCAATCGACAGGCCGGTCAGGCGACCGTCGGCATAGCCGTCCTGGTTGATCGAGTTCACGCCGAAGGCGCTACCGAACTGGGTGGACTTGGCGAAGTTGACATTGAAGGTGAACGGGCTGGTTGCGCCGTTCGGTGCCACCAGCGTGGTGGCGAAATTGAAGCTGGGGATTGCATCGGCCGGTGCCGGGGGCGTGCTGGCCGGGCCCGTCAGGCGGCCGTTGCCGTCAAAATACATATAGCCTTGCGTAGCCGGTGCATTCGGTGCGGTGCCCAGGGTTTGGGTCGGGTCGGCCGGTACCGGCGCGGCACCGTCAAAGCTGGTCTGCACTTCCCACTTGTTCACGCCAACCTTGGAGAAGTAATACGTCAGCGTATGTGATACACCCTGCGCGTCATACACGGTAGCCGAGGTGGAGTTGGTGTAGGTGGTCGGGTCGGTGATCGACAGCGGGCCGACCCCGGTCGGCGGTGCGGTGCGGTCAAGAATGGGTTTGGACGCATCCAGGTTCAGCACCAGCTGCAGGCCGGCATTGCTGGTGCCCGAGCCACCGGTGGCGCGCGCGCCGATGTTGCCGACGGTCAGCTGGATGGGCTTGGGCTGGCCGCCCTTGATCAACAGGCCGCTGTTCGGATCAGTCGTCCAGCCGGTCAGGTACTGGCCGTTGTTGTTGATGTAACCGTTACGGTCAACCTGGAACTGGCCGTTGCGGGTGTAGGAGATGTTGCCGGCCGGGTCCTGCACACGGAAGAAGCCGTTGCCGGTGATCGCCACGTCCAGCGCATTGTTGGTGGTGGTGATGTTGCCCTGCGAGAACTGCTGGGCAATGTCGGTCACGCGCACGCCGATACCGGCGATGGTGCTGGAGCTGGCAAAGCTGGACGCGTAAATGTCGGCGAACTCGGTACGCGAATTCTTGAAGCCGACGGTGCTGGAGTTGGCGATGTTGTTACCAATGACGTCGAGGTTCTTCGACGAAGCGTTCAGACCGCTCAAACCTTGCTGGAAACCCATTTTTGCCTCCCGGGGCAATTATTGCCGGTCTTGCCGGCAGGAAGGTCGCACACTGCGGTGCGCCCCTCCGGTCATTTGACTTGCGTTACCTTGCTGAAATCGACGGTTTCGCCGGAAGCCAGCTGCACTTGCGCCCCATTGCTGCCAAAGATCACGCTGCTGGCCGTTTGCCAGGTCTTGGTAGACAAAGCAACAACCTTGCCATCTGCATCCAGACCGGCAGCCTGGATCAGATACTGGCCGGCCGGCATCTGCTTGCCATCGCCATCCTTGCCGTCCCAGTTGATCGGCAAGTCACCCTTGCCGGTGACGGTCATCTGGATCTGGTCAACCAGCGTGCCATCGGCACCGGTAATGCGGACCTGCACGGTATTCACGCCGGCCGGCACCGTCACGTTCCCGCCCGACGCATTGCCAGAGCCGTTGTATTGCATGTACTTGCCATCGGACAGCACCTGTTTGCCCACCAGGCCAGCGGCCTGCATGTTCTGCGTGGTGCCATAGGCCGACAGCAGCGTGGTCAGCGTGGTGTTCAGCTTGTCGATGCCGGTCACCGTGTTGATCTGCGCCATCTGGCTGGTGAACTGGGCATTGTCCATCGGGTTCATCGGGTCCTGACTCTGCAGCTGCTTTACCAGCAGCTTCATGAACGTATCGCCCTGCTGCTCGGTCGCGCTCTTGGTCGTGGTCGCCTTGGCATTGAGCGCCGTGTAATCGAAGCTCTTGTTGCTGACGGCATCAGTGGTAGCCATGGTTCACTCCTTGCAATCAGGCCTGACCGAGCTGCAGCGTGCGCAGCAGCAGGGTCTTGGCGGTGTTCATCACGTCGGCATTGGTCTGGTAGGAGCGCGACGCGGAAATCATGTTGGTCATTTCTTCCACCGGGTTCACGTTCGGCATGGCGATGTAGCCATTACCGTCGGCCAGCGGGTTTTTCGGGTCGTACACCAGCTTGGGTGGCGACTGATCTTCATAGACTTTGGCGACCTTCACGCCGACGGCGCGCTTGTCACCATTGACCGGCGTAGCCTGGAACACCACCTGTTTGGCACGGTAGGGCTGACCGTTGGAGCTGGTGACCGACTCGGCATTGGCCATATTGCTGGCCACCGCATTGAGGCGCATCGACTGCGCTTGCAACGCGCTGCCGGCAATGTCAAAGACGCTGAACAGGGACATCGCTCACTCTCTCTTATTGGCCGGTCAGGGCGGTTTTCATCGACTCAATGCGGCGAGTCATGAAGGTCAGCGCAGCCTGATAGCGGATGGTGTTGTCGGAAAACGCCTGCATTTCGGCATTCATGTCGACGGTGTTGCCGTCGATGGAAGCCTGATACGGGTTGCGGTAGAGCAGATCGGGCGACAGCGGGTCAACCATGCCGCTCCTGGGTTGCAGGTGGCGGTTGTCGGTGGCAGCCAATGTCTGGTTCTGGCGCTTTTCGGTGGCGGCCTTGAAGGTGGCACCGAAATCGAAATCGCGTGCCTTGTAGCCCGGGGTATCGGCATTGGCGATATTGGCCGCCAGCACTTCCTGCCGCTGCGAACGCAGTTTCAGTGCCTTTTCCTGGCTGCTGAAGTAGTCGTTCAGTTGTCCTAGCATGGCTGCCCCGTCTGCATTGCGCATTGATGTTGCTGAAACAGAAGCAGGAAACGTGCCACCAGCCACTGCCCGGTAAAAGCGCAAAAAAAGAGGCCCGACGGGGTAGCCGGGCCTGAATGCGTGTAAGGGGTGCCGCAACTGCGGCAAGCTTTGCCGGCTACGCCGGGCAAAAGCGTCAGTGCAACTTGCGGTTGGGGCAGGTGTCGCAGCTTTTCTGGCAGGAAATCTTTTCCAGCGACTGCGACAGCGAACATACCGAGCGGCGGCAGGCCACGAAGCGGATGTTCTGCTCGTTGGCAAACTCGCGGTAATGGCGCATCACGTTGTGACCGAGGAAATCGGTAAACAGGATGATGAGGTCAACACCGCTCATGCTCTTGGGCTTGCGCTGGTGCGACGCATGCCGGCCCGAAACGTGTTGCTGGATCTGGATGCCATACTGCTGCAGCAAATCCGGGATATTGCCGAGCACGTCGGCGCCAACGAGGTAAGCATTCACGACCAGTCTCCAGGAAGCGCTCCGCCCTGTGCGGCGCGCGATGGAGTGGATTAAAACACGAATGATAATGATTATCAATTAAGGTGTGAACATTGCCGCTTCCAGGAAAACAGACCCCGATCATGCATGCCGAACGGCCAGTCAGGCAGTCAGCACCACCTTGCCCAGATTGCGGTTGTCGCGCAGATGATCGTGCGCCGCCTGCGCATCGGCCAGCGCAAAGCTGCGGTCCAGATGGATGGCCAGCCGGCGCGCCAGCAGCGCCGGCAGCACCTCGTCGCGCAGCGCAGTGGCCAGTGCGGCCTTGGTGGCCAGCGGCTGTGGCCGCAGGGTAGAGCCACGTATGGTCTGGCGCTTGACCAGCAGCAGCCCCAGATTGAGCTGCGACTCCAGCCCGTTGAGCAGGCCGATCAATATCATGCGGCCATCGGCGTTCAGGCAGCGCTGGTTGCGCGCCACATAGTCACCACCCACGCCATCGAGGATGAAATCCGCGCCGCCCGCCGCCTTTACCGCGTCGGCAAAATCCTGCTCGCGGTAGTTGATCACCAGCTCAGCCCCGAGCGCGCGGCAGAAATCCGCCTTGGCCGCATTGCCCACCGTCGTCGCAACATGGGCACCGCGCCAACGCGCCAGCTGGATGGCCACCGAGCCAACCCCACTGGCACCAGCGTGGATCAAGGCCCGCTCACCGGCCTGCAGCTGGCCGAGCGTGACCAGATTGAACCACGCGGTCATCCATGCCTCGGGCAGTGCCGCCGCTTGCTCGTAGCTCAAGGCAGCAGGCTTGCGGATCGCCAAGGCCTGATCCAGCACACAATACTCGGCATACGCGCCGCCACCCACCAAGCCGAACACGGCGTCGCCCACCTGCCAATCAGTGACGCCCTCGCCCAGCTCAAGCACGTCACCGGCGATTTCCAACCCGAGGATAGCGGACTCACCGGCCGGCGGCGGATAGCGCCCCGCCGCCTGCATCAGGTCTGCGCGATTCACACCAGCCGCCCGCACGCGCACCAGCAATTGTCCGGCGGCCGGCACGGGGCGTGCTTGTTCGGCCAGTTGCAAGCGGCCGTCCAGGATATCGATGGCGTGCATGGCGGCTCCTTGCGTGTGCGACATCAGGTCTCGGTCACCCCGGCCATGGCCTCGTCGATGGACTGGTGTGGCAGCGCCAGATATTCCTTCGACTGCATCTCGGTCAGGCGGCTGGCGGTGCGGAAGAACTCGCTGGCCTGCTGGCCTTCGGTATAAAGCTGTTCGGCCGGCGCATCTGCGGTCAGGATCAGTTTGACGCGATGGTCATAAAACACGTCCACCAGCCAGGTAAAGCGGCGTGCCAGATTGGATTGCGCGGCAGTCAAACGCGGCACGCCAGCGACGATCACGGTGTGATAGCGGCGCGCCAGCGCCAGATAGTCGGCCTGGCCCCGGCCATCGCCGCAGATCACGTTGAAATCAAACCACACCACACCCGGCGCGTGCCGTACCGCAGCGACCTTACGCCCCTCGATCTGCAGCGATTTGCTCTCGTTGCGGCCAGTAGCAATGGCGTCGAACAAACGGGTCAGTTCAGGCTTGTGATCGGCAGACAGCGGGGAGAGGAAGGTGCGCGCTGCGGTCAGCGTGCGCAGCCGGTAGTCCTTGCCGCCATCAACGGTCAGTACGTCCATTTTCGCCTTCAGCAAGGCAATGGTGGGCAGAAAGTTCTCGCGCTGCAGCCCGTTCGGATAGAGGTGATCAGGCGCATAGTTGCTGGTGGCCACCAGCACCACACCGCGCTCGAACAATTGCTCCATCAGCCGGCCCAGGATCATCGCGTCAGCGATGTCGGACACGTGGAATTCGTCGAAGCACAGCACACGCACTGACCTGGCCCATTTTTCGGCCACCCGGGCCAGCGGATCGTCACTGCCGGCCTGCTTGCGCAGCTCGGTATGGATTTCCTGCATGAAGTGATGGAAGTGCAGCCGCTTCTTGCGGATATACGGCAGCCCGGCAAAGAAGGCATCCATCAGAAAGCTCTTGCCGCGCCCCACCCCGCCCCACAACCACAGACCGCGCGGCAACTCGGGCTGCGGCAGCAGCGATTTGCCGAACCAGCGATTACGCTTGCGCTTGAACTCGACCAGTTGCTGCCAGAGCTGTTCCAGCCGCGCGATGGCGGCTGCCTGTGCCTCGTCGGCAATGAAGCCAGGCTGATTGGCGAGCTGGGCATACCACGCAGCCGGGCTGGTACCGCTGGCCGGTGGAGAAATCTGGTGCTGGGACATGATACGGGTGCGCAAAGGACAAGCCGCCATTATGCCGCGCCGCGCGCCGGCACGCAGTGCCGGGCCGCGTTTTATCGCGCACCGGCCGGAGCGGTGATCTGCCCCCAACGGTTTGACGGCGGATTGCCCGGCCAGACCTGCGGCGGCGCCTCAGGTGGCAAAGCGCCCCACCGTACCGCGCATGTCGTCCGCCAACTGCTGCAGTGAGCGCGCCAGCTGCGAGGTCTGCCCGGCAATCTGGCTGTTTTCCTCCGACATTTGCGAAATGCGCTCTACGTTGCCGGCCAGCAGGTGGCTGGCCTCGCTTTGCTCTTTCAGTGCGTCTGCAATGGTGTGGATTTCAGCCTCGACCTGTCGTGCGCCGGCTGTGATCGCATCGACTGAGCGACCAGCCTCTCCGGCCAGATTCACGCCCTGGTTCACGCGATCCACTGCGCCGGACATACCGTTGACCGCAGCACGCGATGCGTCCTGAATCGCATTGATCTTGCCGGCAATATCCTGCGTGGCCGAGCTGGTACGCTCGGCCAGTTTGCGCACCTCGTCGGCCACTACGGCAAAGCCGCGTCCTTGCTCGCCAGCACGCGCGGCCTCGATGGCGGCATTGAGCGCCAGCAGATTGGTCTGCTCGGCCACCTCGCGTATCACCCGCACGATGCTGCTGATTTCGTCCGATTGAGAACCCAGATGAGCAATCGTTTCGGCCAGCTGATGTATGGTCGCCGCGATGGTTTCCATCTCTGCCACCGCATCACGGATTACCCGCCCGCCGTGCTGTGCGTGTTGGTCGGCCTGCTCGGAAAACCGCAATGCCTCGCCGGCACTGTCAGAAACCTGGGCAATGCTGGTGGTCAGTTGCTCGACTGCGGCGGCCATCGCACTGGATGCCTCGCTTTGCCGTGCCGAGTCATCCGACACCCGCCCGGACGAGGATGCCAGGCTGCCAGACAGTGCAGACAGCTCGCTGGATGCGCCGATGATGCCGCGCAAGGCCTGCTGCACCGAATCAACCAGTTGATTGAACGCCGACACCGTCAAGCCGATTTCATCGCTGCTGCGCACATCGACGCGACGCGTAAAATCCAGCCTGCTGCCGATCTCGACGATGGTCTGCTGCATGCGCGACAGCGGCAGCACGATGGCAGGAATCAGCCAGCACGCCAGCCCGATGCTCGCCAGCAGGATCAGGCCGGACCAGAGCAGCATGTGCAGGCGGCCACTGCTGAACGCCGCATGGGCGGCCTGACTGCCACTGGCGGCCTCTTGCCGGTTGATTTCGACAATCTTGTCTATGGTGGGCAAAAAGGCGCGGAATGCCTTGCGGTCATCACCACGAAAGTATGCGATTGCCTCATCGTTCTTGCCCGCGCTCACCAGTTCGCGCAGTGCCTGGTTGGCCTTCAAATAGCGCGTCTTGGCCGCCTGATAGTCGCCGAACAAGGTTTGCTCTTGCGATGAGTTCACCAGCTTGGCATAGGCCACCTCATGCGTAGCCAGATCGTCGGCATTCTGCTGCTGGCGCTTGAGCGTGTCGGCGATTTCCTCGGCATTCTTGGCCAGCAACAGCTGGGTTTCCCGATTGCGGAAATCAAGAATATCGGCCCGCATCAACAAGGAATACTCGACACTGGGCAAGGCATTGCCGGTAACAGCCTGCACCTCGTCATTCACGGTTGACAGTGAGGTGATGCCGACCACCCCCATGACGGCGGCAAACAGCACCATCAGGGCATAGGAAACGATCAACTTGCGGGATATGGTCATGGCTTGCCCCTGCGAGTTGGCGGCCATCCGGGCCGGATGCCATCCTCAGCCAGCATAGCCCAGCAAAATGCTTACATCGGTCATTTTCATGCCTTGTGGACATAAGCTTGACGCATGCATAAAAAAACCGCCGGACAAGCCGGCGGTTTTTCTGGTGGGGCCACTGTGATTACAGTGCGGCGGCCTCGGTAGCCAGGTAGGCGGCAACGCCTGCGGCGTCAGCCTTCATGCCTTTCTTGCCCTTGGTCCAGCCGGCCGGGCAGACTTCACCGTGTTGCTCGGTGAATTGCAGTGCGTCAACCACGCGCAGCAACTCGTCGATGTCACGGCCCAGCGGCAGGTTGTTCACGACCTGGTGTTGCACCACGCCGTTCTTGTCGATCAGAAAAGTGCCGCGCAGCGCCACGCCGTCAGCGTGCTCGACGTCGAATGCCTTGACGATGTCGTGCTTGATGTCGGCAACCAGGGTGTAGCCAACGTGGCCGATGCCGCCCTTCTCAACCGGGGTGTTGCGCCATGCGCTGTGGGTGAACTGGCTGTCGATCGACACGCCGATCACTTCGACGTTGCGCGACTTGAATTCTTCCAGACGGTTGTCGAAGGCGATCAGCTCGGACGGGCACACGAAGGTGAAGTCCAGCGGGTAGAAGAACACCACGGCATACTTGCCCTTGGTCGCGGCCGAGAACGAGTAGTTGTCGACGATTTCACCCGAACCCAGCACGGCGGCTGCAGTAAAGTCGGGGACTTGTTTGTTCACGAGAACGGACATGGGAGAACTCCTTGAAGTGATATTCAGGATGGGAATGATTCCGAGCCTGCAAAAGATAGCGGCGACATCTGCAAGCGTCAAATCGGGAAACTTCATCCGGGTGATAGCTCAGGGCTATAACACCATCGGCGGCCATGCAGGCCGCGCCGGCAGGCAAGTGACGAGCGGGCGAAAAATTTGTAAGGATGCAATTGCCTCCGGGCGCGCCGCTTGCCATGATGGAACGTGCAGTTCACAACTACATGACGCAAGGAGGAGAAGCCCGATGAACGTCCCGATGAAACGGCGCAGCACGCTGGCCTTGCTCGCAGCCTGCCTGCTGGCCCCGGCGGCCTTTGCCGCCGATGATGCCATCACAATCCTGACCCAACAGGATGTCTACAACGACTACATGCAGTTCATCGGCAAGCGCGATCCGCTGACGCTGACCCGCTTTGACGGCGCAGGGGCGCGCCGCGATGTGGCCGAACTGGTGCTGGTGCAGCAGGCACTGGCGCTAGGCGGCCTGAAAAAGCAGGTAAAGCTGGTCAAGGTGGATAACAGCAGCGACTCGTACAGCCGCTACCTGAAGGAAATCCTCTCCGGCAATGCCACCATGGGCGGCAATACCGCCTGGCTGGTCGATCTGAAACCGCTGGAGGACAAGGTGTTCGTCAGCCCGCCGCTGATTCGTCAGGGCGAATTCGAAGCCGGCCTCTATACCACGCCCGACAACGCCAAGGCCGTGGCAGCCCGCACCTTGCCGCAGGTGCAACAGCTGACTGCCGTGGTGGCGGAAAGCTGGAAGCCCGACGTTGCCACGCTGGACAGCCTGAAGTTCGGCCAGGTGCTGAAAACGCAAAGCTGGGATTCGATGGTGGGCATGGTGGTCAAGCACCGTGCCGACGTATTGCTCGCGCCCTTCCAGCCGACCACCGACATGTCGCTGGAGGCATCTGGCCACAAGTTCGTACCCATTCCCAACGTCAAGGTCGGCCTGCAAGGCAGCCGCCACCTGTTCGTGAGCAAGCTGGCCCCGGCCGGCAAGGAAGCGGCCGAGGCACTGGAGAAGGGCCTGACCATGCTGCGCGAGAAAGGCGTGATCGAACGCGCTTATCGCGAATCGGGTTTCTTCAATGTACGCACGGCCAACTGGGCACGGCTGAACTAGTCGCAGGTATCACCAGACGCAAAAACGGCCGCGACGCGGCCGTTTTTGCGGGGATAACTGATCTGCAGGATCAATCGCCACGCAGCTCGAATTCATTCCCGGCCCACACCTGCTGGGTTTCGCGTATGGCAGGTTCCGGGCGGCCGATATGGTAGCCCTGCAGATAATCGACACCGATTTCCTGCAGCACCGTGACAATGGCCTGGTTCTCGACATACTCGGCAATGGTCTTGCGCCCCATGGCATGCGCAATGCGGTTGACCGCAAGCACCATCTGCCGGCTCACGTCGTCCTCGGCCACATCGCGCACCAGGCTGCCATCGATCTTCAGATAGTCCACTGGCAAGCTCTTGAGGTAGGTGAACGACGAGAAACCACTGCCAAAGTCGTCCAGCGCAAAGCGGCAACCACGCGCGCGCAGTGCCTCGATAAACAGCGCGGATTCCTTGATGTTGGCAATGGCACTGGTTTCGGTGATCTCGAAGCAGATGCGGTCGGACGGCAGCGGCTTTTCTTCCAGCTGCTCCAGCACAAAGGCCAGCGTCTGCCGGTTGAGCGACTTGCCCGACAGGTTGATGGACAACTCGGGCAGTACCTCGCCGCGCGCCTGCCGCTGCGACAATTCATCCAGTACATGCGATACCACCCAGCGGTCTATGGTGGCCATCATGTCGTAACGCTCGGCAGCGGGGATGAACGCCCCCGGCGAGATCAAGCGCCCCTGCTCGTCTTCCAGCCGCAGCAACACCTCGTAATGCGGCACCTGATGCGGGCCCAGCGTCGGCACAATCGGCTGGTAATGCAGCTTGAAGCGATTGGTCTCGGCAGCCTGGCGCAGGGTGGCCAGCAGCTGCAACTCGTTGTGCCGGCCCTGCAGGTCTTCCTCACCGCCACGATACCAGGCAAAGCGGTTACGCCCGGCGTCCTTGGCGGCAAAACAGGCCACGTCGGCACGGCTCATCGCCTCCTGTGGCGATGCGCAGTCCTGATCCATGCTCACCAGGCCCAGACTGCCGGTCACGGTAAACGGACGGTCCTGCCAGACAAAGCGGTATTGCTCCAGCGCCACCAGCAACTGCATGGCAACCACTTGTGCCTCGGCCTCGTCCAGATCGGCCAGCAGCACGCCAAACTCGTCGCCGCCCAAGCGGCCCACCAGTGCGTTGTCGGGCAGCATGTCGATCAGCATGCGCGCCAGTTGGCGCAGCAGTTCGTCGCCGGCCTGGTGGCCACAGGTGTCATTGACCAGCTTGAACTGGTCGAGGTCAATCTGCATCAGCAAGCGACGTGCGCCAGTGAGCTTGACCGCATCATTGGCCTGCACCAAGGCACTCATGAAGCCACGGCGGTTGGTCAGGCCGGTCAGCTCGTCGTGCGTGGCCTGATAGGCCAACCGTGCGGTCAGCGCCTCGGCCGCGCTGATGTCATGCAGCGCCACCACATAGCCGATGCGGTTGCCATCCCAGTCGCTGATCGGCGCAATGGCGATTTCGACCATGAAGCGCTCGCCGCCACGGCTGATCAGGGTGGCTTTCTCGCGCTGCTGGCGCTTGCCGGCGGTTTGCGCCGCCTGCAGCAGCCGGGTCAGGCGCGGACCTTCGGCATCGGACTGAGTGATGACGACCTCGCCAATCGGCAGCCCCTTGGCCTCGGCAAAAGTCCAGCCGATCAGTTTCTCTGCAGCCGGGTTCAGCAGTTTCACGTGGCCGGCAGCCGTGGTGGTGACGATGGCGTCGGCCACTGAAATCAGTGTGACCTCGGCCAGTTCCTTTTCCTGGAACAGCTCGCGCTGCGCGACATCCTTTTCGTCGATGCCCTTCTGCAGATTGAGCCGCATGGTGTTGAACGCATCGGTCAGCACCTGCAATTCGTCCTGGCCCGAGTCTCCACGCGCCAGATCGAGCGGCGCAGACAGGCGTTCATAATTGAAACTGCGCGTGTATTCGGCAATATGGCTCAGATGGCGCGCAATCAAGCGGTGATACAGCCACAGAAAACACAGCGCCGACGCCGCCATACCCGAACCCAGCAGCAACAGCATGCGGGTGACCTGGGTATAGAGCTGTGATTCCAGCCCATCCAGCGTATTGACCAGCCGCAACTCACCCAACCGCACGGCCTTGCCGGTCAGCGGGTGCATGTAATTGACGGTGTAAGTCTTGCTGATGGCGTTTTTCGGATCACCGCTGACGGTGCCAACCGAATAACGCGAGCCATCGGGCTCGACCAGCTCCACCCAGTTGACCGCCTTGGTCTGCAGCAGTGAATTGAGCTGGGTGCGCACTGCCTCGGTATTCACCAGCCACAGGTTGGCGCCCAGCTGCGGCGTAACGCTGCGTGCCAGGGTATCAAGATCGGTGCTGATCTGGGTGAGGCTGCGCTGGTATTCCTGGCGCACCAGAAATGCAGTCAGCGACAGGGTAACGATGAAGCTGACGCCAACCACAGCCGCAACCAGACGCCAAGCCAACCTGTTGGCCTGGTAGAAAATCTGGAATCGGCTGGGCAGATGTGAAAACACGTTGGATCGCTATTCTTGTACTTTGAACTTGAGCATAAACGGCGAACTCGACTGGCACAAATCGTAAGCCATCATGTGTGTCTCATCCGCGCTAACCGTATAGCCAGCAAGCGTTGATATTCAATAACGGCGCCACTTGCGCGCTGTGCTGCACCGAATCGTGCACTGCAGCGCTACACCTACGACCTACTTTCAAAAAAAGAAAGAAGGCGCTTTTCCTGTCAAAACCGTCGCCGGGCGGCCATACGCTCGCCCAGTTGCGCCAGCATTGCAGCCGGCAGCAATTGCTCGGCATGCGGATAAACCATGGTTTCCTCGCGGCTGACATGCGCGTGGTAGCGTGCAGCGAAATCAGCTGCGGCAGCAGCCGGCCATGCCGGCGACGCCCCGGCCTGCACAGCCACAAGCACCGCACGCAACGGCGGCCACAGCGGCAGCAACTGCGCATGCTCTTGCTGCAGCGCGGCCAGTTCGGCCTGCAGCGCGCTGCCGGCAACCGCGAGCAAGGCGGGGAACAGATCGTCGTCTTCGTCCTGATGGTGCAGCGGCAACGCTATATCAAAGTAGCGCAGGATGCCGGTTGCTGCATCGCGCGCCATATCATCGCTGCCATGCGTGGCCAGATGCACGCCCAGCCGCTCGAGCAGCGTGCAAAAGCGCCGGATGCGCTCATGGCAGGCGAGCAAGAGCTCAAGTGGCGACTCGAAGCTGGCCGAGGACGTTTCAAACGGATTGGCAATCATCCAGCCACTTTACCCGCATTGCACGGGCAAAGGGCAAGCGACCGCCAGGCTGCCGGCAATCAGCAGGGCGCGGCCAAGCCAGCGGGCATTTGCCCGGTAAGCAGGTAGCGCAGCAACTCGCGCACCGGGCGGATTTCGCTCCCGAATGGCAGGATGGACGCGCCACGAAAGAACAACCCCTTGCCAACCTCGCCGCGCAGTGCCGCCGCCAGCTTGAGGTCAATGCAGAACTGGCCGATCTTTGCCAGACCATCGCGCAAACCGCACTGGCCCAGGCAGTTGAGCGCCTGCGTGCAGCGTGCCGGGTCGGCCTTGGCATTGCGCTGCAGGCGTTCCTCGCGCTGCAGATAGTTCTTCAGCCACGGCGTTGCGACTGCACGTGCCGGCAAACCGGCCACGCTGACGAATTCGACGATGTCTTCCTGGCGCGCCCCCGCCAGCACGGCTTTAAAGGCCGGGTGTGCATCGCCCTCTTCACTCACCGCAAACGCCGTACCCAGTTGCACGCCGCTGGCGCCATGCGTGAGCCAGTGCTGCACCTGCTCGTGGCTGTGTATGCCGCCGGCGATGATGAGCGGAATGGGCTTGATGCCCAGTTCGGCAAACAACGCATGTGTCGGCCCCAGCACGTGGTCAAAATCGAAGCGCTCGTCCTGCAGGGCGCTGACCTGCGCGGCGCCCAGATGACCGCCGGCATAGCGTGGATGCTCGATCACGATGGCATCGGGCAAGCGGCCTTTCTTCAGCCATTTTTTCAGCACCAGCGCAATGCCGCGCGCGTCGGACAGGATGGGGATCAGTGCCACATGCGGGAAATCAGCGGTCAGTTCGGGCAAATCCAGCGGCAGCCCGGCCCCCATCACGATGGCATCGGCGCCGGAGCGGCAAGCCTGCCGCACATAGCCGGTATACGCCTCGACGGCGCGCATCACGTTCACCGCGATCATGCCTTTGCCCTGTGCCAACTCGCGCGCGGCAACGATCTCGCGGTCGAGCGCCTCGAAGTTGAGCGCATCCAGTTCAGCTTGTTCGCGCGTCTGTTTGGAGCGCGCCAGCAGGTCGGGGTGATGGTGACGCAGGTCTACCGAGGCTATGGTGCCCATGCCCCCCTGCGCAGCCACGCTACCGGCCAGACGATGTGCCGACACGCCGATCCCCATGCCTCCCTGCACCACAGGCAACAGATCGCGCCCCTTGATCTGCAAAGGTGAAAAGGCGTGCTGCATGTTGGACTCCGACGAGGCAAATGAGCCCAGTCTGCCCGCCGGCGCCTGCATCCGCCTTGCTGCAGATCAAGTTTGCATGGCACAGCCGGCATACGCCCTCCCCGCGCCGGTGGCATCGGGTTAAAGTAGCAGCCATTCCCATCCCGGCAGGATCACCATGCCCAAGCGCGCCCTTGCTGCTTCCCTTTCCACGCTGACGGTCATCGCGCTCTGCTGCGCGCCTCTGGCACGCGCCGAAACCATCAATGTAGCGGTGGCCGCCAGCCTGCAATACGTGTTTGACGACCTGGCCGCCGCGTTCAACAAGGAAAGCGGCGACAAGGCCGTGGCCTCGCTCGGCGCATCGGGCAAGCTGGCGACGCAGATCAGGAATGGCGCACCGTTCGGTGTGTTCCTCTCTGCCGACGTGGAAACGCCGCAAGCCTTGTTCGATGCCGGGCTGAGCACCGATGCACCGCGCATCTACGGCTATGGCAGCCTGGTGCTGTGGACCACCGCCGAGCTGGATCTGAAAAACTGGCAAGCCGCGCTGGAAAACCCGGCCGTACAGCATATTGCCGTTGCCAACCCCAAAACCGCCCCCTATGGCCGCGAAGCCATGCGCCTGCTTACCGGCCTCAAGCTGGATGCCAAACTGGCCCCCAAACTGGTTTATGGCGAAAGCATCCAGCAGGTGAACCAGTATGTGGTCAGCCGCGCGGCCGAAGTGGGCTTTACCGCCAAGTCGGTCGTGGTTTCGCCCGAGGTACATGGCGTCGGGCGCTGGGTTGAGCTGCCACGCCATCTGTACCAACCGATTGCGCAAGGTGCAGTGCTGATGAAAAACGCCAGCCCGGCCGCCGCACGCTTCTACGCCTTCCTGTACAAACCGGCGGCCCGTGCCATCTGGCAGCAATACGGCTATCAACTGCCGGAAGAGCACTGAGAGGCAAGCGCAGCATGCTGATGGACTGGCAACCGCTGCTGCTGACCCTGCGGCTGGCTGCACTCGTTACCCTCGTTCTGCTGTTGATCGGCATCCCGCTGGCCGGCTGGCTGGCGCTGACGCGCAGCCGCGCCAAGCCGGTGGTGGAGGCACTGCTGGCCATGCCGCTGGTGTTGCCACCCTCCGTGCTTGGTTTCTATCTGCTGCTGGCATTCAGCCCGCACAACGCGCTGGGTGCGTGGCTGCTGCAGGTGTTCGGGCTCAAGCTGGTCTTCAGCTTTGCCGGGCTGATGGTGGCCTCGGTGCTGTTCAGCCTGCCGTTCATGGTGCAGCCGCTGCAGGCAGGCTTCGAGACACTGCCCACTTCACTGATCGACGCGGCGCATACCCTGGGCAAAGGCTACTGGACGATCCTGCTGCGGGTCTTGCTGCCCAACGCGCGTGGCGCGTTGCTGGCCGGCAGCGTGCTGGCATTTGCACATACGGTGGGCGAATTCGGCGTGGTGCTGATGATAGGCGGCAACATTCCGGGTGTAACCCGCGTGGTCTCCATCGCCATTTATGACGAGGTGGAAAGCCTCAACTATGCCGCCGCGCACGGGCAGGCCGCTGTGCTGGTGGCGTTGAGCTTTGCCGTGGTGATCTGCCTGTACCTGGCCAAATCCCGCCGGCGCCTGAAAGCATGAGCGCCGCCGTTTCCTTCTCGCTGCAACTGCCGCTGCACGGCCCTGCCGGGCCCTACACCATGCAGGTGGAAGGCACTGTCGCCGCCGGGCATACACTGGCGCTGTATGGTCCGTCCGGCGCAGGCAAGACCAGCCTGCTGCGCATGCTGTGCGGGCTGACCACGCCGGCCGCAGGCTGGCTGCAGGTGGGCGACGCCCGCTGGTTCGACGCCGAACGGCAAGCCCATGTGCCGGCACAGGCGCGCCATATCGGCGTGCAAATGCAGCAACCTGCGCTGTTTCCGCACCTGAACGCACTGCAGCAGCTGCGCTTTGCCGGCGCCAGCCATGCAGAAGCACACTTGCTGCTGGACATGATGGAGCTGTCCACGCTGGCCGGCAGCAAACCCGCACGCCTGTCCGGCGGGCAGCAACAACGGCTGGCACTGGCACGGGCACTGGCGCGCAAGGCGCCGCTGCTGCTGCTGGACGAACCGCTGTCGGCGCAGGACAGTGCATTGCGCCTGCGCCTGCAGGATCGCCTGCGCGAGCAACAGCGGGCGCACGGCTTTACCCTCATCGTGGCCAGCCACGAACCGGCCGAGATCGTTCGCCTTGCCGACGAGGTCTGGCAGCTCGACGGCGGGCAGATCGTGGCACGCGGCACACCGGCGGAGCGTTTGCTGCAGGGGGCGCCGCACGGCACGGTGATCGCACAGGAGCAGGACGGACGCGTACTCGTGATTGCCATAGGCGGTGGCGTGCTGCGCATGCGCGCCCCGGCGGGCGCAGACTGCCTGCCCGGCACACGCATGGCCATCGACGCCACCCGCTTGCTGCCCTGAATCCGTGCACACCCCAGGGCGTGCGTACCCGGCAAATTGCGCAAGGCTTACCGCACCCAAACGGTGCATGCCATGCAATGCCGGGCTTGGCCAGCCAGTTGCTGTGAAATGAACGCTTGTAACCGCCCGCCCGAGCCGGCAAACTGCCCGGCTCTATACTATGGTGCAGAGTGGGTCAAGCCACTTGCATACAAAATTGATTTCAAACTGATTCTGCCTGCGCAATCACATGCCGGGGGCTAAGCTATAGCGGAATCCCCTGACGGAAATCAGAGATGGGCACGTCAATACTTGGTACTACTGTGTATTTGGCAGTCGCATCATTGTCTTTAAAATAAGAGAATACCGATATTCGGTATGTAAGCACGAAGCTTGCAGCGAGCGATTGATCGGCTGCCAGTGCATCGGCCCAGCGGGAGGAAGATAACCATGTCGATACGAACCAGAATTCTAGGCACAGCAATCGTTGCCAACGTGGTGGGCTTTGCCGCAACGCTCGGCTACATTGCCTACGACCCCAAGTCATTGGGGCTGGCCATGCTGATCGGGATCGTCAGCCTGGGCGCCATCATCGGGGTCACCATCTTTGCCATCAATGGCGCGCTGGCGCCGGTAGAGGCACTGCGCGACACCATGCGCCAGCTCGCACGTGAAGGCAGCGACCTCTCGGTGCGCCTGCCCGAAGGCAGCGACGAAATGGGCCAGACCGCGGCGGCCATCAACGAATTCATTGCCCGCCAGCAAGCGGTATTCCGCGAAGCGCAGCGTGAAACCGAGGGCCTGGCCATCAACCTGCATGAGCTGACCCGCGTTACCGCGCAAATCGCCAAGGACACGCGCACCCAGTCCGACCATGCCTCGTCCAGCGCGGCCACGGTGGAAGAAATCACCGTCAGCATCACCCACATTGCCGACAACGCGCGCGATGTGGACAACGCCGTATCCGAAACCCGCCAGCTCTCTACAAGCAGTGCCGAGGCAGTCAGCCGCGTTTCCGAAGAAGTGGGCCTGGTATCGCAAGCCATGCAAACCATGGGCCAGACCATGGATGGCTTGTCCAAGAGCTCGCAGGAAATCGGCAGCATCGTTGGTGTGATCAAGGACATTGCCGGCCAGACCAACCTGCTGGCGCTCAATGCCGCCATCGAAGCCGCCCGCGCAGGCGAGCAAGGCCGGGGGTTTGCAGTGGTGGCCGACGAGGTACGCAAGCTGGCCGAGCGCACCTCGCAGGCTACCGTCGACATTGCGCATCGCATTGAAACGGTCGGCCGCGAAACCGAATCTGCGGTCGAGAACATGGGCTACACCGCCGCGCGCGTGACCGAAAGCGTGGAAAAAGCCGAAGACGCGCGCAGCCACATCCTTGGCATCAGCGACCGCATGAATCAGGTCGTGAACGTGGTGCGCCAGATTGCCGACGCCACCAACGAGCAATCTTCTGCCACCACCGCGATGGCGCAATCGGCCGAGCAGGTCAGCAATATGGTGCAGGCCACCGACTCGGCGCTGCGCCAGTCAACGCAGACCCTGGCGAATCTGGACGAACAGGCCGAACGCCTGCTGTCCATCATCGGCAAGTTCAAGCTGGCCGACGTGGAAGTGCTGCACTGGTGGCTGTCCGCCAGTGAGGCCAAGGCCGTGTTCGAGCTGAAAAAACGCCTGAACGACGCCGGCCACCACTGGATGGATGCCGGCACCGGCAGCGGCGACCCGATGACCTCGCTCAAGAGCCGCGTCATGGCCGGCAACCCGCCGACCGCAGCGGCCATCGGCGGCGTGAAGATCCAGAACTGGGCGCGCGAAGGCGTGTGCGCCGACCTGACCGATCTGGCGCGCGAACAGCGCTGGCCCAGCATCCTGCCGGAAGTGTTCGACAAGATGATCCAGGCCAATGGCAAGTACGTGGCCGTGCCGCTGGGCGTGGCGCGCACCAATATGCTGTGGGTGAACGCGCAACTGGTGAACCGCATCGGGGGCAAGCAGCCGCAAACATGGGACGAGTTCTTTGCCCTGGCCGAGCGCTTCCGCCAGGCCGGCATCCCCATGCTGGCGCACAGCGAGCAAAGCTGGATCGTGGCCACTACCTTCGAGGCCATCACCGTCAGCATGGGCGCGGATTTCTATCGTGCCGCATTCAGCAAGCTCGATCAGTCTGCCATTACCGGCCCGACCATGATCCGGGCGCTGGAACTGCTGAAAAAGCTCAAGCCGTATTCGTCGGTCGACAGCGTGGGCCGCGACTGGAACCTGGCCACCGCCGACGTGATCAACGGCCGCGCCGCCATGCAGTTGATGGGTGACTGGGCCAAGGCCGAGTTCGTGCAGGCCGGCAAGGTGCAGGGCACCGATTACTACTGCTGGCCGGCGCCGACACCGGCGGGTGATTTCTGCTTCGCCGCCGACACGCTGACCATGTTCAAGCTGACCGACCCGAAAATGGCCGCAGCGCAGCGCGATTTCGTATCGCTATTGATGAGCCAGGACGGCCAGGAAGCCTTCAACCTCTATAAGGGCAACATCCCGGCCCGTACCGACGTACCGATGGGCCGCTACGATGCCTATGCCAAGCAATCGGCACAGGATTTCTCGCGCGCGGCCAGCAAGAACGTGCTCGTACCGTCGTGGGCGCACAATATGGCCGTACAGGAAGAAACACGCCAGGGCTTCTTTGAGGTAGTGGGCCAGTTCTGGGGCAACGACCACATGAGTGCTGCCGATGCGGCACGCAAGATGGCCGATATTGCCCGCAAGCAGCAATAGGCAAGCGACAGTGATCAAGTAAAACACCCCGCACTGCGGGGTGTTTTACCATTGGCACGCTGCGACTCGCGCAGCACGCTCTGTACAAAGGCACGACTGCCACTGAACGGATCAGCTCACCTGCACCTGCGCCATCATGCCCTGTGCCTCGTGCTCGATGATGTGGCAATGCGCCATATACATGCCCGGATGCGGAAAACGCAGCTTGAGCAACAAGCGCTCGTTCGGCCGCAGATTCACCGTATCACGCCATGCCTTGAACGGCTCACGCACCACCTTGCCGCCGCGCTTGCGCTCCACCACCATGAACTGCGTGCCATGCAGGTGGAAGGGGTGATCCATATGGCTGTCGTTGATCACCTCCCACAGCTCCACCTCCCCCGCCTTGCTGTGCCAGTCGGCGCGGTTCATGTCGTAGGCTTTGCCATTGATCAGGAAAGCCATGCTGTGCTGACCGTTCTCCATGCTCATGGTCTCGCTGAACACCACGCGCTTGGTGGCGCGCGCAAGGCCAGGGTCAGCAATACTGCGCAGGCGGGCCGGCAGTTGCACGCGCGGGCCGGCGGAGAAGGTGGCACGGGCCAGCACCCGCTCGCGCTCGGGCGGGGCATCGCCCATTTTTTGCCTGTCGTAGGGCAGCGCCAGCAGCCGTACGGCACCGCTGCCGCTGACGACCACCTCGATCCGTTCGGCCGGTGCCAGCACCAGCTCGCCCAAGGGGCGGGCCTGCTCCAGCAGGCCGCCATCGGTACCGACCAGTTGCCACTGCGCGCCCGCCAGCTTGAGGCGCAGATAACGCGCACTGCAGGCATTCCAGATGCGCCAGCGCTGCGCGCCGTTCACCGTAAGCTGTGGCTGTAGTTGCCCGTTTACCAGCACAAACTGCCCTTCTCGGCCGTCCATCCAGTCATCGACATTGTTGAACGGGATACTGCCGTCGGCAGCCAGCCGCAAATCGCTGATGAACAGATGCTGCTCGGGCAAGGCGGCCAGTGGGTCATCCGCTGTGCGCACGATCAGCGCACCGGCCAGACCGCGGAACACCTGCTCGGGCGTATCGCCATGCGGGTGCGGGTGATACCAATAGGTGCCGGCGCTGCCCTTGGGCAACTCAAGGCGATACAAGCGCTCCTCGCCCGGCGCAACCGGGTGATGCGGCCCGCCATCCTGATCGGCCGGCACCGGCAAGCCATGCCAGTGCACGGTGGTGGCCTGGGGTAGATCGTTGCGGAAACGGATTTCCAGCGTATCGCCCTCCATCGCTTCGATCAGCGGGCCCGGCGTGCTGCCGTTGTAGCTCCAGAATTCCGTTTTCACGCTGGGCAAGAGTTGCACGGTGTGTGGTGCGGCGGTCAGCGCCAGCCGCAACACGGCACCGTCGCGCTCGCCGATACGATGCAAGGGCAACAGCGGCTGGCCAGTCGGCAGGGCATCGGCCGGCAACAGCGGCAAATCAGCTGGCGCGATGCGCAATGCGGGCTGGGCGGGCGCTTGCTCCGGCATGGCGTGACCGGCATGCATGTCATGGTCCATGCCGGCGGCCAGCACGCGTGGCGCCAACACCGCAGCCCCCGCAATCGCGAGCGTGCGGCCGAGAAAGCGGCGGCGATGCAGCGAGTGCGTCATGCTCCGACCCTCCGGTGAATGAACGAGATGGCGCGCGACGCGCGGACGCACGCCCACAGTGGCAGCCTGGCTGCCTGCAATGGTGATTTCATGATGGTAGGCCTGTCTACGCGCGGGCAAGGCTGTCCGCGCGACGATTGATCGGAAGAGAAGAAGTCGCGATCAGGCGGCCGGAGGGCGCAGCGGAAGGATGGGATCAGGGTTGCTGTAATGCCGGCCTGCCGGTGCTGGCAGCGCCGTGGCTATCCACACTGGCGCGGCCAGCACGATGCCTTGGCCGGGCAAGGCGCAGTGCAGGATGCAATCGGTACTGCAATGCTCACCCGCAGGCGGCACGGCGGCGGCCTCATGTTCCATGCAATGCGTGTCGTCAGCGGCGGCCAATTGCGCCGCCGGCTGCTGCACGGCAGCCGGCATCGCCATGGGTGCCGCCCACAGGGGCGCCAACGGCAGCAGGCAGATCAGCAGCAGGGCAAACAGGCGATGCAAGGGCATGGCGATATCGTAACGCGAAGTTACCCTTGCAATATACCCCCACAGGGTACATTATACCCCCATAGGGTACTTGAGCATTGCCATGCAAACCACTGTCAACCTCCCCATCAGCGGCATGAGCTGCGCCGCCTGCGCCGGTCGCATCGAGAAACAGCTGAACAAGCAGCCGGGTGTGAGTGCACAGGTGAACTTCGCCAGCGAGACCGCGCAGATCAGCGCCGACCTCAGCCAGACCGATATCCCGGCATTGATCGAGACCGTGCGCAAGACTGGTTACGACGTGCCGTCGCGCAGCCTGACCCTCGCACTGGAGGGCATGAGCTGCGCCGCGTGCGCCAGCCGCATCGAGAAAATGCTGCAACGCATTCCCGGCGTGACAGCCAGCGTCAATCTGGCCACGGAAAGCGCCAGCGTGAGCTTTCCCGCCGGCAGCGTCAGCGACGATGCCTTGATCGATGCCGTGCGCCGCGCCGGCTACGATGCGCATGTGCGTGGCGACGATGAACACGGCAACGACGACAGCGCGCGCGCGGCACGTTTGCTGCGCCGGAGCGGTCAGCAACTGCTGCTGGCCGCGCTGTTCACCCTGCCCTTGCTGGCTGAAATGGCCGCCATGTTCAGCGGCCAGCATGGCTGGCTGCCGCGCGGCTGGCAGTGGCTGCTGGCTACGCCGGTGCAGTTCTGGCTGGGCTGGCGCTTTTACCGGGGTGCATGGCATACATTGCGCGGTGGCGCCGCCAATATGGATGTGCTGGTGGCACTGGGCACCAGCGTGGCCTACGGCTATTCGGCCGTGGTAACGGCGCTAAACCTGCATCACCAGCATGTCTACTTTGAAGCCAGCGCTGCCATCATCACGCTGATCCTGCTGGGCAAGTGGCTGGAAGCGCGCGCCAAAGGCCGCACGGCCGGCGCCATTGCCGAACTGCTGGCCTTGCAGCCACGCACCGCGCGCGTCGAGCGTGATGGCACGCTGCTGGATGTGCCAGTGGCCGAGCTGCGCAGCGGTGATCTGATCGTGGTGCGGCACGGCGAAACCATCGCCGCCGACGGCACGGTGCAGGACGGCCGCGCGCAGGTGGATGAAAGCCTGCTCAGCGGCGAGAGCCTGCCGCTGGAAAAAACCGCCGGCAGCCGCGTGTTTGCCGGCACACGCAATCTGGATGGCATGTTGCGCGTGCGCGCCGACAGCGTAGGCAGCCAGACCCAGCTCGCCGAAATCGTACGACTGGTGCGCACCGCGCAAGGCAGCAAGGCGCCGATCCAGCAACTGGCTGACCGCATTTCCGCCGTTTTCGTCCCCGTCGTGCTGCTGATTGCGCTGGTCACCTTTGCAGCCAGCTGGTGGTTGCTGGCCAGCGCCAGCGCCGCGCTGATTCCTGCGGTGGCCGTGCTGGTCATCGCCTGCCCCTGCGCACTGGGGCTGGCCACGCCCACTGCTGTCATGGTCGGCATCGGGCTGGGTGCGCAGCGCGGCATGTTGTTCCGCAATGCCGCAGCGCTGGAACGCGCCAGCCGGGTAGACCTGCTGGTGGTAGACAAGACCGGCACACTGACCGAGGGCAAGCCGCAAGTCACCCGCATTGTCGATCTGGCAGGCGTAGGTGACGACACCCTGCTGCAACTGGCGGCCAGCCTTGAACAAGGCTCGGAACACCCGCTGGCCAAGGCGCTGCTGCAAGCGGCCCAAGCGCGCGGCTTGGCCTTGCAGGATGCAGCGGATTTCGCTGTCGAACCCGGCGCCGGCGTGACTGGTGTGATCGCCGGCCAGGCCATACGCGTCGGCAGCCCCGATTGGGTCGCTCCGCTACTGGGCGCTGACCGAGTACCGCTGACGCAATTGCTGAACGAGGGCCAGACCGTGATCGGCGTGGCGCGTGATGGCGCCTGGCTGGGCCTGATCGCCCTGGCTGACGCATTGCGCAGCGATGCCACCCGCGCCGTCGCCACCCTGCAGCAACGTGGTGTGCGCGTGGTGATGCTGACCGGCGACAACGCCCACACCGCAGCCCGCATCGCGCAGGCTGCCGGCATCAAGGAGTTTGTGGCGCAAACGCTGCCGCAGGACAAAGCCGCCTACGTGCGTGCCCGGCAACAGGAAGGACATACCGTCGCCATGGTGGGCGATGGCGTCAACGATGCGCCTGCACTGGCCGTTGCAGATGTGAGCTTTGCCATGCACAGCGGCAGCGATGTCGCCATCGAGGCGGCCGATGTCACCCTGATGCATGGCTCACTGGCGGCACTGGCCGATGCCATGGCATTGTCACGCCATACCGTGCGCAAGATCCGGCAGAACCTGTTTTTCGCCTTTGTCTACAACACGCTGGGCATTCCACTGGCAGCGTTCGGTCTGCTCAACCCGGTGCTGGCCGGTGCCGCCATGGCGCTGAGCTCGGTCTCGGTGGTGAGCAACTCGCTGCTGTTGAAACGCTGGCAACCCCGTAACCCCTGAGCAAAAGGACACATCATGGAAACCACCACCATCCAGATCGGCGGCATGAGCTGCAACGGCTGCGTCGCCAAACTCACCAGCGTGCTGGGCCGCCTGCCCGGCGTGCAATCGGCCGACGTCAGCCTGGATACCGGCAAGGCCATCGTGCAGTTCGACCCGGGCCGCGCCACGGTCGATGCCTTCAGGCAAGCCATTGCGGACGCAGGCTATGAGCTCGTCTGACCCTGCCGCCACACCCGACGATTGCTGCACGCCGCAAGACGTAACCAGCGTCGCCCGCCCCGACAAGAAAGCGCTGGTGTCGCGCCTCAACCGCATCGGCGGGCAAATACGCGGCATCACGCAGATGATCGAGGAAGACCGCTACTGCGCCGACGTGCTGACGCAGATCGCCGCCACCCGTGCCGCGCTGGACGGCGTAGCCATGCGCGTGCTGGAAACACACGCCCACGGCTGCATGGCTCGCGCCATCCAGCACGGCGACGGCGAGGCGGCAATCGACGAGCTGATGCAGGTGGTCGCCAAGCTACGTACCTGACCTTTAAAGCAGTGGTGGAGGGATGGCAACAAAGCAACTGTCCATGATTCGGGCTGTGCGGTGGCTTAGGTGTGCCCATATGCCAGACAAAACCTGCACAACCCAGGGCGAAACAATGACCCATTGATCGCTCTCTCTGTAGCTGATTTTTCGCCGCCGAAACCAGACCCCAGCCATGGGCAGTGTCCGAACAGCGCTGCGGGCACGCGACTTGGACAAATTTGAGCTTGCCAATTTTTGCCAACACTCCTACGCTTGAACCATGAGTACGATGAACATATCCCTCCCCGATGCCCTGAAATCCTTTGTGGATGAACAGGTCAGCCAGCGTGGTTACGGTACGAGCAGCGAGTACGTGCGCGAATTGATCCGCAAGGATCAGGATCGCCTGCAGCTGCGCAATCTGCTATTGACCGGCGCCGCATCAAATCCGGCGCAACCAGCCGATACCAGCTACTTCGCAAGCCTGCGAGATCGGGTACGCAAGGCCGCCAAACCTGCTAGCAAGGCGTGAAGCACAAGCCACTTATCCCGCGTGAGCAGGCCAACCGGGATGTAGATGATGCTATCGCCTACTACCAGAACGAAGCGACTGAAGCCGTGGCGCTTGGTTTCATTGATTCGCTGGAGCAAGCCTACACCCACCTTGGCCAGCACCCGGCCGCCGGCTCACCCCGCCATGCTCATGAACTCAATCTGCCCGGTCTGCGCACTTGGCCGCTAAAGCGTTATCCATACGTCGTGTTCTACATCGAACGTCCCGATCACATTGACATCTGGCGCGTGCTGCATGGCCAGCGTGATATTCCAGCCTGGATGCAGGAGCCTGAGGGCCTGTAATAATCTGAAGCTTTGGGGCAGCCTGCACGGCCAAGCGTGGTGCAACACCACAACAAGACTGTGCAACCAGGCCCGCAGTGGAAGAGGCAAGTACAGCACCAATGGCAAGGAACCGGCTATGGGGCATAGATTGACCACAGCCTTAAACTGGCCGCCCCAAACTTGCCCTACCCCGTTCATGCTGATCGTATTCGTGTTGCTCTGGGACCTGCTGAAACGGCTGACAACACGTACTGCAGCACCCCGCTTTTATGGCCGGCGTATCGCCCCGGCCAAATGCCCCGCGCACTACCGCCGCAAACCGGCCTGGGTGAAGCGTGAGCTGATCTGCATTCAGGCGCGTACGGGATAAGAACCCGTCTGCGATCTCGGCGAGAGGCGGCTCAGCGGGGTGAAGAGCAGCGCAAAAACCGGAATGTACTTGTAGTACATGAGGACTTTGAGCAGCACATGAGCCCCGATCAGTCCCTCGTAGCCAGATCGAAGACAGGTTCGGGGTGGGCGACAGGTGATGCATGTCTTCAATCGACTATATGCAGCACGCCGGGGTATGACGGTGGGGCGGACTTTTGTGGCGGAGACGTTGCGAATGCACCGCTACGAGATTGCCCAGCTACGCCGGCAGTGGAAGCGGCAAGTGCCGGCGCCGATGGTGAAGAACCGGGTGTGGGGGATGGATTTGACCGGCAAGATGGACGCTGCGGGCAACGTGCATTCGATTCTTGGCATCATCGATCATGGTTCGCGGTTGGCGATTGCTTTGCAGGCCATGCCAAATAAATCATCGTGCTTGCTGTTGAAAGTGCTGATTGCTGCCATCGAGCAATTCGGTACGCCGCAAGCCATTCGCACGGATGACGAAGCCGTCTTCAATTCAACGCTATTCAAGGCAGGGTTGAAATTACTCGGCATTCGCCATCAAACCAGCGATCTGGGCTGCCCATGGCAAAACGGGCGGATTGAACGATTGTTTGGCGCGCTCAAGCAAAAGCTGGATCAGCTCACCGTGCCGGATGGCAATATGCTCAATCAAGCACTGCAACAGTTCAGCCACTGGTACAACGACATTCAGCCACACCAGCACCTGAACGGCTGGACGCCGCGCGAGGCATGGCTAGGGGTTGATCCATACCGGCAAACCCCTAAGACGGCGAAAGTCTACGAGGCGTGGGAGGGGTTGCTGACCGGGTTTTATTTGCGCAGGTAGCCCAATCGCAATCCAGCATCAACACATCAGGGCAGTGCCAAGCGCACTGTCCGCGATTCCGCCTGCTCGCCTGATCAAAATTGATCAAATTTTAGGCAGAACAGCCTTTCAGCCCCGATAAAGCGGCACCCGATTGGCAGTCGAAAAGCCGTTTTAAGCATGTATTGGCGCAAAAATTAGCCTTGGAAAAGGTCGAAGCTGCTTTGCGGACATGCGGTCAGGGCACTTGAAAAAGGTCGAAACTGCTTTGCGGGCACACGGTCAGGGAAAGTCCATCAGGACCAAATTATCGCCACCAAACATCCAAAATTTTAATCTTTTCAGCACATGTGTTAACTAAATCAGCTTGAGCAATTGGAATAGCGCCCCAGCTTCCACTTTTAATTTCACTAACACTTACTTGCCTCATCAGCTCAGAGAATGTAGGTGCACGATACACCCCTACGCTCCCCCAAATACTGCATTCCATCTCCCCATCTAATGTCTTTTCATCCGAATGTAGCAATATAGGATTATCCCCAGCCAATCCTACCAAAATAGCCTTATCTAGATATCGAGTCCGTACAGCCACACCATCTTGGTCAACCCCATAAATGTAATATCTCTCATCGGCTGTCTCAATAGCAGGATGCGAAATAACACACTTCAACTCAGGGCGTAAATCCGAGAAAAAACCCACCTGCTCTGGAGAGAAAAAACCATAAAATTCGTCACCCCACTCAAACTCACTTTCTCGTAAAAACGATGGACGAAAAGCCAACAAAAAGTCTTTATACGAACTAGGGAGACCCAGCCCCAAACGAAGCTCCAAACCATGAATACCATCAGATACTCTATTAAGACTTGCCCCACCCTCATCAAAATTTCCATGCAAAATCAATGAAACATTATATCTAGACGGAGCATATGAATTTTTCCAGCACGCAATAAACTCCTCCCAGTCTTTCACACCAGAAGAATAGCCAGATTTTAAAGTAGAAAATTTTCTAATTTCCTGCATTTAACACCCTACCCAATAAAAATTCATTTTGGCAAGTCATTATAACTCCATTAGCGCTTACACAACCCGCCCGTTGGCAAACCTATAATAGTGGTCACTTTGTATTTTTTCCCAGGATTATTAGCAGGGACAGAGCAGTCACTATACCACCATCTTAAATAAGAACCGGCACTACGATTTTCAAAAGATGGGACCGTACGAAGAGATATCCCCCCTTCACCAATTTGACCAGTTATCCCTTTCGTCCACCCTTCCAAGGAGGCATTAAACGGATACTCATCACAATCCCCAGCATATTTTTGGCAAGGTTTATCCAAACCACCGATATATGGCCTAATCCAAGGACGATCTTCTGGAGCTGGATCCCTACGGGAAAGCCAACTTGGCGATTGATTCGACGAAATCGCATATGCGACATGGGCTGCTACATCTTTATGATTGTAGCCCACATTAAAAACATACCAATCAGATTTGCACAAATTCTTTCCTGCTCGTGTAGCTTCAATGCAATCCTTTAGCCTTGTTTGAACCGCTTGATCAACAGCTGTAAATCCCACAGATGTCAACAAAACAACCATCTCCAATTTGGCAAAGGTTTGCGCAACCACCATCTGATAATTAAGCTGTGCAGCACGTAACTCTTCATTAGTTCCCATGGTCGTCATTATGCCGGGGAGCCCTCCGGCGTCAAAACCACTAGGATCTACAAAGTTTACTGAGTTTGCATTTCCATAATTATATTTATTTAACGTAATCGGTAATCGTTCATGCCCATCAAATGAGTCTTGACTTAAAAAACGTCCGACATCCGCATCGTACCAACGCGCCCGGTTGTACTGGAGCCCTGTATCTTGATCCCGATACTCGCCGGTATATAGGTAGCCACTGCTTTGCGTTGCCAGTGTCTGCGGTTCACCAAAGGCACTGTACTCGTACTCTGCCGTGACGCTGCCGCTGGCATCGGTCAGTTGCTGCGTGCTGCCCAACCCATCCGCTTCATAGTAGCTGCTCTGCCCTGCCTTGCTTTGTTGCAGGAGCTGATCACCATACACATAGTTGGTGCTCTGGCCGTTGCAGGTTTCCTGAACCGCCTGCGCATAGGCAAACAACTCATCAATCAGGTAACTGGTGGTCTTGCCATCCTTATCCGTTTTCGAAACCCGATTGCCATTGTCATCGTACTGGTAGGCAGCAATCGTGGTCAGGTGCTGTGCATCTTTGCCCTGCTGGACTTGGGTGAGCCGGTTTCTTGCATCCCAGCCATATTTGGTCACACTGCCCAGCGCGGTCTTTTGTAGCAGGTTGCCGTTGTTGTCCCAGCTGTAGGTGGTAACGCTGGTACCGTTGGTGGTGATCGTTTTCAGGCGGTCACGTTCATCGTAGTCGTACGCTTTGCTGGTGGTGCCCCCGGTGGTGGTCAGCGTTTGCGTCTTACGGTTGCCAACGGCGTCGTAGGTGTAGTCGGTGGTGCGATTGCGGCTTGGGGTGCGCAGGTCGCTGACTTTTTCCTGGGTCAGGCGGTTCAGGCTGTCGTACTGGTAACCGATGCTGCGCGCCGGGTTGGCCAGCTTGCCGTCGTTGCCGAGTGTGCTTTGCTGGTCATAGTCGTTGCGGCCGAGGCGTTTGCCGTCAACGTCCAGTTGATAGGTGGTGCCGCCCAGCACTGTAGTGCCCTTCTGGTGCACGATCTGGGTGAGGCGGCCGTTCACGTCCCGCATGTAAACGGTCTTGGTGCCGTTGGGGCGGGTGATACTGCTCAGCAGGCCGTTGTTGTCCCAGCCTTGCGTGGTGGTGCTGCCATCCGGTGCGGTGATGCTGGTTAATTTGCCGTTGGCATCATAGCTGTAGCGCACGGTGCCGGCTGCGGTGCTGCGCGTGGCGATCTGACCAGCGTTGTCGTAGCTCCAGCTCAGCGTGCTGCCGTCCGGGTTGCTTTGCTGGGTGGGGCGGTCGCTGGCGTCGTACTGCCAGCGGGTTTCGCCCCGCGCATCTTTCACGCTGGCCAGTTGGCCGCTGGCGGTGTAGCTGTAGAAGCTGGCTTTGTTATCCCCATCCAGCCGGCTGGCAATGCGGTCGGCGTTGTCATAGGTCCAGGTGGTGGTTTTGCCGTTGAAGTCGGTATGGGTGATCTGACGGCCGAGGTTGTCGTACTCCCAGCTTTCAAACTGGCCATCCGGCAGGGTGCGGCGCTTGAGCTGGCCGGCGGCGTCGTAGCCCCAGGTGGTGGTGTGTTGCCGGGCATCGGTCTGGCTGGTCTTGCGGCCGAGTTCGTCGTAGCCGTACTGGGTGAGCAGCTGGCCGCTGGCGTCGGTTTGCGTGACCTGGTTCAGGTGCAGTGCAGCGTCGTAGCCGTAGTTGGTGACGTTGCCCTTGGCGTCGGTGTCGCTGTTCTTCAAGCTATCCGGGCGCCAATCAGTCTTGCTGAAGGATTGATCCGGGTAGATGGTTTTGATCAGTTGGTCGGCGTCGTTGTACTCGTAGGTGGTGATGCGGCCGTCCGGGTCTTTGCTGGTCTTGCGGCGGCCCACGGCATCGTAGGTGGTCTCGAAGCGGCGGCCGAGCGGGTCGATCAGCGCAGTCTGGTTACCAGCCGGGTCATACTCGTAGGTCGTGGCCTTGCCGTTGCGGTCAACCGTGTCGCTCAGACGACCGGCCGCGTCGTAGTGCTGTTGTTCGGTACTGCCGTCCGGGTAGGTGGTGGTGCTCAAACGGTTGAGCGCGTCATAGTCCATCCGCGTTACACGACCGGCACGGTCGGTCCTGCTGATCACGTTACCAAGCACGTCATAGCTTTGCAGATCGCTCGTGCCGTCCGGGTAAGTGGTCTTGGTCAGACGAGCAAGGGCATCGTACTCATAGCGCTTTATACGGCCCGCCGGATCGGTTTCCTGTACCACCTTGTTCGCGCTGTTATAGCTATACGAGGTGCTACGGTTGAGCGGATCAGTGCTTTTAATGATGCGACCAGCATCATCGAGATCGGTCGTGCTGTTGGCCAACACGGTTGTGCCGTCCTTGGCATAAGTACGGCGACCAGTTTCCTTGCCGTTAGTATCAAGTGTGATTTCGGTCTTGATGCTGGCTGCATCATATTCGGCCGTTTTTTGGCCGAGGCCATTGTAGTCATAGCGCAAGGTTTGGCCAGGCAAGCCCAAACTGCGCAAGCTGCCATCGGCGCCGTAGCCCAAAGTGGCTACGCGTCCATCAGACTTAGTAACGATAACTGGTACCCCAGCAAACCACTTGGTCGTGCTCTTGCGCCCCAGCGGATCGGTACTCTCCTTGATATTCCCCTTCTCATCCGGCACGTATTGGGTAACGTACCCGTTCGCATCCGTGTACTTCGTCACCGCACGGGTGATGGGGTCGTAGTCCTTCCTGGTGATGTGCCCCAGCGGGTCCGTCACCGTCGCTTCATTGCCCAGCGCGTCGTAGGTGTAGAGGGTGGTGTATCCCAGCGCATCGGTCTTGCTGGTGACGTTGCCGTTGGCGTCGTACACATAGGTGGTGGTGTAGCCACGGCGATCAGTGATGACTTCTTTCTGGTTGGCGTCGTCGTGCGTGGCTTCGGTGCGCTGGCCGTTGGCGTCGATGGTGGCAATCAGCCGGCCGTTGTCGTCGTATTCGTAGCGTACGGCGCGGATGCCGCGCGGGTCGGTGTAGTCGACCAGGCCGTGGCTGCGGTTGTAGCTGAGTTTGGTGATCTGCTTGAGCTGATCAGTCACGCTGGTGAGATCACCGCTGGCGTTGTAGCCGTAGGTGATGCGTTTACCGGCCGGGTCGGTGATGGCGCTGATGCGGCCCTGGCTGTCGCGGTCGAAGGCGATCTTGAGGCC
Organism: Andreprevotia lacus DSM 23236; assembly: GCF_900176275.1. Lineage (GTDB taxonomy): Bacteria > Pseudomonadota > Gammaproteobacteria > Burkholderiales > Chitinibacteraceae > Andreprevotia > Andreprevotia lacus. Next base: position 214,563 of record NZ_FWXD01000001.1, on the reverse strand, counting down.
GGTGCTGTGGATCAGGCCATTGGTGGTGTAGTCCAGCGTGTTGCCGTAGGGGTCGGTCACCCGCATGATGCCGACGCCGCTGCGCAGGGTGTAGATCAGGCCGTCTTGGGTGGTGAGCTTGAAGTCGCTGGGGTTCCACGGCAGGTTGGGGTTTTCGCTGTCCATATCGGTCAGCTGGTTGCCTTGGGCCAGCACGTTGCCGGTGATCACTTCCAGTTGCGTGGTGGTGCCGGGCAGCGGGGTAAGCACGATCTTGACCGGCGGCGGTTGGACCAGGCCGCAGGGTTGTTCGAGTTTGGCATCGAAGCGCTGCAGCGGCAGGCCGGGGATGCTGACGCTGATGCGGTGCGGGCCGTCCTGGTTGGCGCAGATTTGCAGGCTGCCGGTGGCCTTGCTCAGCGTCCAGCCTTTGCCGAGTACGACATTGCTGCGCACTTGCATGTTCTGGTAGTCGACGCTCCAGCCGTAGCCGAAGTCGAGCGCTTCGCTCTTGCGGCGGGTGTCGTAGCTGCGGGTGACGCGCACCGGGATGCCGAGGGCGTCGATGTCGAGGTCGACGAAGGAGAGCGAGAACTGGCCGATCTTGACGTCACCGGCGATTTCCACCGAGATGACCTGGCTGGTTTGCTGGCCGTTGACGTCGTAGCCGATCACGCCGAGTTTGTACCAGCCGTTGGGCAGGCCGGTCGGGTCGAGCGTGCCGAGCTTGCCGTTGCTGACCGGGCTGTAGCCACGGCCGATTTCACGCCAGGCGCTGTCCGGGGCGTCGCTGGGTTTGAGCAGGATCTGGTAATAAGCCAGGGCGCTATCGGTGACGGTGCCGGTGCCGGTGATGGCAGTCGGGACGGTAATCAGGCTGCTTTCGGTCGGGCTGGCAATGTTGACCACCGGGGCGGCGATGCCGGCCGGGTCACGCACGCTGATGACGCTGGTTTTGCTGATGGTGTCCTGGCCGTCTTTGGCGGTGGCGACAACAATATACGCGCCCGAGGCCGGGGCTTGCCATTGCAGTTGGCCCTTGCTGTCCAGCGTGACCGGCGCACCGTTGATGGTGAGGGTGAGCTGGGCATTGCCGCTGCCGCCAGTGGTGCTGGCGGTGATGAGGGTTTGCTCGCCCACGTTGAGGATGGACGGTGCAAAGCCAAGGCCGACGTCGAGCGGCAGGGCGTCGGCGCCGATGGTGAGGGTGTAGGCTTGCTCGGCATAGGTCTTGCCGTCGTCGACGCGCAGGATAACCGGGTAGCTGCCGACCACGGTTTTGTCCCAGGCCAGCAGGCCGGCGGCCGAGAGGGCCATGCCACCCGGGGCGTTGATCAGACGGTAGCTGAGGGTATCGCCGTCGGCATCGCTGGCCACCACTTGATAGCGGTAGCTGCGGCCGCCCTGGCCGGCAATGACCGGCTGGCTCTGGATGAGCGGGGCGTGGTTGGCGCCGGCGGTGCCGGTGTCGCCACTGCCGGCGGTGAGTTGGCCGGCCAGTTGCAGGGCGAGCCAGTCGCAGGGGGTGCTGCCGGCTTGTTGTGACAGGCCGGACAGAAACAGGCCGCCGGTAACTTCTGCCTTGGCGGGGTGCACGTTCCAGCGGGTGCCGTCCTGATCCGGCAGCAGACCGGCCAGGTGGGCTTGCAGCGCAGCAGCCTTGTCGAGTCTGGCTTTGAGCAGCGGCGCTACGGCGTTGTCACGGCCCCAGGCGAGCCAGCTCAGCCCGCCGCTGGCAGCAAAGAAGGATTGGTTGCTGGTGGCGGCGAGGGTGTAGTTGCTGGTGAGGGTGAGCGGGTCTTCGCTGACGTAGGCGTTGTCTTTCCAGAGTGTGTCACCGGCGAGGGTTTCGGTGCTGAGCACGCGGCGGCCTTGTTGCACGGCGGCGACGATGTCGGCCTGGCTGGCGCTGTCGAGCGCGAGGCTACTCAGGCCGGCGATATTGCTACTGGTGTACAGGTGGGCGTTCTGGCTGGCATTGGCCAGCGCAAACAGGCCGGGCACCGAAACGGCGCTGTAGGCTTGATCGGGGGTGCCGAGCACTTGCGACAGCACGCGCGTGGTGAGCGCGCTGTGGCTGAGCCAGCTCTGGCGCAGGAAGTCATTGGCGGCCGTGCCTTGCAGGCTGGTGGTTTGCAGCGACTGGATGGGCAGATCAATGCCGATGCCGCTGTAGCGCAGCTGCGTGATCACGCCATAGGCGCTGTCGGCCTGGCCTTGCAGCGAAATCAGCGCGAGCGAGGGCAGGCGGTAGGCAACGGTTTGGCCGGCGCGCTGGGTGTAGCGGCCGAGGGCATCGGCATTGGCAAAGTAGAGGCGGCCGATCTGGTGCAGCAGTTCGGCGCTGCCGCTGGCGCGGTCAGTACCCAGGCTGGCGCGGCGTTGGGCCAGCTGGGTGAGGTCGCCCTGCCCCAGTCCCTGACCATCGACGACGACGGCGACGGTTTCGCCGGCGCGCAGGCTGCGGGTTTGTGCCGGTTGGCTGCCGCTGGCGGCGACATCAAGACCGGTGTCGAGCAGCAGGCTGTCACCCAGGGTGAAGGTGCCGCCGCTGGCCATCAGTTGGCCGTCCACGCGCAGTTCGGCTTTGACCTTGATCAGGTAGGCCGGCAGGCTGGCCGGGTAGTCGACCGGGTTGCCGGTGGTGGGCATCAGCGCGGTAATGGCGTCGGCGTCGGCTTGGGTGGCGGGCACGAAGCCGAGGCTGATGCGCTGGCCAGCGTTGCTGGCAAGCGGGGCATCCAGGCGGAACAGCGGCTGGCCGGCGGCGCGGTTGGCGGCGTTGCTGTATAGCGCCAGGTGCAGGTTCCACTTGAGGGTGTCCGGCATGGTGGTGAAGCGGCCGGCTTCGGCCACCGTGGTATACGGCAAGGTGCCATACAGGATGGCCGGCGTGTCGGCGTGGATGCTGCGCTGGCCGAGCAGGTCTTGCACGGTGGCGTCGCTGCCCAGCTGGGCGGCGTAGGCGTTCAGGCGAGTGCCGAAGTCGGCATAGGCGCCCTGCAGTGCAGTGGCACTGAGTTTGCCGGCCAGCTCGGCGGTGCAGGTGGCACCAGCTTGCATGGCATCGAGGACGGCGCGGCCGCTGAAGCCGAACGAGGCCTTGAGGTCTAGCCCGGCTTTGCTGTCGATGGGTTTGAAGCTGGCATCGAGCGGCACCCAGGTATTGGGTTTGCGGTTGACGGCACCACGACTGGGGACGTAGTCCACATAGGCTTGCAGCCAGACGTGTTCCATGCGGATGGCGCTGACTTGCCCGCCGCTCTCTACCGTGCGGTAAGGCACCCCGCCCTGCTGCAGCAGCGTGATGACGGCGCTGCTGCTGTTCACATTAAGCCAGCGCTGGGCCTGGGCGATGGGTACTTCGATGGTGCCGTAGGTGTAGCGGGCGGCAATGCCGGCGGCGCGCAGCAGCGCCAGTTCCAGGGCGGCGGTGTCGGCGGCGTTGCCGCGGCCGGCGCGCAGGGTTTGTGCTGCACCCTGCACGATGCCGTAGCTGGGTACGTAGTCGATCTGGTTGCGTACCCAGTTGTGAATCTGTACCGGGTTGTTGCCCAGTTGGGCGGCCAGTGCCTTGATCTCGGCGGTTTGCGGGGCTTCGTCGGTGGCGGCGGTGTCGGCCACGGTGGGCAAGGCCGGCAGCGCGGGGAAGTCGGGCAAGGTGGTGCCGGCCGGCAGTGCACCGGCCAGCCGCAGCGGTGCAATGCCAAAGCGGCTGAGCTGGCGCTTGAAGGCAGCCGGGCTTTCGGCGGGGGTGCGTTGCGGTTGCGAAGCGCCCCAGTCGCCGGTGCGGCTACTGCCGCTCTGGCCGCGCCACTGGCGCAGTTCGTCGTGCAGCGCCTGCAGGCCGGCACGGCGGCTGGCGTCGTCCTTGCTGGCCTGCAGCGCTTGCAGGCGGGCGGCAAACTGGGCGTGCTGGGCGCGGAACTGCGCGACGGCGGCGCGGTGGCGCTCCAGCAGCTCGGCCGGCAGCTTGCGCTGGGTCAGCAGTTGTTCGGTTGCCGCAAAGGCGGCTTCTTGCCGTTCGGCCGCGCGCTGCAATTGCTGCTGCAATTGATCGATGCGTTGCTGCAACTTGCCCTGCCCCGTGCCGCGCTCGCCAGCCTTGGCAGCTATGGCGTCATCCAGCCGGTTCAGCGTTTCACCGTAGCCGGTCGCTTCGGCGGCGTGGCCGCTCTGGCCCATCATCAACAAACTGGCTGCAACAACACTCGCAATACGACGCATGTTCAGGGTCTACCCATACTGGATCAGTGGAGACAGCAGCCCCTCCCCGGGGCCACCGCCGCACAATCAACTACACAATCAAGGTTGGTACTGCTGCGCCGCTCAGGGGCGTAGCAGCCCGTTGTAATAATCCGGCGCATCCACCAGGTGCAGCGAGGCATTCATATTCAGATTGCCTTCCACTGCCATCAGGCCGTTCAGCATCACCGGCGCGCCACTGTTGAATGCCCAGTTGCCGTTGCTGTCACCGATGCCGTACAGCACACCGTAGAAGGTGGCACCGGCATTGAGCGTGAGCTTGCCGTTGACGATGATGACCACGCCCTGCTGGTTGACGGCGCTGAAGCCGATATTGCCCAGCGGGTAGTTGACCACCGCATCGCCGTCCACCCACACGAAGTGGCCCTTGCCGCCGTTCAGATTGCCGGCCAGTGCTTCGTTGGCAAACTGGCTGCCGTTGATGCGATAGGCCTTCTGCTTGATCTGGTCCTTGGTGTAGCCAAAGTATTCCAGGAAGAAGCGGTCGCCATTGGCGCTGACATTGGCATTGCCCTGCACGATGGCTTGTGCGCCATGCAGCGTGGCCGGCTGGCCTGCCTTGTACGGCGCGCTGCTGATCTGGCCATCCAGGCTGGTGGCGGTGACGACGCCGCCGGCCAGGATGGGCAGCTTGTTCAGCATGCCGCCATACGGCGCATCGATGGCCACCATGGTGCCGTTGAAGCCGCCATCGTCCATCAGGGTCAGCACCGCCTTGTCCATCAGCGCGGGCACACCGCAGCCATTGGCACGGCGCATCAGCTCGTGCAGCAGCTCGTCCAGCGACTGGCGGCTGGCGGTGTAATCCGTGGCCAGCTTGCGCAGTGCCTCGATGCTGCCCAAGGTATCGAGCAGTGCCGGGCAATACTGGCCGGCGCGCGCCTCGCTATCGGCGCGACCCAGATCGGCCTTGGCAGTGCCGAGGTTGGCCACATCGCCGCTGCCGGCGGCTTGTGCCTGCAGACTGCTGCCGGCGTTGAGCAGCAGGGTGTTGAGGTCGGTCACCTGGTACACCAGCGGCAGGTTGCCGTAGCTCACCCAGCTGCCGTTCTGGCCTTGCGTGGACAACGCCGTGTTCAAGGCTTGCTGGCCGATCGGTGCTGCGGCGGTAAAGCCCAGCTGCACGCGCTGTGTTGCGCCCTGCGGCAGCGCCAGACCACGCCAGTCGGCATTGCTGGCGGTGGCCGTTGCGGTCGGGCTGCTATACAGCAGCTGGCTGCCGTTGACCCACATGCTGAGGATATCCAGCGTGACAGCAGCCGCCTGGTTGGCCACGCTGATCTTGGCGGGCACCAGATCGCCCACCGGGTAGGCCAGCGGCAATGCATTCACCAGCGAACCCTGCGCGGTGGCAAAGGCAGCGTTACCGGCCGTGCCGCCTGCAGTGAGGCTGTCGAGCAGGTCATAGGCGAACAGCACGGATTGACCCTTGCCGTAGTTATTGGTGACGATGGCCGGGCGCGTGCCGCTGGTCGGGCAGCCGCTGTTGCTGGCGAGCGTGCCGCCCGGCAGGGTGGCTTGCACCTGGCCGCTGCCGGCAATCAGGCAAGCCGGTTGGCCGCTACTCGCGACGGTGCCAGCCTGGAACAAGCCACTCTTGAGCGTAACGGTCTGGTTGGCCGTGCTGAACACGCCACCGAAGCTGGCGCCAGCCACTGCGGCCAGATCGCTGTTGCCCAGCGCCAGGGCATTGGCATCCAGCACCAGCGTGTTGCCACGGTTCACCATTTCGCGCAGCTCCAGCAAGGTGCTGCTCTTGACGTGGTCGATCTCGCCCAGCAGCCAGTACTGGTTATACAGGCCGCTACGCAGTTGCTGCTGGAAGTCAGCCTCGCTGGCGGTGAGCTGATAGCGCACGTCTTGGGCATTGAGCAGGTTCTGCAGCTGTTGCTTGCGGGTGTTGAAGCAAGGCTGATTGGCCAGCAACGGGCTGTTGCTACCCCACCAGGTGTTGCCGCAGCTGTACCACACCAGCACGCGGTTGCCGTTGTCGAGCTGCGCCTGAGCGTCAAGCTTGATCGCCGGGACCACCACGGTGAACGGCGCTTGCGCCAAGGTGATGTCCTTGCCGCCAAAGGTGGCGCTCAGCACCGCCAGCAGCTTGCTGCCGGCCGGTGCGCTGGCCGTCCAGCTGGCGCTCGGTGCAATGCTCTGGCCGGCCGCCACATTGGCGGTCTGCGCCAAGGTGGCGTACAGCGTACCTGTGGCCGGGTCGATCACGCGCACGGTCAGCGGCAGGTTGCTCAGCGCACTGTTGCCAGCATTGGTGACGCCCAGGCTGAACAGCGCTTGTTCGCCCTGATTGATCTGGCTGGCCACAGTCAGCGTGCCGGTCACACCGCTGCCGGTGCTGGACGACGGCAACACGTTGAAGCTGGTACTTTGCTGTGCCAGCACCGCACCGCCGGCATCCTGCACGGTCAGCGTTGCGGTATAGGTGCCTGCAACGGCATTGCTCAGGCCCACGTTGTAGCCGTAGTCCTGGAACTGGCCGGCCAGCAGCAGCGACAACGGTTGCTGCTGGGTAAAGCGCACGCTGCCGTCCGGGTTGGTCACGACTGTAGTGACGGTCAGGGCGTCAAATTCGCTGTTGGCCGACTGGTTCTGCACGCGCTCGGTCAGCTGCACCACATCGGTAGCGGCATAGCTGGTCTTGTCGGTGCTGATGCGGCCGCCCAGCGCGCCGATCGTGCCGGCATCGGCCACGATGTCGAAGGTGGTGGATGCCTGCTGCGAGATCGCGCCGTTGTTGGTCAGCAACTGGGCGATCAGCTTGTAGGTGCCCGGTTGCGTGCTGCCGGTATTCCACGGCGCCAGCACCGACAGCACCCCGCCCTGCCCGGCCGTGGCCACGCGGATCGGGAATGCGGCAACCGGCTGGCCGGTGGCCGTCTGCAGCAGCAACCGCACGTTGACCGCCTGATCACTGCCACCATGGTTGCTGACCTGCGCCTGCAGGATGGCGCTGGCATTGGCGCCATAAGCTGTTTTGTCGGTCAGCGCACTAATGCCGATGGCCAGATCCGGCGTGCCGGGGTCGTTCTGCGCCTTGCGCAGGCGGATGGTGCCGACATCGGTATCGTTGCCGTTGAGGGCAGCGCCCAGCTCGACGCCCACATAGCCTTCGGCCAGTACCTTGATCTGCACCTGCCCGCTGGCATCGGCCTTGACTGGCTTGACCACGAAGGCACCGCTGGCGTCGGTCAGCAGCGACTGGCCGCCGGTGGCATCGGTAAAGATGATGCCGGCATTGGCAATCGGCAGGCCAGTAGCATCGTCCACCACCGTGCCGCGCGCCTGCGTGGGCGCCGGGTATGGGGCGTTGATGTGGATGTCGATGGGCGTGTTGCCCCACACGAAACCACCGGTCACCATGAAATCAAGCACATCGCCCGCTTTTACATCCAGCGTGACGTTGAAACTGGCATTGAAAGTGCTCTGCGAGACCCTGAAGAGATTCTGGCCATTGTGCTCGATCAGGTAGTCGAGCGCAGCACGGTCACCCGCGCCAAACAGGCCGGTGGCGGTGACATGCAAATCTTCAGGCGCCACCCAGCGCACCGTGGCCGGTTGCGCCTGCGGACCCGGATGGATGCTGGTCCAGCCCGGCGAAATGCCGTAATACATATTGGGCGTGGCGTTTTTCCAGATACTCGGTTCATAGCCGGAGCGCTGGCCAGGCAGGGTAATACCGGTATACCAGGCCGGCCCGGTTTGCGTGACTGCAAACGCGGTATAGAGCCGGAATGGTGATGTCAGATCATCCTTCCAGCCAAACTGCCAAGGGCCGTTCGGGTTGTCAGTCGTGCTGAAATCGCGAATCAGGTTCCAGCGATCATTGTTGAACGGCGGCACCGGCATGATCTGATCAACCGGCCCTGGCGTCGGCAAGGTCACCGGCGTCGGCGTTGCGGTCGGCACCGGGCGGGTAGACGGAATGACCGTCGGCGGCGTGGTCGGCGGCACCACGACCGGCGTCGGGGTTGGCGCGCCGGTCGGCACCACGTATACGGTCATGGCGGGCGAAAACTGTAGCGTGCCACCGGCCGGCAGATCGGCCGAGCCGCTTTCGCCATAGTAGCCGGTCTTGCTGGCGCTGATCGTCACACTACCCACTGGCACATTGCCGAGCTGATAGCTGCCGCTGGCATCAGTAATCGCTACCAAGCCGGCAGCCTGGATCACCACGCCGGACAGCGGCGCCTTGCTGGCCGCATCGGTCACCACTCCGCGTATGGAGCCATTGCCGGCTTGCGATTTGGCCAGCTGAATCACGCCCAGGTCGGTGGTATGGCTGGCTGGCAACGACACGGTGTACTTGATGCCGCTATAGCCATTCAGGCTCAGCGTGATGGTGTAGTTGCCCGTTTGCAGCCCGGTGAACTGGAAGCTGCCGCCGCCATCGCTGTTCATCGACGCCGAGCCGGCGCCGGCCAGCACGGCACTGACGCCGCTGAGCGGTGCGCCGGTTTGCGCGTCAACCAGCTTGCCCTTGATGGCGCTCTGCGTGTTCTGCGCCGGCACCACTTGGGTGAGCTGTAATGCACGCAGCACCAGTGCCGTCACGTAACTGTCTTGCCCCCAGCTGCCTTCGGCGCCCTGGTTTAACGTGAAGAAGGTGGCCAGATTGCTGGCCGTCGGCTCTTGCGGAATGAAATCATGCAGCGCCTGATACACCACGGCGCTGAGATAGGCCGAGCCAGCCCAGCTGCCATCCGTGCCTTGTTGTGCGGTCAGATAGGCGCTGAGCTTGGCAATCGGCGCGGTCGAATCAAAGCGGCTGGCAAAGCGTGCCAGCGCCTGCAAGGCATAGGCGCTGGTGTAGAGATCATCGCGACCGCCCACCTGGAAAGCGCCATTGGCCTGCTGTTGCTGCAACAGGTACTGCACGCTATCGAGTGCACCGGTATCGCCGGTATCCAGCGCCAGCAAGGCCCACGCGGTATCCAGCGGGTTGCTGGTGTAGCCAATGTCACCGCCATAGCCTGCATCGGCATTGCGGCGCTGTGCCAGCAGACTGAGCAAAGGCTTGAGATCTTGCCCGGCTGCGCGCGCTTCAATCGCCTGCCGCGCCAGCAGCTCGGTACTGCTCTGGCTGACGCCGGTTACCGCCGCTTGCAGCCCTGCCGGCGGAGTGGCCAGCACGCGCAGGGTGCCCAATATCTCGGCACGCTGCTGCTGTGCATGCGCAATCGAGCCTGCCTCGTTCTGCAAGCTGCCGTCGCTCTGCACCTGGGCCTGCAGCCAGACCAGCCCCTTTTGCACCGCAGGGGACAGCGTCAGGCCGGCGGCCAAGCCGGACAACAGCAGGAACGTCAGGGCGATGGACCACAGGCCCCAGCGATGGCGTTGTATCGTGCGCATGAAGATTCCGTAAGATTTATTCTGTAATATAACTTACAAATATAATCGAAAAATCTTTCGAATCTTATTTCACAGGATAGAAAATAACAAGCAACGAAGGAATTAAGTTAATGTTTCGAAATTAAACTGACAAAAAAACAATCAATAAACACCAACAATGTGAAATAAAAGTTCCGCTTTATGGCGCTTCTGCCCTGCATGAAGCGTTAAAACAGCTGAACGGCTGCCGAACACGGGATCATGAACAAATCGGGGCTACTGATCGCCTGGGCCGGCGCATACTGCCAGCCAGAGAAAGGAATGATTTGCCGTTTGGTTTTACGGGCATGGCCCACAGGATCAGATGCTTGAGGATGACGATGAAAATTTTTGAACAGCTGACGCCCCCCACGCAGGGGCAAGCGCCAGCCACCGCCATACACAAGGATGAACTGCTCGCACTGCATTGCGCAGCGCAAAAAACAAAGGGGTTGCAAGCTGAATGCTTGCAACCCCTTGTGTTTGTTGGTGGGCCCCCCGAGAGTCGAACTCGGCACCAATGGATTATGAGTCCACTGCTCTAACCAGGCATGAGCTAGAGGCCCGTATACCGTCCGGCCTGCGTCAGCAGGCCGGGGTGGGCATCTTACTGCTCATTGCCCAGATTTTCCAGGAAACTCTTCAGCCGTTCCGAACGGGTCGGGTGGCGCAGCTTGCGCAGTGCCTTGGCTTCGATCTGGCGAATCCGCTCGCGGGTAACGTCGAACTGCTTGCCGACCTCTTCCAGCGTGTGGTCGGTGTTCATGTCGATGCCGAAACGCATGCGCAACACCTTGGCCTCACGCGGGGTGAGCGTGTCGAGAATTTCCTTGGTGGCTTCACGCAGACCGGCATAGACGGCGGCATCGGCCGGCGCCATGTTGTTCTGGTCTTCGATGAAGTCGCCCAGATGGGAATCATCGTCATCACCGATCGGCGTTTCCATCGAGATCGGTTCTTTGGCGATCTTGAGGATTTTGCGGATCTTGTCTTCCGGCATTTCCATCTTGCCAGCCAGTTCTTCCGGCGTGGGTTCCAGACCGGTTTCCTGCAGGATCTGGCGCTGGATGCGGTTCATCTTGTTGATCGTTTCGATCATGTGAACCGGAATCCGGATGGTGCGCGCCTGGTCCGCGATCGAGCGGGTGATGGCCTGACGGATCCACCATGTCGCATAGGTCGAGAACTTGTAACCACGGCGGTATTCGAACTTGTCCACCGCCTTCATCAGGCCGATGTTGCCTTCCTGAATCAGGTCAAGGAACTGCAGGCCACGGTTGGTGTACTTCTTGGCGATGGAAATCACCAGACGCAGGTTGGCCTCGATCATTTCGCGCTTGGCGCGACGTGCCTTGGCTTCGCCGGTGGACATCTGGCGGTTGATTTCCTTCAGCTCCTTGATCGGCACCATGGCGCGTTCTTGCAGCTCGGACAGCTTTTGCTGCTTTTCCATGATGGCGTGCTGATAGCGGCCCAGGATTTCCGAGTAACCGTGGCCACCGTTGATCTCTTCCGTCACCCACTTGGTATCGGTTTCACGACCCGGGAAGGTCTTGATGAAGTGATCGCGCGGCATGCGCACTTTCTGCAGACAGAGGTCCATGATTTCGCGTTCGTGGCTGCGAATCTCGTCCACCATGCTGCGCAGCTGGTCGCACAGGTTTTCCACCTGGCGAGCCGAGAAGCGGATCTTCTGGAACTCTTCGGCAATCTGGCTTTGCAACGACAGATAGGTCTTGCCGTGCACGCCCTCTTTCTGCAGCGCCTTGAGCATCTTGTCGAACAGCGTGCGGATCACGTCGAAGTGCTCGCGCGCCTGCTCTTTCAGGAGTTCAAGGTTGGCACTGGCCACGGCGGCCGAGTTGTCCTCGTCGCCTTCGCTTTCCGCATCTTCTTCGGTCAGCTCTTCCGGCAGCGCTTCGGGCGCGGCAGCTTCTTCTTCGACCGCGTTCGGGTCGATGAAGCCGTCGATCACGTCGTCGATGCGGATTTCGTCGGACAGACCCTTGTCCACCAGCTCCAGAATGGTCTGGATGGTGGTCGGGCAGGCCGAGATGGCCGTGATCATGTGCTTGAGGCCGTCTTCGATCCGCTTGGCGATTTCGATTTCGCCTTCGCGGGTCAACAGTTCGACCGTGCCCATTTCACGCATGTACATCCGCACCGGGTCGGTGGTGCGGCCGAATTCGGCGTCCACGGACGAGAGTGCGGCTTCGGCCTCTTCAGCGGCGTCATCGTCGGCCACGGCCGGCGGCGCGTCGGACATCAGCAGGTCTTCGGCGTCGGGCGCCTCGTCATAGACCTGGATACCCATGTTGGAGATCATGCCGATCACGCCTTCGATCTGCTCGGCATCGAGCATGTCTTCTGGCAGATGGTCGTTGATCTCGGCGTAGGTGAGGTAGCCGCGCTCCTTGCCGAGCACGATCAGTTGCTTGAATTTCGCTTTGCGAACTTCCGGATCGAGTTTCTCGGCGCCTTCGTGCTTGCCCTCGCGGAAATCAACCCGCTCTTGGTCTTCTTTGTCGAACTCGTGTGCAGCCATGCTCGCAAGACTCAAAAAGATTCGGAAAAACCGAGGATTATATCAGAGTTGACAGACATTTTTCTGTCAACTTCGTTCCCGCGCCCACGCGCGGCGTTTTACCCCCGCCGCTGCGCCAGCAACGCCAGGTATTCCTGCTTTTCTGCTTCGGTCAGCCCGCCATGTGCGGCACGCCATTCCAGCTCGGCACGCCGACCCAGTGTAGTTGGCCGCGCCAGCACCTGCCCGGCAGTTTGTAACAAGGCGGCAAACTCCTCTGCCCGCTCTGCTTCTTCCATGCGGCCGAACAGTCGCTCGCCGTCGGCCAGCGCGGCATTCAGCCGCTCGAACACCACCGTATCACGCCAATGTTCCAGCACCAGTGCAGACTGCGCCTGTGCCGGCAAGCCGCGCACATGCTGCAGCACCTGCACCACCAGTTGCTCGGCCGGCCAACCCTGCCACAGCGGTTCGCCACTTTGTGCCAGCATCGGCGCCGCCAGCACCAGCTGCAGCAAGCGCTGCAGCGGGTCACTACTGCCCGCGTGCGGTCTGGGCAAGGGCTGCAAGGGGCGCTCTCGCCGTCCGTCCTTCCAGTTACCCCGCCCTTCCTTCCAGTCGCTGCGGCCTTCTTTCCAGTTGCCGCGTCCTTCGCGCCAATTGCCGCGCTCGGATCGGCGAGCGCCATACTCGCGTTCAGACGACGGCTGCCATTGGCGCTCGCCATCATCCTGCATATACTCCGCCCCCCGTTCGGCTACGTACTCGGCCGGCGCAGCACGTGCCTCGCCACCACCGCCCAGCACGCCGTCCAGTTCGTTCAGCGCCAAACCACACGCCTCAGCCAGGCGCTTGCGCAGCATCAGGGCATAGGCCGGCGCGCTCACACGCGCCAGCAACGGCTTGGCCAGGTGAATCAGCCTTGCGCGCCCCTCGTCACTGTCCATATCCACCTGCGCAGACAATTCACGAAGCAGGAACTGCGCCAGCGGCACCGCCTGCTGCGTAACCTGAGCCTCGAAAGCACCCTGCCCATATTCACGCACGTAGGAATCGGGGTCGTGCTCTTCTGGCAGGAACAGAAAGGTTAATTTCTTGCCATCGGCCAGAATTTCAAGACTGTTCTCCAGTGCGCGCCATGCCGCCTTGCGGCCGGCCTTGTCGCCGTCGAAGCAGAACACCACGTCGTCAGCCAGCTTGAGCAGCTTTTTCACATGCTCGGGGGTGCATGCCGTTCCCAGCGTTGCCACGGCATATTCAACGCCGTGCTGCGCCAGCATCACCACGTCCATATACCCTTCCACCACCAGCACGCGACCAACCTCGCGAATGGCAGCACGTGCCTGGGTCAGGCCGTACAGCTCGCGTCCCTTTTCGAACACCGGCGTTTCCGGCGAGTTGAGGTACTTGGGCTCGCCCTGCCCCATCACGCGGCCACCAAAGCCGATCACTGCACCACGCTGGTTCAGGATGGGAAACATCACCCGATCACGAAAGCGGTCATAGCGCCGCTTGGTGTCCTCCTTGTCGATCACCAGCCCGGCCTCGGCCAGCAGCTTGTTCCAGTCGTAATCCGGAAAGACTTTTTTCAACGCCTGCCAGTCATCACCGCCCGGCGCATAGCCCAGGCCAAAGCGTGCCGCAGTCTTGCCATCCAGCCCACGGCCTTTAAGATAGTTGATGGCAGACGGTGCGCTTTTTAATGCCTGCCGGTAATAATCACAGGCAGCCTTCAAGGCATCGAACACGCCCGGCTCGGCACGCGGGGTTTCGGGGCCGCCACCAGCCTCCTGCGGCACCTGCAAGCCGATCGACTCAGCCAGCTTGGCCACCGCCTCCGGGAAGGTCAGCCCCTCGTACTCCATGACAAAGCTCACCGCCGAGCCATGCGCGCCACAGCCAAAGCAGTGATAAAACTGCTTGTTCGGGCTGACCGTGAACGACGGCGACTTTTCCTTGTGGAACGGGCAGCACGCCATATAGTTCTGCCCGCCCTTCTTGAGCGGCAGATAGCGCTCGACCACATCGACGATATCGACGCGATTGAGCAAGTCCTGAATGAAGCTGTCGGGTATGCGGGCCATGAGGGCGTATCAAACCCCGCTGCGCTTGCAGCAACGAATGCGGCGGTACGACTGATGACGCATCTCGATCACTGTAAACCCCGTTGATGACAGAAGCAGGCATTGCCCCAAGGGCAATGCCTCATGGCTACGCGACCGGGCGCGCCGCATACTCAAACCGGCGTAGCGACAAATGCCGTCTTGATATCGTCGCGAAAACCGCAGTCGCGGTAGAACGCCAGCACACCCGGCGTACGTGCACTGGTGGACAGCATGATCTTGTAGCAATCGGCTCGCCAGGCGAAGCCGCATGCGGCACCCAGCACCGCACGCCCGAGACCGCGCCGACGATGGCTGGCCAGCGTCACCACGTTCTCGATCAGCGCATAGGGGCGCCCATCGCGCGTGAGGTTGGGAATGACACAGACCGTGCAGCTTGCTGCCAGCATGCCATCCACCTCGGCAACGTAAACCGCGGCGCCCGGCTGCGCCAACAACTGGTCCCAGCGCTGCGCCGCCCGTGCGCCATCCAGCGGCGGGTCGTCCGGGTTCAGCTCGCGCATCAGCGCGAGCACGTCCGGCAGATCAGCATGGATGGCCTCACGGATGCGCATGACTCAGACCATGCGCGCCTTGACCAGCTTGGACACCTCGGCCATGTCGGCACGGCCAGCCAGCGCCCCCTTGAGCTCGGCCATGATCTTGCCCATGGCGGCGGGCGTCTTGCCGTGCGTGGCAATCGCGGCATCGACCGCAGCAGTCACTTCAGCCTCGGAGAGCTGTTGCGGCATATAGGCCTTGAGCACTTCGACTTCAGCGCGTTCGACGTTGGCCAGGTCTTCACGCTGGGCAGCCACGTATTGCTCGATGCTGTCCTTGCGCTGCTTGAGCATTTTCTCGATCACGGCGGTAATCGCCGCATCGTCCAGCTCGATGCGCTCATCCACCTCACGCTGCTTGATGGCGGCCAGCAGCAGGCGAATCGTACCCAGACGCTCTACCTGTTTTTCCTTCATCGCCGTTTTCATGTCTTGCGTGATCTGTGCTTTGAGGCTCATTCGAGTTTCCTTGAGGTGGATGGACGGGGTGCGCGACAATAGCGCGCAGAAGCGGTAAAAGGCCGCTCAATGGCGGCCTTCTTCCTGCAAAGCGCTGTGCTTAGTACAGCTTTTGCGGCAGCTGTTGGCTGCGGATGCGCTTGTAGTGGCGCTTCACGGCAGCAGCAAGCTTGCGCTTGCGCTCAGCGGTCGGCTTTTCGTAGAACTCGCGCGAACGCAGTTCGGTCAGCAGGCCAGTCTTTTCTACAGCACGCTTGAAGCGGCGCATGGCTACTTCGAACGGCTCGTTCTCTTTTACGCGTACGGAAGGCATCGAGCTAAAATCCTTGGGGTTTGAAACCACGGCACACCGTGGAAAGTCTGGCATTTTGACAAAAGCACTTGGCCATGTCAAATACAAGCGATCAGACGCCACCGTAAAGTGCGGCTTTTATCACTATAAACAAGCGGGTAGCATATCGCCCCTGCCCTCAGCACCTTGAATACCCCCATGCTCGTACTCGGCCTTGAATCCTCCTGCGATGAAACCGGCGTTGCCCTCTTCGACACCGAAGGCGGCCTGCTGGCGCACCGCATCCACTCGCAAATCGCCATGCACACTGAGTACGGTGGCGTGGTACCCGAGCTGGCGTCGCGCGACCATATCCGCCGCGTACTGCCGCTAACCGAGGAATGTCTGTCCGAGGCCGGCAAGCAGCTGGCCGATGTCGATGCGATAGCCTACACCGCCGGGCCGGGCCTGGCCGGTGCGCTACTGGTCGGTGCCAGCGTGGCCAATGCACTGGGTTTTGCACTACAGAAGCCGGTGATCGAGGTGCACCATCTGGAAGGCCATTTGCTGTCGCCCCTGCTTTCCGAACCCAAGCCGGAGTTCCCGTTTGTGGCACTGCTGGTCTCGGGCGGTCACACGCAGCTGATGGCCGTGCGCGGCATCGGCCAATATGAACTCTTGGGCGAAACCGTTGATGATGCAGCCGGCGAAGCCTTCGACAAATCAGCCAAGCTGCTGGGCTTGGGCTACCCCGGTGGCCCGGCGCTGTCAAAGCTGGCTGACAGCGGCGACCCGACACGCTTCAAGCTGCCACGCCCCATGCTCAATTCGGGCGATCTGGATTTCAGCTTCTCTGGCCTGAAAACCGCCGTACTCAAGCTGGTGAACGAGCAATCGCCCATCGATGACACCACGCGGGCCGACATTTGCGCCGCGTTTCAGGAAGCCATCGTCGATGTGATTACCAAGAAATGCCTGGCCGCACTCAAGCAGACCGGCATGCAGCGACTGGTGATTGCCGGCGGTGTTGGCGCCAACCGGCAGCTGCGCGCCGGGCTGGACGAGGCGGCCCGCCGCCGCAAGCTCAAGGTGTATTACCCGCCACTAGCGCTATGCACCGACAACGGCGCAATGATTGCTTACGCTGGCGCGATGCGGCTGCAATACGCGCGCGACAGCTATGGCTACGGCGCCAAGCCGCGCTGGGATCTGGCCAGTCTGCCGGCGGTGTAAATCCGAATCAGCGCAACAAAACAAAAGGGGCCAACCGGCCCCTTTTTCATTGCGCTGCCGTTCAGGCAGCGCGGACTGTATAGCGCTGGTCGATCAAGCCGGGCAATTGCAGACGCAGCTCATCGCCGGCATGAATCGGGCCGACGCCTTCAGGCGTGCCGGTATAGATCAGATCGCCCCGCCGCAGACCGAAGCGACTGGAAATCCACGCGATCAAGGTCGGCACGTCAAACGCCATCTGGTGCATATCGGCCTGCTGACGCAACTCGCCATTCACGGTGAGCGAGAACTGCACGCCGGGCGGGCTGATGGCATCAGCGGCAATGAAGTCCGTCAGCACGGCAGCACCCCGAAAGCCCTTGGAGAGCGTCCACGGCGAGCCTGATTTCTTGGCTTGCGCCTGCACATCACGCGCGGTCAGATCAAGGCCCAGCGCATAACCGGCCACGTAGTCCCAGGCATCTGCCGCTGCGATATCGTTGCCATCCTTGCCGATCACCACCACCAGCTCGGCCTCGTGATGCACGTCGCTCGACCAGGCCGGCAGCACGATATTCTGCCCAGGGTAGGACAGCGCACCGGTCGGCTTGAGGAACACCACTGGCTCGGGGCCGATACTGGACCCCATTTCGGCCGCGTGCGCCAGGTAGTTGCGCGCGACGCAGAAGATGTTGGCAACCGGCAAGGTCTGACTGGCAATCTGAATACTGGGCATACGAAACTCCGGAATCAGGACAGCCACTGCCCCAGGGTGAATACCAGCACCACCGCCAGCCACAACAGGATGGAGCGCCAGATCAGGCCCACCGCGTTTGCCAGATGGCTGGGCGTGACCAGATCACCCAGACCCAGTTCGGGGCGGAATTTGACGGTGTGATCCATATGCAGCGCCTGTCCCAGCCGGATACCGATGGCACCCGCGCCAGCAGCCAGAATGATGCCCTGCGCATAATTGCCCCATTCCTGCGCCTGCGAACGCCAGCAATCAACCGCATCCTGAAAATCACCCATCACCGCGAAACCGGCAGCGGTAAAGCGCACCGGCAGATAATCCAGCCATTCCAGAATGCCGGCGGCGCAGCGACCAAATACGGTGTTCTCCTCGTGCGAGGCCCATTTTTGCGCCAGCAGGCTGGCAGCACGATATAGCACCGCGCCGGTCGGGCCAGCCACCCAGCTCAGCAGTACAAACCAGAATACGGTGGCGAACACATAGCGATAGGAATCGAGCAGGCCCTGCTCGATGGCGAAGCGTGCCACTTCGTCATCGTTCATTTGCGAAGTGTGCTGGCCGGTCCAGTCGGCCAACAGGGCACGCGCCGTGTCGAGGTCTCCGGCCTGCAGCGCCTTGGAGATGCCCGAGAACGAATGACTGAACTGGCGGAAGCCCATGGTGAGGTAAAGAATGACCACATTCCAGGCCAGGCCCAGCATCCAGTTGATGTTGACCAGCAGCCAGTAGCCGGCCACGCTGATCGCCAGCAGCGGTACCGTGGCAATCAGCCAGCCGTACACGCCATTGCGGTATTCCCCGGCGTTCAGCGCGCGCTCCAGCCGGTTGGCCATGCGGGTGAACGACAGATAAATCGGGTTGCGACTGCTGATCGGTCTAAGCTGTTCGAGCAGAAGCGCAAGGATCAGGGATAAAATGGTCATGGTTTCGATCGGAACGGCTGCAGGTATCGCCTGCAAGATAACATAGCAGCCAGTCTGCCCCCAAACCGCGCACCCGCAACTGCACAGCCGCCACACCATGCGGCGCCGCCCAAGACGGGACGATTTTGTTTAGCGCTCAGCACTTGAAATGCTGTCGCGATATCGCCATATATCTGAACACTACACTACGTTTACTGGCCACACCTCACTGGAGCAAACCATGGAACACAAACTGCCGGAACTGCCTTACGCCCAAGATGCACTGGCACCGTACATGTCGGCTGAGACACTGTCCTACCACTACGGCAAGCACCATCAGACCTACATCACCAACCTGAACAACCTGATCAAGGGCACCGATAACGAGAGCAAGTCGCTCGAGGACATCGTGAAGACCGCGCCGGCGGGTGGCCTGTACAACAACGCCGCACAAACCTGGAACCACACCTTCTTCTGGCTGGGTTTCAAGCCGAACCCGGAAGACGCAGTGCGCACACCGGCTGGCGCGCTGGCTGATGCCATCAACGCCAAGTGGGGTTCGTTCGACGAATTCAAGAAGGCATTCAATACCTCGGCCGCCGGCAACTTCGGCTCGGGCTGGACCTGGCTGGTGAAGAAGGCTGACGGCAGCCTCGACATCGTCAATACCGGTGCCGCCGGCACCCCGCTGACCACCGCCGATGTGGCCCTGTTGACCTGTGACGTTTGGGAACACGCCTACTACATCGACTACCGCAACAGCCGCCCGAACTACCTGGAAGGCTTCTGGAAGCTGGTGGACTGGGATGTCGTGGCACAACGCCTCGGCTGATCCGCCCCGCACGGCCTCGCGCCCTGCCACCAAAGCCCCGCCCAGCGGGGCTTTGTGTTTTCTGGCGACCGGCCAGCCAGCTTTCGCCCCTGCCCCACCCTCAGGCACTTCGCACTCGCCTCGCCCACCCGGTACACAAAAGCCTTACTGACGCGATGAACTTGCCGATGGAATATCCGTCAAATCCCCTGCCGCTTGCTGCCAATGACCCTGATCCCGCTGGAAGCCGCACCCAGCTTTGTTTCCGCAAGCCCACACCCGCAAGGGAAACGCTTGCCCCGTCACCCCTGCCCGATTAGGATGGCGAGCAGAGGATGGAAACAAAACAATAAAGCCTTACAAAATCAGGGTTACAGTTGCGCGGTTTAGTGCCGATAGCAGGCTAGCGTCTGCATTGGGCCGCCCAACCCCTTAAGAGATACCGAAGAAGACCACCATGAAAGTATCCCCGCTGCTCCGCCGCGCCCAGGCCGGCTTTACCCTGCTCGAATTGCTGGTTGTGCTGCTGATCATCGCGCTGCTGGCCGGCTATGTCGGCCCCAAGCTGTTCAGCCAGGTCGGTGCCGCCAAGGCCAAGACGGCGATGAGCCAGATGAAATCGCTGGCCGATGCGCTCGACAACTATCGCCTCAATGTCGGCCAGTATCCGACCACCGAGCAAGGCCTGAACGCACTGGTGAAAGCACCGGCCGAAGGCGCCAGCAAGTGGGCCGGCCCCTATCTGGCCAAGGACGTGCCGGCCGACCCGTGGGATCGCCCCTACATCTATCATCGCCCCGGCGAGAACGGCAAGGACTATGACTTGCTGACGCTGGGCGCCGACGGCAAGCCGGGCGGCGACGGCGAAGACAAAGACATCATCTACAACTGATCGCCGACGGTTCCGCGCACCATGCGCTACAAGGTCACCGCACTGCAGGCCGGCCGCCTGCAGGAGATGGAGCTGGATGCCGGCAGCGAGGACGAGCTGCGCGAGCGGCTTGCCGCTCAAGGCGCCAAGCTCGTCTCCGCACAGGCTCAGGCCAAGTTCTCGTTCGGCAAGAAAAACGTGTTCGGCCTGTCGCTGTTCACGCAGGAGCTGATCGCGCTGCTTGAGGCCGGGCTGACGCTGGTCGAAGCCATTGAAACGCTGCGCGAGAAAAGCGGCCAGGACGGCAACAGTGTGGTGCTGACCCGCCTGATCGAGGGCCTGTATCAGGGCCTGACCTTGTCGCGCGTGCTCGGCCAGATGCCGGAACATTTTCCGCCACTGTATATCGCTACGGTGGGCTCGGCCGAAAAGACCGGCCACCTTGCCGAGGCGCTCAAGCGTTATCACCACTACGAATCGCGACTGGCATCGGTCAAAAAGAAAATCTGGTCGGCACTGGTCTATCCGATGGTCATCATCACCATCGGTGGCGGCATCATGCTGTTCCTGCTGTTCTATGTGATTCCGAAATTCAGCCAGATTTACGCCAGCATGAAAAACCTGCCGCCAGCGGCAGAAATGATGCTGTGGTGGGGCGAACTGGTGCACGCCAACGGGCAGTTTTTGTTTGCCGCCATCATCGGCGCGATTGCCGTGACCGTAATGCTGCTGCGCACCCAGGCGGTCAAATCATCGCTAGCAGAGTGGTTCTGGCGCCTGCCCAAGATGGAAACCTATCGCACACTGTTCTCGCTGACGCGCTTTTACCGCACCGTCGGCCTGCTGCTCGCAGGCGGCCTGTCCATCGTGGCCGCCATGGAGCTAGCCGCGCAGCTGCTGCCGTCCACCATGCGGCTGGCACTGGCGCAGGCCATCGTCGACATCAAATCGGGCCAGGGCGTTTCCAGCACCCTGCCGCGCTACGGACTGACCACGCCAGTGGCCGAACGACTGCTGCGCGTGGGCGAGCAGAGCGGCGAGCTGGCCACGATGTGCGAGCGCTCGGCGCAGTTTTGCGACGAAGAACTCGACCGCGCCATCGACATGTTCACGCGCCTGTTCGAACCGGTGCTGATGCTGTTCATCGGCGTGCTGATCGGCGGCATCGTGTTCCTGCTCTACATGCCTATTTTTGAACTCGCCGGGAGTATGCAATGAGCGAGCTCACGCTTGATCTTATTCAGCACCTGCGCGCGCATGCCGGCGAAACGTCGCTGCCGCTCTTGGTGCAACAGACGCTGGGGCTGTCCAAGGAAGGTTATTGCGAGGATGTATCGCAATTCCTCGGCCTGGACGCCTTTACGCGCGAAGAATTGTCGCTGCTGTTTCCGCGCCACGACCTGCTGCCCTACGCCGAAGCGGTATCGCGCGCCTGTGTGCTGGCCGACGACGCCATGGGGCAGCGCTATCTGGTGCTGTCCGACCCGTTCGATGCCGTCACGCGCAACTGGGCGCAGCAGCGCATCAGCAGCAGCTACCGCACCGCATTTGCCCACTTTGAAGACCTCGACGATTACCTGAACCAGTTCGAGACCTCGCATCGCGCGATGGATCAACTGGCCATCGGCGATAACGAAGCCAGCACCGAATCCGTGCCGGAAATCTCGCTCGCCACGCTGGCGCGCGACACCAACCCGGTGGTCAAGCTGGTCAATTCGACGCTGTATGACGGCCTGAAATCCAAGGCGTCGGACATCCACATGGAAAGCACGCCAGCCGGGCTGACCATCAAATACCGGATTGACGGCGTGCTGCTGCATGCCGGCGGCGCCAATGGTACCGAGACAGCCGAACAAGTAGTGTCGCGCATCAAGGTCTTGGCCGAGCTGGATATTTCCGAGCGTCGCGTGCCGCAGGACGGCCGCTTCAAGGTGATGATGAATGGCCGCGACGTGGACTTCCGCGTGTCCATCATGCCGTCCATCTACGGCGAGGATGCGGTACTGCGGATTCTGGACAAGCAGAACGGCGGCGACGCCTTCAAGCAGCTCAAGCTCGATATCCTCGGCCACGAGGAAATCACCATGGCTGCAATCCGTTCGCTGGCCACCGAGCCCTACGGCCTGCTGCTGGTGACCGGCCCGACCGGCTCGGGCAAGTCGACCACGCTGTACGCCACGCTGTCCGAAATCAATACCGGCGATGAAAAAATCATCACCATTGAAGACCCGGTTGAATACCAGTTGCCCGGCGTATTGCAGATTCCGGTCAACGACAAGAAGGGCCTGACCTTTGCACGCGGCCTGCGCTCGGTGCTGCGTCACGACCCGGACAAGATTCTGGTCGGTGAAATCCGTGACGGCGAAACCGCCAATATCGCGGTACAAGCGGCGCTCACAGGTCACCTGGTATTGACCTCGGTGCACGCGAACAACGCGTTCTCGGTGCTCGACCGTTTCATGCACATGGGCGTCGAACCCAACAGCTTTGTCGATGCACTGATCGGCGTGGTGGCGCAACGGCTGATCCGCAAGATCTGCCCGCACTGCATCACCGATGACCAGCCCGATCTGGACCTGCTGGCCCAATCCGGCCTGACGCGCAATCAGGTGGCCACCTGGCGCTTCCGCAAGGGCACCGGCTGCAGCCATTGTCGCGATACAGGCTATCTGGGCCGCAAGGCCATTGCCGAGGTGCTGCGCCTGAACGATGCACTCAAACAAGCCATTGCCGGGCGTGCCCCGGCGGTGGAAGTGAAGCAACTGGCCGCACAGCACGGCTTCCAGAACATGCGCCAGATGGCCTTGATGTCGGTCGCCCGCGGCGAGACCACGCTACAGGAAATCAACCGTGTCACGTTTGTGGATTAAACATCAAGCCTGGCTGTGCCTTGGCCATGTCCAGCTCGCCAGCAGCGGGCTGAGACAGGGCGTGCCCACGCTGACACAAGCCCCGGTCGACGCCGCAGCCGACACCGCCGTGCTGCGCCTGCAGCAACTGCTGGTCGAAGCACCGCGCGGCAGCCTGCGCATGGATACGCTGGCGCTGCAGCTGGGCGCACCGTGGGTGCGTTACGCCATCATTCCGTGGCAGGACAAGCTCAAGCGCCCGGCAGACTGGGAAAACTATGCCAAGGTGGCCATGAGCCAGCAATACGGCGTCGGCACCGAAACCTGGCGCGTGCGCGTGGCCGAAGGCGGCTGGGGCAAACCCCGTCTGGCCGCAGCCATCGAACAAGGGCTGTACCAGACCATGGTCGAGCTGGCGCGCGGGCAAAAGCTCAGGCTCACTCAGGTCGAGCCCATGCTGACCACTGCCATCAACCGCCACAAGGGCGCACTGAAACAACGCGAATTCACCCTGCTGCTGATTGATGGCGAGCAAGCTGTGTGCGCCTTCTGGCGCCAGCACGCCTGGCGTGGCGTGGTCACCCTGCCCCTGCCGCCCGAAGCATTGCGCCGTGGCGAAGCGGTGGCAGCGCTGATTCGCGATGCCGCCATGATGACCAGCGATTTCCTGCCCGAGCAAGTTTACGTGGTCGCCAGCGAGCCGCGCTTTGCGCGCATGGAGCTGGCCGACTTCGACCTGCAATGGCTGGGCCCGGTGCACCCGCTGTTCACCGCGCGGGAGGCGAACGCATGAGTCCGCTTTATCTCGATTTTCATCGCGTCCACAAACCCACCCCGTGGATCGGTCTGCTGCTGGTTACGCTCGGCGTGGTGGCACTGCTGTGGGTCAGCACACAACAGGACATTCTGGAGCAAAGCCGCAGCCAGGTCGAAACCCTGGAAGCCAGCGTCAAACTGAAAAAGCAGCAGATTGCCGCCAAGGCACAAGCCGCGCAGAAGGAAACGCCGGTCAACGAAAAGGTCGGCTCCATCCGCCGAGCGCAACAACGCAGCGCACTACCGGCACTGCAGATACTGGAAAGCAGCTGGGACAGCGACATGGCCATTTTGCGACTGGATGTCAGCCCGGCTGATGCCACCATCAAGATGGATATCGAAACGCGTTCCGCGCCGCAGCTATTGAACTGGTATGACCGCATCAGCCATCAGACCGGCGTGACACGCGTGGTGCTGGCCCGCCAACAGACCAAGGTGGCCGATCCATTCAAGCCCACGCAGGCCAGCGTGGAAGTCCAGCTGCGCAAGGAAGCAGTGCCGGCCAAGATCAAGGCAAGCCAGCCATGAAACAAGAACAATTAGCATGGGCACTGCGGCAATGGCCGCGCTATACCGGCATTCTGGGTCTTGCCGGCGTGGTGCTGCTGGGCATTGCGGCAATGAGCTACCAGCAGAAAATCAAGCCGGTAGAGCGCGACCTGCAAAGCCGTGAGCAAAGCGCGACCGAAGAGCAACGTCGCCTGAACAAACCGGTAGCCAGCGATGCATCCAGCATTGCCGCACTGACCCCGATCCGCCGCGCCGACACGCTGACGCAATTCTTGCGCGAGCTGGCCGAGCTGGCCACCAAGGACAAGGTGGTGATGTTGCAGACCGACTACAAGTCGAATGCCGAAGGCGACAACCACCTGATGCGTTATGGCGTGCAGTTTCCTGCTACCGGGACCTATGACGCATTCCGCCAATTCATGACCGACCTGGAAAAAATTCCCGGCGTGCGCATCGAAACCTTCTCAGTCAGCCGTGCGCAGATTGCCGACGAACAACTGACCGCACAAATGCAGATCAGCTACCTGACGGAGACACCGTAATGCTGTCCCGTCCTTTGCAAATCGTGCTGGGCCTGACTCTGGCTGCTGTCGGCTACACCTGGTGGCAGGGCCGCAATACCGAAGACCCGGAACTGGATACCCACGCCCGCAGCAGCGGCCGCGTTGCCGCAGCCTCGCAGGCTGTCAGCGCATCGGCGCCACAGGCATCGTCGGCCAGCGCGGTTGCCGCCAACAAGCCGGCTGCCTCTGGCGCCAGCAACGCCAGCGGCGTAACCAACCTGTTCCCGAAACAGACCTGGGCGCCCACTCCGCCGCCGACACCCACACCCGGGCCGCCGCCGCCCACGCCAGTGCCGGTTGCCCCGCCGCTGCCATTCAGCATCGTAGCCACATGGCACAACAACGGTGCCGACCAGTTCGTTGTCGAGGCAGCCGGCCAGCAATATGTGATTTGCACCCAGTGCGACGCGCTGGGTCGCGTACGACTGGGTGAAACCGTGCTCGGCGCCTATCGCGTCGACCAGATTTCGCGCCAGCAAATCGTGTTTACTTATCTGCCATTGAATCAGCAGCAGGTGCTGCCGATAGGAGGAACGCCGTGAAACGTGCGTTGACCATGACCTTGATCGCCGCGGGTATCCTCAGCGGCTGTGCGTCCGAACGTGCACGCAATACCGCCATCGACCAGATCCAGCAGGGCAGCGCGCCGCAAGGCCTGAACACGCTGCAGGACGCGCTGAAGAAAGATCCGGACGACATCCCGCTGCGCGCCACCTATGAACGCCAGCGCGATGAATACATCGGCAAGCTGCAAAAAGAGGCCGACGATGGTCGCAACTCGGGCACGCCCGAGGGACTGGCCAAGGCGCTGGTAAACTACCAGCAAATCCTCAGCTACGACGCAAACAATCAGCGCGCCAAGGAAGGCCTCAAGCTGATCGAGGCTGGCATCGTGCTCGACTCCAAGATCAAGTACGCCCGCTCGATCAAGGACACCCGCCCGGACGAAGCACTGGAAATCACCCAGCAGGTGCTGGGTGACAACCCGCGCTCGCTGGGCGCTCTGCAGCTCAAGACCGAGCTGGAATCGCGCAAGGCGCGCGAAACCAGCCTGAAACCGGCACTGGCGCAGGCGCTGAAGAGCCCGATTTCGCTGCAGTTCCGCGATCAGCCGATTTTCAGCGTATTCGACATCATTTCGCGCATCGGCAAGGTCAACTTCATTTTCGACCGCGATGTGCCATCGACCCTGCGCACCACCATCTATGCGCGCGATACGACCGTCGAGGACGTGATCAACCTCTTGCTGACCACCAATCAGCTCGACAAGAAAATCCTCAACGACAACACCATCCTGATCTACCCGAAGCGCCCCGACAAGGACCGCGACTACAAGGATCTGGTGATGCGTACCTTCTACCTCAACAACGCCGACCCCAAGCAGGTACTGGCCATGTTGAAGCAGATGGTGAAAACACGCGACGTCTACATCGACGAGCGCCTGAGCATGATCGTGATGCGCGATACACCCGATGCCATTGCCGTGGCCGAGCGCCTGATTGCCGCACAGGATTTGCCGCAGTCCGAGGTGGTGCTTGATGTGCAGGTGCTGGATGTATCCAGCTCCGACCTGCTGAACCTGGGCATCAAGTATCCGGGCGCCATCAGCGCCAGTGTGGGCGGTTATACCGGCAGCACTCCGTCCACCACCACCTCCAACGGCGTCATTATCGCGGGCACCTCCGGCACCTTTACGCCGGGCCAGATCACCATGGATGCGCTGAGCGCAATCAACCGCAAGAATGTGCTGGTCAACCTGGGTGACCCGACGGCAACGGCCAACTTCCTGCAGCAGAAGGGCAATACCAACGTACTGGCCAACCCCAAGATCCGCGTGAAAAACCGCGACAAGGCCAAGATACTGATTGGTGACCGCGTACCGGTGGTGACCTCGACGGTATCGAACGGTGTGACCACCGAGTCGGTCGCCTATCAGGACGTTGGCCTGACCTTGAATGTCGAACCGTTGGTGACGCAGGATTCGGACATCTCGGTCAAGCTGACCATGGAAGTGTCCAACATCACCGACAAGAGCGAAACCAAACAGGGCTCGGTCGTATACACCATCGGCACGCGTCGCGCCGAAACGAATATGTCGGTGCGCGATGGCGAAACGCAGGTGCTGGCCGGCCTCTTGAGCCGCACCGAGACCTCGTCGGGCAATTCATTGCCCGGTTTTGGCGACATTCCGCTGCTCAATCGCCTGTTTGGCTCCAAGCAAACAGAAACCAAGCGTACCGAATTGGTGCTGTTGATCACGCCACACATCGTACGCAGCCTGCCGACACCGGCTGGCTACGTCACCAACTTCAACAGTGGTACCGATGGTCTGCTGACCACCGAGCCGCTGCGCCTGCGCGACGCATCGACAATGAACATCAACAGCAACGGCAACGGTGCACCCGCCGCACCGGTACCGGTTCCCGCACCAGTACCAGCGCCGGTCGTGGTAGAGCAGCCGGTACCCCAACCCGCCGAACAGCCGCGCGGCTCGAGCATGGGCCGCCGTTGATGAAACCGGCTTTGCGCCAGCACGGCTTTACGCTGATCGAGCTGATGGTGACCCTCACCATCCTCGCCGTGCTGGCGTCGGTTGCCTTGCCGCTGTCGCAAATCGCGGCCACGCGCACGCGAGAAGAGCAATTGCGCCAGGCGCTGTGGCAAATGCGCAGTGGCATTGATGCCTACAAGCAGGCGGTCGACGATGGTCGGGTCAACAAATCACTGGAAGACACCGGCTACCCACCCGACCTCAAAACGCTCGTTGATGGCGTGAAAGACCTGAAAGACCCCACCGGCAAGAAGATTTACTTCCTGCGCCGCATCCCGCGTGACCCGTTCTGCGATTGCCCCAGCAAGAGCGATGCCGAAACGTGGGGCCTGCGCAGCTATGCCAGCTCGGCCGACTCGCCCGAAGAAGGGCGCGACGTGTACGATGTATTTTCGCTGTCCAACGGGGTGGGCCTGAATGGCTCCCCCTATCGCAAGTGGTAATCCATGCTCCGCAAGTTGAATCGCAAACGCGGCTTCACGCTGATCGAGCTGCTGGTGGTGCTGGCCATCATGGCCACACTGCTGACGCTGGTGGTGCCGCGTTATTTCCAGCAAACCGACCGCGCCGCCGAGACCGTGCTCAAGCACAATCTGGTCGCCATGCGCGATGCGGTGGACAAGTTCTATGCCGATACCGGCCATTACCCGGGCAACCTGCAGGAACTGGTTGAGCGCCACTACCTGCGCGAAGTGCCGGTGGACCCGATCACCAGCCGCCGCGACAGCTGGCAGATCATCGCGCCCGAGGGCGGCGCGGGTGTATACGACGTGAAGAGCGGTGCCGATGGCACCGGCAGTGATGGGCAACCGTTCAAGTCGTACTAGCCGGCAAGGCGGCTTTGCCTACCTGTGGGCGCTGATGATGGTGCTGGTGATGGCCATCTATCTCGCCGAGGTGGGTGACGTGTGGCAAACGCGCAGCCAGCGTGCGCGCGAGGCCGAGCTGCTGCGCTATGGCGACGAAATCCGCATTGCCATCAAGCGCTACAACGAAGAAAAAACCATGCCCGGCCAGTACCCGAAGTCCATCGACGACTTGGTGCAGGATTCGCGCTCGCCCACGCCGCGCCACTATCTGCGCCGCCCGTACAAAGACCCGATCACCGGCGAGGACTGGAGCTATATCGCCGCGCCAGGTGGCGGCTTCATGGGCGTGTTCAGCAAATCGCGCGACAAGCCGCTCAAGCAGGCCAACTTCCCCACGCAATACGTCGGCTTTGCCGACAAGCAGACCTACGACGAGTGGAAGTTTGCGCATTGGCCTACCAGTGGCGGTGGCGGCCGCAGGTAAGCCTGCACACCCCCGCGCACCTTTGAGAGCAAGTAGCGCCACAAGCCGGCCAGACAGTTTTGCTGCCAGTTGACCAAGGCGTAACAGCCTTTGGCGCGGCAGATTGCCCTGCACATGCCATGATGAGACATCGTCACTGTCGTGCGAGATATCCATGCAAAGCGAACAACTGCGCGCCATCCAGACACCACTGAAGGAACGCTACCGCACCGAACCCGCTGCAGCGCAGCTCACGCTGCGCGCCGAGGGGCGGCTGGGCGAAGGCATCAGCTGCAATGTGGAAACCGCCAAAGCCATGGTTGCAGCCGGGCTGCACCCCGCCACCGGCGGCAGCGGCATGCAGGCGTGCTCGGGCAATATGCTGCTGGAAGCACTGGTGGCCTGCGCCGGCGTTACCTTGAGCGCCGTCGCCACCGCACTGGGCATCGTGCTGCGCGATGCGCTACTCAGCGCCGAAGGCGATCTGGATTTTCGTGGCACGCTCGGCGTGGACAAGACGGCGCCGGTTGGCTTTCAACGCATACGCCTGCACATCCAGCTCGACACCGATGCCAGCGACGAAGAGCTGGCCAGCCTGCTCAAACTGACCAAGCGTTATTGCGTGGTCTACCAGACGCTGGCGCATCCGCCAGAACTGGCGGTGGAACGCACCCGCAGTTAGGCAGACAGCGGCACCGTCAAATCTGGCCGAGAAACCAGTTCACGATATAGAAGTGGTCCTCGAACAGCTGCGCCTCCATGCGGCTGAACTCGGACAGCGGCACCCAGCTGGCGCGGTCGGCATCGTCGCCGCCGCGTACCTTGGGCAGACCGTCACCGGTCGGCGTCAGCTCGATCAGGAAAGCATGCGTGATGGTACGGCCACGCAGCGAACGCTGCGGGTGGTCAAACACGCGGTTGGCGCGGATCGAGCCGGCCAGCACCGGTGACGGCACCTTGAGGCGCGTTTCCTCTTTCAGCTCTCGGATCACCGCATCGCGGATCGGCTCGTCCTGCTCGACGAAACCACCCGGCAGCGCCCACAGCCCGCGCCCCGGCATGCCGCGCCGCCGCACCAGCAGGATATGGCCGGAGTGGATCACTACTGCATCCACTGTCACAAAGGTGGGCGGATAGGGCGCGGCGGCCCAGCGCTGACGGAAATCCTGCAAATAGCGCTGCTCGGCCACCACATAGGGATAGACCTCGCCCTGCTTGAAGCGCATCAACCAATCAAATACCGCTGGCGGCAATTTGTCGGCACAGTGCTCGAAATCGCTGCAGGTGTCGCTCAGAAAGCAATCGCGCAATTGCGCGGCGTCGATGCCCGGCTCATCCGGCACCTCGACGCGCTGCCACTGCGGAAACAACTGCAGGTAGTAGTTGTTGCGGTTGCGGCTGCTGCCCACCAGCCCGATGCTGAACTCGGCCGCGCGATGGCCCAGGCTGGCGGTATCCACCGCGATCACCTTGTCGACCAGGCTCTGTACCTCGGTCACCCACTGCTGGTCGTTGTACATGCGGTCCGAGCAGCCCACGACGAACACGCGCTCCTGCCATTCCGCCGGCAGTGCCGCGCGCAGCATGGCCTCGCGCTCGGACTGGGTAAACGGGTTGCGCGGGCTGATTGCCTGCCGCGACGAGCCGCAGATCACGATCAGTTTGTCGGCCTGCGCCAGCGCCGCCTCAATCACCTTGAGGTGACCGAGATGCACCGGCTGAAAACGACCAATGAAAACCAGATAATCAAAGCGTTGCATGCGCACTCCACATGAAAACGGGCGGTAAACCGCCCGTTTTTACTGCACCGTTACTGGTAATAACGCTTGGAGAACTCCAGCATCCGCTCGATCGGTTGGCGTGCCGCCTCCATCTGCGCATCGCTCAGGTAATCGATGCGCACACCCTCGCCCGCCTGCGCACGTTTCACCGCCTCGATGGTGTTCATCTTCATGTACGGGCACGAGTTGCACTGGCAACCGGCATAGATCGGTGCCTGGCGGATATCGAGGTCAGGACGGGCCAGCCCCATGTTGTAGAGGATGCCGTCTTCGGTGGCGACGAAGATCACCGCGTCCGGCTCGGCAGCATAGCTCTTCACCCAGTTCAGCATGCCCGAGGTCGAGCCGACATAGTCGGCCTGTTGCAGCACCGGCAGCGGGCTTTCCGGATGGGCGATCAGGTATTTGGCGCCCTGCACGCTGGCAAAGGCCTCGTCCAGCGCGCTCTGGTTGAATTTGTCGTGCACTTCGCAAACGGCGCTCCACAGCGGCATGCCGTAGTCGTACTGGAAGTTGAGGTAAGCGCCCATATTGCGGTCGGGCGAGAAGATCACCTGCTTACCCTCGGCATAGATGTGCGCAATGATGTCGTCGACGTTGCGACTAGTCACGATCCAGTCCGACAGCGCCTTGTGCTCGGCCGAGCTGTTGATATAGCTCACGTGCACGTGATCCGGGTGCGCCTCGCGCCATGCCTTGAGCGCATTCACATCAGTCTGTGTCACCAGCGAACAGGTCGAGCGCGAATCCGGCAGGATCACTTCAGCCTGCGGGTTCAGAATTTTTGCGGTTTCGGCCATGAAACGCACACCGGCGAACACGATGGTGTCAGCGCCGCATTCCTTGGCATAGAGGGAGAGTTCCAGACTGTCGCCGACCTTGTCGGCCATCTGCTGGATTTCGGGCTGGCAGTAGTAATGCGCCAGTGTCACCACTTTTTTGGTCATGGCAGTTCCTTCCATGTAAATCCGCCGGGCTGTCCCGTGCGGGTGATCGATTGCAAACAGCAATACCCCAACTGCCGAAGCCATCTTCCTGCGCGGTGCATCCCACCACGCCCGCATCGGCAACTGTGATTTTATACGCTAGTTCAAGCCTCTAGCCATATTTCTGCAATTTATTTGTGGGTTGGTGTTGACAGACGGCGGATGGGAAACCATAATGCGTTCCTCTGTTGCAGCACTGAAGCAGATGCGGGATTAGCTCAGTTGGTAGAGCGATACCTTGCCAAGGTATAGGTCGAGAGTTCGAGCCTCTTATCCCGCTCCATCCCTTCAGTGATTTGTATACAGTATGCGGGATTAGCTCAGTTGGTAGAGCGATACCTTGCCAAGGTATAGGTCGAGAGTTCGAGCCTCTTATCCCGCTCCAGTTACCAAAGATAAAATGGGAAAGTATTACTTTCCCATTTTTCTTGATGGCGCGATAGCAAAGCGGTTATGCACCGGATTGCAAATCCGTGTAGGTCGGTTCGACTCCGGCTCGCGCCTCCAGTTTTAAAAAGCCCAGTCACTGACTGGGCTTTTTTCATGGTCATTCGCAAGGGCTCCTCAGGCCTGGCGATGCTTGCGCATCTCTGGCAGCAGCGCCGTCAGCAAGCCCAGCAGCGGCAGCCACGCACACAGGCGGTAGACATACTCGATGCCGTGACTGTCGGCCAGATGCCCCAGCACACCGGCACCAATGCCGCCCATGCCGAAGGCAAAACCAAAGAACAAGCCCGACACCATGCCCACCCGACCCGGCATCAGCTCCTGCGCGTAAACCAGAATCGCTGAAAACGCCGAGGCGAGGATGAAGCCGATCACGAAAGTGAGCACGCCTATCCATTCCAGCCCCACATGCGGCAACAGCAACGTAAATGGCGCAGCGCCCAGAATGGAAAACCAGATCACGCGCTTGCGACCGATGCGGTCGCCTATCGGCCCACCGAGTATGGTGCCGGCCGCCACCGCAGCCAGAAACACGAACAGATGCAGCTGCGCCGCCTGTACCGAAAGCTGGTAGCGCTGGATCAGGTAAAAGGTGAAATAGCTGCTGATGCTGGTCAGGTAAAAATACTTGGAAAACACCAGTGCCATCAGCACCAGCATGGCGCCACCCACCTGCCGGCGCGACAGGCCGTTATCCACCACCGCCCGCGCGGCACGCGGCCGTGACAGGTGCTGGCGCTGATACCAGCTGCCGATCTGCCACAGGATCACGATACCCAGCAGCGCGGCCAGTGCGAACAAGGCCACACTGTGCTGACCATGCGGAATGATGATCCACGCCGCCAAGAGCGGCCCCATGGCGCTACCGGCATTGCCGCCCACCTGGAACAGCGACTGCGCCAGCCCGTGCCGCCCGCCCGAAGCCAGCCGCGCCACACGTGACGACTCGGGGTGGAAGATCGACGAGCCCGTGCCCATCAACGCCGCCGCCAGCAACAACCAGCCGAAGCCGGGTGCGAAGGCCAGCAACAACAGGCCGGACAGACTGCACGCCATGCCGAACGGCAGCGCATAGCGCTGCGGGTGTTTGTCGGTATACGCACCCACCAGCGGCTGCAGCAGCGAGGCCGTCACCTGATACGTAAAAGTAATCAGCCCGATCTGCGTGAAAGTCAGCGCGAAATTGCTCTTCAGCAATGGATAAATCGCCAGGATCAACGACTGAATCATGTCGTTGAGAAAATGTGCGCCACTGATGGCGCCCAATACGCCAAAACCGGTGCCGGCCGTGCCGCGCGCCAATGCGGCGCTGTCTGCCTGATTCATGAACATCCCTCCTTGAACAAACACGAACGATGCTAATTGCATCGCCCACGCCCGTCCTGCGAGAATCAGGCAACAATCATCGCAAAAAAGACTGCATGCTCGACAAACCGCCACGCTATCTGAGCTACCACCACAGCAGCGAAGCCGTGGTCGCCATGGCGCAGGACTACCTGCCCGAGCACGAAACACCGTGGCACCAGCACCCGCATGCGCAGCTCATCCATGCCGTGCAGGGTGTGATGCTGGTGACGACCAGCGCCGGCCGCTGGGTGGTGCCGCCCAGCCGCGCGCTGTGGATGCCAGCGGGCACGCAGCACCACGTGCGCATGGTCGGCCACGTGCAGATGCGCACGCTGTTCATCCGCCCCGATGCCGCGCCCGACCTGCCACAGCAGTGCGCGGTGCTGGCGGTATCGGCGCTGATGCGCGAGCTGATCGTGGCCGCCACCACGCTGGAGCCGCCCTACCCGGCCAACAGCCGCGCCAGCCGTCTGAGCCGTCTGCTGCTGGATGAAATCCTGCTGCTGCCCACCCTGCCACTGCACCTGCCACAGCCAGCCGACCCGCAACTGCAAGCCATCTGCGCGCAACTGGCCAGCGCACCGGACGAAACCGCAACGGTGGCCGACTGGGCAGCACAACTGGGCGTGGACGCCCGCACCTTGCAGCGCCGTTTCAACCGCGCCACCGGCATGAGCTTCGGCCAGTGGCGTCAGCAAGCCAGGCTGTTGCTGGCGCTGGAAAAACTGGCCTGTGGCATGAAAATCGTCGATGTGGCGCTGGACTGCGGCTACGACAGTCCGAGTGCGTTTACCGCCATGTTTCGCCGCCACTTCGGCGTGGCGCCCAGCGCGTTTTTCCGCTGAAAGACAGGATGAATGACGTGGTTTTCCGTTACAATCGAAGGCTTTGCGACACCGAATTCAACTAGGAGAACTCCCATGTCGATGGCCGACCGCGATGGCGTCATCTGGTACGACGGCAAGCTCGTGCCTTGGCGCGAAGCAACCACCCACGTACTGACCCATACTCTGCACTACGGCATGGGCGTGTTCGAAGGCGTGCGCGCGTATGAAACCAGCAAGGGCGCAGCCATTTTCCGCCTGCAGGATCACACCAACCGCCTGTTCAATTCGGCCAAGATTCTCGGCATGAACCTGCCGTTCTCCAAGGAAGAAATCAACGCGGCCCAGCTGGCCGTGATCCGCGAGAACAAGCTCCTGGCCGGCTACCTGCGCCCGATGGCGTTCTACGGCCCGGAAAAACTCGGCATCGCACCACCGGCCAACAATGTGCAGGTGATCGTTGCGGCATGGCCGTGGGGCGCTTACCTGGGCAAGGAAGGTCTGGAGCGCGGCATCCGCGTCAAGACCTCCAGCTTCAGCCGCCACCACGTGAACATCACCATGTGCAAGGCCAAGGCCAACGGCAACTACATGAACTCCATCCTGGCCCACCAGGAAGCAGCGCAGGACGGCTATGACGAAGCCCTGCTGCTGGACGTGGACGGCTATGTGGCCGAAGGCTCGGGCGAAAACATCTTCGTGATCCGTGGCGGCAAGATTTACACGCCGGACCTGACCTCGTGCCTGGACGGTATCACCCGCAACACCGTGTTCCAGATCGCCACCGAAATGGGCCTGCAGGTGATCGAGAAGCGCATCACCCGCGATGAAGTGTATATCGCCGACGAAGCCTTCTTCACCGGCACCGCAGCCGAAGTCACTCCGATCCGCGAGCTGGACAACCGCCCGATCGGCATTGGTTCGCGTGGCCCGATCACGACGGAAATCCAGAAGCGTTACTTCGACATCGTGCAAGGCCGCGATGAGAAGCGCGCTGAATGGCTGACTCTGGTCTGATTGAGGAGCAAGCAATGACCGTGCAAAAAGAAAACACCCAGCGCGTGATCGAAGTTGGCGCTGCCGACCTGCCGCTGCACTGCCCGACGCCGGACCAGATCGCCTGGAACGGCCACCCGCGCGTGTTCCTGCCGATCGAAAAGAAAGGCGAGGCCCTGTGCCCGTACTGTGGCACGCTGTACAAGCTGCGGGCCGGCGAAGTCATCAAAGGCCACCACTGATCGGACGGCAAAAATCCGCTGACTGCGTTGTACTCGCTTGCCGTACGCCTTGTACTGCCTGCGCGTCGTACGCCTTGCCACCGGACTTTTGCCAACCGTTCCGGCGCACAACCCCAAAGCGGCGCACTGCGCCGCTTTGCACTTGAAGTCGCATGAAGAAAATCCTGATTGTCGCCCCCGCCTGGGTCGGTGACGCCATCATGGCCCAGCCGTTGTATGCGCGGCTGAAGGCGCTGCACCCCGACGCGCAGATCGATGTGCTGGCGCCGGCATGGACGCGCCCGCTGCATGCGCGCATGGCCGAGATCAGCGAGTCGTTCGACAACCCCTTCGGCCACGGCCAGCTCAAGCTGGGCGCACGCTGGAAGCTGGCACGCCAGCTCAAGCAGCGCGGTTACGATCAGGCCATTCTGCTGCCCAATTCGCTCAAGTCGGCGCTGATTCCGTTCTTTGCCGGCATCCCGGTGCGCACCGGCTGGACTGGCGAAGCGCGCTATGGCCTCGTCAACGACCTGCGCGTACTCAAGCCGGCCGAGCTGCCGCAAATGGTCGAGCGCTTTGCCGCGCTGGCCGAAGTGGCAGGCGAAGCACCGGCCCGCCCGATACCGCACCCGCGCCTGCGCGTGAACAGCGCAGAACGCCAGGCCACCTTGCACAAGCTGGGCCTGAACCTGGCCCGCCCCATCGTGGCCTGCTGCCCAGGCGCCGAATACGGCCCGGCCAAGCGCTGGCCGGCGCAACACTTTGCCGAGTTCGCGCGTGATGCCATGTCGCGCGGCCTGCAGGTGTGGCTGTTCGGCTCGGGCAAGGACAAGGAAATCGCCGACGAGATCGCCGCACTGGCGCCCGGCGTGCAGAATCTGGCCAGCCAGACCACGCTGGCCGAAGCCATCGACCTGATGAGCTTTGCCAGCGTCGCCGTCTGCAATGACTCGGGCCTGATGCACGTTGCCGCCGCGCTGCAAGTGCCGCTGGCGGCCATTTATGGCTCCAGCAGCCCTGAATTCACGCCGCCGCTGTCGGCGCAGGCCGAGATCGTCACGCTCGACCTGGAATGCAGCCCCTGTTTCGAGCGCAGCTGCCCGCTCGGCCACATGAACTGCCTGAACCAGCTCGATGCCCCGCGCGTGGCCGCCGCCGTTGCGCGCCTGCGCCCCGACATCTGGCCCTCCACCATCAACGCCCCTCTCTGAGATCACGGCCCATGGAATACCTCGACCTCTCCCCGATTTCCCGCGTTGCCGGCACCGTTGACCTGCCCGGCTCCAAGAGCATTTCCAACCGCACCCTGCTGCTGGCCGCGCTCAGCCGTGGCGAAACGCTGGTGAAGGGCCTGCTGGCCTCGGACGACACGCAACGCATGCTGGAAGCACTGGCCATGCTGGGCGTGCAATGGGAGCAGATCGGTGACAGCCGTGACTTCCGCGTGCACGGCTGCGGCGGCGATTTCCCGGTCAAGACAGCCGACCTGTTCCTGGGCAACGCCGGCACCGCCTTCCGCCCGCTGACCGCTGCACTGGCACTGGCCGGCGGCACCTACAAGCTGGAAGGTGTGGCCCGCATGCACGAACGCCCGATTGGCGATCTGGTCGATGCGCTGCGCCAGGCTGGCGCGCAAATCGACTACCTGGGCGTCGAAGGCTACCCGCCGCTGCAGATCAAACCGGGCCAGATCGCCGGTGACCGCGTGGCAGTGAAGGGCAACGTATCCAGCCAGTTCCTCACCGGCCTGCTGATGGCGCTGCCGCTCACCGGCCGCAGCTTCACCGTTGAGGTGGTGGGCGAGCTGATCTCCAAGCCGTATATCGAAATCACCCTCAACCTGCTCAAGCGCTTTGGCATCACCGTACAGCGCAACGGCTGGAGCGAGTTCGTCATTCCGGGCGGCCAGACCTACACCAGCCCGGGCGAAATCTTTGTCGAGGGCGATGCCTCGTCAGCCTCCTACTTCCTGGCGGCCGGTGCCATCGGCGCTACTGCTGCCGCACCGGTCAAAGTCACCGGTGTGGGCAAGCAGAGCATCCAGGGCGACGTGCGCTTTGCCGAGGCGCTGGAAGCCATGGGCGCAGTGATCGAACGCGGCGACAACTGGATTGCCGCCAGCATGCCGGCATCGGGCAAGCTCAAGGCCATCGACATGGACTTCAACCACATCCCCGATGCAGCCATGACCATTGCCGTGGCAGCGCTGTTCGCCGAGGGCACCACCACCTTGCGCAACATCGAAAGCTGGCGCGTGAAGGAAACCGACCGCCTCTCCGCCATGGCGACCGAACTGCGCAAGGTCGGCGCCACCGTCGAAGAAGGCCAGGATTATCTGGTGGTCACCCCGCCGGCCAGCTTCACGCCGGATGCTGCCATCGGCACCTATGACGACCACCGCATGGCGATGTGCTTCTCGCTGGTATCGCTGGCTGCGCCGGTACGCATACTCGACCCGGGCTGCACCGCCAAGACCTTCCCGACGTATTTCGACGAGCTGAAGAAAATCAGCGTCTGATCACTACGATCACGGCACAACGGTGACCGGTGCTCAGGCTGGCTTTGCGCTAGCTTGAGACACCCGTCGCCGTTTTTCTTTTCCGGAATGCAAAATCCATCCTCCCGCACCGGCTGGTGGCCGCTGCTGTGGTATCTGCTACCGCTGGTATTGTTTGGCTGGCACGCGTGGGGCTATCACGACTGGCTGCGCAGCCTGCCAGCAGATGAGCTGCGCTGCGGCATGCCAGCGCTGGGTCTGTTGTTCGGCCCACCCACGCTGGCGGCACTGATTTCCGCCGCGCTGTTGCTGCACGGGCTGCTGTGCCACGCCACGCAGCCCAAACCGCGCGACCGCGGCGCGCTGCTGCGCCGCATGCAGGTGATCTCGGCCGGCATGGCGCTGACCATCAGCGTCGCGTTTGTGGGCACTGCCCTGCTATGAGGTCGCGCTGGCAGCCACTGCTGATCGAATACCGCCGGCCGTGGAAGCTGGTCACCTTTGCCATCGGCCTCGCGCTGCTGCTGGTCGGTGTCACCCTTACCCCGGCGCCGGACTGGGATGTGCCGGTATGCTTCATCATGGCCATTCCCACCAGGAGCGGCTAACAAAACCCTGCTGGCCACGTTCTGCTCATTTGCCGTACGTATTGTACTGTCCGCATTTCGCACGCCTTGCCAGCACCGTTTCACTGGGTTTTCTTAGCCGCTCATACCTCAACACAGGCTGGAGCCTGCATGCGCTGGTGGAGCGCCGCTGACGTCACTGGCCGCTGGCGCTGCTGTGGATCTGGCTATCGGTCGATGGCGGCTACGCCTTGTACTGGCACTGGCGCGACCCGAAAGTGCTGGACCTGATGCGCAGCGCCAACTTCCCGGCCTCGTTGGCGCTGTACGGCATGTGCGGGCTGCTGTGGTATTACGAAGGCCGCTTGCGCGACTGGCCAGCACAGGCGCGTGCCTGGTGGCATCAACAGCAGCAAGGCTAAGCGGCGCTATTCTTCGAGGGCGTGGGGCTTGAAACGCCAACCGGTCTGATCCCGCTCGAAATAGACCGTACGCGTCTCGCCACCCCATGAGGCTTGCGCGCTGGCTTGCCCGCCGTGAATCTCGACACGCGTCAATTTGACGTTATCGAGATATTCCCAGACAAAGCTGGTACCCGAATCCGTACGGCGGTGATTGCCCTCCAGCTCGGTAACAAATTCGCGCGGTTGCTTGACTTGCTGCAATGCCTGCCTGAATGCGCTCGGCGAATTACCCGGCACCGGATCGCGCCAGCCGTATTTTTTCTCGATCTCGATGCAGCCTGTCGATGGGGGATGGCCGGAATTCCGCAACACGGTCATTCCTTCTACCGATTTGGTCATGGTGCAAATCATGATCGCGTTGGCCAGATGATCGCGTACCGTACCGTCAGCC
Source organism: Andreprevotia lacus DSM 23236 (assembly GCF_900176275.1). Taxonomy (GTDB): domain Bacteria; phylum Pseudomonadota; class Gammaproteobacteria; order Burkholderiales; family Chitinibacteraceae; genus Andreprevotia; species Andreprevotia lacus. The sequence goes on along the minus strand of NZ_FWXD01000001.1, from coordinate 175,386 downwards.
AGTGCATCAAAGTAGCCGGCCAGATCATGCTGATGAAGCGCCGCGCGCGCTGCCTGCAAGGCTGCCTCCGGGCTGGCGTGACGATCCGGCAAGGGCTCTGACTGACAGGCAGCCAGCAACATGGCAACCATGGCAGGTACGGCAAAGCGCAGCGGAGACAGATGCATGCCCGAGACCCCTAATGCTGCATTTGCGGCTGCACGACATCCCATTCAGGCAGCTCAGCCGTTGCGGGCGCACGCACGGCAAGCAGATGACGGACAGCCTGGCGCAGCATGGTGGGCGTGATGTAGCCACGGTGCACGCGGTCGATCACTGCCATGTAAAAACGGCCGAAGCCATTTTTGCAATGCACACGCGTGCCCAGCGTAAAGCGCACCTCCCCGCCATCGAGCACGTCCACCCCTACGCAGGAACGGAATTGCAGATGTTTGTCATCGGCGCCCAGCACGACCTGAGCATGCTGCAGGTCCGGGGCAATCTGTTGTGCCAGCACCGGAAAACGCTGGTCGAACAAACAGCGTCTATCGTTCGACAACAGCGATGAAACCGGGCAGCCCAGCGGCGAAGTACGCAAGCCCATCGGTCGCACCAGCAGATTGCGAAATGCCATTAACCGCGAAACGCCGGACGGGGCGTTCTCCAGAAAACCATCGAGCAGGGTACTCAGCAAAGCCGGCGCACCCAAGCGCGCCAGCGCAGGATCAGCCAGGACCAGCGCAAAAGTGTCCTCGTGATGAATGGCCTGCCCGGCCAGTTGCTCCGGCAGCAGCGAACCGGCGGGGGCATCGCTCAGTTCGTCCACCTGCAATTCCCGACGTTGTGCAGCCAGATAGCCCTGGGCATCCCGCCTGCGCCCCAGCAAGCCGCGCACCAGCCCGCTGCCGCAGCGCACCGATCGGCACATCAGCGCGTGCAAGGATCCGGGGGGCGCATCAAGCGCCAGCGTCGTCGTCGGTATCTGCCGTCTGGTCAGCGGCTCGGCCTGCAGCAAATCGAGCACGCTTTGCGGCAACAGCTCGGTCAATGCCGGAATATTGGCCGCATCGGCCAGCACCTGAGCGCGCAACGCCGGCGACAAATCGCCCCCCAGCTCGTCGGTATGGCAAGAAAGGGCGAAAAAGGCCGGGTGCAGCCTGTTGCCGGCCAGTGGTGCGAACTGATGCCAGGTTTCGCCACCGAAACGTATCGTGAACAGACTGTCCGGCGGGATATTGATGAAGCGCAGCGCATCGAAAAACGCCTGCGGATCGGCAGCGATCTGCGTTGGCGAAGCGGTGCTGAAGCGCAATTGCGCCCCGCCACTACCCGAGATCGCCGTGAACATGCGGTGGCCGGCATGGCGATGAAACGGGTGCCCATTCGGGCCGACCGAGAAGCTATACAGCGCCGTGGCATCCCCCTTGGCAAAATCGGTTGCCCCCAGCCGCGCCGATGGCTCGTCCAGTTCATCCACGTATTCGGCATGCTGTCGCTGCCTGGCTGTTACACCCTGATAAACCTGATCCCCGGCACCGTGGCCCAGCTGGGCAATCAGCGACACCTCGACCGGCAGCCCGCCCGCCTGCGACGGAATGCGGGCCGATGGAAAAGTCCGGGTCACTTTGCGCAAAGCCTGCATCAACCGCCTCCTGGAAAGCACGACAAGCACTTGCATCATCTTGACGCCGAAATACCCCGGCACGCAAGCGCACCGGCATGCCGTGGCTGGGCAACAAGCATGACTGGCGGCCAGCGCAGCACACCGGTCGCCCGCACCGATCAGTGCGTGTAGCGGGCGCGGAACCCGGACGGCGTGCAGCCCTTGGCGGCCAGAAACTGGCGGTTGAAATGCGCGAGGTTGCGCCAGCCCGCCTCATCGGCAATCACGCCTACCGGTTTCTGCGTCTGAATCAACAACTGGCAAGCATGACCGATGCGTAGCTGCGTCTGGTAGGCCAGCACCGTCTGCCCGGTGTGGCGTTTGAAAAAGCGGTGGAACGCGCCCACCGACAAGGCCGCCTGTGCGGCCAGATCGGCCACGGACAGTGATTCGGCAAAACGCCGATGCAACACGTCCAGTACACGGGCCAGACGGTCGCGGCTGGCGTCCTGCGGCGGCAATGCTGCCGTGCCAGCCAGGAGCTGCGACTGCGTATCGGCCGCCAGTTGCACCAGCACATCAAGCAGCAGCGGCACGCGCTGCGCGGCATTCGCGTCGTGCAGCGCCAGCAGCAAGGGCCGCACCTGTGCTGCCACCGGGGCGGAGAATGCCAGCGCATGGGCGGCGCGCTGTGTCAGTGGCCGCAGCACCGCCAGCTCGGGCAGGCCCTCAATCAAACGATCCAGCCAGGTGCGGCTGAACCACACCACCACGGCCAGCATGGGCCGTTCGGGGTGCAGCGGCGTGGCGGCCGACCAGGTATGCGGCAGGTTGGGCCCCACCAGCACCAGATCACCGTCGTCGAATTCGCCCAGGTGATCGCCCACATAGCGCTGGCCACGCGCGTTCAGGGTCAGGGTCAGCTCGAATTCCGGGTGGTAGTGCCACTCGAAAGGCAGGCTGGGCAGCTCGCGCCACAGCAAGGCCCACGAACTGCCGCCAGGCACGATGACATGCTCGAATTGCGGCTTCAATTCTCACCCTTCAATCAAACATCAACGTCACTATCGTATCAATCGACGTCAGTTCCGGCGTAATCGGCCAGCCCGGCGGTGGCGAGAATGGCCGTACACCCCAACAGCAGTGGCAACGCGCCACCCAATCCGGAGCCTGACCCCATGAATGATCGCTACCAATACGGCAATGCCCGTCCCGGCAACCCCAGCGTGGCCTATACCGAGCAAGAGCAACTGCGTCAGCTGCACAAACAGCTGCCGCTGCGCGTGCTGAGCGAGGCCGATTTTGCGCACTGGCAGCGCTATGGCTATGTGATCATCAAGGATGCAATCAGCCCGGAGCAGGTGCAGCGCACCGCCGATTTCCTGTGGGAGTTCCAGCAACTGGACCCGCACGACCCGGCCAGCTGGAGCCGCCCTCAGCTACGCGATCACGAGATGAAAGAGCTGAACGGCTCGGGCATGGTCGAGGCGTACCAGAACCAGCGGCTATGGGATAACCGCCAGCAGCAGCGCATCTACGATGCCTTCGTCGATATCTGGGATCGCACCGATCTATGGGTAACCATAGACCGCGCCAACCTCAACCCGCCCAATCAGGGCCAGCGCCGCTTTGGCGGTTTCATCCACTGGGATGCCGACACCAGCCTCACCCCGCTGCCAGTCAACGTCCAAGGCGTGCTGGCGCTGTCCGATACCACCGAGGCAGGCGGCGGCTTTCAGTGTATTCCCGAGCTGTTTGAAAACCTCGAAGCCTGGCGCGCCAGCGCGCCGGCTGATCGCAACCCGTGGCAGCCCGATCTGGCCAACGTGCCGTGGCAGCCGCGCTTCATTCCGATGAAGGCCGGTGAGCTGCTGATCTTCAACAGCCTGCTGGCCCACGGCATCCGCCCCAATACCTCGACCGACAAGGTGCGGCTGGCGCAGTACATCTCGTTCAGCCCCGCCGACGAAGCCAACACCGAGCTGCGCGAACGGCGCATCGGCAGCTGGTACAAGCGCGAACCGGCGCACGGCTACGCCTTCCCTGGCGACCCGCGCGACTGGGAGCAAACCCGCTACCCGCGCGCGCAGCTATCGCCGCTGGGCGAACGCATTCTGGGCTTGCGCAACTGGGTCGACGGCCAGCCGGCGTTTGACCCGGCAACGCGTTTCTCCTGCTGACACAGAGCGCAACCATTCGCGCACTGGCTTGCCTTGCAACACACTAGCGGCCCTGCAAGGCAAGTTCGCCCGCAACCTTGCCGGAAGAAACCACTTCACGCTTGAGGCGCCCGCGCAGGAAGGGGCGTTCCACGCCGTAATAGGTTGCTGCAGCAATCAGGATGATCAGCGGAATGCTCCAGAAGATCACTTGCAGTGCCGGGAGGCCAGCCTTGAACAAGGCTTGAATGACCATGGTATGAGATAGATAAATACCGTAAGAAATGGTACCAAACCAGTACAAGGGTTTGAGCAGGCGGCTTTCCCGGCACAGCCCTGCCCCCAGCAACACCATGAAAATACAGATGGTGATGCCGATACGTGTGCCTAGCTCGCCGCCATGCTGATGCAGCCACGCCCCCACTTGCCCAACCCGGGAAACATCATTCAACGCAGCTCCGCAATACCACGCAATCAGCAAAAATGCGCCAATGCCCATCAGCAGCCAACGTGCCCGGTACAACATGACTGCGGGACGGTGCTCAAGCGCAAGCATGATTCTGAACAGCAAGAAACCAAACGCAAATTCGTAAAGTCGGCCCGGCAATTGCGAAGTATAGAAATAGCGCAGGGATTCGCTTTCGAGCACGGCCACTTGCCAGAAATAACAAAGCCACAGCGATGACACCAGCAGGGCAATGGTCATTACGACAACCGCGCGTTGTCTGGATAGCCACGGCCATGCAAGCATCATCAGCAAATAAAACTGGAATTCAATGGCAAGGCTCCACGCCGGCCCAAGCAGGCCTTGCCATGTCCAAGGGAAAAAACCATGCAACATCAAAAGGTGGCTTAGCAGCTGGAAAGCGCCCTCACCCCACTGTCCGCTCTCCCTGTATCCAGCGAAATACCACGCCGACACCAGTGCCGCAAGAATATACAGCGGATAGATTCTCCTTATCCGGTGCTGCCAGTAAATGCCTTTCCATTGGTCTTGATATTTCCCATACAAGCGGTATGCGCTGCTGGAAATGGCGGCACCACTGATGACAAAGAAAATGTCTACGCCTATCCAGCCAAAGCCGGACAAACCCGGCAGCAACGCCCCGGTATCGCCATGCAAATGGAACAGTACGACCAGCCAGGCGGCCAGGCCACGAAATAAATCCAGATTGTTGATTCTCATCGGAAAACGTTGCAACAAAGGGCATCTCAGGCTTGCGGATGGCAGAAATGATACAGAACAGAATGTTTTCAATCCAGAAAAATTTCTTTCTTAGAAAGGATTAGAAAAAGAATTTGAAAAATTACTCCTGTATCAGATCAATAACTTACACCCCTCTGTAATTTGCAAACTCACCGATACTGATTGCACGGGTCCTTAGGCAAATCGGGGGGCGCAGTTGCGCGGCCATCTCGGCTAGAGCCCGGCAAAGCCGGATTCTTGATGCTGGTTGATCCACAGCACCAACCCCGGGGCATAACAAGCTCCCGGGGGCACCGGCCCCAACCGTCACGCGTGCACAAACCTGACTTGCGCAGTCGTCAGCACATTGGCAAACGGCCCCGCCAAAGTCACGTTGTGATGCGCGATGATGTCCTCAGCCTTGAGCTGCGGCGTATCCATGCAGGTATGGGCATCAGCCACCAGCACCACGGCCAGGCCCAGTTCGCTCGCGGCGCGGCAAGTGGTATCGATGCAGAACTGCGTTTTCATGCCGACCACCACCACGCCGTCGCAACCGGCCTCGGCCAGTTGTGCGGCCAGCGCAGTGCCGGCAAAACAGCTGGGGCGGGTCTTGTCGAAAACGATATCGCGCGCCGGATCGACCGCCAGCTCAGGTGTCAGCTGCCAGTAGGGGCTGCCAGCGGCAATCGGCGAGCCATCCGGCCCGGTGTGGCGCACGGCAAAAATGGGCGCTTGTGCCAGGCGGGCTTGTGCGATCAGCTGGTTGATGTTGCCCAGCACGATCTCGCGCGCGTGGGGGCGCTCCGGGCCGTGATAGAGGCCAACCTGCATGTCGATGATCAGCAGCGCCGGGCGTTGTGGCAGCGGGTGAGGCATGGTGTTTCTCCGTGTTGTGCCGGGCGGGACGGAGAAACAACAAGGCCCCGTCCGTTACCGGCGGGGCCTTGAGGGTGGATTCAGCTTGCGCTCAACAGCCATCCCCACGCCCGCCGCTAGCGGTCGTGGTGGTGGTAATGGTGATGGCGTAGGCGCAGTTCATGGTGCTTATGCTGTCGCCAATCTGATATCGCGTCAAGTGCCGGTTGCGTGCGATACCGGCACAGCAGCATGCTGCAGCACGTTCAACACGGACTGCGGGTCACACCCGTAGATACCGGCGCCCCAGGCCGCGTTCTGCTCCACACAAGCCCAGCCGCGCCCGGCGATCAGGCCGATATCCACTACGGTAGCGCGCGGCAAATCCACGCGCGGGTCTGCCAGCAGGGTCTGTGCAAATGCCAGCATCTGCGCCTGCTCGTCCGGCGTGCTGGCAAAGCCCTGTTCGCGCTGCAGCTCACCCAGCCGCGAATACAGCGAATACGCTTTCACCTGACGATCAAGCACGAAGCAACGAAATTCAGCCTGCCATTGCACCACCTCGGCCACCAGCACCGGCATGGCATCGTCGTAACCCTCGGGCTGCCCCGCGCCCTCGTAGACCGCGGCAGGAAAGCTCTTGTCGTTGGGCGGCTTGATGAAGGCCCGCGCCGTCAGGCGCCGCGCCTCGGCCAGTGTGCTCAACGCGATGTCGCGCAAGCGGTATTCGTGCGGCAGGGGTACCAGCCAGTCCTCTGGCGGCTGCAGCAGATCAAGGCCCAGTTGCTCAGCCAGCATGGGGCCGAACAAGGCTTCGCCGTAAAACACCGCATCGCTGCGCCCTTGCAGATGGTCGGGCACGCGCCAGCCGGTCAAGCGTTCGGTATGCCAGCCCTGCTGGCTGGCGGCCTTCCAGAGCAGCTGCGAGTCTTCGCTGTAGCGCGGGGTAAAGATGAGTGTGGGCATGGCAGATCAAGGGGCTGGTCAATACTGATCGCACAGCTTAGCGCAATTTTTACGTCAGCATTTAACCCCCATCACCGCAAACACCCGATGCGGCACCTGCAACAGCTCAGTCGGAAAATCACGCGCCAGCATGGCCGCCAGTTCGGCATCGAAAGCGGCAACCTGCTCGGCTGGCAAGCTGGCGGCCACACCGGCACTGGCGCGAATGCGGCCTCGCCAGCCCTCGTGGCTGTAGGGTACGGCCATGTCGAAACTGGCCGAACGCAGCCCGCTGAAACCGGCCTGCGCCAGATCGGCAAAATGGCCGGGATGGATGCCGGTGCCGCCGGCACCGCGCCAGGCCGGGTTGTGCTGCAGGATCAACGATTCAGTCGTGGCAACGACATTGCCCGGCAGCGGCAGCCAGTCGAAATGCGCCAGCACGATACGCCCGCCGGGGCGCAGCAGCCGCCATGCTTCATGCGCGGCCTCGTCGCGGCGGAACCAGTGCCAGCACTGGCCGGCGCTGATGATGTCGAATGCGCCATCGGCCAGCCCGGTGGCCTCTGCTGTGCCTTGCAGATAATCAACCGCTACGCCCACCTCCGCATCCAGCTGCCGTGCCTGGGTCAGCATGTTGGCGCTGGTATCCAGCCCGGCAACCTGCGCACCACGCTGCGCAAAACCGCGTGCCAAAGTGCCTGTGCCGGTGCCCAGATCGAGCAGGCGCTGGCCGGGCAGCCCGATCCCCCAGCCGGCCAGCAACTCGAATAGCGCAGGTGGAAAGCCGGCGCGATGGCGACGGTAGTCTGTTGCGGTCTTGCCAAAATCGACGTGTTCCATAGGTGCCCCAACGCACTGGTAGACAAGCAGTGATTGAACGGCCCACGGCAATAAATCGTCAATCTTGATTAGAATAATCAATATGAATTCATGGAGATGGACATGAAGCGCTTTGTCGATGCCGACACAGCCGCCAGCCTGCTGGGCATCAGCAAACAGACGCTGTACGCCTATGTGAGCCGTGGCCTGGTAGAGGCGGAAAGCAAGCCGGACGGACGCGGCAGCCGCTACAAGCGCAGCGATGTGGAACGGCTGCTGGCCAACAAGGCGCGCGGGCGCAAGCCGGGCAGCGTGGCCAGATCCACGCTGGATTGGGGACTGCCGGTGCTGGAATCAGGATTGACGCTGATCGAGCGCGGCCAGTTGTACTACCGAGGGCAGCCACTGGCCGCCCTACTGCCACACGCCAGCCTGGAAAACGTGGCCACGCTGCTGTGGCAGTGCGGCGACGAGCAGCCGTTCGCCGCCCCAGCACCAGCCATGCCGGCACACTGGCACGCCAGTTGCGTGGCAACGGCTGGCCTGCCGCTGGCCGAGCAAGTGATCGCCCGCTTTGCCCTCGGCCAGACCGCCATCAACAGTGCACACTGGCAACAGCCGGCCAGCCATGCGGCAGCGGCCTTGCTGCGTTTGCTCACCGCCAGCCTGCTGGGCCTGCTGCCGCAAGCCGCGCCACTGCATCTGCAACTGGCGCAGGCATGGCAAGTAGATGCAGCCAGTGCCGACTTGCTGCGCATGGCGCTGCTGGTGTCTGCCGACCACGAGCTGAACGCATCCAGCTTTACCGCGCGCTGCATTGCCTCCACACAAGCCAGCCTGGGCGCAGCCGTGCTGGGCGGGCTGGCCGCCCTGAGCGGCCCGCAGCATGGCGGCATGACCGAGCAGGTGGAAGCGCTGTGGGATGAGTTGGCCGCGCAAACCGATCTGAACGCAGCGCTGCGGGCCAGGCTTGATCGCGGCGACGGGCTGCCAGGCTTCGGCCACCCGCTCTACCCGGATGGCGACCCGCGCGCGCAACTGTTGTTGCAACACCTGCCGGCTGATGACTTCACCAGCGAGCTATACAACGCTGTTCATACTCTGACGGGCCACGCCGCCAGCATTGATTTCGCGCTGGTGGCATTGCGGCGCGCGCTGCAGCTGCCGCGTGGCGCGGCCTTTGCGCTGTTCACCGCCGGGCGTGGGGCGGGCTGGCTGGCACACGCGCTGGAGCAACGCCACAGCGGCAAGCTGATCCGCCCACGCGCCGGCTACAGCGGCCCCATGCCGGGGGAATGAACCCGGCAGCCCAAGGGCAATCTTCACACGCCCATATTGCCCTTGACACAAAAACCAGCCAGATCAAGCACTTAAAATCACGCCTTGCGCATAGAAAGGAGCTTGCATGGTTTTTGCCCTGTCCCTCGCCATTGCCCTGGGCTTCGTGCTGTGGGGTGCACTTGCACCAGCCAGCATGACCGCCATTACCCAGCACATGCTGTCTGCCACCATCGGCGGCTTTGGCTGGCTTTATCTGCTGGCCGTGTTCGGCTTTTTGTTGTTTGCGGTTTATCTGGCCTTTGGCCGCTTCGGCAAGATCAGGCTGGGCGGGCCGGACGCCGAACCAGAATTCAGCCGCGCCAGCTGGTTTGCCATGCTGTTTTCTGCCGGCATGGGCATCGGTCTGGTGTTCTGGGGCGCGGCCGAGCCGCTGGCGCACTTTGCCAACCCGCCGTCTGGCGAGGCACAAAGCGCCGATGCAGCGCGCACGGCACTGCGCTACACCTTCTTCCACTGGGGTCTGCACCCATGGGCCATCTACAGCATCATGGGGCTGGCGATTGGCTATTTCAGCTTCAACCGCAAGCTGCCGGCACTGGTGTCCGAAGCCTTCCGACCGTGGCTGGGGCACCATGTCGATGGCGTGTTCGGCAAGCTGGTCGATGTGCTGGCCGTCATCGCCACCGCCTGCGGCGTGGTCACCTCGCTGGGGCTGGGCACCTTGCAGATTGCCGGCGGGCTGACGCATACGCTGGGTGTGCCGGACAGCGATGCGCTGCACATCGCCATCATCGTCGTGGCCATGGGGCTGGCGCTGCTGTCGTCGCTCACTGGCGTGGGGCGCGGCATCAAGTGGCTGTCCAACCTCAATATCGGCATCGCGCTGTTGCTGCTTGCCGCCGTGATTGCCTTCGGCCCCACCTTGTTCATCGTCGAGTCATTCACCACCACGCTGGGCGGCTATATCGACAACCTGTCCTATATGAGCCTGCGGCTGACGCCGTTCAGCAAGGGATCATGGGTGGCGGACTGGACACTGTTCTACTGGGCGTGGTGGATTACCTGGGCGCCGTTCGTGGGGCTGTTCATTGCGCGCGTATCCAAGGGCCGCACCATCCGCGAGTTCATCGTCGGCGTGCTGCTGGCGCCCAGCCTGGTCAGCTTCATCTGGTTCTCTGCCTTTGGTGGCATGGCAATTCACCAGCAACTGCTGGGCGGCGTCGACCTGCTGAGCGTGCAGACGCAGGACTACGCGCGCACCTTGTTTGCCATGCTGGCGCAACTGCCGCTGGCAAAAACGCTGTCGGTACTGGCACTGCTGCTGATCGTCAGCTTCTTCGTCACCTCGGCCGATTCGGCCAATCTGGTGCTCAGCATGCTGTCCACCCGGGGTCGCGCCAACCCGCCCGCGTGGATCAAGCTGCTGTGGGGCTGCGTGATTGCCGCCATGGCACTGGTGCTGCTGTTCAGCGGCGGACTGAAGGCACTGCAGACGCTGTCCATCGTCGCCGCGCTGCCATTCGCGCTCATCATGGTTGGCCTGTGTGTGGCGCTTTACAAGGCACTGGCGGCCGACGAGCGCGAACAGGAGCACAAGGAAAAGATGCGCCGCCATGCGGTCGATGCGCTGCTGGCGCGTGAACCGGGGTTGGGCGATTAAACCAGCCCGGCATCACCCCGGATCGCGGATCAACTCCAGCGCCGTCGCGCGTGCCAGCCGGCGGCGCTCCCACGCCGTCACCACGCCGGCCAGCAGCAAACCGGTGATGGTGCTGTAGAACGGCAGCCCCCAGTTGAAGCCCACCTGCAGCTCCAGCACCGTCTTGCCGATGGCCCAGCCGCACACGCTGGCGGCCAGCCCGGCCACGAGGCCAGCAGCAGCGCCAATGGCTGCACCCTCGCGCCACAGGATGGCACCGATCTGACTGCGCGTGGCACCCAGTGCGCGCAGCACGGCGATTTCACGGTGGCGTTCCGGTGCGGTGGTTTCCAGCGCGGCCAGCAGCACGGTGATGCCGGCAGCCAGGCAGAACGCAAACACCAGCCGCAGCGCGCCCGAGACCAGATCAAGCACGCGGCGCACCTCGGCCAGCACGGCGCCGACGTCGATCAAGGTCACGCTGGGGAACTGCCTTGAGAGCTGCGCGACCTGCTGGTTACTGCCGGGCGGCAGGTGGAAGCTGGTAATCAGGCTGGTGGGGGCATTCCGGAACAGCTCGGGTGTGCCAACCACGAAGAAATTGACCTTGAACGAATCCCAGTCTACTTGCCGCAGGTTGACCACCTTGGCGCTGACCGGGGTGCCGGCCACATCAAAATCCAGCGTGTCGCCGATCTTGATGCCCAGCGTTTCGGCCAGCCCGCTCTCGACCGAAAAGCCCGGCTGTTTCGGGTCAAGCGGCACACCGGCCTTGAGCTGGTTGTCGACGCGCAGCTGCTCGCCCCAGGATAGGTTGAACTCGCGCTCGGCCAGTTGCTTGGCGCGCTCCTCGGCATATTGCTCAGGCTTCACCGGCTGACCGTTTTTTGCCACCCAGCGGCCACGGATCATCGGCTGCAGCTGCGGCTCCCCCGGCACGCCAACACCGCGCAGTGCCTTGCCAAAATCAGCGGCCTGCTCGGGCTGGATGTTGAGGGCAAACTGGTTGGGCGCATCAGGCGGCAGCTTGTTCTGCCACGCGCGCAGCAAATCGCCCTCCACCGAGGTCAGCAGCCACACACCCAGCAAGCCAATGGTCAACGCAGCGAGTTGCGCAGCAGCCAGCCAGCGGCGACGCAGCAGTTGCCGCACGGCGATGCGCGCAGCGAAATCGCTGGAGAGGCTGGCCCAGGCGCGCACCAGTGCCCAGCCAATGACCCCGGCCAGCAACAGCGCCACCACGATACCGCCGGCCACCAGGCCAGCCAGCTTGAGCGAGCCCGCCACCCACCACAGCAATGCCAGCGCGGCACTGCCCGACAACAACAGCGCCAGCCACAAGCGCGGCGGCGCGGTCAACTCGCGCCGCAACACCTTGAGTGGCGGCGTGGCGGCCAGTTGCAGCAGCGACGGTCCGGCCACGCCCACCAGCAACACCGCGCCAAACGCGCACGAGGTCAGCCATGGCAACACGCTGCCCGGCCCCAGCGGCGCAGGCAGCTGCGCCTGTATGCTCCATGCCAGCACCGTTTGCGCACCCCAGCCCACCAAACCGCCCAGCACGGCGGCGGCGCCAAACAGCAGCAACAGCTCGCCCAGCAACAGCCAGCGGATTTGCGCGCGATGCGCGCCCAAGGTTACGAACAGCGCCACCGCATCGGCCCGGCTGGCCGCATGGCGGCGCGCCGCCAGCAAAATGGCCACGCCGGACAGTGTTGCCGCCAGCAGGGTGACCAGACGCAAAAAGTGCTCCGCGCGCTCCAACGCCACTTTGACCTGTGGTTGTGCCTCGCGCACGTCTTCCAGCCGCTCGCCGCGTGCCAGCTGTGGCTTGAGCGCCAGCTTCCATGCGGCAACCTGCTGCTGCGGCCCGGCCGCCAGCAAGCGGTATTTCACCCGGCTGCCAAAGCCGATCAGGCCGGTCGATTGCAGATCGACCGCGTTCATGATCAGGCGTGGCTGCAGGCTGGAAAAATCAATCGCCGTATCCGGCTCCTTGTCGATCAGCGCGGCAATGCGGAAATCGCGGCTGCCCAGCCTCACGGTGCCGCCTGTGGCCAGCTGCAAACGCGTCGCCAGGCGCGGGTCCAGCCAGACCTCGCCAGCTGGCGGCGGCCCGCTGACACGACCCTGCCCTTGCAGCAATAGCTTGCCACGCAGCGGGTATGGCCCGCTGATGGCCTTCACGCTGGCCAGTACCGCCGCATCCCCTGCACCCACCATGCTGGGGAAGGCAGCCGTCTGTGCAGTCTGCAGGCCATAGGGTTGCACGGAGGCCAGCGCGGCAAGCGGAATCACGTGGTCGGCGGTCAGCACCGCGTCGGCGGCCAGCAGGTTGTTCGATTCGGTATTCATCAAGCGCTGCATGCGCTCGGCAAACAGCCCCACCGCCGTCAGCGCAGCAATGGTAACGATGAGCGCCAGCAGCAGCGTGCGATAGTGACCGGCCCGCAAGCCGCGCAGGAATTGCCGCAGCGCCAGCATCAAACGCCGTCCCGGTCGACGATCTGGCCTGCGCCCAAGCGCAGCCTGGCACCACAGCGTGCCGCCAGCAGATTGTCGTGCGTGACCAGCACCAGCGTGGTGCCGGTTTCGCGGTTCAGCTCGAACAACAGCTCGGCCACCTGCTCGCCGGTATGGGTGTCGAGGCTGCCGGTTGGCTCGTCGGCAAACAGCAGTTGCGGCTTGGCAGCAAAGGCGCGCGCCAGCGCCACGCGCTGCTGCTCGCCACCGGACAAGGTGCGCGGCGTATGGTCGATGCGGCTGCCCAGGCCCACGCGCTGCAGCCACTCGCGCGCGGTGGCCTCCAGTGTCTTGCGCGGCTGGCCCTTGCCGGCGTGCAGCTCCAGCGGCAGCATCACGTTCTCCAGCGCGGTCAGCTCGGGCAGCAACTGAAAGGACTGGAACACGAAGCCGGCATGGCGGGCACGCAGGCGGGCGCGGCCATCCTCATCCAGCGTGGACAGCGCCGAGCCAGCCAGCCATGCTTCTCCCCGCGTCGGTACATCCAGCCCGGCCAGCAAGGCCAGCAAGGTAGACTTGCCCGAGCCGGACGCGCCGACGATGGCCAGACTGCTGCCGGCTTGCAGGTTGAACGTTACACCAGCCAGAATGTCCAGCTCACCATCGGCAACAACGACATGCTTGCCGAGGTTTTCGGCACGCAGCAAAGGAGTATTGGCAGTCATGAAGCGGCTCTTGTTCTGGTTGATCGGTGCACTGCTGGCACTGCAAAGCGCCATGGCGACAGCGGCAGATAAGCCGGTGTTGCTGGTATTCGGCGACAGCCTGTCGGCAGGCTACGGCCTGCCGGCCGATCAGGCATGGCCTGTACATTTGGGCAAACTGCTGGCAGCACAAGGCAAGACCGTGCAGGTAGTGAACGCCAGTGTATCCGGCGAAACCACTGCAGGCGGGCTCACCCGCTTGCCTGCGGCGCTGCAGCAACACAAACCGCGCTGGGTGCTGATCGAACTCGGCCCCAACGACGGGTTGCGCGGCCTGCCGCTGGACAAGGCCAAGGCCAATCTGCAAGCCATGGTGCAGTTAGCCCGGCGTTCGGGGGCACAAGTTCATTTGATCGGCATGCAATTGCCGCCCAATTTCGGCCCGGACTACACCAAGCGCTTTGCCGCGATGTACGGTGAAATTGCCAAGGCAGAGCGCGTCTCGCTCACACCCTTCTTGCTGGCGCCAGTGATCAGCAAGCCGGAGTGGTTCCAGAACGATCAGCAGCACCCGACCGCACCGGCCGAGCCATTGATCGCGGCAATGATTGCCAAGGATATTGCCGGGCTGTTCTGACGCAGCGGCTATTGCTGGTCGGTCAGTCCTGCCGCCGCAGTTGCGGCCAGCTCGGCACACAGCGCCGTCGCGCCGGCCGGGCAGGCGGTCTGTGCCAGTTGCTTGATCTTGAAAAGATCAGCATCCGCCAGCGAGCCATCCAGGTGGCGCAGCACGAAGGGCTGCAAAGCAGAGTCGCGCCGTATCAGGCTGACCAGTTGCGGCAAGCTGGCCCAGTGATCCACCAGCAAACGGGCGATCGCCTCGCTATTGCCTTCCGCAATCGCGCCATCATCACAATGGCCGTAGCGGGTACGCATTTGCGCCACCCGCGACCAGCTGTCCAGCCGGTCTACCATTGCATCGGCCGCCTCTGCCTGGCGCGGCGTACAGATTCTGGCTTGCACGGCGGCTGGCAGCAACAGCAACAGGGCCATGCCTGCCGCCACGGCGGTGCGCATTTGCGACCTCATGACGACCAGCCCTTAGCGCGCCGCGTCGGTGTACTGCATCAACTTCACCACCTGCACCACCCCACTCACATTGGCGGCGGCCTTGGCGGCGCGGTCGGCAATTTCGGGCGTGGTGCTGCCCATCAGGTAGACCACCTTGCGCTCGGTGATGATGGAGATGTGGATGGAGCTGGCGTCGCCAGCCTGGCCCAGCACGGCAGCCTTCACGCGGGCCGACAGCTGCGTGTCGTTGGCGCGATCGCCAGTGCCCGACGGCGGTGCGATCACCAGCTCGTCGTGCAGCTGCTTCAGGCCCTTTTCACTGCGCGCGATCTGCAGCACGGCGGCGTGCACCGTTTCATCCGGCACTTCGCCGGTCAGCAGCATGCAGCCGTTGAAGACATTGACGTTGACGTGCGCGGCGCTCTTGTAGGTGTCATATACCTTGTTGAGCACGCGGGTGCCCATCTGGAAATCATCGGCTTGCGTTTCGCTCTTGCGCGGGTCCGAGCCTATCCATGCACCGACGGCCACGCCGCCCGCCACCAGTACCGGCACGCAGGCCGACAGGCTGGATGCCAGCAAGGATGCCAGCAGCAGTTTCTTCACCATCATTCGCCCCCCAACAACAGATAATCGACCGCATCGCACAGCGCGTGGATGGCGGTAATGTGTACTTCCTGGATGCGCGCGGTGCGCTGCGACGGCACGCACAGATGGATGTCGTCGCCAGCGAGAATCTCGCCAATCTGCCCGCCATCCTTGCCGGTAAGCGCAATCACCGACATCTGCCGCTCGTGCGCGGCATGAATGGCCGACACCACATTGGGCGAGTTGCCCGAGGTGGAAATCGCCAGCAGCACGTCGCCGGCCCGGCCAATGGCGCTCACCTGCTTGGAGAACACCATGTCGTAGTCGTAATCGTTGGCAATGGCGGTAATGGCCGAGGTATCGGTGCTGAGTGCGATTGCAGCCAGACCGGGGCGTTCGCGCTCGAAGCGGCCGACCATCTCGGCAGCAAAGTGCTGCGCGTCGGCAGCCGAACCGCCGTTGCCACACGACAGGATCTTGCCGTCGGTAATCAGCACCTGCACCAGTTTGTCCGCCGCAGCGGCAATCGCCGGCGCCAGCACATCCATGGACGCCTGCTTGGCGGCGATGCTGTCTTCAAAGTGCTGACGCACGCGTTGTTTCAATTCCATATCAACATCCCTGGCCGGCGTGATCGCGGCCGTCGTGACGGCCTGCGCGCGCAAGCCGTCCTTATCCCTCAATGCAGTTTTTCCACCAGTCGATGCGCTCGCCCTCAATGCACACGGCATCGAAGCGGCATGGCGGGGTGGGCCGCACACCTTGCAGATAGATTTGTGCGGCGGCCCAGAGTTTAGCGCGTTTCGCCGCCGTGATACTGGCGGCTGCGCCGCCAAAAGTACCGCTGCTGCGCTGGCGGACCTCGACGAAGACGAGGGTTTTGCCGTCCTGGCAGATCAGGTCCAGCTCGCCGGCCTTGCAACGCCAGTTGCGCAGCAGCACTTTGAGACCCTGTGCACGCAGGAATTCCGCCGCACGGTCTTCGCCGCCCTGGCCGCGCATCAATGCGTGCCGGGGTCAGCGCTCGGGTCGCTGGTCTTGCCAGGCAAGGTCAGCGTCTTGAAATCCATGTCGCGCTGGATTACGCCACCACTGCCCACGGTCAACACGCCGCTCAGGCCATCAACGGCCACGTGGCCATCCGGTTCGGCCAGCGCAACCGCGACGCGCCAGGCATCGACACCCAGCGCGAACAAGCGCTCCAGATCGGCCGAATTGGTGCGCGTGCGCACGAACACCGCATACAGCGGGTCGTCTGCATTGGCCAGCCAGGGCATTTCCAGATAGCGGATGCCGGTCAGGTCAACCAGCGCCGTGCTGGCCAGATTGCCCGAATTGATTTGTGACGAGGCATAGATGGGCCAATCAGTACCCAGATAGGGCCGCAGCTTGCGTGCCTGCCGGCCATTGGCAGCCAGGAAGATCGCGTCCACACCCTGCTCGGCCAGCTTGGCCTTGACTGCGGCATAGCTGGCCACGCTGTCGCCCACCTCGATCAACAGCGGCGCGCTGCCGGCGTCGTCCTGCCAGGCGGCGGCAAAACCGCCTTCCATGCGGGCATTGAGCGTGCCGGTAGCGACCAGCACGGCCGGCTTGGTCACGCCCTCGCGGCTCAGGCGGTGCGCCAGCGCAGCGGCCTCTTGCTCCACCGACAGGCTGAAGCTGTACAGGTTTGGCCGGCGCAGCGTCTGCTCGTCAAAGCTGTTGAGCGCCACCACCGGCACCGGGAAGGATGCATTGTCGGCCAGGTAATTGACCGCGCTGCGCGTGAGCGGGCCGATGACGGCCGCCGCCCCCTCGTTCACCGCCTTGTTGTATTGTTTAAGGACGTCTTCGTCCTTTTCGCCGCTGTCGAACATGCGCACCGGCGGCTGGTTGCCGTCGCCGTAGGCTTTCTCTGCTGCCAGTACCCCGGCCTTGAGCTGGGAGACTGCCGGCTTGAATGCCTTGCTGTTCAGCGGCAGCAGCACCGCGATAAAGCGCTGGCCGGCATCGGCAGGGACTGCCGCCGTCGCCGACGCATCGGCTTCGGCATGTTCTGCCGCAGTGGCCATATTGCTACACAAGCTGACGAAGCCCAGCAGCGCCACGTATAGTAGCGCCCGCCAGCCCCGTGGAATCCGATTATGCATACCGACCCTTATCTCCCGGCCAAGTCCACATTATATGTAGTGGCTACCCCTATCGGTAACCTCAGGGATATGACACCGCGCGCGCTGGATGTACTCGCCGCCGCCGACGTCATCGCCGCAGAGGATACGCGGGTCACCGGCCAGCTGCTCAAATATTTTGGCATCAGCAAGCCTATGGTCAGCCTGCGCGAGCATAACGAGCGCAGCATGGCCGACAAGCTGGTGGCCCGGCTGCAGGCTGGCGAGATCATCGCCCAGGTGTCCGACGCCGGCACACCCGGTATCTCCGATCCCGGCGCACAGCTGGCCGCCGCCGCGCACGCTGCCGGCATCGCCGTTGTCCCGCTACCGGGCGCATCGGCGCTGACCACGGCGCTGTCGGCCAGTGGCTTCGATTGCGCGCACGCCTTGTTCTACGGCTTTCTGCCACCCAAACACAAGCAGCGCTGCGACGCGATCACCAGCTTTGCCGCACTGCCCTATCTGGTCGTCATTTACGAAGCCCCGCACCGCATCATCGATTGCCTGCAAGACCTGCACGAGGTGCTGGGTGCAGACCGGCAGATTGCGCTGGCACGCGAGCTGACCAAAACCTTCGAAACCATACGCCGTGGCACCCTGGCCGAGCTGCTCGCCTTCGTGCAGAGCGACAGCAACCAGCAACGCGGCGAGTTCGTACTGGTGATCGATGCCGCGCCGCCAGCCGAGCAGACCGATGCCGACGAGCACGACCACGTGCTCGCCCCGCTGGTGGCCGAGCTGCCGCTCAAGCAAGCCGTGGCGCTGGCCGTCAGCATCACCGGCGCACCGCGCAACGCGCTGTACGAACGCGCACTTGCAATCAAGCAGGCCGCCCGGCAGGACGATGACGAGGATTGACACTTGTCAGCCCGCGCCCGCTGCCGCATAATCCGCCCTCTACCGCCCGGGTGGCGAAATCGGTAGACGCAGGGGATTCAAAATCCCCCGTAGAAATACGTGTCGGTTCGAGTCCGACCCCGGGCACCAGTTAAAGCAAAACGGCTTCCAGCAATGGAAGCCGTTTTGCTTTTGTAGCGCTATTCCCCCTGCAAAGCCTGCCCGACGTCTGCTCACTCCTGCCCCGGCAGTGCGGCAGCAATTACCTGTATTTTTTGCACCAGCCAGTCCAGGCCCGGATCGGCGCGGGTAGATGCGTGCCGCATCAGATAGACAGGGAAGCTGCCGATTTCCAGCGGTGGCGCCAGCAGGCGCAAACCGAATTGCGCTGCGTATTTTCTGGCAAGCTGATACGGCACGGTTGCGACCAGATCGCTGCTTGCCACAGCAGCCAGTGCGGTCAGAAACATCGGCACGCTGGCGCGCACCCTGCGCTTGAGGCCCAGCCTGGCCAGCGCCTCGTCGGCCATGCCGGTCAGCCCGCCTGAAAACGACACCAGCACGTGCTCCAGCGCGATGTAGTCATCCAGCGACAGTGTTTCGCCCACGCCGGGGTGCTGCTGGCGGGCCACCACGGCAAAGCGCTCCTGCAACAGCGGGTGACATACAAACTCTTCATCCACCCTGCCAAAGCGGCCGATCGCCAGATCGATTTCGTCACGCCGCAGTGCTTCCAGCGCCGTCATGCCGACCGCAAAACGGGTGGTGAGCCGGGTGGATGGCGCCTCGCTCATCAATTTCGCCAGTAACGGCTCACCCAGGATAGTGGAGCCAAGGTCATTCGCGGCCAGGCGGAACTGCCGGTCCGAGCTTGCTGGGTCAAACAGCGACGGCGGGCTGACCACGTCCTGCGTCATGAACAGCAACGCGCGCACCTTGGGCGCCAGCTCCAGCGCCCGCCGCGTTGGCGTCAGGCCATCGGGGCGGCGGGTAAACAAGGGGTCGCCAAACAGTTCGCGCAGCCGCGAGAGCGCATGGCTCACTGCTGACTGGCTCAGCCCCAGCCGGTCTGCCACCACGGTGGTGCGCTCGTGCCTTATCAGCTCGTCAAAGACAAGCAGCAAGGAGAAATCGAGCTTTCTGATATTCGATTTGTCGATATCCATAATGAAAAGATATCAGTTCTATTGCTTTTTGTTCAAGCATACGATGCGCTTCAGCCCGGCATCAGCGTAGAGAGAAAAAGCGCTCGTGATGTTTTCACCACACTCACTTCAGCAAGGACTGTGTCATGACCATCGAATACATTCGCTATGAACTCAGCAAACACAGCGCCGAGGACTTGATCCTTGCCTACGGCAAGGCCGGCGAGAGCCTGAAAGCCGCGCCGGAATGCCTAGGCTTTGATCTCAGCCGCTGCGAGGAAGCGCCTGCCACCTTCGTGTTGCGCATCCGCTGGACTTCCACCGAGGATCATTTGCAGAAATTCCGCAAAGGGCCCCATTTCCCCGATTTCTTTGCCCTGGTGCGCCCCTTTATCGAGGAAATGGTCGAAATGCGGCATTACGAGGACACCGGCCTGAGCTGGTCACGCCAGCCGCACGGCCAGCAAGCCTGAGGACGCAAGCATGAAGCAGCGGATACTGATACTCGGTGCAGGCAAGGTCGGCACCGCGCTGGGGCTGGCTTGGCTGCGTGCCGGGCACGACGTGCGCTTTGGTGTGCCGGTGCCGGACAGCACCAAATACCCGGCGCTGCCTGCCGGGCGCCTGCAGCCGGCCAGCGCGTTGCGTGATGCGCAGCTTGTGGTGCTGGCTGTTCCCTGGGCTGCGGCCAGCACGGCCCTTGCCGCACTCGGCGACCTGAACGGCGTGATCGTGATCGACTGCACCAATCCGCTCGGCATGGGGCAGAACGGCCTGCAACTCACGCTCGGCTTCGATACCTCGGGTGCAGAGCAGCTGGCACAGCATGCGCCGGGCGCCAGTCTGTTCAAGACGCTGAACCAGACCGGCGCCGAGAACATGGCCGATGCCGGTGCCTACACCGCCACGCCGGTGATGTTCGTTGCCGGCGACGACAGCCGGCACAAGCCGCTGGTGCTGCAGCTGGTGGCCGACCTCGGCTTCGACGCCATCGATGCCGGCCCGCTGCGCGCCGCGCGCCTGCTGGAGCCACTGGCCATGCTCTGGATAGACCTTGCTACCAAACTGGGCCACCCGCGCGATTTTGCCTTCGCACGCGTGCGCCACCACCCGTCACCCCAACCGGAAGCCCCGCAATGAGCCTGAAGAACCCGAACCGTGTCCGCGCCAGCCAGCCCAAGCGCATCGCCATCGTGCTGGCCAATCCGAGTGTCTCGACCACCACCGGCTGGCCGGTCGGCTTCTGGTGGAGCGAACTCACCCACCCCTACTTCGCGTTCACCGAGCAGGGCTACGAGGTCACGCTGTTTTCGCCTGCGGGCGGGCGCTGCGAGGCCGATGCGCTGAGCGACCCGCGTGATCCGTCCGGCTATTCGAAAACCGACCTGATTTCGCTGGGCTTCATCGCCAGCCCGGATTTGCTGGCACTGGTCGACAACACCCGTCCGCTGCGCGAAATCGACATCGATCATTTCGATGCCATCGTGGTGGCCGGCGGTCAATCGCCCATGTTCAGCTTTGGCCCGGATGACGGACTGGCGGCCACCTTTGCTGCTTTTTATGAAGCCGGCAAAGTCGCGGCGGCGCTCTGCCACGGCGTTGCGGTGCTGAAGTACGCGCAACTCTCCAACGGCCAGCCCCTGGCCAAAGGCAAGACCGTGACCGGCTTTGCCAATGTCGAGGAAGACTTTGCCGATCAGGCGGTGTGGAGCATGAAGCTGTTGCCCGAGGACAAACACGTGATGCCCTGGCGGATCGAAGATGCGCTCAAGCAACTGGGCGCCAACTACATCCAGGCCGGGCTGTGGCGCAGCTTTGCCATCCGCGATGGCAACCTGATTACCGGCCAGCAGAATTTCTCGGGGCTGGAAACAGCCAGGCTGGTGATCGAAGCACTGGGGGCCTGAGCATGAACGAACATGCCACGCCCGAGCCAGCGCTCGTCATCAACAGCCGCGAGCAACTGCTCTATACGCTGAGCGAGGCCGCCGAGATCGAGCACAACCTGATGTGCTGCTACCTCTACGCCGCCTGGAGCCTGAAAACCGAGGCCGACGACCCGGACGCCGGCATGCGCGACGAGCTGCTGCACTGGCGGCGCGTGCTGCTGTCGGTGGCCATTGACGAAATGACCCACCTCGCGCTGGTCTGCAACCTGATGCAGGCCATCGGCGGCGTGGCGCATTTCAACCGGCCGAATTTCCCGATTGCCCCCGGCTACCACCCGGCCGCCTTGCAGGTAAAGCTGGCCCCGTTCAACGCGGATACCCTGCAGCACTTCATCCACCTGGAGCGGCCGGAAGGCTGCGACGAACCGGATGGCCAGGGCTTTGCACAGAGCGCCAGCTACACACGCGGCTTGCACGGCCTGACGTTGACACCAACCGCGCAGGACTACCTGACCGTGGGCCATCTCTATCGTTCGGTCGAAGCCGGCCTGCGTGCCCTGAGCGCCTCACTGGGCGAGGCCGCGCTGTTCTGCGGCGACACGGCCCTGCAAGTCGATGCCGGCATCGTCGGGCTCAAGGGGCTGATCGCCATCACCGACCTGGCTTCGGCCTGCCGGGCCATCACCACCATTGTCGAACAGGGCGAAGGTGCGCAGGCATCGTCGCCGGATGGGCACTACCAGCGCTTCATCGCCGTGCGCAGCGCATATGAGGCGCTGCAAGCGCAACACGCCGATTTCCGCCCGGCCCACCCGGCAGCGACCAACCCGGTAATGCGCAAACCGCCCGACGCACAGGGCCGGGTGTGGGTGGCGGCGCCCGAGGCACAAGCACTGCTGGACCTGGCCAATGCCATTTACGAATTGATGCTGCAGTGCCTGTCGCACGGTTTTGCCGCCACTGACCGCAATGAAAAACGGGCTCTGATCGATGCCGCCATCACGCTGATGCAGGCGCTTGATCCGCTTGGCAAGCAACTGGCGCGCAGCAAGGCCAACGAGCAGGACAACTGCAACGCAGGCATGAGCTTTGCCGCATTGCGGCAAGTGGCCTCGCCGGCCTCGGCACAAAGTGCCCTGCCCGCTTTTGTCCAGCGCCTGCAAACCCTGGCAGCAGCGGGCAAGGCATTGGCGCCGACACCGCGCACGCTGACGGCCGTGGTCGCGCTGGAACGCGTACACGCGCAGTTGCTCGGCTATGCCAATACCGTCTGCACCGACCTGCCGGCAGCAGCGCCCAGCCCTGCGCCCGCAACGGCCAGCGCGCACACCGGGGCTGCCAACGATGCACCACCGCAGCCCGGCCAACCCGAGGTGGTCGAAGGCAAGCAACTGACCCTGATCGTCGATGCCCAGCGCTGCATCCATGCGCGGCATTGCGTGACCGGCGCGCCGAAAACCTTCGTCGCCAACGTGGTCGGCCCGTGGCTGCACCCCGACGAAACCGCGACCGCAACCCTGGTTGAAATCGCGCACGCCTGCCCATCCGGCGCGATCTCCTACCGGCGCAAGGATGGGCAAGCGGATGAAGCCGCGCCACCGGTCAATCTCTTGCGCCAGCGGGAAAACGGCCCCTACGCCGTGCACGCCCCGCTCGTCATCGCCGGAGCAGCAGCCGGGTTCCGCGCTACGTTGTGCCGTTGTGGCGCATCGAAAAACAAGCCGTTTTGCGATGGGTCACATCACGATGCCGGCTTCGTCGCCACCGGCGAGCCGGCCACCATCAGCCTTGATGCGCTGCAAAGCCGCGATGGCCCGCTGCAGATCGCACCGCAGCGCAACGGGCCGCTGGCCGTATCGGGCAATCTGGAACTCTGCGCCGGCAGCGGCCGCGTGGTGCAACGGCTGACCGAAGCAAGGCTGTGCCGTTGCGGCCACTCGCAAAACAAGCCGTTTTGCGATGGCAGCCACGGGGCAGCGGGGTTTGTTGCTGCAGGGGATTGATCCTGCTGTTCGGAACGTATCCTAAAAAAAGGCCGGCTTCACAGCCGGCCTTTTCACTTGCAACCGGGCAAGGCCCGGTCTGTAGCGACTTACTTCAGGCCCACCGGCAACAGCGGGTAGTCCTGTGCCAGACGATACTGGTTGCCACCCACGGTGATGACGTAGTTGGACGGGCCGGAGATCGGCAGGTCGTAGCTCAGCTTCACAGCCAGCGTGCCGCCGGCTGCCAGGGCCTTGGCCAGCGTGAACTTGGCGTGGTTGAAGTCAGCCTTGAAGCCACCGATGTTGTTCGGGCCGTTGTAGCCAGCCTGGGTCACGGTGAAGTTCACTGCAGAGGTGGTCGAGCTGATGGTCGACGGTGCCGAGACCGGCACGTCAAACTCCACCACGGTGCCGGCCGGCAGGCTGGCAGCGGTGTTGTTCACCAGGTTCATGGTCACCACGAACGGGTAGTTGTCGTCACCCAGCTTCCAGCCGCTGAAGTTGACGGCGACATTGGCCGTGGTGGGCGGCAGTGTGCCGTTGGCACGCTGGCTGCCATAGGCCGCAGCACCCTTGAACTTGTTATACAGGTCGGTGGTGAAGGTGTTGCCCATGTAGTACTCGCCCTTGCCGCCATTGCGGCTGGCATCCCAGGCGTAGTCACCGGCCATTTCCCAGATCATTGCGCCACCGATGCCGTTCTTGACGATGTAATCGGCCTTGGTGTTGATGGTCTGTTCACTTTCCACCGACAGGAACACTTGCTTGTTGGCGTTCCACACCCACGATGCAACCAGGGTCGGATCGTAGAGCAGCTGGTAGCTGCCAACGATGCTCTTGTCCGTCACCTTGTAGGCATCCAGGTAATCCGGAACGATGCCCTTGGTCAGGTTCAGCGCGTGCCACACCGGGTTGCCACCGGCAGCAACCGGGTTGCCCTTGGTGTCGAGGTCATACCACACATTGTCGATGCCCGAAGCGCCGCCACCGCACGGTGCCGCGCCGGCGCAGGCCACTGCGTCGTTGATGATGGGCGCAGTACCCCACAGGCCGTTGGTGCCGCCAGTGACGGTCTTCCAGCCGTTGGTGTAGTACGGGATACCCATGTTGATGCGGCCCGACTGCATGGCGCCACGGTAGTAATGGTAAGCCCAGTCCACGTTCAGGTAGCCGATGTTCTGGTACTGATACGCGGCACCGGCGATCAGCTCGGCATCCTTGCCGTCGTCAAACAGCGCCGAGTTCGGGCCGACGTACTGGTTCCAGGTACCGTGCAGGTCGTACGACATCACGTTGACGAAGTCGAGGTATTGCAGCACCGGCAGGTTTTCCTCGCCGCGCAGTACCCAGCCCGAACCGGAGCCGGCGATGCTGAGGAAGTAGTACTTGTTGTCCTGCACTGCAGCGGTATCAAGCTTCTGGCGCAGTACTTGCATCAGCTGCTTGTAGCTGGTCATCAGGCCCTTGAGGCGCGGCTGCGACAGCGTGAAGTCGGCAGGGGCGCCGGCTTCGGTATCAGTGCTCGGGTGCTCATAGTCGATATCGATACCGTCGAAGGCCGGGTACTGGCGCAGGAAGGCCACGACCGAATCGGCAAAGGTATTGATGCCGGCAGTGTTGACCGTGCCATCGGCATTGGTGGTCATGGTGTAGAAACCGGTCGAACCGGCCCAGCCACCCACCGACAGCAGGGCGCGCACGCCCGGGTGCTGCTTCTTGTACTGCGCCAGCAGGTTGAAGTGGCCCTTGTACGGCAGCGAGTCATCCATCTGCGCGCCAGCCACGCCCGGCCAGGTCATGGCGATATCGGGGCTGTTGGCACTGGTGTCGATCTGCACCGTGTACTTGTTCTGATCCACCGTGGCGAACGCATAGTTGATATGCGACATCATGTTCCACGGCAGGTTGTTCACCAGATAGGTCGGCTGACCATCGGCGCCATGGCGCCAGTTGGTGAAGTAGCCGACGATGCGGCGCGACAAGCCATTGGGCAGGATTTCACGGCCGTTGGCATCATAAACCTGGCAGTACGGCACGTTGGCCACGCTGCTGACCATGCCGTCCGGGCGGCAGGCATCGTTGGCGCCGCTCGGCACCGGGGTGGCGGTCGGAACCGGCGTACCAGTAACCGGGACCGGTGTAGCGGTCGGCTTCGGCGTGACCGTCGGGACCGGCGTACCGGTCACGGGCACCGGCGTGGCCGTAACCGGAACCGGTGTCGCGGTCACTGGAACCGGAGTAGTAGTCGGCTTCGGTGTTGTGGTCGGTGCGGTGGTCGGGGTCACGCTGCCGCAGGGGCCGTTGTCGGTCCACGGCTGGCCATCGCCATTGCTCGACGACGGGATATTGTTCTGTGTCCACCACTTGGCAGTGTAGTTGCGACCGTTGTAGGTCACTTGCGCGCCGCCGTTATAGGCGGTGCCGCTGTTCCAGGCCTGGTAGCAACCAGCCGACGGCGCCGGTGTGGCAGTCGGCGCGGTGGTCGGAGCCGGGGTAGCTGTCGGCTTCGGGGTGGCGGTCGGTGCATTGGTAACCGGAACCGGGGTGGCGGTCGGCGCAGCAGTCGGGGCCGGGGTTGCGGTCGGTGTGGAACCGCTGCTCACGCCCAGATCCTTCCACAGGGTCGGGGTGGAGGACGGGGTCCAGCCAGCGCCGACATAGGCGGTGTGGGTCACGAGGGCCTGGTAGTCATGGCCGTTGTAGCTGACGTAGGTGCCAGCGGTGTAGGTAGTACCTTCCTGCCAGGCAGGATAGGCAGCATGCGCGAATACGGCGGCGAGCGCCAACGGCAGTGCTGCCATGCTGTAGCGAAGCATGGACATCTCGACATTTCCTTCTTTGGTTGTATGAGTACTCCCGTCCGGACATGACGGAAGCCGCCACCCGACCTGTCTTTGTTCGCGCAGGCCTGGGCGCCGAGCGTGATTAGCTGCCTTGCCGGTCGCAACGTCAATCACCGGCGGGCTTGCTGACAGCGGCAAAAGACACCGTTTTCCACACCGATGACTGCAATGCAGCCTGGAATGGATGCACCAAAATGAATAAATGTGATTTGTCTTAATAAATCATTAAAAATCATTCAGTTGAAAAGCAATTTGTCCAATGATCGCATTCAATAATGACCATATTCTGATGCGCTTCTGTACAAAATAGTTTTGATACCCCGTTGTTTGCGAACAACAAAGAAAGTTCTGCGTCATGAAAAAACGGGCTTGCGGCTTGAAATCACGCCCTGCGCCCCGATTGAGCAACGTGCAAGCGTGATCCGGCAGGTCTGCCACCGGCGTGCAAAGCAGGTCGAATACCGCTATACACAGGCAGATGCCCCGACGCGGGGCACTTTTGATCGTCGTCGAGGAATACCCATGCCCACCACGCCACTGGATCGCCAGTGCGATTTCGCCACCCTGGCCATTGCCGCGCTGCTGTTGATTGCCACGCTGGTTTTTCATCTGGTGGCCGCACTGTTCGCCGGCATGATCACCTTTGTGCTGATCCGGGGTCTATCGGCGCTGCTGGTGCGGCATATCGCCGCCCGCCGCGTGCAACTGGTGGCCGTGGGCCTGATTGCTGCGGTGGTGGTCGGTGGTCTGGCGCTGCTGGTGCTGGCCGGCATTTCCTCGCTCAAGTCCAGCGCGGGTCTGTCCGGCCTGCTCGGCAAGATGGCCGCCATCGTCGCCGATGCCAGCCGCTCGCTGCCGGACTGGATCGCAGACTCGCTGCCGACCGAGGCCGATGACCTGCGCGCCATCATGGTGAAGTGGCTGGTCGAGCACTCAACCGAGATGCAGATGATCGGCAAGGAAGCCGGCCTGCTGCTGGCGCACGTGCTGGTCGGTACCATTCTTGGCGTGCTGGTAGCACTGAACCAGAGCGGCCCGCTCAATGCGCTGGGCCCCTTGGCACTGCATTTGCGCACCCGCATGCTGCGTTTCGGCGATGCCTTCCAGAAAGTGGTGTTCGCACAATGCCGCATTTCCGCCATCAACACCGCGCTGACGGCGGTTTACCTGCTGATTGCGCTGCCGGTGCTCGGCATTCACCTGCCCTTTACCAAGACCATCTTGCTGCTGACCTTCTTGCTCGGCCTGCTGCCGGCCATCGGCAATCTGCTGTCCAACACGGTGATCGTCATCGTCAGCCTGTCGCACTCGTATCAGGTGGCCGTGGCCTCGCTGGTGTTTCTGGTGGTGGTACACAAGCTGGAGTACTTCCTGAACGCCCGCATCGTCGGCACGCAAATCCGCGCCCACGTCTGGGAAGTGCTGCTGGCCATGCTGCTGTTCGAAACCCTGTTCGGCCTGGCCGGCGTAGTGGCCGCCCCGGTGTTCTACGCCTATATGAAAACCGAGCTGGATGCGCGCGGGCTGCTGATACGCAAGGATGCAGTGGCTACCTGAAACCAGTATGAAAGGTAACGCCGGCATGCTGCCAGCGCGTATCCGGTCCAGGGGCGCTGACGCTACCGCGCAGCCCGCCACAAATCCCGACCTCCGACGTGAACGCGCATCACCACACCGGCCTGCTCTAGCTGTTGCAGCGCAGCCAGCGTTACCGACGGGCTTTCCGGCGCTGTCGGCCAGTTTATCCACCACTGGTGTATCCCTTCCAGCGTATCGGCAGACTGCGGACGCGCGGCAAGATACTGGCGAATATGCCCGGCTATCGTGCTGACCAGCTCGTCGTCCTTCATCCGTTTCACCCCTTGTTGCTGCCAGCAGCGATTGGGCCGATGGCGTATTTGAACGATGTGCGCGGCATTGCCACCGACATGCAACTCCATGCTAGCAGAGCCGTCCGGCTGAATTGCGCTCGCCGGCATTGCCGCTTGTGCGGCACGCATTTTGCACGCCTTGCCAGCATATCTCAGCCCTGCCAACAAAAAACCCGCAGCATGCTGCGGGTTTTTTGTTGCATCACCGATGCGCTTACTTGTCGCTCAGTGCTTCCACGCCCGGCAGTGCCTTGCCTTCGAGGAATTCCAGCGATGCACCGCCGCCGGTCGACACGTGGGTCACCTTGTCTTCCAGACCAGCCTTCTCGACTGCAGCCACCGAGTCGCCACCGCCAACCACGGTGATGGCACCATTGGCAGTTGCATCGACCAGCGCGTGGGCAACGGCGAAAGTGCCGGCCGAGCTGGCGTCGATTTCGAACACGCCCATCGGGCCATTCCACAGCACAGTCTTGGCCGAACGGATGATCTCCGCATAACGGGCACGGGTGGCTTCGCCGATGTCCACGCCTTCCTGATCGGCCGGAATGGCGTTGGACGCCACTTGCACCAGACCATCCAGCGTGCGCGCATCGAAGTCCAGCTTCTTGGTGACCATGGTGTCGGACGGCAGTTCCAGCTTGTCGCCAGCGGCCTGCATCAGCTCGCGCGCCAGCTCGACGCGGTCGTTTTCGCACAGCGACTGGCCGACTTCATAGCCCTTGGCCTTGAGGAAGGTGAAGGCCATGCCGCCACCGATAATCAGCTTGTCGACCTTGGGCAGCAGCGCCTGGATCACGTCGATCTTGCCGGAAATCTTGGAGCCACCAATGATGGCCACCAGCGGACGCACTGGCTGGTTCACTGCGTCGCCGAGGAATTCCAGTTCCTTCTTCAGCAGGTAACCCGATGCGCGCGGCAGGTTCACGCCGACCACCGACGAATGCGCACGGTGCGCAGTGCCGAATGCATCGTTGATGAATACATCGCCCAGCCTGGACAGCGAAGCACGGAAGGCTTCGACCTTGGCCGGATCAGCCTTGACGCTGTTGCCATCGGCATCCTTGGCCTTGCCTTCTTCCTCGATGTGGAAGCGCACGTTTTCCAGCAGCGCCACTTCGCCAGCCTGCAGCTTGGCCACGGCGCCTTCGACTTCTGCACCCACACAGTCATTCAGGAACTGCACCGGACGGCCCAGCAGCTCCGCCAGACGGGTGGCCACCGGCGCCAGTGTGTACTTCTCGACGCGCGCGCCGTTCGGGCGGCCCAAGTGGCTCATCAGCACCACCGATGCACCTTGATCCAGCGCGTAACGGATGGTCGGCAACGCAGCGCGGATGCGCTTATCGCTCTCCACCACGCCATTCTTGACCGGTACGTTGAAGTCCACGCGCATCAGCACGCGCTTACCGGAGAGGGACAAGTCCTCGATGAAGAGTTTGGTCATGCTCATGCTCCACAAAAGTCGCAGGGGAAAATCGGTTCCCCGCGATTGTACCGCGCATGGGCTTTGTAAGAATGCCTGCTTGACTACGAGATGCGCTGGATCAACCAGCCAGCCTATCCAGCAGCATCTGCCGTTGTTGCAGGCTGGCCCACCAGCGCATCCCAGGCCAGCATCCCCGCCCGTGCCAGCCCTTGCAGCGTGGCGCGGCTGGCGCCGTCGATGGCCTGCATCGACATGGCCTGGCGTATACCGGCATAGAAGCTGGTCAGCGCTTCCACATCACAGCCGGGTGGCAGATCGCCCTCGGCCAGACCGCGCAGGAAGCGCGCGCGCAGGATATCGAGCGAGCGGCCGCGCCGCTCATGCAAGTGCTGCCATACGCCGGCATTGCCGGGGGTGCAGTTGAGCGCCGACAGCAACACCATGCAGCCGGGCGGGCGGCCGGGTTCGGAGAAGCAAATCGCGCTGGCTTCCAGCATGGCCTCGATGGCATCGCGCAAGCGGGGGCGGCTATCCAGCCTGGACTGAATGGCAGCGCCCTCTTCGCGGTCGTACTGATCCAGCGCCTCCTTGAACAGCGCCTCCTTGGAGCCAAACGCGGCATAAAGACTGGGCGAATTGATGCCCATCGCCTCAGTCAGCTGACTGAGCGACGAACCTTCATAGCCATGAATCCAGAACACATCCATGGCCCGGCGCAATGCCTCTGCCCGGTCAAAACAGCGCGGGCGACCTCTTTCCGCCATACATCCCACCCTGGCAACGCCCCCCAGCCAACAGCAGGCTGACAGGCTGCACATCAATTTTGTAACGATCATCACAAATAATGATTGACACCGTGATTTGACGCCACGATGATATTTGTGTCGAACGATACAAATATAGCGCAACCGCACAAGGGTTGCGCGCCATCATTCACACTCACCGGAGACCCCGATGTCGCACGCAGAAAATCCACAAGGAAAATGGCTGGTGCTGGGCGCCGTCTGCCTGGCCGGCATGATGATGCCCCTGAGCTTTACCGCCCCCGGGATTGCCATCCCGGCCATCAGCAAAAGCCTGGGCGGCAGCGCGCTGGCGCTGGCCTGGGTCGTCAACGGTTTCATCCTCAGTTTTGGCAGCGCCGTAATGGCAGCCGGTGCGCTGGCCGACCGCTTTGGCCGCAAGCTGATGTTCAAGTACGGCATCATCGCCTTCGGCCTGCTGTCACTGCTGCAGGTCTTCGTACCCAATCTGGGCAGTTTGATCGCGCTGCGTGCGCTGCAGGGCATTGCCGCTGCCACCGCCATGGCTGGCGGATCGGCCTCACTGGCACATGCGTTCGATGGCAAGGCGCGCACGCAGGCCTACAGCCTGCTGGGCACCAGCTTCGGCGTGGGGCTGGCGGCCGGACCGGTGTGGGCCGGCTTCGTGATCGAGCAATTCGGCTGGCGTGGCATCTTCCTGACCAGTGCGGTGCTGAGCGTGCTGGTAGTGCTGTTCGGCGTGCCACGCATGCATGAATCGCGCGACCCGGATGCCAAAGGCGTGGACGTGTGGGGCACCATCACCTTCACCGTGATGTTGCTGTTGCTCACGCTGGGCATCATGCAGGGACCGCAACAGGGTTGGGACAGCTGGCCGGTGCTGGGGCTGCTGATCGGCGCCGTGGTCGCGCTGGCAGTATTCATCCAGGTGGAAAGGCTGCATCCGCGCTCGATGCTGGATTTGTCGCTGTTCCGCAACCGGCGTTTTCTCGGTGCGCAGGCTTTACCGTTGGGCACCGCCTTCAGCTTCGTGGTACCGCTGATCATCCTGCCCATGCGCTTCATCGGCATCGAGGGTTATGGTCCGGTCAAGGCCGGCCTGCTGATGGTGCCGCTGTCCGCCCCCATGTTGTTCGTACCCTTCCTGGGCGCGCTGCTGACACGCTGGCTGGCCTCCAGCACGCTGTGCGCCATCGGTTTTGCCATCTCGGCGGTCGGCTTGTTCTGGCTGGCCACGGTGGCGCCGGGCGCACCGGCGGGCGACTTCGTATTGCCGCTGCTGTTGATGGGTACGGGTGCGGGCCTGCCGTGGGGGCTGATGGATGATCTGGCCATCAGCGTGGTTGCCAAAGAGCGCGCCGGCATGGCCACCGGCTTTTTTGCCACCGTGCGTGTGGCGGGTGAATCGCTGTCGCTGGCCATCGTGGGTGCCATTCTGGTGGGTCTGCTGCAGGCGGGTTTGAACAGCCGGCTGGGCAGCGATGCCCCAGTCGTCGCACTGGGCAATGCCCTGGCCGCTGCCGATCTGCCGCAAGCACACGCGCTCTACCCGCTGGCCGGGCAAGGCACATGGCTGCAAATCTATGGCGGTGCAGTACACGACATGACACTGGCACTGGCCGTGCTGACCATACTGTCTGGTGCGGTGGCCTTCCTCACCTTGCGGCGTGCGCCCGCGCATGCAGCACCGGCGGCCAGCCGGCTGGCCGAGGCGAATGCGGGCGAGTAAGCACCGATCGGTAAAAAACAAGCCCCGCAAATGCGGGGCTTGTTCGTTTCCGTCACCCCTAACTGAAAACCGCATTGCGGGAAACGCCAACAGTCTCGTGTTGATGACGGGAGTATGTTGCCGCCTCATTGCAACTCCGGCGCAAAGCAGGCAGGACCGATGATCAAGGGCATTAGCTACGGTGCGCTGGCCGGGGCAGTATGGGGCGGGGTATTTCTGGTGCCGCGCATGCTGCACCAGTTCAGCCCCATGGCATTGATGACCGGCCGCTATGTGGCTTACGGTCTGGTCTCGCTATTGCTGCTGTTGCCCACGCTCAGGGCCGTGTGGCCGCGCCTGCAGCGGCATGACTGGATCACGTTGTTGTGGCTGTCGGTATCAGGCAATCTGGTTTACTACCTGTGCCTGTCGGTGGCGGTGCAAAGCGTGGGCGTGGCACCGACGTCGCTGGTGATCGGCATGCTGCCGGTGCTGGTGACCCTCGTCGGTGCGTTCGAGCACAACGCCATCCACATCAAGCGACTGATCCTGCCACTGCTGGCCATCGTGGCCGGCGTGGCCTGCACCAGTTACGACGTGTTCTCGGCCGAGCTGGGCAGCGGGCTGGCGCAGGATGCCAGCGGCAAGACTATCGGCATGCTGGCCGCCGCCGGCGCACTGGTGGCGTGGAGCGCTTATACCATCGGCAATGCGCGCCATCTGGCCAGGCGGCCCGATCTGAGCAGCCATGACTGGTCGCTACTGACCGGCGTGGTCACCGGCGCCATGGCGCTGTTGCTGGCGTTGCCGCTGTTGTGGTCGCCGGCCGCCACCAATCCCGCGCTGCCCTGGGGGCTGTTCGCGGGCCTGATGGCGCTGCTGGCCATCGGCCCGTCGGTGATCGGCACCGGGCTGTGGAATGCCGCCACGCGCCGGCTGCCGCTCACGCTGGGCGGGCAGATGATCATCTTCGAAACCGTGTTCGCGCTGCTCTACGGCTTCGTCTGGGAAGCCCGCTGGCCACGCCCGCTGGAACTGACCGCCATCGTGCTGCTGCTGGGCGGCGTGGCGGCTTCGTCATGGGCGCACGCCACGCATACCCCCTCGCCCGAGCACGCTGGCTGATACCACTCGTCGCCAAACGGCACATATGCTGGAAATTACCTACTTCAAAGCATTTTGTTCTGCTGTAGTTTTGCAATCAAGCAATAACAAATTGTTCACAGCAAGTTTTTCAGTTTATTGATCTCGGTCGGCATGCACTGCGGGATGCCGCTCCAAACAGGTAGAACCATGGCCAAGCTGGATCAGATTGATGTCGCCATTCTGGAAGCACTGCAGCAGCAGGGCCGCATGACCAATGTGGCGCTGGCCAAACAGGTGGGCCTGTCCACCACACCATGCCTGGAGCGCGTGCGCTCACTGGAAGAACGCGGCGTGATCTCGGGCTATGCCGCGCAACTGTCGGCCGAAGAGGTCGGGCTTGGCCTGATGGTGTTCATCGAGGTCTCGCTTGACCGCACGTCGGAGCAAGCGTTCGAAGATTTCCGCGTGGCCGTGCTGGCTGTGCCGGAAATACAGGAATGCTTCATGGTTGCAGGCGGTTTCGACTACCTGCTGAAGATCCGCGTGCCGGACATGGCGTCCTACCGCGGCTTTCTGGGCAAGGTGCTCAGCGGCATCCCCGGCATCCGGGTCACCCACAGCTACACGGTGATGGAGGCGGTCAAGGAGTCATCCGCCTTTTCGCTCAATCACCTGCACAACGAATAACAACATGCCAGCACGCCGGCCACGCCGGCGGCTAACACCGACGCAAGGGCAGAACGGCAGGCGCCAAACGCACCGCCGCCGCGTCAATCGAGGTGCTACAGCACCCAAAATCTGGAGAACGTCGTCATGAAGTCGAAACTGAACAAGCCATTTGCCGCCACCGCCTTCTGTATGGCGGCGCTGTTTGCCGCGCAGGCCCACGCCGATTACACCGTCGCCATTGCCGGCCCGATGACCGGCGAATATGCCTCGGCCGGCGAGCAGATCAAGAAAGGCGCCGAAATGGCCATTGCCGACATCAATGCCAAGGGCGGCGTGCTGGGCCAGAAGCTGAAGCTGGAAATCGGCGACGACGCCTGCGATCCGAAGCAAGCCGTGTCGGTAGCCAATGCCATGGTCAACAAGAAGATCGTCTTCATGCACGGCCACTGGTGTTCCAGCTCGACCATTCCGGCGTCGGACATCTACAACGAAGCACAAATCCCCATGGCCACCGTGTCCACCAACCCCAAGGTGACCGAGCGCGGCCTGAAGAACATCTTCCGCATCATGGGCCGTGACGACCAGCAGGGCGGCGTCGCCGGTGCCTTCATCGCCAGCAAGTTCGCCGGCAAGAAGGTGGCCGTGGTCGACGACAAGAGCGCTTATGGCAAGGGCCTGGCCGACGAAACCGCCAAGGGCATGCAGGCCAAGGGCGCCAAGCCGGTGCTGCGTGAATCCATCACCGCCGGCGAAAAGGATTACTCCGGCCTGGTTTCCAAGCTGAAGGCTGCCGGCGTTGAAGTGCTGGCCTACGGTGGCTACCACACCGAAGTCGCGCTCATCCTGCGCCAGGCACAGCAGGTGGGCCTGAAGCTGTCGGTGGTCGGCGGCGACACCATGAGCAACAACGAGCTGGTGACGGCAGCCGGCGGCAATGCCGATGCGGTGTACTTCACCTTTGCCCCGGATGCGCGCGCCAACCCGTCGGCCGCCGAAGTGGTGAAGCGCTTCCGCGATGCCAAGGTAGAGCCGGACGGCTATGTGCTGTTCGCCTACGCCGCCATGCAGCTGTTCCAGCAGGCAGCCACCCAGGCCAAGAGCGTGAAGTACGCCGACCTGCAGAAAGCCCTGGCAAGCGGCTCGTTCAATACCGTGACCGGCACGATGTCGTTCGACGCCAAGGGTGACCTGAAGGCGCCGGGCTTCGTCGTCTACAAGTGGAACGGCAACAAGTACGACGTGGTGAAGTAACACGGCGCAATGCATTGCCGGCGGCGCGCCCAACAGGTGCGCTGCCGGCCGGCAACCCGACACGGGTTTTCAGAACCTGGCATGCATCTGCATATGGGCGTTGCCCGGCCACTGTCGACAGCGAGCGCAATGAGGCGCCCTGCCGGCAGCAAGGGCAATAAGTGTGGAATCGAACGGGGAAGCACCGCTGCTTCGCCCCCGGCCGGTTTGAGCACGGCTTGGCCGGGCGCTTGATGCCGGCTCGTTCCGCAACGTCCGCCTGCAGCTGCATGACAGGCTCCTCGCGGCAGCCATCCTGCCGCCCTAAACGAGTACTGCACCATGACCGTACAGAATCAAGCGCCGACCACTGCGGTGCTGCGCAGCCGCATCCGCGACAGATTGCGCATGGACGAAGACCTCTGCGTAGCCGACCTGGTGGCCCGTGCGCAATTCAGCCCCGCCGAGCAGGCCGATATTACCCGCCGCGCCACTCCGCTGGTGGCGGCCGTGCGCGAGGCCCGCCTGACTGCCGGCGGCATCGACGCCTTTATGAATACCTATGATCTGTCATCGCACGAGGGCATCGTGCTGATGTGCCTGGCCGAAGCACTGCTGCGCATCCCGGATGCCGAGACGATAGACCTACTGATCCGCGACAAGATCGGCACTGCCGACTGGGAAAAGCGCCTGGGCGCATCCAGCAGCCTGTTCGTCAATGCCTCGACCTGGGGGCTGATGCTCACTGGCAAGATCGTCGGCATCGGCAGCGATGGCGACAGCATTTTCCGCCGCTTGCTGGCCCGCGTGGGCGAGCCGGTGATCCGCCAGGCCGTCGCCGCCGCGATGCGTATCCTCGGCAAGCAGTTCGTGATGGGCCGCACCATTACCGAGGCGCTGGAGCGCGCGCAATCGGCTGAGAAAATCGGCTATCGCCACTCCTACGACATGCTGGGCGAAGGCGCCCGCACCGCTGCCGACGCAGACAAATACTTTGCATCGTATACCCATGCGATCAGCGAAATCGGCAAGGCCGGCGCTGGTCTGCCACCGCTGGAAGCGCCGTCGATCTCGATCAAGCTCTCGGCACTGCACCCGCGCTACGAAGTCTGGCAGACCGAACGCGCGATGACCGAGCTGCTGCCGCGCGTAAAGGCGCTGGCGCTGCAGGCCAAGGCGTTGAATATCGGTTTCACCATCGATGCCGAAGAAGTCGACCGGCTGGAAATCTCACTTGATCTGATCGAAGCGCTGGCGCTCGACCCCGAGCTGGCCGGCTGGAATGGCCTCGGTCTTGCGGTGCAGGCCTACCAGAAACGCGCACTGCCGGTACTCGACTGGCTGGCTGATCTGGCCCACCGCGCCAATCGCCGCCTGATGGTGCGCCTCGTCAAAGGCGCGTATTGGGATGCCGAAATCAAGCTCGCGCAGGAGCGCGGCCTGACCGATTACCCGGTGTTCACGCGCAAGCTCAATACCGATACCTCTTACATCGCCTGTGCACGCCGCCTGTTGGCCGACCCGCAAGCGTTCTACCCCGCATTTGCCACCCACAACGCGCACACGCTGGCGGCGATCGCGGCCATTTCGGCCGGGCTGGGCGAGCGCGACTGGGAATACCAGCGCCTGCACGGCATGGGCGAGGAGCTGTACCGCGAAGTGGTCGGCCCCGAAAAATGGCAGCGCGCCTGCCGCGTATATGCCCCGGTGGGCAGCCATGAAGACCTGCTGGCCTATCTGGTGCGCCGCCTGCTGGAAAACGGCGCCAATACCTCCTTCGTCAGCCGCATTGCCGATGCGCACATGCCCATCGAGCAACTGATCGGCGACCCGGTGACCAAGGCCGCCGAACTGACGGCCACCCGCAGCAGCCGCCACCCCCGCATCCCTCTGCCGCGCCAGCTGTACGGCCCGACGCGTGCCAACAGCCAAGGACTCGACATGTTTGATCGCCCCACCCTGCAAGCCCAGGCTGACGCCATCGCGCTCAGCCGCAAGACTGTCTACACCGCACAGCCCGTCGTTTCGGGCGTGGCGCAGGGCGGCCAGTTCGTCGATGTGTGCGCACCGGCCGACCAGCGCGAGGTCGTTGGCAAGGTGGCCGATGCCAGCACCGCGCATGTCGATGCCGCCATGCTGAGTGCGCACCATGCCTTCCCACGCTGGGAAAAAACCCCGGCCGCCACACGCGCCGAAGCGCTGAACCGCAGCGCCGACCTGATGGAAGCGCGACTGACCGAGCTGGTGGCGCTGATCGTGCGTGAAGGTGGCCGCACCCAGGCCGATGCGCTGTCCGAAGTGCGCGAGGCAGTCGATTTCCTGCGCTACTACGCCGCGCAGGCGGTGGAGAAATTCGCCAAACCCATCACCCTGCCCGGCCCGACCGGTGAACAGAACACGCTGTCGCTGCATGGCCGTGGCGTGTTTGTCTGTATCAGCCCGTGGAACTTCCCGCTGGCCATTTTCACCGGCCAGATCGCTGCGGCCCTGGCTGCCGGCAACAGCGTGGTGGCCAAGCCGGCCGAGCAGACACCGCTGTGCGGTGCAGTCGCGGTGGCCATCCTGCACGAGGGCGGCATCCCCAACGATGTGCTGCACTTCCTGCCAGGTGCCGGCAACGTCGGCGCGGCCATGGTCAACCACCCGCGCTGTGGCGGCGTGGCCTTCACCGGCTCGACCGAAGTCGCCCGGCTGATTGCCGTGGCCCTCGCCACCAAGCCCGGCCCCATCGTGCCGCTGATTGCCGAAACCGGCGGCCAGAATGCCTTGATTGCCGATTCGTCGGCCCTGCCCGAGCAGATCATCCGCGATGTGCTGGCCTCGGCCTTCAACTCGGCCGGCCAGCGTTGTTCGGCGCTGCGCGTGCTGTTCATCCAGGACGACGTGGCCGACAAGGTCGTCGGCATGCTGCGCGGCGCCATGCAGCAACTGCGCATCGGCAACCCGGCCGACATCCGCACCGATGTCGGCCCGGTGATAGACAAGGAAGCGCGCCAGCTGCTGGTGGCGCACGCCGCCAAACTTGATCGCATCGGCAAGCTGATCCATCGCTGCGAGCTGACCGACGTGGGTGCGGCCGACGCGGCGCATGGCACCTATTTCGAGCCGCGCGCCTACGAGATCGAGCGGCTGTCGCTGCTGGAGCGCGAAGTATTCGGCCCCATCCTGCACGTGATCCGCTGGAAATCGCACGAGCTGGACGCCGTGTGCGATGCCATCGAGGCCACCGGCTACGGCCTGACCCTGGGCATACACAGCCGCATCGACAGCACTGTGCGCCGCATTACCGACCGGCTGCATGTGGGCAATACCTATGTGAACCGCAACATCATCGGCGCGGTGGTCGGCGTGCAGCCCTTCGGCGGCGAGGGCCTGTCCGGCACCGGCCCCAAAGCGGGCGGCCCGCACTACCTGTACCGCTTTGCCTGCGAGCGCACCGTATCGGTCGACACGACTGCGGCCGGCGGCAATGCCAGCCTGATGTCGATGGAAGAAGGCAACTAGAAAACACGCGGGGCCAGCCCGGCCCCGTCATAACAATGCGGCCGGCCATGCCGGACCGCAGTTCACCTGGAGAGCACGATGGGACAGCTTATACAGCAACTCATCAACGGTCTGACGCTGGGGGCCGTATACGGCCTGATCGCGCTGGGCTACACGATGGTGTACGGCATCATCGGCATGATCAACTTCGCCCACGGCGATATCTATATGGTGGCGGCCATCATGGCCGTTACCGTGCTTACCCTGCTGGGGGCTGCCGGCATCACGGCGGTGCCGCTGGCGCTGTTGATCACGCTGGTGGTGGTCATCCTGTTCACCGCCATCTATGGCTGGTCGGTCGAGCGCGTGGCTTACCGCCCCTTGCGCAATGCACCGCGCCTTGCTCCGCTGATTTCGGCCATCGGCATGTCCATCTTCCTGCAGAACATGGTGCAGCTGACGCAGGGCGCACGCGTGAAACCCATCCACGCACTGCTGCCCGGCGGCTTCGAGCTGGGTACCATTGATGGCTTTACGGTGCACCTGGCCTATACGCAGATCATGATCATCGTGGTCACCGTAGCTCTGCTGGTGCTGTTCACCTGGCTGATCACCCGAACCTCGTTCGGCCGCCAGCAACGTGCGTGCGAGCAAGACCGCACCATGACCGCGCTGCTGGGCATCAATGTAGACCGCACCATTTCCTACACCTTCATGCTGGGCGCCGGGCTGGCCGCAGTAGCCGGCGTGATGGTCACGGTGTATTACGGCGTGGTCGATTTCTCCATCGGTTTCGTGGCCGGCATCAAGGCATTTACCGCAGCGGTGCTGGGTGGCATCGGCTCCTTGCCCGGTGCCATGCTGGGCGGTTTGATCATTGGCATGATCGAGTCGTTCTGGAGCGCCTACCTGTCGCCCGAGTACAAGGACGTGGCCACCTTCGTGCTGCTGATCCTGGTGTTGATGTTCCGTCCCAGCGGCCTGCTGGGCCGTCCGGAAGTGGAGAAAGTCTGATGAGCGCCTACGTACCTGTCCATCAAGGCCCGGGCTTTGCCGCACGCATCAAGGATGCACTGGCCGTGGCCATGCTGTCGCTGATGCTGGGCATCCCCATGATCGGCCTGCACACCGTCGACAGCGGCGGCGCACTGTCCATCGCCACACGCTGGCCGTGGCTGGCGCTGTTTGTCGGCATCATGTTCGGCGGCAGGCTGGCAATGCAGTTCGCGCTGGATCATTTCAAGCTCAACAAGGCGCGCCGCGCGCAGAAACGCCCTGCCGTACGCGCCACACGGCCGTGGCTGAAGTGGCTGGGCTACGCGGTGCTGGGTTTCTCGCTGGTGCTGCCGATTGCGTTCTCCGGCAACCGTTACGTAGTCGATACCGCCACCACGGTGCTGATCTACGTGATGCTGGGCTGGGGGCTGAACGTGGTGGTGGGTCTGGCCGGCCTGCTCGATCTGGGTTACGTGGCCTTCTATGCCGTCGGCGCTTATACCTATGGCCTGCTGTCCACCCACTTCGGCTGGGGCTTCTGGCAAACGCTGCCGGTGGCCGGCGCACTGGCCGCCACCTTCGGCATCATCCTGG
The DNA here is from genome assembly GCF_900176275.1 of Andreprevotia lacus DSM 23236. Lineage (GTDB taxonomy): Bacteria > Pseudomonadota > Gammaproteobacteria > Burkholderiales > Chitinibacteraceae > Andreprevotia > Andreprevotia lacus. Next base: position 135,406 of record NZ_FWXD01000001.1, on the reverse strand, counting down.
GCTGGCCGACCTTGCGACTGCGCGGCGACTATCTCGCCATCGTCACCCTGGGTTTTGGTGAAATCATCCGGCTGATCCTGGTGAACTGGACCGATTTCTCCGGCGGCCCGAACGGCATCGGCCAGATTCCGCGCCCGACCTTCTTCGGCCTGCCCTTCTCGCCCGATACCGATACACCCACCTTCGCCACCTTCTTCCATATCGAATACGCCGCCGAGCACCGCGTGATCTTCCTGTACTACGTGATCCTGGCGCTGGCCTTGCTGACCAATCTGTTCGTATCGCGCCTGCGCAAGCTGCCGGTCGGCATCGCGTGGGAGGCGGTGCGCGAGGACGAAGTCGCCTGCAAGGCGCTGGGCATGAATGTCACCAACATCAAGCTGTCGGCCTTTGCCATCGGCGCCATGCTGGGCGGCTTTGCCGGTGTGTTCTTTGCCGCGCGCCAGGGCTTCATTTCGCCGGAGAGCTTTGTGTTCTCCGAATCGGCCACCATCCTCGCCATCGTGGTGCTGGGCGGCATGGGCAGCCAGCTGGGCGTGGTAGTTGCCGCCATCCTGCTGGTATTGCTGCCCGAACTGGGCCGTGATTTCTCCGAATACCGCATGTTGCTGTTCGGCGCAGCCATGATCCTGATCATGGTATGGCGTCCGGGCGGCCTGATTGCCAGCCGCGAACCGACGGTAAAACTGAACAAGGGAGCGCAGGCATGAGCACGCACCACACCCTGCTGGAAGTCGAACACCTGACCATGCGCTTTGGCGGGCTGACCGCGTTGAGCGATCTGTCGCTCAACGTTGCTGCCGGACAGATCACCTCCATCATCGGCCCGAACGGCGCCGGCAAGACGACCTTTTTCAACTGCCTGACCGGTTTCTACAAACCGACCGAGGGCGCGGTGCGCATGCACCATCCGCAACACGGCGCGCTGCTGCTGAACGAAATGCCGTCCTATCACGTGGCGCGCAAGGCCGGGGTAGTGCGCACTTTCCAGAACATCCGCCTGTTCCCCAACATGACGGTGCTGGAAAACCTGATCGTGGCGCAGCACAACGCGCTGCAGACCGCATCGCGCTTCTCGCTGGCTGGCCTGTTCGGCCGCGCCGGCTACAAGGCGGCACGCCAGCAGGCACTGGAAAAAGCCGAAATGTGGCTGACCCGGCTCAAGCTGCTCGATCTGGCTGACACCGCTGCCGGCAATCTCTCCTACGGCACGCAGCGCCGCATCGAGATCGCCCGCGCGCTGTGCGTCGATCCGCTGCTGATCTGCCTGGACGAGCCCGCTGCCGGCCTGAACCCGCGTGAATCAGCCGAACTGAACGAGCTACTGGTCTATCTGTCGCGTGAGCATGGCAAGGGGGTGCTGCTGATCGAGCACGACATGAACGTGGTGATGCGCGTCTCCGACCACATTTGCGTGCTCAACTTCGGCAACAAGATTGCCGAGGGCACGCCGCAGCAGATCCAGCAGGATCCGAACGTGATCAAGGCCTACCTGGGCGAAGAAGAAACCGACGAAAAGGTGGCCGCATGAGCCAGACCATCCTGCAATACCATGGCGTGCACGCGCATTACGGCGCCATCCACGCCTTGCGCGGCGTTGATCTGACGGTGAACCAGGGCGAGATCGTCACCCTGATCGGTGCCAATGGGGCCGGCAAATCCACCTTGATGATGACCTTGTTCGGCAAGCCGGTCGCATCGGCCGGCAAGATCGAATACAGGGGTGACGACATCACCCGCACGCCCACGCACAAGATTTCGCGCCAGGGACTGGCATTGGTGCCGGAAGGCCGCCGCATCTTCGCGCGCATGACGGTGCTGGAAAACCTGCAGATGGGTGGCTGCTTCAGCGACCCGCAACACCACGCTGCGGACCTGCAGCGCATCTTCGGCATGTTTCCCATTCTGGAGCAGCGCCTGCAACAGCGCGCCGGCACGCTATCGGGTGGCGAGCAGCAGATGCTGGCCATAGGCCGCGCGCTGATGAGCCGGCCGCAGCTGCTGTTGCTGGACGAGCCGTCACTGGGGCTGGCGCCGCTCTACATCAAGCAGGTGTTCCGCATCATCCGCGAGCTGAACGAGCGCGACGGCATGACCATCCTGCTGGTGGAACAAAACGCACACCACGCACTGAATGTGGCGCACCGAGGCTATGTGCTGCAGCATGGCGAGATCGTGCTGACCGGCAGCGGCGAGGAATTGCTGGCCAGCGAGGAGGTGCGCGCTGCATATCTGGAAGGCAGCAGCGAAGCAGCCTGAACCCGATGCACCCGGCACGCCGGGTGCCCACACCTGGACACGATCCCCCACCCGGCGCGCATGCACTTCAACCGCTATACCCTGTTCCTGATCGCCTCGATGGCGCTGGTCGGCGCCAATGTCGGCCTCGGCAAATCCATCGTGCTGGCCGTACCCGTCACCCTGTTCGCGCTGATGCGCTTCGTGATCGGCGTGGGCTTTCTGCTGCCACACTATCGTTGGTCCCGCATGCGGCAGGTCAGCCGGCAGCAATGGCTGGGGCTGTTTTTGCAGGCACTGTTCGGCACCTTTCTGTTCACCTTGCTGATGCTGAACGGTGTGGTGCATACCAGCGCGCTGGCGGCCGGGGTCATCACCAGCACCATACCCGCCGTGGTCATCGTGCTGTCGTGGCTGTTGCTGAAGGAAAGACTGGGCCGCCGCGCCATCGCCGCCGTGGTGCTGGCGGTGCTGGGCATGCTCATCATCAATGTGTCGCGCGCTGGCAGCGGCGGCACGGGCTCGCTCTTGGGCAATGCCATGGTGGCCGGTGCGGTAGTGTGCGAATCGATCTACGTCATCCTGTCGCGCCGGCTCACGCAGAACCTGGCCGCCATCGAAATCTGCGCCTATACCCATTTGCTGGGCTTGCTGCTGATGTTGCCACTGGGGCTGGGGGCCGCACTGCAGTTCGACTACGGCGGCCTGAATACCGTGCAATGGCTGCAGATCGTCTGGTATGGCCTCGCGGCCAGCGTGTGGTCGTTCTGGCTGTGGATGAAGGGCATACGCCATGTACCGGCGCAGCAAGCCGGCGTGTTCACCGCCGCATTGCCGGTGGCTGCGGTGGCCTACGCCATCACCTTTTTGAATGAACAGCCCACCCTGGCTCACGGATTGGCGCTGCTGTGCGTGCTTGGAGCCATCCTGCTGGCCAGCGGCAAACCGGCCGAAACCACATCACACTGAGCGCCTTCCTTGCGCTTTCTGGCTGCATTTGATGGATGACCGAGCACAAGCATCCACGATTGATGCCCCAATAAGTACAGCCAAGTATCTTTTATACAACTTACACAATATTTTTTTGAGCTTGCATTTATATTTAAACATCATAAGGACTCCTACTTGAACGGAAGTCCCGAGAATGATGAATGCAAGGATCTGGATTGCCCTGTCGGCACTCGCGCTCGCCGCATGCGGCGGCGGTGACGGCGCCAAGCTACAAGCCACCGCGGCAGGCAGCGCAGCCGGCACAACAAGTGCAAGCAGTACAGCTGCCGGTGCTGCGCCGGCTTTGGCTGTCGCCGAAAGCGATGAGGAGAGGGGCTACAATAATCGCGAAGCTGGCAGCTATTTCAATTACTACACGCCGCTGACAACCGGCTATTCGCCACAAACCATAGACGGCAGCGGTGCGGCATCCAAACTGACCTTCATCAACTATGCATTTGCCATCACGCAATCGAACAGCGACGGCAGCCATGGCTGCCAGCTGCCATGGGCTTATATCGACTATGGCAAGCCCACCAGCGCCGCGTACTCGGTTGATGGCCAGGCCGATCAGCCAGGCCAGAAGCTGATGGGCAATCTGCAGCAGTTCCGCAAGCTCAAGCAGAAATACCCTCACCTCAAGCTCTTCCTCTCCGTTGGCGGTGGCGGCAACGGTGGTTACTGGTTCTCTGCCGCAGCGGCCACGCCGGCCTCACGCAAGGCTTTTGTCGCCAACTGCGTGAAGCTGCTCAAGGGCGATCTGCCAACCACGACGGAAACCGACAACTATGGCGAAGCCGGCGGTCCGGGTGCTGCAGCCGGTGTATTCGACGGCATCGACATCGATTGGGAATACCCTGGCATTGCTGCCGGCGGCCGCCCTTACGACGCGGTAAACGACAAGCACAACTTCACACTGCTGATGCGCGAATTCCGCCGCCAGCTGAACGAACTGAGCGGTTACACCGGCAAGGATCACTACTACCTGACCTATGCAGGCTCGGTGATCTTCGACAAGTTTGCGCAGACCGAAGCGCTGGAAGTCTCGCACACTGTCGACTGGGTCAACCTGATGGGCTACGACTTCACCGCGGCTGACTGGCTGCCCAACGGGCCGACCAACTTCCACGCCAATCTGTATGTCGATCCCGCCAGCCCCACCATTGCGTACAACGGCGTGCAGGCGCGTTTCGACTCCGACAGCGGTGTGAAACGCTATCTGGCTGCCGGTGTCTCGCCGCGCAAGCTGGTACTGGGTGTGAGCTATCAAGGCTATGGCTGGGGCAATGTCGCCGCGGGCAACAACCACGGCCTGTATCAGCCGGCACAGGGCGGCGCCAACCACATCTTCGGCCTCGACAATATGGTCTGGGCCATTCCGTATTTCCTGATCGAGCAGCTGCCCGGCACCGTTTATCACGACCCGGTGACGAAATCGGTCTGGAAATACGACGAAGCCGGCCAGAACTTCATCGCATTTGAAGATCCGGAGACGATTGCAACCAAGGTGCAATACGCGCGTGACCTGAAATTGCGCGGCCTCTTCTCGTGGGCGCTGGATCTGGATGACTACCAGACCAGCCTGACCACCGCCATGGCCAAGGTACGCGACAAGCGTTGAGGGCCTGCGCGGTAGCCGCAGACCGCCGTCCTTGAACCTGCATCAAGAACCCGGCCAAGCCGGGTTCTTGTTCTTGGCTGGCCGGCAAAACAGCAGCGCCCCAGCACAGCCCCATGCCCCCGGCTCAGCCGGGATGGCTTCAGGGCTCATCGCTCCGGGGGCTTTTGGGGTCTGCCCGACCCCATTCGGATCACCACTCCGTTCAAGGAATATCGCGACCATCGCACCACTCCAGAACGGAGATTCACCATGTCCTTGCCTTCCACTATCTGGCTGCAACAGCCGCAACTGCGTTTTGAATGCAGCGCCCACTGGCAAGCGATGCAGGGCGATGCGAGGCAGCGCCACTGCGCGCTATGCAACAAGACCGTGTACAACCTGTCAGCCATGCCGGCCGATGATGCAGCCGCGCTGCTTGCCACGAACGGGGGGCAGGTTTGCGTGCGTTTTTTGCAGCACGACGACGGCCGGGTCAAAACCCGTGAAGACTTGCCACTACGGTTCCGTACCAGCGCACGGCAATGGCCCAAACTGGCAGGCACCGCAGCCGGGGCCTTGCTGCTTGCAACGATTGCGGCCTGCCAGAGCGATGCGCTCAAGCCCGAGCTGCGGGCACTGGCCGGCACCCCGGTACTGCAAGGTGAGGTGAGTGCGGTGACGCCTCGCGACGGCAGCAAGATGGGTGACGTGAATGAAGCCGCAATGGGCAAACCTTTGCTGGGCGAACCGCTGCCCGCCAAATAGCCGCCGGCATGCCGGCATGGCTATCGATAGTGCGCCAAGCCAGCGTATCGATGATGCGCTGCGTGGTGTCGCTGCCGCTCAGCCAGCCAGCCAGCCAGCGGAGGATTTTGTTGCAACGCCTGTGCCCAGTCGGGATTCAGCCCGCCACTGCTCAGCAAGGAAAGCTGGTCGGCACTGCTCACTGCGGCATTGCCGTCCGTGGGCAGCTCATCTACCGTGGTTTGCAGCGCCGATGCCTCGCCGCCGGTCTGCTTGCCAGCATGGGCTGCCAGCAGATTGGCCTCGGTGGCTGCACCGCTGTCCAGTGTCTTGAAGAGATCGCCGGCGATATTGTCACAGCCGCTGGCATCCAGGGTATTGAGCAGGGGGTCGCTCTGGGTGTTGTTCTGCAACAAGGCATTCAGACTGCCCGGCAGCCCCTGCTCGCTGCAGGTCAGTGGCGCGCCCAGCAGGCTTTGCACCACATCGCCTTCCCCGCTCAGGGTGACGGCATCCTGCACCAGGCCGGCTTGGGACAAGGCCGCAGTGCTGCTCGTCTGGGCGACCCCGCTTGCTGACGAACTGCTCGCAGGCTGGTAAGCACTGCTGCCGGAAACGCAGGAAACGGTCATCGCAAGCCCCCCTGCCGCGATCTGGATGCCAGCGCAACGCAGGCAACACCGATCCGGACGATGCCCTGCCCCGCAATCTGTCATCCGGCTTGCTCTGCCAGGACAAAAAATCCCCCCACCTTGCGGTGAGGGGAAATCGATAACCGCCGAGGGAGCGGGGTAAAACGGGATTACTTCTTGGCCAGACGGTCGTTCCACTTTTTGGCGGCAACGTCGAGGGCAGCCTTGGCAGTCTTGCGGCCTTCGATGGCATCCTGAATTTCGTCGTTGAACTCGGCGCGCATCGCGGCTTCGTCCGGCATCAGATCGGCCGGCAGGATCGGCGTGCGGGCAAAGGCCATCGACTGGGCGGCCGTGGCGCGCGCAACGCCAACCGGATCACCACCATTGGCGCCCGAGCTGAAGAAGTCGTTTTCATTGGCTTTCTTCGACGACGGGAAGGTGGTGCCAGTGGCCTTGGCAAACGCCAGTTGCGCGTCGTCGTTGGTCAGCAGCAGGCCGAGCTTGGCAGCGGCTTGCTGGTCCTTGAAGTCCTTGGGCATGACGAAGGACATCAGCCAGCCACCCAGCGCCATGTTGGCGCCACCCAGCGGGAACGGCATGATGGCGGTCTTCTTGTACATGGCATCGCTCTGCGCGCCCAGCTTCTTCAGCGCGGTCGGTGCGGTGGTCATCATGGCCAGCTTGCCGTTGCCGTAGTTGGCGATTTCCTGCTCGAACTCGATGCGGAAGCTGTCTCTCGGCACCACGCCCTGCTTGTAGAGGTCAACAAAGGTCTGCAGCGCGGCAACGTGCTTGGGGCTGTTGAACACGGCCTTGCCGTTTTCAAAGATGGGCAGGCCCATGTAGACAAACCACGGGATCATGCCGCCGTCGCCGCTCTTGGTCGCCAGCTTGGGCGAGAAGGCCGGCACGCCGGTTTTTTCGGTGATCTTGCGCGCGGTGGCAATGAACTCGTCAAACGTCTTCGGCGTTGCCTTCACGCCGCTCTTGTCCAGCAGCTCCTTGTTGTAGGCAATCACCGATACCGAGTTGTAATACGGGAAGCCATAGATCTTGCCCTTGACCGACAGATCCTTCAGCGCGCCCGGCAGATAAACGGCCTTGTCGCTACCCATCAGGTCGTCCAGCGGAGCCAGCATGTTCTTGTTGGCGAACTCGTGCGTCCAGGGCACGTTGAAGTTCACCAGCGCCGGCGGATTGCCGGCAGCAATCGCCGCGACCAGCTTGGGCTGGATCTGGTCCCAGTTCATGTCATTCCAGACCGCCTCATAGTTCGGGTTGGCCTTGTTGTACTTCTGCACCACGTCATTGAAGAACGGGGCGAACTGCGCGGTATTGAAGGTCCAGAACTCGACCTTGGTACGGTCTGCATGCGCAAAGGCGGAAGTCAGCAGGGCGGCCAGCAACAGCGGCTTGTAAAAGCGTTTCGACATCGTATCAACTCCGTTTTTTTGGAAGTGCCGCTAGACGCGGCCTTGTAGGCAGCCCGGCACCAACCGGGCAAACCACTTATTTATCCAGCAGATAAGGGTATTAATTAGGTACAACGAGGTGCAGTCTAGGTAGTGCAATTGCGGTTGTCAAAATCGCACACAGGGGTGAATGTAAGAAACTCGGTGACCACGACTACGTTTTATGGCGCTTTCCACAGCGCCTGCATCCAACCATCGTGAGAAAACCTTACCAAAACAGGCCAAAAACCAGCAAAAATGTAAATTTTTATTTCAAATAAACCAAATAAATAGAAAGCAATGCGCAAAAATTGCCATCGTAGCTAATTCGCAACATGTACTTCGCATCGAAATATTTCATGACACCCGCTTGACGACACCTACATTTCACTCATAATTACCCCAACACCACCCGGAACGAGAGACGATCATGTCCAAGCATATTTGCAAGGCCCTGCTGTTCGCTGCCGCCCTCCTCCCCGCCGCTGCCAGCTGGGCAGCCAGCGAGCGCACACTAGGCCCGGGTGGCGAAACACCTACGCCGTATACCCAGGTCACGCTCAGCGCACAGGACATCGCCCAGCTCAAGGGCAAGGGCTACAAGGCCGCCATCCTGATGCACACCAGCTCGGACTTCTCCAGTGCACTCACAGCCGGTGCCAAAAAAACGCTGGATGAACTGGGCATCCAGGTGGTGGCGGTAACCGACGCGGAAATGGACCCGAAAAAGCAGCGCACCGATCTGGAAACCGTGCTCGCGCTCAAGCCCAACCTGATCATTTCGCTGGTGATCGACCCGGTATCCGGCGCTGCGGCATTCCGTCAGGCTGCCAACCAGGGCGTGAAGATGGTGTTCATCAGCAATGCGCCGCAGGGCTTCAAGGCCGGCAAGGATTACGCCGGCATCGTCACCGACGACCTGTTCGGCATGGGCCGCTCGGCCGCCGAGATGCTGGCCGGCAGCATCAACAACAAGGGCGACGTGGCGGTGATGTACCACGCGGCCAACTATTACGTGACCAACCAGCGCGATCAGGCGGTCAAGACCGTGCTGGGCAAGTATCCGGGCATCAAGATCGTCGCCAGCAAGGGCATTGCCAACCCGAACGATGGCGAAATGATCGCCTCGGCCATCCTCACGCAAAACCCGTCGGTCAAGGCCATCTACGCACCGTGGGATGCGATTGCCGAAGGCGTAGCCGCCGCTGCACGCACCGCAGGCCGCAAGGACTTGAAGATCGTCACCATGGATCTGGGGGCTGCCAACGCGCTGGACATGGTCAAGGGCGGCAATATCGCCGGTATCGTGTCCGACCTGCCGTATGACATGGGCCAGACGCTGGCACGCATGGGTGCACTGTCCTTGCTGAACAAGCCGACACCGCCCTTCGTCACCGTCGATGCCATCAAGGTCACGCCGACCAATCTGGCTGAGCAGTGGCAAAAGGCGCTGGATCGCAAACCGCCGGAAGCCGTGACCAAGGCACTGCAGGCCCGTCGCTGATTCGTCCGGAGCACACCATGCAGACCACCCCGCTCGCGATCAAGGCCACCGGACTGAAAAAACAGTTCGACGGCACCCCGGTGCTCAAGGGCGTCGATTTCGAACTGGCCGCCGGTGAAGTCCATGCCATCGTCGGCCAGAACGGCGCCGGCAAATCCACGCTGATGAAAATCATCAACGGGCTGTATCAGCCGGATGAAGGCCGCATCGAGCTGTTTGGCCAGCCAGTGCACTTTGCCACGCCGCGCGATGCCCGCGAGGGCGGGATTGCCATGGTGTATCAGGACCTGAGCCTGGTGGACAGCATGTCGGTGGCGGAGAACATCTTCATGGCCAACTGGGCCGAATCGCACTTCGGTCTGCTCGACCAGCGCGGCATGAACCTGCAGGCGCAAGAGCTGCTGGAACAGATGGGCATTGCCGACGAGATCGAGCCGACCCAGCCGGTCGCCACCCTGAGCATGGGGCAGCAGCAATTTCTGGAAATCGCCAAGGCGATTGCGCAGAAAGCACGCATCCTGATCCTGGATGAACCGACCGCCTCGCTAAGCAATCAGGAAATCGCCCGGCTGTTCACGCTGATCGAGCACCTGAAGGCGCAGGGCGTCGCCATCATCTACATCACGCACTACCTGCGCGACATCTTCAAGATTTGCGATTCGATCACCGTGCTGCGCGACGGGCGCTGCGTGCGCCGCGTGCGCACCGCCGATACCCGCATCGAAGCCCTGCTGGCCGACATGCTCGGCCACCACGCCGACAGCAGCGTGGAGTGGGTGCGCCCCACGCCGGCACCCGGCATGGAGCCACTGCTGGAGCTGCGCGCGCTCTCCACACGCCAGCTCGATGCCGTGTCGCTGCGGGTTTATCCCGGCCAGGTGGTCGGGCTGGCAGGCCTGTTGGGCAGCGGCCGTACCGAAATCCTGAATGCCATTTTCGGGCTGGACCCCATCCTGTCGGGCGAGGTACTGGTCAACGGCCAACCGGTACAAATCCGCTCGCCGCGTGATGCGATCGAGCAAGGCATCAATCTGGTACCCGAAGACAGGCGCGAGCAAGGGCTGGTGCTGGATTTCAGCGTCATGGATAACCTGTTAATGTCATCGCTGCGCGATCTGGCCGCGCCGGTACTGCTCGATGAACAACGCGGGCAGCGCATTGCGGCCGATCTGATTCAACGGCTGCAAATCAAGACCAGCGGGCCGCAACAGACGGTGCGCTTTCTGTCCGGGGGCAACCAGCAAAAGGTGGTCATCGGCAAGTGCATGAGTGCATCGGCCCGCGTGCTGCTGCTGGATGACCCCACCTTCGGCATTGATCTGGCCGCCAAGCTTGAAGTCATGCGCATCGTGAACAACTACGCCGCAGCCGGCAATGCCGTCATCTTCGTGTCGAGCGAGTATGGCGAAATCGCCAGTTTCTGCGACGCAACCTACATCGTGAACCGTGGCCGCATCACCGGACAGATGCAGCGCCACGAGCAAAGCGAAGAACAACTACTCGCCGCCGTGCAATGAGGACACCATGGACATCGCTGTGAACGCCCCGGCCACCGCCGCCAAAAAACGGGCCATCCAATGGAATACGCTGCTGATCTACATCGTATTCGTGGTCATCTTCCTGTTCTTCTCGATCACGCTGCACGACAAGGGCTTTCTGCAGCCCGGCAACCTGATGAACATCGCGCGCCAGACCGCCATGATCTCCATCATGGCGGTGGGCATGACCTTCGTGCTGTCTGCGGCCGAGATCGATCTGTCGTTCTGCGCCATCGTTGCACTGTCAGCCGTTACCGTAGCACTGCTGCTACCGCACGGCATGATCGTTGCGGTCGGCGCGGCACTGCTGGTGGGCGCGTTCTGCGGCCTCGTCAACGGCCTGTTCGTCTCCAAGGTCGGCATCCCTTCCTTCCTCGTCACGCTCGGCACCGCCGGCATCATTACCGGCATCACCCGCTGGATTACCGAACTGCAGACCATCCCGGTCGACAACGAAACCTTCGCCTTCATTTTCGGCTCGGGTGACCTCGGCCCGATCTCGGTGCTGTTTGTCTGGATGGTGGCCATTGCCGTGCTCGGCCATGTACTGCTGCGCAAGACCCGATTCGGCAAGGAAGTGCTGGCCAGCGGCGGCAACAAGATTTCCGCCATGTACTCGGGCATCCAGGTCAACCGCATCAAGCTGTATGTACTGGTGCTCAACGCAGTACTGGCCGCGCTGGCCGGCATCCTCTACGCCGGCCGCCTGCAGAGCGCGCGCTACACGCTGGGCGAGAACGACCTGATGATGGTGATCGCTGCGGTCATCATCGGCGGCACCAGCCTGTTCGGCGGCAAGGGCACCGTGGCCGGCACCATGGTGGGTGCGCTCATCATGGGCATGGTCAACAACGGCCTGGTGCTGATGGGCCTCAACATCGACCAGCAACTGATCTTCCGCGGCGTGATCATCATCTTCTCGGTCACGCTGACCATGGGGCATCTGCGCAAGAAGCACTGACGCCGCCCCGCACGCCCTGAACTGAATCCGGCTCCCCCTTTTTGAATTGCTGCCATGCGGCAAGGGGGATTCCTGCGCCCGAAATTCGCCTCGCCCTACGGAGTTACCCCATGTTTGAAGCCTTCCGCCAACAAGCCGCCACCCAGATTGCCGGATGGTCCTTGCCGGAAAAAGTCGGTCAGCTGTTCATCCTCGCCTTCCCCGGCAAGGACGCCGAAGCCGCCCGCCCGCTGATCACCCGCTACAACCTCGGCGGCTGCTATCTGAGCCAGGACAACGCCGACACCTTTGCAGAAGCGCGTGAACTGACCCGCGCCATGGACGGCATGCGCCGCGCCGACTTCCCGCCACTGCTGCTGGGCGTGGATCAGGAAGGCGCCTGGAGCGTGCTGTCGCCCGATTCGACCACTGGCCCGGGCAATCTGGCACTGGGCAGCGCGGCCGATCCGCAGCTGACCGCCGCGATGTATGGCGTCTACGGCAACGAGATGCGCTCGGCCGGCTTCAACTGCGTGCTCGGCCCCTGCGCCGACATCAACCTCAAGCCCAATTCGCCCATCATCGACACCCGCTCGTTCGGCGAGATTCCGGTGCGCGTGTCGGCCCATGTGGCGGCGGCCGTGCACGGCGCGCACGACGGCGGCATCGTCGCCTGCGCCAAGCACTTCCCCGGCCATGGCGATACCACCGGCGACACCCACCGCGACATCCCCAGCGTGGACAAGTCGCTGGAGCAGTTGCTGGAGCAAGATCTCGCGCCATTCCAGGCCGCGATCCAGTCGCGTGTCGAGCTGATCATGACCTCGCACATCCGCTATCCGCAGATCGACCCGGAGCACCCGGCCACGCTGTCCGCGCCCATCCTGCAGGGCATCCTGCGCGAGCGGCTCGGTTTTAAGGGCATCGTGATTTCGGACAGCATGAACATGGGTGCGATCCGCCGCAATTACGACGCCGTGGATGCCACCCTGCGCGCCTTCCGCGCCGGCATCGATCTGATCATGCTGTCCGAAGAGCACTACGACCATCAGGCCGACTATCTGGAGCGCCAGCTTGCCATGGTGGAAGCCGTGGCCGACGCGGTGCGCGATGGCCGCTTCCCCGAGGACGAGCTGAACGCCAAGCTGGAGCGCGTGGTGGCGTTCAAGCTGGCACGGCTGGAGCACATGGCGCTGTACCGCGACTTCGATCCGGCGCAAAGCCAGCAGGTGGAGCGCCAGGCTGCCGAGGCCGCTATCAAGCTGCTGACCGACCCGGGCCATTGCCTGCCATTGCGCCGCGACGATGCGGTGGTGCTGATCCAGACCACGCCGGAAGCCGACTACGACAATCTGGTCAACCCGCGCGGCATCGGCCCCAACCAGGCCACGCCAGCCTTCAAATACTTCGCGCAAGCGCTGCTGGAACAGCACCACAACGTGACGGTGCTCGATCACGACCTGGCCCGGACCTTCGTCGCCAATGCGGCCACCCAGCCGGGGCAGGTGATTCTGGCCGTCACCGAAAACTATCCGCTGCCGGGCGAGGACTTCAAGCAGGACGCCTCGCGCGAGCTGGTTGCCGCGCTGGCCGAGCGCTTCGGCAGCCGCCTGGTGGTCATCAGTCTGCGCAGCAACTACCTGCCGGTGCCCGAGGGCGTCGGCCATCTGTGCGCTTATTCCAGCCGCCCTTGCAGCGCCGAGGCGGCAGCGCGTGCCTGCGTAGGTACGCCGGGCATCTGAGGCACCGCGCCTGCAGACCCCTTTCCCTCGACCCACTGCACAAGGAGCAGACAGCAAATCACAAGCCGTTTTACCCGGCCCGAACGCGGCACCGTATCGCCAAGGGCCTTCCCTTGATCTGAAACCACCAAAGGAACAGGTAACAATGAAGCACCCCATGCCGTCCAAACCGACATTGCTGTGCATGCTGATTCTTGCTGCGACGCTTTCTCCGGTCGCCAGCGCCGCCTCCAACGGCAATTTCCAGGGCTTCCTCGACAAGCTGCGCGCTTTCGAGTCGGGCATCGATCCGGCCAAGGCCTCGGTCTATGCCGCGAACCTGGATAACCCCTCGTTCACCAACTATGCCAAGGTCACCTCGCCCGGCCACATCGTGCGCGATACCAAGACCGGTGCCCTGATTTCCGAGCCGACCTCGGCACGCCAGTTCTTCACCAAGCTGGGCATCATCGACCTGTACAGCACCAACCCGCCCGACCAGGCCGCCATGTTCCGCGCCATGCAGTATCGCTCGCTGAACGCGTGGGGCTTTGTCGGCTACCAGCTGGGCGAAGGCGTGCTGATCTCGGCCGGCTACTACAGCCCGAAGATGGTGCAAGTGGGCAACGAGCTGCTGGAAAGCTACTACATCTATACCCCGGACAGCACCTGGGCCAACGGCGTGCATGAAGCCCGTGTGGAAATCCCGGGTTCGGGCGGCCACTTCGTACAGGCCACCGACGTGAACCGCTGGGAAGGCACCTTCACCGGCCGCAACGGTATCAACAGCTTCCAGGATCTGGTGAACCCGGACAAGCAGGAGCTGGCCATCCGTGACGCCATGCGCTTCAACTACGGCGTGATGAGTGACCTGATCGGCAAGGCCAACATGACCTGGGGCCAGGTACTGGCCAAGAGCTGGCCGGGCAAGGATGCGCAAGGCAACCCGATCCAGATCAAGGCCACCATGTCGGGCATTCTGGCTGCCGCTCACCTGACCGGTGCGTGGGGCGCTGCCGACCTCTTGACCAAGGATGCGGTCACCTGCGACGAAACCGGCACTTGCAACACCAGCTATGTGCAGATGTTCGGCGGCTATGACACCGTGTTCGACACCCCGGCCAACGATGCCATCACCGGCAACCAGTACGACAGCACGCTGTCGGCTGGCCTGGGTAGCGACACCGTCACCATCGGCGGCAGCAAGGCCACCATCCTGCTGAGCCAGTTTGCCGGCGGCACCACCACGATCAACGACTTCGTTGTCGGCAAGAACAAGATCGTGCTGCGCAACTGGAGCATCGCCAACCCGCTGACCGGCCTGACCGTGACCGACAGCGCCAACGGCGCCGTGCTGAGCTTCTCGGGCCAGACCGTGATACTGAAAGGCATCACGGCTGCTGCGGTGAACGCCAATGTGTCGGCCGTGATCGGCGTCAGCCACCTGTTCACACTGGCATGGAGCGGCACCTCGGTGGCTACCGGCTTTGATCCGAAGCTGGATCAGATCCAGGGCACCTCGGGCATCGACTTCAAGAACATCAAGATCTTCCAGGAAGGCAGCAGCCTGTTCGTCGGCACGCAAGCCGCCGACGGTGGCATCTATTCGTGGGTTGAACTGCCGGGCGTGACACGCGCCCAGGTCACACCGGACATGTTTACCGGCGTGTCGGGCAACTTCAACGCCATCGAGTTCACGGTGCTGCTGAAGTCGACCAACTGGGGCTGGGGCGTAACCAAGACGGTGGACTACTTCCAGGCCGCCAACACCACCATCAACCTGTCGGCCTTCACCTACAACTTCAACAGCCTGAAGCTGGCCAAGGATGGCGCCAACACCATCCTGAGCCTGTCCGACGCTGCTGCAGGCGGTGATACCAAGAAACTGATCCTCCTCAACACCAACCTCTCCGACCTGACTGCCAAGAACTTCTTCGGCATCAAGGGTGGCTCGTTCTCGGATATCCAGATCGACAACGCGATCCAGTATCCGGTCACGGCTTCGGTCTCGGGCACCGGCGGCACCATCTCGCCGTCCGGCACCGTGCAGGTGAAGGAAAAGACCAACCAGGTCTTCACCATCACGCCGAACGTCGGCTACCAGATCGACAAGATCCTGGTCGATGGCGTTGCCGTAGCAGCTTCCGGCACTTACACCCTGAGCAACGTGACCGCTGCGCACAGCATCGTCGCCAGCTTCAAGGTGGGCCAGAGCAATACGTGCAGCTCGCCGGTCTGGTCGGCCGCAACGGTTTACACCGGTGGCCAGAAGGCGCAGTACCTGAACAAGGAATACCAGGCCAAGTGGTGGTCGCAAAACAACCTGCCGACCGCAGGCGATCCGTGGCAATACCTGCGTGATTGCCAATAAGGCAAACTGAATGGGCGGCGCCGCAATCCCGGGCGCCAGCAATGCAAAGCCCCCGCCTTGGCGGGGGCTTTTTCAATGCATGCTCGGTGGCGACCACCGGCGAGCGACGCGAGGCGCCCTCGCGGTGGCGAGGGCGGGGGAGTGGGGCCAAACAAATGAGCGCCGCTGCTTCGCGCCCGAAAACCGGAATGCACCCGGCTTTGCCGGGAGCTTGCTGCCAGTCATCCCTGAATCGAGTGACGGAGGTGGCGAGCGGCGCTCAACCCGACAGGCTGATCAGGTAGTTGCGCAGGTTGATGCCCTTGTTGGTGATGCCCAGCTTGGCCCGCAGGCTGTTGCGGTGGTTCTCCACCGTCTTGGACGCCACACTCAGGCTCTTGGCGATTTCCTTGGTGGACATGCCCACCTTGATGAACTTGGCCACTTGCGCCTCGGATGGCGTCAGCAGCGCATACAGGCTGGCATCCAGATTCGAGTCATCACTGACCGTGGACGACACGATGCCTTCGATCAGATCCAGGCACATCACCAGAATGGGGTCCTTGATCGACTCCTTCACGTAGCGGATGCGCGGCAGATGCTCGTGGCGGATGCGCTCCATCAGCGCATCGACCTCACCGCCGTCCTGCAGCTCCTTGAACTCGGCCAGGGTGGCGGTCAGGCTGTAGAACTTCTCGAAATCGGGGTTGGGAAAGTGCGCGTCGTTTTCCTCTTCCTGCGAGCCGACCTCGATATGCCACAGGTCATCCTGCACGCGGAACAGGTGCAGCATCAGGTTGCGGTTGTAAAACTTCCAGCCCTCGTCGCCCTTGACCGAGGTTTTGACCAACGCCTTGATTGCCGCCAGATTGTCCTGCCCGATCAGAAAGGCAAAGCTGTCGATATGCGCCGCTTCTTCATGCGACGGGTAGTTGTGGCTGACGATCTCGCCCGAGCTGATGAAGCAGATGATGAAGATATTGCGATAGGCCAGTACATGCTGCAGCGACTTGATCGTCAGCGACATGCGTTGGACTACGGATGAATCGGGCGTTTGCGTCGTCATGGTGAAGGGGCTCGGGGCTCGAATTCAGTATACACGGCGGTGCCCAAAGCAGCCGCCGCCAAGGACGGGATTGCCGTGTTCACACCACATACGGAATACCCCTTCTACCTGCCAAGCCTTAGCCCCCTCACGCAATTCAGCCTGCCCGTCCCAGACAACCCACGGGCACGCAAAACGAATGCCCGCTGCACCCACCAACATCGCCTTCAGCCCGTGTCGCGCTGAACGCCACCCAGTAGTACCCGAAGTCATCGATGTCGGTCACTACAGTCCATTTGCCGACAAATGACGCGATTTCTTCTTGTTCGTCGCTCGGCAAATCGTGCACAAGCCACTGCGGCACCTTGAGCAGCTGCACGCGCTCCCCTACTGCGATGGCAGATGTTGCCATGTTTACCTCCAAGCCCGCTGCATACCCATCTGGGGTACGCTCAAAATCCTGATCACAATACAAAAATGAAACAAAAAGTCAGCTTCGCGTTTGTTTTTGCAATGTATCATGCTCTCGCCCCCACCCTTGCAGGCATGAGCCCAATGACCGAAGCCGCAATCAATTCACCCATCCTCGCACTGAAAAGCGTGGTCGAATATCCGCTGCCCGCCTCCAGCCAGACGCATGAAGTCATCGCCATCGCGCCGACGACCTTGCTGGTTTCACAGCAACCCTCCGGGGCCGTGGTCAAGGTGCGGGTCGATCCGCACAGCGGCCGCCCGCTGGAAGCGGCCAGCCATGTCATCGACAACGCCTTCACCGGCCTGCACGGCCTGACGGTCTCGAAAAACCACCCTGGCTGCGTGTGGATCACGCTGCAGTTCACCTCCGAGCTGATCCTGGTTGATCCGGTGGCCGAAGACCTGCACGCGGCGCCACGCGTGCTCAAGCGCATCAAGCTGCCCGCCCCGGCGCGCGGCCCGCACGTGGTGGCCGAGCATGGCAATACGCTGTGGGCATCATGCAAGGACAGCCATCACGTGGTGCGGATCGATGCCGACAATCCGGCCAACTTCCGCATCATCGACTGCCCGCCGCGCCCCATCTTCGCGCAGTTGCACCCCACCAGCGGCGACGTATACGCCACGCTGGATCAATCCAGCGCGCTGTTCCGCATCCCGGCCAGCAGCGCAGAACAGCCCAGCGTCATCCCCGTACCGCCAGAGCACGGCAGCACACCGGTCGGCATGGTGCCGGGGCCGGATGGCAATCTGTGGTTTGCCCTGCTGGGCAACTCGGCCGGCGGCAACGGCAGCTTCGGCCGCATCCGCGCCAACGGGCAGATCGACTTCTACAAGCTGGGCAGCGCCCCGGCTGCCGGTGCCGGCTTCATCCACCTCGGCTTCCCGCCGGCCGCAACGCAGCCGCTGATTTACCTGCTGGCGTCTTCAATGGCCTCGGGCAATGCACTCAACGGCGTGGTCGAACTGACCATGAATGCCGACTACAGCCGCGTGGAAAAACAGCAGACCATCGCCTTCCCGTCGCAGCACAGCATGACCCACCGCGTGTTGTGCACCCCGCAAGCCATTTACGCCACCGAGCTGGGCAGTTGTGCGCTGGCACACCTGCACGTGGCACGCTCGCCTTACGGCGAGGGCATCAACGAAGCCGCCGACCCGTATTCGCTGTGGGGCTGCGGCGTGCCGGGTACAACGGTGCGCTATCCGGGGCTGTAACCGACACCGCTACGCATGGCCGTCCCGCCCGGGGCGGCCGGCGGATCAGGACGCGATGCGGTAACGCTCTACCACCCGGTCTTCAAGCTGCACGGTCGAATCCAGCACGCCGCCATTGGCCACAATCATGCGCGCAGAAGGATGGTTGTCGGCATAGCAATGCACATGAATATCCCGCAAGCCACGCGCGCCTGCAGCAACCAGCGTTTGCGCCAGCAACCGCGTCCCCAAGCCCTGCCCGCGCCGGCTCGGGCGTATGCCCAACCCGACATGCCCGCCAATGTGCCGTATGCGCTCATTCAACACATGGCGCAGGTTGGATACACCGATCAACTCGCCATCGTCCACCAGCCAGTAGGTGCTGGATGAAACATGCCCGGGCAGCAGCGCAATGCCCTGCTCGATTTCGGCCAGCCTGTGCAGCAGGCTGTCGAAATCGTCATGCGGCAAATCCATGGTGAACGGGTAGCGCACTTCATCGCCCAGCTCGGCGATATAGGCACGATAGCTGGCTTGATAGGCACGGTTGGGCGGGATCAATTCCATGTATTTCGACCTGTCAAAAGCCGACGATGCCACAGCACAAGCGGCTAACGCCAGCCACGGGCATTGCATCGCGCGGAATGTGGTTGATGCAAACACGGCCGGTTGGATGTGGCCAATGCAAAAAGCCCCCGATTTCTCGGGGGCTTTCTATTTGGATGGGGTGGCTGATGGGACTCGAACCCACGACGACAGGAATCACAATCCTGGACTCTACCAACTGAGCTACAGCCACCACCGAAACTGGGGTCACGCACTACTGTGCATGACGAATTCGGGCGATTTTTTTCGGGGCCACATGGCGCGCCCGACAGGAATCGAACCTGTAACCTACGGCTTAGAAGGCCGTTGCTCTATCCGGTTGAGCTACGAGCGCCGGTACCTAAAGAGCAAAGAACGATCATAACATACTGTTGCTGGTCGGGGCGGTGGGATTCGAACTCACGACCCTCTGCTCCCAAAGCAGATGCGCTACCAGGCTGCGCTACGCCCCGAACAGAGGCAGGAATTTAACAGGCCCCGTTGCGCTACGTCAAGCCTGCCGCATGCAGAATTTGAGCGGCGGGGGTGAAAATGCGAGAATACGCGCTTTGCATCAGCCCGCCCGGAGCCCCAGATGACCGCCCAGATCCTTGACGGTAAAGCCATTTCGCAGGAAATCATTGCGCAGGTACGCGCCCGGGTGGATGCCCGCCTTGCTGGCGGCAAACGCGCACCGGCACTGGCCGTGGTGCTGGTGGGCAGCGATCCGGCCTCGCAGGTGTACGTGGGCAACAAGAAGCGCCAGTGCGAAAACGCCGGCATCACCTCGATTGCTTATGACCTGCCGGCCGAAACATCTGAGGCCGATCTGCTGGCGCTGGTGACCAAGCTGAACCACGACGATGCCGTGGACGGCATCCTGGTGCAACTGCCACTGCCCAAGCACTTGAACGCAGAGAAAATCATCGAACTGATTGACCCGGCCAAGGACGTCGATGGCTTCCACCCCTACAACATCGGCCGTCTGGCGCTGAAGATGCCGCTGCTGCGTCCGTGCACGCCGCGCGGCGTGATGACCCTGCTGGAAAAGACCGGCATTGATCTGGTGGGCAAGGATGCAGTCATCGTCGGTGCATCCAACATCGTCGGCCGCCCGCAAGCGCTGGAGCTGCTGCTGGCCCGCGCCACCGTCACCGTCTGCCACAGCAAAACCAAGGACCTGGCCGACAAGGTGCGCGGCGCCGACGTGGTGGTGGCCGGTGTGGGCATCCCCAATTTTGTGAAGGGTGAGTGGATCAAGCCGGGAGCGGTCGTCATCGATGTGGGCATCAACCGCCTTGAATCGGGCAAGCTGTGCGGCGACGTGGAATTCGATGTGGCCAGGGAAAACGCCAGCTGGATCACCCCGGTGCCAGGCGGCGTGGGCCTGATGACGGTAGCGACGCTGATGCAGAACACCATTGACGCTTGCGAGGCACGCGGCCGATGAGTTACGGACTGATTCGCCCGCTGCTGTTCATGCTGGACGGCGAGCGCGCCCACAATCTGACCCTGAGCAGTGCCGACATGCTGCACGGCCTGGGCTTTTTGCGCGTATTCACGCCGGGCATTGCCCCGTTGCCGACCAAGGTGATGGGCATCGACTTTCCCAACCCGGTTGGCCTTGCTGCAGGTTTGGACAAGAACGGCGCCCACCTCGACGCGCTGGCCGACTTCGGCTTCGGCTTCATCGAAGTGGGCACCGTCACCCCGCGCCCGCAACCGGGCAACCCCAAGCCGCGCATTTTCCGCCTGCCGCATGCCGAGGGCATCATCAACCGCATGGGCTTCAACAATGACGGCGTGGATGCGCTGGTCGAGAACGTGAAGCGCGCGCAGTACAAGGGCATTCTGGGCATCAACATCGGCAAGAACTTCGATACGCCGATCGAAAACGCCACCAGCGATTACCTGATCGGGCTGGAAAAGGTTTACCCCTACGCCAGCTACGTCACGGTCAACATCAGCTCGCCCAACACCAAGAATCTGCGCCAGCTGCAACAGGCCGACGAGCTGAATCAGCTGCTGGCCGCGCTCAAGCAGAAGCAGACCGAGCTGGCCGATAAGCATGGCCGCTATGTGCCGGTGACACTGAAGATCGCCCCTGATCTGGATGAACATCAGATCCAGGATATTGCCGAGCGACTGATCGCCAACAAGATTGATGGTGTGATCGCCACCAACACCACGCTGTCGCGCGTCGGGGTCGAGCACCTCAAGCACGGCAACGAGGCCGGCGGGCTGTCCGGCGCACCGGTGCGCGCCAAATCCACCCACGTGATCCGCGAGCTGGCCGAGGCGCTGGATGGCGCGCTGCCCATCATCGGCGTAGGCGGCATTACCGAGGGCGAGCACGCACTGGAGAAAATCCAGGCCGGCGCATCGCTGGTGCAGGTCTACAGCGGCCTGATCTATCGCGGCCCGCAACTGGTGGCGGATTGCGTCGACGCGATTGCCCGCCAGTGAACACGCCCGACCCGGCGTTGATCGCCCGTATCGACGCCATCCTGCCGCAAACGCAATGCAGACAGTGCGGCTTTGACGGCTGCCAGCCCTACGCAGCCGCCATCGCCGGCGGCGAGGCCGACATCAACCAGTGCCCGCCGGGCGGTGCCGCCGGCATTGCCGCGCTGGCCGCCCTGCTGGGGCGGGCCGTCATTGCACTCAACCCGCAGCACGGCGTGGACAAGCCACGCGAGCTGGCCGTCATCGACGAAACGCGCTGCATAGGCTGTACGCTGTGCATTCAGGCCTGTCCCACCGATGCCATCGTCGGCGCAGCCAAGCTGATGCATACGGTGATCGCCGCCGAATGCACCGGCTGCGGCCTGTGCGTGCCGCCCTGTCCGGTCGATTGCATCACCCTGCCTGCACTGCAGCCAGCACGCCCGGCACGGCTGGCAGAACCCGAGCGCAGCCACGCGCGCGAACGCTACCGCTTCCGCCAGTTCCGCCTGCAGCGCGATGCACAAGAGCGCGCGGCACGGCTCGCGGCCAGATCGCCACGGGCAGCATCCCCCGTTGCCGAGACACCGACACCAAGCGCTGCCGACGCCCGCCAGGCCAAGATCGCGGCGATGATGGCACGCGCACAGGCCAAGCTGGCCGGCGCCCACACCCCACCTCCGGCTGAGCCCCAGACCAGCGATGCCGACGCACAAAAGCAGGCACGCATTGCCGCAGCCATGGCGCGGGCAGCAGCGTTGCGCAAAGAGCAGTAAGCACATGCCCGATACCGCGCTGATTGCAGCCCATCGCCACGTACAGGACATCGCCAAAGCGGTGCTGGCCGCACTGCCAGCCCACATCACGCCGGATGACAGCGAATACAGCATTACGCAGACCGCCTACCGATTGCTGTGTGAGCTGGGCGCCCCCGATACGTGGTACTACAACTGCCCGGCCTTCGTGCTGGCGGGCGAGCGCTCCTGCCTGTCCATTTCCGGCCGCGACTATGAAGCCAGCCGCACGCTCCTGGGCCACTACAATCTGATCACCGTCGACCTCAGCCCCAGCATCGACGGTCATTGGGGAGATTGCGCCCGCTCTTTCTACCTCGAAAACGGCCGGATCAGCGCAGCCCCCACAGACCCTCAGCTGCAAGCAGGCCAGCGTTTTCTGACCGGCCTGCACGCTGCCATGCGGCATTTCGTCACACCAGACACCCGCTGCAGCGAATTGTTCGACTGGTCGGCCGCGCAGATTGCCGCAGCCGGGTTCGAGAATCTCGACTTCCTCGGCAACGTCGGGCATAGCATTGCCACCCGGCGTGAAGACCGCACCTTCATAGAACGTGGCAAGGGCACCCGGCTCGGCGAGCTGCCGTTCTTTACCTATGAGCCGCATGTGCGGCAGCAGGATGGACGCTGGGGTTTCAAGCACGAAAACATCTTTTACTTTGATCATGCCAACCAGCTTGTCGAGCTCTGAAACAGGCCGCCCGACATGCACGCCTTGCTGAAAGTCACCCTGAAACTGGCGCGGCTGGTACTGCTGGCCTGGCTGATAGTCTGCGCCGCGCTCTATCTGTGGCAACGCAAGCTGCTCTACTTCCCGGCCCCTGCCCTGCTTGCCAACGCAAGCAACACGCTAATGCTCGACGTGGGCGATGCCAGACTGCAGCTGTCTACCCGCCCGGCGAGCGGCCCCGGCGCCGTGCTGTATTTCGGCGGCAATGCAGAGGATGCGTCGCAAACGCTGCCGTTGCTGGCTGCGGCATTTCCCGATCAGGCCATCTATCTGCAGCACTATCGCGGCTATGGTGGCAGCACGGGCGAGCCAAGCGAGGCCGCGCTGGTCGGCGATGCGCTGAAAACCTTCGACTGGCTGCACACCCGCCATGCCAGCATTACCGTCATCGGCCGCAGTCTGGGCAGTGGCGTGGCGGTGCAGCTTGCCGCGCAGCGCCCGGTCACGCGACTGGTGCTGGTCACGCCGTACGACAGCGTGCAGAACGTCGCGCAGCAACAGTTTCCATGGCTGCCGGTATCGTGGCTGCTGCAAGACAAATATGAGTCCTGGCGCTACGCCAGCCGCATCAGCGCCCCGGTCAGCGTACTGCTGGCCAGCGATGACCAGGTCATTGCGCGCGGGCGCTCGCTGGCGCTGATTGCCGCATTTGGCCGCCAGTCCGTGCGGGTGCACACCCTCGCCCACACCGATCACAACAGCATCAGCGATGCCGCAGACTACGCCCAGCTGCTGGCGCTGCCCTGAGCACGTCAGCGCCGCCCCTCATAACCCACCCGCCAGATCACCCCGCCCTCATCATCCGACACCAGCAAAGCCCCATCCGGTGCAACGATGATGTCCACCGGCCGCCCCCAGGCTGCCTGCCCTTGCAGCCAGCCCTCGATAAAGGGCACGACTTCGGCCACCCGCCCCTGCGCATCCAGCCGCGCCCGCACCACGCGGTAGCCCACCTTGCTGCTGCGGTTCCACGAGCCATGCTCGGCAATGAAAATCTGCCCGCGATACGCCGCCGGAAATTGCGTACCCGTGTAAAAGCGCATGCCCAGCGAGGCTACATGCGCGCCCAGCTTGGCAGCAGGCGGCACGAACTCGCTGCAGGCGTGCTGTGCACCGAACTCCGGGTCGGCCAGATCGCCCTGATGGCAGTAGGGATAGCCGAAGTGCTGGCCCGGCTGCGTGCTGCGGTTCAGTTCGTCCGATGGCAGATCATCGCCCAGCCAGTCGCGGCCGTTGTCGGTAAACCATAACGCCTTGCTGCCCGGCTGCCAGTCAAACCCCACCGTGTTGCGGATGCCGCGTGCCACCACCTCGCGCTTGCGGCCATCGGGCGAAATGCGCTGCAGGTTGGCGTAGGTATCCGGCTCTGGTGCGCAGATATTGCACGGTGCGCCCACACCAAAATATAGCCAGCCATCCGGGCCAAAGCCCAGATAACGCCCGCCATGGTGCCGCTCGGCCGGCAGGCCGGCATAAAACACCTGTGGCTGCGGCGGCTTGCCCGGCTTGGCCTCGATGCCCGGCCAGCGCAGGATGCGGTCGACCGACGATGCATAAAGATCACCGTTGCGAAACGCAACCCCGATGGGCAGGGTCAGCCCGTTGGCAATCTGCACCGCTTCGCCCGCCTTGCCGTCGCGCCCCAGCGGCACCGCATACACCGCGTCGCCACGGCTGCCGACAAACAGCGTCTGCCCGCCCAGTGCCATGCCGCGCGCACCGGGTACGCGGGCGAATGCACTGATGCGAAAGCCATCCGGCACGCGCAGTTGCGCGGCATCGTCGGCACACGCCTGACACATCAACAACAGCAACAGCCAAGCCCAACTACGCATGGTCTCATCCTCGCGATCTGGCCGGGGCCGGATTGATTACCAGTGTAGCCGGCAGCGGGGCCCGGCACTCGCATCAAACTGCAGCGCCACCTTTCCTGCTAGGATCAGCAGCCTGCCAACCGTGGAGCACATGCCGATGTCCCAGCTTGAACAATTTGCCCTTCTGGCCCGTTACAACGCATGGATGAACGCCAAGCTCATCGATGCCGCCCGCCAGCTGCCGGCCGGTGCGCTGACGCAGGAGCGGGGTGCATTCTTTGGCTCCATCCTCGGTACACTCAATCACCTGATCGTTGCCGATACCATCTGGCTGAAGCGTTTTACCCATCACCCGGCCGGCTTTGCCGCACTGGCCAGCGTGGCCGCCCTGCCTACGCCCGATGGGCTGAACGACATCCCCTGTGCGGACCTCGACAGCTACATTGCCCGCCGCAGCGTGCTGGACGACGCGCTGAGCGGCATGGTGGCCGCGCTGCAGCCGGCCGATCTGGATGTCGTTCTGGATTACAAGAACTTCAAGGGCATTGCCATGCGCAAGGCGTTCGCGCCGTTGCTGCTGCATGTGTTCAATCATCAGACCCACCATCGCGGCCAGGCCAGCACACTGTTCTTCCAGGCTGGCGTCGATATCGGCGTAACCGACCTGCCCATGCTGATCCCGGACGAGGTGTAACCGTGCCCTTGCAACTCGACAAACCGCAGGAGGCGCACCTGATTGCAGCCATCCAGCACTGGGGCAACCGCAATCTGGACGAGGAAATCGGCAACCTGCAAGCAGCCGGCCTGCTCGACCTGTTCATGACCGAGCTGGCACCTGTCATCTACAACCAGGCAATTGCCGATGCGCAGCACTATATGCACGAACGCGCGCTCGATCTGCCCGCCCATTGCTATCAGACCGAATCCGCTCCGCGCTGACGCCATGAACAACGACAAACGCCGCATCCTCTACCATCGACTGGCCGAACTGGACCCGAACCCGACCACCGAGCTGGAATACAGCACCCCGTTCGAGCTGCTGACCGCCGTGCTGTTATCGGCACAAGCCACCGACGTAGGTGTGAACAAGGCCACGCGCCGGCT
Source organism: Andreprevotia lacus DSM 23236 (assembly GCF_900176275.1). Lineage (GTDB taxonomy): Bacteria > Pseudomonadota > Gammaproteobacteria > Burkholderiales > Chitinibacteraceae > Andreprevotia > Andreprevotia lacus. Next base: position 109,507 of record NZ_FWXD01000001.1, on the reverse strand, counting down.
GTTCCCGGTCGCCAACACCCCCGCCGCCATCCTCGCACTGGGGCAGGAAGGGCTGGAGGGCTATATCGCCACCATCGGCCTGTATCGCAGCAAGGCCAAGCACCTGCTGGAAACCTGCCGCATCCTGCTGGAAAAGCACGGCGGCGAAGTACCGCAAGACCGCGAGTCGCTGGAGGCACTGCCCGGCGTGGGCCGCAAGACGGCCAATGTGGTGATGAATACCGCTTTTGGCCACCCCACCATTGCGGTCGATACGCATATCTTTCGCGTCTCCAACCGCACCGGACTGGCGCCGGGCAAGGATGTGAACGTAGTGGAGCAAAAGTTGCTCAAGGTCACCGCGCCCGAATTCCGTCTCAATGCCCACCACTGGTTGATCCTGCACGGCCGCTATGTGTGCAAGGCGCGCCGGCCCGAGTGCTGGCGCTGCGTGATTGCCGACGTGTGCGACTACAAGACCAAGGAAATGACCCCGCCCAAGGGACGCTGATACCGCCTGGCGGCCGGTAACTTGCGGCAAGAGGCGTGTCGGGATATCGTATGCCCGCCGTAAGTAACAATACCGTCACTTTCAACCTTATCCGGTGTTTGCATGCATCCAGCTCTTGCCCAGAATCAGTACTTCGTCAAAGAACATGTCGGCCTGCTCAAGGCAGCCAACAACTACGACATCTATGACCCGGCCACCAGCCAGATCGTGCTGCAATGCCGCGAGCCGGATCTGGGCATTTTCACCAAGGTATTCCGCTTTACCGACTACAAGCGCTACACCCCGTTCGACATCAAGGTCACTACCCCGACGGGGGGCCAGGTGGTGCGCGTGCGGCGCGGTATTTCCATCTTCCGTTCGCGCGTTGAAGTGCTCGACGAGCAAGACCGCCTGATCGGCATCTTCCAGCAAAAGCTGCTGAGCATCGGCGGCAAGTTCGAGCTGCAGGACGCTACCGGCAAACCGCTGTGCTTGCTCAAGGGCAAGTGGACCAGCTGGGAGTTCGATTTCGAGCAAGACGGCAAGAGCTATGGCAACGTCACCAAGAAGTGGGCCGGCCTGGGCAAAGAGCTGTTCACCAGCGCCGACAACTACATGCTGACCATAGACCCGAGCGTGCCGGCCGATTCGCCGCTGCGCCAGATGATCGTGGCCGCCGTGATGTGCATCGATATGGTGCTGAAAGAGTAAGCATTGCTGCGCATCGCACCAAGGGGGCCAATGGCCCCCTTTTTGTTTGCCTGCGCCATGCCGCGCGTGCGCCGTAGCGCATGCTACAGGCAAAAACACCTTGCCATTCGTGAATCCACGGCAGACAAAACTGCCACCAAGGCACTGTTTAAACAGGATTTTTACGCAAACCCGCTGTCACCCGTGAAGACGCCCTCCATCCCGGCTTCCCGCCATGCCCTCCGCGCGCCACAGTAGCGCGCAGCGACACAGCGTCGCTGGATACCAAGCCAGGTCAAATCAAAAAAGAGGATGGAGCAATGAGATTGTTAGAACGATGTCTGCTGGCGGCAGTACCCGCCATCGTGATCGCGATGCCTGCGCTGGCCGCATCGGCATGGAGCCCGACCACCGTGTACACCGGTGGTGAGGTCGTCAGCTACAACGGCCAGGACTGGCGTGCCAAATGGTGGACACAGAATAACGTCCCCGGTGCCGACCAGTGGGGCCCGTGGGAACTGGTCACCATCAGCGCGACGCCGACACCGACGGTCACCGTCACCCCCAGCCCGACGTTGAAGCCGACCACCACGCCGACACCCACACTCAAGCCGACAACGACCCCGACGCCGACCGTCAGCCCCACCCCGACGCTCAAACCCACCACCACGCCGACACCCACCAGCACACCAACCACCGGCCCGACCGTGACACCGACGCCGGTCAGCGGCAACTGCGTGCCATGGCTGGGCAGCCCGGCCTACACCACCGGCATGTGCGTGATCTACAACGGCAACCAGTACAGCGCCAAGTGGTGGAACCAGAACAGCGCCCCCACCAACGATCCGTACGGCCCGTGGACACTGATCGGCCCGGTCACTACACCGACACCGGTGGTCACGGTCACCCCGACCCCGGTCATTACCGGCACGCCAACACCGATCCCGACCGTGGTGCCGGCGCGCATCGGTGCAGTCAAGGTCGATACCTGGCGCAACGGCGCCACCGCCGCGTATTCGATGGTGCATGACGACTTCTGCTACAGCGTGGTCACGCAAACCCAGGTTGCGATTGCTGACCCTGAACTGACCAAGCGCGGCCTGGTGGCCGGCTTTGGCGCCATTACCGGCCAGTGCCTGCCGACAGACTGGGCGACGGCGCAAACCTTCATTGCCCATGGCCATGAAATCGTTGACCACTCGCGCAGCCATCCGCTGGGCGGCAGCGGCGATGCCAGCTGGGTGAACAGCGTGCAGATCAGCGATTCGCGCCAGGATATCGCCACCAATCTGGGCGGCTATCAAGCCACCTACTTCATCTGGCCGAACGATACCGCCACCGACGCGGCACAGGCCTATCTGCGCAGCGCACCGGGTTATCTGGGCGGCCGAGGTACCAACCGAGACCTGGGTGGCGGCAATATCGAGTACATCGGTGCTCCGGTGGGTATCAATGCAGCCAACTTCACCGATCCGTACATGGTGAAGTGGGATCTGTTCACCATCTCGGGCCAGTATTCGCTCTATCCGATGGGCAGCGAAATCCTCAACCTGCACGTGGATGCGGCCATTGCGCAAGGCGGCTGGGCAACCCGCACCATGCACGGCGTGAGCGATAACGCCACCGATGGTTACGAACCGGTGCCGGTGGCCCGCTACAAGGCCCACCTCGACTACGTGAAATCCAAGGTCGATGCCGGTCTGCTGTGGGTGGCTACGCCGTCCAGCGTGATCCGTTACCGCTTTGCCCGCGACTACTGCGCCCCGGCACTGAGCAGCAATGGCGGTCAGGTCGACTTCCCGGCGACCGATGCCAATTGCGTGAAGTACGCCACGCCGCTGTCGCTGGAGTTCACGGTGGCCGGCAACAGCGTCACCTTGAGCCAGGCCGGCAAGGTGCTGACCGCGAAATCACTGGGTAACAGCGTTTACCGCGTCGATGTATTGCCGACGGCAGGCTCGGTGACGGCACAAGCAGCACAATAAACAGCAACAGATACTGCCTCGAGGGCACGGCGGCGGCGCAATCCGCCGCCGTTTTTTCGAGCCTGGCATGACAAAGGGCCACATTGTCTGCAGGTGGACTGCATCAAACCCCCGGCAAAGCCGGGCGCTCACCGGTTTTTGCAAGTGACGCAGCGGCTCTCCCTGTTTGATTCCACGCCCCCCGGCCCTCGCCGCCGCGAGGGAGCCTCGCCATCGCTCGTCATTGGCACAGTTCACGTGCAGCAACAGCAACAACGCCACCGGACTTAACCGTTTACCAGCTGGTGATAAATGAAGTTGTCCAGCACCAGCCGCTCCAGCATGCCCGGCTCGACAAACTCGATGCCGGCCTGCCCGTCGGCACGGCTGCTGCTGCGTACTTCGGCCTTGATCGACAGCGTGTGCTCGGTACCAGCCGCAGTCAGCCGGAATGCCAGCTGCAGCGATGACCCCGCATGCAACTGTGTGCTGCATACCAGCAGCGCACCACCGGCCGATAGATTGATCAGCCGCGCCGGCACCGTATTGCCGCCCAGGGTCAGGCTGGCGATCAGATCGGTATCGATGCGTTGCGAGCTGCGCAGCTGCTGGCGCTGCACCTGCTCGGGATAGCTGAGGATGAGATGCGGTACTGGCGTGAAGCTGACCTTGCTCACCACACAGGTAAAAGCCACCACATCGCGCCCGGCCATGGTCTTGAGCGACAGCGTTTCGCCATCACGGAACGGCAGTACCGTACCCTGCGCATTGACGCTGCTGAGAAACACCGTGCTTTTTTCCACCCAGCCGATCAGGCGCACGCTGGTTTTCGGCCGGCCGCTGGCGCCGTTCTCGCCGATCTGCAGCCAGGTGCCGGGCATGAGCTTGATTTCGGCAACCTTGCGCTCCGCCGCCAACTCGGCACCACGCGCAGCAGCGGTCGGTGCGGGCGGCGGCGTGGGCTCCGCCCGGTGCACGCGTGCGCCACCGGCTGCAGCGGGCTTGCGCACCGGGTTCCATTGCGGGTTTGCGTACATGCCGATGGTTTGCAGTGTTTCCAGCAATTCCGGGCTGCGCACGGTCTGCCCGGCCGAGATCAGCAGCTGGCCGCCCGCGTCGAAGATCGCGTACGGCACTGGCTGGCCTAGCTGCAGGTCCTGCTTGCGCACGGGCAACATGTGTTCGGGCATGGCGTTCAGAAAAGGCAATTGATCGGCAGCGGAGCATGTATTCCGCAACGACAAGCTTACACCAGACGCAACAACTGCGGCGGCGATTCTGCCCGACGCACGGGTGCATGCACACGACCGGGCCAGCGCACCACGCGTGCTAAAATCCCCCGCTGCGCCAAGCCCTTGTCGAGTTTCCCCATCATGCTGCATCTGCTCAATCCTGCCCAGCGCGCCGCCGTGCAATATCTGGACGGCCCCTGTCTGGTTCTGGCCGGTGCCGGCTCGGGCAAGACGCGCGTGATCACGCAGAAAATCGCCTACCTGATCGAGAAGGCCAGCATGGACGCGCGCAATATCGCCGCCATCACCTTTACCAACAAGGCTGCGCGCGAAATGAGCGAGCGTGTCGGCCACCTGATGTCCGCCGACCGGCTGCGCGGGCTGACCGTCTCGACCTTCCACAGTCTGGGCATGCGCATCATGCGCGAGGAAGCGCGCCATGTCGGCTACAAGACACAGTTTTCCATCCTCGACAGCGCCGATGCCGCCAAGATCATCAGCGACAGCCTGGGCACCACCGACAAGCAACTGATACGCAGCACGGTCAGCCGCATTTCGATGATGAAGAACGACCGCATCTCGCCCGACAAGGCGATCCTGCAGGCCGATTCGGAGGGCGAGCTGCATCTGGCGCGCATCTATCGTGTGTATCAGGACACCTTGCAGGCGTATCAGGCGGTGGACTTCGATGACCTGATCCGCCTGCCGGTCGATCTGTTCGAGCAGAACGAGGAGGTGCTGAAAAAGTGGCAGCACCGGCTGCGCTATCTATTGATCGACGAATATCAGGACACCAACCTGACCCAGTACCAGATGGTGAAGCTGCTGACCGACATCACCGGCCAGTTCACCGCCGTGGGCGACGACGACCAGAGTATTTACGCTTGGCGCGGCGCCGACATGGAAAACCTGCGCAAACTGCAGAGCGACTTTCCCAAGCTGCAGGTGATCAAGCTGGAACAGAACTACCGCTCGGTGGCGCGCATCCTCAAGTGCGCCAATGCGGTCATCTCCAACAACCCCAAGCTGTTCGAGAAAACGCTGTGGTCTGACCTGGGCGTGGGTGACCCGATCCAGGTGATCGAGTGCAAGAGCGACGAGCACGAGGCCGAGCTGGTGGCGATGAAGCTGCTGGCGCACAAGTTCGAGACCGGTGCGGACTACAAGGACTACGCCATCCTGTATCGCGGCAACCATCAGGCCCGCATCATCGAAACCGCGCTGCGCACGCACAAGATTCCTTATCTGATTTCCGGCGGGCAAAGCTTTTTTGACCGTGCCGAAATCAAGGACATCCTCAGCTATCTGCGGCTGATCGCCAACGAGAACGATGACCCGGCCTTCATCCGCGCGGTCACCACGCCCAAGCGTGGCGTGGGCAACGTCACGCTGGAGCGGCTGGGCGCCTATGCCGCCGACCGGCAGATTTCGCTCTATCAAGCGGTATACGAGGAAGGCTTCATCTGGCAGGTGCAGGGTACGCAGTACGAGCCGCTCAAGACCTTCTGCGATTTCATCGGCCGCATGCAGTTCCGCGCACCGCGCGAGCCGGCCGGCGAATTGCTCAAGGAATTGCTGGACGCCATTGACTACGAAACCTGGCTGTACGACAGCGACGAACCCAAACCAGCCGAGAGCAAGTGGAAGAACGTGCTGGAGCTGGTGCAGTGGGTCACCCGCCAGGGCGAGGAAAAGCAACGCAGCCTGATCGAAGTCAGCCAGACCATTGCACTGATCACCATGCTGGAAGGGCGCGACGAGGAAGAAGTGGACGCGATCAAGATGTCCACCCTGCACGCCAGCAAGGGGCTGGAATACCCGCACGTGTTCCTGATCGGCTGCGAGGAAGACATCCTGCCGCACGCCAACTCGATCGAAACCGGCATGGTCGAGGAGGAACGGCGGCTGATGTACGTGGGCATCACGCGCGCGCAGCGCACGCTCACCATTACCTATTGCGGCAAGCGCAAGCGTGCCGGCGAATGGCAGATCACCGAGCCCAGCCGCTTCCTCAAGGAACTGCCGGCCGACGATATCCGCGTATCCGGCCGCCTCAACGGCGGCAAGGCCGAGCAGGCGATCAGCAAGAGCGAGGGCCGCGCCATGCTGGCCGGCCTGCTCGCCAAGCTGGGTTAGCGCCGTGGTAGGTTGATCGAAATAACCGCGTTCGCGCGGCTTTCGAACAAAGCGAGGCTCCCTCGCGGCGGCGAGGGCGGGGGGTATGGAATAAAACAGGGAAGAGCCGCTGCCTCACCTGCCAAAACCGGTGAGAACCCGGCTTTGCCGGGTGCTTGATACCGGTTTACCTGCAGATCACGACCAAGCGTGCACAACAGGCGCTTAGCCCGGGGTCACATCCACGCGCACCGGAATGGTCGCACCCGGTTGCTGCGGCAAGGTGGTGGTCATCGTATGGCCACGGTATTCATAGGTCACCAGATACCCGGTCACCCGGTCTTCCCAGGCGTCCACCTTGCGGCAGCGCTGCACATCGCGCTCGCTATAGCGTGGTTCATCGCTGGCAAGATGGTTGCCCAGCAGGGTGCCGGCAATCGCACCGGCCACGGTGGCAGCATCACGGCCACGGCCGCCGCCGACCTGATGGCCCAGCACGCCGCCGGCCACGCCACCGATCACGGCGCCCACCGTGCCGTTGGCATTGCCCTGCTCGCGCACCTCACGGCTTTCGGTCCAGCATTCCTTGCGCGGGGTGTTAATGCGTTCAACCTGCGCGGTACTGCTCAGCACACGCGCCTGATCATAGAATTCCTGCGCCTGACTGGCGGCACTGACACCAGCCAGCAACAGCAACATGGCATGGATATACGGGGTCTTCATCGTGGCCCTCCTTGGGGCGTTACGACACATGTCCCCATCAAAACGGCCACGCAAGCCCCTGCGTTGACGACAATTTCGTTCCGGCACCGGCAGTTACATGTTGCAACACCCGCCAAAGGCACGATGCGTCTCTTGCATACGACGTGGATAACGGCTATCATCGCCGGTTTCCGAGTGTGCCTTTCCCGGCAAGCCGGGATCGTACAATTCAAACCGATTTGGAGTTCAAGACATGGCTAACAGCGCCCAAGCTCGCAAGCGTGCGCGTCAGGCTGAGCAAGCTCGCCAACACAATGCCAGCCAACGTTCGGCATTCCGCACCGCAGTGAAGAAGGTGCTGAAGGCGATCGAAGCTGGTGACAAGACCGCCGCTCAGGCAGTTTTCCAGCAATCCGTCAGCATCATCGACAGCATTGCCGACAAGAACATCTTCCACAAGAACAAGGCTGCTCGTCACAAGAGCCGTCTGTCCGCTGCCATCAAGGCACTGGCCTGATTCTTGTCAGAAGCTGCAACAAAAAACCCGGCCTTGGCCGGGTTTTTTGTTGCCTGCCGCTTGGTACCTACATCCGCCGGCTAAGCCGGAACGCCGGCAGCAAGGCGCGGTAATCGCCCTCGTCGAAGTCCAGCCACACGCTCTCGTCGGCCTCGGCCTGCCCTTCCAGCCAGCAACTGGCGCGCACAAAACGCCCCAGCGCGTGCCACAGATGCGCAACAATGCGCTCGGCATACCAGCGTGGCGTATCGCCCCCCAGATCGACCTCCAGCTCCAGCCGCAACAGGCACCCCTGCGGGTGCGGCTGGCGCATGGCGCGCAACAGCGGCAATTGCAACCGCGCCACCGCATGCAGCGCCAGATCAATCTCGCGCGCGGACAACGGGGCAAGGCTAAGCTGAAGAGGAACCCGGTTCATCATGTCAGCTTATCACGTAGATAGCGGCTTGCCGCCGCCGACCATCCGGGGAACGCCTGTCACGCCAAAGCCGGTCCACTGTGCTAGATTGGCGAAGCATACGATCAAGAGCCTTTGCCATGACGCAAGAAGCCACAGAACTCGCCCCGCTACCCACCGTGCTCATCGTCGACGATTCCCGCATCGTGCGCGCCACCGTCAGAAAGCACCTGTCCGAGCATTACAACGTGCTCGAAGAAGCCGATGGCGAGGCTGGCTGGCGCCGCCTGCAAACCGAATACAACGTGCAACTGCTGGTGTCCGACCTGACCATGCCCGAGCTGGACGGCATGGGCCTGCTGGCCCGCATTCGTGGCAGCGGCGATGGCCGGCTGATGCAGCTGCCCATCATCATCATTTCGGGCGAGGAAGACGAAGAAACCAAGCGCCGCTGCGTTGAATGCGGCGCCAACGACTTCATCACCAAATCCACCGATCGCTCGGAAATGCTGGCGCGCGTGGCAGCCAACATCCGTCATGCGCAAACGCAGAAAGAGCTGGAAACCGCGCGTACCCAGCAGGCAGAAACCGCGACCACCGACCACACCGGCGCCGGCACGCACCACCTGCTGATGCTGCAGACCGAGCAATCGCTGGCCTTTGCCCACCGCCACCACAGCGAAGTCACGCTACTCTTGATCGAGATCGACCATTTCGGCCATCTGCAGGACAAGCTGGGCACACGCCTTGCGGAACAGATGCTGGGCCTGATGGCCAAGCATCTGGGCGCCAAGCTGCGCCGCGAAGACACGCTGGCGCACGTGGAAGGGCCGCAGTTCGCCGTGGTATCTCCCGGCACCACGCTGAACGAAGCCAGGATACTGGGTGAGCGCTTGCGGCTGGCGATTGCCGGCGCACGCGTACACTTCCGCGACGAGCTGGTACAGGTCACCGCCAGCATCGCTGCAGCCAACTCGATCCACGACCAGCAAACCAGCGCAGCTGGCCTGTTTGCCGCGGCCACTGAACGCCTGTACGCCGCAGCCGGCAACAACCGCCTGCTGATCCCCGATCAGCCGGAGCGCCGCAGCAGCCCGCTACTGGCCGAGGCCATGGTGATGCTGCACAAGGGGCTGGATGACGACGTGAAGCCACATCTGCCGGCGCTGATGAAGAACCTGCTGCCCCTGCTGGAGCTGGCCAATCGCGAGATGGGGCTGGGCTGGCCGCTGGACAAGCTGCAACAGCCCTCCTGAGCTTACCCCACCGTCAACAGCGCCTGCGGCGGCTCGATGTCGGCAGCATCGGCGCGGCGCTCGACAAACACGCTGGACCCGCTCTGCCGCTTGGCACAGCGCTTGGCCGCAGCCGCAGCAGCAGCCACCTCGTGATGGGATAGATAACGGCCGGGCTGCACCTCGACGATGCCCACCGACAGCGTCACCAGGCTGTGCCATTGCAGTTCGCCACGCCGGTCCGGCGAGGCATAGCCCCCGCTGAGCCGATGCGCCGCCTCGAAATGCTCAAGCTTCTGGTGCTCGAAGCCTTCCAGCATGTCCCGGCAACGCTGCTCTGCACCGGGGGTGCGGAAGATCACCACGAAGTCATCGCCGCCGATGTGGCCGACAAAGTCATGCTGGGGGTCTGCCATTTCCAGCAACAGCGAGCCGGTAAGCTGGATCAGGCTGTCGCCGCGCGCATAGCCATAGACGTCGTTGTAGGGCTTGAAGTGGTCCAGATCGAAGTAGGCAACGGCAAACGGCTCTGCATCCGCCAGCAGGCCGTCGATTTCTTCCTGAATGGGCACGTTCCCCGGCAACAGGGTGAGCGGGTTGGCATAACGTGCCGCGCGCATCTGCAACTCGGTCAGCGCGCGCATCAGGTCGTGGCCGGTACCCATGCCCAGATAGCGGCCATGCTCGGTGACGATGAAGCCGTCGGCCAGATAACGTCGTTCGGCCGCACTGACGAGCAGCGACAATTCCTGCAGGCTCATCGAGGTTTCGACGATCAGCGGCGAGGCATCCATCAGGCCGCGGCAGGGCCGGTTGCCATACAGCTCGTGCGTGAACGGCCGGGCAAAGAACTCCAGCACCTCGTTGCGCTTGAGCAAGCCCACTGGCCGGTCACCCTCGACCACCGGCAGCGCATACAACTGCGGCGAGCCGGTAAACAACTGGCAGACGGCTTCGCTGCGCTCGGTCGGAGCAACCGTCGGCACCTCGACCAGCAAGCTGCCCGCACTGCGCGCGTGGCGCTCATCGCTGCCGCGCGGCGACTCCGGCTCGGACAGCTCCAGCGCGAGGAAACGCACCGGGTGCTGTTGCGGACGCGCGATGTGATAACCCTGACCAAAGCCGATGCCGATGCGGCGCACCACATCCAGCTCGGGCTGGGTTTCTATGCCTTCGGCGATCACCTTGGTGGCGGTATTGAGCGCAATATGCTGGATGGAGCGCACGAACTGGCGTTTTTGCACATCGCTCGCCAGCCCCTGCACGAAATACTTGTCGATCTTGACGAAGTCCGGCTGCAATTCGGACCACAGCCGCAGGGTGGAAAAACCCTCGCCCAGATCGTCGATGGCGATCTGGAAACCCATATTGCGATAGTGCAGCAAGGCGTCCTTGAGCAGCGCGTAGTCATGGGTCGAGTGCGTTTCCGTCAACTCGATCACGACGCGCTGCGGCGGCAGGCCAACGGCACGCAGCATGTCCAGCGTGGCGCCGGGACGGAAATCCGGCGCGGTCAGGCAGGCCGGGCTGACATTGAGGAACAGCCGGCCCTGCAGGCGCTCGGCAACAAAGGCAGCAATGATGGCCTTGCGGCAGGCCAAGTCGACCGACTGCAGCAAGCCCACGGCATCGGCACTGCGAAAGAGATTGATCGGGGAATGCAGATACCCGTCAGATGGGCCACGGATCAAGCCTTCATAGCCATAGATTTCACCGTCATTGAGTGACGCGATCGGCTGAAACAATGCGGACAGGCGGGCTTCCTGCAGCAGCAGCTCGATGTCACGGCGAAGGCTGGTCAACTCGGGCAATTCGGGCATGATGAAAGTTGTGCGGGCAACAAACCCGGCAGTCTAGGCACCATGCGTTACCGGGTGGTGACAAACCGGGCTTGTCATCTACATCAATGGATGATGCATCGGGGGTTGTCGCACGACGACACCCCGGCAAGGGGGCCGTCGGCAACCGTTTTTTCACACCGGCAAGCCGCCCGGAGGCAGGCGGGCCGGCGTGACGGGCGTGCTTACTCGGCGTACGCCCAGAGATCGACCACCTGCTTGCCGTCATCCGCCAGCAGGCGGAAACGCGCCGGCGCATACGCGGCATCAACCAGCAATACACCGTTGACCGCAGCCGGCAGGCTGCCGCACCCCGACAACACCAGATTGACCGCAACACTGCCGGGCAACGCTGCCACGCCGGTTTTGCCCGACAACTGGCAGCTGCCGCCCGCTGCCGACAGGCTGCCATCAGCCGCCAGCGTGAACACCGCCGTACCGCCACCCTGTACCTGCGCCACATAGCGCCCAGCCAGCCGGGCCAGATCGACCGTGGCCGGGCTGGTGGCATCGCTGCGCAACAAGGTGATGCTCACCGGCGCACTGGCCGCCGGCACCGACTGCCACGCACCGCCGGCCGCCTGCTTGTAGAGGGTTTGCGCCAGCTCGTTGTCATCATTGACCACCAGCAGGCGGCTGCCATCGGCAGCTGCAAGGTATTGGCCCACCGCAGGCTTGCTGTCGCTACCCAGCGCCACGTTGTAGCTGCCGGCAGGCAATGCCTGCACCTGCACGCTGGGTTGTAGCGTGGGCGCAACGGAGCTGCCGCTGTCGCTGCTGCCACCGCAGGCCGCGAGCAGGCTGCCGAGCAGCAGGGGCGGAATCAGGAAAATGCGTTTCATGCCCTTCCCCCTTACTTGGCCAGCAGATCGCGCAGGCGCAGGCGCAACCACTGCTGCGATTGCGGGCGGGCCTCAAAGCCGACCTGCATTGCCGTCACCGTGACATTGCCCTTGGCATTCAGCGCAGCCTCATTGTCGGCCTCGGCACCTGTCGGCGTACCACCGATGGCAAACGTTACACCGGGGTACGGCACTTTCACGCCGTAGCCACTGGCAATCGGGTCCTTGGACAGATCGGCAACGAATTTGGGAGTGGTGGTGGAGAAAGTCCCAAAGCGGGCAAACACCCACGGTAGCTTGGCGGAACCACCGCTGGTAAAGGTCGGGAAATTGACATTGAGCGCCACGCCGGCCGGCAGCAGCGGCCCGGTGCCGGCTTTGGCTTGCAGCGCGGCCAGCAGCTTGAGCGACAGCATGGCGACTTCGTCGGCCAGCACGGCATTGTCGGTAGTGTTGGTATCGGCACTGATGGCAATCGACGGCAGCCCTCGATTGGCCGCAAAGACGGCATTGCTGACGGTGCCCGAGGTATTGACGATGGCGCCGAGGTTCTGGCCCTCATTGGGGCCGGAAATCACCACATCGGGCGCCTTGCCCCAGCGGGCCGGCGCCAGCACATCCAGGCCGTACATGGTGGCCATGACCGGCGTGCCATCGACATAGTTGATGTCGGCAATGCTGGGATCAATGCCGACGCCCGGCGCGCCGGCCTTGACGGCACCACCACGGCAATCCTTGGTCAGCGGGGTAAGCGGCGTGAGGAAATTGAGCGAAGCACCCTTGCCGCTCTGGTTCTGGCACGGCGCGGAGACGATCACATCATGACCGGCCGCCTTGAGTTTGGCATACAGCGCACGAATGTTCGGCGCGGCAAAGCCATCGTCATTGGTCAGCAGGATGTTGAGGGCAAATGCCGGCGAGGCAGCACCCACTGCCAGCAAGGCAACGGCGATGCGATTGAATTTCATGGTTCAGGCTCCAAAAAAGAGCCGCCATGAAAACAAACAAATATGTCTTTTTAATGAAATAGGTAATCCATAAGCAATTACAAATTTTGTACACGGATATTGGTGATATCCCTAACCGGGCAAGGTAGAATTCACACATGGCTACCCAACTCCAACGCTCAACCCAGACCCAACAACAACTGCTGGCCGCGACCGAACGTCTGCTGGCCGAGCAAGGTTATGCCGCTGTCAGCGAGGCCCGCATCTGCGATCTGGCCAACCTGACCCGTGGTGCACTGCGCCACCACTACCCGAACGGGCGCTACGACCTGCTGCCAGTGTTGCTGGAAAAACTCATCGCCAAGCAAAGCGAAAAGATCGAAGCTGCACAGCCGCAAAACCCGCGCGAACGCGTCTACCTGATGCTGTTCGGCCTGCTCGAAGCCTCGATCCAGCCGGAAACCGTCGCCATCCTCGAGGTATGGATGGCTGCACGCGGCGACGCCAAACTGGCGGAACGCATCAACCCCATCATGAACAGCTCGATCGAACGCCTGTTCGGCATGACGCCGGATACGCCCATCGACCCGGACTTGCTGGCCCTGCGCTGCCTGCTGCACGGTGCCTGTATGCACTGCTACAGCGTCGATTACCGCCACGAGGAGCTGGTGCGCGCCATTCAATGGGTGCTGGAACGCCTGCCGCCGCCGGCCGGCTTTGTTGAACGGCTGAGCGCCGCCCAGGCAGCCTGAGCGGTTTTTCCCACTCCTGAATGAACAAACGGCAGCGCAAGCTGCCGTTTTGCTGTGCCAGCCCAAGCGGCGCCACTAGCGCGCGGCGGCGAGAGCGGTAGCGGAACACGTCGCGGTTGCGAACACCATGAACAGCGAAAACCCGGCCATGCCGGCCTCCTGATACCGCCCGCGGCTGGATCGCGCCCCGAGAACCCGCGTAGACGCTCAGTCGCGATAGCCATTGGTGATCGGCATGCGCCAGTCCTTGCCGAAAGCACGGCTGGTCACGCGCGGCCCCACCGGCGCCTGGCGGCGCTTGTATTCATTGATGCGCAGCAGGCGCACCACCTTGTCAACGTCATCGCCGGCATAGCCGCGCGCCTTGATCTCGTCACGGCTGAGGTTTTCCTCGACATACAGCGCCAGGATGGCGTCCAGAATGTCGTATTCGGGCAGCGAATCCTGATCCTTCTGGTCCGGGCGCAGCTCGGCGCTGGGCGGACGGGTGATGATGCGCTCGGGAATCACGCGGCCCTGCGTATTGCGCCAGTTGGACAGCTTGTACACCAGCGTCTTGGCCACATCCTTGAGCACGGCAAAACCGCCCGCCATGTCGCCATACAGCGTGGCATAGCCGGTGGTCATTTCGCTCTTGTTGCCGGTGGTCAACACAAGGCGCCCGCTCTTGTTGGACAGCGCCATCAGCAAGGTGCCACGGATGCGGCTCTGCAGGTTTTCCTCACTGGCATCCATGGGCAGGCCGGCGAAGTGCGGCGCCAGGCCCGCCATGAAGGCTTCGTACATCGGCCAGATTTCGATTTCGGAATACTGGCAACCCAGCAATTCGATCATTTCGCGCGAATCGGTCACCGAAATATCAGCGGTATAGCGCGACGGCATCATCACCGCGTGCACCTTGTCGGCACCCAGCGCATCGACGGCAATCGCCAAGGTGAGCGCGGAATCAATCCCGCCCGACAAACCCAGTAGCACACCGGGGAAGCCGTTCTTGCCGATATAGTCCTTTACCCCCAGCACCAGCGCCTGGTAAACGCTGGCCACCTCGTCGAGATCGGCCGCCACGTCGCCAAACTGCAAATCACCATCGCGGTAATCCACCAGCAGGGTGGCGGGCACAAAGGCCGGGGCTTGCGCCACCAGATCGGCTGCCTTGTTGAGCGCAAATGAGTGGCCGTCGAACACCAGCTCGTCCTGCCCGCCCACCATGTTCACATAGGCAATCGGGATGCCGGTTTCATCCACGCGGTTGGCCACCACCTGGTCGCGGCGCATCTGTTGCTTGGCCTTGTGATACGGCGAGGCATTAAGCACCAACAGCAATTCGGCGCCTTCGTCGCGCGCGGCAGAGGCAGGCTCGATGTCCCAGATATCCTCGCAGATCACTACGCCGACGTTGACTACGCCATCGGGCGTTTGCTGCTCGAATACCAGCGGCGCATAGCCGGGGGTGAAGTAGCGTACCTCGTCGAACACTTCGTCATTGGGCAGCAGCATCTTTTCGTAGCGACCCAGCACCTTGCCGTCACGGATCACGCTGGCGGCATTGAAGCGCTCGCCACCGGCTGCATGCGGGTGACCGATTACCACGGTGATGTCATCCACCTCGTCGATGATGCGGCCGATCAGCCGCTGGCATTGCTTGAGAAAGCTCGGCCGCAGCAGCAGGTCTTCCGGCGGATAGCCGGACAGTGCCAGCTCGGGCGTCACGATGATGTCGGCACCCTGTGCGCGGGCATCGGCAATGGCGGCAAGGATCAGGTCGAAATTACCGGCAAGGTCACCGACTTTGGGATTGAGCTGGGCAAGAGCGATTTTCATGACAACCGGCATACAGAGAACAAGGCCCCTATTTTACGGCACTGCGCCGCGCCTGCTATGCCCACCCTGCCAATTATCTGTGGGCAATCGGCATCAGGTATCCGGCCAAACCGGGTGCTCCCCGGCGGTTGTAGACGAAACAGCGGCCTGGCCCGGTCATATCCTGACCGAATCGGGCACGCGCGTTCATGCCAGCCTCGGCACGCTCACATCGTGCACCTGCGCCGACTGATGCACCACGGGGCGGCGATGATGCTGGCGTGCCGCATCATGGTAAAACCACCACATGCCAAGCAGGATGGCAAAGGTACTGAGCAGGAACCATCTTGCAATCCGCCGATAGCGCTGCCCGAGCAAGGCCAGCTCGCGCGTGCTGACGATCAACGGCAAACCCGCCGGCTTGCCCAGTGTATGCGTGGCCTCGGCGGCGGCGGCGCGGATACGCTCGGTCTCTACCTCGCGCGCGGCAGCGGTCCGCGCCTGCTCCCACTCCTGCACATCGATCTCGCCATTGCCGTCGGCGTCAAAGCGCCGCAGCAGGTCTACCCGATCCGACTTCCAGTCGCTCAGTCGCTCGGAAACGGCGGCACGCACCGCCTGCGGCGAGTGACGATCCGGCAGCTCGCTGCTGAACCGGCCGAACGCGTGCAGCGCGGTGCGCTCCATGATGGCCCATTCCAGAAAACAGTCATCACCGCGTATGTGCTGCTCCGGCTCGGGCAGATCGAATTCGGCCTGCGCGGGGTCGATCAGGCATGCACCGCGTTCGTCGGCGATCAGGAAGGGTTCGGTGGTTTGCCAGCGGCGCACGATGCGCCATTGCCGGCGATTGTAGACATCCTTGCCCATCGCCCGGGCATGCACGCAGCGGAACCACACGCAGTCCACGCCGCTGGGCGTGCGCTGCAATTCGCCGTGCACGCGGGCACGCCCGGCAAGCACGGCCAGCCCCTGTGCGGTGGAGGCAATCGGGGATTCCGGCGTATTTTCCAGTGCACGCCGCCGGCCAAGGTAGCGCTGCCAGGCCAGGATGCTCAGCAATGCCGCAAGTGCCATCATGGCAAGCCGCCATGGCAGATAGGTCGTCAGCAAGCCCAGCAGCAGCAAGACCGCCTGCGCCAGAAAGACCGCGCCAACCTCGGTGAGCCTGTTACGGTTCATCTGCATGGCACGCTAGACCCGTGCGCCAGCAGGACAACCCGGCTCAAGATTTGAAAGCCTTGTCCAGATTGATGTCGCTCTTTTCCGGTGCAGCGAATTGCAGCAACAGCGCGGCACGAAAGCCGCATTGCCGCGCAATCACGATGTTGGGAAACTGGTCGATGCGCACGTTGTTGGCGTTGACTGCGTCGTTGTAGACCTCGCGCCGGTCGGCAATGCTGGTTTCCAGCTCGGTGATGCGGGCTGCCAGATGGGTGAACTGATCGCTGCTGCGCAGCTGTGGATAAGCCTCCACGGTGGCATACAGCGCGCTCAGGCCGGCGCGCAGCTCGCCTTCGGCCAGCCCCAGCGCGGCGATATTGCCGGTTTCACGCGCCCGCGCCACACCGGCACGCGCCTGCATGACGGCATCAAGCGTGGATGCCTCGAACTGCATGTAATGCCGGCAGACCTCGACCAGCTTGAGCAACTCGTCATGCCGCTGCTTGAGCAGCACGTCGATGTTGGCCCACGCACGGCTCACGCCATGCTTGAGCGATACCAGATTGTTGTAGATCGAGACCAGGTAGAGGAACACGACCAGCAGCAGGCATAGAAAAATCACCAGGGGCATACCAACTCCATAAAAGGCGCACAGTCGGCGCACCACCCAAGATTAGTCGACAAAATCATCGCCAGCCACCGCAGGCCGCCCGCCCAGATGCACCACCAGGAAGTCGATCAGGCTGCGCAACTTGGGCGTGGGCTGCAGATCGCGCGTGCGCAGCAGGTAGATGGTGCGCGCGGGCAAGGCCCAGTCGGGCAACAGGTGCACTAGCCGCCCGCTGGCAATATCGTCCTCCAGCAGCACGTCGGCCTGCACGACGATGCCCATGCCGGCCAGTGCCGCCGCACGCAGCGCCTGGCCGTTGTTGGTGCGCATGCGCCCCTGCACCGGGATGTGGGCCGTCTCCTCGCCACGGCTGAAACGCCATACCGGCTCGCGCCCCCAGGCCATGAAGCCGAGGCAATCATGCTCCACCAGTTCGGCGGGGTGTTGTGGCGTGCCGTGCCGTTGCAGATAGGCCGGGCTGGCAACGGCCAGCATGGTGGACTGGTGCAGCGCACGCGCCACCAGCGGGCCGGCATCAATCTCGCCCGAGCGTATCGCCAGCTCGAAGCCCTGCTCGACCAGATCGGCCACCTGATCACTCAGCACCAGCTCCACCTTCACCTGCGGATGGCGCGCCATATACGCGCCCAGCACCGGCACCAGCTTGTGCGCGCCATAGGTCACCGGCGCGGTCATGCGCACCGTGCCCTGCGGCTCGGCCCGCAGCGTATCGCCGACGCGATCCGCCATCGCCACGCTGGCCAGCACATCGCGGCAGCGCGCCAGATACAGCTGGCCCACCTCGGTCAGATGATGGCGGCGCGTGGTACGCACGATGAGCTTTGCGCCCAGCTCGCTCTCCAGTGCACGCACATGATTGGCAATCATGGTGGTGGACAGGCCAAAACCATCGGCCACGGCGGCAAAGCTGCCCTTCTCGGCCACCTGCACGAACACGGCCATGCTGGTTAATTTATCCATTCAAAACCCTTGCTTCCGATTCTTTCAAGCCAGTGCCACTTTATCAAAGCAGGGTGATGAAAAGAAACTGGTGGCTCCTTGCTTGTGGAGCACTGTCATGCGTATCCCTTCTGTTGTTTTCACCTTGCTGACCCTGCTGTCGGCACGGCCGCTGCTGGCCGCTGCGCCGCTGCCCTTGCCGGAGGACTGGTATCCGGAAAGCGTCGCCGCAGCCAGCGATGGCACGCTCTATGTCGGCAGCTGGCGCCAGGGTGCCGTTGCCCGCCTGCGCCCCGGCAGCGATACACCGGAAATCCTGGTCCCGCCCGGCAGCAACGGTCTGGCCAATGCGCAAGGCGTGCTGGTCGACGAAACCGGCCACAGCCTGTGGGTGTGCTCGGGCAATATGGGGTTTACCACCGTGCCGCAGACACCCAGTGCGCTCAAGCGCTACGACCTTGCCAGCGGCAAGCCGCTGGCGAGCTACCCCTTGCCGGACAACGGCTACTGCAACGACCTGGCCCAGGACAGCGCCGGCAACCTGTATGTGAGCGACTCGAAAAACCCGCGCATCCTGCGCTTGGGTAAGGGTGCCGATGAATTGACCATCTGGTGGCACGACGCAGCCTATCCCGCCGGCAAGGAGGGCTTTTACCTGAACGGCATCACGCTGGAAGACGACCGCACGCTTTACTTCAGCGCCGTCACAGCCGAAGCAGCGCTGTGGCGGCTGAGCATCAAGGCTGATGGCCAGCCCGGCCCGCTGGACAAAATCGCCGTCGACCGTGCTTTGAAGAATGCCGATGCCATCCGCAGCGCCGGCCCCAAGCGGCTGGTGGTGTTCGAAAGCAATGCCTTCGGTAACGACGGCCCGTATGGTGGCCAGATCAGCAGCGTGCGCATCAACGGCACCCAAGCCAGCACGACCACGCTGGTGGCAGGGCTGAACGACCCGTCATCCGGCGCAATGGTAGGCAACAGGATTGCCTTCATCGAATCGAAATACGGGCTGCTGATCCAGCGCACGCTGGCCAAGCAGACGGTACCGCTGCATGTGCCATTCGATGTGCAATACGTGCCGCTGCCGTGAGCTGCGGCAAGTGCGAGCGCACGGGGCAACGCGGAGGCACGCCGCCGCCCCCTAAAACCAGCCAGTAGCCCGTGTCATGCGGGTCCGGGCTGCAGGTTGGCCCGCCGCAATGCCCAACGGATACCCAAGGCGCTCAAACCTGCGGTACGGCCACCAGCATGTTGGCGTCGCGGCTCAGCAGCCAGCGACCGTCACGGCGCTCGAACAGGGTCAGCGTGTGGCCGGCGCGCTGCCTGGGATCACCCCCGGCCCGCGGCGTTGCGGTAACCACGAGCGTGGCCCAGCAGCTGGCATGGTCACCCAGGATGCGCACCTCCTCGACCTGCACGCTGTAGTCGATGGAAAACTGCGCAATGGCAATGCGGAACGCATCGGCAAATGCAGCCGCACCGCGCATCGGCGCCTGGCCGGGTTGCAGGAACAGCGCGTCTTCGGCGCACATGGCCCGCAAGGCATCCACGTCGCCGGCCAGCGTCGCACTGCGCCAGCGGGCCAGAAAATCATGTATCTGCTGCTCGTCGTTCATGACCATCTCCCGCCCGCGCGTCAGGCAGCCGTCGGCAACTCGGCCAGCAGGGCGGCCTCGTCCACCTCATCCAGTTGTTGCGGCTGCATATATCGTTCAGCGTATTCCAGATACACCCGTCCTTGCACAAAAAGGCGGAACAAGTCCGGATCAACGTGTGCCCCCTTGGCCATGCCCACCATGATTTTCAGCGATTCGGACAAGGTCTTTCCCTTCTTGTACGGCCGGTCGATGGCCGTCAGCGCCTCGAAAATGTCGGCAATCGCCATCATGCGGGCGGCAATGCTCATCTCGTCCCGCGTCAGCCGTTTCG
This sequence comes from Andreprevotia lacus DSM 23236, assembly GCF_900176275.1. Lineage (GTDB taxonomy): Bacteria > Pseudomonadota > Gammaproteobacteria > Burkholderiales > Chitinibacteraceae > Andreprevotia > Andreprevotia lacus. Next base: position 89,344 of record NZ_FWXD01000001.1, on the reverse strand, counting down.
GATAGCCGCTGCCATCCATTTTCTCGTGGTGGCCGCCGGCGATTTCGGGCACGCGCCGCAGGTGGCGCGGGAACGGCAGCTTGTTGAGCATGACGATGGTCTGCACGATGTGCTCGTTGATCTTGTAACGTTCTTCCTCACTCAGGGTGCCGCGCGCCACGCTCAGGTTGTAAATCTCGCCCCGGTTGTACAGATGCTCGGGCACTTTCATATCAAAGCCGTGCCCCTGCGGCAGCTGGTCGCGCGCGCCGCGCGCAAAGACATGATCGATGCGATCAGCCAGCAAAGGCTCCACGGCCGGCAGCTCCGGCTCGGGCTGTTGCGCCTTGCGTTCGGCTTCTTCGTGCGAGATGCCGATGCGGTCGGACAAGGTGCGCCGCCAAGTCAGCGCGGCAATGTCCTTCAAGCGACTGATTTTTTCCGGCGCCATGAATTCGCCGCCGACATTGCACTCGGCAATGAAGGCAAAATCCTCATCCAGCTGCCGCAGCTCCTCCTCCAGCATGCTCTTGAGCCGTGCCGGATCGCCGCCGGCCACCACGGCATGCCAGTAATCGATTTCGGCATCGCGCTTGAGCACTTCGAAGCGCATGCGTACCTCGTGGATGCGGTCGTACAGCGTTTCCAGCTTGGTGGCCTTGTCCACCACGTATTCCGGCGTGGTGACCTTGCCGCAATCGTGCAGCCAGGCGGCGATGTGCAGCTCCTCCCACTCATCCGGGCCGAGGTTAAAATCGGCATACGGGCCTTCTACCTGCCGCTCGGCCGCGCGTGCCAGCATCTTGGTCAGCTCGGGCACGCGCTGGCAATGGCCGCCGGTATACGGGCTCTTGGCATCGATGGCACCGGCAATCAACTGGATGAACGATTCGAGCAGCATTTTCTGTTCCATGATCAAGCGCTGCGTCTCGATGGCCACCGCCGCCGTGCCCGATACCGCCTCGACCAGCGCGACCAGCGCCTCGTCGGCACGCTGGCGCCGGTCATCCTGCAACAACAGCAGCATGCCAATGCATTCGTCCTGCTGGTTCTTCAGCGGCACGGTCAGTACATTGAGCGGGTAGTCGAATTCCGCCATGCCACCAAACAGCAGACCCAGCGCCAGTGCATCCAGCAGGGTATTGTCCACCCGCCCCTCACGATAGCTGCGCCACGCCGGATGCTCGACATCGTCTGCGCTCAATTGCGGCAGATGCAGTTCATCCGCCAGCGCCTCATCATGCCAGAGCGCCTGCGCGGGCTTGAGCGTGCCATCCGTTTCCAGCAGGTAGATGACGCCACCTTCGGCCTGCGCGATATCGGCGGTTTCCTGCAACAAGCGGGCAAGCAGCGAATCGAACTGCCGCTCGCTGGCGAGCGCGTTGCCGATATCCAGAAAGTTCTGGATCGTCGCCTTCATCTTGCCCATGGCCTGAGCCAGCTCATCGATCTCGAAAATGCGCGAACGAACCCGCAACGGACTGCCAAAGCGCAGCGCCTGGATTTCGCGCGCCTCGGCGACCAGCGCCCGGATGGGGCTGGAAGCCAGGCGCGACAGCCACAGTGCGATCAGCATCGACGCAGCAACCAGCACCGCCGTGATCAGCATGGAACGACTGCGCAGAACCAGAGCGTCGTTGAGCAGTTCATCCTGCGGGGCTGCAATTGCCAGGTGCACCGGCTTGCCGCCGGGCATCGGAATGGCGGCGAGCCAGCCACGCCATTCCCGGTCGCCCACCGTGAATTCGGCGCCATTGCGCGCCCGGCCGTCCAGCTGCACCAGTGCGGTCAGGGCCGGAATGGCCAGATCATTGACCTTGGCCAGCTGGATCACGCCGTCACTTTGCTGATGCACCAGCCGCGCAGCGTCCTTGTAAGCAATGACGTCATTCGAGCCGCCGACCAGGGCCAGCTCCGCGCTGGGCGTCACTTCCTGGCTGGATAGCAGGTTGCTCAATTCGGCCAGCGTGATGTCTGCCGCGACAACAGCATCGCCGTTTTCGGCCGGGCGGGCAAAAGTGGTCCCCACCTCCTTGCTGCTGAAAAACAGATAAGGCTCTGTCACATACAAAGCCCCACGCCGTGTTGCTTCCTGATACCAGGGGCGGCCACGCGGATCGAACTGATAATCGGATTGAGGGCTGTCACGCATCAATTGCAGCTTGTCGTCGAAAAACAGATAGCGCCCCTCGGTGCCACCCTCATGCCGCTCCACGCTCTGCACCATGAACACGCTGCCCGCCGGCGCATCAAACCGCTGCATCAGCAGAGGAGAGCGATCAATGCGCCGCACCAGGAAAAAATCGCCGCTCTCATAACCGACATAAACCGATGACAAGCCGAAATCACCACGCAACGCCTCAACAAAATAAGGCAGGCTCTGCAAACGTTCGCGCAATGACCCGGCAAACATCACCTGCTGATGAGCCAGCAAATCAACCGCCAGCTTGGTCGGTTCGTAGCGCGACTGTATGGTTTGCACCGTATGCGCGCCGATTCGGGCAAACAGGGTCTCCGAGGCCGACAGCAACATGCGGCTGGTTTGTCGGTACTGATAAGTAATGTTGACCAGCGCAAAGACCGCAATGAGCGCAACGAAGAGCGTGGATATGTGAATGTGCAGTGGATAACGTGCATCCAGACGTTTTTTTTCAGCCGGGCTCATGGAACACTCTGTCCTGATCGTTGTTCTGCTTATTCACGGATTACCAGCACCCCAAGCATCTTTACCACAATAGGCCGTCTGGCCGGCTGCTGCCGGCTGTTATCGGCGTGCGCCGTTGCCCATGTTAGAATCCTGCGGTTACGATTTTCCGATGACCGGCCGCTGCGTGGATCGCACGGCCGCATTGCCACGCATGGAGAGCAGCAGCATGAGCAACTCGATTTTTGCCGCCGTCGAACTGGCGCCGCGCGACCCGATCCTGGGCCTGAACGAAGCCTTCAACGCCGATACCCGTGAAACCAAGGTGAATCTGGGCGTGGGCGTGTACTACGACGACAACGGCAAGATCCCGCTGCTGGCTGCAGTCAAGGCTGCCGAACAGGCCCGCCTGCAACAACAACCGCCGCGCGGCTACCAGCCGATCGAAGGTCTGGGTGCCTATAACACCGCTGTACAGAACCTGCTGTTCGGCGCCGGCTCCGAGCTGACCGCGGCCGGCCGCGTGATCACGGCAGAAGCCCTGGGCGGCACCGGTGCACTGAAAATCGGCGCGGACTTCCTCAAGCGCCTGAACGCGGAATCCAAGGTCTACATCAGCGACCCGAGCTGGGAAAACCACCGTGCGCTGTTCGAATCGGCCGGCTTCACCGTTGAAAACTATCCGTACTACGACGCCGGCACCCGTGGCGTGAACTTCGCAGCCATGAAGGCTGCGCTGCTGTCGTATGCACCGGGCTCGGTCATCGTACTGCACGCCTGCTGCCACAACCCGACCGGCGCCGACCTGTCCGATGCGCAATGGGCCGAAGTGGTCGAAGCCTGCCGCGAGCGCGGTCTGGTGCCGTTCCTCGACATGGCTTATCAGGGCTTTGCCGACGGCATCGAGCCGGATGCGGTAGCCGTGCGCCTGTTCTCGGCCTCGGGCCTGCAGTTCTTCGTCTCCAGCTCGTTCTCCAAGAGCTTCTCGCTGTATGGCGAACGCGTGGGTGCACTGTCCATCGTCACCGCCAACAAGGACGAATCGACCCGCGTGCTGAGCCAGCTCAAGCGCGTGATCCGCACCAACTACTCCAACCCGCCGATCCACGGTGGCGCGGTGGTCGCTGCCGTGCTGTCCAGCCCGGAACTGCGTCAGCAGTGGGAAGACGAGCTGGCCGGCATGCGTGACCGCATCCGCGCCATGCGCACCGGCCTCGTCGAAGCCATCAAGGCTGAAGGCGTGACGCAGGACTTCAGCTTCGTGATCGCCCAGCGCGGCATGTTCTCCTACACCGGCCTGACCGCTGCGCAAGTGGAAACACTGAAGAACGACTTCGGCATCTACGCCGTGTCGACCGGCCGTATCTGCCTGGCTGCGCTCAACAGCAAGAACATCGGCTACGTCGCTGCGTCGATCGCCAAGGTGCTGTAATCGGCCAGCCAGCCATTTGGCTGGCGACCCAACAAAAAACCCCGAACATGATCGGGGTTTTTTGTTGGCTGGCGCCAGCGGCGGGTCAGTGCTCGCCGTGCGCCTTTTCAACCGGCTTCTCGGCCGGCTTTTCAGCCGGCGCCTTGGTGGCACCCTTGGCCGCTTCGCCCTTGCCTTCCACTGGTGGCTTGGACACCCCGAGACAATCTTTCCAGTCTGCACCCTTCTGGCCGGTGCTCAACACGCAGTCGCCCTTCTTGGCGAATTTGGCCGTGCCACCCGCCTCAGCATTGCCGGCTGCGGGTGCTGCTGTGCTGCCCTGCTCGCCATGCGCAGCGGGGGCGGGGGCAGCCTCGTGCTTGCCACCGCGCTCGGCATTTTGCTGTGCCTCGTCCACCTTCAGCTCCAGCTCGTGAATTTCATCGCGCTTGGCCTTGAGCTCCTCGCGCATCTTCTCCACGCGCTCTTCGGCTTCGGTACGCTGGGTCACCGATTCGGCCAGTGCAGCCTTGAGTTTATCAATCTGCGTGACATAACCCTTGCGCTCGAACTGGCGCTTGGCCATGCCGATGCCGATGCCGATGCAAAGGAACAACACGACGCCCAGCACGCCTCCGCCAATGGCAAGTGGCAGCGCCATGCGCTTGAGCTTGGATTCGGACGAAGCAGGAGCAGCGGCTGGTGCAGGCGCGGATGCGGTCGGTTCGGCGGACATGGGCTCGGCAGGAGAAAGTGGAGAGCCCTAAGCTTAACCAATTAACGTGTATCTGCGCACGGTATCAGTGTCAGAACCTGGCGCCGGGCACCAACTGTTCGAACAAACCCTGCAAGGCAGGCAACTCGCCCTCGTATTCAAACGGTACGCCATCGGCGCGTTGCGGCAGGAACAGGCGGCCACTCAGCTTGTAGCTGCCCTGCGCCTGCATGGAGCGCCACGCCTTGAGCAGCGACGCCAGGTCTGCAGTCACCTCCACCGGCAAGGTAGCCTCGCCCAATGCCGGCAAAGTCACCCGCTCGTGCGATACGCCTTGCGCCAGCGGCTTGTCGGCAATGCTCAGGGTGGTATCCAGCCCATCGATGGGGATGGCAATCTTGTTCGGGTTCTGCACGCGCAAGGTAAGTACGAAACGCTGCTGCAGCAGGCCCACATCCTTGAGCTGGATATCGGCAATCGCCACACGCGGCTTCTCGAAATGGGTGGGCACGCTGGCGCAAGCGGCCAGCCACAGGCACAACAACACCATCAGGATGCGTTTCATGCTTGTGCTCCACGCAGGGCGCCCAGGCGCTGGGCCAGTTCACCGTCTATGGTCAACGCACCGATGGTATCGGGGTGCACCACGGCAAAGGTTACGTCGGCCTCGGCCACCAGCTTGCCGTTATCGGCGCGCACGATGCGCTGCGCGACCACAGCCGCCTTTTCTTCAATGCGATCCAGCTGCGTTTCGATCACCAGCACGTCGCCCATGGTGGCCGGGCGCTTGTAGCGGATATCGATGCGCGTCACCACCAGCGCCAGCTGCTGCTGCATGAACCAGCCGATGTCGCTGGTGGTCTCTAGCAAGCCCCACCGTGCCTCTTCCAGAAACTCCAGATAGCGTGCATTGTTGACGTGGCCATAGAGGTCGAGGTGGTAGCCCCGCACCTTGATTTCGGTTTTATGCAGCATTTGCGGTGCCATCGGTCAGGAAACCGACAAATATTAGCACTTTGAATTCTGGCGGGTCTTGGTGATAATCGCCCGCATTCCCTGCTGGCCCGACAACATTCAAACCCAATGGACCTGCGCCACTCTCGCCCGTTTCGTATCTGCCTGCTGCTGGTTGCCATGCTGGCCGCCATTGCCGGCATCGGGCCCTATTTCTTTGAAGCCGACTGGGCGCGCGACCTGCTGACCACGCAGCTCAAGCGCGATACCGGCCGCACGCTGGCCATACGCGGCCAGACCCGCGTGGTGCTGCTGCCGCGCCCGGCCGTGCTGCTGACCGACGTTACGCTGTCCGAGCCGGATCATCCCGATATCTTTGCCAAGACCGACAGCGTGAAAGTCACGCTGGGCATGTGGCCGCTGCTGTCCGGCCGTTTCGCCATCGAGGCCATCGACTTTGAAAAGCCGCAAATGCTGGTCGAGCACCGCAGCGATGGCAGCTACAACTTTGAAGACCTGCTGCAAAAACACCAGCCGGGCAACAAGCTGCAGTTCGACCTGAACCGGCTGCGCTTTCACGAGGCACGCTTTGACTACCGCGATGCCTTCCTGGGTGAAAGCGCCCGGCTCGGCCCGCTCGACTTCACCATGGACAACCTGGCCGACCCCAAGAACGGCAGCCTGGATGTAGACGGCAAGGTGATGATCGGCCCGGAAAAATCGCCGCTGTGGCAGGGCCGCATCAAGGCCGGTGCAGCGATGCGCTATCACCAGAACCAGCGCAACCTGCTGGTGAATGATCTGCTGGTGACGCTGACGCAGGATGGCGATAGCCGACCCGGCGTCAACGTGCACGGTGTCGAGGTGCAGATTGCCGGCAATCTGGTTTATGGCTGGCAACCGCTGCGGCTGACCGGGGGCGAGCTCAAGCTCACCGGCAAGGGCACGCGTGCCGACCAGCAATGGCAGGGCGAGCTGAACGTGCCGGAAATCAAGCTGACCGAAAACCAGCTCGGCCTGTATCAGCTCAAGCTCGGCCTGACCATGCAAAGCCAGGGCGTGCGTTTCAATACCGGCATTGCCATCCCGTCGCTGACCGCCACGCAGCAGGGCACCATGCATGCCGACGACGCCATCCTCAACGTCTATCTGAAATCGCCCAAGCAAACGCTGTCGCTCGATTTCAAAAGCCCGCTGGAACTGCACGGTGGCACCGTGGCCCGCCTGCCGGGCTACAAGCTCACCGGCCAGTACAGCAACACGGCACTGCCGCGCGGCGCCATCCCGCTGACCCTCTCCGGCGACGCCATGCTGGACCTGCGCAACGAATCGCTGCAGGTGGGCAGCCATGGCAATTTCGACCAGGCACCGCTCACGTCGCACTTCGACCTCGACGACTTCGTGAAGCCGCGTTACCGCTTCCAGTTCGATCTGGCCAAGCTCGACCTCAGCCCCTATCTGCCCGTAGTTGCCGAGGGGGCCAAGGCGGTCAACATCGACGCCCCGCTTGATCTGGGCTTGCTCGACACGCTGAATGCAGAAGGCGAGCTGCGCATCGGCGAGCTGGTGCTGCAAAAGCTGCATATCGACAAACTGTCGATGAAGCTGGTGGCCGCCGACAAGAAACTCACGCTGAACCCGCTGTCGGCCACGCTGTACGAGGGCCAGCTGGACGGCAAGCTGGAGCTGGATGCCAGCGGCAAGAAGCCGGCCTGGCGCATCACGCAAAAGCTGTCGGACATGAACGTGAATACCCTGCTGGCCGACGTGCTCGATACCAGCCGCTTTGAAGGTCGCGGTCATCTGGACCTCGACATTGCCGCCACTGGCGACAAGCTGTCCGACCTCAAGCGCACGGCCGGCGGCGATGTGCGCGTGCTGCTGAACAAGGGGGCGATCCGCGGCATCGACATCGAAGCGCTGCTGCGCGCAGCCAGCCAGCAGCTCAAGGCCATGCAGGGTGATGGCGCTGCACCCAGCTTCAATCTGGATGCGCGTACGCGCTTCTCGGAGCTCAAGGCCACCATGCAGCTCAAGCATGGCGTGGCGACCAACAACGATCTGGCCGTGACCGCCGGCGTGCTGCAGCTCAAGGGCGGCGGCGTGCTCGATCTGGCCAATGGCAGCATCGACTACAAGCTGGCCGCCAATGCCAACCCCAAGGTGCCCGAGCTGCAAGGGCTGCTGGGGCTGGTGCTGCCAATCCAGCTTGGCGGTACCCTGGCCACACCGGAATACAAGATCGACTACGCCAGTCTGAAAGACCAGATCATCGCGCGGCAAAAAGCCGAGCAGACCAAGGCCAGCACACCAGCCAAGGCGGCCCCCAGGGCGCCTGCCAAAACCGGCAAGGCCCCGGCAGCCAAAGCGGCCACCAGGCCAGCCGCAAAGCACAAGAAATCATGAGCGATTTTTCCCGCCGCCTGCTGGGCTGGCAGGCCGAATGCGGCCGGCACGATCTGCCCTGGCAGGTGAGCGACCCGTACCGCGTCTGGCTGTCCGAAATCATGCTGCAGCAGACCCAGGTCACCACCGTCATTCCGTATTACGAGCGCTTTCTGCAGCGCTTTCCCACTGTTGCCGATCTGGCCGCCGCCACGCAAGACGACGTGCTGGCGCACTGGAGCGGGCTGGGTTACTACAGCCGGGCGCGCAACCTGCACGCCGCCGCGCAGATGGTGATGGGCCATTTTGGCGGCACCTTTCCACGCACACCGGCCGAGATTGCCGAGCTGCCCGGCGTAGGGCGCTCGACCGCTGCGGCGATTGCTGCTTTCTCCTTCAACACCCGCAGCGCCATCCTCGACGGCAACGTGAAACGCGTGCTGGCCCGCTGGGCCGGCATCGAGGGTTTTCCGGGCGAAAAGGCGATAGAAAACCGCCTGTGGGCACTGGCCGAATCGCTACTGCCGCCCAACGCGGCCGACATGCCGGCTTACACGCAGGCGCAAATGGATCTTGGTGCCACCGTCTGCACCCCGCGCAAACCGGCCTGTTTGACCTGTCCGCTGGCAGATGATTGTCGTGCCAAAGCAGAAGGCTGCCAGCTTGAGCTGCCCACGCCCAAACCGAAAAAAGCCATCCCGGAGCGGCACACCACCATGCTGCTGATCCGCGATGCCCAAGGCCGACTGCTGCTGGAAAAACGCCCGCCCACCGGCATATGGGGCGGGCTGTGGTGCCTGCCGGAAAGCACGTCTACGCTGCAGGCCACTGCGCGCTGCCAGCAACTGGGCCTGGCGGTCGAGCTCGACCCCGCCCTGCCCGACTTCGTACACGTCTTTACCCACTTCCGCCTGACCATCACGCCGCAGCCGGCAACAGTGAGCGGCGCAACGCATGCAGTGCATGACGATGCGCTGCGCTGGTTCAGCACCGCAGATGCACTGGCGGCAGGTATACCCACACCGCTACGCAAGCTGTTGACCGCGCAGACATGAAAAACGGGCCGTATGGCCCGTTTTGTCCAGTGACATAGCCAGCTCAGTTGAAGCCGTAAGTCATGCCCATGCTGAGCATGCCGGTGTCGGACTTCACGCCCTGGTTATCGACAGTGTTGAAGTACTGCGTATAACCACCGCGCACGCCCAGCGCGTCGCTGACCTTGTAGCTCACGCCAACGCCCACGCTGGGCACCACGCGCCATTCGCTGTCCGTGGCGCCAGCCAGGCTGGATTTCACGTACAGCGGGTTGAGACCGGCGCTACCATACACGCCGAAGCGGTCATTCAGCGGCACGGTGCCGACGGCCTGCAGGCCCAGCCCCTGCGCGCTGTATTTGGCGGTAGCGTTGCTGTTACCCGCCGTCATGCGGCCCAGATTGAGGTAACCGGCTTCGACCGCCACATTCGGCGTGATGCGGTAACCGGCGCCAATGCTGCCGGCAAAGTCGGTTTCATTGCTGCCGGCACCGCCGAGCTTGCCGACGGCATCGCCCGCGTCATAACGCGACTGGCCGATGTCGCCATAGAGATAGGTTTTGCCCGCGTCGACGGCATAGGCGCCGGCAGCAAGGCCCAGGGTGGAAATGGCCAACAGGGTACGCAGGGTATTCATGGTGTTTCTCCAGATGCAAACATGGTTCGACCATTGCGCCGGCAGCTGATGCCTGCAGCGCTGATCTGGCAACCATGCTAAGGAAGCAGCCCCCTGCGGCGCAGTGACTGATTACCCCGCCGTGAATCGTCACAACGTGCAACTTTTGCGTGTGCTGCAACACAACACGCGTGCGTGCGCGAGTACAATCGCGTTTCGATTCAACCCTGACTGCACAAGGATGCTGCCATGCCCGTCAACCTGCCCGAACTCGATCCTGCAAGCCTCTTTCCCGTCGCTGGCGTGGAACTGGGTATTGCTTCTGCCGGTGTGAAGACGCCCGGCCGACGAGACGTGCTGGTGATCAAGCTGGCCGAAGGCAGCCGTGCCGCAGGCGTGTTCACACTGAACAAGTTCTGTGCCGCCCCGGTGCGCATCTGCCGCACCCATCTGGCCGAGCGTGGCGACATCCGTGCGCTGGTAGTCAACACCGGCAATGCCAACGCCGGTACCGGTGTGGATGGCTTCGAGCGCGCGAAGAAAAGCTGTTTTGCACTGGCCGAGCTGCTGAACATTGCACCGGCACAAGTGCTGCCGTTCTCGACCGGCGTGATTCTGGAACCGCTGCCGGTGGACAAGGTGATCGGCGCACTGCCGGCCGCCATTACCGACCTGAAGGCTGGCAACTGGGCCGAGGCGGCCAAGGCCATCATGACCACCGACGTGGCCCCCAAGGCCGCGTCGAAGCAGGTGGTGATCGGCGGCAAGACCGTCACCATCACCGGCATCAGCAAGGGCGCCGGCATGATTCACCCGAACATGGCCACCATGCTGGGCTATGTGGCGACCGATGCCGCCATCAGCCAGCCGCTGCTGCAGGAGCTGGTGAGCTGGACGGCGGACCGCTCGTTCAACAGCATCACCGTCGATGGTGATACCAGCACCAACGACAGCTATATCCTCATCGCCACCGGCCAAGCCGGCAATGCCGAGATCAGCGATGCCGGCAGCGCCGATTTCGCCGCCTTCCGCGATGCGCTGCTGGACGTGGCGCAAACGCTGGCCAAGGCCATCATCCGTGATGGCGAGGGCGCCACCAAGTTCATGACCATCAACGTCGAAGGTGGCAAGGACCGCGACGAGTGCAAGACCGTCGGCTATGCCATTGGCCGCTCGCCGCTGATCAAGACTGCTTTCTTCGCCAGCGACCCCAATCTGGGCCGCATCCTGTGCGCCATCGGCTATTCGGCCGTGGCCGATCTGGATGTCGATCAGCTGGAAGTCTGGCTGGGCGACGTACTGGTGGCCGAAAAGGGTGGCCGTGCCGCCAGCTATACCGAAGAGCAAGGCCAGCGCGTGATGAAGGAAAGCGAAATCACCATCACCGTGAAGCTGGGCCGTGGCAGCGAAAACGCCACCGTCTGGACCTGCGACTTCAGCTACGACTACGTGAAGATCAACGCCGACTACCGCAGCTGATTGCGCGGGCAAAAGCACGCTGCCACGCGGTAGCAGTCCACTTGCCTGCCAGCCACAAGCTGCCATCATGGCACGATGGCACAGAACCCCGGCCGCACGCCGGGGTTTTGTCATTTCATGGAGGACGCATCATGCACTGGCTGTATCTGGGCATAGCCATCATTGCCGAAGTGATTGCCACCTCGGCGCTCAAGGCAGCCGCCGGCTTTACCCGGCCTTTGCCTAGTGCGCTGGTTATCGGCGGCTATGCGGTGGCGTTCTACTGCCTGTCGCTGACGTTGCGCACGCTGCCGGTCGGCGTTGCGTATGCGGTATGGTCGGGGGTCGGCATCGTGCTGGTTTCGCTGGCAAGCTGGCTGCTGTACCGGCAGACGCTGGATCTACCGGCACTGGCCGGCATCGCCCTCATCATGGCCGGCGTGCTGGTGATCAACCTGTTCTCCAGATCATTACCCCACTGACCTCATGCCGCAACTCCTGCACACCACACTGCTATTCGCCCTTACCGCCGTGGCCGAGATCATCGGCTGCTATCTGCCATGGCTGTGGCTCAAGCGTGGAGGCTCGCCGTGGCTGCTGTTGCCGGCGGCACTGGCACTCGGCGTTTTCGCCTGGCTGCTGACCCTGCACCCGACCGCCGCCGGCCGTACCTATGCGGCCTATGGCGGTGTTTACATCGTGGTGGCGCTGCTGTGGCTATGGCAGGTGGATGGCATACGCCCTACGCAGTGGGATTTGCTGGGCGGCGCGGTGGCACTGCTGGGCATGGCCATCATCATGCTTGCTCCGCGTAGCTGACCTCGCCCCGCCCCCTCAGCTCATCGTTCCAAACAGCCGCAACGCCGCATACTGCAGCAGCATGATGGTCTTGCCATCGACAATCTCGCCGCGCTCCACCATGGCCAGTGCGGTGTCGAACGGCAGCTCCAGCACCTCGATGTCCTCGCCCTCCGCTTCGATGCCGCCACCCGCCCCCACTTTCGATGCCGGGTCATATTCGGCGACGAAGAAATATAGCTTCTCGGTCACCGAGCCGGGGCTCATATAGGCCTCGAAGGCCTTGCGCACCTGCTGTACGCGATAGCCGGTTTCCTCTTCCACCTCGGACTGGATACGTTGCTCGGGCGTGGCGTGGTCAAGCAAGCCGGCAGCGGTTTCGATCAGCCAGCCGTGGTGGCCATTAACGTAGGTTGGAAAACGGAACTGCCGGGTGAGGATGACGCTGCGCTGCGCCAGGCTGTACAGCAGGATGGTGGCGCCATTGCCACGATCGTAGGTCTCGCGGCTTTGCCGCTGCCAGCTGCCGTTGTTGCGACGGAAATCGAAGGTGGTTTTCTTGAGCAAAAACCAGTCGTCCGACAATACGCGTTCCTCGACGATCCTGATGCGATCCGATGCCATGAGCCAATCTCCACAGGTTTGCAAAGCGGGTTATACTGCGGCCAAGGTATCGTGCAATTTCGTGCATGGTCAAGAAATTTCGTGCAAACATGCTGACCAGTCAACGCAAGCAACTCATCCTCGCTACCCTGCAACGCGATGGCCAATTGGTCGCCAAGACCTTCAGCCAGCAGCTGGAAGTCTCCGAGGACACCATACGCCGTGACCTGCGCGAGCTGGCCGCCGAAGGGCTGCTGCAACGTGTGCACGGTGGCGCCCTGCCCGCCTCGCCGGCGGTGGCCGACTTTGCCGGGCGCAGCCAGATCGCCGGCGATGGCAAGGCGCGCATCGGCCGCGCCGCTGCCGGGCTGATCGAGGATGGGCAAGTGGTCCTGCTCGATGGCGGCACCACCGCTGTACAGCTGGCCAGCCAGCTGCCCCCTGCGTTGCGGGCTACCATCGTCACCCACAGCCCCAGCGTGGCGGTGGCGCTGGCCCTCCACCCCACGGTCGAGGTCATCATGATCGGCGGGCGACTGTTCAAGCATTCGGTGGTGACCATGGGTACGGCAGCGCTGGAATCACTGGGCCAGATACGCGCCGATGTGTTTTTCATGGGCGTGACCGGCGTGCATGCCGAGGCCGGCCTGAGCACCGGCGATCTGGAAGAGGCTTACATGAAGCGCGCGCTGATGGCCCGTGCGGCCGAAACCGTGGTGCTGGCCTCGGCCGAGAAAATCGCTGCAGCATCGCCCTATTTGATTGCCGGGCTGGATGCGGTGAGCGGCATCATCACCGAGCAGAGCGTGCCCGATCCACAACTGGCGCCACTGCGACAAGCCGGTGTCGCGCTCACGCTGGTGTGACGCGGGGCGCAGAAAAGCAAAATCTGCAACACATCCGCGATTACCATTCCCAACCGGAGGCCGCATGAAAGCAAGCACGCAACAGCTCTACGCCCGGCGCCTGACCGGGGTGATCGATTACCTGAACCAGCATCTGGACCTGGACCCCGACCTGTATCGGCTGGCCGACATTGCCTGTTTGTCGCCATTCCACTTCCACCGCGTCTGGCGTGCCTGGACGGGCGAAACCATCGCCGACACGGTGCGTCGCCTGCGGCTGCATCGGGCATCGGGCGAGCTGGCCGCCACCACGGCGGCACTGGGACAGATCGCCCAGCGTGCCGGCTATGATTCGGCCGCCGCGTTCAGCCGCGCGTTCCGCCAGGCATTCGGCCTGCCGCCGTCATCATTCCGCGCCGCGCAGGCCGCAGGCTATCCGCCGCCAGACCACACCCCTGCCGTACACGTCGCAACGCTGACCCCCACGGCACTGACCGCTGTGATGCACAGCGGCACCTTTATGGAAATCGGCCAGGCATTTGATCGTTTGTTCCTGTGGGCCCGCCAGCATGATGTCGACCCCTACGCGGCGAGGGTGTTCGGGCTGTTTTACTGCGAAGAAGGCGGTACGTCCGCAACGCCGTACACGGCCGCCGCCGCGATGGGTAGCCCTGCCGGCTATATCGAAGATGACGATACGCGGTCGCTGGCCGTGCCAGCCATGCGCTGCGCCACGCTGGAATATGTCGGGCCGTATGCGGGCATTGCCGGCGTCTGCACCTGGCTGTACCAGCACTGGCTACCGGCCAATGATGAACTACCAGGCGATTTCCCCGAGTTCGAGGAATACCTGAACGACCCGCGCATTACGCCGCCCGCAGCGCTGCGCACGCTGATCCACGTGCCGCTGGCAGACTGACGTGGCAGGACCGGCAACGCTTCAACCCGGGCGCTACTGCATGCGCAACGCGATATTGAATTGCTCGATCAGGGTATCCGGCGTGCTCTTGCTGCACATCAGGTAGAGCTTTTCACCCGGCTCCACATCGCGATAGACCAGCGCCACCAGGGTTGTGGCCGGGTTCTGCGCACGATAGAAATCGAAGACATCCGACGGCAAGATGGTGTAGTCGCCGTGACTGGCCTCGATCTTGCGCAGGTTCTGGATCGGATCGATGGTGGCGCGCTCGATGCGCGCTTTGGCCAGCAGGCCATCGATATAGTTGCCGTGCGAGATGCCATCGAGGATGGAGGGCACCAGATGGCCGTCACGCAGCAGCGCAGCCAGCGTCTTGTAGGTCTGCAGGCGCGGATGCATGGCCTTGCGCGTGACCACTACCCAGGGCTTGTCCTGGTAAATGGGGGCAGAGAACCTGGCAAAACCCTCGCGCTCCGGTGTTTTGAACCAGCCCATCGCACACAATGGCTGCGAGTCGTCCCGCACCGAGGCCACCACCCGTTTGGTCGGCTGTTCGACAAAACGCACCGGAATGGCCGCCGCAGCAAACGCCGCGCGCACCCGTTCGTAGACCACCCCACGGGTCTGCACCGCGCCGTCGGCGCCTTCCTCGGCGTAATACAGCGGCGGGCGACGGGCAAAGATCACGTCGAACATGGTGGGGCCCGCCGCCTGGCAAAGCAGCGGCAAGGCCAGCACGAACAGCGGTAACAGACGGAATACGGTATGCACGCAGGTCACGGATCGCAAGGTGATGATCTGCCCATCATATGCAAAAAGGGCGAAGGGGCATATCGCCCCCTCGCCCTTTAACGGGAATCAGGTTTTACCTGGCCAGAGTAGCTACCGGTACGGTTCCGCGATCTCGAGGGCAAGATTCCTCGAATCATCGTGGTCGAGTTGGGTAGAGGGTTTGAAGGCCCGGAACAAGTTCATCAACGCATCGTTGACCGTACTCGCTAAGCCTTCCATGAAGTCGAATCGCATGGCGATCTCCTTTGGCGAAGGTTTCACTATCTACGTCGCAGATTTTGCTGACAGGTGTCACCCCCACCTGCATCAGGATCGGGCGACTCGTTGCCGGAGTGTCGTCTCCGGCCGCGCGACACACCTTAGGGGCATGCCGGCCTGTTTGCACAACCGAACGTCCGCCACGGCACAATTGCAATGACGGCAAAATCACTCTAGCACCGCCCCCGCAATGCCGTCAAATTGAAACAAAGGAATTATTTCAATAAAAAACAGCCACTTAGGGAAAACACCGACGCAAATCAGGCAAAAGCAGCACGACAGGCGGCGCGCTCTGGCGTTACCCTGAACCCCGTCTTCCATCCGCCATTCTGCCGTCAACATCATGGATCAACACCCGCTCGCTGTGTACTTCCAGCAACTGATAGACCGCACCGATACCCTGCTGGCCAAGCTGGAGTCCTCCTTGCCGCCTACGCCGCCGGCACAGGACTGGCAGGCTGTCGCCTACCGCTGGCGCAAGCCGCACGATCACGGCTATCTGCAGCCGGTGGCGCACCCGCATCGTGTGCAGTTGAGTGATTTGCAGAATGTCGATTTGCAAAAAGACCGTCTGCTGGCCAATACCCGCCAGTTCGTGCGCGGCCAGCTCGCCAACAATGTGCTGCTGACCGGCGCGCGCGGCTGCGGCAAGAGTTCGCTGGTCAAAGCAGTCTGGAACGAATTCCGCGACCAGGGGCTGCGGCTGATCGAGGTGGAAAAAACCCATCTGGTCGACCTGCCCGATATCGTGGCACTGGTAGCCGACCGGCCCGAACAGTACCTGATTTTCTGCGACGACCTGAGCTTTGAGGAAGGCGACTGGGGCTATCAGGCACTGAAGACGGCACTGGATGGCTCGATTGCCGCCCCCAGCGCCAATGTGCTGATCTACGCGACGTCCAATCGCCGTCACCTGCTGCCGGAATACCACGACGAAAACCGTCAGACACGCTATGTCGATGGCGAAATCCACCCAGGCGAAGCCACCGAAGAAAAGATCGCGCTGTCCGAGCGCTTTGGCCTGTGGCTATCTTTCTATGGCTTCAGCCAGGACGAATATCTGACTGCCTGCCGCCACTGGTGCACGACACTGGGCGGCAGCGCATGGGACAACGCAGCCGAGCGCGAGGCATTGCAATGGGCGCAAGGCCGTGGCGCACGCAATGGTCGGGTGGCATGGCAGTTCGCGCGGGACCGCGTGGGGCAAGAAAAAAGCCGGGACGCGTAAACGCGTGCACCGGCAGAGGATGGAGCCGTCATCACCTGCCATGCGCCGGGGTCTTTGATTTGCAAAGCCCCGTCTCCTGTCTCTGGCAAAGCGCCCTCGCGACGGCGAGGGTGGGGGATCAAACCGGGCGAACCGCAGTTTTCCCCGAAAAAACTACAAAGAACCCGGCCTGGCAGGGTTCCTGATACTGCTTCATCAATACCGCCTGAAATACATCCGGCATTCAGGCAAGCGCACGCTGCTGCACCGGGCTGATGAGGTCGATCATTTCACCGTGCATGGGCTGCGCAACATCGCGCATGCGCACCAAGGTGTCGGACGCCAGCAAGACCGGCGGCAAGGCAATCAGGAAGCGTGCAGCTTCCTCTGCCGCCCATTCATTCAGCGGAATGGTCCGGCGCGGCACAAAGAAGGCCGGGCGGCCGGTTTCGAGCAGCATGTCGGACATTTCGCGCAGCATGGAGAGGCGGCCGCCGCGCAATAAATAGCTGTTCTCGTCCTGTACAATCAGCACGTTGACGCTGGCGCCCCAACCGGCGCGCGCAACCAGCGTTTGCGGCGCAAACGACACAATACTGCACAGCGTGGCCGACTCTGCGGCCAGGGTAGCCAACTGGCGTACCAACCTGTGGTCAGGCCCGCCTTGCAGCTCGATGATGCGCTTCATGTCAGCTCCAAGCTTACAAAAGCATTGCCTGATATTAGCAATCAACAACAGAATAATTCAAGTTTATTAAATAATTTCAAACATTTGCATACGGGAAACTCCCAATGAGTACGGACAAGCAGGTGGCGGTGGCCGCCGGAATCCTGATTGATGGCGACAGCCGTTTTCTGCTGGGCAGCCGGCCTGCCGGCAAGGTTTACGCAGGTTACTGGGAGTTTCCGGGCGGCAAGCTCGAGGCGGGCGAAACCCCGCACGATGCGCTGTGCCGCGAGCTAATGGAGGAAATGGGCATCGTCACCACGGCCGCCACGCCTTGGATCGTGCAAACCTTCACCTACCCGCACGCCACGGTGCGGCTGCACTTTTTCCGCGTGACCGGCTGGCAGGGCGAACCCAAACCGCACGAGGGGCAGCAGTTTGCCTGGCAACAGGCTGGTGCGCTGAACGTATCCCCCATCCTGCCGGCCAACGGCCCCATCCTGCGCGGGTTAATGCTGCCTGATGACATGGCGCTGTCCAATGCCGCCGGGTTGGGTACGGCCGCATGGCTGGACAAGCTGGACCAGCGGCTGGCTGCCGGCCTGCGCTGGCTGATCCTGCGCGAACCCGCCCTCGACGCCGCGCAATACCGCGCCTTGGCCGAAACGGTGATCGCGCGCTGCAGGTCAGCCTGCTGCCGCGTGTTGCTGCACGGCGATATCGCACTGGCGCGCGAGCTGGGCGCAGATGGTGTGCAGCTGCCCGCCCGGATCGCGGCCGGGCTGGATCGCCGCCCGACCGGCATCGACTGGCTGGGGGTATCCGCCCACAGCGGCACCGAGCTGGCGCAGGCGGAACGCATCGACGCCGATTTTGCCTTGCTGGGCCATGTGCAGGCCACCGCATCCCACCCCGGCGCCACGCCATTGGGCTGGGACGGTTTTGCCACACTGGTCGGCCAGGGCTGGCCCTTCCCCGTCTATGCACTGGGCGGCATGAAGGACAACGATGTGGCCACCGCCCGTCAGCACGGCGGCCATGGCATTGCCCGTCTGTCGGGAGCCTGGGCATGACGCAGGCACACTGGCGGCAGGCGTTGATGGCACTGGCCGCAGCCGCTCTGGGCACGCTGATGCTGTTGCAACAGATGGGCTGGCTGCCCCTACACCCGGCGGATCAGCAGCCCTCCCTGCAATGCGCAGATCTGAGCCAGACATGCCATTTCATGCTGGGCGGGCGCGACTACGAGGTACGCAGCGCAGCGCCGCTGAGCGGCGGCAAGCCCGTGTTGCTGCAAGTGCGAGGCGAGGCAGCCAAGGTCGAAGCATCGTGGCAAATGCAGGGCATGGAAATGGGGCCGAATCGCTACCTGCTGCAACAACAAGCCCCGGCAGACTGGCGCGCCAGCACGGCATTGCCGATCTGCACACAGCGCCGTACCGACTGGCAATTGACCTTGACCATAGATGGCCAAACCGCCCGCATCCTGACAAAACAACAATAAGTGCCCACTGATATGTTGGCAGCGCGCCACAACGGATTAAGCTAAAACATAGAACCCGCCACGAGTGCGCAGCCAAGCGGCATGACCAGGATGACGGAACAGTATCCTTACGTGATAATCGACCCATGAGATCAGGGTTTTTGCTTACCGTCGCACTGCTGGTGCTGCATGCCATTCCGCTGGCCACGGCCAAGGTGTATCAATGGCGCGACGCCGATGGCAACGTGTATTACGCCGACCAACCACCACCGGGCCAGGCTGCCCGCGAGCGCAACCTGCGCTCCAACATCATCGGCAGTGGCAATGCCAGCGGCCCAAAGAAAGAAGCGATCACTTCCAATTACGCAGTAACGCTATATATCAGCCAGGGCTGCGGTCTGCCCTGTGAAGAGGCCCTGTCGTTGCTGGACGGGCGCCGGGTTGAATACGAGGTTAAAACCATAGGCACCTCGGAGGCAGAAATGGTGAAGTTCGTCGGGATCGTGGGCAGCATGAACGCGCGGCCTCCGGTGATGGTCATAGGTAGCGACGTTTACAAAACCTGGGATCGCACATTGTGGAGCGCGGCGCTGTCCAAGGCGGGTTTCAAGGTGCCGCAGCGCTAAAGCGAAGAGTGACTGCACGCCCGCCGTGACCGGCTGTTTGAGTTCGCCGCTTGCCCAAGCCGGACACAGCAGCAAATACCGCCAAGCTTACTTTCCACTTTCCATATATCCGCCAGTTTGGGCTGCTGCCATAGGTAGCAGCCTATCGGCCGGATGACAGTACGACGATTTCTTTTGCAACACAGCCCCTACGCTCCATTAAACTGGCGCCTTTAGTACGGAGCCGCCGCGATGCGTTTTGCCACCTGGAACGTCAACAGCCTCAAGGTACGCCTGCCGCAGGTGCTGGAATGGCTGGCCGCCAACCCGGACCTGACCGCGCTCGCCCTGCAGGAGACCAAGATGGAGGATGCGGTTTTTCCGCAAGCCGAGATTGAGGCCGCCGGCTTTCACGTCGCCTACATCGGGCAAAAGACATACAATGGCGTCGCCATCATTGCACGTGAGCCGCTGGCCGACGTCCAGTACAACCTGCCCGGCTACGACGACCCGCAAAAACGCGTGATTGCGGCCACCGTAGCAGGCGTGCGTTTCATCTGCGCCTACATCCCCAATGGCCAGGCGCTGGATTCTGAAAAATACCCGTACAAGCTGGGCTGGCTCAAGGTGATGCAGGGCTATCTGGCTGATGAATTGGCGCGCCACCCGCAGCTGATCCTGGCTGGCGATTACAACATCGCACCGGAAGACCGCGATGTGCACGACATCAGCAAGTGGGAAGGCGGCGTGCTGGTTTCGCCAGCCGAGCGGCAGGCGTTCCAGGACATGCTGTCGCTGGGGCTGAGCGATGCCTTCCGCGCGTTTGAACAACCCGACAAGTCGTTCAGCTGGTGGGACTACCGGGGTTTCTCATTCAAGAAAAACGCCGGCCTGCGTATCGACCACCTGCTGATCACCCCGGCACTGACCGAAAAACTGACTGCAAGCGGCATAGACCGCGAACCGCGCAAGCACGAGCGTCCGTCCGACCATACGCCGGTCTGGGCCAGCTTCCGCGACTGAGGGAACCAAAATGGATAAAAGCAAACTCCTGTCCGGCAGTTGCCTGTTTTGCGAGCTGACCGCCGATGAGTTGACCGGCCTGGCCCACCACGCCGAGCTGCGCGAGGTTCGCGCCAAGCAGGTGGTGATTGCGCAAGGCACCGAGGGCGAGGAGATGTACGCCGTGCTGCGCGGCCGCCTTAAGGTGTCGCGCACCAGCAGCGAGGGCAAGGAAGCCACGCTGGCCATCCTGGAGGGCGGCGAGGTGTTCGGCGAGATCGCCATGCTGGATGGCGGCGCCCGCACCGCCAGCGTCGAGGCACTGGAACCCTGTGAATTGCTGGTGCTCAAGCGCGATGTGGTGCTGAGCTACCTTGAAACCCACCCCAAGGTGATGCGCCAGTTGATCGCCGCGCTGTGCCAGCGCCTGCGCGGCGCCGACGAGCTGCTGCAGGACACGCTGTTCCTGCCCATGACGCAGCGGCTGGCCAAGGTGCTGCGCCAGCTTGGCGCCCAGCATGGCTCTTCGGGGCCACGCGGCACCTTGATCGACCTCAAGCTCAGCCAGCAGGAGATCGCCAACCTCGTCGGCGCCAGCCGCGAATCGGTGAACAAGCAGTTGAATGCGTGGGAAAACGAAGGCTTGATCGAGCTGGTCAGCAGCGGCTACATCCGCCTGCTCAAGCCCGAACAGCTGCCGGTCTGAGCCTGTAGCCAGTACCCGTCTACACACTGCATCAAGAACCCGGCCTGGCCGGGTTCCTGGCTTTCTGGCATGCACAACCGTGGCCGCCACGGCGTGCGCCTTCCCCCGCAACGGGCATGAGTGAAGTACGCTGAATCAGATGCTCAATCGCGCTCTACGCTGTCACGGCGACGACGCACCACATTGGTCAGCCGGGCAATGCACACCAGACCGCCCGCCTCGTTCTCTATGCGGATATCCCACACGTGCTGGCTGCTGCCCAGCCGGATCGGCCGCGCAATGCCGGTCACCCGCCCGCGCGTGGCCGGGCGCAGGTGGCTGGCATTGATTTCTGCGCCCACCGCGTAGAACGCATCAGGATTGATCACCAGGTTGCTGGCCACACTGCCCAGCGTTTCCGCCAGCAAACACGATGCGCCGCCATGCAGCACGCGCATGGGCTGCACGGTGCGCGCATCAACGGGCATGCTGGCGCTGACAAAATCCTCGCCCAGCTCGGCAAAGCGGATATCCAGATAGGAAACGGCCGTATCGGCACACAGTTTGTCCAGGTCGGCAACGGCGTAGTTGCGATACCAGATCGACATGCGGAAGTCCTTCGTACAACGAGCCGCCACGCTAGCACGCGGGGTGCATGGCGACTATCGGGTTTATTGCTGGGCAACCTGCTGCGGCGACGGGGTCCACGCGTAGTAGTTCTTCCACGCGCCATAAACCAGATTGGGGTATTCCGGCTTGCCCAGGCTGCCGTTATAGCGGCCCAGCGCGCGGAACAGGTCACCGTTCTCGACATCCAGATAATGGCGCAGGATGGTACAACCGTAGCGCAGATTGGTCGCCAGATCGAACAGGCTTTGCTGCGACGTGCCGATCTGGCGCTGCCAGAACGGCATCACCTGCATCAACCCGCGCGCGCCCACCGGGCTGAGTGCGTAGCGGTTGAAGCCGCTTTCCACATGGATCAGCCCCAGCACCAGCTGCGGGTCCAGCCCGGCACGCGTGGCCTCGTATTGCGCGACGGTCAGCAGCTTGCGGCGCATGAACTCATCGGGGATGCGCTTGGCCAGGCGGGCGCTCATTTCGTCCAGCCAGGCCTGTCCTTCCGTCGCATTGGCAAACACCAGGCGCGGCTGCATGCCGTCGGCAATCGCGCGCGACATCGACGACTGCACCGAGTCGGATAGCGCTTCTTCTTTCTGCGCGCCTGCCCAGCTCACGGCACTGCAGCCCAGCAGCAGGCACAGCAGCAGCGAGCGGGTGTTCATTCGAAAAGGATTCAAGCTAGCCATCACAAGTTCTAAATAAAAAACGGCACCAACAAACCCAGCAGTGCGGCAATGACCGCACGCTGCAACCACATGGCCACCCGGCACAGACGCTGATGGCTGGCAGAAGCCATTTCCTGCCAGCTTTTTGCCCCCAGCAGGGGCGGCACCTTGCTGAAGGCAACGAAGGGCTGGTCGAGATTGGTCCGGTAGTGATGCGGTTCGATGTCAACCAGCGCCGGATAGTGCTCGCGGCACACATCGTAGATACGGTTGACCAGATACATGTAAACCAGCGATCCGAACAGCGCTACCGTCACGCAGACGGGCAGCAAATAATTCAACAACCATTGGTGCAACATGTTGCATCGCCCCGAACTTCCATCCTAAGCCGCTTTGCGGCACTTGCAAGCACGGGCGGCCTGATCACCACCCGCGCACGGCAAATGCATCAGACCGCCAGCGCCTTGGCAAACGCCGGCACCTCGGCCAGTGCCACTTTCTGCATCTCGCCACCGGCGCGTGCCACGTATTCCACCACGCCGTCGGCCAGGCCCTTGTCACCAATGGTAAAGCGGTGCGCCACGCCGATCAGCTCCATATCGGCAAACATCGAGCCTGGACGCTCGTTGCGGTCGTCCAGCAGCACATCCACACCGGCAGCGGCCAGTTCGGCGTACAGCTGCTCGGCAGCTTCCTTGACCGCTTCCGAGCGGTGATAGCCCACCGCAACGATGGCGACTTCGAACGGCGCCATGGCTTGCGGGAACTTGATACCACGCTCGTCAAAATTCTGCTCGATGGCGGCGCCGACCACGCGGCTGACGCCGATGCCGTAGCAACCCATCTCGAACGGCTTGAGCGCGCCATCCACATCGGTGAACGTGGCATTCAAGGCCTTGGAATACTTGGTGCCCAGCTGGAAGATATGACCGACTTCGATACCACGGCACAGTTCCAGCACGCCCTTGCCGTCCGGCGAAGGATCACCGGCCACCACGTTGCGGATGTCGGCCACCAGCGCCGGCTCGGGCAGATCACGGCCAAAGTTGACACCGGCGATGTGGAACTTGGGCTTGTTGGCGCCGCAGACGAAGTCGCTCATGGCGGCCACGGTGCGGTCGGCAATCACCTTGATATCGGCAGCAATGCCGACCGGGCCGAGGAAGCCCGGCGGGCAGTTGAACGTGCTACGGATTTCTTCTTCAGTGGCAAAGCGGAAATCGCCCATGCCGGCCAGCTTGCCCAGCTTCACTTCGTTCAGGCTGTGGTCGCCACGCAGCAGCGCGATGACGAACTGGCCATCGGCCGCCACCAGTGCAATCAGCTTCACGGTGCGCTCGATGCTGATGCCCAGCAGGGCAGCCACATCTTCGCAGGTGGTCTGCTTGGGGGTCTCGACATCACGCAGCGTTTCGGTCGCGGCAGCGCGCGGTGCGGTCGGCGCGAGTGCCTCGGCGGCTTCGACGTTGGCGGCAAAATCGGAGGTCGGGCAATACGCCAGCAGGTCTTCGCCAGCATCGGCCAGCACGTGGAATTCCTGGCTGCCGTCACCGCCAATGGCGCCGGAATCGGCTGCCACGGCGCGGAACTTCAGGCCCAGACGGGTGAAGATATTGGCATAGGCCACCGCCATCTTGGCGTAGCTGGCCTTGAGGCCATCGAAGGACGCGTCGAACGAGTACGCATCCTTCATCAGGAACTCACGCGCACGCATCACGCCAAAGCGCGGGCGGATTTCATCGCGGAACTTGGTCTGCACCTGATAGAAATTCACCGGCAGCTGCTTGTACGAGCGCAGCTCGTTGCGCGCGATGTCGGTAATCACTTCCTCGTGCGTCGGGCCAAAGCAGAAATCGCGCTCGTGGCGATCCTTGATCTTGAGCATTTGCGGGCCAAACACGTCCCAGCGGCCGGTTTCCTGCCACAGTTCAGCCGGTTGCACCGCCGGCATCAGCAGCTCTTGCGCACCGGCCTTGTCCATTTCTTCGCGCACGATGCGTTCCACCTTGCGCAGGATGCGCAGCCCCAGTGGCATCCATGTATACAGGCCCGACCCCAGACGCTTGATCAAGCCGGCGCGCAGCATCAGCTTGTGGGAGATCAGCTCGGCCTCGGAAGGCGCTTCCTTGAGGGTGGACAGGTACAGTTGCGAGGTACGCATGGTGTCGGGAATCGTGATGATTTGAAAAGAAAAGAGTGCAATTCTAGCAAGAAGCGCCCCTTGATAGGGCTGGCCCGACGGAAATCGCCAGCGGGTTGCCCAATAACCACACCGCTTGAGGTGCGGTACATCCCGAATGGCCGCACGCAGCGGAAATCAGCACACTGCCCCCATGACCGAATCCACAGCCCTCACCGTCCCCTACGCTGTTTTCTCCCGCGCCCGCTGGGCCACCATGTGGCTGTTTTTCATGGCTGGCGCTTGCTACGCCACCTGGGGCGTGCACATCCCGACCATACGCGACAAATTCGGCCTGTCGGCCGGTGCGCTGTCGATGGCCATGTTTGCCATGGCAGCCGGTGCCATCACGGTAATGAAGCCGGTTGGCCGCTGGGTGGCGCGTCAGGGCAGCGCACGGGCAGCGTGGCAGGCCGGGCTGGTGTATGCCGCAGCAGTGGCACTGATCATGGTGGCGCCCAGTTTCTGGCTGTTGATCCCGGTGCTGGTGCTGTTTGCCATCGGCAACACCGGCTACGACGTGGCCATGAACGCCCACGCCGCCACGGTGGAAGCCAGCGCCCCCAAACCCGTGATGGCGCAATTCCACGGCATGTTCAGCCTGGGTGGCATGGTGGGTGCATCGGTGGGCGGTGTGCTGATCAAGCTGGGCGTGCCGCCGTTGCTGCATTGTGCCGGCATGGCAGCGCTGATTCTGCTGACGATCTGGTGGGCACACCCACGCATGCAGGAAGACCACCCGGTGGCGCCAGCCAAGGCCGGCCAGCATCACATCGGCCGCGTGCTGTGGCTGCTGGGCCTGCTGGCCTTCCTTGGCCTGATTGCCGAAGGGGCGATGTATGACTGGACGGTAATCTATCTGCGCGACGTGGCACATTCGGCCGAGCTGGCCAGCATGGCCTATGCCACCTTCTCCGGCGGCATGGCGCTGGGGCGCTTTGGCGGCGATGCGCTGCGCGCCCGCTTTGGCATGGAGCAACTGTTGAAACTGTCGGGCTGGGTGGGCTTTGCCGGCATCGCGCTGGCGGTGGCGCTACCGTGGCCCGCCACCAGCCTGCTGGGCTTTACCTTGATGGGACTGGGCTGCGCCAATCTGGTACCGCTGTTCTTTCTGGCCGCATCGCGTCTGCCGGGCATCTCGCCGGCCGAAGCCATTGCCGACGTGGCACGGCTGGCCTATGTGGGCCTGCTGCTGGGCCCGGTGCTGATCGGCATGGTCACCCAGCACAGCAATCTGCGCTGGGGCATGCTGGTAGTGGCGATCGCCATCGGCTGGATTGCCGTCGATGGCGCCCGCGTGCTGCGCAAGGCTCAGGCGTCGGGCTGAGCCGGCTGGTCTTGCGCCTGCTCCAGCCCGGCTACCTTGGCGGCCGTCTGCGCCGCACGCTTGGCGGCGATCTTGGGGCGCAGCACATTCATCATCACGATGTCGCGCAGGGTTACCAGGATCAGCACCCACGCCAGCAACACGATACCGTAGCCGATCTGGTTGGTGGCCAGTTGCGGCGCCAGATGGCGCACCAGCGGGTTGATGACGAACTGGATGCTGCCGAACGCGGCCACCAGCAGGAAAACGGTGGAAATCGAGCGTTCCTTCAGGAAGGTGCCCCGCAGCAGCACGCGCCGCTCCCAGCTGGTCAGCCCCTGCAGCTCGGGCACTTGATCCGCGCGCAAATAAAACGCCATTGTTTATTCCTTTCTGAATCCGGTTGATCGCGAAGTCTGCTCGGACCATCGCCAAGGCCGGCAAGTTTCCCGGCCACCGTCACAAATTGCAAGCCACGCCCGGCGGCCCGGTTGCTGACAGCGGCGCGGCAACTGTGGTATCAAGCTATTGCTGCCCCAGAGCAGCCGGCCCGTGGCGCATGGCGGGACCGACACAAGGATGGAAGGAAACAATATGGACTTTTTGAAAACCGGCTTCCGCCTGGCTCAACTGGCTGGCGCCCTGCTTGCCGGCCATGCCCTGGCCGAGGAAGTACGCATCCAGCCGCCAGAGCTGGCCATCAGCCTCACCGACAAGGTGTTGCTCCCTGCCACCCAGACGCTGGAAGACGCTGCTACGCGGCTGACCGCATCGATGACCGCCTTGTGTGTGGCCCCCAGCAAGGACAAGCTGGCCGAGGCACAGGCCAGCTGGCGCAACGCCAGTGCTGCCTGGCGGCGCATCGAGGCCGCCCGCGTCGGCCCGCTGGGGCAAGGCAATCTGGTGGCGCTGATCGACCCGTGGCCGCTGGATGTGCAGGCACTGGACCAGGCGCTGCCCAACACACCGACCGACCCGACCAGCCCGCGCTCAGTCGGCGAGTGGATGCAGAACCCCACGCCGGCTGGCGGCCTGCCCGCCATCGAATACCTGCTGTTCAGCGAGAACAACGCCGACAAGCAGCTGGCGCGACTGAAGGACGACAACCGCTGCCGCTATGCGTTGTGGCAAGCGGCAGGTGTGGCACGCCGCGCCACCACGCTGGGTTATGAATGGCGTGGCCTGCGTACCGGCCTCAATTACGACCTGAGCTATTACCGCCCCTTCCTGACCGATGCGCTGGGCCGCTCCATTGCCGGGCTGAAAGAGCTGGCCGGCTGGAAGCTGGCGCACCAGGACATCGCACCGCCCAAGACCCGCTTCCCCGACTGGCGCGCTGGCCAGACCAAGCAAAGCCTGCTGGCCGGCTTCGACGGCATCCGCAGCGTGCTGCTGGGTGACGACAAGGGCATCGGTTTCGATGACTACATCGCCAGCCGTGGCCAGGATGATCTGGTGCAGCAACTCAACAGCAAGCTGATCGAGGCACGCCTGGCGCTGGTGCAGCTGCCGGATGACCTGGCCGAACACGCGGTGCAAAACCGTGGCGAGCGCCTGTATGCGCAGCGCAAACTGAATGCGCTGGCCGATTTCCTGGCCGGCCCGTTTGCCCAGGCACTGGGCTTTCCGGTTGACGCGAAGAAGTAAACTCGCAATAAGCGCATCTGCAACGCCCGGCCATGCCGGGCGTTGTCGTTTCCGGGCATCTTGCGGTGAAGCAGCGCACGTATCCCGAAAAACATCGCATGTTTTACAAAAAACATATGCAGATCTAGACGAATAGACTGAAAGTTACACATCCCCGCAACATTCGGTGAATAAGCTTACGAAATTAAGCTTTTGATGGAATACCGCAATGTTACGCCGCCTGTTGTGCACCCTGCTCCTCGTCCTGCCGCTGGCCAGCCATGCCGCCGAGCTGACCGTGGGTCTGATCGCCACCCGTAACCCGGAAGAACTGCTGGGCTTCTGGCAGCCGGTCATCGACGACCTGTCGGCCTCCATCGGCCAGCCGGTCAAGGTGATCGCCGTCAAGAACTACGACGAGCTGCAGCAGAAATTCCACAACAACGAAGTGCAGGTGGCGCGCGTGGGCAACCGCCTGGCGCTATCCATGGTCGAGCACGACAATGCCGAAGTCTTTGCCCGTCTGGTGCAGAACCCGGGCCGCGCCGAGTACAACTCCATCCTGCTGGTGCGCAAGGACAGCGGCATCAACAATCTGGACAGCCTGTTGCGCGCCAAGGGCCGCTACCGCTTTGCCAGCGACTACACCAATTCGACCGCCGGCTACCTGATTCCGCAATACCACGCCTTTTTGAAGAACAACATTCTGCCGGAGCAATTGTTCAAATCGATGCGCCAGGGCAACTATGAAGACAACTTCATGGCGCTGTACCGCAAGGAAGTCGATGTGGCCGTGGCCAACTCCTTCGACATCGAGCAGCTGCAGGAAAAATATCCGCGCGAATTCGGTGCCATGAAGGTGATCTGGACCTCGCCCAATTTCGCCTTCGACCCGCTGGTTTACAAATCCACGCTGCCCGCAGCGCTCAAGGTGAAGATTTCCGCCTTCTTCACCAAATACGGCCGCGAGGGCAACAATGCCACGCAGCAAAAGCAAAAGCTCTACTACGCCGACCAGCTCGACGGCTTCCTGCCGGCCAGCAACCGCCTGCTGCGCGAAACGTCGGACCTGCAGCTCTACAACGACCTGTTCCGCCTGACGCTGAATGCCAGCGTGCCGGCCAACGAGAAAACCGCGCAGGAGAAAGACTATTACCGCCGCTACCAGCAATTGGTCGGCATTCTTGGCGGCGCCAGGTAATCCACACCTGCGGCATGCAACCTACCCTGCATGCCACAGTCAAAACGGGGGCCACAAGCCCCCGTTTTTTTGTTGCATCCCCGACCGGCGTGGCCATGTACATCGTTCCAGCAATGGAACAATCATTCCCGGCCGTGCAGGATTTCATTTCATCGTTGCAACATGCATAGTGATTACACGATCAATCACTGGAGGATTACAGCATGACCAGCGCCAACAACAACCTGCGCCGCATCGCCCGCGTGGTACGCGGCATGGCCGCGTCCGACGGCGCCGGCGTCAAGCTCAACCGTGTGATCGGCACGCAGGATCTGCCCATGCTCGATCCCTTCCTGATGCTGGATGAATTCCGCTCGGACGACCCGGACGATTACATCGCCGGCTTCCCGGAACACCCGCATCGCGGCTTCGAGACCGTCACATACATGCTGGCCGGCCACATGCAGCATGGCGACCATCTGGGCAACAAGGGCGACATGGGGCCGGGCAGCGTGCAATGGATGACCGCCGGGCGTGGCATCATCCACAGTGAAATGCCGCAACAGGAAAACGGCCTGATGTGGGGCTTCCAGCTGTGGGTGAACCTGCCTGCGCGCGACAAGATGACCGCGCCGCGCTACCAGGAATACGCCGCCGAGCAGATGCCGGTGGTGGCACTCGACAACGGCGGCAGCGTGAAGGTGATCGCCGGCGAATTCAACGGCGCCAGCGGCCCGATCAACGGCGTGGCCACCGAGCCGGTGTATTACGATGTGACCCTGCCCGCAGGCGGCGTGCTGACGCTGGATTTACCGGCCGAGCACCATGCCTTCGTCTATGTGTTCCAGCATGATCTGAACATCGTTGACGGGCCGCAGGAGCGCACCGTGCACCGGGGCGAACTGGCAGCGCTGACCCAGGGCGGAGCACTCGCCGTGGCCGCACTTGCGGCGGAAGCACGCTTCATCGTGGTGGCCGGCAAGCCGCTGCGCGAACCGGTGGCGCGTTACGGCCCGTTCGTGATGAATACGCAGGAAGAAGTACAGCAGGCGTTTATTGACTATCAGCAAGGCCGTTTCTGACGCCTTGCGCTTGAATAGAGGGGCTGGCGGTGCCGGCCCCCAAGGGAGACTCCATGCAAACGCCACCGCAACGACTCAATGCACACAACACCGTGCTGGGTGAGGGCATGCTGATCCGCCGTGCGCTGCCCAACCGCGAGCGCCGCATGATCGGCGCCTGGTGCTTTCTTGATCACTTCGGCCCGGTCGAGGTGGGTGATGGTGCCGGCATGCGGGTCGGCCCGCACCCGCACATCGGCCTGCAAACCTTCAGCTGGTTGATCGAGGGCGAAATCCTGCACCGCGACAGCCTGGGCTACGAACAGCTGATCCGCGCCGGCCAGGTCAACCTGATGACCGCCGGGCACGGCATCTCGCACAGCGAGGAATCCCCCGCCGGCCACGGCCCGCGCATGCATGGTGCGCAACTGTGGATCGCCCTGCCCGACGAACAATACGACCGTGCACCGGCCTTTGCCCACTACCCCGACCTGCCCTTGCTGCTGGCCGGCGGCTTCACCATCACGGTGCTGGCCGGCGAATTCGGCGGAGAAACCGCCCCGGCAGAAATCCACACCCCGCTGGTCGGGCTGGACCTGACCAGCAATGCGGCGGCCGCAACCACCCTGCCGCTGCGTGCCGATTTTGAATACGGCCTGATTGCGCTGGAAGGCAGCGCGACCTGTAATGGCGAAGCGCTAGCGGTGGGCGAGCTGCTTTATTTCGCCCCCGGCCAGACCGAACTGCAGCTGAGCAGCGATGCCGCAGCCCGCGTGCTGCTGATCGGCGGCGAGCCCTTCCCGTCGCCCCGGCTGCTGTTCTGGAACTTCGTCGGCCGCAATGGCGATGACATCCGTACCGCCACCGCAGAATGGAATGCCGGCGATGCGCGCTTTGGCGAGGTGCATGGCTATGACGGCGCACGCCTGCACGCGCCGGAAGTACCGAAACTCAAGGGAGAATGACAATGAGCCTGGAAGCCGTAGACGTCCGCCTTGGCGCGGCCCCTTATCAAGCCATACTGAACAGCGGCCCGCACGAATGGCTGCAGGATGTCTCGGTCGCCCAGGGCGGCGGCAATGCCGCCCCCGGCCCGCACGAGCACCTGCTGGCCTCGCTGGGCGCCTGTACCGCCATGACCATCAAGATGTATGCCTACCGCAAAGGCTGGCCGGTAGAGGACGTGCGCATCAGCATGCGCTATGCCGCCGACCACCGCGATGGCGACAGCAAGATCGAGCGCACCATAGAACTGATCGGCACGCTGGACGATGCCCAGCGCGCACGGCTGATGCAGATTGCCGATGCCTGCCCCATCCACAAGATACTGAGCGGGCCGATTGCCATTGCCACACAGGCTGCGCCACCAACAGCCTGACCTCAGGCCAGCACGCGGAAAATCTCCCAGCGCGGCGTTCCCGACACGATATAGGGCTCCAGCTCCTTGCCCCAGTTCTGGTGGGCGGGAATCGTCGCCAGCTTCACCCACGCTTCGTTCAGCTCAGCCAGGTCGGCAATCAAGACCTCGGACTGCACCGTTGACTCATGCGCACCGATCGAGCCGGTGAGCAGGCGCACCTTGTCGCCGCCCCAGCCGATCTGGCTGCCGACCTCCTGCATCCAGCGCATCATCAACTCGACCACGACCTGCTTGTAGCCGAATCGTGCATCGATACTCCAGCGTGCGATCATCATGGTGCCACCTCCATGCGGGGCAACAATACAGACCACAGGTATAGCGCCGCAGCACCGTGCTGCGGCATTTTGCCGGCCAGGCAGCCGCCCGGCGGCTTCCCCAGCGGCGCCAAAACCGCTAATCTGCGTACACAGAACATTCGTTCAACAAATCACACGCATGGACCTGACGCAGCTTCCCCCTGGCATACAGACCCGTTTGCTCAAACTCGGCATCAGCCGGCCGTTTGATCTGGTGCTGCACCTGCCGCTGCGCTACGAGGATGAAACCCAGCTCTATCCGCTGGCCGACGCGCCCATCGGCACGCCGGTGCTGGTCGAGGCCGAGGTGCTGAGCGCCGAGACCACCTTTCGCCCCAAGAAGCAGTTCGTCGCCCGCGTGGGCGATGGCAACAGCACGCTGGTGGTGCGGCTGATCAATTTCTACCCCAATCAGGTCAAGCAGCTGGCGGTGGGCAAGCGGGTGCGACTGTATGGCGAAATCCGCCATGGCTACTGGGGTGACGAAATGGTGCACCCCAAGGTCAAGAATGTGGGTGAGGAAAGCAGCCTGAACGAGGCGCTGACACCGGTGTACTCCACCGTGGCCGGGCTGGCACAGGCACCGCTGACCAAGCTGATCGCGCGCGCGCTCAACCAGTGCCAGCTGGACGATACCCTGCCTGCCGCCATGCTCAACGATCTGGGTCTGCCCGCCTTTGCCGACAGCGTGCGCTTTCTGCACAACCCGACACCCGACGTGGCACGCATCCAGCTCACCGAGCGGCTGCACCCGGCGTGGCGACGGGTGAAGTTCGACGAACTGCTGGCCCAGCAGCTCAGCCTGCGCATGGCACGTGCGGTGCGGCGTGAGCGCAATGCTCCCCGCATCGCCCCACCGGGCCGGCTGGCGGCACAGCTGGTGGCCTGCCTCCCCTTTGGCCTCACCAAGGCGCAGAACCGCGTCTTGCTGGACATCAGCAAGGATCTGGCGCAGCGCCACCCGATGCAGCGCCTGCTGCAGGGCGATGTCGGCTCGGGCAAGACCATTGTTTCCGCCATCGCCGCCTGCCATGCCATCGAGGCAGGCTATCAGGTGGCCATGCTGGCACCGACCGAAATCCTGGCCGAGCAGCACTACCGCAAGTTCCTGCAATGGCTGGAACCGCTGGGCATCCAGGTACGCTGGCTGACCGGCTCGCTCAAGGCCAGGGAAAAGCGCGAGGCGCTGGCGACAGCCGCCGACGGCACGGCACAGATCGTATGCGGCACGCATGCCATTTTCCAGCAGACGGTGGAGTTCAAGAACCTGGGCCTGTCCATCGTCGACGAACAGCACCGCTTTGGCGTGGCGCAGCGGCTGGCGCTGCGCGAGAAAGGCGGCAGCCCGCACCAGCTGATGATGTCGGCCACGCCGATTCCGCGCACCTTGGCAATGAGTTTTTATGCTGATCTCGACGTGAGCGTCATCGACGAACTGCCGCCGGGCCGCACCCCCATCGTCACCAAGCTGGTATCGGATGCTCGCCGCGACGAAATCATCGAGCGCATTGCCAGCAAAGTGCGCGAGGGCCGGCAGGTGTATTGGGTGTGCCCGCTGATCGAAGAATCGGAAGCGCTACAGTTGCAGACCGCGGTCGATACCCATGCCCAGCTGACCGAAGAACTGGAAGGCATTGCCGTCGGTTTGCTGCACGGCAAGATGAAGCCGGCCGACAAGGCCGCCATCATGGCTGACTTCCTCGCCAACAAGCTGCAGGTGCTGGTGGCCACCACGGTGATCGAAGTCGGCGTGGACGTGCCCAATGCCAGCCTGATGGTGATCGAGCACGCCGAGCGCATGGGGCTGTCGCAACTGCACCAGCTGCGCGGCCGCGTGGGCCGGGGCGCACATGCCTCGCTATGCATCCTGCTCTACAGCGGGCCACTAGGCGAAACCGCCAAGGAACGGCTCAAAGTCATTTACGAGAATACCGACGGCTTCGTGATCGCCAAGGAAGACCTGCGCATACGCGGGCCGGGCGAGCTGGCAGGCGTGCGCCAGTCCGGCGTGCCGCTGCTGCGCTTTGCCGACCTGGAAAACGATGCCGACCTGCTGGATGCCGCGCGCGAAGCGGCCGAACAGATGCTGACCGGCGGCGCGGCGGCAGCCGAAGTCCACCTGCAGCGCTGGCTGCCGGGGCGCGAGGCGCTGCTGCGGGTGTAAGCACGGCCTTTGTGTCTCCACGCAGAGATCCGCCACACATCCGCCTGTCGCCACAGCGGCGATGCCGCGCCTTGCCGGGGCTAAAATCATGCTGTTGATCAATCACTTGCCCCCGTATCGCCCGCAAGCGCCCAGCCATGCTCAGTGCTACCGCCACCAGCGCCAACATCGCGTCTCTTTTGCCTGCCAGCCAGGCAAGCGCGCTACCGGCTGGCCAAAATGCGGGCACGACCGGTCAGCAGGGCAGCAACGGAACGGGCAAGGGCTCCGACACCGGCAAAGCCAGCGGCCTCAGTCAGGATGCCAAGACCCAAAGCGCCGTCGAACAGCTGCAATCCACCGACCGCAAGGTGCACCAGCACGAACTGGCCCACCTGGCCGCATCGGGCGGGCTGGCCACCAGCGGGGCTTCCTATTCGTTCAAGACCGGGCCGGACGGCAAGCGCTATGCGGTGGCCGGCGAGGTGCATATCGACGTCTCACCCGGCAACACGCCGGAAGAAACAATACGCAAGGCGCGCATCGTGCAGGCCGCAGCGCTGGCTCCGGCCGATCCATCCGGGCAGGATCGCGCCGTCGCCGCACAGGCGGCGGCCATGGAAGCGCAGGCTAGCGTGGAGCTGTCCCAGCGCAGCAAGGGGCAAAACCAGCTGGCGCGTACTTACGGCAATAGCGACCTGCCACGCTCCAGCTTTGCTGCCGCAGCATGAAAGCGCCTGCAAGCGCCGGCTGTCTGCTGACAATCCGCATTGTCGCCGGGGCATAAACCCCACTACACTCGCGCAATGCTTACAAGCTTCCCATTGGCATGACCGCGTCCCCGCCGCTCATGAATCCGCGCTTCCTGCGCGCACTATTGCTCGCCTCGATCTTGCTGCTGGTTTCGCTGGGACTGACCGTGCGTTTCGAGCAGCAACAGCGTGAAGAACTGGCCCGGGTTACCGCGTTTTCCAACCAGGACGAGCTGTGGCATTCGGTTGCGCTGAGCCGCGAATACCTCAAGCTGCGCGAGATAGCGGCATTGTCGCGCTTCAATGCCGCTTACTACCTGCAGCTGCGCACCCGCTACGACATTTTTGCCGGCCGCGTGGCAGCGATGCAGAACGGTGCCTTCATGCACCAGTTGATCGACCAGCGTGCCTATGGCGAGCACATGGGGGTGATCAACCGCATGATCACCGATACCGATGCACGCTGGGCGCGTTACCCGATGACGCCGGAAGAGGTTGACCACCTCATCGGCTCGCTCGACCACATCCAGGGCAATCTGCAAACCATCCATGACCTGATCCAGCACGGCTTTGCCGACCAGCTGGACGAAAATGAAAAACTGGTGACGCGACTGGGCCGCACCCGCATTGCGCTGGCCGTGTTCCAGTCGTTGCTGCTGCTGGGCTTTGCCGGCATGGCGCTGTTCGAGCTGCGGCGCAGCCTGCAGCGTGAACACCTGCTGGGCGAGGCCCGCAGTGCCGCGCAGGCAGCCAACGAGGCCAAGAGCCGCTTCCTGGCCAATGTCAGCCACGAGATGCGCACGCCGCTGACCTCGGTGCTGGGTTACGCCGGGCAAACGCTGAAAGACCCGTCGCTGAGCGCGACCTCGCGCCACCAGTTGGGGCTGATCCGCCGCAGCGCCGAATATCTGGCCAGCTTGCTGGGCAATGTGCTCGATGTATCGCGTATCGAGGCCAACCGGGTGCAACTGAACAGCGAGCGACTGTCGCTCTCCAGCCTGGCCGACGATCTGTATGGCCTGTTTGCCTTGCAGGCCAGCGAGAAAGGCATTCTGCTGACTATTGCGCCCCCCCCGGAAAACGCCCCGCAGCTGCAGATCGATGGTGGCAAGCTGCGGCAGATCCTCATCAACCTGATCGGCAATGCGGTCAAGTTCACCCTGCAGGGCCATGTGCACGTGGCCTTCAGCCTGCGCGATGCCCCACAGGGGCGTTTGCAGCTGCAAACCCGCGTCAGCGACACCGGCCCCGGCATTGCCGCCGGCGAACTGACACAGCTGTTCTCGCCCTTCGAGCAAACAGCCAGCGGCCGCGCTGCGGGTGGCAGCGGGCTGGGGCTGGCCATCAGCCGCGAGTTTGCCCGCCTGATGGGCGGCGACGTGGTCTGCAGTGCCAGCAGCTCGGCCGGCAGCGTATTCGACGCCACCGTGCTGGCAGATGCCGCGCCGGACGCAGGCCCGGTCACTACCCCGATACTGGCGGCGCCACAGTTGCACGGGCTGGCCGTGCTGGTGCTGGAGGACCAGGCCATCAACCGGGAATTGCTGGCCGAAATCCTGCGCGGCGCACATGCGGTGGTGACCACGGTGGCCACCCTGCACGATGCGCGCCAATTGCTCACGCACAAGGCCTTTGATGCCGTAGTGCTCGATTACAATCTGCCCGACGGCAACGGGCTGGAGTTCGCACGCTACCTGCGCGCGCAGCAATGGCGTGGCCGCTTGCTGATGCTGAGCGCAGCGCTGCACCCCGGCACCGACGCCCTGGACGCCGCCGGGGTGGACCGCTGGCTGGCCAAGCCATTCGATAGCGCGGAACTGATCGCCGCGCTGGCCGGCCGCGCCGCCCGCAACAATATGCCCGCCCCCATCTCGCCGAGCGATCTGCTCGATATGGACGCCGCCATGCTCAGGCTGGGCTGCAATGCCAGCCGGTATCTGGCTATTGCAACGCGCGGACTGAATCGCATTGAAGAACTGCTGCGCGACTATGCCGCAGACGAGGCAGGCAACCGCAGCCGGCTGGCGCACAGCGCACGCGGTGTTGCCCTGCAGATCGGCGCCATGAGCCTGGCCGCAGCCTGCGGTGATCTGGAGTTTGCACCTGCAGCAGCAAAAGATGCGGCCAGGCTGGACAATATGGACCAGCTGCTGGCGCACACAAGACAGGCGCTGGCAACGCTGACCACCGAAACCCGCAAGGAGAACGCATGATCCCCTCGACCTGGCGTGCGCTGCTTGCCGCCGCCCTCCTGAGCGTGGCAGGTCACGCCGCTGCGCTGGAGCCGCCCAAGGGCGTGCCGGTGCTGACACTGACCGGGCAGATCAGCCACACCAACCAGGGCAAGAGCGCCGTTTTTGACGACGCCATGCTGGCCAGACTGCCGCAGAAAACGCTGCACGTGCATGCACCGTGGTACCCGACCCCGCAAACCTTTGAAGGCCCGCTGCTGCGCGATGTGCTCGACGCTGCCGGCGCCAGCGGCAAGGCGCTGAACCTGACCGCTCTGAATGACTACGTGGTCGCCATCCCCAGCGATGATGCCACCCGCTACGACGTGATCGTGGCGCGCCGCCTCAACGGCAAACCGATGTCGGTGCGCGAGAAGGGGCCACTGTTCGTGATGTACCCGTTCGACAGCAACCCGGAGCTGCGCCAGGCCGAGTATTACCGGCGCTGTGCGTGGCAGCTCAACCGCATCGAAGTGGAATAATCCTGGCGATCTAGTGTGGCCAGAAGGCCAGCACCAGCGGCAGCACCACTGAGGTCCACACGCCGTTCAGCCCCATGGCCAGCCCGGCAAATGCCCCGGCCGTGGGCGACAGCTGGAACGCCCGCGCCGTGCCTACGCCGTGTGCAGCCACACCCAGCGCAAAACCACGCTCCACGTCCCCGTCAACCCTGAGCAGGCGCAACAGCGGCACCACGGCCACCGCACCGACCACGCCGGTGATGATCACCACGTTGGCGGTCAGCGCTGGCAGGCCGCCCAGATGCTCGGCCAGCGCCATGGCGATCGGCGTGGTGACCGACTTGGGCGCAAACGACAGCTGCACCGGCCAGCTCAAACCGAACAGATGCGCCAGCCCCAGCGCCGATACGATGCCGACCACGCCCCCCACCAGCAGTGCAATCATCAGCGGTGCAAGCAGGCTGCGCACGCGCTGCAGGTTGTCGAACAGCGGCACGGCCAGCGCCACGGTAGCCGGCCCCAGCAACCAGTGAAGCGGGCGGGCGCCGGCAAAGTAATCGGGATAAGGCACGCCCAGTACCAGCAGCAAACCAGCCACCAGCACGATGGCCACCAGCACCGGATGCAGCAGTGGAAAATGGCGGGTATGCCGATAAAGCTTTTCAGCCAGCAGATAGGCAAACGCCGTCACCGCCAGCCACAACAGCGGCGCCGCCTTGAGCGGGGCCAACCAGGCTGCGGCATTCATGGGCGGTGCCTCAACAGCCATTTGAGCAACAGCGCCGTCACCGCCAGCGTGATCAACGTAGAGAGCACCAGCACCGCCAGCATGGGCCAGCCCTGCGCGCGCACCTGCGGGTCCAGCGCGATGATGCCGACGCCGGCCGGCACAAACAGCAAGCCCAGATAGCCGAGCAAAGCCTGCGCCACCTTGGCGACACGTTCATCGACGCCCCGCCGCAGCATGCACCATGCCGCCAGCAGCAACATGCCCAGCACCGGCCCCGGCAAGGGCAGATGCAAGAGCTGGCTGAGCAATTCGCCCAGCAGCTGGAACACGATCAGCAGCGTGATGCCATAGAGCATCTCACAACTCCACGCGGTCTATCCGGTTGAGGCTGCGACCGAGAAAGCGCTCGCCGATGGTCTGGAACTTGACCGGCACATCGGTCACCACATACCGATAGTCCGGCATGGCACGGCTGGTGTTGGCCAGGCCCTGCGCCTGCAACAGCTCGGCGGTCTGGTCGGCAATCGACAATGCCGAATCAACCAGCTGCATGCGGTCACCGGTCACATCCAGCAGCAGTGGCTTGAGCAGCGGATAGTGGGTGCAGCCCAGCACCAGGGTGTCGATCTGCTCGACAAATACCGGCTTGAGGTATTCCTGTGCGGTCAGCCGCGTGACCGGATGATCCAGCCACCCCTCCTCCACCAGCGGCACGAACAACGGACAGGCTTGCGAATACACGTGCTTGTCCGGGCTGAGCTGGTGGATGGCGCGCGCATAGGCATTGGAATTGATGGTGGTGGGCGTACCGATCACGCCAATCCCGCCCGAGCGGGTACGGGCAATGGCATTCTTCGCCCCGGCCTCGATGACGTCGAGCACCGGCACCGGCGATTTGGCCCGCACCACGTCGGCGGCCACTGCGGCCATGGTATTGCAGGCGATGATCAGCAGTTTCACGTCTTGCTGCAGCAGGAAGTCGGCAATCTGCTGGGTGAAATGCTGGATGGTCGACACCGACTTCACGCCATAAGGCACGCGCGCGGTATCGCCGAAGTAGACGATGTTTTCAAACGGCAGCCGGTCCATCAGCGCGCGTACGACGGTCAGGCCGCCAACGCCGGAATCGAATACGCCAATGGGATGGGAGGGCAGCGACTGAGCCATGCAACAGGATCCGGAGCTTCCAAAACCGGCATTCTACGCCGCGCCAACGAACACTGGACAGGCGGGGAAAAACAAACAGCGGCTTTTGTGACGGAATTACATCCGCCACACCCGCCGCAAGCGAAGCGGCTCAGGCTGCGATCAACTTGCCGCGCAGCGCCCGCACAAACGCCAGGGCGTGCGGATTGTCGCCATGTACGCACAGCGTATCGGCCTGCACCGGCAGCCAGCTGCCATCGACGGCTGTCACGCCCCCTTGCTCCACCAGGCTCAGCGCCTGCGCCAGCGCGGCTTCCTCATCCAGCACCGCACCGGGCAAGTCACGCGGTTGCAGCGTGCCATCGGACCGGTAGGCACGATCGGCAAATGCCTCGCTGATCACATCCAGCCCGGCCTGCCTGCCGGCAGCCAGCAATTCGCCCCCCGCCAACCCCATCAGCGCAAGACCGGGGTCGATTTCGCGCACGGTATCGGCGATCAGTTTGGCCAGCACCGGGTCACGTGCAGCATCGTTGTAGAGCGCGCCATGCGGCTTGACGTAGGAAAAAGACACGCCTGCCTCGAAACAGACCGCCTTGAGCGACCACAGCTGCGCGGTGATGTCGATCACCAGCCGGGATGGCGCCAGCGGCATGCTGCGGCGGCCGAAGTTGGCGCGGTCGGGGTAGCTGGGGTGGGCGCCGATGCGCACGCCATGCGCACGCGCCAGCAACACGGTCGCACGCATGGTGTCGACGTCGCCGGCATGGCCACCACAGGCCACATTGGCCGAGTTGATCAAGGGCATCAGCGCGGCATCGTTGGGGGCGCCTTCGCCAAGATCAGCGTTGAGATCAATCATGCTTGCTGCCACTGCCATTCCCCTGCGGATTCGGGTACAGGCTTCAGCATAGCCCTTTTATTGC
Organism: Andreprevotia lacus DSM 23236; assembly: GCF_900176275.1. Lineage (GTDB taxonomy): Bacteria > Pseudomonadota > Gammaproteobacteria > Burkholderiales > Chitinibacteraceae > Andreprevotia > Andreprevotia lacus. The sequence goes on along the minus strand of NZ_FWXD01000001.1, from coordinate 49,538 downwards.
ACTGCACCATAATTTCCTGCCGCGCGGCCAAGAACTGAAAAAGGCGAGGCCGCAGCCTCGCCTTGCGAACGCAAACCACCTTCTGCGCATCAACCGCCGTAGCGATGCTGCCGCAGCCACTTGGTGGCGATCCACTTCTCTCCTTCGATGACCGGGTTGCCGCCATGCAGGGTGAGCGGGTCAACCTGATCGAGGCTGTTGCAGTACTCGAAGTACACCGCCGAGCCCTTCTTGGGCGCAACGGCCAGGCCCAGCTCGGGGAAGATGGTCTCGCCACCGGCCGGTACGTCGTTCAGATACATCACCAGCGTGGAAATCCGCTGGCCACCCTGGCCAAGATGCACCTTGCTGCCTTCGTCGCTGGGCGGGAAGTAATCAAAGTGCGGCTTGTATTCCCCACCGACCTTGTAATTGAGGATCTGGATGCCCTCGCCGTTTTCCACCGGCCAGCTCATCAGCTCGGCCAGGCGGCGGTCGATATTGGCAATCAGCGGATTTTCGTTGATCGCGAAGAACGCACCATAGCTGGTACGGTCGGCAATCACCGCATCGCCACCGGTCTTGGGATCAACCGTCATCGAGCGCTTGAGCTTGTCCGACGACAGCCGGATCATTTCGTCGCACTCTTCCGCGGTCAGCACGTTTTCCAGTACCACCACATAGGGCTTGTTGATGCGGGTGACCACACGCACGGTCAGATCATGCGTCTGGATGGTGTTGCCGGCGGGCGCCAGCCTGGGGGCTTCGTATTGATAACCGGTTTGCGCTGCGCGCTGGCCGGCAGAGGGCTCCGAGGCCTGTGCCGCCGGCACCTGGCGCAAGGCGCTGAAGTGAAAAACGATCGCATTGGCGAACATCGGTTCGAATTGATGCGACACCATGACTTCAACCAGCGACTGCGGCGTGCAGCCGCGTGCCAGATTGTCCTGCAGCCAGCTCTGCCATTCAGGAGACAGTTCGGCAATCTTGTCCATTTATCTACTCCATCCTCGTGATGGACTCGTATATACGGTCCATTTTTTATGTAAGGACTATTGTCAGCCAGCCGCGGGCCAAAGTCATCCGCTTTCCACGTTGCATTGCAATATATGCGCAACGCGCCACACCCGGCAGTAATGCGCCTGCACTATTGCATGGCAGCATTGCTGCGCCCCCTTGGCAAGTATTGCCCGCCGGGCGGGGGCAGGCGCGTGATCTGGCTGTGCTAGAATTCCGCCTTTGTTTCGATCCGCTGCAGACCGCTCATGGAACTCTCCGCACTGACCGCCCTCTCGCCGCTCGACGGCCGTTATGAAAAGCAACTCGCCGACCTGCGCCCTCATTTTTCGGAATATGCGCTGGTAAAGAACCGCGTAACCGTTGAAGTGGCGTGGCTGAAGGCGCTGGCAGCGGAAAGCGCCATTGCGGAAATCAAGCCCTTCTCGGCCGCCACCATTGCCGAGCTGGATCGCGTCGTCGCCGACTTCTCGCCCGAGCACGCGCTGGAAGTGAAGACCATCGAACGCACTACCAATCACGACGTCAAGGCGGTCGAGTACTGGATGAAGGAGCGCCTGTCGGGCAATGCCGAAGTCAGCGCCGCGTCCGAGTTCATCCACTTTGCCTGCACGTCGGAAGACATCAACAACCTCAGCCACGCGCTGATGCTCAAGGGCGCGCGTGACAGCGTGCTGGTGGGCAAGCTGCGCGAGATCGTGCTCAAGTTCAAGGAGCTGGCGCACGCGCTGGCCGACGCCCCGATGATGAGCCGCACGCACGGCCAGCCGGCCACGCCGACCACCATGGGCAAAGAAATGGCCAACGTGGCCTATCGTCTGGAGCGCCAGCTGGCACGCCTGGAAAACATCGAGCTGCTGGGCAAGATCAACGGTGCGGTCGGCAACTACAACGCCCACCTGTCGGCCTACCCGGAATTCGACTGGGAAGGCTTCTGCCGCCGCTTCGTGGAAGGTCTGGGCATCGGTTTCAATCCATACACCATCCAGATCGAGCCGCATGATTACATGAGCGAGCTGTACGACACGTTCGCGCGCATCAACACCATCCTGATCGATACCAACCGCGACATCTGGGGCTACATCTCGCTGGGCTTCTTCAAGCAGAAGGTCAACAAGAACGAAGTCGGCAGCTCGACCATGCCGCACAAGGTCAACCCGATCGACTTCGAAAACTCGGAAGGCAATCTGGGCCTCGCCAACGCGCTGCTGACCCATCTGAGCCAGAAGCTGCCGGTATCGCGCTGGCAGCGCGACCTGACCGACTCGACCGTGCTGCGCAATATGGGCGTGGGCCTCGGTTACGCACTGCTGGGCTATGTGTCGGCGCTCAAGGGCCTGAACAAGCTGGAAGTGAACCGCCAGGCCATGGTGGACGACCTGAACGATAACTGGGAAGTGCTGGCCGAGCCGATCCAGACCGTGATGCGCCGCTATGGCGTGCCCAATCCGTACGAACAGCTGAAAGAGCTGACCCGTGGCCAGCGCGGCATCACGCGTGAAACACTGGCCGTGTTCATCGACGGGCTGGCGATTCCGGATGCCGAGAAGACCCGCCTGAAAGAACTGACCCCGGCCGGCTACCTTGGCAAGGCTGAGGAACTGGCCCGCCGCATCTAACCGCAGCATCCAGCCCGGGCCGGCCCGCAGCCGGCCCATCCAAGCAAGGGATTACACAGGGTGAAACGTAACGTTCTGATCGCTGGTGCAGCCGCCGTCGTCGTGCTGGCCGCCAGCTATGTTGGTGGTGCCTGGTTTGCCGGCGCTGCCGCCGAAACCACGCTGCAAAAGCAGCACGAATGGCTGACCGGCCTGCCCTATTTCATCGTGAAGAACCGCCAGTACGAACGCGGCTGGTTCAGCTCGACCGAAAAGACCACGCTCAAGGTCAATCCCGAGCTGTACCGCTTTGCGCTGGAGAAGGAAGGCGAGCCGCTGCCGGAATTCGAAGTCACCTACACCCAGCACATCACGCACGGCCCGCTGCCGCTGCTGAGCCACTTCAACCTGCACCCGTACAAGGCGGTGGTGACCACCGACTTCGAGTTCGCACCGGCCACCAAGAAGCTGCTGGACAAGTTCTTTGGCGACAAGACACCGATCAGCATCGAGAACCGCATCGGTTTTGATGACGACGGCGTGATCAAGGTCAAGGTGCCGGGTTTCGATTACGAAGAAGCCATTTCCGGCGTCAAGGCCAAGTGGCTGGGGCTGGATACCACAGTGGATTACGGCGGCGACTTCAATCGCGTCAAGATCGACCTGAATGCCCCCGGCCTGTCCGGCGAAGCCAAGGGCAAGGGCACGTTCGACTTCAAGAACCTGCAAGTTACCCTCGATCACACGCGCGGCAAGACCGGGCTGATGGTGGGACAGACGCTGGCACATTTCGACAGCCTTGACGTGAACCTGCAGGAAGGCACGCCGCTCAAACTGCGTCTGGAAAACGCCGGCTATACCGGCAAGCTGGTGGAGAACGGCGAATTCATCGACGGCACAGCCGAATTCAAGCTGGCCAAGCTGGTGCTGGACGGCAAGCCCTATGGCCCGGCCGAGCTGCAAGCCAGTGCCCGCCACCTGCACGGCCCGACGCTGGCCAAGCTGGGCGACGCCTTCACCGCGCTGCAGAAGAAACCGATCAAGCGTGACCAGTTTGCCGATCAGCTCTCCAAGCTGGCGCACGATGAAGGCATGCCGCTGCTTGAGCACGATCCGCAACTGGCCATCGACAAGCTGGAAGTGAAGCTGCCGGATGGCGACATCCACTTCAACGGTTCGGTGGGCCTCAAGGGCTTCCAGCGTGGTGATATCGACAAGCCGGTCGAGCTGGTGAAAAAGCTCAACGCCAAGGCCGACTTCAAGGTGCCGCGCAAGGTGGTGGAAACCGTGATCGCCTGGCAGGCCACGCGCATGTTTGGCGGGCCGGATTCGGGCATCTCGCAGGCCGATCTCGATTACCTCGCCGGCCAGTTCGTCGAGGGCCAGATCAACCGCCTGGCCGAGCAAAAGCTGATCCGCGTCGAAGGCGACATGCTGGCGGCCACCGCCGACCTCAGCAAGGGTGCCTTTACGCTCAATGGCGTGAACGTGCCGATGCCGTGGGCGGCCAGCAGCCCGGCCGCAGCAGAACCCGCCAAGTAAGCCGCAATTCATGGCAAAGAAACGGGGGCGCAAGCCCCCGTTTTGCATTGCGCCGCCTGTCGCTAAAACCCGTCGCTTTGGTATTGGCCTGATTGACAGCGGCATATCACATTTACATCATGCACGACCGTTTTGTTACATAGGTATTGCCATGCGTATCGGCATCGTCACCGATTCCTGCTGCGATCTGCCGCGTGCTTTCCTCGACCGGCACCAGATCGAAATCCTGCCGATCACGATCCGCAGCGGTGAGACCACCTTCATCGACAAGCGTGACCCCAAGGCCACCCAGCAGTTCTACAAGAGTCTGGGCGATGCCGAATACCTGTCCGAACCATTCAGCGTCGACGCCATCAGCCAGCGCTTTCTGGAACGACTAGTGGTCGAATTCGACTATGTGTTCTGCCTGACAGTGATGAGCTCGCGCAGCAAGATTTTCGACAATGCCACGCAGGCGGCGCGTGCCATCCTTACCGACTACCGCCCCATCCGCGAGGCCGCCGGCCATACCCGTCCATTCAGCCTGCGCGTGTTCGACAGCCAGAACCTGTTTGTCGGCCAGGGTTTGATCGTGGCCGAAGCAGCCCGGCTGGCCGAGCAGGACGCCACCACCTCGGCCATCATCGCGCGCATTGAGCAATTGAGCCACTGCACGCAGGCTTTCCTGATCCCGTCCGACCTCAGCCAGCTGCGCAACAATGCGCGCCGCAAGGGCGACAAGAGCGTGGGGCTGGCCAGCTACCTGCTAGGCAGTGCACTCGACATCAAGCCGGTAATCCGTGGTTTCCAGGGCGATACGCACCCGGTGGCCAAGGTACGCGGCTTTGAAGCCGGCGTGAACAAGCTGTTCAACCTCGCCATCAAGCTGATCGAGGGCAAGCACCTGCTGTCCAGCATCGTCACCGTGAGCTTTGGCGGCGATCCGGCCGAGGTCGCGCAGCTACCCGGCTATGTCGATCTGGTGGCCTGCGCCGCGCGACACGGCGTTGACGTGCTGGTGAGCGAAATGAGCGTGACTGCCGGCGTGAACATCGGCGCGGGCGGGCTGGCACTGGCCTTTGCCGCCGAACACGAAATCCCGTTCGACTGATTGCACGCCAGCTTTGTCACAGACCGCCGATTGGCGGTCTGTTGCTTTGCGGCGCCTGAAAACGGGGCAATGCACTGCAGACGGCACGCCTGCATGCACAGCTTTGGCGCAAGCCCGCAGGGGCATTTAGCCACCTGCAGCCAGCCAATGCAGCAAATACGGGGCATGACGCGCCTTGGCGCGGAGCTTGCTAGTACAGCAGCATCTCGCACCGCCAGGATGACCCCATGCACCGCATCGAACCCCCTGCCGCCAGTATTTACGACGAGATGCTCGGCGCCGATCTCTCCGTGCGCCCCCACTACGATGAATTCCTGCGCTGGCTCAACCAGCAAAGCGCCGACACGCTGGCGCAGCGCCGCCAGGAAGCCGAGCTGCTGTTCCACCGCGTCGGCATCACCTTTGCCGTGTACGGCGACAACCCGGATGCCGAGCGGCTGATTCCGTTCGATACCATCCCGCGCATCCTGCCCGCTGGTGAATGGCGCACGCTGGAGGCCGGCCTGCGCCAGCGCGTGACCGCGCTCAATGCCTTCCTGCACGACATCTATCACGAGGGCCACATCCTCAAGGCCGGGCTGATCCCGGCCGAACAGGTACTGGCCAACGCGCAATACCAGACCGCGATGCGCGGCGTGAACCTGCCGCACGGCATTTACTCGCACATCAGCGGCGTGGACGTTATCCGCCACAACGACGGCCAGTATTACGTGCTGGAGGACAATCTGCGCGTGCCGTCCGGCGTGTCCTACATGCTGGAAAACCGCAAGATGATGATGCGGCTGTTCCCCGAGCTGTTCGCCCGCCATGCCGTCGCGCCTGTCGAGCACTACCCCAGCTTGCTGCTGGATACCTTGCGCCATGCCACCCATGCCGACAACCCGACCGTGGTGGTGCTCACACCGGGGCATTTCAACAGCGCCTATTTCGAGCATGCCTTCCTCGCACAGCAAATGGGCGTGGAGCTGGTGGAGGGGCGTGACCTGTTCGTGCGCAACGAACGCGTTTACATGCGCACCACAGCCGGCCACAAGCAGGTGGACGTGATCTACCGCCGCGTCGACGACGTGTTCCTCGACCCACTGGCTTTCCGCCCCGATTCCATGTTGGGGGTGCCCGGTCTGCTGGCGGCGTATCGCGCCGGCAATGTGGTACTGGCCAATGCAATCGGTACCGGCGTGGCCGACGACAAATCCATTTACCCCTATGTACCGGACATGGTGCGCTTTTATCTGAGCGAAGAACCGCTGCTCAACAACGTACCCACCTGGCAGTGCCGCAACCCGAGCGAGCTGTCGCACGTGCTGGCGCACCTGGATGAACTGGTGGTGAAGGAAGTCCACGGCGCCGGCGGCTACGGCATGTTGATCGGCCCCAAGGCCAGCCGCGCCGAGATCGACGACTTCCGTGCCCGACTGATCGCCGATCCGGCCAATTACATCGCCCAGCCCACCCTGGCACTATCGACCTGCCCGACCTTTGTCGAGGAAGGCATTGCGCCGCGCCATATCGACCTGCGCCCCTTCGTGCTGGCAGGCAAGGACGTCAAGATCGTGCCGGGCGGACTGGCGCGCGTGGCGCTGCAGCGTGGCTCGCTAGTGGTGAATTCATCGCAGGGCGGCGGCACCAAGGACGCCTGGGTGCTGGAAGCGTAAAGGAGACGAGAACATGATGCTGAGCCGAACCGCCGATCACCTGTACTGGATGAGCCGCTATCTGGAGCGTGCCGAAAACTTGGCGCGTTTGCTGGACGTGAGCTTCAGCCTGGCGCTGCTGCCGCAATCGCAGAACGGCGCGCGCGCCGAGATCAGCGCACCGCTGGTCATCACCGAAATGCTGGATGAATACAACCGCCGCCACGACGAGCTGACGCCGGAAAAACTGCTGCACTTCGTTGCACTGGACCGCAGCAACCCCGCCAGCATCGTCAGCTGCATCCGCCAGGCGCGCGAGAACGCGCATGCGGTGCGTGGCAAGATCACCGCCGAGATGTGGGAGAACATCAACGCCACCTGGATCGAAGCGCGCGACTACGCCACGCGCGGCATCGACAACGTCGGCGCCTTCTTCGACTGGGTGAAGGAGCGCTCGCACCTGTTCCGTGGCGTGACCTATGGCACCATCCTGCGCGGCGATGCCTACAGCTTCATCCGGCTGGGCACCTTCATCGAGCGCGCCGACAACACCGCCCGCCTGCTGGACGTGAAAGCCCACCTGCTGCAGGTGGAAGCCAGCGCATCTGACTATTACGCCTGGAGCGCCTTGCTGAAGGCACTGTCGGCCTACGAGGCCTATCTGGAAATCTACCGCGATGCCGTCACCGCCCGGCAGGTGACCGAGATGCTGATCCTGTCACCCCGCCTGCCACGCTCGCTGCGCGCCTGCCTGGAGGCCATCTGCAAGATCCTGGCGCAGATCGAGGGCGACAACGGCCGGCTGGCGCAGCGCGATGCCGCCGCGCTGCTGGCACAGCTCAAGTTTGCCAGCGTGGACGAGATTGTTGCCGATGGCCTGCACGACTATCTGAGCCAGCGGCTGATCGACATCAACGGGCTGGGTGACCGCATCTACCAGGCCTATCTGAAAGCCGCCTGATCATGCGCCTGCACATCCATCATGAAACCGTCTACCGCTACGACAGCACGCTGGCGCACAGCGCGCAATTGCTGCGGCTGACACCCCGGCTAGATGACGGCCAGCGGATCGTGGACTGGCAACTGTCGCTGCCCGCTCCCGCCAGTGCCGGTACGGATGCCTATGGCAACCGGCAGCACCTGCTGGTGCTGGATACGCCGCGCGACCTGATTCATATCGTGGCCGAAGGCGTGGTGGAAACCCACCCGGCCACAGCCGCTGCCGACGATGCAACCCTGCCCGCAGCGCTATTCCTGCGCGACACCCCGCTGACCCGCTGCGATGCGGGGTTGGGCGCGTTTGCCGACACCTACCGCAACCTGATCGCCCGGCACGGCCGCGAAGCACTGCTCGACCTGATGGCCGACCTGCTCGACCGCATGCCCTACCGGCTGGGCGGCACGCATGCCGGCACGCCCGCTGCCGACGCCTTTGCGCTGGGACAGGGCGTGTGCCAGGACCACGCACACGTGTTCATCGCCGCCTGCCGCCAACTGGGCCTGCCGGCGCGCTATGTGAGCGGCTATCTGTTTACCGAGCACGACGGCCACGTGGCCAGCCACGCCTGGGCTGAAGTCTGCTGCGGCGGGCACTGGCATGGTTTCGATGTCAGCAACAACTGCATACCGGACGAGCGCTATGTGCGGCTGGCCATCGGCCTTGATTACCTCGAAGCCGGCCCGGTGCGCGGCGTGCGGCGTGGTGGCGGACAGGAGTCGCTGCATTCGCTGGCACGCGTAGCACTGGCACAGCAGCAATAGGCGCTCGACTATCGCACTGGGTGGCTGGCGTACAATGGGGCGAATCTGCCCCGGTTTTATCGGATTTACCGCATGACTTACTGCGTTGCCATGGCCCTGCAAGACGGGCTGCTGTTTGCCTCCGACTCGCGCACCAATGCCGGGGTCGATCACATCGCCACCTTCCGCAAGATGCACGTGTTCGAAACTGCCGGCGAGCGCCTGGTGGTGTTGCTGAGTGCCGGTAACCTGGCCACCACGCAAAGCGTGATCAGCCTGCTGCGCAGTCGCTGCGGCGGTGACGGCGCCAGCCTGCTGACCGTACCGACCATGTACGCCGCCGCCGAACTGGTCGGCCAGGCGGTGCGCGAAGTGATCGCCCGTGACAGCGGTGGCGAGATGACGCAAGGCGTCGATTTCAGCTGTTCCATCCTGCTGGGCGGGCAAATCCATGGCGAAGCACCGCGCCTGTTCAACGTCTATGCCGCCGGCAACTTCATCGAAGCCACCGAGGACACGCCCTACTTCCAGATCGGCGAAGCCAAATACGGCAAACCCATCATCGACCGCGTGGTGCGCCACGACACGGCGCTGAAGGAAGCGCTCAAGTGCACGCTGATTTCGTTCGATTCGACCATACGCAGCAATCTGTCGGTCGGCCTGCCGGTGGACGTGTTGAGCTATCGCCGCGACAGCTATGCCCCGGCCAAGCCGTATCGGGTGACTGAGCATGACCCCTACTTCAACAGCATCCGCCAGCGCTGGGGGGCGGGGTTGCGGCAGGTGTTCAGCGAGCTGGATGATGCAGGGTGGTTTGAGCAGTAAGTGCCGTACTGCGGGCGGCTTTTTTCTGCATCACCCGAGGCATCAGTTAAGCGCCTGCGGCGCACTTCTTAAGTGCCGGTTCCGCCCGGCGGACAGGTTAAGGGATGGTCTCGCCCATCCCTTAACAATCCCAGGCGACCCTACTAAAGCGCCCCTGCGGGGTTCCCTGCGCTGCGCGCCAAGCCCCGCGGGTCGGTAACTCGGCCCTTTGGGCCTCAAACATCCCTCCCCTTCATCCGGGCTTGGCTGTGCTGCTCGGCGCTTCAGAAGGGATTGGGGTGGTGTGCCACGGGCAGTTGGCATCGTATTGAAAAATCGATTTCTGACCAAGAACACCTATTGAGAATCCACACCATGCATGCCGAGTTTCTGCAGCAAGTCGATGAGGAATGGTGCAGCGCTCCGTCGATCAAAGTGCACCTCAGCCAGCAGGTCACGAGAATAGCGAGGTCTGTTGGCATAACGGTCACGCCAACATCAGCACTGCGCGTGGATATATGCGCGGATGGTGATTGGTCAATCTTTGATGGGATCGCCTGTGCTTGTGGTTTGGTTGCGATCGGATTTTCCAATGCGCTAATCCTCATTGATCCGATCAATCGGACCAGTACAAGCTTCCAGCTCGACGGGTACTTCAGCCGTATTTACCCAAATACAGAGGAAACCCTTGAGGAATACAGCAGAGTATTCTCATTTCTGGTCACCTCTGCTTCTGAGCTCATCTGCATTTCGCCATCGGGAACACCCGCCTGGCGCACCGAAGGCCTTGCCATTGATGGCGTAGTCATCCATTCAATCAAGAACGGCCTGGTCCACGGCTCGGGGGAATGGGATCCACCTGGCGGCTGGCAACCCTTTGCGATTGACTTGAATTCAGGCATTCCTGCTTCAGTGGTACAACAAAGCTGACAAACAGCTCAGCCATGATGAAAAACAGCCAGCGCTCATCACGCTGGCCGTCCCAATACCCGCATCAAAAAAACTACTGAATGATGCCCCCGCCCAAGCACACATCGCCGTCATACAACACCATCGACTGCCCCGGCGTCACCGCCCATTGCGCTTCGTCGAAGGTCAGCAGTACGCCGTCGTCCTGATAGGCCAGCGTACAGGCAGCATCCTGCTGACGGTAGCGCGTCTTGGCGGTGTAGCGCCCCTCGGCCGGGGCTTCGCCCAGTATCCATGAGCAATCGCGTGCGAACAGCGTGGGCTTGAGCAGCAGCGGGTGGTCGTGCCCCTGCACCACGATCAGCTCGTTGGCGGCCATGTCCTTGCCGGCGACGAACCACGGCAGGCCTTCACCGCCAATACCCAGGCCCTGGCGCTGGCCGATGGTGTAGTACATCAGGCCCATGTGCTCGCCCACCACGCGGCCTTCCGGCGTGCGCATCTTTCCCGGGATCTTGGGCAGGTAGCGGTTCAGGAACTCGCGGAACGGCCGCTCGCCGATGAAACAGATGCCAGTGCTGTCCTTCTTGCGCGCATTGGGCAGCTTGATCTGCTCGGCAATCTCGCGCACTGCGGACTTCTGCAGGCCGCCGAGCGGGAACACCGCCTGACTGACCTGCTGTTGCGACAAACGATAGAGGAAGTAGGTCTGGTCCTTGCTCTGGTCGGCCGCGCGGATCAGCTCGGTGCGGCCATCGGGGCGCAGGCGATTGCCGGCATAGTGGCCGGTGGCCATCTTCACCCCGCCCAGCTCGATGGCGTAATCGAGGAAGCATTTGAACTTGATTTCGCTATTGCACAGGATGTCCGGGTTCGGCGTACGGCCGGCCGAGTATTCGGCCAGGAAGTAGCTGAACACACGGTCCTTGTATTGCGCGGCGAAGTTCACCAGCTCGATGTCGATGCCCAGCAGGTCGGCCACCGCAATGGCGTCCATGCTGTCTTCCTTGATCGAGCAGTACTCGTCGTTGTTGTCGTCTTCCCAGTTCTGCATAAACACGCCATGCACTTCGAAGCCCTGTTGCTGCAACAGGTGCGCAGTGACAGACGAATCCACCCCGCCGGACAGGCCAACCACGATCTTGTCGCTCATGGTGCGGCCTCCCGCGTTGCAGCGTCGAAATCACGCAGCAGCGCCAGCGGATAGCGTTTGCCGGCCAGATAGTCGTCAATGCACGCCAGCAGCAAGGGGCTGCGGTGCTCGGCGCTGCGCGCCACGATCTCGTCGCGGCTGAGCCACACGGCAGCCTCGATGCCATCATCAAGCTGCGCGCTGGCATCAAAACCGGTCACGTCGGCGGCAAAGGCAAAGCGCAGATAGGTCAGCTCCGGCCGCTCGGGCGGGCTCCACTGATAGATGCCCACCAAGGCGGTCGGCACCGCGTGGTGTGCGGTTTCCTCAAAGGTTTCGCGCACACAGGCCGCCACGATGGATTCGCCCTGCTCGACATGGCCGGCAGGCTGGTTGAGCTTGCGCGCACCAAGAATGCGCTCTTCCACCAGCAGGAACTTGCCGTCACGCTCGATGACCGCTGCGACGGTGGCATTGGGTTTCCACATACAACAATCAATTTCTCATGCAAAACAGGATTTTACCCGAAGCCCCACCGCCTCGGCAGGAATGATTACCGCGCCTTGTTCGGCCCGCGCCGGCCGCGCTGCTTGGGCCGTTCTGGCTGCTGCGGCACCTTGGGGGCAACAGGGGCCTGCACGCGCAGCTCGCGCCACTGGCCGGGCTGCAGCTCATCCAGCGTGTAGTCGCCGATGGCGGCACGGATCAGCCGCAGGGTGGGAAACCCCACCTTGGCGGTCATGCGCCGCACCTGGCGGTTCTTGCCCTCGGCAATGATGACCTCCAGCCAGGTGGTGGGAATGGCGGCGCGAAAGCGTACCGGCGGGTTGCGCGGCCACAGGCCGGCCGGCTCGTCGATGACGCGCACCTGCGCCGGCCTGGTGACAAAATCGCCCAGATCGACACCGGCGCGTAACGGGGCGAGTGCAGCATCGTCGGCAGCACCTTCCACCTGCACCCAATAGGTTTTGGGCAGCTTGTGCTTCGGGTCGGCAATGCGTGCCTGCAGTGCACCGGAATCGGTCAGCAGCAGCAAGCCTTCCGAATCGGTATCCAGCCGCCCTGCCGGGTAGACGTCCTTGACCGGCACATGGTCGGCCAGGCACTGATGCGGCGGGCTGGGGCTGAACTGGCAGATCACGCCATAAGGCTTGTTGAGCAGGATGAGTTTGGCCATGAATGACATTCTACCTGCCCATACATCAGGCATGGCTTGGCACAAAGTGGTGCTTCACGCGATAATCCCGTTTTTGCCAACGCTTCAAGGCGTTGTCTGACTAACCACATCAGGGAAGCAACATGAGCCACATCCAAGTTCCGCAGGGCGGCACCAAGATCGTCCCGAACCTCGCCACCCCCGACAATCCGATCATTCCGTTCATCGAAGGCGATGGCATCGGTGTCGATATCACCCCGGTGATGAAGGATGTGGTCGACGCTGCCGTGGCCAAGAGCTACGGCGGTTCGCGCAAGATCCACTGGATGGAAATCTATTGCGGCGAGAAGGCTGCCAAGGTCTACGGCAACGACAACTACCTGCCGGAAGACACCCTGGCCGCACTGAAAGAATACGTTGTTTCGATCAAGGGCCCGCTGGCTACGCCGGTTGGCGGCGGTATCCGTTCGCTGAACGTGGCCCTGCGCCAGCAGCTGGACCTGTACGTCTGCCTGCGCCCGGTACGCTACTTCGACGGCGTGCCGTCGCCGGTGAAGCGCCCGGACCTGATCGACATGGTGATCTTCCGTGAAAACACCGAAGACATCTACGCCGGTATCGAGTGGGATGCCCAATCGGAAGGCGCCAAGAAGGTCATCGATTTCCTGCAACAGGAAATGGGCGTCAAGAAGATCCGCTTCCCGGAAAGCAGCAGCATCGGCATCAAGCCGGTGAGCAAGGAAGGCACCGAGCGCCTGGTGCGCAAGGCCATCCAGTACGCGATCGACAACAACCGCAAGAGCGTTACCCTTGTTCACAAGGGCAACATCATGAAGTTCACCGAAGGCATGTTCCGCACTTGGGGCTATGAGCTGGCCAAGAGCGAGTTCGGCGGCGTCGAGATCGACGGCGGCCCGTGGGTGCAACTGCCGAACGGCATCGTGATCAAGGACGTGATCGCCGACGCCTTCCTGCAGCAAATCCTGCTGCGCCCGGCTGAATACGACGTGATCGCCACGCTGAACCTGAACGGCGACTACATCTCCGACGCACTGGCTGCAGAAGTGGGCGGTATCGGTATCGCTCCGGGTGCCAACCTGTCGGACAACGTGGCGTGCTTTGAAGCCACCCACGGCACCGCACCGAAGTACGCAGGCCAGGACAAGGTGAACCCGGGTTCGCTGCTGCTGTCGGCTGAAATGATGCTGCGCCACATGGGCTGGAAGGAAGCTGCCGACCTGATCATTGCCGCGATGGAAAAGACCATCAAGGACAAGATCGTGACTTACGACTTTGCCCGCCTGATGGACGACGCGGAAGAAGTATCGTGCTCGGCCTTCGGCAAGGCCATCATCGCCCGCATGTAATTGCGTGTAATGTCGAAAAAGCCCCGCGATTGCGGGGCTTTTTTTGTTGCGCCGCCACCACGGGCAGGCACACAAAACATGCTGACAATAAAAAAGCCCCGCTTACGCGGGGCTTTTCACATTCAGGCAGCGAATCAGGCAGCCTGGATGTTTGCAGCTTGCTTGCCCTTCGGGCCGTTGGCGACTTCGAAAGTCACGCGCTGGCCTTCTTTCAGGGTCTTGAAGCCCGGCATGTTGATTGCGGAGAAGTGTGCGAAGATGTCTTCGCCGCCTTCGTCCGGCGTAATGAAGCCGAAGCCCTTGGAATCATTGAACCACTTGACGGTACCGGTTGCCATTTTGGGGTCTTTCCTCAGATATAGCGTTGATGCAGACGTGTCCCGGATTGGGACTCCGGTTTGATACCAAGACCTGCACCACGGTGAACCCGGTATTGCATGAAGCTTGCTTATCAAACGCGTTGACTTTGTACTTTAGTAATCATGCGATGGTCAAGCACCGTGGGACAAAAAAACAACACGCATTGTCCCCCTCGGTAAGCTTGAAAAGCCCGGCAGTCGGGCCAAAATGAGAATCAGAGGTGAATGGAACAGCATGGCAATACAGCACCAGAGCGATCAGCAACTTGCAGAGCAGCAAACACGCGTCGGCCCACCGCCGCTTTATACGGTGCTCCTGATGAATGATGACTACACCCCGATGGAATTCGTCGTGGTGGTGCTGCAGCAATTTTTTGCGATGGGGCATGAACAAGCCACCGCCGTCATGCTCAAAGTTCATACCGAAGGCCGCGGCATCTGCGGGGTGTACCCCAAGGACATCGCGGCGACCAAGGTAGAAGAAGTAAACAGTTTTGCCCGCCAGCATCAACACCCGCTGCAATGCATCATGGAGGTACAAGAATGATCGCCCAGGAACTTGAACACAGCCTCCATATGGCGTTCATGGAAGCGAGACAAAAGCGCCACGAGTACATCACCGTGGAGCATCTCCTTCTTGCGCTGCTTGATAACCCGTCCGCCGCCGAAGTGCTGCGCGCTTGCGGCGCCAACATGGACGAACTGCGCCGCGCGCTCGGTGATTTTGTGACCGAGCACACACCGGTCGTATCCGGTACCGGCGAAGTGGAAACCCAGCCCACCATCGGCTTCCAGCGCGTGATTCAGCGCGCCATCCTGCACGTGCAATCGTCGGGCAAGAAGGAAGTGACCGGCGCCAACGTGCTGGTGGCCATTTTCGGCGAGAAGGACAGCCACGCCGTCTATTTCCTGCACCAGCAAGGCATCAGCCGGCTGGATGTGGTGAACTTCATTTCGCACGGCATTGCCAAGCAGGCCGGTGGCAGCACGCCTCCGGGCAACAGCGCATCGCGCCAGGAACAATCGGAAGAGCACGACAGTGAAGTCACCCCGGGTGGCGCGCTGGAGAACTTCACGCAGAACCTGAACCAGATGGCACTGGCCGGCCGTATCGACCCGCTGATCGGCCGCGAAGCCGAGCTGGAGCGTGTGGTGCAGATCCTGTGCCGCCGCCGCAAGAACAACCCGCTGCTGGTTGGCGAGGCCGGCGTGGGCAAGACCGCCATTGCCGAAGGCTTGGCGCGCCGCATCGTCGATGGCGAAGTGCCGGATATCCTGGCTGATGCCACCGTCTACTCGCTGGACATGGGCGCCCTGCTGGCCGGCACCAAGTACCGTGGCGACTTTGAACAACGCCTGAAGGCCGTGATCAAGCAGCTGACCGAAGAGCGCAACGCCATCCTGTTCATCGACGAGATTCATACGCTTGTCGGCGCGGGCGCGGCGTCGGGGGGCACGCTGGATGCATCCAACCTGCTCAAGCCTGCGCTGTCGAACGGCACGCTCAAGTGCATTGGCGCGACCACGTATACCGAGTATCGCGGCATCTTCGAAAAGGACAACGCGCTGTCGCGCCGCTTCCAGAAGATCGATGTGGCCGAGCCGACCGTCGAGCAGACCGTCGAGATCCTCAAGGGTCTGAAGGAAAAGTTCGAGACGCACCACGGCGTGAAGTACACGCTGGCGGCGCTGTCGACGGCTGCCGAGCTGTCGGCCAAGTACATCAACGACCGCCACCTGCCGGACAAGGCCATCGACGTGATCGACGAGGCCGGTGCCGCGCAGAAGATCCTGCCGCGCTCCAAGCAGAAGAAGACGATCAACAAGCACGAGATCGAAGAGATCGTGGCCAAGATCGCCCGCATTCCGCCCAAGAGCGTATCGAACGACGACAAGAGCGCGCTCAAGACCCTAGACCGCGATCTGAAGAACGTCGTGTTCGGCCAGGACAAGGCAATTGAAGCATTGGCTACCGCGATCAAGATGGCGCGGGCAGGTCTCGGCAACCCGCAGAAGCCGATTGGCGCCTTCCTGTTCAGCGGCCCGACCGGCGTGGGTAAAACCGAGGTTGCGCGCCAGCTGGCCTATACGCTGGGCATCGAGCTGATCCGCTTCGACATGTCCGAATACATGGAACGGCATGCGGTCAGCCGGCTGATCGGCGCGCCTCCGGGCTATGTGGGCTTCGAGCAGGGCGGCCTGATGACCGAGACCATCAACAAGCATCCGTATTCGGTGCTGTTGCTGGACGAAATCG
Organism: Andreprevotia lacus DSM 23236; assembly: GCF_900176275.1. Taxonomy (GTDB): domain Bacteria; phylum Pseudomonadota; class Gammaproteobacteria; order Burkholderiales; family Chitinibacteraceae; genus Andreprevotia; species Andreprevotia lacus. The sequence goes on along the minus strand of NZ_FWXD01000001.1, from coordinate 32,954 downwards.
AAAAGGCCCACCCGGATATCTTCAACATCCTGCTGCAGGTGATGGATCACGGCACGCTGACCGATAACAACGGCCGCAAGGCGGACTTCCGCAACGTCATCATCATCATGACGACCAATGCGGGCGCCGAGTCGCTGAACAAACCGGTGCTGGGCTTTACCGCCAGGAAGGAAACCGGCGACGAGCTGCAGGAAATCAAGCGCCTGTTCACGCCGGAATTCCGCAACCGGCTGGATGCAACAATTCCGTTCGCACCGCTGGATCACAGCATCATCCTGCGCGTGGTGGACAAGTTCCTGCTGCAACTGGAACTGCAACTGCAGGAAAAGAAGGTGGATGCGCACTTCACGCCGGCACTGAAGGCCATGCTGGCGGAAAAGGGCTTCGACCCGCTGATGGGGGCACGGCCGATGGCACGCCTGATCCAGGACACCATCCGCAAGGCACTGGCAGACGAGCTGCTGTTTGGCCGCCTGACGCGCGGCGGCGAGGTCACCATCGACCTCGACGACGACGGCAAGGTCACGTTGCAGATGGCCGATGCCGAAGCGGCCGCCGAACCGGCTTGACGAGCAACACGCTGCAAAACAAAACCCCGCCTTGGCGGGGTTTTGTTTTTGGGGACGACGGGCAAGCTACCCACGCCAGGTTGTTTACGATCCTGGCGAGAGGGAGCCCAGTGGGTGAGGTGCAGCACAAAAACCGGCATCCACTCAACGTACATGCGGATTTTGAGCAGCATATGCGCCGCGATCAGCCCCATCGCAGCCAGATCGTAGACAGGCTCAATCGCCTTTGAACTTGCTGGCCAAAGCCTCCAGCACGGACGGCGTACCCAAGGTCACCACCTGCGACGGTGTCGGCGCAGGGAAGCCGGCCTCGGCCAGCGCTTCCTTGATCACCCGGTTGGTATCGAAGTAAACCTGCCAGTAGTGGTCGTTGTTGCAATGCGGGCGCACGGCCAGCACCGGGCCAACCAGATTGAATTCGAGGATTTCCACATCCACCGGCGGCACCGCAATCACATTGGGGATGGCGGCGACTTTTTCCTTCAGCAATGCAATGGCTGCGGCATGGTCGGCGGCGCCGGCCAACTGCGCCTTGAGATCGACGCGACGATACTCGTTGATGCTGTAGTTCTGGATGGTGTCGGAGAAAATCTTGTTGTTGCCGATCAAGGTCACCACGTTATCCGGGGTGTTGACCGCGGTGGCAAACAGGCCGATTTCCTTCACTGTACCGGTCACGCCCGCCACCGTGACGAAATCACCCACCTTGAACGGTCGCAGCACGATGATGAACGCACCGGCCGCAAAATTGGCCAAGAGGCCGGACCAGGCCATGCCGATGGCCACACCAGCAGCAGCGATCAGCGCAGCAAAGGTGGTGGTCTGTACGCCGAAGTAGCCGAGAATGCCGATCACCAGCAGGATGTTCAGCGTGACGGTGATGACCGAACCCACATAGCGCAGCACGGTCGGATCGACCTTCTGCTTTTCCAGCGAACTCTGCACCATGCGCACTGCCACATGGATCAGCCAGCGGCCGATCACCCAGAAGGCAATGGCGGCAAGGATTTTCACGCCGAATTCGGTGGCATAGCCCACCACGATGTCCTGATACTTGCTTGCCGTATGCACGGTTTGATCGACCAGACTGTCTGCCATCATGTACTCCTTGTTGATTTACCGAAACCGGCACAAGCATACGACAAAAACAAGACAGTCTTGCGTAATCATTTTCCGCGCGGGTGATGTTCCTTGTGCAGCGCCTGCAGGCGCGCGGTGGCCACGTGGGTATAAATCTGCGTGGTGCTGATGTCGGCATGCCCCAGCAGCGCCTGCACGATGCGCAGATCGGCCCCGTGGTTCATCAGATGTGTGGCAAAGGCATGGCGCAGCACGTGTGGCGACAGGCGCTCGGCCGCGATGCCAGCGCGCGCGGCATAGCCCTTGATGATGAACCAGGCCCCCTGCCGGGTCAGCGGCTCGCCGCGCTGGTTGACGAACAGGGTGGGCACGTTGCGCCCTCCACACAGCAGCACACGCGCCTCGGCCAGATAGCGCCCGCACCAGTGGCGTCCTTCCTCGCCCACCGGCACTAGCCGGTGCTTGTTGCCCTTGCCGCCGATCACCTGCACATAGCCGGGGTTGAGGTGCAATTGCTCGACTGGCAGCCCCACCAGCTCGGACACGCGCAAGCCAGTGGCATACATCAGCTCCAGCATGGCGCGATCACGCAAGCCAGCGGCATCGTCCACATCCGGCGCATTCAGCAACGCCTCGACCTGTACTTCTTCCAAGGCCTTCGGCAGTGGCCGCACCCGGCGTGGCGAGGTCAGCGTGTCGGTCGGATCGGCAGCAATGCGCTCGGACTGCAGGTAGTGCCGGTAGAACTTGCGCAGGCTGGCCAGCCGTCGCGCCAGCGTGGCGGCTTTCATGCTCTCGGCCTGCTCGGCGAGGAAAATCTGGATGTCGCTGCTGGCAGCTGCCAGCAACGCCCCGCCCTGCCCTTGCAGCCAGTGGGCCCAGATCAGCAGGTCCAGCCGATAGCTATCCACCGTGTGCTGTGCCAGCCCGTCGGCTAGCCAGACGTTGTCGATGAAGCTGTCGATCAACGCCTGCTCGGCGGCGGGCAACTCAATCGAACCAGTCACGCAATACGCCCTCGTGCTTGAGCAGCCAGCGCTTCACCGGCAGCCAGTCCACGCCATTGCGGCGGGCATTGAACCCGCCCAGACCATCTGCCGCCACCACCCGATGGCATGGAATCAGCAATGGCAGCGGATTGGCCCCACAGGCACCACCCACGGCACGCGCCACCGAGTTGATGTCCTGCGCCAGATCGGCGTAGCGGATTACCTCACCCGACGGAATGGCAGCAATACGCTGCCACACCTTGCGTTGGTGCAAGCTGCCCTGCAGCCGGTACGGCAAATCAAACTGGAATAGCGGGTCTTGCAGGTAAGCGGCGACCTGCCCGGCCGCTTCGCGCAGGATGGCAGACTGCGGCGCCTGCAGCGGCACCGTCGGCAACACGAAGTCGATGCGCACCAGCACATCCCCGTCCGCGCCAAGGCCGATACGCGAGAACGGCGCGTCGATGACGGCTTGATAGTCAGCGGCATTGAAAGGACGCAAATCAGCCATGGGGAATCCGGATAGACGCCGGAACAGGCGCCCGCAAACGCATGATACCGGGAGCGCGCGTGCGCTGCGCCCGGCTGCGCGCATAAAAAAACGCGGGCCGGAGCCCGCGTTTTTCATTCCCGAAGGAAAACCGCCTATCAAGCAGCAGCGACAGTCTTGCGTGCCGGCAGCTTTTCCTTGATACGTGCGGACTTGCCCGAACGATCGCGGAGGTAGTACAGCTTGGCGCGACGAACGTCACCACGACGCTTCACTTCGATCGAAGCAACCAGCGGCGAGTAGGTCTGGAACGAACGCTCAACGCCCGTACCGGCCGAAATCTTGCGCACGATGAAGGCGCTGTTCAGGCCACGGTTACGCTTGGCGATAACCACACCTTCAAAGGCCTGCAGACGCTCACGTGTGCCTTCCTTTACCTTGACTTGCACGATGACGGTGTCACCCGGTGCAAATTCAGGAATGGTTTTGCCCAGACGAGCGATTTCTTCTTGTTCGAGTTGCTGAATCAGATTCATTGCAATTTACTCCTTGCGAAGCTTGTTCCTTCTGCCTGCTTTCGCTTTCACGACGATACTTTGTCGGCCGCGCTGCGCTGCGCCTCGATGGGCTCAAGCCCGATCTCGTTGCTGCTCGCCAGCCTTCGCGTCTCGTCGCGAAATCGTTCGCAGGTATTGCTGGTCAAGCCGATTGTTCGGTCTTGAATTCAGCCAGAAGCCGAGCTTCCTCTTTTGAAAGCTGGCGATCGGCAAGCAAATCCGGGCGACGCAACCAGGTGCGCCCCAGAGCCTGCTTCAGGCGCCAGCGCCTAATGTTGGCATGATTTCCCGAAAGCAGAACTTCCGGAACCGCCATGCCGCGGTAATCTTCGGGACGGGTGTAATGCGGGCAATCCAGCAACCCGTCCACAAACGAATCTTCTGCCGCGCTGGCCTGTGTGTTCAAAACGCCGGGCCAGAGCCGCGCCACCGCATCGATCAGCACCATGGCCGGCAGCTCGCCGCCAGACAGCACGTAATCGCCGATGGATATTTCTTCATCGACCTGCCGCTCGATCAGGCGCTCATCCACGCCCTCGTAACGGCCGCACAACAAGATCAGCCCGTCCAGCTCAGCCAGTTGGGCTACTTTGGCATGCGTCAGCGGCGCGCCCTGCGGGGACAGGTAAATCACCCGCGGCGTCACGCCGGCAGCCAGCTGACGGTTCTTTGCCGCCACGATGCTCTGCTCAAGCGGCTCGGGCTGCATCACCATGCCGGGACCACCACCAAACGGCCGATCATCCACACGCCGATAGTTATCGGTGGTGAAATCACGCGGGTTCCACGGCTGCAACGCAAAGATGCCCAGCTCCACCGCGCGGCGGGTAACGCCGCTGCGCGTGATCGCGTCGAACATCTCCGGAAACAGCGTAACGACATCAATCTGTCGCGTGACTGCAGCCTGCACCGTCATGCGGGCACCACTCAGTAGTCCAGACCCCAGTCCACCGTGATGCATCCCGCATCGCGATCAACCTTGAGTACCACGTGCGCCACAAAGGGCAGCAGCCGTTCGGTCTTGCCGTCCAGCACCACCAGTACGTCGTTGGCACCGGTTTCAAACAGCTTGTCGACCACGCCCAGGCTCTCGCCCTGCGTATTGACGACCTTCAGGCCGATCAGGTCAGCCCAATAGAATTCGTCATCGCTGTCGAGCACCGGCATGGCGCTGCGCGGCACGGCAACCTGCATGCCCTTGAGCGCAAACGCACTGTCGCGGTCGTCGATGCCTTCCAGTCTGGCGGCCAGCTTCTTGGGCTGCACATGACTATCCTGCACTGCATACGCCTGCCAGCGACCATCACGCCCCAGCCACCAGGTCTCGTAATCGAGCAGGCTGTCGGCGAATTCGGTGTCGGCAATGACGTTGATCCAGCCACGAATGCCAAATGCCCCGCTGACGTAGCCCATTCCGACGAGATCACCGGGGACCTCAGCCGCAACGGACGCCTGCGGGGCAGTCGCTGCTTGCTTCGCTGCCAAATCAGGCTGCCGGCTTGTAGCTCTTCAGCAGCTTGGCGACGGACTCATTCACTTGCGCGCCAACGCCGATCCAGTAGTTCACGCGATCCAGCGCGAAACGAACGCCTTCTTCGCCTTCAACAGCGACCGGGTTGTAGAAGCCCAGACGCTCGATGAAGCGGCCGTCGCGGCGGTTGCGCGAATCAGTGGCGACGATGTTGTAGAACGGACGGTTCTTGGCGCCGCCACGGGAAAGACGAATCACAACCATGTTCAGTATCCAGTTTGGAAATCGGTTAATGCGAAACCCGCGATTGTACGGGAATTTTGCAAACACGCACAAGCAAAAACGCCAAGCGGCTGCAATTTATACAAAAGAATGAGGCGCTTGCGTTGCAGCAAGCGCCGGATCAGCACGCCCCGCCGCCGCATGCATGGCGGCAAGACCGAGCCTACATGCCGGGCAGCATGCCCTTCATGCCCTTGAGGCCCTTCATCATTTTCATCATGCCGCCGCCGGAGAACTGCTTCATCATCTTCTGCGTTTCTTCAAACTGCTTGAGCAGGCGATTGACCTCCTGCACCGACACGCCGGCGCCCGCAGCAATGCGGCGCTTGCGACTGGCCTTGAGCAATTCCGGCTTGCGACGCTCCAGCGGAGTCATCGCGTTGATGATGCCCTCGATACGCGCCACCGCCTTGTCGGTCACCTGACTGCTGGCCATCTCGGCCATCTGGCCCATACCCGGCAGCTTGTCGAGCAGCGCCGACATGCCGCCCATCTTCTTCATCTGGCCGATCTGCGTCTTGAAGTCTTCCAGGTCAAAGCCCTTGCCGGACTTGACCTTCTTCATCATCTTCAGCGCTTCAGCTTCATCGACGGTCTTTTGTACGTCCTCGATCAGGCTGAGCACGTCACCCATACCGAGAATGCGGCTGGCCATGCGATCCGGATAGAACGGCTCGATGCCGGTCAGCTTCTCGCCCACACCGAGGAACTTGATCGGCTTGCCGGTGACATTACGCACCGACAGCGCCGCACCACCGCGCGCATCGCCGTCCATCTTGGTCAGGATCACGCCGGTCAACGGCAGCGCCTCGTTGAAGGCCTGTGCGGTATTGACCGCATCCTGGCCCTGCATGGCATCGACCACGAACAGCGTTTCGACCGGGTTGATCGCTGCATGTACGGCCTTGATTTCGGCCATCATCGCCTCATCGATGGCCAGGCGGCCAGCGGTGTCAACGATCAGCACGTCATGGAAATGCTTCTTGGCATAATCCAGCGCAGCCGCGGCGATATCGACCGGCTTTTGCGACACGTCGGACGGGAACCACTCCACTTCGATCTGCGCTGCAAGGGTCTTGAGCTGTTCGATCGCGGCAGGGCGATAAACGTCGCCGGACACCAGCAGCACTTTCTTCTTGTGCTCTTCCTTCAGGCGCTTGGCGAGCTTGCCCGAGGTCGTGGTCTTGCCCGCACCCTGCAGGCCGGCCATCAGGATGACGGCGGGCGGCACGGCAGCCAGGTTGAGCGCATCGTTCTGCACGCCCATGAGCTTGGTCAGTTCTTCATACACCACGCCGATGAAGGCCTGGCCCGGTGTCAAACTGCCGATCACATCCTGGCCCAGTGCGCGCGTCTTGACCTCGGTCATGAAGGACTTGACCACCGGCAGCGCCACATCGGCCTCCAGCAGCGCCATGCGCACTTCGCGCAGGGCGTCCTGGATATTGTCCTCGGACAAGCGCGCATTGCCGCGCAGATTCTTGATTACGTCGCCAAGTCGGTTGGAGAGGTTCTCCAGCATTGCAATTCCCTTTACCAAGCGCGCGCCTGTGCACGGGCGCGCTCTGCTAGACTGTCAATCCCGACATTCTACCCGATTTGGCCTCGTGACCTGGCTTGCACTCATCGCCTTCGCGCTTTACCTCGCACTGGGCTGGCATTTCTGCCGCAGCCGGCTGAGCCAGCGCGCGCCCGCTTACCCGGCCGTCGAGCACGGGCTGCTGACGCTGGCACTGGCCGTGCACGGACTGGCGCTCTGGCCGGAATTCGCCATGCTGCCGCTGCGCTTTGGCGCGGCAGAAGCGCTGTCACTGACCGCCTGGCTGGCCATGCTGGTCTATCTGGTCGGCAATCTGGCCTACCGGCTGGACGGGCTGCAGCCCGCCCTGCTGGGCATGGTGGTGGTGCTGTTCGGCACCAGCCTGGCACTGCCCCAGGGTCATGTCCTGGATTACCCGCAGAACGCGATTTCGCGGCTGCATTTCTTCTCTGCCATGCTGGCCTATGCGGTACTGACCATTGCCGCCGGCGTAGCCTTTCTGATCAGGCTGGCTGACCGCCGCCTGCACAAGGCGGCTGCCAACCTGCTGGTGCAAACCCTGCCGCCGCTGCTGGCACTGGAGCGCCTGCTGTTTGCATGCATCTACACCGGCTTTGCGCTACTGAGTGTGGCATTGCTGACCGGCATCTTCTTTGCCGAGCATATCTATGGCCCGCATCGCGGTCTGTGGCACAAGGTGATTTTTTCCGCACTGGCCTGGCTGAGCTATGGGGCGCTGATCGTCGGCCGCATGCGTGCAGGCTGGCGCGGCCAGCGCGCCGCAAACTGGGCACTGGCGGGCTTTGCACTGCTGCTGCTGGGCTATATCGGCACGCGGGTGGTGCTGGACGCTATCCTGCAACACGGCTGACCGGCCACGGCATGCCGCTATAATGACTGCGACCTGCCCCTAGCCGGACTCCCAATTGGACGACATCCCCCTACCCGCCCTGGTCATCGGCCTGATTGCCTGCCTGATCAGCTCGGCGTTTTTCTCCGGCGCCGAAACGGCGATGATGGCAATCAACCGCTACAAACTGGCCAGCAAAGCCAAACAAGGGCACCGCGCCGCGCTGCGCACACAGGCCCTGCTCAATCAAACCGAGAAGCTGCTGTCGGTCATCCTGCTGGGCAACACCCTCATCAATACCGGTTCGGCCACGCTGTCGGCGCTGATCGCGGCCAAGGTTTTCGCCGGCAACGATACCGCCATCGGCTTGTCGGCGATTCTGGTAGCCTTTGCCATCCTGGTGTTCTCCGAAGCCACGCCCAAGGTAATTGCCGCCACCCACGCGGAAAAATTTGCCTTTGTCACCAGTGCAGCGCTCACCCCGCTGTTGCGCCTGTTCTATCCCGCCGTGTGGTTCGTCAACCTGTTCGTCAATGCCATTGTGCGCACGCTGCGGCTGGATAAGCCCACCCATGGCCAGCAAGCCCTTTCACCCGAAGAGTTACGCGTGCTGGTGCTGGAATCAGGCAAATACATTCAGAAAAAGCATCAAGCCGCATTATTGAACCTGCTGGAATTGGGCACCATTACGGTTGATGACGTGATGACGCCGCGCCATCAGATCGAGATGGTCGACCTCGCCACCGCCGACGAGGAATTACGCCATCAGCTATTTACCAGCCACCATTCCCGACTACCCATTTACAGCGACAATCAGGATGACATCCTGGGCATATTGCACGTGCGCAAACTGCTGTCGCTGCGCGAAGAAGATGTCGATGCCGAAACAGTGCGCACGCTGGCGCGCAGCCCCTATTTCATTCCATCTGGCACGCCGCTGCTGACGCAGCTGCAAAACTTCCAGGAAAACCGCCGCCGCATCGGTCTGGTGGTGGATGAATATGGCGAATTGCTCGGACTGGTAGCGCTTGAGGATATCCTTGAACAAATCATCGGCGAATTCACCACCAACGCACCGCAAGCCGGACTACGCTTTGAAAAGCAGGCCGACGGCAGTTATCTGCTTGACGGGGCATCCAGCCTGCGCGAATTGAATCGCAAACTGAAACTGGCCTTTCCGATAGACGGCCCGAAGACACTCAACGGGCTGATTCTTGAATATTTTGAAGAAATTCCCGATGCCGGCACTTGTTTCGTACTGGCGGGCGAACGGCTGGAAATCGTGCAAACGCAGGACCGTAGTATCCGCATGGTGCGACTTTACCCACACTCGTAAGCCGTAAATGCAGATGAGTACTACGAATACGTAGCGATTTGCTAGACTGCAGCAGATTGCCGACGAAAGGCGGTTTACCTTTACACTCGGTTAACAAATGGCGATCGCGCAAGCGCTCCAAAAGACCAGACGCACAGAATCATGACGACTGCTGCTCCCATTTCCGGTTTGGCCCGACTGCTGGTTCAGCATGGTCGGCTCGTGGAAGCCGATGCTGAGCAACTTCAGCACTCTGCGGCCAGCAACAAGCTGTCCTTCATCGAGCAACTGATTCAATCGCGCAAGATGTCCGCCAAGGACATTGCGGAATTCAGTTCGCAAGCCTTCGGCTATCCGCTGCTTGATCTGGACAAGATAGACAGCGCGTACATCCCGACCGGCGTGATGGACAACAAGGTGATGCAAAGCCAGCGCATCGTGCCCCTGTTCAAGCGCGGCACCAAGCTGTTCATTGCCATTTCGGACATCACCAACCTGCAGGCCATGGAGGAAGTCCGCTTCCAGAGCGGGATGCAGGTCGAGCCCATCGTGGTCGAGGACAACAAGCTGGCGCCGCTGCTGTCCAGGCTGGTCGAGGACAGCGGTGCCACCCTCAAGAACCTTGACGTCGATGATTCCGAGCTGGAAATCACCGGCGGCGACGAAGAAGCCAAATCCGACGCCGTCAACGCCGACGTCGATGACGCGCCGGTCGTCAAATACCTGCAGAAGATCCTGCTCGACGCCATCAATGGTGGCGCGTCGGACATCCATCTTGAACCGTACGAAAAGTTCTACCGCATCCGCTACCGCCAGGATGGCGTGCTGCGCGAAGTGGCCCAGCCGCCGCTGGCGATCAAGGAAAAGATTGCCTCGCGGATCAAGGTGATCTCCAAGCTCGATATCTCGGAAAAGCGCGTGCCGCAGGACGGCCGGATGAAGCTGGTGCTATCCAAGACCCGCGCCATCGACTTCCGGGTCTCGACCTTGCCGACCCTGCACGGCGAAAAGATCTGTATGCGTATTCTGGACCCGACATCAGCCACGCTGGGCGTCGACGCCCTCGGCTACGAGCCGGACCAGAAAGCTGCACTGCTGGATGCGGTGCACCGCCCCTATGGCATGGTGCTGGTGACCGGGCCAACCGGCTCGGGCAAGACCGTGTCGCTCTATACCTGCCTGAACATCCTCAACGAGCCCGGCATCAATATTTCCACCGCGGAAGACCCGGCGGAAATCAACTTGCCCGGCATCAACCAGGTCAACGTCAACGACAAGGCCGGCCTCACCTTCCCTGCCGCGCTGAAGGCATTCCTGCGGCAAGACCCGGACATCATCATGGTGGGTGAAATCCGCGATCTGGAAACGGCCGACATCGCGATCAAGGCCGCGCAAACCGGCCACATGGTGTTTTCCACGCTGCACACCAACGACGCGCCCGGCACACTCACCCGTCTGCTCAATATGGGCGTGGCACCATTCAACGTTGCCTCATCGGTCATCCTGATTACCGCGCAGCGGCTGGCGCGCAAGCTGTGTACCAGTTGCAAGGCCCCGGTCGACATCCCGCATGAGGCCCTGCTCGACGCGGGCTTCACCGAAGCCGATCTGGACGGCAGCTGGACGCCCTACAAGGCAGTGGGTTGCGATGTGTGCAAGGGCTCCGGCTACAAGGGCCGCGTCGGCATCTATCAGGTCATGCCCATTTCAGACGAAATGAACCGTATCATCATGACCAATGGCAATGCGATCGATATCGCCGACCAGGCAAGGCGCGAAGGCGTGCGGGACTTGCGTCAATCCGGCCTGCTCAAGGTCAAGCAGGGGATGACCTCGCTTGATGAAGTCATGGCCGTGACCAACGAATAATCAGGAGGAGCACAATGGCAACGAAGGCAAAAGCCGCGCTGGTGGTCAAGGAGCACACGTACTCCTGGGAAGGGCGTGATCGCAACGGCAAGACCATCAAGGGCGAAATGCGCGCCTCCGGCGAAGCGGTGCTGAAGAACCAGCTGCGCCGCCAGGGCATCAACGTGACCCGTGTAAAGAAAAACCGTATGGGTACCGGTCGCCGCATCACCGACGAAGACATCACCATGTTCACCCGCCAGCTGGCGACCATGATGAAGTCCGGCGTGCCATTGCTGACCTCGTTCGACATCGTGGCCAAGGGGCACTCCAATCCATCGGTTACCCGTTTGCTGATGGAAATCAAGACCGACATCGAAACCGGCTCGTCGCTTACCGTTGCCTTCCGCAAGCACCCGGCTTATTTCGATGCGCTGTATTGCAACCTGGTACAGGCCGGTGAACAGGCCGGTATTCTGGACAATCTGCTGGCCCGCCTGGCCACGTACAAGGAAAAAATCCTTGGCGTGAAGAAGAAGATCAAAGCCGCGCTGTTCTACCCGACTGCGGTGATCGTGGCCGCCTTCGTGATTACCGCCGTGATCATGATTTTCGTGATCCCGGCCTTCAAGGACCTGTTCTCCAGCTTCGGCGCCGACCTGCCGTACCCGACCCAGGTGGTGATCGCCATCTCGGATGGCTTCGTCAGATACTGGTGGCTGATCTTTGGCGTTACCTTTGGCGGCATCTATTCCTTCCTCAAGGCCTGGAAGCGCTCCGAAGCGATCCAGATTTTCATGGACAGGCTCTTCCTCAAACTGCCGATCTTGGGCGAGATCATCAAGGGCGCCACGCTGGCACGCTGGGCACGCACGCTGTCGACCATGTTTGCCGCTGGTGTGCCACTGGTTGAATCGCTCGACTCCGTGGGCGGTGCGTCGGGCAACTATATCTATCGCATCGCCACCAAAAAGATCCAGACCGAGGTCAGTACCGGTACCAGCCTGACGGTGGCCATGCAGAATGCCAACGTCTTCCCGAACATGATGTTGCAGATGGTGTCGATCGGCGAAGAATCGGGCGCACTCGACTCCATGCTGAGCAAGGTGGCCGACTACTACGAAGAAGAAGTCGACAACGCCGTCGAGGCACTTTCCAGTCTGATGGAACCGATCATCATGGTGGTGCTGGGTACACTCATCGGCGGCTTGGTCGTCGCCATGTACCTGCCGATCTTCAAGATGGGCGAGGCGGTCAACTGATGTCCGACTACGCAGTTTTGTTTGCCAACCCGCCATTGTTTGGCGGGTTTTTATTCGTGCTCGGCCTGCTGGTCGGCAGCTTCCTGAACGTGGTCATCCATCGCCTGCCCAAGATGATGGAAAACGATTTCCGCCACGAATGCAGCTGCCTTGACCTGCCTGCGGATGCCACAGAACCGGAGAAGCCCCGCTACAATCTGGTCCTGCCGCGCTCCGCTTGTCCGCATTGCGGCCACCAGATCACCGCGCTGGAGAATATCCCGGTCATCAGCTATCTCGCGCTGCGCGGCCGCTGCCGTGGCTGTGGCGCAAAGATCAGCCCCCGTTACCCCATCATCGAGCTGCTGACCGCGCTGGTGACCATGCACCTGGGCCTGCACTTCGGCCCCACCCCGTTGGTAGTAGGTGCCATTGCGCTGAGCTGGGCGCTGATCGCGCTGATTTTCATCGATGCCGATACCACGCTGCTGCCGGACGACATCACGCTGCCGCTGCTGTGGCTGGGACTGCTGTTCAACCTCTACGGTGGCTTCACACCGCTGTCGGCCGCCGTGGTCGGTGCCGTGGCCGGCTATCTGTCGCTGTGGAGCGTGTACTGGATCTTCAAGAAGCTCACCGGCAAGGAAGGCATGGGTTATGGGGACTTCAAGCTGCTGGCAGCGCTGGGCGCCTGGTTTGGCTGGGCTGCGCTGCCCGCCATCATCCTGCTGTCGTCGCTGGCAGGCTCGGTGATCGGCATCGGACTGATCATTGCCGCCAAACGCGGCTTCGATACCCGCATCCCTTTCGGCCCCTATCTGGGCGTGGCCGGCTGGCTATACCTGATTTATGGCCAAACCTTGCAGCAAATGCTGTTTGGCAGCCTGCACTGACATGCACGTCATCGGACTGACCGGCGGCATAGGCAGCGGCAAATCGACAGTGGCCGAACTGTTTGCCCAGCACGGGGTGCCGGTGATCGACACCGACCTGATCGCGCATGCCTTGACGCGCGGGCCGTCGCCGGCCATGACGCAGATTGCTCACACCTTCGGCCCCGAGTTCATCGCGCCGGATGGCAGCCTGCGACGAGACGTCATGCGCGCCCATGTATTCCGCCAGCCCGATGCCAGGCAAAGGCTGGAGCACATCCTGCACCCGGCCATCCACGACGCAGCCAGCGCCGCGCTGGCCCATCTGCCGGCACACACCGCCTACGCCCTGCTGGTGGTGCCCCTGCTGTACGAAACAGGCGACTATGATGACCTGGTAGACCGCGTACTGGTCATCGACTGCGACGAGGCCACGCAAATGGCACGCGTGCTGTTGCGCCCCGGGCTGAGCCGTGAAATCGCGCAAGCCATCATGGCACAACAATGGCCACGCCAGCGGCGCCTGGCCGCTGCCGATGATGTCCTCAATAATGAGGGGAATTTGCATACATTGGCACTGCAAATCAGCACGCTGAATCAGCGATATCTGCGTTGGGACTATTAATATGCGAATTGGCTTACGCTGCGGGTTTTCAAATGCCGCACCTTGCTGCAAAATTGCGTATCTTTGCCGTTTAGGCCTGCCGTGATCAATTACGAGTTTCCAATTACCGAGCGCATCCGCACTTTGTTGCGACTCGAGGATCTGTATGATCGAACCACGCTGTTCGCATCGCGTGAGCATGGCCTCGACCACCACGCCGCCCTGGCCGGCATTTTCGAAATCATGGAAGTGGCAAGCCGCGCCGACCTGAAATCGGATCTGCTGCAGGAGCTGGAACGCCAACGGCAAGCGCTGTCGGCATTGCGCAACAATCCGCATATTTCCGAAGCCGCGCTGGAGCGCGTCTTGGGCGATATCGAGGAAACCCACGCGCGCCTGCTGCAAATGACCGGTAAATTCGGCCAGTACCTGCGCGACAATGAATGGCTGATGGCCGTCAAGCAGCGCATGGGCATCCCCGGTGGCGCCTGCGAATTCGACCTGCCCGGCTACCATTACTGGCGCCAGCAAGCCGCCGACCGTCGCCGCGCCGATCTGGACCGCTGGTTCGGCCCGCTGCTGCCCATCAAACAGGGGCTGGACATCGTGCTGCGCCTGCTGCGTGATTCGTCCAAGGTCAGCCACTACACCGCGCGCAACGGTCATTTCCAGCAAATGTCCGGCGGCAAAAGCATACAGCTGCTGCGCGTGAGCCTGCCGCCCGACCTGCCCGCCATTCCCGAGCTGTCAGCCAACCGCTACGCCATCAACATCCGTTTCGTGCTGCCATCGACCACCGGCGAACGCGCCAAGGTGGTCGAGGCAGACATCGATTTCGCCCTCGGCTACTGCAATCTGTGACCACCGCTCGTCAGGTTAGCTGCCCGTCTTGTGGGCAGCGTCATCTTTATACAACACAAAATCCCTACCGTCCGTTCTGCAGCGAACGCTGCAAACTCATCGACCTCGGCGCCTGGGCCGAGGAGCGCTACCGTGTTCCGGTCACTGCCCCACTCGATCCTGACTTCGATGATTTGATCGACTAAAGCATTAGTCACATTGACGTCATCTTTCAGTCATCGTAACGTCATTGCAAACGCTTAGTTTTGTCTTACTTGCAGGAGGAAGACCCATGCTACAGCAGTTGCAATCGCCCACCAGTCATACCCGCAGACGACCGCTGTCGGTGGTGCTCGCACACCACGAAGACCAGATTCGCGCCGCCCAGAAGCTGCGTTACAAGGTATTCGCCGAGGAAATGGGTGCACGCCTGCCCAGCCGCGAAGGCAATATCGACCAGGACCTGTTCGACGCCTATTGCGATCACCTGCTGGTGCAGGACGATGAAACCGGCGAAGTCGTCGGCACTTATCGCATTCTGCCGCCTGCCCAGGCCAAAAAACTGGGCAGCTACTACTCGGATACCGAGTTCGATCTCACCCGCCTGTCGGCACTGCGCCCCGAGCTGGTGGAAATCGGCCGTTCTTGCGTGCATCCGGATTACCGCACCGGCGCCACCATTGCACTGCTGTGGTCGGGCCTTGCCGAGTACATGCAGGCACGCAACTATCAGTACCTGATCGGCTGCGCCAGCGTCTCGCTGATCGATGGTGGCCATCTGGCTGCCAGCCTGTACCGCAAGCTGGCCGAAAAGCACCTGGGCCCGATCGAGTGGCGTGTATTCCCGCGCTGCCCGCTGCCGCTGGCCGCCCTGAACCAGAAGCTGGATGCCGAGATCCCGCCGCTGATCAAGGGCTACCTGCGTGCCGGCGCCATGATTTGCGGCGAACCGGCCTGGGACCCGGACTTCAATACGGCGGATCTGTTCGTGCTGCTGCCGATGCAGAAGGTGGATCAGCGTTATGCACGTCACTTTATTCGCTGATGTTTGGCAATAGCCACATAGCACGATGAATACGGAGCAGCTAAAATTTCGGGAACTTTTTTCCAGACTCCCGATTCAGCCGCTCCCGGCCATGCCAGCATTTGCCCTCAGACTCGTACGCCTCTGCCGTTTCGCCCTCCACGTCGCCTGTGGCATGGGGGCTGTAGCCTGGATCTTTCCACGCTACAGCCAGCCACAGCGCGTTGCGCACATCCAGCGCTGGTCGGCCAAGCTCACCCGCATCCTCGGCATCCACGTACGCGTGCAAGGGCTGGCACCGGGAGTTTACCCCGCCAACCACCTGTTGATTTCCAACCACATTTCCTGGCTGGACATCTTCGTACTGAATGCGGTCACCGTGTCGCGCTTCGTCGCCAAATCGGAGATCCGCAGCTGGCCCATCATCGGCAAGCTCTGTTGCGGCACCGGCACGCTGTTCATCGAGCGGGCCAAGAAGCGCGACACTGCCCGCGTCGGCCAGGACATGCTGAGCGCGCTGCAGGCAGGGCATTGTCTTGCCGTGTTTCCGGAGGGCACCACCAGCGATGGTGGCCGCATCCTGCCCTTCCGCTCGTCGCTGTTGCAGGCGGCAGTTGAGGGCAATACCACGCTGCAGCCGATTTATTTGCGTTATTGCAACACTAGCGGCCAACGCTGCGCACTCGCGGCCTACATTGACGACGTCAGTTTTGGTCAGTCGCTGTGGCGCATCTTGGGCAATCGCGGCCTGACGGTCGAAATCAACTTCCTGTCGCCCATCGCCTCCAACCAGGTTGAGGACAGACGCAGCCTCACCCGCACGGTGGAAGCACGCATACAGGCCGCGCACAACGCGCTGGAGCATCACGCGCAGCGCGAGGCAGCCTGAGACATGGCCGGCAGCGGCAAACGCCGCTGCCGGCCTTGGTGTGCCCCTGCAGGGGCACATACTCAGCAATATCGGGTGCGAGGCAGAACCACCGCTTGCGTGGCAACGCGAGTATCTGGGTCAAGCAGAGCGAGAACACACCATTGCGCCCCGGGACTGACGCCGGCAACAGGCCTGGCAAAGCAGGCAAGGTGTACCCGGGCGATGCCAGACCGTCTGGTCATTGCATACCCCAGGAAGGCCAGCAGCGCTCTTACTCAGCCAGCGCTTGATAAGCCCGGTGTGCCGGCACTTGATACAGACGGCCGCTATCCAGATCGATGCCGGTCAGCGCACCACCCCAGATGCAACCGGTATCCAGCGCACACAAGCTGCCATTCTGGCGCAGGCCCAGCGCCGACCAGTGACCACACACCACACGGGCATCCTGTTTGCGCTGCGGCCAGTCAAACCAGGGGTATAGCTCAGCCGGCGCCTTTTCCAGCTCGCCCTTGTACTTGAGCTGCAGGCTGCCATCGGTGTTGACGAAGCGCATGCGTGTCATCGCGTTGACCACAAAACGCAGCCGCTCCACCCCTTGCAGGTCATCCTGCCACAGCGCCGGCTGGTTGCCATACATGGCCGCAAGGAAATCACGCCAGCCCGGCCCGCACAAGGCAACGGACACCTCGTCGGCCAGCGCCTGTGCCTGCGCTGCACTCCAGCCCGGCCAGATGCCGGCATGCACGATCGCGGTCCTGCCCAGAGAGATCATCAGCGGCTGCTGGCGCAGAAAATCAATGATGGCATCGCAATCGGGCGCCTGCAGTACGTCGTCGATGGTGTCGCCTGCCTTGGTCTTGCCCAGGCCAGCGGCCACCGCCAGCAAATGCAGATCATGGTTGCCCAGCACCATGCGCACGGCGTGCCTTTGGGCCATGACCCAGCGCAGCACGGGCAGCGATGCCGGCCCGCGGTTGACCAGATCGCCAACCAGATAAAGTGTGTCCTGCAGCGGATCAAATTCCATACGCTGCAACAATTGCTCGAACTCGACAAAACACCCTTGCAAGTCACCGATTGCGTACCGCGCCATATGCAAACACCCACTACAATGGAATTACCAAAAAGGACGAAGCGCCCACATGCTGAGCAGCCCGCTTTCCAATCAGGCCGCATGGATCGCCCACTGGCAGTCACTTGATCTGCCGGTGCTGCAGTATACGCTGGAACAGATGCGCGGCCTGCGCAGCAAGGCCGACGAGCTGGGCTTGCGCGACCTGGCAGCGCTGATCGAACATGATGCGCTGTTGACGCTACGCGTGATCCGCTTCCTGCAGGATCATCGCCACGCCAGCCAGTTGACCGACGTCAGCACCGTGGAGCGCGTGCTGTTGATGATAGGTATCGATGGCTTCTTCAAGGAGTTCTCGCGCGCCGAGTCACTGGAAACCCGGCTGGCTGACTATCCCTCCGCACGCGAAGGGTTGCGCCGCGTGATGGCACGCCACTATCTGGCCGGGCGACTGGCAACCGCGCTGGGCGACCAGCGCCACGATGTAGACTCCACCGAGGTCAAAACCGCCAGCATGCTCAGCGGGCTGGCGGAGATGCTGCTCTGGCTGTCTGCCCCGCAACTGGCGACGCAAATCATGCGCATGCAGCTGCAACAACCGGGCCTGCGCAGCCGCGATGCACAGATCGCCGTGATCGGCCTGCCCTTGCTCGAGCTGCAGCTGGAGCTGGCATCACGCTGGCACCTGCCCGAGCTGTTGACCCATCTGATGGATGAAAAACGTGCCGACGAAGCACGTGTACGCACCGTCAGCGTGGCCAGCGCACTGGCCCGCCATCTGGGCTCGGGCTGGAACAACCCGGCCCTGCCCGACGACTATCAGGCCGTGGCCGATCTGCTGGGTTGTGATCTGGACCACGCCTATCAACTGGTGCTGCGCACGGCACTTGCAGCCGGGCGCCAATGGCACTGGTATCAATGCCAGCCGCCCATTGCTCTGCGGGCACTGATCCTGTCCATGCCCGACGCAGCACCATCAACCCAGTGGGCAACCAGCCCGGCGGAAATGCCGGACAAATAAAAAGGCCGGCATAAGCCGGCCTTTTTACTGTCATCGCGACTGCTTATTCAGCAGCTTCGACCACTTCCGCATCTTCCGGACGGTCGACCAGTTCGACAAACGCCATCGGCGCATTGTCACCCGGGCGGAAACCGCACTTCAGGATACGGAGATAGCCGCCATTGCGGGCAGCGTAACGCGGGCCGAGCACGTCGAACAGCTTGACGACGATGTCACGATCGCGGGTGCGATCGAATGCCAGGCGACGGTTAGCCAGCGACGGAGCCTTGCCGAGAGTGATCAGCGGCTCTGCAACACGGCGCAGTTCCTTGGCCTTCGGCAGCGTGGTTTTGATGACTTCGTGACGCAGGAGCGCATTAGCCAGGTTGCGCAGCAGCGCCTGGCGATGGCTCGAGGTACGATTCAGTTTGCGATTGCCATTACGGTGACGCATTTGTCAGTTCCTTTCCGTTGACCGCTCAGGGCTTTTCCAAGCCAGCCGGCGGCCAGTTTTCGAGGCGCATACCCAGCGACAGGCCCTTCGAAGCCAGCACTTCCTTGATTTCGTTCAAGGACTTGCGGCCCAGATTCGGCGCCTTCAAGAGTTCAGTCTCGGTGCGCTGGATCAGATCCCCGATGTAATAGATGTTTTCGGCCTTCAGGCAGTTCGCCGAACGCACGGTCAGCTCAAGGTCGTCCACCGGACGCAGCAGGATCGGATCGATCTGCGGCGCTTGCGGCTTTTCTTCCTCAACCGGCGTACCTTCGAGATCGGCAAACACCACGAGCTGATCCATCAGGATGCGTGCAGCTTGGCGCACGGCATCTTCCGGCGTCAGCACGCCGTTCGTTTCGATATCGAGGATCAGACGATCCAGGTCGGTACGCTGCTCGACACGCGCGCTTTCAACTGCATAGCTGACGCGACGGATCGGGCTGAACGACGCATCCAGCTGAATGGTGCCGATGGTGCGGTTTTCGTCGTTTGCGAGACGAACCGGCGCCGGCTGGTAACCACGGCCTTTTTCGACCTTGATTTCCACATTCAGCTTGCCGCCTGCGGACAGATGCGCAATCACGTGATCCGGATTGACGATCTCGACGTCGTGCGGCAGTTGGATGTCGCTGGCTTTAACCACGCCTTCGCCATCCTTCACCAGTGTCAGCGTCACGGCTTCACGGCCGTGCAGCTTGAGCACCACACCCTTCAGATTCAACAGGATGTCGACCACGTCTTCCTGCACGCCATCCAGCGCGCTGTATTCGTGGACGACACCGTCGATCTTGACCTCGGTCGGGGCAAAGCCCGGCATCGAGGACAAGAGGATGCGGCGCAAGGCGTTACCGAGCGTATGGCCGTAACCGCGCTCGAACGGCTCCATCACCACCCGGGCTTGGGCAGCCGATTGAGCCTGCACGTCGATGATGCGCGGCTTGAGCAACTCATTAGCGAGGTTTTGCATATATTCAGTGATCCTTGGCCTGAGCGGGTTTAGCAATTACTTGGAATAGAATTCCACCACCAGCGATTCGTTGATGTCGCTGGACAGGTCGGAACGCTCCGGCGAGCTCTTGAACACGCCTTCCATCTTCTTGCTGTCAACCTGCACCCAACCCGGAAAACCGATGCCTTCCGTGAGGGACAGAGCCTCAACCACGCGAGCCTGCTTTTGAGCCTTTTCGCGCACGGACACAACGTCACCTGCCTTCACCTGGAAGGAAGCAATGTTGACTACCTTGCCGTTCACCAGGATCGCTTTGTGCGAAACCAGTTGGCGCGCTTCAGAGCGAGTCGAACCGAAGCCCATGCGATAAACGACGTTATCGAGGCGCGATTCGAGCAACTTCAGCAGGTTTTCGCCAGTCGAGCCCTTGCGGCGGCTGGCTTCTTCAAAATAGCGGCGGAACTGACGTTCCAGCACGCCGTAGATACGACGGATCTTTTGCTTTTCACGCAGGTGAACGCCATAGTCCGACAGACGCGGCTGTTTGCCGTTAGCGCCGTGCTGGCCTGGGGCTTGTTCCAGCTTGCACTTGCTGTCGAGGGCGCGACGTGCGCTCTTGAGGAAAAGGTCAGTCCCTTCGCGGCGTGCGAGTTTGCACTTGGGTCCAATATAACGAGCCATGACTTACTCCGGGATTAGATACGACGCTTTTTCGGCGGACGGCAGCCGTTGTGCGGCACAGGCGTCACATCCGAAATGCTGGTGATCTTGAAGCCGAGCGCGTTCAGAGCACGCACAGCGGATTCACGACCCGGACCAGGACCCTTGATACGGACTTCAAGGTTCTTCACACCATATTCTTGGGCAACTTTACCAGCGTGCTCTGCAGCAACCTGTGCCGCAAAGGGTGTACTTTTCCGAGAGCCTTTAAAACCAGCACCGCCCGAGGTAGCCCAAGAAAGTGCATTGCCTTGGCGATCGGTGATGGTAATGATCGTGTTGTTGAAGGAAGCGTGCACATGCACGATGCCTTCCGACACGCTCTTCTTGACTTTCTTGCGTACACGCACTGTGTTTGCTTTAGCCATTTACTAAATCCTTTAAATACTTGCCGGCTTATTTCTTGCCAGCAATTGCCTTGCGCGGGCCCTTGCGGGTGCGGGCGTTGGTACGCGTACGTTGACCACGCACCGGCAGGCCTTTGCGATGACGGAAACCACGATAGCAACCAAGGTCCATCAGACGCTTGATGCTCATCGTCACTTCACGGCGCAAATCGCCTTCAACGGTGAACTTGCCAACTTCTTCACGCAGCTTGTCCAGCTCAGCTTCGCTGAGATCCTTGACCTTCTTGTTCGGCGCAATGGCGGAGGCTTCGCAGATCGCGTATGCGCGAGTGCGGCCAATGCCAAAAATCGCCTGAAGGCCGATCACAGCATGCTGGTGATTGGGAATGTTAACCCCAGCAATACGGGCCATACTTCTTTACCCCAGGTTAAAAAAGTTTTCGAGTATAACGCTAGTTGCCGATTTATTCAATCAGCCTTGGCGTTGCTTGTGCCGCGGGTCGGTGCAGATCACACGAACCACGCGATTGCGGCGGATGATCTTGCAGTTGCGGCAGATTTTCTTGACCGATGCTTGAACTCTCATCGTCTTTCCTTTCAGTCAAAATGAACTCCGGGTGGAGATTTACTTCGCCCGGAATACGATGCGAGCCTTGGTCAGATCGTAGGGAGTTAGCTCTACGGTGACCTTGTCGCCGGGAAGGATGCGGATGTAATGCATCCGCATCTTGCCGGAGATATGACCAAGAATCACATGCCCGTTTTCGAGTTTTACCCGGAACGTTGCGTTCGGCAGCGTTTCGAGTACCTCGCCTTGCATTTGAATGACGTCTTCCTTCGTCATATGCGCGCCCTGCATTAGCCCTTGAAGTTGGCTTTCTTCAGCAGACTCTCGTACTGGTGCGACATCACATACGATTGCATCTGCGCCATGAAGTCCATCGTCACCACCACCAGAATCAGTAGCGAGGTGCCGCCAAAGTAGAACGGTACGTTCCACTTCAGAATCAGGAATTCAGGAATCAGGCAGATGGTGGTGATGTACACCGCACCGATCAGCGTGAGTTTCAGAATCAGCTTTTCAATGTAACGCGCGGTATGCTCGCCCGGACGGTAGCCCGGAATCATCGCACCACTCTTCTTCAGGTTTTCCGCGGTTTCCTTCGGGTTGAAGACCAGCGCGGTATAGAAGTAACAGAAGAAGATGATGGCAGCGGCATAGAGCAGCACATACAACGGCTGGCCAGGATGCAGCTTGTCGCCAATCGACTTCATCCAGCCAAAGCGTTCCAGATTGCCGGCCGACGACAGGGCCATGGCCGGGAACAGGATGATGGACGAAGCAAAGATCGGCGGAATCACGCCAGCCATGTTCAGCTTCAGCGGCAGGTGCGTGCTTTGCGCCTGCTGAATGCGGTTGCCGACCTGGCGCTTGGCATAGTGCACCGGCACCTTGCGCTGACCACGTTCGACGTACACCACACCGGCAGTCAGCAGTACTACACCAACGAACAGCGCCAGCACCAGCAGCACCGGCAGCGAGCCAGTGGAAGCCAGGCTCAGTGTCTTGCCGATGGCTGTCGGCACGCCGGCAGCAATACCACCACAGATCAGGATCGAGATACCGTTGCCGATGCCACGCTCGGTGATCTGCTCACCCAGCCACATCAGAAACAAGGTACCGGTCACCAGCGTGACCACGGCAATGAACACGAACTGACCAGCTGGAATGGTGATCATGCCGCCCTGCTTGGACAGCGACAGCGCCAGAAAGGCACTTTGCACCGTGGCCAGCAGCACGGTTGCATAGCGCGTGTACTGGGTGATCTTGCGGCGACCTGCGTCGCCTTCTTTCTTGAGCTGCTTCAGGCTAGGGAACACCTCGGCGGCGAGCTGCAAAATGATCGACGCCGAGATGTAAGGCATGATGCCGATGGCAAATACGGTGGCACGCGACAGCGCACCACCGGAGAACATGTTGAACATGTTCAGCAGGCCCGCCTGCTTCGATTCAAACAGCTTGAGCAGTTCTACCGTATTGATACCCGGCACCGGAATGTGTGCACCGATGCGATATACGATCAGTGCGCCAATCAGGAACCAGATCCGTGTCTTCAGATCTGCAAACTTGCTGCCTGCAGAAGCCAGAGCGGGGTTTGCCACGTTGTGCCTATTCCTTCAAAAGCCGATTATTCGACGATGCTGCCGCCAGCGGCTTCGATCGCGGTACGTGCACCCTTGGAGGCAGCAATGCCCTTCAGGGTAACAGCACGTTCGATCTTGCCCGACAGGATCACCTTGGCCTGGTTGGCGTGTTGCGACACCAGGCCAGCCTGCAGCAGAACCAGGAAGTCGATCTCGCTGACCGGCAGCTTGTTCAGATCGGTCAGGCTGACTTCGGCCGACTTGCCAGCATGCAACGACTTGAAGCCGCGCTTCGGCAAACGACGTTGCAGCGGCATTTGACCGCCTTCAAAACCAACCTTGTGGAAGCCGCCAGTACGGGACTTTTGACCCTTGTGGCCGCGACCTGCGGTTTTGCCCAGACCCGAACCGATACCACGACCCACGCGACGCTTTGCGTGAGTGGCGCCTTCGGCCGGCTTCAGGTTGTTAAGTACCAGAGCCATGATTAGCCCTCCACTTTCAGCAGGTAGCTGATCTTGTTGATCATGCCGCGGTTTTCCGGCGTATCGATCACCTCAGCCGACGAGTTCAGCTTGCGCAGACCGAGACCGCGCGCGCATGCCTTGTGGCTTTCCAGGCGACCGATCAGGCTTTTAACCAGCTTGACCTTGATCTTGTTGGTTGCGGACATTATGCATCCCCCAGAATTTCTTCGACGGTCTTGCCGCGCTTGGCGGCGATGTCGCCAGCCGTGTACAGCTTGGACAGACCATCCAGCGTGGCGCGAACCACGTTGTACGGGTTGGTCGAACCGTGGATCTTGGCGGTGACGTTATGCACGCCACACACTTCGAACACAGCACGCATCGGACCGCCGGCGATGATACCGGTACCATCCGGCGCCGGCTGCATGAACACGGTGGTCGCGCCATGCTTGCCGATCACGGTGTGCGGCACGGTACCGTTCTTCAACGGTGCCTTGAACATTTTCTTGCGGGCTTCTTCCAGGGCCTTCTGCACAGCGACCGGAACTTCCTTCGCCTTGCCCTTGCCCATGCCGATGCCGCCATCGCCATCACCGACCACGGTCAGTGCAGCGAAACCCATGATACGACCGCCCTTGACGACTTTGGTGACGCGGTTAACGCCAACCATCTTCTCGCGAAGGCCGTCCGTGCGATCTTCTACTTCATTCCTAGCCATGTTGTTGCTCCAAGCTCAATTAGAAGACGAGGCCGCCTTCACGAGCCGCGTCAGCCAGAGCCTTCACGCGACCGTGATAGTGGAAACCGGAACGATCGAACGCCACTTCCTTCACGCCGGCAGCAGCCGCTTTTTCAGCGATGCGCTTGCCAACCAGGGTTGCAGCTTCGACGTTGCCGCCGTTCTTGATTTGACCGCGCACTTCAGCCTCGAGGCTGGAAGCAGCTGCCAGCACCTTGCCGCCAGTCGCATCGATGACCTGGGCGTAGATGTTGCCATTGGTCCGATGCACCGACAGGCGCACCGCCTTGAGCTCCGCAATCTTGGCACGGGTTTTACGTGCGCGACGGAGTCGAGTTTCTTTCTTGTCCATGATTCAGCCTCGATTACTTCTTCTTGGTTTCTTTCAGAACCACGACTTCATCCGAGTAGCGAACGCCCTTGCCCTTGTACGGCTCAGGAGCGCGGTAAGCGCGGATATCAGCCGCAACCTGGCCCAGCGCATGCTTGTCAGCACTCTTCAGGATGATTTCGGTCTGAGTCGGGGTTTCCGCCTTCACGCCAGCCGGCAGCTTGTGAGCAACCGGGTGCGAGAAACCAAGCGTCAGGTTCACAACATCGCCAGCGGCTTGAGCACGATAGCCCACGCCAACCAGGTTCAGCTTGCGCTCGAAGCCCTTGGACACACCAGTCACCATATTGTTGACCAGTGCACGCAGGGTGCCGGACATCGAACGGGAGAACTTGTCACCGTTCTTGGCCGCGAACACAACCGAGTTGTTTTCAACTTTTACTTCAACGGTGCCATTCAGCGGCTGGGTCAGAGTGCCGTTCGGGCCCTTGACCACAATCGCAGCAGCGTCGACTTTGACTTCGACACCAGCCGGAATGACTACCGGGTTTTTAGCTACGCGAGACATTGTTCAACACCTCATCAAGCGACGTAGCACAGCAGCTCGCCACCAACACCATTGGCGCGCGCTTTGCGATCGGTCATCACACCCTTGGATGTGGACAGGATTGCCACACCAAGACCATTCATCACTTGCGGGATGTCGTTCGCGCCCTTGTACACGCGCAGACCAGGCTTCGAGACGCGGTCGATGCGCTCGATAACCGGACGGCCGGCGTAGTACTTGAGTTCGATCGTCAGCACCGGCTTTACATCGCCAGTAGCAGCAAACGACTCGATATAACCTTCGTCTTGCAGCACCTTGGCGATAGCCAGCTTCAGCTTCGACGACGGCATCGCAACTTGCGCCTTTTCCGCACGCTGAGCGTTACGGATGCGGGTCAGCATATCGGCGATAGGATCATGCATTGCCATGTTTCTTCTCTCCTATTACCAGCTGGCTTTCGTCATGCCAGGGATTTCACCCTTCATGGCGAGCTCGCGGAGCTTGTTACGGCCAAGGCCGAATTTGCTGAACACGCCACGCGGACGGCCGGTCAGCGAGCAACGGTTATGCAAACGATGCTTGCTGGAGTTACGCGGCAGAGCCTGCAGCTTCAGACGAGCGGCAAAACGCTCTTCTTCGCTGACGCTCTGGTCGTTGATGGTTTTGAGCAGCGCTTCACGCTTGGCGGCGAACTTGTCGACGACGGCCTGGCGCTTTTCTTCACGTTTAATCAGTGCAAGTTTTGCCATGATCGCCTCAGTACTTGAACGGGAACTTGAAGGCTGCCAGAAGCGCGCGGGCTTCGTCGTCAGTCTTCGCAGTCGTCGTAATGGTGATGTTCATACCGCGGAGCGCGTCGATCTTGTCGTACTCGATTTCCGGGAAAATGATCTGTTCTTTCACGCCCATGTTGTAGTTGCCACGGCCGTCGAACGACTTGGCAGACACACCACGGAAGTCACGAACGCGCGGCAGCGCGATCGAAACCAGGCGATCCAGGAACTCATACATCCGTTCGCGGCGCAGGGTAACCTTGCAACCAACCGGATAATCATCACGAATCTTGAAGCCGGCGATCGACTTCTTGGCCTTGGTGACCACAACTTTCTGGCCGGTGATCTTTTGCAGATCGCCAACAGCGTGTTCCATGACCTTCTTGTCGGCAACCGCTTCGCCCACACCCATGTTCAGGGTGATCTTTTCGATGCGCGGCACTTCCATGACGGACTTGTAACCGAACTGCTCAACCAGCTTCGGCACCACTTGCTCTTTGTAAATATCTTGCAGACGAGCCATGTTTTACCCCTTAGGCGCCGACGACTTCGCCGCTGGACTTGAACACGCGCACTTTCTTGCCGTCAGCCAGCACTTTGAAGCCTACGCGGTCAGCCTTGCCGGTTGCCGGGTTGAAAATAGCAACGTTGGAAACGTGCACCGGCAGCGTCAGTTCGACGATACCGCCCTGAACACCACGCATGGGGTTCGGCTTCTGGTGCTTCTTCACAACGTGCACGCCCTCGACAACGACCTTGTCTTCGGTCGGCAGCACGCGCAGCACGGTGGCGCGCTTGCCCTTGTCCTTGCCGGTCAGTACGACCACTTGGTCGCCTTTGCGAATCTTGTTCATTCCGATCTCCTTACAGCACTTCCGGCGCCAGCGAGACGATCTTCATGAATCGCTCGGTGCGCAGCTCACGCGTCACCGGCCCGAAGATACGGGTGCCGATCGGCTCAAGCTTGTTGTTAAGGAGAACGGCGGCGTTGCCGTCGAACTTGATCAGCGAACCGTCGGCACGGCGCACGCCCTTGGCGGTACGCACGACAACAGCGCTGTACACGTCACCCTTCTTGACGCGGCCGCGCGGGGCCGCATCCTTGATGGTGACCTTGATGATGTCGCCCACCGAAGCGTAGCGACGCTTGGAGCCGCCCAACACCTTGATGCACATGACATGACGCGCACCCGTGTTGTCTGCAACCTCCAGCATGGATTGCATTTGGATCATGGAAAAACAACCTCCAACTTATACCGCAATAAATTCCCGGCAAAGCCGAGACGCTCGGCCAAACCGAGCCAGGATGCGGCCAGTTTTGGACCCCGTCAGGAACATCCTGTTGGGGAAGAACACACTGCAGCCGTTGCAAGCACCGCAGCATAGAAAAACGGGCATTCTACACAGAGTAGAATGCCCGCGCAAGTACGTTGATCAAAAAATGATCAGACCACTCGTGCCTTTTCCAGCAGCGCAGTCACGTACCAGGATTTGGTCTTGGAAAGCGGACGGCCTTCCTCGATCGTCACCAGGTCGCCTTCGTTGTACTGGTTGGCTTCGTCGTGTGCGTGATACTTCTTGGAACGACGCACGACCTTGCCGTACAGCGGATGCTTGACCAGATGCTCGACCAGAACCGTCACGGTCTTGTCCATCTTGTTGCTGACCACGCGGCCGGTCAGGGAACGCTTGAGTTTAGCTTCGCTCATGATTAACCCTTGGCAGCCAGAATGGTACGAACACGCGCAATATCCTTGCGCACCCGGTTGATTTCAGTCGTCTTGGCGAGCTGACCTGTTGCATGTTGCATGCGCAGACCGAATTGGGCGCGCAGCAGTGCAGTCAGTTCGACCTTGAGCTCATCAACAGATTTTTGACGAAGTTCAGCAGCTTTCATCATTGCCCCACTTGGCGAGCAACGAAGGTCACCGCGAACGGCAGCTTGGCCGAAGCCAGGCGGAACGCTTCGCGAGCGATTTCTTCGCTAACGCCGTCAAGTTCATAGATCACCTTGCCCGGCTGGATTTCAGCAACCCAGTACTCCGGACTACCCTTACCGTTACCCATACGGACTTCGGCCGGCTTGGTCGAAATCGGCTTGTCCGGGAACGCACGGATCCACACGCGACCACCACGCTTGATGTAGCGGGTGATGGCACGACGGGCGGCTTCGATCTGGCGCGCAGTCAGGCGACCACGTGCCGTAGCCTTCAGGCCGAAAGTACCGAACGCAACAGTATTGCCACGAGTGGCGATACCGGTGTTGCGGCCCTTCTGGACCTTACGGTATTTAAGTCTAGTTGGCTGCAGCATTGCGAGGCCCCTTACGTGGTTTCTTCTGTGCTTCCGGCGCCGGCTCAGCAGCCTTTTCGCCCGGCTTCACTTCGCCTTTGTAAACCCAAACCTTGATACCGATGATGCCGTAGGTGGTCTTGGCTTCCGAAGTCGCGTAGTCGATGTCGGCACGCAGGGTGTGCAGCGGCACACGGCCTTCGCGATACCATTCGGTACGGGCGATTTCGATGCCGTTCAGACGACCCGACGACATGATCTTGATGCCCTGGGCACCCAGACGCATGGCGTTCTGCATCGAACGCTTCATGGCACGACGGAACATCACGCGCTTCTCAAGCTGCGATGCAATACCGTCAGCAATGATCTGCGCGTCGATTTCCGGCTTGCGCACTTCTTCGATGTTGACGTGCACCGGCACCTTGAGGATGTTTTGCAGCTCTTTCTTGAGCAGCTCGATGTCCTCACCCTTCTTGCCGATCACCACACCCGGACGAGCGGTGTGAATGGTGATCTTGGCATTCTTGGCCGGGCGCTCGATCACGATGCGGCTCACGGAGGCATTCGCCAGCTTCTTCTTCAGGTAGTCACGCACTGCGATGTCGGCAGTGAGCATTTCCGAGAAGTTCTTGCTGTTGGCGTACCAGCGCGAGGCCCAGTTCTTGGTGACGGCGAGACGAAAACCCGTCGGATGAATTTTCTGACCCATATTCGCTCCTTAGTCGCCAACAGTCAGCGTGATGTGGCAGGTCTGCTTCTCGATGCGATTACCGCGGCCCTTGGCACGAGCGGAGAAACGCTTCAGGGATGCACCCTTGTCCACAAAGATCGTCGTGACTTTCAGCGCGTCGATATCGGCGCCTTCATTGTGCTCGGCGTTGGCAATTGCCGACTCGAGCACCTTCTTGATCACGACAGCAGCTTTTTTCGGGCTGAAGGCGAGGATGTTCAGCGCTTGCTCGACCGACTTGCCACGGACGAGGTCAGCAACCAGCCGCGCTTTTTGGGCGGAGAGACGAGCACTGCTCAGTACAGCGGATACTTGCATGTCTTCACCTTATCGCTTGGCTTTTTTATCGGCGGCGTGACCCTTGAAAGTACGGGTGAGTGCAAACTCGCCCAACTTATGGCCAACCATGTTTTCGTTCACGTAGACCGGAACGTGCTGCTTGCCGTTGTGCACGGCGATCGTCAGACCGACGAAGTCCGGCAGCACGGTCGAGCGACGCGACCAGGTCTTGATCGGGCGCTTGTCGTTCGAACCACGCGCAGCCTCGATCTTCTTGATCAGGTGCAGGTCAACGAACGGGCCCTTCTTGATAGAACGTGCCATGTTCAATTACCCCTTATTCGCAGGACGACGACGTACACGCATGTTGTCGGTACGCTTGTTGTTACGAGTGCGATAGCCCTTGGTCGGCTGGCCCCACGGGCTGACCGGCACGCGGCCTTCACCGGTACGACCTTCACCACCACCGTGCGGGTGGTCGATCGGGTTCATGGCGGTACCGCGAACGGTCGGGCGAATACCCAACCAACGCTTGGCACCAGCCTTGCCGTAGGAACGCAGGCTATGCTCTTCGTTACCAACTTCGCCCAAGGTAGCGCGGCAGTCGATGTGAACCTTGCGGATTTCACCCGAACGCAGACGCAGCTGAGCGTAAGCACCTTCGCGCGCCAGCAGCTGAACCGAAGCACCGGCCGAACGCGCGATTTGCGCACCCTTGCCCGGCTGCAGTTCAACGCAGTGGATGGTCGAACCGATCGGGATGTTGCGGATCGGCATGGCCGAGCCAACCTTGATCGGTGCATCCGAACCCGAAACCACGGACTGGCCGGCCTTCAGGCCCTTCGGGGCGATGATGTAGCGACGTTCGCCATCGGCGTAGCACAGCAGCGCGATGTTGGCGGTACGGTTCGGGTCGTATTCCAGACGCTCAACCTTGGCAACGATGCCATCCTTGTTGCGCTTGAAATCGATCACACGGTAATGCTGCTTGTGGCCACCACCCTTATGACGGGTTGTGATCACGCCGCGGTTGTTACGACCGGCAGTCTTCGATTGCGACTCGAGCAGCGGCGCGTACGGAGCGCCCTTGTGCAGATCCGGGTTAACGACCTTGACGACAGCGCGGCGACCCGGGGACGTCGGTTTTACTTTAACCAATGCCATGTTTAAGTCTCCTTATTGCGCAGCCGCGACGTCAATTTCTTGGCCCGGAGCCAGGCTCACATAAGCCTTTTTCCAGTCCTTGCGAGTGCCATTGAAACGGCCGAAACGCTTGGATTTGCCCTTGACGTTGAGTACGGTAACGCCCTCGACCTTCACCTTGAACAGGAGCTCGACGGCAGCCTTGATCTCCGGCTTGGTTGCATCAGCAGCCACGCGGAAAACGATTTGTTCGGTCTTTTCAGCAACCAGGGTGGTCTTTTCGGATACGACCGGACCACGCAGAACCTGAAGCAGACGGTTTTCTGTGAATTGCGTCATGCGAAGATCTCCTCGAATGCAGCCAGCGCTTCACGGGTCAGCACGACCTTGCCAAAGCGAACCAGGCTCACCGGATCAGCTTGCGACGGCTCCAGCACCAGCACGTTCGGCAGATTGCGCGAAGCGAGGTACAGGTTTTCGTCCAGTTCCTTGGTGATGATCAGCGCGGAGTCGAGCTTGAGCGCGCCCAGCTTCTGAACCAGTTCCTTGGTCTTCGGGGCTTCGAGCACGAGCGAATCCACCACCACCAGACGATCTTCACGCACCAGCTGCGACAGGATGGTCGCGATACCGGCACGGTACATCTTGCGGTTAACCTTCTGGCTGAAATTTTCGTCCGGGCTGTTCGGGAAGGTCTTACCACCACCACGCCACAGCGGCGACGAAGTCATACCAGCACGGGCACGACCGGTGCCCTTTTGCTTGAACGGCTTCTTGGTGGAGTGATGAACTTCCGAACGGTCCTTCTGCGCACGGTTGCCGCTGCGAGCATTGGCGAAGTACGCGGTCACAACCTGGTGAACCAGCGCTTCGTTGAACTCACGAGCGAACAGCGCATCGGACGCGGCGACGGCGGCTTGCGCCTCACCGCTAGCATTGATGACTTTCAGTTCCATCATGCACCTGCCTTCACGCTCGGGCGTACGACAACGTCGTTGCCCTTGGAACCCGGGACCGCGCCCTTCACCAGCAACAGCTGGCGCTCGACGTCGATACGGACGACTTCGAGGTTTTGCACGGTGCTCTTTACATTACCCAGCTGACCAGCCATGCGCTTGCCCGGGAAAATACGACCCGGATCCTGTGCTTGACCGATGGAGCCCGGGGTATTGTGCGAGCGGGAGTTACCGTGGGTGGCACGGTTGGAACTGAAGTTGTGACGCTTGATGACACCGGAAAAACCCTTACCTTGCGAGGTACCGGATACATCGACCAATTGGCCGGCAGCGAACAACTCAACGGACAGCGCATCACCTGCCTTCAGGCCGGCCAGCTTGTCAGCAGCAACGCGGAATTCCACGAGTGCCAGACCTGCTTCCACACCTGCTTTGGCAAAATGACCAGCTTCCGCCTTGTTGACGCGATTGGCCTTCTTGGCGCCGAAGGTCACCTGCACGGCTGCATAGCCGTCGGTTTCCACGGACTTGATTTGGGTGACGCGGTTAGCCGACATATCCAGCACCGTCACGGGGATGGAAGCACCATCCTCAGCGAAGACGCGGGTCATGCCGACCTTGCGACCTACAAGACCTAAGCTCATAGTTATTTCCTTTTCAGGGCCGATTACGATTGATCGGCTAATAACTGACTATTTAAAAATACAAAAGGGCTTACCCCCAGAGGGGATAAGCCCGCGATACTAGCACAGCTTTTTCTTATGCCGCAAGTACTTAGCGCACCGACGGCGGCAGAAACAATTACTGCAGCTTGATCTCGACGTCGACGCCAGCCGGCAGATCCAGCTTCATCAGCGCATCCACAGTCTTGTCGGTCGGATCAACGATGTCCATCAGACGCAGGTGAGTGCGGATTTCGAACTGGTCGCGCGAGGTCTTGTTCACGTGCGGCGAACGCAGCACGTCGAAACGCTCGATCTTGGTCGGCAGCGGAACCGGGCCCTTGACCACAGCGCCAGTGCGCTTGGCAGTGTCAACGATTTCCTGGGCCGAACGGTCGATCAGTTGATAGTCGAACGCCTTCAGACGGATGCGGATTTTTTGGTTAGCCATGGTTTTTCCTAAAGAACGAGGCGATCACATGATCGCCAACACAACATGAAAGAGCGAATGGGCGAGCCTTGCGGCCCGCCCGCTTGCGAGTGATTACTCGATGATCTTGGCAACCACGCCCGCGCCGACGGTACGACCGCCTTCACGGATGGCGAAACGCAGACCTTGTTCCATCGCGATCGGAGCGATCAGCGACACAACCACTTCCACGTTGTCGCCCGGCATCACCATTTCGGTGCCGGCCGGCAGCTCAACCGCACCGGTCACGTCGGTGGTACGGAAGTAGAACTGCGGACGATAGCCGTTGAAGAACGGCGTGTGACGACCGCCTTCTTCCTTGCTCAGCACGTAGACCGAACCGGCAAACTTGGTGTGCGGGGTGATCGAACCCGGCTTGGCCAGCACTTGGCCA